>NZ_JAAIYP010000038.1 GCF_011022235.1 Magnetospirillum aberrantis SpK | reverse complement strand
GGCTCCCTATCGGGATCTTTGAGAAACGGCGCCGGGCGGACAACCGCCCGGCGCTTTTTTCGTTTCGGAATGGGGGTGTGTTTCATATACTTCCTCAAACGTTGCCTGTGAGGAAACGATGACAGATCAGCTCCAGAATCCCCACGCCCTGGACGGCGCCCGCGAGAACAGCCTGGAGGTCGCCATCGGTCATCAGGTCCGCGAATACCGCACCAAGCTGGGGATGACAGTGGCCGATCTCGGGCGTCAGGCCAATCTGAGCCCCGGCATGCTGTCGAAGATCGAGAACGGCGTGACCTCGCCGTCGCTGTCGACGCTGCAATCGCTGTCGCGTGCCCTCAACGTTCCGGTCACCGCCTTCTTCCGCAAGTTCGAGGAACAGCGCGACGCCACCTTCGTCAAATCGGGCCAGGGACTGGCCATCGAACGGCGCGGCACGCGGGCCGGGCACCAATACCATCTGCTGGGCCACACCATCGGCAAGAATCTGGTGGTCGAACCCTATCTGGTGACGCTGTCGGAACAATCCGACGTGTTCCCGCTGTTCCAGCATTCGGGGCTGGAATTCATCTATCTGCTCGAAGGTGAGGTGGCCTATCGCCACGGCAGCAAGCTTTACGCCATGCAGGCGGGCGATTCCTTGTTCTTCGACGCCGACGCGCCGCATGGGCCCGAGGAATTGCGCAAGCTGCCGATCCGCTTGTTGTCGGTGATCGTCTATTCCCGCTCGGGCGAGGTGTGAAAGCAAGACGCCCGCCGCGCCGGTTCCGGCGGGCGGGCGGCAAGCGGTGGCGGGTCAGCCGTGCCGGGCCTGGGCCGCCGTCAGGGTGTTGAGCAGCAGGCAGGCGATGGTCATGGGGCCGACGCCGCCGGGAACCGGAGTGACGGCGCCGGCCACCCGCGACACTTCGCCATAGGCGACGTCGCCGACCAGTCGGGTCTTGCCGGGCTCGTCGGCCGGCACGCGGTTGATGCCGACGTCGATCACCGTGGCGCCCGGTTTGATCCAATCGGCCTTCACCATTTCCGGCCGTCCCACCGCCGCCACCACGATGTCGGCGCGGCGTACCACGGATGGAAGATCCCGGGTACGCGAATGGGCGATGGTGACGGTGCAGCTCTTGCCCAACAGCAATTGCGCCATGGGTTTGCCGACGATGTTCGAGCGGCCGATCACCACCGCCTCAAGGCCCGACAGGTCGCCCAGGGTGTCCTCCAGCAACATCAGGCAACCCAGCGGCGTGCACGGCACCAGACCTTGGCCGCCGGTGGCCAAAAGACCGGCGTTGACCACATGGAAGCCGTCCACGTCCTTGGCCGGGTCGATGGCCGCCAGCACGGCGGCTTCGTCGATGTGCTTGGGCAGGGGCAACTGCACCAGGATGCCGTGTACCGTGTCGTCGGTGTTCAAGCTGGCGATCAGCGCCAGAAGCTGCTCCTGGCTGGTGGTCGCCGCCATCCGGTGTTCGAACGACGCCATGCCGGCGGCCAGCGTCTCGCGGCCCTTGTTGCGGACGTAGACCTGGCTGGCCGGGTCCTCGCCCACCAGCACCACGGCCAGCCCCGGAGTGACGCCGGTGGCGGCCTTGAACGCCGCCACCTCGGTCGCCACGCGGGCGCGAAGCCCGGCGGCGAAGGACTTGCCGTCGATGACCCGCGCGCTCATCGCCGGAACACCACCGTCTTGGCGCCGTTGGTCAGCACCCGGTGTTCGGTGTGGTACAGCACCGCGCGGGCCAGCACCACGTTCTCGATGTCGCGGCCGATGGCCACCAGATCGTCGGGGGTGTGGGTGTGGTTCACCCGCTCGACCGCCTGTTCGATGATCGGCCCCTCGTCCAGGTCCGAGGTGACGTAATGGGCGGTGGCGCCGATGATCTTGACGCCGCGGGTGTGCGCCTGATGATAGGGCTTGGCGCCCTTGAAGCTGGGCAGGAAGGAATGGTGGATGTTGATGCAACGCCACGACAGCGCCCTGCACATGTCCTGGCTCAACACCTGCATGTAGCGCGCCAACACCACCAGATCGATGTGCAGGCGATCGACCATCTCAAGGATGGCGGCTTCCTGTTCGGCCTTGGTGTCCTTGGTCACCGGCAGATGGTGATAGGGGATGCCGTGCCATTCCACCACGCGCTGAAGGTCGGGGTGATTGGACACCACCGCCGGAATCTCGATGGGAAGGGTGCCGGTGCGATAACGGTACAACAGGTCGTTCAGGCAATGGTCGAACTTCGACACCAGGATCAGCACCCGCGGCTTGCGGGTGGAATCGTGAATCCGCCAATCCATGTCGAAGCGTTCGGCGACTTCCGCGAAGGATTTGCGCAATTCGTCGGGCGACGGCATGCCGGGGCGGTCCAGGAACACCGTGCGCATGAAGAAGCGGCCGGTGATGACGTCGCCGAAATGCTCGGATTCGGTGATGAACAGGTTGTGCCCCGACAGGAAGCCGGCGACGGCGGCGACGATGCCGACGGCGTCGGGACAGGAAATGGTCAGCACGTAGTGTTTGGCGGTGGTGGTCATGCCTCTTCACTCTTATCCGTCTGGGCCGGGCACGAGCCTCCCCTGTCCGCGCCTCTGGCTGAGGGGCGCGGCGGGGCGGGCGGGGGGTGGCCGTAGGGGTTAGCAATCCAGGTTGTGCAGGCGCTCCCAAGCGCTGGCGTGGCTCATGAACGAGTTCCACTCGGCCATCTTGAGCTTGATGTAGCTGTCGACGAAGGCGTCGCCGAAGCCGGCACGGGCCACGTCGGAGCGTTCCAGCAGACGCAGCGCGTCCAACAGGTTCAGGGGCAGCTTGCGCACGTTCTTCAGCGTGTGGCCGTCGGTGTACATGTTGATGTCGAGGCGTTCGCCGGGGTCGCGGTCGTTGGCCATGCCGTCGAGACCGGCCATCAGCAGCGCGGCGGGCGCCAGATAGGGGTTGGTGGCGCCGTCCATCAACCGGAACTCGAAGCGGTTGGGTTCGGGGATGCGCACCATGTGGGTGCGGTTGTTGCCGGTGTAGGTGATGGAGTTGGGCGACCAGGTGGCGCCCGAGGCGGTGATCGGTGCGTTGATGCGCTTGAAGCTGTTCACGGTGGGATTGAACAGCGAGCACAAATCGGCGGCCGAATGCATGACGCCGCCCAGGAAGGAATAGGACAGCTTGCTCATGCCCAATTCGCCGGCTTCGTCCTCGAACACGTTCTCGGCGCCCTTCCACAGGCTGACATGCATGTGGCAGCCGTTGCCGGTCAGGTTGTTGAACGGCTTGGGCATGAAGGTGGCGCGCATGCCGCGGTTCTCGGCCAGCGTCTTGGTCATGTACTTGAAGAAGGTGTGGCGGTCGGCGGTCTTGAGGACGTCGTCGTATTCCCAGTTCATCTCGAACTGGCCGTTGGCGTCTTCGTGGTCGTTCTGGTAGGGGCCCCAGCCGAGCTCGCCCATGTAGTCGCACAATTCCTTGATCAGGTCGTATTGGCGCATCAGGGCAAGCTGGTCATAGCACGGCTTGGGATAGTCGTCATAGGCGTCGGCGATGGTCTTGCCGTCGCGCGACAGCAAGAAGAACTCGCATTCCACGCCGGTCTTCATCTGAAGACCCAGTTCCTTGGCCTTGGCGATCTGACGCTTGAGCACGTTGCGCGGCGCGTCGGGCAGCAACTCGCCGCCGCAATAGACGTCGGAGGCCAGCCAGCCGACTTCGGGTTTCCATGGCAATTGAATCAGGCTGTCGGGATCGGGCACCGCCAGGGTGTCGGGATGGGCCGGCGTCTGGTCCAGGTGGGTGGCGAAACCGGCGAAGCCGGCGCCGTTCTTTTGCATGCGCTTGATGGCGGAAGTCGGAACCAGCTTGGCCCGCAGCACGCCGAACAGGTCCACATAGGAAATCAGAAAATACTGAATGCCGCGTTCCTTGGCGATTTCGGCGAGATCGTGAGCCATCGAATTCCCCTCAGTCGTAATGCCCATCGAATGGGCAATGGCGTTTCATGCCATTAAATTCGGCAAAATCACCCTATGCTGATCTGGGGAATATTTCAACTGCGAAGAAACAAATTTTCCGCCTAGTGGGGTTGCGGTGGGGGTAAATGAGGGCGAAAGCGGCGGAATTCCGCCATTCTTGCATTATTCCTCGTGGGAAAGTGGCTTTATCCTGCGGTGAATACCTTTCCCATAAGGAAACATTTTTGCACAAAGCCATTGACCGGCCGCGCGCCGCCTTGCTAGGGTCGATCCATCGCACGAAGGAGACAGGTCATGTGCGGAATTGCGGGAATTCTTTTCAAGAAGCCGGTCAGCAATCAGGTGCTGGGACGCGCGTTGGCCGACATGATGGACGGTTGCCAGCATCGCGGCCCCGATTCCACCGGTTTCGCCCTTTATGAAAACGAAGTCGCGGGCTTGCGTCTGCGCTTCCTGGTGGACGACGACGCGGCGGTGGAGCGCATTCGTGCCGCCCTGGCCGAACATGGCGCCACCATCAAGGCGGAACGGCGCGAGGGGTCGACCCTGGTGGTCGAGGTCGCCTATGACGGCGAGATCCGTCCCTTCGCCTATGCCATGGAACACGCCGCCAAGCTGGTGTCCATCGGCACCGCGCTCGACATCATCAAGGATGTGGGCACGTCGAAGGATCTGGACGCGGTTTACGGCATCGGCCGCATCAACGGCAGCCATGGCCTGGGTCATGTCCGTCTGGCCACCGAATCCGACGTCAAGCCCGAGGCGGCGCACCCGTTCTGGGCCACCGGCTTCGCCGACGTCGCCATCGTCCACAACGGCCAGATCACCAATTACTGGAAGATGCGGCGCCGGCTGGAAGCCCGGGGCTTCGAATTCCGCACCGACAACGATTCCGAACTGATCGCCGTCTACATCGCCGACAAGATGGCCCAGGGCGTGCCGCTGGAGACCGCGCTGGAACAGTCGGTGGACGATCTGGACGGCACCTTCTCCTTCCTGGTCTCGACCAAGGACGGCATCGGCTTCGCCAAGGATCGCCTGGCCGCCAAGCCGATGGTCATGTACGAGGACGACAGCCTGGTGGCCATCGCCTCGGAAGAAGTCTCGCTGAACCGGCTGTTCCCCGGTCAGCCCCTTTCCACCACCGAACCTTTGCCGGGGACGCACCAGACATGGTCACGATCGATCTGAGCACCATGCCCGTGCGCGAGGGGAACGACGCCCTTCGCGCCGCCGCCAAGCGTGGCGAGGACATCGAAATCCTCAACCCCGACGCCCGCCACCATATCGGCGTCGGCCTGATCCACCCTGTCACCGTGCGCGTCAAGGGCTCGGCCGGCTATTTCTGCGCCGGTCTTTCCCACGGGGCGCGGTTCGAGGTGGAGTCCAACGTCGGCTGGGGCGTGGGCGATTCCATGTATGCCGGGTCGGTGGTGGTTGGCGGCAATGCCGGGGCCATCGCCGGTGTGGCGTTGCGCGGCGGCGAAGTGGTGGTCAAGGGCAACGTCGGCAGCCGCGCCGGTCAGGTGATGAAGGCCGGCACCCTTTTGGTGTGCGGCCGCGCCTCCTTCCTGGCCGGGTACATGATGTATGGCGGCCGTATCGTCATCCTGGGCGATTCCGGCGACCGCGTCGGCGAGGACATGTCGGGTGGCGCCATCTACGTGGGCGGCAAAGTGCAGTCCCTGGGCTCGGACGCCAAGATCGTCGACATGACGCCCGAGGAAGACGCCGACATCCGCGCCTTCCTGAAGACGTATGGCGTGCCCTTCGACGGCACCTTCACCAAGATCGTCAACGCCGGCACAAAGCTGCGGTACGGCGTCAACGAACCGATCAGCCGGCCCTTGCCCCATCCGGTGTTTTCCGAGGGCGATTCCTATTGGAACGCCAAGGTGGCCGAGGACATCCACGCCAAAAGCCTGATCGGGCGCTATCGCATTCGTGGGTATGGCGCCGCCAAGCCGGTGCCGCATTTCGGCGACATCGCCATCAAGGTCGATCCCTCGCGCATCGGCGCGGCCGGCGATCCCACCAAGGCGGTCAAGCTGGCCATGACCTTGGGCGAGCGCCATGGCGCCAAGCCGCTGACGTTGTCCATGCCGGTGCTGATCGCCCCCATGAGTTTCGGCGCGTTGTCCAAGTCGACCAAGGTGGCCTTGGCCATGGCGTCGCGGTTGTCGGGCATCGTCGAGAACACCGGCGAGGGCGGCATGCTGCCCGAACAGCGCAAGGAAGCGGCGCAACTGATCTATCAGTGCCTGTCCGGCCGTCTGGGCTGGAACATCCACGACATGCTCAAGGCCGACGCGCTGGAAATCTATATCAGCCAGGGCGCCAAGCCGGGTCTGGGCGGTCAGCTGATGGCCAAGAAGGTGACCAAGGAACTGGCCGCCATTCGCGGCATCCCCGAAGGCATCGACCTGCGTTCGCCGTCGCGCCATCCCGACATCATGGGAGCCGACGACCTGGTCATCAAGGTCGAGGAGTTCCGCGAGGCCACCGGTTACGCCAAGCCGGTCTCGGTCAAGATGGGTGCCGGCCGCGTGCGCGACGACATCAAGATCGCTTACAAGGACGGTTTCGACTTCGTGCAGTTGGACGGGCTTCAGGGCTCGACCGGCGCCGCCTCGACCGAGGTGCTGGAAAACGTCGGCGTGCCGACTCTGTCCGCTCTGCAAGAAGCCTTGGACGGCTTGAACGAGATCGGCCATGACGGCTCCATGCCGGTGGTGATGATGGGCGGCATCAAGGACGGTGTCGATGCGGTCAAGGCCCTGGCCTTGGGTGCCGGCGCGGTGGCCATGGGCACCGCCGCCCTGATCGCCGGCGGCTGCATCAGTTGCATGCAATGCCATGTGGGCAATTGCGTGGTCGGCATCGCGACGCAAGATCCCGAGCACGAGGCCCGCTACAAGACCGAGCTTCAGGCCCAGGCCATCCACCGTTTCCTGGAATCGGTGCGCTGGCAGATCGCCGCCATCACCCAGGCGCTCGGTTACAGCGATTTCCGCCAATTGTCGCGCAAGGACCTGGTGGCCCTGACTCCCGAGGCGGCGGCCATCACCGGCTTGCCCTACGACCCGGACTATCGGGTGGTTGACGAACAACTCCTGACCCAGGTGGCCTGACCATGAGCAGCTGCAAGCCCTTCTCGCTGGACCTCGCCGCCGACCAGAGCGGCCTGCCCCACTACCAGCCGCCGCCGTGTCAGGTGGCCTGTCCCATCGGCACCGATGTCGGTTCCTATGTCGGCCTGATCTGGAGCGGCGACACCGCCGGCGCGCTCGAGGCCATCACCGCCACCAACCCGTTCTCGGGGGTGTGCGGCCGGGTGTGCGACGCGCCCTGCGAACCGGCCTGCCGCCGCGCCAATTCCGATGGTCCGGTGGCCATCCGCGCGCTCAAGCGTTATGTCATGGACGCGCTGGGCCCGGATTTCCACCTGCCGGCCATCCAGCCGGACAAGGACAAGCGCGTCGCCATCGTCGGCGCCGGCCCGGCGGGCTTGACCGCCGCCCAGGACATCGCCGCCGAAGGCTATAAGGTCGATGTCTACGAGGCGCTGCCCAGGGCCGGCGGCATGATGGCCTGGGGCATTCCCGATTTCCGTCTGCCGGCCGAAGTGGTCGAACAGGATGTGGCCCGCATCCTGGAACGCTGCCCCGGCATCACGCTGCATCTGGAGACGCCCTTGGGCGACAAGGTGACGCTGGAGCAATTGCGCGCCACCCATGACGCGGTGCTGTTGACCATCGGCGCCAGCGCCGGCCGCAAGCTGGGTGTTCCCGGCGACGACCTGCCCCAGGTGGTGGACGGTGTCACCTTCCTGAACAAGGTCAACGGCGGCGAACGGCCGCAACTGCCGGCCCATGTGGTGGTGATCGGCGGCGGCGACGTCGCCATGGATGCCTGTCGTACCGCGCGGCGCCTGCCCGGCGTCAAGAAGGTCACCGTGCTCTATCGCCGCGGTCCCGACGAAATCCCGGCCCGCCATCATGAAATCTCGGCCGCCTTGGCCGAAGGCATCGAGATCGTCTACAACGTCGCGCCGTCGGCGGTGGTCCAGGCTTCGGGCGGTTCGGTCGAACTGCGCATGCTGAAGACCGAACTGGGCGCCCCCGGCGCCGACGGGCGTCGCGCCTTTCGCACCATTCCCGGTTCGGATTTCGCCGTCGCCGCCGGTCTGGTCATCGCCGCCGTCGGACAAAAGGCGGTCAGCCTGGAACTCGCCAAGCTGGGCATGATGGACGGCGAGCGTATCGCCACCGCCGAAGCCGACATGAGCACCCGCGTTCCCGGCATCTATGCCGCCGGCGACGCCGCCTTCGGCTCCTCGACCATCGTCCAGGCCATGTTCCAGGGGCACAAGGCGGCCTATTACGTGGTGGCGGCGTTGCAGGGCAACGCCCATCCGGCGCCCTATCGTACCCCCTACCGCACCCGTTCGGCCGAGGTGGCCCAGGATGTGGCGTGGGAAAAGCTGGGGCGCGAGGAACCGCGCTTCCTGGGCCTGCGCGACGAGCCCTTCGCCGATTCCGAGGCCGGCTACGACGCCCGGACCGCCAAGGAACAGGCGGCGCGCTGCTATCGCTGCGACACCGAGACCGGCTCGGTGGATTACAGCGTCAAGATGCGCGAAACCATCTTCGCCCTGGCCCGCGAGGATAGCGGCCCGGCCGAGGTGGCGCGGTTGACCCGGTCGCGGTTGGCGACCCGCCCCGATCCCGCTCCGGCCGGTCACCGCGCCACTTTCGACGAGCTGGTGTTCCTGCCGGCCAATTTGACCCGTCTGGTCATCGACCCCTATCGCGAGGCGTGCAAGACCGTCACCGATCTGGCCGACGGCCTGACGTTGGCCCATCCCATGCTGGTGGGCGGGCTGGACGCCGCCCCGGCGGCGATCAAGGCGGCGGCGGCCAGCGCCGTCGCCGAATCGGGTGGCGCCTATGTGGGCCGCGCTCCCTTGGGGGCGGATGTCCCGTGGCTGCAACTGGCCCCGGCCGGCGTTCCGGCCGATCCGGCGGCGGCGATGGTGCTGGCGGTGGCCGCGCCCCATGCCGCTCCGGTCAAGCCCGACCTGACCACGGGCCAGAAATGGGGCGTGGTGGCGAGCTTGGCCAATCTGGACGCCGCCATCGATCTGGCGGTGTCGCAAAAGGCCGACCTGTTGTTGCTTGACGGTTCGGGCGTGTTGCCCGCCGACTGGGCCGACCTGTCCGGCGCGCCCGATCTGGCGTTGCTGACCAAGGCCGTCGCCAGGCTGCGCGCCCTGAAGGCCGAAGAGGCGTTCCCGGTGCTGTGGTTCGGCGGCCTGCGCTCGGGCACCGACATGGCCAAGGCCATGGCCTTGGGCGCCAATGGCGGCGTGGCCTGCGTTTCGGCGGCCATCGCCTTGGGCGGCGTGCCCAAGGGGGCCGGTGTCGACTTCGCCGAGGTCGAGGACGCCGCCGGTGCCTTGGGCCGTTTCCTCAAGGCGGCGGTGTCGGAATGCTCGATGATGGCCCGCTGTACCGGCAAGACCAACGTTCATAACCTTGAACCCGAGGATCTGCGCACCACCAGCTTGGCGGCGCAGAGCGCGACGGGAATTATCATGGCGGGCCTCAAAAAGGCTGGATAACCGGCAATTTAAGAAAAAATATAAAGAACCGGTGGATAGGGGCATCCTGTCCACCGGTCTTTTGTGCATACAAAAGGATATATTAAAAACTAAAGGTTACATGATCATTGTTTTGGCGTTCTGTGCACAGGAATTAGTCGTTCATCTCTGTTATCCGTGCGAAAGCGCGGCTTTGATGGTGGCATATATTTTGCAAATTGTGGGCGGAATTGCTCGCGCCCCAGGCGCCACCACCAACGGGCCGGAGAACCGCCGGACATGATGATGTCGGACAGCCCCCTTTCCACTTCCCAGGCCGAGGAGGACCCGGTAACGGCGACGGCGGCGCTGTTGCGTCACGCCCAGGCCTTGGCCGGTCACGCGGTCACCGCCGCCGGGTGCCAGGCCCAAGCCTTCGACGAGATCGCCGCCCGGACCAGCGACCTGACGCGGGCTTTGAAATCCACCGAACGGGACCTTGAAGATTCCAACGCTCGCGCCGGCACCGTACGCCGATCAACGGAAGCGCGGATCGAGGCCATCGCCGGTTCCATCAAACAGCGTCTGGACCACTCCACCCAAGCCCTTCAGAGCAAGGGAACGCGCGCCGCCCGCGTTTTGCAATCCATCGCCGGCATCGGCGGCAAGGTGCGCATGCTGGCCATGAACGCGCGGATCGAGGCGGCACGGGCCGGCGAGCACGGCCAAGGCTTCGCCGTGGTCGCCAACGAGGTCGGAACGTTGGCCAACCACACCTTGAAACAGGCGGCGGAAGCGGCCGAGGCCTTGGACTTCACCGACATTTTCACCATTCTGGAAGAGACGGTGGCCGAGGTCGCGGCCGAACTGGCGCAATTGCAGCAACTGACCGAAAGCTCTCTGGGCGACCTGGAGACCATGCTGGGCGGCATCGCCGCCAACGTCGACGACATCGCCAACCATAACGGCGTCATCCGCGAGATGATCGACCTGGGCAACGCCACCCGGACCCGCACGCTGGACAAGATGGCCTGGGTCGGCGACGAGTTGGAATCCCTGGGGTCGGCGTTGTCGGCGCCGGCCGGCCACCGGCTGGCGCAGGTCCGGTCCCTGGCCGAGCGTCAGCACGTGGTGCTGGACCCGACCTATGACCGGCTGGCCGAGATCAAGGCGCGCGGCACCTTGCGTGTCGGCGTCGAGCCGCGCTTCGTCGGCCTGTCGTTCCGGCGCAGGCCGGGGGGCGAACTTGAAGGACTGGACGTGGAATACGCCCGCGCCTTCGCCCGCGCCATCGGTGTCCGCTGCGAATTCGTCGAACATCCCTGGGACCAGTTGACCGAGTTGCTGGCGGTGGGGCGCCATGCCGGCGAGGCGCCGGTGGACGTTGTGTGGTCGGCCCTTCCGCCCAGCGCCAGCTTCGCCGGGGTGGCCTATTCGGAAACCTATACCTGGCTGCCGTTCGTGCTGGCGCGGCGGGCGGGGGACACGCGGGTCAACAATCTGGCCGATCTGGCGGGCAAGGTGATCGGCGTCATCAACGATCCCGGCGCCTTCGCGGTGTTGGAGGCGGCCGGGGTGCGCTGGCAGGCCAATGCCGGCAAGCCCGGCGGCAAGGTCATGTTGGCCAACCTTGTGGCTTATTCCGACCAAAGCCGCATTCACGATTGTCTGGCCGACGGCGTGGTCGATGGGTTCTGCGTCGATCTGCCCATTTACCATTGGGCGTGCACCTCGCCCGACAGCCCCTGGCACGGCAAGATCGAGATCGTCGGCGGCAATCTGGCGGCCCAGCCCTATTACTACGCCGTCGGTGTGCGGACCGAGGCGTCGTCGTATGGGCTGCTGCACGAAATCAACGCCTTCCTGAGGGCGTTCCACGCCAGCCCCGAACGCAGCCAACTGGAACGGACCTGGCAAGGAACCGTCACCGATGGCCGCGTCAGCTATCGCGATGAAGCCGGCAACCTGCCGGGCGAGGCGGAACTCAAGGCGTTGGCCGATTTATCCTGATGCTCAGGGCTTGGCCGCCGGTTCGGCCGTGACGCTCTCGCGCGGCGCCGCCTCGACCGGCGGTTCGTCGGTGTCGGCGGCGGGGGCTTCCGGCTTGGCCTCGGGCTGCGCTTCGGCAGCGGCGGGGACATGGGCCCGGTGTTCGGTTTCCTTGAGCGCCTGGATCAGTTCGCCCATCTGGCGGCGCAACTGGTGCGCCGCCTGGGCTTCGGCCACCAGCACGCGGGTCAGGTCCAGCCGGGCACTGTAATGGCGCTCATAGGCGTCGAGCAGGTCGAACAGCGGCCGGCTGGCGTTCATGTACTGCTCTTCGAAGGCGGAGACCACGCGGGCGTTGGATTCCACCGCCTGTTGCAGCACGGGGATGCGGCTGTTGGCGGCGCCCAGGGCGTTGTAGCTGGTGCGCACCAGTTCCTCGACCCGCGAGCGGGTGTCGAGCGACTTGAAATTGGCCTCGCGCGCCTTGGCGTTGGCCGACAGGCCGGCGGCGATGTCGGTGCCGCCGCTGAAGGTCCAGGTGGTGACGACCATGGCGCGTTCGTCGTTCTGATAGGGAAAGATTTCGTCGGTGCCGCCGGCGTCGGTGGAGCCCAGGGCGGTACCGCCGGCGTTCCAGGTGCGGCTTTTGGTGAATTCGAAGGTGACCTTGGGCAACAGCCGGCTATAGGCCTTGTCGGCCTCGTATTGCTGCACCTCGGTCTGTCTCAGGCTCAGAAGGTAGTCGGGGTTGCCGCGCAACGCCTTGGTCAGCGCGTCCTCGATGGTGGGCGGAAGGGTGGGCACCAGCATGGCCGGCACCTGGAACTGAAGCGGTGTGACGCCGGTCAGGCGGCGGAATTCGTCCATGGCGGCGTCGAATTCCGAGCGGGTCTCGATGATGGCGCTTTGCGCGCTGACAGACCGCGCCTTGATGCGGTCCAGATCGGCCTGGGCGGCGCCGCCGCCCTCGACCCGCGACGCCATCAGGTCGTTCAGCTTGTCCAGTTGCGCCTTGTATTGCTCGGCCATGCGGATGAACAGCCGGGCCTGGATGATCTTGTAGAAGGCGCCGATGGTCTGAAGCGCGATGCGTTCGCGCACGCCGGTTTCCTCGATCTCGGCGGCGGTCTGGCTTTTGTGGCGCAGCAAGATGTCGGAAATCAGCGTCAGGTCGACCAAGGGCTGCTTGATCGACAATTCCTTGTCGCGGCGGTGGTGGGTGTCGTCCTGAACCCGCTTGTCGTTGATGTTGTAGGACGCCGGTCCCGAGCGTTCCCGGCCGGTGCTGCGCGAATAGGTGATGGTGGGCATGTATCCCAGATAGGCGCCGACCACGTCCCAGTCGGCGGCGTCGGTCTTGGCGCTGGCGGCGCGGACCTCGAAATTGTTCTTGAGGGCGAAGGCCACCGCCTCGTCCAGCCGTAGCGCGTCGGTGACGTCGGGGGCGCGCACGGTCTGTTCAAGATGCACCACCGGATCGCCGCCCAGCATATGTACCAGCAAGGCGGCGCGCTGTTCGCCACGATCCGGTGCCGGCTCTTCCGCACGGGCGGCAGAGGCCAGGATCAGGCCCGCCACGCCGAACGCCAGTCCCATGCAGCGCAAATTGTTTCTCACCGACCGATTCCCCGACACGTTTCGCCGCTCCTCAACTTCCCAAAACCCGCTCGCGCGGGCCGTCCGTGATGATCTTGCCGCCGTCCATGACCACGATGCGCGTGCACGCCGCCAACAAGGTTCGGCTGTGGGTGCTGACCACGATGGCGCGATTGGGCCGCAACCGGGCCAGATGGCCGGCCAACGCCTGTTCCAACTGGGCGTCCAGCCCGGTGTTGGGTTCGTCCAGCAACAGGACCGGCGGCGCCCCCAGAAGGGCGCGGGCCAGGGCCACCATCTGGCGCTGGCCGCCCGACAGGTTGGTTCCGCGCGGGCCGATCCGGGTCGCCAGGGTCAGCTCGCCACGGCTGAGCGCCAGCGACAGACCCGAGGCGGCCAGCGCGTCCTCCATCTCCTGCGGGGTGGCGCTGGGGTTTCCGGCGCGCACGTTGTCCTCGACGCTGCCCTCGAACAGGCATGGTTCCTGCGGTTTGTAGCCGATGGTGGCGGAAACGTCCGCCGGCGCCAATGCCGCTATCGGCAGGCTGCCCACCAGCACCTGCCCCTCGGCGGGGGCCAGGATGCCGGCCATGATCCGCAAGGCGGTGGTCTTGCCGGCACCGGGATGACCGGCGATGCCCACCATCTCGCCCGGTTCCACGGACAGGGTGACGCCGCTCAGGGTGGGCGGCGCCTCGGGCCGCAGCCGGCAGCCGACCGCCATCATCCTGATCCGTCCCGGCTGGGCGCCGCGCAGGGGAGCCTCGGCGGCCTCGGGCGGCGGCGGCAACAGCGCGTCCATCTCGGTCATGGCCTGACGGAATTCACGATAACGGGTCAGCAACAGCACCACCGAGCCCAAGGCGGCCATGGCCCGGCCGCTCAGCATGGTGGCGGCCAACAGGCCGCCGGCGGTCAGCGCGCGGTTTTCCACCATCAGCGCGCCGCCGACGATGGTGCAGACATAGGACAGGTTGGATGCCCCCAGCGACAATGCCGCGGCCAGGGCATGCCAATAGCGTGCCCGGCCCGAGGCGGTGCCGGCCCGCGTGCTGGCCTTGCGCCATTGCCGCGCCAGTTCGTCGCGCAGACGGCCGCCGACGATGGCCTCGCGGGCCGTCAGGGTGTCGGCCAACAGGGCGAAACGCTGTTCGCCGGCCCGCCGGGCCTGACGTTCGTAATCGTGCACCGGGATGACGAACAGCAGGTGAAGGCCGATGGTCGCCGCCCCCACCACCACCGGCACCAGCACCAACGGCCCGGCCACCACCGCCACCGCCATCAGGAACAGCACCAGGAAGGGCAGGTCCAGCGCCGACATCATGTAGGCGCTGGACAGGAAGTCGCGGCTGCCCAAAATCTGTTTGTACTTGTCCAATACCAGCCCGACCGAGGGCTGGCGGCCGACGTCGCCGGCCAGAAGCGAGCGGAACAGGGCGTGGTCGATGTCCGCTTCGGCGGTCACCGCGAAACGCTCGGTCAGCAAGGCGCGGGTGGCGCGGACCGTGAAGTCCAGGGCGATGACCAGACAAAGCCCGATGGCCAGGGCCCACAGGGTCTCGGTGACGCCGTTGCCCAGGACCTTGTCATAGACGAAGCTGGAAAACAGCGGAAACAGCAACGCCAACAGGTTGACGATCAGCCCGCCGGCCAGGATTTCCAGCAGCCTTGCCTTGTGCCGGCGCAGGAACGGCAGGAACTCGGCCAGCATCTCGACGCGCGGCACCACCGCCACGGCGCGTCCCAGATGGGTCAGCGTCTCCGGCACGACGCCGGCCGGCTGGTTGCCGACGATGCGCTGGAACCCCAGGGGCGTGGACAGAAGCGGCAGCCACAGGTCGTCTTCCACTTCCAGCAACAGTCCGGCCATGTCGCCTTCGGGCAATTGCCCCGGCTCGACCGTCAGCGGCCGCAGCGTCAGGCCCTGGCCGCGCAACAGCTCCTCCGGCTCGTTGGAACCGTCGGCCGTCTGCTCGACCGTGCGGCCCAAGGAGGACAGCAACAGGGCGAGGGATTGGGAAAACGCCGTTCCGTTCACCCCCAATGGACCTCCACCTGATGGCTGTTGCCGCCGCCGCCGCTGCTGTAGGTGTAGGTGACGGTGGTGTCTGACAGGGCGGCGCCGCCGCTGCCGGCCGTCGAATTGGTGTGGGTGAAGGTGTCGCCGTTGTCCAGATACAGCACCAGCTTGCCGCCGCTGGCTCCGTCGGCCAGGATGTTGTTGATCTGGCTGTAGGTGATCGCCGAGGTGCTGTTGATGGTGCTGTCGCGCACGTCGATGACTTCGATGGAATGCAGGCGGTTGATCAAATTGCCGCCCAGGTTCCAGCCGGCGACCTGCAAGGTGTCGGTGCCGTCCTCGGCGGCGTCGCCCGCGGCGTTGCCGCTGCCGCCATAGACATAGGAATTGAGCTGGCCGGTGGTCAGTTGCAGGGTGTCGCTGCCGGCGTCGCCATACAATGTGTCGGTGCCGCCGCCGCCGGTGATGACGTCGTTGCCGCCACCACCATGGATGACGTTGGTGCCGGTGTTGCCGGTCAGGATGTCGGCGTGGCTCGATCCCAACAAATTCTCGAAACTGGAGAACACGTCGCCTTCGGCGTCGCCGCCACTGGCGGTGCCGGCGCCCAGATCGACGGTCACGCCCGCGCTTGACGAGGCGTAGGACAAGGTGTCGGTGCCGCCGTTGCCGTACATGGAATCGGCGCCGACGCCGCCTTCGATGGTGTCGTTGCCGTTGCCGCCGTCGATGGAATCGTCTCCGTCGCCGCCATATAGAAGGTCGGCGCCGGACGAGCCGACGATGCTGTTGCCCAGGGCGTTACCGGTCAGCGTCAGGCCGCTGGTGTTCCAGGCGCGCAGGTGTTCCACGTTGGCGCCCAAGGTGTAATTGATCGAGGTATAGACGGTGTCGGTGCCTTCGCCCGCCAGTTCGACGACGCTGTCGCCGACGTTGTCGACGTAATAGGTGTCGTTGCCGTCGCCGCCGGTCATGGCGTCGGCGCCGGTGCCGCCGTTAAGGGAGTTGTTGCCGGAATTGCCGGTGATGGTGTTGTCCAGCTCGTTGCCGGTCAGGTTGATGTTGTAGGTGCCGGTGGCGGTCAGCACTTCGACGTTGGACGACAGGGTGAAGGTGGCGGTGGTATAGACGGTGTCGATGCCTTCGCCCGCCAGTTCGCTGACGACGTCGCTGCTGCTGTCCACGTAATAGGTGTCGTTGCCGCTGCCGCCGACCATGGTGTCGTTGCCGCTGCCGCCGTCGATGATGTCGTCGCCGTCCAGGCCGTACAGGGTGTCGTTGCCGGCCATGCCCCACAAGGTGTTGGCGACACTGCTGCCGTAGATGATGTCGTTGTAGTTGCTGCCCTGGGCGTGCTCGAAATTCTTCAGGTCGTCGTAGTCGTTGTTGCTGCTTTTCGAATATTGGTCGTAGCCCGCGATTCCCCGGCCGGTGTCCAGGTGGATGGTGACGCCGGCGGTGCCCGTGGTGCCCAGGCCCAGATAGCTGACCCAGTCGTTGCCGGCGCCGCCATCGGCGGTGTCGGCGCCGGAATTGGGGCTCAGGCCACTGTTGGAATAGGAATAGCCCAGGTTGATGACATCGTCGCCATCATCGCCGGTGATGGTGTCGTTGCCGCCGCCGCCCACAAGGTAGTTGTTGGCCGAGGTGCCGGTGATGACGTCGGCGCTGTTGCCGCCGATATAGTTCTCGATGCCGTACAGGACCGAGGTCACGCCGGCCGACGACACCATGGAACCGGCCACCAGCGAGCCATCGGCCACCAGTGTCACGGTGTAGCCGACCTGATGGTTGTCGCAATTGACGGTGTCGCCGCCGGTGAAGGCGCTGGAGGTGACGCCGGTGCCGGTGGCGATGGCGGTGGCGGTGCTGGTGCCGCCGTCGATGTAGACCGAGGTGCCTTGGGAATTGGCGAAGGTGTCGTCGCCGCCCAAACCGTACAGGGCGTCGTTGCCGCCGTTGCCGGTGATGACGTTGTCGGAATCGTTGCCGATCAGCACGTCGCTGTAGTTGGTGCCGACGATGTTCTCGACGCCGAAATAACGGTCCCCTTCGGCGTTGGCGTAGAAACCGCGCTGGTCGTTGTCGGCTTGCCATTGATAGCCGTTGGTGCCGGCCCCCATGAGCAGCCATTCGCTGCCCGGGTCGGTGCTGCCGGTGCGCCAATAGGACGAGGCCGCCCCGGAAACCAGGTTGCCGCTAGAATCGATGCCGTAATCGGTGGTGCTCAGGTTGGCGAAAATGCCGAGATAGACACGGGTGCTGGTTCCCGAGATGTCGACGACGGTGCTGCCGCTGGTGACGCCATAGCGGCTGTAGCCGTTCCAGTAGCTGACGGTGTCGATGCCGTCGGTGCCGACGACGCTTTCGGTGGCGCCGTAAAGGTAATAGGTGTTGCTGCCGTCGCCGCCGTTCATGACGACGGTGGCGGTGTCGGCCAACACGGACGTGCCGCCATAACTGTAAAAGATGTCATTTCCAGCTTCGCCATAAAGCGAATCGCTGCCGCCTTCGGAATAAAGCGTGTCGTAGCCGTCGCCGGCATAGACGGTGTCGTTGCCGGTGCCGCTGTAGATGGTGTCGTTGCCTTGGCCGGTATAGATGATGTCGGCGCCGGTCCAGCCGGTGGCGGCGTCCGCTCCCGAGCCGGTGACTTCGTCGGCGCCGGAACCGGTGGCGATGCGTTCGATGCCGGCGAAGTTGGCGTAATAGGTGGTGCCGCCCTTTTCCTGCGCCGTGCCGCTGGTTTCCGACAAGGTGACGCTGAGCGAGGTGGTGTAGTCGGACATGTCCAAGGTGTCGATGCCGGCCCCGCCGACAAAGCTGTCGCGGACGGTGTCGGTGCCGTGTTCGCCCATATGGGCGATGAAATAATCGGCCCCGGCACCGCCGATGACGGTATCGGCCCCGGCGCCGCCGTCGACCACGTTGGTCAACTGGGTGAAGGTGACGCCGCCGCCGGTGGCGGCGGCGGTGGCGCTCAGGCTGCCGACCCCCGATCCGTCCTGGGCGGTGCCGGCAAGCGCGGCGGCCGAGACCGTGGTCTCGGTGCTGGTGATGGCGGTGAAGATCAGGTCGTCGCCGACCCCGCCCAGGATGCTGTCGTCGCCGGCCCCGCCATACAGCGTGTCGGCACCGTCGGCGCCCTTGATGACGTCGTTGCCGTCAAGGCCGTAGAGGATGTGCTTGACCCCGGTATAGGCCGACAGGTCCAAGGTGTCGTTGCCCTGGCTGCCGATCAGGTTCTCGATGTTGACCACGGTGTCCGAGCCGCCGGCGCGGGTGGTGGTGGCCGAGCCGCTGGTGTCGGTGGCGACGAAGCTGACGCCCGAAATGTCGGTGCCGGCATGGGCCAGCCATTTTTCCAGCGTCTGAGTGGCGGAAAGCGCCCCGCTGAGCAGCGAGGCGTCGACTCCGTTGAAGCTCATCCAATCGGTGCCGGCACCGCCGTCCACGTTGTTGGTGCCGGCCCCCGCATAGACATAGTCGTCGCCGCTGCCGGCGGCGATCAGGTCGGCGTTACCCGCCGTCACCACCTGGTCGTTGCCGTCGCCGGCATAGACGGTGTTGTCGCCGGCGCCGGCCGAAACGATGTCGTTGCCGGCATAGGCGCGGATGACGTCGGCACCGGTCCCGGCGGTGATGGTGTCGGCGCTGTTGCCGGCATAGACCAGATTGCCGCCGTCGCCGGCGTTGATGATGTGCGGCGCGCTGGCGGTGGGCATGACGTACACGTCGCTCCAGCCGCTTCCGGCAATGTAGACCGGGTTCGCCGTTGTCACCTCGCTGGAATCGCTGATGTCGGCGAAGCGCAGCACGAAGGTACGGGTGATGTCGAACGCCTCGGTGCTGTAGCCGACGATGCGGACTTCCATGAAGACGTCGGTGCTGGTCAGGGCGTGCATCTTGGTCACGTCGTAGACCAGGGTCAGGGTGCTGGAGGTGGGGAACACGCTGCTCACCGGGATGCTCCAGGTGCCGTCGACGTTCTGGGACGCACCTTCGATGGACACGCCGTCCGGCAGACCCGAGACGGTCACCGAAGTGGCTGTACGCACATAGCCGGCGACGTTCAGTTGGATTTCCTTGGCGTAATAGAACGCGGTGCCGGTGGGGGCGCGGCCGGTGTCGTTGTCGAGCGCGGCATAGGCGGCTGCGTCGTTCAACAGGTTGGCGCCGGTGGTCGCCCAGGTGCCGCTGGCCTTGTAGAACCCGTCGGCATAAAAGGTTTCCGAGGCGGCGGTGCCGGTCAGGGTCTCGGTGCCGTATTGCTTGGCGTCGCCGGCCAGGATGCCGTCGGCCAGGGCGCTGCCCGAGGGGCCGCCCGAACCGTAGAAGGTGTTGCCGTCCTGATTGTCCGTGGTGTTGACCACGTTGCCTTCGGCCAGACTGACATACATGGGAATTTTATAGGTGTTGGGCTGGCCGGGCGGGGCGTCGGGACCGGATGGCGGCGGCTCGTACACCTGGGCCGGGGCCGGGTCGAACGCCTTCTTGCGGATGTCGGCCTCCATGGCCTCGGCCTTCTCGACCAGCTTGTCCACCGCCGATTCGCTGCCTTGGACCGGCAGCGGCGCCACCTGTTGCGCCTGGGCTTCCTGGGCCGCCTGGTCGGCGGGGTCGTCGGCGGTGCGGTTCTTCTTTCCCTCGGTCTTCTTCTGGTCGAACTCGGTCAGGCTGGTCATGGCCGGGATCGAGGTGGGGGGCGTCTCCACCTTGTCCACCGCCGACAACAGATCCGCCGTGCTGGCGCGGCCGTCGCTGAACGACACGGCCGGCGGCGCGTTGGTCATGGCCTCGATGCCGGCGCCGGGCAGGATCAGACGTTCGCCCGACTTGGTTTGCAACACCATGTCGATGTCGATGATGTCGATGCGCTCGATGGCGGCGCGCGGCACCGGGACCTGGAACTGGCCCTTGCCGTCGACGGCGATGACGCTCGTCTTCTCAGCCATTCAAACCTTCCCCCAACAAGGATTTCCCGGCTCAGCCGCCTTGGGCCGAGGCCACCACCTCGCGGGCGGCGTCGCGGGCCACCTCGCGCAGTTGCTTTTGCAGGTCGCGCGTCATGTTGCGCTGATTGGTGCGCATTTCCTCGAGCGTCCCCTCGAGCAGGGTGCTCTGGCGGTTGATGCCCTGGGCGATGGTTTCCAGCGCCTCGAGCGAGGAATTCATGGTGCCGATGTTTTCCTTGATCTCGAACAGGTGACGGTTGGCGCCGATGTCGGCGTCCTCGACCTTCTTGATGCGTTCGCCCAAATCCTTGAGCGCGTTCAGCATCTCGGAATTGGCGTCGCGGGCCAGTTGCTGGGCGCCGGACAGCGCCTGGAGCTGGTTCTGGCTGATCATCGCCACCTCGCCCAGCTTGGCGGCCAGTCCCTGGAGGCCGCTGGCCATGTTGGTGGTCGAGGTGCCCAGGCCCTGGAGCTTGCGGTCCAGCTTGGATTCCGCGTCCGAACCACGGTCGTTGACCGAATGCAGCAGGCCGACGGCCTCGTCCAGCTTGTTGAGGGTGTCGCGGCCCAGATTGCCCTGGGCGTCCTGGTACAGGCGCTGGGTGTCGTTGCCCGCCCCCAGCTTCTGGTCGATGGCGTTGAGCACGTCCACCAGACGGGCGCTGATCCGTTGCTGGTCGGTGCTGGCGGTCTGGATGCCGCGCAGTTCCGCCAGCATCTGTTCGTTGGTTTCCTTCATGCGCGGGCCGAAGCCCAAAAGGTCGTTGGTCTTCTTGACCGCGGCGACGTTGCTGTCGATGGCCTGGGCCACCAGTTCCAGACGTTGGGCCAGGCCGTCGACGCGGTTGGACAATTGCAGCGATGCGTCCTGGGACCGGTGGAACAGGTCCTGGAGATCGTTGATGTTGCCCATCAACTCGGCCATGAAGTCGGACAGGAAGGCCTCGGACACGCCGCCCTGGCCGCGCGGCATGGCGGCGCCGGCCACCACCGGGCCGACGGGGCCGCGAATGCGCTCGGTCAACTCGTGCAGCACGGTGCGGGCGTCGGCCAGAAGCTTGCGCACATAGCGGCGCACCGCCAACAGCGACATGCCCAGCATCAGGCTGCCGACCAGGCCGAACAGCGAGGCGGAGAAGGCGATGCCCATGCCGGCCAGCGGCTTGCGCAACTCGCCCACCAGCTTGATGAACTCCTCCTCGACGGCTCCGCCGCCGGCTCCGCTCATGCCGTCCAGCATGCCCGAGATGCCGGTCAGCGTTTCCAACAGGCCGATGAAGGTGCCCAACAGGCCCATGGCGACCATGAAGCCGACCAGATAATTGGGCAGCTCCATCTTGCTTTCGAACTCGGCCGAGATGGAATGCAGCTCGTTCTCGATGGCGTCCTGGTCCAGGGTCGAGGACAGCTTGCCGTTGGTCTGGGCGATGTGTTCCAGATAGCGCCGGACCGTGCGTCCCGACAGCCACGGGCTGTTCAGCAGCTCCTTCATGTCGCTGCCGGTCTGGGCTTCGTGGCCGAAGCGCAGCAGCGTCAGGTGCTCGCGTTGGGCTTCGACCAGACGCAGGACGATCAGCACGGTGCCGGCGGCGCCGACGCTCAGGATACCGATGTTGAGGACGGTGTTGCCAAGGATGGCCATCCACACGAATTCGTGGAAGGCCATGCCGGCAACCACGACCACCAACGCCGGCAGCAACGCCTGGGTCAGGATCAGCATTTGCAGACGGTAGCGGGTGAAAAGGCTCAGCAACTTATCCATCAACGGGCATCCCGGAAGGTGTTGTCGGCGAATTTGGTAAGCGGTGACAGAAGGTGGCGGGCGACGGTGCGCCGTCCGGTGACGATGTCGCCGGTGACGGTCATGCCCGGCGCCAGCAGCTTGCCGGCATAGGATTGCGGCAGGTCGTCGATGCGGACCGCCACCCGGTAGAAGGCTTCGCCGCGTGCGTCGGCGACGGTGTCGGCGCTGACCTCGACCACATGGCCGGAGAGCGTGCCCAGCGCGGCGCTGTCATAGGCCGACACCCGCACCTTGGCCTTGAGGCCGGGGCGCAATTCGCCACGGTCGCGGGGCTGGGCGCGGGTCTCCACCAGGATTTCACCGGCGGTGGGGGTCAGTTCGACGATGACGTCGCCCGGCTTGATGACGCCGCCCACCGTGTTGGCGGTGACGCGGTTGATCACGCCGTCGGTGGGGGCGCGGACCTCGGTGCGGGTGACGCGGTCGGCCTGGGCGGTCAGGATTTGCAGCAACCGTTCGATCTCGGCCCGCGTCGCCACCAGATCTTCCTGGGCGGCGGCGCGGAAACGGGCGCGGGCCTCGTCGGCGCGGGCCCGCGATTCGGCGATGGCGGCGTTGATCTTGGGGATGGTGCCTTCGGCTTCGCCCAATTCGGTGGCGATGCGCTGCTCGCGACTTTGCGCGTCCAGCACCTCCAGGCGCGAGGCGGCGTTGCGGCTGGCCATGGCCGACAGCATGGCGACGCGCTGGCGCGCGGTGCCCAACTCGCTGGCCAGACGTTGACGGCGGCTTTCCAACTCCGCCAGTTCGGCGGCGCGCTGGCGGTTTTGCTGGTCGAATACCCGCAATTCCTGTTCCAGCTTGTGGGCGCGGGTGGCGAACAGGCGGCGCTCGTCCTCGACCACCCGGTCTTTGGCCAGTTCGGCGGGAAAGGTGACGCTTGCCGCTCCGCTCGCTTCCGCCGCCAGACGGGCGGCGCGCAGCCGTTGCGCGGCCAGCTTGATTTCGGTCTCGGACAAGGTGGCGCCGGCGCTGGTGGCGTCGATGGTCAGCAACAGCTCACCCTTCTTCACCGAGGCGCCTTCGCTGGTGTCGATGCTGGCGACGATGCCGCCTTCCAGATGCTGGATCTGCTGGGTGCGGCCGGCGGGGACGATGCGCCACCACCTGGTCCACTTCGGCCACGACCGCCCACAAGGTCAACAGAGCCATCAGCGACAGCACCGCCACCAAAAAGGTCCGCAGCGTCTCCAGCCGTCGCCGCCACCGCCGCGCCGCCGCGTTCAGCGTGGCGAGCGTGAGCGCGCGGGCCGGCGGCTCAGCGGCGACGGAAGCGGATCTCGACCCGGCCATCGCCGACGTCCTTGTCCTGTTCGATGTTGATGGTGATGGTCTTGCCGGTCCCCAGTCCCTGGTCGATCAGGGCGTTGCGCACGGTCAGACCGCGGTAATAGGCCAGCCTTCGGGCCTCGGAATAGGTTTCGGCCCCCATGATCGACCGCAATTGGGCGTTGAGGCCGGTCAATTGGGCCTTTTGGCCGCCAAGCGCCTTTTGCAATTCGGCCTTGGCCTTGTCGGTCAGTTCGAACACCCCGCGCGGGAAGGTGATCACCACCACGCCGGTGCCGCGTTCCAGGTCGGGGTCTTCCTTGTTGTCGTTGGCGATGGGCTTGGCATCGATCTCGATGCGGACCTTTTCCTTGAGCGCGTTGCGTTCTTCGGCACCGGGCACCTGATTGCGCTTCAACTGTTCGATTTCGCGCTTCAGGCGCTCGTTTTCGTCGCGCGCTTCTTGCAGCGCGGCCAGGGCTTCGCGCAATTCCTGGCGCAGGTCCATCATCTCGCTTTCGACGACCACACGCTGGCTCTCGCGCTCCTTGGCCAGTTCGGCCAGTTCGAGCACCTTTTGCCCCACCTTGTTCGAGGCCATCACCAATGCGAAGACGAAAACCACCAGCACGAAAACCAGCGTGAGCACCACATTGCTCAGCGCGTCGACAAACCCCGGCCAGTAATTTAATTCCTTGCCATGCCCCATCGTCCCCCCGTCGGCCACCCTGCGCCCGTCGCGGCTGTGCCGCCCCCTCGGATGCAGTCCCCGGACCCGTCGCGACCGATTCCGGGGTGAAAAAGGCATGCGTCATGGCGCGCCCGGTGTCGGTCGATAGGCACCATATACATCCGGTTAAGGGCTTAGAGAACAGATCGCTTCTGTGAATGTTTTTTTAATTATTAAAAAGATATGGATAACGCCAAGTTTATTCACGATTTCGTGGAAAATAGTTTGGAAGGGTGGTGTGAACGTCAACCGCAGGTGGGCTTTGTCCCGATCTTGGATTTAAGTCTTTGGTATTAGGGCGGACTGCATTCAAGTTGTTCCGCGATTGTTAACAAGTTCATCATTGCGTTAACAAATATTTGTGCGGTTCAATCGCCATTAACTATTTCTGCTTGAAGACGTGGTTGGCATATTTCCTGTGCGGATGTTTTGAATTGTCGGCGGGTATCCGTGTGTTATATTCAATTCTTATGGGGCATGCGGGCGAAATGTAGAGGGAGCGATGCACGAGCGGCTTGCCCTTCAATTGCGGGATGCTACACGTTCCGACGGAACGGTCGATCTGGACTGCCTTCTGGCGGCCGTGGACGCCAGTTATGCCATAGCCGATGGCGAACATGCGGCGCGCCCTCAGGACGAGGAGGTGCGGCGCGAACTGGCCCGCCTGCGTCAGGATGTCCTGAGCGAAGCCAAAGCCAGATTCGACGCGGTCATGGACAACGTGGGCGAGGCGGTGGTGACCGTTGGCCTTGACGGCTCCATCCTGACCTTCAACCGCGCGGCCGAGGGCATGTTCGGCTATGCCGCCGCCGATGTGGTGGGGCGCGATATGGCCATGCTGACCACCGAGGCGCGGGCCGAACGGTTTCGGGCGGTTTTGGCCGAATTCGCCCGCAGCGGTGATAGCGGTCCCCTTGAGCACATTCGCGAAAGCGAGGGTGTGCGCCATGATAGCGACATCTTTCCCATCGAGATCGCCCTGGCCGGCATCGACCATGGCGACCGGCGGCAACTGGTCGGGGTTATCCGCGACATGTCGGTGCAGGTGGAAACCGAACGACAGTTGCGCGAAAGCGAGGGACGGTTCCGCGATCTGGTGGGGTCGGCCTCGGACTGGTTCTGGGAAACCGACGCCGAGCATCGGCTGACCTTCGTTTCCGAACGGATCGCCTCGGTGCTGGGGGTGAAGGCGGCGGCCATCGTCGGCAACACCTTTTTCGACCTGGGTCTGGCCGACGATCCGGCGGCCGCGGCCGAACATCTGGACGAACTGGCCGAGCGTCGGCCGTTCCGCGACCGGGTCTTCCATGTCGGCCCACCCGAAGGCCATGACAGCCGGGTCATCCGCATCAGCGGCATTCCCGTGTTCAACCCGGTCGGCGACTTTGTCGGCTATCGCGGCGTCGGTGTCGATGTTACCCGCGAGGTGGTGGCCGAACGCCGCGCCCATAAGGCCCAGCAATTGCTGGCCGACGCCATCGAGCGTATCGTCGATGGTCTGGCGATCTACGACGCCAATGATCGTCTGGTGTTGTTCAACCCGGAATACGCCAAGGTTTTCGCCGGCCTTACCCGGGAAATGCGGCCCGGCGTGCGGTTCGAGACTTTGCTGCGCAGCAATCCGGCGGTGTTCGACACCGAGAGCGAGGATTTCGAGCATTGGGTGGAACGGCGGATGGAATACCATCGTGCCGCTTCGGGCCAACCTTTCGTGGTGCGGCTGAGCTCCGGGCGATGGATCCTGCACCGGGAGTTCCGCATGGCCGACGGTGGGGTGGTGGGGCTTCGCACCGACATCACCGAACTCAAGCTGCGCGAACAGGAATTGGAAAGCCTGCGCCGGCTGTACCGTGTCATCCTTGATACTGCCGGCGAAGGCATCGTCGGTTTGGATACCGATGGCCGGGTGACCTTCGCCAACCGCCGGGCCGGCGATTTGCTGGGGCGTGTTTCCGAGGCCATGGTGGGTTGCGACTTCCATGCCCTGGCGCAGCCGCGTGACGAAGAGCTGTGGCGGGCCGAGGAAACGGCTCTTGGCCGAATCCGTGCGTTGGGGGCCTCGGCCGGCGTTGCCGAAGATCGCTTCGTGCGGGCCGACGGTTCCGAGATGCCGGTGGATTACGAAATCTCGCCCATCAACGAGGATGGACGTCTGGCCGGTGCGGTGGTGGTGTTTCGTGACGCCACCTTGCGGCTGCGTTATGAGCAGACCCTGGCCGACAGCCACCGCGAACTGGAACGTCTGGTGGCCGAGCGGACCGGCGAACTGACGCGGGAGGTGGCCAACCGGGCCCGCACCGAAAGCGCGCTCAGGGAATCGCGGGAACGCCTGAAGGGGATCAGCGACAGCCTGTTCGAGGGGGTTCTGGTGATCAACCGGAGCGGCCTTCTGACCTTCGCCAATCCGTCGGCCCGAACCCTGCTCGACCTTGACGACGAACCCGAGGGGTTCCCCGTCGAATCGGTGTTCTCGATACGTCATGGCGTGGGGGACGATTGCGTGGCGGCGCCCTGGGCGTCGGTTCTGGCCGGCGCCGGAAATTTCTGTGACAACGACGCGGTGTTCCTGACCGCCGGGGGCAAGCGGCTCGAAGTGGCCTACGCCTGTTCGGCGGTGAGTGGGGACGGTGGCGGTATCCGGGCGGCGGTGATCTCGTTTCGCGACATCTCGCCGCTCAAATCGGCGCAGCGCGACGCGCTTCAGGCCTCGCGCATGGCCAGTGTCGGCCAATTGGCGGCCGGCATCGCCCACGAGATCAACACGCCGATCCAATATATCGGCGACAACTTGCGTTTCATCGCCGAATCCATGGCCGACATCGCCGCCGCCGTGTCGGAAGGGCGCATGGCCGGCGTCGCCGCCTTCGACCAGGCCATGGACAGCCACGACATCGCCTATCTCCTGGACGAGATACCGCGTGCCGCCAGCCAGTCGCTGGACGGCGTGGCGCAGGTGGCGAGGATCGTCCTGTCCATGAAAGAGTTCTCGCATCCGGGGGCTTCCCACAAGACCATGGCCGACCTCAACCGGGCGCTGGACAGCACCATCACGGTCAGCCGCAACACCTGGAAGCATGTGGCGCGCATCGACACCGACTTCGCGGCCGACCTGCCGACGGTGCCGTGCTACGCCGGCGAGCTCAATCAGGTGTTCCTGAACCTGATCGTCAACGCCGCCCACGCCATCGAGGCCGCGGGACGCGGCGGCGACGGCCGCATCCTGGTCAGCACCCGCGTCGAGGGCGAGTGGGTGGTGGTGCGGGTGGCCGACAACGGCACCGGCATCGCCCTTGATGTTCGCGACAAGATTTTCGACCCGTTCTTCACTACCAAGGAGGTGGGAAAGGGTACGGGCCAGGGGCTGGCCATCAGCCGGGACGTGGTGGTGGTCAAGCATCACGGCAGGATCGACGTGGACAGCCGGCCGGGGGTTGGTGCAACCTTCAGTGTCTGGCTGCCTCTGGCGGTCGAAGACGACGTGCAGGACGGGTATGGGGACCCATCATGAGTGAGCGTATTCGGGTTCTTTTCGTCGATGACGACGCCAACATCCTGTCGGGGCTGAAACGACTGATGCGGGGATGCGCCGATTTCGACAGCCGGTTCTGCCTGGGGGGCGAGGAAGCCTTGGCCTTGATGGAGCGCGAACAGGTCGACGTGGTGGTGTCCGACATGCGCATGCCGCAGATGGACGGCGCCGAATTCCTGAACCAGGTCCGTGCCCGTCATCCCGGCACCATCCGCGTCATCTTGTCGGGCTACGCCGATTCCGAAAGTGTGCTGCGCACGGTGGGGCCGGCCCACCTTTATCTGGCCAAGCCGTGCGATCCCGGCGCCTTGATGGAGGCCATCGCCCGGCCCGTGGCCTTGCGCCGGCTGCTGGCGTCGGAAGGATTGCGTACGGCGCTGACCCGGCTCAGCAACCTGCCGTCTCCGCCCGACCTGTTCTTCCAGCTCGAGGACGAATTGCGCTCGCCGGCGGCGTCGGCGGCGTCGGTGGCGGCCATCATCGCCCATGACGTCGCCATGACCGCGGAATTGCTGAAGCTCACCAACTCCGCCTATTTCTCGGTATCGGGTCGGGCGGCGACGCCGCTTCAGGCGGTTCGCACCTTGGGGCTGGACATCGTCAGCGCCCTGGTGTTGCGCATCGGCATCTTCCGCCGCCTTGAAGGCAACAGCGCCATCGCCGACTTGATGGAGGCGCTTAACGATTATTCCTTGTCCGTCGCGGCGTTGGCGGAACGCATCGCCGAGGCCGAGGGGGCGTCGGCGGCGGTGGCCAAGACCGCCTATTGCGCCGGTATGCTGTGCGCGGTCGGCGCGGTGGTGTTGCTTGACACCTTTTCCGACAGCTATCCCCGCCTGTTCGTCCGCAGCACCGCCGAGGCACCGGCCTTCACCGTCGAGACCAAGGCCTATGGCGCCAACCATGCGTTGATCGGCGCCTATCTGCTGGGGCTTTGGAACTTCGCCGACCCGGTGGTCGAGGCGGTGGCCCATGCCTGTTTGCCGTCGGCATGCATGGGTAGCGAGAATGTGGTGCTGACGGCGGTGCATGCCGCGCGCGTGTTGGGGCCGCGCTTTCCCTTGATCCCGGCGGGGGCTCCCGCCCAGCCGGTCCTGGACATGGCCTATCTGAGCGAGGCGCGCAAGGATTTGCGTCTGGTCGCGTGGAAGGCCATCGCCGCCCAACAAGCTGCGGAGGCTAGGCATGCCTGAACGTGTGTTGCTGATCGACGACGACCCCAATTTGCTGTCCGCGCTTCAGCGGCAATTGCGCAAGCAATTCGCCCTGACCTGCGCCGAAGGCGGTGCCCAGGCGTTGCAGGCGGTGGCCGAGGCGAACGAAAAACGCGAGCCTTTCGCCGTGGCGGTGTGCGACATGCGCATGCCGGGAATGGACGGTATCGAGGTGTTGTCGCGCATCCGCACGCAGGCTCCCGAGACGGTGCGCATGATGTTGACCGGCAACGCCGACCAACAGACGGCCATCGACGCCATCAACCACGGCTCGATCTTTCGTTTCTTCACCAAGCCCTGCCCGGCCGAGGATCTGGCGGTGGGCATCCAGGCCGGCATCGACCAGCACCACCTGATCACCGCCGAGAGGGAATTGCTGGAAAGCACCCTGGCCGGAAGCGTCAAGGTGCTGGCCGACGTGGTCGCCATGAACGATCCGGTGGCCTATGGGCTGGCCACCCGGTTGCGCGAATGGGTGCGGTTGCTGACCGTCGAGTTCAAGCTGCCGTCGCGCTGGCAACTGGACATGGCGGCCATGTTGCTGCCCATCGGCCAGGTGGCCATTCCCCCCGAACTGGTCGCCAAGAAGCGTCGGGGCGAGACCTTGACCGAGGCCGAGACGTCATTGTTCGTCCGCGCCCCCGAGGCTGGGCGCAACCTGATCGCCAACATTCCCCGCCTGGGCAAGGTGGCGGAAACCATTTGGCTCCAGGATCGCGGCTACGACGGTTCGGGTTTTCCGTCCGACGGACCGCGCGGCGCCGACATTCCCTTCGACGCCCGGCTGTTGAAGATTCTCAAGGACCTGGCCGAGGCCTGCCCGTCGGGCATCCCCGATCCCAGCGCCTTCGCCCAGTTGGACCGCAATCGCGGGCAATACGATCCGGCGCTTCTGGTCAAGGTGCGGTCGTGTCTGATGTCGCTGCTTGGATCGACGGCGCCGGTCGAGGCCGAGGTGCCGGTTTCGACGCTGCGGCCCGGTCATCTGGTGCTGTCCGACATCCGCCTGACCAACGGCCATTTGATCCTGGCCGCCAACACCACGCTGTCGGCGGCCCAGGTCGAACGCCTGCGCTCGTTGGGCAAGATCTACAGTTTCGTCGAACCGGTGCGGGTGCGGGTGGGATGACCGCCTTCACCTACGCCTTCGTGTTCGGCGGCGGACGTGAGTTGAAGCTTGAGCTCACCTTCGACGCCGACATGAGGTTGGCCCAACGGGCCGAGGCGGAGTGGACCCGCCTGGATTTTCACCGTTGTTCCCATTGTCCGTTGCCGTCCGAGGTCGGGCATTGCCCGTTCGCTACCGGCCTTGCGCCGTTCATGGCCGGTTTCGACGGCATGGATTCGTTCGAACGCGCCCAGGTGATGGTGCGCTCGGCCCAACGGGTGGTGGTGGGCGAACGGGCGGTCCAGCACGGCTTGGCGTCGTTGATCGGCCTGATCGGCGCCACCTCGGGCTGTCCCCGGCTCGACTTCTTCCGACCCATGGCCCGCTTTCACCTGCCGTTCTCCAGCGAACAGGAGACCCTGGTCCGGGCCATTTCCATGCATTTGCTGGACGACTGGATCAACGGTCGGCCGCTGGCGTTGGACGACCTTGCCGCTGGCTACCATGCGGCCGCGCTGGTCAACCGCACCATGGCCGACCGTATCCGCGCCGCCTTTCGCCGCGACGCGGTGGTCAACGCCTTGGTCAGCCTGGACGCTTACGCCCAGGCGGTGCCGCTGGTGATCGAGGACGAACTGGAGGAACTGGCGCCGCTGTTCAGGCGCTGATCCTCAGCCGCACTTGGAATAGCCGCAAGACAGGCAGGAATCGCAGCCTTCCGAACGGACCAGCGATGGCTGGTTGCATTTGGGGCAATGGCGCAGCCGGCTTTCGCCCAGGTTCACCACCTGCTTGGGCTCTGCCACCCGATCGGGTTCGTCGCGCGCGGTCTTGGAATCGGGCAGGAAGCCGATGTTGATCATGTGCCGCTCGATGACGTCGCCGATGGCCGCCAGCAACGACGGCACGTAACGGCCGCGCATCCACTGGCCGCCACGCGGGTCGAACACCGCCTTCAGTTCCTCGACCACGAAGGCGACGTCGCCGCCACGGCGGAACACCGCCGAGATCATGCGGGTCAGGCCGACCGTCCAGGCGAAGTGCTCCATGTTCTTGGAGTTGATGAACACCTCGAACGGGCGGCGGCGGCCGTCCTGGATGATGTCGTTGATGGTGATGTACATGGCGTGTTCGCTGTCCGGCCAGCGCACCTTGAAGGTGGAGCCGGGCAACGCCTCGGGCCGGTCCAGCGGCTTGGTCAGGTGCACCACGCCGCCGGCCTCGAGGAAGTCCTCGGCCTGGGGCTTTGGGGCGTTCAGCGGCAGTTCCGGCTCGGCCGGTTTCTCGTCCTTCTTGACCGTCAGCACGGAGCCGGTGATGTCGTTGGGACGATAGGTGGTGCAGCCCTTGCACCCCAACTCATAGGCCTTTTCGTAGACGTCGCGGAAATCCTCGAAGGCGATGCTCTCGGGGACGTTGATGGTCTTCGAGATCGAGCTGTCGATGAAGGTCTGGACGGCGGCTTGCATCACCACATGCTCGGCCGGGGTCAGGGACTGGGCATCGACGAAGGCGGCGGGCAGGGGAGCCTGTTCGCCCTTGAGACGGCGGAACAGGCGGTAGGCGTAGTCGCTCACCTCTTCCTGGCGCCGCGTGCCGTCGGGTTGCAGCACCTGACGGGTGTAGGTGAACGAGAACACCGGTTCCAGCCCCGACGAGACGTTGTCGGCGAACAGGGAAATGGTGCCGGTCGGGGCGATCGAGGTCAGCAGCGCGTTGCGGATGCCGTGCTCGGCGATGGCCGCCTGGACGTCGGCGTCCAACGTCTGGATGTTCTCGCCGGACAGGTACTTTTCCGTGTCGTACAGCGGGAACGCCCCCTTTTCCTTGGCCAGTTCGACCGAGGCCAGATAAGCCTCGCGCCGCACCGCGGCCAGCCATTGCTTGGTCAGCGTCACTGCCTGCTTGCCGCCATAGCGCGCCCCGCACAGGATCAGCGCGTCGGCCAGACCGGTGATGCCAAGGCCGATGCGGCGCTTGGACTTGGCCTCGTGCTCGTGCATGGGCAGCGGGAAACGCGACACGTCGATGACGTTGTCCATCATGCGCACGGCGGTCCGCACCAGGCTGCCCAGGCGGTCAAGGTCGATGCGGGCGTTGCCCTCGAACGGGTCGGACACCAGCTTGGCCAGGTTGATCGAGCCCAACAGGCACACGCCATAGGGCGGCAAGGGCTGTTCGCCACAGGGATTGGTGGCGTGGATGCTTTCGCAATACCAAAGATTGTTCAGGCGGTTGATGCGGTCGATGAAGATCACGCCCGGCTCGGCATAGGCGTAGGTGGCGCGCATGATCTTGTCCCACAGCGCGCGGGCCGGCATCGACTTGTACACCGTGCCGTCGAACACCAGTTCCCAATCGGAATTGTCCTTCACCGCCTGCATGAAGGCGTCGGACACCAGCACCGACAGGTTGAACATGCGCAGCCGCCCGGCCTCGCGCTTGGCGTCGATGAACGCTTCGATGTCGGGGTGGTCGCAGCGCATGGTCGCCATCATGGCGCCACGGCGCGAGCCGGCGCTCATGATGGTGCGGCACATGGCGTCCCAGACGTCCATGAACGACAGCGGGCCCGAGGCGTCGGCGCCCACACCCTTGACCGGCGCGCCCTTGGGCCGGATGGTGGAGAAGTCGTAGCCGATGCCGCCACCCTGCTGCATGGTCAGCGCGGCCTGCTTCAGGTGCTCGAAGATCCCTTCCATGTCGTCGGGGATGTCGCCCATGACGAAGCAGTTGAACATGGTGACGCGGCGTTCGGTGCCGGCGCCCGAGATGATGCGGCCGGCCGGCAACATCTTGAAGTCGGCCATGGCGTCATGGAAACGCTCGGCCCAAAGATCGGCGTCTTTTTCCACGGAAGCCAAGGAAACAGCCACGCGACGCCACGTATCGGCGATGGTTTTGTCCACAGGCTCGCCTTCGGCCGTCTTGAACCGATACTTCATGTCCCAGATCTGTTGGGAAATGGCGGCAACCTGCGTCATGCCCGTTCCTTTACCGTAAAATCGCACCATCGGCCGCGCCCCGGCGCGCGTCCTTGAAAATAGTACAAATGTGAAGTTTTCTGCCGGATTGAAGGGGCGGAGTCTAGGGCCGCGCCCGGTGCGGCGTCAAGAATTTGTTCTTTTTTTGTTTGCACAGAGCAAGTGCTTGATTCCCCTTGGCTCTGGCTGGTTATCCTGCTTATCCACAACAGGAGAACGAAAACCGCACACGCGCTTCCACAATCTTATCCACAGCATGGCGATCACTTGCGCCGAAGCTCAGCGGGGCAGGTGCGGCCAGCGGGCGCGGGCGTCGGCGGCCAATTCCGCCGAGGCGGTCTCGATGGCGTCTTCGAGCCGGGCCATGAATGTCTTGCGGTCCAGCCCCGCCTCGATGGGCGGAAGGAAGCGGATGGTTACCTGGCCGGGCCGCTTGGCCAGCGAACCGCGTCCCCAGAACAGGCCGGAATTGAGCGCCACCGGCACGCAGGGCAATCCCATTCCGGCATAGAGCATGGCCACGCCGGTATGATATTCGGGCGTGGCGCCGACGTCGTGGCGGTGGCCTTCGGGGAAGATCAGCACCTGGCGGCCCTCTGCCGCAGCGTCCTCGGCCCCCTTGACCATGGATTTCAGCGCCTTCATGCCGGCCGCGCGGTCGATGGCGATCACGCCGGTCTTGCCCAGGTACCAGCCGAAGAACGGAATGCGCAGCAATTCCTTTTTCAGGATCACCGCCGGATCGTCGAGGATCAGGCGGAAGGCGAAGGTCTCGAGCGTCGATTGGTGCTTGGAGGCGACCAGGGCGGCGCCCTTCGGCACTTCGCCCTCGACACGGTAGGCAAGGCCGCATGTCAGCCGCAGCAGCACGAAGGCCCCCTTGACCCAGAAGCGGGCGGCCAGTGCCACCACGCGCGGCGAACTCAGCAGCAGGGGCAGGTAGACGACGCCAAGGACCAGCGTCCACGCGATGAACAGGGCGGCGAACAGGGCGGAGCGGATTTGGGTCACGGGGCGCTTTTCCTCGGCAGGAACCAGTGGCGGGCCACGGCCGCCAGATATTTGGTGTATTCGGTGGCCAACAGTGCCGCCGTGCCCGGCCAACGCCACCATTCCTGGCTTTTCACCCCTTCGGGGAACACCGGGTGGGGGACGATGGCGACATCGGGCATGGCGTAGCCCAGTTCGGTCAGGCTGCGTGGCATGTGGTAGGCGCCGGTGACCAGACGCAGCGAGCGGACATCGTGTCTGGTCGCCCATTGCGCGGTTTCCGCGGCGTTGCCGACGGTGTCGCCGGCCACATGGCCCAGAGCGATGGTCGCGGCCAGTTCGGGTGGCGCGTTGTTGGCCAGTTTCAGGATGTCGGCGATCTCGACGCCCCGGTGCACGCCGGAGATGAACAATTGCCGCGCCAGTCCCGCCTGCAACAGCGCCAGCCCGGTCGTCAGCCTTTCGCTGCCGCCGGTCAACACGACGATGGCGTCGGTGTGGCTATGCTCGTCCTCGACCCTGGCCGGCAAGGTGGTGGCGAACCACACGAACCCCGCCACCCACAATGCGGCCAGCCCGAGCAGTCCGGCCAGAACGAAACCTCCGACTTTCAACAGCCTCCGCCGACAGCGGCGGCATGGTGTTTCCTGGGTGCTCATGGCATGCGGGCCAGGGTGCCGTGCACGGTCAGCCGCGCGGTGTACATGGCCAGTACCGCGGCGATCAGCGGCAGCAGGCCGATCACCACCCAGCCGGTCACCGGCAGCGACAGGCTGGGCAGGAACCCGCCTTCGATTCGTCGCGCCGCCATGCCGATGGCTCCCAGGGTCGGCACCGCCAGGGCAAGGCCAAGCAACCCGCCGGAAAAGCCCAGGGAAAAGGCGCGGTCGGCGAATTGGCGGGCGATGTAGTCGTCATGGGCGCCGATCAGATGCAGCACCTCGATCACGCCCTTGTGCACGGCCATGCCGGTGCGGGTGGCGTAGACCACGGTGGCCGAGGTGACGCCGCCGATCACCACCACGATGCCGATGGCCACCCATTGCGTGGTGAGCGACAGGTTGATCAGCCGCGACAGCCACACCCGGTGGTCGTCCAAGCTGGCGCCAGGAACCGTGTCGGACAACCGTTCGGCCAGTTCCGCCACGTCCAGGCGGGAATCGGGATCGACCGAGACGTCCACCAGACGCGGCAACGGCAGGTCGCGCACCACGTCGGCGTTGCCCAGCCACGGTTCCAGAAGGGCGATGAGCTGTTGCTTGTCGAGCGCCCGCGCCGCCTTGACCCCCGGTGTCCGCCGCAGCAGTTCCACCGCTTGGCGCACACGGTCCTCGGTCAGCATCTCTCCGGCCTCTCCGGGGACGGGGGCGACCTGAACGGTCAGGGTGCCGGCGACGTCGTGGTCCCAGCGGCTGACCAGTCCGGCCAGAACGAACGTTCCGGCCACTGCCACCGCCGACAGATAGACCATCAGCGCGACCAGCCATGGCAGGAAGCGCGAGGTGGCGTCGCCCTTGAGCGGCAGATCTGACCGACGGCGCAGCATTACTCTTCGACCTTAGACACGGTGCCGTGTTCCAGGTGCAGGCGCTTGTGGTGGGCAAAACGCTGCACCAGCCCTTCGTTGTGGGTGGCGATGACGATCGTGGTGCCCAGCTTGTTCAATTCCTCGAACAGGTGCAACAGCCGCATGGCGATATGGTCGTCTACGTTGCCGGTCGGTTCGTCGGCCAGCAACAGGTCGGGACGGCCGATCACCGCCCGCGCGATGGCGACGCGCTGTTTCTGGCCGCCGGACAAGGTGGATGGCTTGGCGTTCAGATGGTCGGCCAGTCCCACCCAGCCCAGCAACTCGGGAACGTGCTTTTGCACCTCGGATTCCTTGACCCCGCGCACGCGCAGCGGCAAGGCCACGTTGTCCAGCGCCGACAGGTGGTCGAGCAGGCGGAAATCCTGGAACACCACGCCGATCCGGCGTCTGAGTGCCGGCAGTTCATAGCGCTTGGTCTGGGCGATGTCGCGGTCGAACAGCATGACGCGGCCGCGTGTCGGACGCAGCCCCAAGTACATCAGGCGCAACAACGAGGACTTGCCGGCACCCGAAGGCCCGGTCAGAAAGTGAAAGGACCCCGCCGGCAAGGCAAAGCTGATGTCCTGGAGCACTTCAGGTCCCAGGCCATAGCGCAATCCGACCCCATCGAGCCGAATGATATGTTCCCCACGAGGGCGACGGCGCACAATAGGTTCTCCCGACGGGCCGCAGGATGACACGCGGCATTGGCTTTCGTCCAGCGCGCGCTTGTGTTGCTTTTGCGATAGTCCTATAACGGAGGTCGTCTTGGGCTAGGGCCTGCCGTCCCATGCTGATCAGCTGTCCCAGTTGTGCCACCAATTTCTCGGTTCCCGACAAAGCGTTGCTGCCGTCGGGGCGGACGCTCAAATGCGCCAAATGCGGCCATAAGTGGTTCCAGTCGCCGCCAGAGCCGCAAAGCGATTTCGCCTTGGACGAAAGTTCGTTCCCGCCGCCGCCGCGTCCGGTCCCGGCACCCGAACCCACCTTCGATAGAGAACCGGATTTCGAGCCGGTACGGCGTCCCGCTTTCTCCGCGTCCGAACCTGACGACGACATGATGGCGGCGTCCGTGTCCGCCCCGGCCGACAGCGGTCTCGACCTGGACATGGAAGACCCGCCGATTCCCGATTTCGGCCCCAGGGCCAAGGTGGACACCGGCGCTCCCTCGCACGAAGCCGACATCGATCCCGATTCCGCGCCTCAGCCGGTTCCCGACATTTTCACGGGCCAGGGCGGACGCAAGGGCACCGGCCTTTTGTGGTTCCTGCTGCTGGTGCTGCTGTTGGGTGGTGGCGCCGGTGGAATCTATTATTTCCAGGACAAGGTGGTCGATTTGTGGCCGCCGGCCCACGAGCTGTTGACCAAGGCGGGGCTGCGCAACGAACGGCCCGGCGCCGGTCTTGAACTGCGCAATGCCGGCACTCCCGAACGGTTCGTCCAGAATGACGTCGAAGTTCTGATCGTGCGCGGCATCATCGCCAACATCTCGGACCGCGAGCGTTCGGTGCCGACCATGAAGCTGGTGCTGTTGGACCGTGACAAGGCGGTGGTCCAGGAAAAGCAGGCGCCGCCCCCGGTCACCGCGCTGGACCCCGGCGGCACCGCCGGTTTCCGCATCATCCTGGAACGTCCCGATCCCAACGCGGTCGAGGTCAACGTGCTGTTCGTCGACCCGCGCGAGGAAGCGAAATAGGCGGCAAGTCCGCACTGACCAAAAGGGCGGCTTTGAGCCTGTGTGAAAACAGGATTCCCTGCACCCATCAGATGAGAGAAGCCCATCAGATGAGAGAAAATGCCCGAGGCGCAGGCTTCGGGCTTTTTTGGGTTCTTCGCCGATTTGCGGGGAAGGGCCCATCAACAGGGCGTCACCCCGGCTCGCGCTACGCTTGGCCAGAGTGACGCGAATTGAACAGCAGCGTCCCGGAATCCGGCGATGAATCCGAAAAAGGCCTCCGGATGGTGGTCCGAGGGCCTTGAACTCAGAAGAAGCTGTCTTCCAGCAACATGTCCTCGAAGAAGGTGCCGAACGGGCGCTGCGGGTGCAGAAGATGGATTTCCAGCACCCACAACAGGCTGGACGGATGGAAGTCCACCTCGGCCAGCGGGCCGTCGTGGATCGCCGCATGGGGAAAATCGGCGAGACGGTGGCCGGACAGGTCCAGGTTCAGCTTCCATCCCCGCTCCGCCGCCTGACGGGCGGCGAATTCATACAATTCGCGGCCGCTTGCCGGGCGACGCAGCCATTCCTGGCGGGTCAGATGGAAGATGGTCCTGGCGTCCTCGGCCCCACGCCGCATGTCGGGATCGTCGCCGACGACGAAGGTGTCGCCGGCGTCGCCTTCCCATTTCTTCCACACCGGTCCGATGTCCACGAAGAACACGTCGGTTTCACCCAGCACCACGCCGGCATCCGAGGGCGCGCCGAAGGTCTTGGTGGTGTTGGTGCCGAAGCGGACGTAGACGTCGTGCCAGTTGCGCACCATGCCGCGTTCGGCCAACAGGGTGCGGGCCATGGCGACCGCGTCCTCTTCGACCATGCCGGGGCGGACGTTGGCGGCGATGTCGTCGACCGCTTGGCGGACCAGGGTCCGCACTTCCAGCATCTTGTCGCGGTCAAAGGCGGTTCCGACATTTTCCAGGGGATGAATCAGGGTCATTTCCGTCAGGTTCTCTCTTGTTGAGGGTCAGGGGATTTCACGGGGAAGAACCACCCGCAACCCGTCCAGGGCTGGTGACAAAAGCACTTGGCAGGCCAGTCGGTGGTTGTCGGCGGGATCGTCCAGCGCGGCCAGCAGGCGGGCCTCGTCGGCGTCGGCCTTGGGCAGGCGGGGAAAGTGTTCGGGCGCGATGGCGACCCGGCAGGTGCCGCAGGATTTCTTGCCACCGCAGACCGACAGCAACGGCATGTGGGCCGCCCGCAGGACCGCCAGCAGGGAGGTGCCGGAACTGGCGGCGAGCGTGTGGGCGTTGCCGTCGCCATCGATGGCGGTGACGGTCAGGGGCGCGACGGCGGTGGTTGCCGCCTCTTCTTCCTGTGGCGGCGAGAACGGGTCGGCGTGGAAGCGGTCGGCGGGCAACCCGTGGCTTCCCACGAACAGGTGCCGCGCCGCCTCGACCATCACCGGAACGCCGCAGGCGTAGACCTGGGCGTCGGCCAGCGAGGGGAAGTCGCGGGCCGCCTGATCCTGGACGAAGCCCTGGCGGTAGGCGCTGCCGGCCGGCGGCTGTTCCAGCACCGGTACGAAATGGAACCACGGCAATTGTTCGGCCAGATCCCGCAGATGGTCGGCGAGATAGAGGTCGTCCGTTGTTCGGACACCCCAATACAGGTGGACCGGCGCGGCATGCCCGGAACGGGCCAGCCGTTCGACGATGGCGTTGAGGGGGGCGATTCCCGTTCCCACCGCCAGCATCAGCGTCGGGCCGTCCCACGGAACCCAGACACAGCCGCCGAACGGTCCCAGCGCGGCCACGGCGGCGCCATGATCCAGCTTGGTCAGCGTCCTGTCGGAAAACAGGCCGCCGGGATGGATGCGGACATGCAGTTCGACCGTGCCGTCGGCGTCCCAGGCTCGGGCCATGGAATAGCACCGCGCCTGCCCGTCCGGCAGTTGGATGGACAGGAACTGTCCTTCGTCATAGGGCATGGCTCGCCCTTCCTCGGGCGCCAGCGCCAGACGCACCACCGACGGCGATACCTTTTGTTTTTCCACGACCCGGAACGCGAAGCGTTCCGCAACAGCACTCGACCGCATTTCGCACGTCCGTTCAGGTTGTTGACCTGGGACGGGATGCTAGGGTGTTGTTGGTCCCCTGACGCCAGCCAGTTCAGGGAATTCGGATGGTCCAGAAAGGGATCAGAGATCGGAGAAGGCGCGCCGCAGCCGTTCGATTCCAGAGGTGATCTCCTCGGCGTTCAGGTTGCCGAAGCCCATGCGGAACGCCGGAACCGGCGCGTTGGAATCGGTGAACTGTGCCCCCGGCAACAGGCCGACGCCGTGGGCCAGCGCACGTTGCGTCAGGCGGGTGACGTCGGCCGGTCCGACCACCCGGACCCAGAAGGCCAGCCCGCCATCGGGCATGGTGAAGTCCAGATGCCGTCCCAGATGGGTCCGTAACAGGTCGGCCAGCAGGCGGCGGCGCTCGTCATAAGCCTTGAGAGCGCGGCAGATGTGGCGTTTGACCTCGCCGCTGGTCATCAGTTCGGCGACCGCCAGTGCGGTGACGGTGTCGCCCTGGCGGTCGATCAGGGTAATGTCGTCGGCGCAGCGCGAGACGAAGGCCGGGTGGGCCGCCAGGTATCCCAGGCGCAGGCCGGGGGCCAGGACCTTGGACAGCGAGCCGACATAGACCACCCGCCGCGAGCGGTCCAGGCTGGCGATGGGCATGACCGGGCCGCCGGCATAATGAAACTCGTGGTCGTAATCGTCCTCGACCAGGGTGAAGTCGTATTGTTCGGCCATGCGCAGCAGGTTCAGGCGCCGTTCGGCGGACATCATGACGGTGGTGGGGTATTGGTGGTGCGGGGTGACATAGACGGCACGAACCCGCCGATGGCGACAGATGTCCTCCAACTGGTCGGTGCGCAGGCCGTGCCGGTCCACTTCCACCGACAAGATGTCGGCGCCGCACGATCTGAATGCCGCGCGGGCCGGGGGATAGGTCAGGTGTTCCAGCACCACGGCGTCGCCGGGGCGCACCAACAGGCGGGCGGCCAGGAAGATCCCCATCTGGCTGCCGCGGACCAGACAGACGCCGTCGGCATCGACCACCAGCCCCCGCTCCATGGCCAGCATTGCCGCCACGGCCCGTCGCAATGGCGGCAAACCGCGCGGGTCGTCGTAGCCCAGGCGGTTGGAGCGGGCTGAAGACAGCAAGGCGTGGCGAAAGGCCTGGGACAAGCCCTGGAAACGGATCAGGCGGGTATCCGGGGTTCCGTCCCTGAATTCGATGGCCGCGCGTGCGGCCGGCGGCGCCGCGGCCGGCATTTCCGCGGCGGCGGGCTGCCACGGCTCGGGCGACAATGACGGCAGGTGGGGGGAAACGAAGGTGCCGCGCTTGCCCTCGGCGGTCAGCCAGCCCTGGGCGACCAGTTCCTCGTAAGCCAGGATCACTGTCTTGCGGTTCACCCCCAAGGTGGCGGCCAAATCGCGACTGCCGGGCAAGGCGGTTCCCGGCGCCAGCCGGCCGCGATGGATTTCACGGGTGATGGCGTGGACGATCTGCAACTGGATCGACAGCGCGGCGGCGCGGTCGATCTCGATCTTCAGGTTCCAGGGCCGCAGCATGTCCGTTCTCCCGTTCACCCGGTGGTGCCAGGATAGGCATTTTAAGCGGTTACGGAAACGCCTGCTCCATGTGGCAGCCGGGGTCTTCTCCCCACAGGTCGCCATCGGTGCGATACGCCCGGACCCTGCTGTTGCCGTTACAGATTGTCAGATGGGAACAACTCGCGCAGCGGCCACTCACCGCGCGGGGGTGTTGGCGCAACCGGGCCAGCAACGGGTTGTCGCCATCCGTCCAGATGCGGGCGAAATCATGCTCGCGGACGTTGCCCAAGGACGCGAACCCCCACATGGTATCGGGGTGGACGTTGCCGCGCGGATCGATGTTGGCGACGCCGCAGCCGCAGGAATTGCCCCCCCAGGCCAGCAAGGCCCGGCGCATGGCGTCGTGACGTTCGGGCAGGACGCGGCCGGTCCAGTCAAGCAGGCGCACGGCGTCGGAATCGTTGTTGCCGGTGACGATATCGACGCCGGTTCCGTCCTGGGCCGTCGCCCAGGCGTATTCGATCAACTGGTCCACCGCCCAGGCGCTTTGGCGCGGAGAAGGGGCGTCGGTGCTGTTGCCCTTGCCCCGACCGGCGAAGTTCAGATGGGACAGATAGAACTTTCTCACGCCTTCCTTACGGCACAATCCCAGCATTTCGGGCAACAAGGCGGCGTTGACCGAAGTCAGGGTGGTGCGCAAGCCGACATCCACCCCGGCGGCCCGACAGCGTCGGATGCCCGTCATGGTGGCGGCGAAGGCTCCTTCCTTGCCGCGGATGAAGTCGTGCTCGTGGCTCAGGCCGTCCAGCGACACGCCCACATAGTCGAAACCGGCGGCGGCGATCCTTGCCACCATGGCTTCCGACATCAGCGTGCCGTTGCTCGACAGGCTGAGGTGGAAGCCATACCGCTTGGCCTCGGCGGCGATGGTGAAAAGGTCGGGGTGCATCAGCGGCTCCCCTCCCGACAGGATCAGGAAGCGCACGCCGAAACCGTGGAGTTGGTCGAGCAGGTCCAATGCCTCTGCGGTCGTCAGTTCGCCGGGATAATCGCGGTCGGCCGAGGCGGCATAGCATTGGCGGCAATGCAGATTGCAGCGCTGGGTCAGGTTCCAGATCACCACCGGTGCCGATGGCGGCGAACGTTTGGCCGGGGGCTCGGCCCCCTCCAGGCAGATGCTGCGCAATAGGCGTGAGAGTCTGAGCATCAGGGCGTTCCTTCCGGCGAAGGCGATTGGGCCGACAGGCGGAATCCGCTCTTTTTCAGGATGCGGCGGCTGTACAGCACCTGACCGGCACGACAGCGTCCGCCCAGGGTCCGGCGGATGGTCTGGACGTAGGATTCGGCGGTGTCCGCGTCGCGGGCGTGGATCATGGCGAACAGGTTGTACGGCCAGAGCGGCGGATGCGGCGGGCGGTGATAGCAATGAGTGACGAAAGGCAGGGCGCCGATGGCGGCGCCACAGGTTTCCAGGTCGGCTTCATCCACCTGCCATACCGTCATGCCGTTGTGGCGGTAGCCCAGGCGGTAGTGGTTGGGAACCGCACCGATGCGGCGGATGATGCCGGCATCCAGCATGCGCGACAGGCGCTCGATTACTTCGGCCTCGCTGATGTTCAGCATGCGGGCCACCGTCTGATAAGGGGCGGCCACCAGGGGTAATCCGCCCTGGGTGGCCTGGATCAGGCGCCGGTCGGTGGCATCGATGGGTGCCATGTCAGGCCTCCAGCTTGAGGTCGATGAAGAATTCCCGTCGCTTGGGCATGTCGTGGACGGTCAGCCCGGTGAGCTGGGCGATCTGGTCCAGGACTTGGCCGACCCGCTCGGGCCGCTCGGCCGAGACCACGAACCACATGTTCAGTGTGTGGTCGCGTTCGTAGTTCTGCGACACCTCGGGGAAGTTGTTGACGATGGCGCAGACCCGGTCGAAATCGGCCTCGGGCACCGCCATGGCGGCCAGGGTCATGGCGCCGCCCAGGCGTTCGGAATGGTAAAGAGGGCCAAAACGGCTGAGCACGTCTTCCGCGACCATGCGTGTCAACCGTGTGATCAGTTCCTCCTCGTCCAGCTTCAACGCCTGGGCGGCAACGGCGAACGGTCGCGGACACAGCGGGAAACCGCCTTGCAGGCCGTTCACGATATTCCGGTCGATGGCGTCCATGGCGTGGCCTCCGGGGCATAGGTTGCGCCCCGTTGCTTGAAGCAACGGCGGCTGATCAGGATGTCGGCGGGAACGTCCGTGCCCAAAAGCTCGCGCACTTGCTGGAATTGCCGGGTTACCACGTCGCGCTCGCGGCCGTGAATCATGCAAAACAGGTTGAACGGCCAGACCGGCGGTTGGCGGCGGCGGGCATAGCACAACGACACGAAGGGCAAGGCGCCCACCTGCGTCCCGGCCTGGGCGAGCCGGACGTCGGGCAGGTCGAACACGCACATGCCGTTGACGGTGAACCCCAAGGCCCGGTTGCGCAGGATGACGCCGAAACGGTTGACCACGCCCAGGTGTTGCAACGCCGCGACCGCCCGCATGGTCTCGGCCTCGTTCAGCCCCAGGCTGCGGCCAAGGTCGCGATAGGGGCGCGCCGTCAGCGGCAAACCTTCGGCGCTCAGGCGGCGGGCGACGTTCTCCCAGGGGAGGGGCAGGTCCATGCGGGTCATCGCCTTAGCCCCAGGTCGATGTGGAAGGCGGTGGTGATCGGCAGGTCCAGCGGTTGCAGGCCGGTCTGACGCTCGATGGCCTCCAGCACCGCCGTTACCTCGGCGACCGAGGCGGCGGTGACAACGAACCACAGATTGTAGTGTCCTTCGCGTTCGTAATTGTGGTTCACCGCGTCGAAGGCCGAGACCAGGGCCGCCACCTCGGACAGCCGTTCTGGGGGCACCGCCAGCGCGGCCAGCGTGCTGTCTCCCAGGACGTGGGGGCGCAAGGTGGCGCCGACGCGGGCGACCACGCCTTGGGCGACGCCCTGTCGCATCATCTCCAGCACCTGGGCTTCGGTCATGCCCAGGCGGCGGCCGATCTCGGCGAATGGCCGGGGATGGATGGGAAAGTCCCGTTCGAACGGGGCCAGACAGCCCCAGGCGGCGGCGTTCATGGCTTACATCCCGGTCTTGTAGGCGCGCGGGGTAAAGAAGATGCCGCTGGGTTTGGCGATGTTCAGCCGGGTGATGGGGGTCAGGGTCGCCACGTCCCACACCGACACCGCGTCTTCGTCGCGCAGGGACAGCCACACTTCCTCGCCGCGCGGGGTGAACTCCAGGTGCAGCGTTCCCTTGCCGGTGGTCAGGGTCGCGGCCACGCTGCGGCTTTCCACGTCGATCAACTGGACCTTGTCGTTGTCGGGAAAGGCGAAATTGACCCACAGCCGGCGCTTGTCGGGCTGGGCCACGATGAAGACCGGTTGGCCCAGCACCGGTACCGCCCCCACCTGACGCCAGGTGGCGGTGTCCATGACCAGAACCTCGTGGCGGCCGATGGCCGGCAGATAGGCCAGCCCACCCGATACCGTCAGCCATTCCAGATGGGGCATCTTGTAGACCGGCAAAGGCTGTTCGCCACGACCATAGCCGTCGAGCACCCGGCGCACGCCGCGTTCCGGGTGCCACAGGTCCAACAGGGCGAAGCCGTCCTCGCCGAACAGGCCGGCAATGTAGGTGCGGCCGTCGTCGGTGATCAGGGCGTCATACGGTTGCTTCCCGACATTCGCGTAACGGGTCATGCGGGGGGACGGCCCCTGGCTGAAATCGGCCATCCAGATTTCACCGGCGTCGAACAGGCTGAACACGAAACGGCGGCCGGGGGCGTCCACCAGCCCGACCACCTTGGACCCGGTGGGGATGTCGGCGACCATCTCCAGGCTGTCGGCGTCGAACACCCGCACGCCACCCGGTTCGTAGTTGGACACCGCCACCAGCCGGCCATCCTGGGAAATGGCGCCGCCGATGGAATTGCCCGATTGCAGAACCCGTCCGGCGATTCGTTGGGTGACCAAATCGACCTTGGTCAACCCGCCGTCGCGGCCAAAGACGAAGGCGAAACGCTGGTCGCGGCTGAACACCACCGAGGCGTGGGACAGGTCGCCCAGGCCGTCGATTTCCGCCAATACCGTACGTTCGGTGGTGTTGACCACGGCCACCTTGCCGTCGGCCCGCTCGATCACCACCCCCAAATCGCCAGTGGCGGTCACCGAAACACAGGCCGACAGGGACAGGGCGGCCAGAACGGCGAGAAGCAGGGTCTTCATGGCGGGTTTCCTCCGGTTTGCAACTGGGTCGCCAGCCATCGCGCCTCGTCGGCGGTCATGAAGGGCGCCCAGGGCGGCATGGCGGTGCCGGGACGGCCGGACAGAATGGTTTCGCTGATGCTTTCGACTGACAGCGCGTCCATGCGCTCGGGCGTCAGGGGCAGGCCCAGGCCGCCGCGCAACGTCATGCCGTGGCATGACCCGCAATCCTGGTGCAGCAGGGCAAGCAACTCGGCCTGACGGTTCGGCGGCGGTTCGGCGGCGACGGCTGGCACGGACAGCGCCACCGCCCCCAGCATGGCCACAAGGCGAAGGGCGGCGGTCATTGGGCGGCGCACAGGGGCGGCAGGGTCAGTTCGGCCATCTGGGCGTCCCACAACGGCGACAGGGTGACCACTTCGCCAAACACCACCAGGGCCGGCATGCCGTGGTTCAGGTTCCGGGCCGCCTTGTTCAAGGTGGCGGCGGTGGCGCAGACCATGCGCTGGCCGGCGCGGGTGCCGTTTTGAATGATGGCGGCCGGGGTTTCTTTCGACAGGCCGGCTTCGGTCAATCCGTCCAGCATGGCCGCAAGGCCCGACACCCCCATATAGACGACCAAGGTGGTGTGGGGGTCCACCAGTCCGCGCCAGTCCAGGGACAGGTCCTCGTCGTTCTTCATGTGGCCGGTGACGAAGCGCACGCCGCTGGCCATGCCGCGATGGGTCAGCGGGAAGTCGAATTCGGCGGCGCAGCCGAAGGCGGCGGTGACGCCGGGAACCACGGTGCAGGCGATACCGGCGGCGCGAAGATGCAGCATTTCCTCGCCGCCGCGCCCGAATACGAAGGGGTCGCCGCCTTTCAGGCGGACCACGTCCAGTCCCTGACGGGCCAGGGCAACCAGAAGCGCGTTGATCTCGTCCTGGGTGGCGGCATGGCGTCCGCAGCTTTTGCCCACGTAGACGCGTTTGGCCTTGGGGTGGGCAAGGTCAAGAATCTCGCGCCCCACCAGGCGGTCGTAGACCACGGCCTGGCATTGGGCGAGGGCGCGAACAGCCCTGACCGTGATCAGGTCGGGATGTCCCGGCCCCGCCCCCACCAGCGTTACCGAACCGATCTCGTGTGTGAGCATGGCGTGTCCCCCCTTTTCGCTGGCGTCATTTCCCGGCGGGCAACGACGAGTAATAGGTGGCAAGGGCGTCGATCATGCGGTCGTCCAGGGTCTCGGCGATGGGACCCATGGTTTCGTTGTCCCGTGCCTTGCTGCGGAAATCTGTCAACTGCTTGACCAGATAGCCGTGCTTCTGGCCGGCAAGGTTGGGAAAGGCGTCGTCGGCGCTGACACCGTCGACGCTGTGACAGGTGGCGCACAGGTCGTTGACCAGTTGCTGCGCTTCCTGGATCGAATCGCCGGCGGCGATGGCGAAAGTGGTCTGGGCCAGGATGGCCAAGGTGGACAAGGACAGGATCAGACGATTGGCGGTCATGGCGGCCTCGGTGCTGTGATGGTTCCGGGGGACCGGCCCCGCTTGCGCGGGGCCGGTCGGGGAGGGCGGCCGGGCAGGGGACCCGGACCGCTGGGTGCCGACACCGTTTGCGCGGTGTCGGCTGGGGGGCCGGTTTAGAAGTTCTGTTCCAGACCGCGGGTGAGGAAACGCGGCCGGGCGTGGGAGAAGATGCCTCCCGGAGCTTGCAGCTTGTGCTCGGCGACCTTTTCCAGCGTCTTGGAATCCAGGACGATCAGCTTGTCGCCGGAATAGCCCGCCGACACATAGAGGTAGCGGCCATCCGCGGTGTATTCCGGGAAATAGGCGTGCCCGCCCACCTCGATGGTCTTGGCCACTTCCAGGGTTTTCTTGTCGATGAACTGGATCTGGCTGGCCTCGGGTCCGGTGCCGACGATGTCCACCGCGACATAAGGGGCGTTGGGATGGGCGGCCGGCGATTCGGTGGGACCGGCCACCGGAACCTGCTTGACCACGCTGAAATCCTTCATGTCCCAGATGGTGACCACGTTGCCGCGGTCGCATTGGCCGATGTTGGTGCCGACGCCCAGGTACTTGTCGCCCTGGCGGAAGATGGACCCGCCGCCCACATGGGGCTGGCAGCCGGCCTGGATGTCGCGCACCACCTTCTTTTCCTTGAGGTCGATGGCGACGATCTTGTTGTCGGCGTACGAGGCGACCATGTAGTAGCGGCCGTCCTTGGACACGAACGAATCGTGCAGGTGGCGGCCGACATCGGTGATCTTGGTCACCGGCAGGTCGGGTTTGTCGGTCTCGATGATCCACACCTGGCCGGCCCGTTCGAGGGCCAGGATCAGATAGGGGCCATAGGGCGAGGCGGTGACGGAACCGCCTTCGGAACGGACGTTCTTGCCGTCGGGATCGACGCCCTGAAGGTCCAGTACCTTGACCACTTCAAGGGTGTCGGAATCCAGGATCACCGCGCGCGGCGGCACGAAGGACGAGGCCATGACGTACTTGCCGTCCGACGACACCGCCAGACCGGGGCCGTTCAGGCCGGTCTTGATCTTGCGCACCGCTTGCATGGAATAGAGGTCGATCTTGTAGACCTCGGCCTGGTCGGTCTTCACATAGGCCCACCGCTCGTTCTTAGGATGGTAGTCGAGAACGTGCGAGGCGTTGCCGGTGGGCACCTCGCCGACCATCCGGTTGGTCTTGCCGTCGAAGAACACGGTCTTGGATTCGGGGGCCTTGGCGTAGCGGCCGCGTACCATCACCGCCATCAGGTCGTCCATCTTGTCGATGGCGTAGGTGGGCTTGGACGGCAGGGTCTTCTCGTCCACCAGGACGCTCAGGCTGGCGCGCATCTGGTCGGCGGTGAAATCGACCGGTTGCGGGGCCGAGGTCTTGATGTAGCTGGCCAGGGCCCGGATCTGCGGGTCGCTGAGACGGCCGACCCACGGCGGCATCAGCGTGCCGCCGACGCCGTTCATGATCATGGAACGCAACGCGGCGGGGCTGGATTGCAGACGCTCCTTGGTCAGGGCCGGTGCGATGAAGCCTTGGCGGTGGGCGCCATGGCAGGTGGCGCAATTGTCCTGAAAAAGCTTTTCCGCGTCGATGTCGGCGGCCAGGACATTGGCGGCCAGCACGGTGGACAAGGCCGTGGTCCACAGGCCCAGGCGGCAGGAACGGATGAAGTTGGAAGATGGCATGGTAATCCCCCTAAAGGTGCACGGAGCAACGCATGTGCTTGGCCCGGACAGCTTCGGGGCAACGCTTCGGCCGGTGTTAGGGCCAGGGGCGTGAAATCCTATGGGTACAGGGAGGGCTGAAATCCTGGACCATCCGGATTTCGGATTCTGGGTGGTCCAGAGGGGGGGGCGGTTCGTTAGCCTGTTGCCGGACAACGGATACGAACGACCCCATGGCCTGTGTTTCCGAAACGGATTTGCGCGGCGTGTCGCTTGTGTTGGTCAGCCACGGCTCGCGCGGGCGCAACAGGGCGGGTGAGATGGGCCGGACGCTGGCGGACGAGATCGCGCGCGGCGGATGGTTCCGCCGGGTGGTCCACCGCACCTGGACCGACGGAATCCGCCCACTGTCCGCCGAGGCCGCGGAATGGGCCGACGATTCGCCGGTGTTCGTTCTTCCGTGTCTGATCGACCACGGCGTCTTGTGCGACCAATTGTTTCCGGCCCGTCTGGAACTGGCGGCGGAGCGGACTTTCCCCGTGGTCTACGGCTTGCCGCTGGGGCGGCATCGCGGCGTGGGCGGAATGTTGTGGCGTCAGGCTTTGTCCCAGGCGGCTGCTCCCTGGCGACAATCCCTGGTTCTGGTCGGGCATGGTTCTTCTCGGGGGATGGGCGGTGCCGTCGATGCCATGGCGGATCGCATGCGGGGGCATGGCGTTTTCGCCGACGTGCGCGCTGCCTATGTGGAAGGCGTTCCGTCCCTGACCCGATGGTCCGAGTTGGTCGGCGGCGACGAGGTGTTGCTGATGCCGGTGTTCCTGGAAGGCGGCAACCATGTCCGCGACCTTCCGGCATTGGCGCGGCAAGGCGGGGGAAGGGACCGACCCTTCCGGTTGCTGCGGTGGATTCCCGAACCAAACCGCTTGGCCCGTCTGGTGGTCGGCATGGCGCGGGCGGCGATGGTGCGGCCAAAAGGGGGGGTGTCATGAGCAATATCCGTCAGGTCTCGCCGATTCTCGTGCACGGGAGCGACGACACGCCGCTTTGGCGGCAGATATTCGCGCAGTTGCGCGACCAGATCGCCAACGACCTCTATGGGGCGGGGGACATCCTGCCGTCCATCCGCGGACTGTCCGAGGCGTTGGGGGTGTCGCGCAACACGGTGCTGGCGGCGCTGGAGCGGTTGGTGGACGAAGGCTATGTCCGCGCCCATCCCCGGGTCGGCTTCGTCGTCGAGGGGGTGCCCGACCGTTACCTTGGCGTTTCGGCGGCGGCGGCGGGGCGGGATGGCGACACCGTGCGCCACGCCCAGCGTTTTCCCCCGTGCTATGGCGGCCACGGCCACAATCTGGCGCGGCGGCGGGTGCTGCCGTTCGATTTCGCCCTGGGGCGGCCCAATCTGGCCTATTTCCCGTGGCGGGTATGGAACCGCATCATGGAAGCCAAACTCTGCATGCCGCGCTGGGAAATGGCCGAGTACATGGACCCCGCCGGCTTGTACGAGTTCCGGCACGCCGTCGCCCAGCATCTGCGGACGGCGCGCGGCATCCATGTCGGGCCGGAACAGGTGATTACCGTCGCCGGCATCCAGGAGGGGCTGAATCTGGCCGCCCGCGTCCTGTTGCCCGCGCGCGGGCAGGTGGTGGTCGAGGACCCCTGTTATCGCGGCGCTCATGGGCTGTTCCACAGTCTTGGGGCACGGATGATCCCGGTGGCTTCGACCTCGGACGGTTTCGCCGGGTTGCCGGCTCGCGCCGACATGGCTTATCTGACGCCGTCCCACCAGTTTCCCATGGGGCACACCCTCGACCATCAGGCCCGCCGGGAAATCCTGGACTGGGCGGCCGACAGCGGGGCCTGGTTGCTGGAGGACGATTACGACAGCGACTTCCGCTACGACGGGCCGCCGTTGCCGGCTCTGACCGCCCTGGACCGGCGCGGTTGCTGCGTTTACTTGGGAACCTTCTCCAAGTCGCTGGGGGCGGGGCTGCGTCTGGGGTTCGTGGTGCCGCCACCGGAACTGGTGGCGCCCATGGTGGCGGCGAAAAGCCTGCTGAACAACGGCCATTGCTGGCTGACCCAGGCGGCGATGGCGGAATTCGTAGCCTCGGGGGAACATGCCCGCCATTTGCGGCGCATTCGCCGCCTGTATCGCGAACAGCGCGACGTCCTGTTGTCTTCGCTGGCATCGCATTTCGGGCCGTTGTCGGTCAGCGGCAACGAGGCGGGCATGCATCTGGCGTGGCATCTGCCGCGCCATTTTCCCGATGCCGACGAATGCGTGTGCCGCGCGGCCGAGGTCGGAGTCGGCCTTTACGCCCCCGACGACGTGGCGGTGGTATCGCCGGAGCGTGCCCAGCGGCGGACGGTGTTGTTCGGTTATGCCGGACTCGATGTCCACCGTATCCGCAAGGCGGTGGTGGCCCTGTCCCAGGCTTTCCCGGTTTCGGGTCGATAGGCACGGCCAATGCCCCATCCCCGATAGCATGCCGGTGGGGCGGATTGTTTCAAAACGACATCAAGGGATTGTGAGAGATTGGTGCCCCAGGCCGGACTCGAACCAGCAAGCCTTGCGGCGGTCGATTTTGAGTAAAGAGTTCTTATGCAATATATTGAAATAACAGGATAATGAGGCGTTCTTGAAGTTGTGTGCGACAAGCTGTGCTTTATACGCCCGGTCCCTGTGCGGGCTTACGTCATGTAAGCTCATTCTTGACTGAAGGCGTTGTTTGTTCTATTAATGTTTCCATCAACATCACAAATGCGCCCGCAGGCCATCAACGGCTGCGGGCGTTGCCTTTTAGGGTCGGCCGCCCGTGGCAAATGCTAGAGCGACGGCGGCGCCAAGCCATGTTGTCAACGGGCGTAATAGCACTTCTGACTCCAGCCCTCGCCCCAGTAATCGTCGGCAACGGTCTTCCTGGTCAGGCCGGGATGGCAATCCTTGTTGGTTTTCCAGAATTCGGCCAGTTCCGCATCGGTGAAGTTCCAGACGGCTTCCGCGCGAGGAACATCGGCGCGGATCAGGCAATAGTTCACCCCCATGGTGCTCATGTCGGTGTCGCCACGGGGGCGGAACGACTTGCCCAGGGGACGTAACGCCCAAAAGGCAACTTTGATTTTTCCCGGCTCGAACGTCGGCGCCCGCACCAGTGCCACCACGTAATAGGGCGTCTCCTCGATCACCCGATAGCCCGTCGGCCATATCTCGTCCCGCTCGTAACTGATGCGGCCGTCGTCGTGGATGGTCATGTCGCCAGCATCTAGGAGTGCACCGTTGTTGCACTGGGGGAGCCATTTTCCCAGGAACGCCTTGATTCCTGCTCGGTCGGGGATTTCCGGCCATTCCGCGTCACCCGGCAGGGTTTCCAGATAGGCCCAAGCTGGCTGAGCGGCAGTGAGCGTCAGCGCCGCCAGAAATATCGCCAATAAACGCATTTGTCCCTCTCCAACCCTGAAGGAGATTTCCATGGATGATACCCTGAAACAGCGCATGCGCGCCCATTTGAAAGAAAATGAGGGAGTGAAAGAACAGCCCTACCCGGATACGGGAACGTGTTGAACGAGCTTACGTCCTGTAAGCTCGCGCTTGACCGAAAGTGGCCTTTTGTTCTATCCATGTTCTGGCAACGCCGTTCTTGCGCCCGGAGTCTGAAAACGGCTGCGGGCGTTGTCATGTGGGGGGACTGGAATGAAGGCTGTCGCACTTACTCTCGCTTTGGCGTTGACTGGGGTAGCCATGGCCCCGCTGGCCCAGGCGGAAACTTTCGTCCAGAAAGTCCCGCCTTGTCCTCCGGTGTACGGGAGTTGGAAAACGGCCTACATCACGGACAAATACGGCAACGCGGAACCGGTGGCGCCGTCGCCGGGGTGGGACGGCCTGATCATGGAAGCCCATATCGGCAAGGATAAGGCTGTCCTGGTGTGGTTCGGCGGCAAGAAGAAGATGGCATTCAAGCGGCAGTACAAGTTTCGCCAATGGGATGGTTCCTTTATTGGCCTAAATGGGAAGAAAGAGCTGATTGCAGAGACGGATTTTGAGGCTATTGCGGAACACCCAAAAGACAAATGCTATCTAGAGGTGAGTTATTACATTGAGGAAGGTGATGTCGCGTCGCTAGATCAGTTGCTCATAATGGAAAAAAATGAATAGCAGACCACCACTGAATCCGCTTCAACCCGCAGGCCCGTTCCATCCCGGAACTGGCCTTTTTCTTTTCGCAGGAGGTCATCATGTCCGATACATCCAGACGCAGTCCCATGGCTCCGACTAAACTATCGCCCCAGGACTATCGCCGCGCGGTCGGCAACCATCTGAAGACCTATGAAGGCGTGGTGCCGCGTATCTATACCGACGATGACGGTATCCCGACCATGGGCAGCGGCGTTGCCCTGGCCGCTAAAAACCAGGACAAGATCTTTGTCTTGCGTGATCTGAACGAGATCGGCGCCGAGATCAGCGGCGACCCGGCCAAGCCCTATCGCTTCACCGCCGAAGAGGCGAAACTGCTCAACGATACGGTGGGCAAGCTGAACGATTCACAACTCACCGATCGGGTCCGCAAAAGTGAGGCCCAAAAACTCATCCCGCCCTACAAGCCCGGCGAAACGACAGTCGACGGCAACAAATTCGGCTTCACCCTTAGTGATGAGCGCATCGCCAAGCAGGCGGAGGCGGCGTGGACCGTCCATCGGGATCGCGCCATACAAACCGTGCGCACACAGGCCAAGGCACGCGGCTGGAGCAAGGATGAAACCAACGCCTACATCAAATCCCTGGAAGGATCGCAACAGGAAATCGCCTTGACCTCGCTGGCCTATAATGGCGTCCCCACGCCCAAGGCTACCGGCGCCATGTTGGACGGTGATCCTGTTGCCCTGCGCCAGGAAATTCTCTATCGCTCCAATCCGCCCGAGGGAGGCGCCAAGCGCAAAGGATATGCGGAACGGCGCAAGACCGAGGCTGACCTCGCCAGTGGGCCGCTGGAGGATTGGACGCAGCAGCAGCGCGAACAATTGCGGCAATCCGAGGCAAGCCCAGACGCCAAACGCTACCGGGATACTTTCCCCGAGACTTTCCCCCAATATGGCCCGCCCCAGGATACCGGACTGTCAACCTTGCGTCCGGAACCGCGTCCGCAGGACGCGGTGGATCAGGGCGAACCATCACCGCAGCCGGAACCCCAACCCGCCCCGGAGCGGGAACAAAAGCAGTCCGAAGCGCCTGCCGATCCGCGCGTGTCCGCCATGACCGAGATGGCCGCGATGCCGGTTGCCAATCCCGGCCGCTCGGCGCTGCTGAAGCCGGTGGAGAAGCTGACCGAGGGCGAGATGATGGACATGATCGCTTCGGCCCAGGGCGATTACCGTGGCTGGCGGTCGGGCGATCCACTGAAGGCGCACACCTATGAGAAGGTGCAGGACTGGCATGCCAGCATCTATGGCGACCAGCCGCAGGGCAATGACGGCGGCAAGCCCATCGAGCCTATGCCCATCCGCCCCATCCCCGAACAGCCCAGCCCACACACCACGCCCCAGGGCGAGGATTTGTGGCAGGCTACCGCCCGTCTTGGCGGCAAGCTGGCCGCCGCCGCCGGAATGGACGGCTATGCCCAGACGGTGCAGGGATTGCAGCGGGGTCTCAACATGCTGAACAACGCCAACCCGCTGCCCGCGCGCTCCGCCGCCTATGGCCCCTATACCAAACTGGGGCCGGTGGACGAAGACGGCCAATATGGACCGCAGACCGATTTCGCCCTCAAGCACGCCACCGCCCGGCTGGGTCCGGCCAAGGTCGAGGACGGCCTGGCCCTGGGCCGTTTCAACACCTTCGCTCGCGCTGCCCAGTCCAGCGGCAACGCCGAGGGGCTGGAGAACAAGACCCACGCCATCTTTGGGCCGCTGCTGCACAAGGACGACCAAGCCCCCAAGGTGGAAGGCGGGGCGTTGCAGATGGCGCTCAACGGCTTCGGCCAGAACCTCAAGGTGGACAACTGGATCGGCCCCAAGACCACCCAGGCTTTCGCCGACGTGCTGAAAGAACAGGACAGCGATACGCTGACGCGCTCGTTGGGGCGGGAATTGGGGATGTTGTGAGGACCGTTGGCGGATGGGGAAGCGTCTTCCCCATCCCGATGGTGCCCCAGGCCGGACTCGAACCAGCAAGCCTTGCGGCGGTCGATTTTGAGTAGACAGTGTCTATATAGTGCATTGATATAAAATGAATAAATTACACCATCGATCATGTGTGCTGCAAAATGTGCTTTAACGTGGCCGCTAATCCGCACGAGCTGACTTCGAGTAAGTTCGACGCCCGCAGGCCCGCTGATGGTTCGGCAAATGCACTGTGCAACTCCATAGACGCAAGCGTCTACGGACCTGATTTGAAAAGATAAATCGGCAGACTTACCGAAAATCGGTCGCTAGCGTGTGGTTAACGGAAACACACGGAGAACGACCGATGTCCACCCTGACCAAGCTGAAGCTCGCCAACGCCTCCCGCAAGCCGGTCGAGGAGACCCCGGAAGAGCGCATGCGCAACCGCATGGTCGTACATCTGACCGAGCAGTTGGAAATGGCGACCGCCCTTACCGAAGGCCGCCCCTACAAGGCCACCCGCACCGTGCGGGAAAAGGGCGAAGGCGGCACCACCGTCACCGTCGAGCGCGAGAAGCGTCTGCGCCCCTGGTACTGGCACGACCTGACCGGCAAGTGGTTCATCGAACTCCGCTATGCCAACACCGTTCTGGCGCTGGGCAAGGATCAGAACGCCATCGAGATCGGGACCAAGGACAAGCTGGTGCCGACGATCCAGACCGCCATCGACGCCGTGAAGGCGGGCGAGTTGGATGCGGCGATGAAAGCCGCGCTGGCGGCGCGCAAAAAGCCCGGCAAGTCTGCGTAACGCGTCCTCCCTGCCGTGCGTGGCGACATGCACGGCAGTTTCATGACGGGCAGAGCTGAATTGGCCGTGGCTATTTGGACGCTCCCCAGGTTCCGCACATCCATGAAAATACGTCTTGTCCCGCATCGCGAGAGATTTGGAAGAGGATATGTACGGTGCTTGCGATCTGGTGGGGGCGAATTTATACGCCACGCCTACCGGCAAATGCACAAAGCACTCTTCGGATCAATAAATGCCATACGCAACCAAAGAGATGTTCTACTCGTTACAAGGCGAAGGCGCGCAAGCTGGACGCGCGGCTGTGTTCTGCCGTTTCACGGGCTGCAATCTGTGGTCTGGTCGAGACTCCGACAGGGAGAAAGCCATCTGCAAATTCTGCGACACCGATTTCGTCGGTGCTGACGCGGGCAGCTTTACCGACCCGAATGATTTGGCCGCTGCGGCAATGTCTCTTTGGTCGCATGCCGAAGGTGGCCGTCCATTGGTCATCTGTACCGGCGGCGAACCGTTGTTGCAACTGGACGAAAAGCTGTGCGCCGCTTTTCACGCTGTTGGGTTTGAGATCGCGGTAGAAACCAACGGCACACAGCCACGTTGTCCTGGCATCGATTGGCTATGTGTCAGCCCCAAAGCCAATGCTCCGCTACAGGTGGCCGAAGGCGACGAACTGAAATTGGTCTTCCCCCAACCCGGCGTCGATCCTCAACGTTTCGTTGGCTTGGCCTTCAAGCACTTCTTCCTCCAGCCCATGGATGGAGACGATGTCGCCGCAAACACGGTTGCAGCTACGGAATATTGCCTGAAGCACCCGCAATGGCGACTGGGCCTGCAATTGCACAAAATTCTGGGATTGCGTTGAGAGTACAGGCTTTTGCCCCATGAGTAGCTGGGGTGGCAGGGCCGAGCACTGTACGGACGCAATCGGGCTGCGCAGAGGCATTTTGCGAGCTTACCTGAAGTAAGCTCGCTGCCAGCTATTGGTCACGCAGCCTCGGGCTGTCCCGCGTAGGCGCACCAACAGTTTGCTCCATGCTTTGGCGCTGAGAGTAAGCTGGTGTCTACGACCCAGATTGTTAGCGACGCTGTGAAGGCGGGCAAACTGGATGCGGCGATGAAGGCGGCTCTGGCGGCGCGCAAGAAGCCCTGTAAGTCCGCGTAACGCGTTCTCTCTGCCGTGCATGTCGCCACGCACGGCAGAGAGACGTTCATTGGCACCAGTCGAGAAAAGCCGTGGCGGCTTTTGTTTATTTAACGACCGGCGACGGCGGCTGGCCGAAGCAGGGCATGCCGCCGCTCCCCATCATGCCGCCGAAACCCATCCCGTAGCCGCCGACTGCGGTTTGCGCGATGGCCTTCTGCTTGTCGTCCAGCACATTGAACAGGGTGTCGCGGGCTTCCAGGACCGTCGTCATCTGGTCCAGGCGGCGTTCATGCATCTTGCGCATGAAATCGACCTGATCCTTGGGGGCCATCTTCTGCACGGCGTCGAAATCGATGCTGTTGTGGGTGTCGGTCATCGACTGGACGTTGGCCTGCGCGGCGGAAACGTAGGCGTTCCACGCCTGTTCCTGGGCCGTGGTGATCGCCAATTTCTTCTTCAGCGCGTCAAACCAGCCCTGGTCATAAGCGCCCATCATCCGGCTCCACCCCGGTCCCTGGCCGCCCATCATCATGCCCGGTCCCATGCCATAGCCCATACCCTGGGCTAAGGCATGAACACCGTACAGGCCGACCACACCCAACGCGGTGGCGGCGGCGATTGTCATGGCGATGCGTTTCATGGCGGTTCCCCTTTGATCCGGCGGCGGGCACCTGCCGCACCGCATGAATTCGAAGACAACCTTATATAACCACCTTCATGTATCCGGGGTGTGTCGGCCAACGTAAAGAAGTGTAAACGGCCGAACTACATCCGGTGCTGCTCGTAAACAATACCATTGGCCATCTGTATCTCGCGGACATAGGCGATGATTTCCTCGATCTGCGCCTTGGTGACCTGTGGCTGCGGCGGCATGTCTCCAAAGTTCCAGTGGTGACGGCGCACACCGTCGCGGGCGGCCCGGAAGAAGGCCTCGTCCGCATGATGGCCGGGATTATAGATCGGGTGGATCAGTGGCGGCCCCTTTTCGCTGCCTGTACCATTGACGCCGTGACACTGCGCGCAATTGGCGTCGAAGGCGCGCTTTCCGGCTGCGGCCACCCGCGACAAATCGGGCAGACGCAGTTGGGAGGCCGCCTCCTGCGGCCCCGAGGAAGTGGTGAACATGTTCGAGACCAGCAGACCCACGCCGCCAACAAGGATTCCGATCACCGCCAACTTCGTCAGATGGGCCTGCAATCCCTTCATCTCAACCTCGCTTAATGCGACATGTGGCCGGAATGATCCATCGGCATGCCTGCCGGCATGCCGGCGCCAGTTCCGGCAAACCCATTGGCTGCCTGCATAGCGCGGATAAAGGCCAGCACGTCCTTTTCCTGACCTGGCTTCAGCCCCTCGGGCTTGGGCATGTCACCGAATTTCCACATGTGGCTTTTGGCGCCCGAGGTCGCGGCGGCCAGGATGACGTCGTCACCGTGCCCCGAACCCAACTGATAGAACTGATGCAGCAGCGGCGGGGCGGAATCGGAACCGCGCAAGGCGGTGCCGTGACACTTGGAACACACCTGCTCGAACGCCACCTTACCGGCAGCCGCTTGGGCCGAAAGCTGCGGCGTCACCACCGCTTCCTGGGAAAAGCGGGCGGAAACCGGCTTGCCGTTCACGGTCAGCGACAAGATGGCGGCCACCTTGTCGGCACTGGTGATGGCGGCATCGGAGCTCAGCATCTCGCCATCGGCCTTCAGGGCGACATCCTGCTTCTTGCCGTTGACCAGCAGCGTCGCCTTGCCCGAGGCGGTGAGCGGCCGGTCGGAATGGTCGCGCACCCACACCCGAATGCCGCCGTCACGCACCGCGAACTCGATGCGGCTTTCGTCGGCAGTCTCGGTGATCTGGCCGCCGAACCAGGCGGCGACGGTACCGTGGGCCAAGGCGGGAGCCGCCGTTCCAGTAAGCGCGAGCACAACAGCGACCGCCGCAAAGCTCTTCATGGTCTTCTTCTCCGAAATGAGGGGACTGGAATTAAGGAAAATCATGCCATCGCCCCCTGGAGGCGGGCATCGGCGGCCACCCGTTCCACCGAGGAACGGGCCACCAGCAGAAAGACGACCGGGGTGACGATGGTGTCGAGGATTGTGGAACTCATCAGGCCGCCGAAGATGACCACGGCGACGGGATGCAAAATCTCCTTGCCGGGCTCACCCCCGGCCAGCACCAGCGGCACCAGAGCCAGCGCCGCCACCAGGGCGGTCATCAGCACCGGGGTCAGACGCTCCAGCGAGCCGCGTACAACCAGCTGCGGCCCGAAGACCTCGCCTTCATGTTCCACCAGATGCAGGTAGTGCGAGACCTTCATGATGCCGTTGCGTGCCGCGATGCCGGTCAGGGTGATGAAACCCACCAAACTGGCGACGCTGAGCGTCTGGTCGGTCAGCCAGATTGCGGCGACGCTGCCCACCAGGGCCATGGGGATGTTGCCCATGATGATGGCCGCCAACTTGGCCGACCTGAAGTGGCTGTACAGCACCACGAAGATACCGGCCAGAGACAGCACCGCCAGCATGGCGATCAGGCGGCTGGCTTCCTGCTGGCTTTTGAACTGGCCCTCGTAGGTGACGTAATAGCCCTGGGGCATTGCCATCTCGCCCAGGGTTTTCTGGACGTCGGCGATGATGGCGGCCATATCGCGACCTTGGGAATTGGCCAGGACCACGATGCGGCGCTGCATATTGTCGCGGTTGATGATGTTGGGGCCGGAGGTTTCCACCACCTCGGCCAGCAGTGACAGCGGCACCTTGCCCGCCGGAGTGTCCACCAGTATCTGGCGGAAATCGGCGGTGTGGGCGCGCCAATCCTCGGCCAGACGCAGCACCACGTTGAAGGTGCGCTGGCCGTCGCGGACCTGGCTGACGGTCTTGCCGTTCAAGGCCGCCTCCAGGGTCTCGGTCAACTGGTCCAGGGTCAGGCCGTATTTCCGCGCCTCGGCGCGGTCGAGACGGAGCTGCAATTGCGGGATCAGCACCTGCTTTTCCACCTGAAGGTCGGCGATGCCCGCCACCTGAGACATGCGGCTCCGTGCGTTCTCGGCCAAGCCGCGCAGAGTGTCCAGATCGTCGCCAAAAATCTTGATGGCGATTTCGGCCCGCACACCCGACAGAAGATGGTCCAGGCGATGCGAAATAGGCTGGCCGATATTGGTGACGATGCCGGGGATGCGAGCAAGCTGCGACCGCAGATCACCCAGGATTTCCTCGCGGCTCCGCTTCGATGGCTTCAGGTCCACGTCGATCTCGGTGTAGTGGACCCCCTCGGCGTGTTCGTCCAGTTCGGCGCGACCTGTCCGCCGTCCGGTGGAGATGACTTCCGGCACCTCCAGCAGCAACTTCTCGGCGATGGTGCCGATGCGGTTGGATTCCGACAGCGACGAACCGGGCGGCAGCATGACGTTGACCGTCACCGTGCCCTCGTTGAAGGCGGGCAGGAACGCGCGGCCCAGGAACGGCACCGAAGCCGCCGCCAGCGCCACCAGCGCCACCGCTGGCATGATGACCTTGCGCGGATTGGCGAAGGACCAGTGCAGCATACGGGTGTCCGCCGCCTTCAGTTTACGCACCAGCCAGGAATCGCCGTGGGCGACGGCCTTAGCCTTGGGCAGCAAGTAGTAGCTGAGAGCCGGGGTGACGGTCAGCGACACCAGCAGCGAGGCGATGATGGACACCACATAGGCGATGCCCAGCGGCGTGAACAGACGGCCCTCGATGCCCGACAGTGCAAACAGCGGCAGGAACACCAGAACGACGATGATGGTAGCGTAGACGATGGAATTGCGGACCTCGGACGAGGCATTGCGGATGACGTCGATCACTGGCAGCGGAACCGCCTTGTGGGCGTTCTCGCGCAGGCGCCGCAGGATGTTCTCCACGTCCACCACCGCGTCGTCCACCAACTCGCCGATGGCCACCGCCAGACCCCCCAGGGTCATGGTGTTGATGGACAAGCCCATCTGCTGGAACACCAGGGCGGTAACCACGATGGACAGCGGGATGGCGGTCAGCGAGATGAAGGTGGTGCGCATGTTCATCAAAAAGGCGAACAGCACGATGGTCACCAGAATGGCACCGTCGCGCAGGGCCTCGACCACGTTTTCCACCGCGCGTTCGATGAAGTCCGCCTGCTTGAACAAGATGTGGTCGGCCTTCACGTCGGCGGGCAGGCCCCGCTTCAGCTCGTCCAGCGCCTTTTCCACCTCGCGGGTCAAGCTGACGGTGTTGGCGCCCGGCTGCTTCTGCACCGCCAGAATCACCGCTGGCGCCGCGTTGACCGAGGCGTCGCCGCGCTTGATGCCGGAACCGAAACGGACGTCGGCAACCTGACCGACGGTGATGGCGGCGCCGTTACGCCACGCGACCACGGTATCCTTCAGGTCATCCACGCTGGTGGTCTGACCCAAATTGCGGATCAGGAACTCGGAAGAGCGCTGCTCCAGGAAGCCGCCGGTGGTGTTGCGGGCGAAACCAGCCAACGCCTTGGACAGATCGTCATAGGACAGATTGAAGGCGGACAGACGCGACGGCGACACCAGCACCTGATACTGCTTGACCTGCCCACCGATGGGAATGACCTGGGCGATGCCGGGAATGGACAAAAGGCGCGGACGCACAAGCCAATCGGCCAAGGTGCGGACCTCCATCGGCGAGGTCACGCCGGTATCCGACCGCATGCCCACCAGCATGATCTCGCCCATGATCGAGGTCACTGGCCCCATGGTGGGGGTGATGCCCTGGGGCAATTGTTCCTTGGTGGTCGCCAACCGTTCGGCGATGAGTTGTCGGTTGCGGTAGATTTCTGTGCGCCAGTCGAATTCGACATAGATGATGGACAGTCCGACGCCCGAGGTCGAGCGCACGCGGGTGACGCCGGGGGCGCCGTTCATGGCGGTCTCGATGGGGCGGGTGACCAGGGTCTCCACCTCTTCCGGCGCCAGTCCCGAGGCTTCGGTCATGATGGTGACGGTCGGACGGTTGAGGTCGGGGAACACGTCCACCGGCAGCGTGGTCAAGGTGAAGGTGCCGTAGACCGTGAGAACCAGGGCGAAGGCAAGCACGAACAGCCGATGTTTCAGGCTGAATTCGATGATCTTGTCGAACATCGGCTTACCTCCCCGCCTTCAGTTGCTCGATGCCCTGGGTCACCACCCGGTCACCGGGATTGATCCCTTCGACGATCTCGGCCAGCGGGCCGATGGTGCGAGCGACCTTGACCGGACGGACCTCGAAGGTCTCGGGCGCGGTGCGGACGAATACCGCACGGCGGCCGCCCACCTCAGCGATGGCATCGCGGGGAACGGCGGTGCGCACCGAGGTGGCCCCGGTCTCCAGGTACACGTCCATGGGCATGCCAATGCTCAAATGCCCGGCCTGTTCGGCGGCCACTTGGAAGATGGCGTGGACGCCTTGGTCGATCATGTCGATCTTGGGGCTGACACCCAGCAATTTCAGCGGGAAGCTTTGGTCCGGCACCAGCTTGCTGGCGGCGGTGGCGCCCGAGATGCGCCTGGAGACGCCGATGTCATGGATGACCGCCTCGACCCGCAGCAAAGACGGATCGACGACTTCCACCAGCACGCGGTCGGAAATGACGACCTCGCCGGGAACCACATGGACGTCGGTGATGATGCCGTCCACCGGAGCGGTCAGCAACTCACGTCCCAAGGCGGTTCCGGTGATCTGACCGCGTTCCTTGCGCAACTGATCCAGCCGGATGCGGGTGGTCTCCACCTGTTTCGCAGGAACCAATCCGCCCAAGGTTTCCTGGCGGGCCAATTCGCGCTCGGTGATGGCGATCTCGCCATCGACGCGGGACAGGGTTGCCCGCTTGTCGCCCTTCTCCAGGGTGGACAGGGTCGGTTCCAGGACCGCCAGCACCTGCCCGCGCTTCACGACCTGTCCCGGCACCGGAATGGGATGCGCCGGGTCGAAAACCACCCGCGCAGGCTGCGACGGTTGCAGGCGCGCATAGCCAGACGGATCGGCGATGACGCGCCCGACGACGCGAACCGTATCGGCGGCCTGCTGCGGTTCGACCTTGATGGTGCGGATGCCCAGCAGGAACTGGGTCGGCTTGGACATGGCGATGGGGGCGCCCGGCTGCACCTGTGGCTTTTGGGTGGCGGGTGCGTCGCCGTGATCCTCGCCGCCATGCGCCCGGACCGGCTCGGCCAGCCCCAGCAGGCCCAGAGCCAGCATGGCCGCGGCAGCCTTGTGGTTACGACGGATCAGGGCAAGGCCGCCAATCAGCAGGACCGCACCGGCACCACCGGCCACACCGAACGCCTTCCAGTTCGATCCCTCGGCCTTGGCCGCAATCGGCTGGATGCCCCCCTTGCGCCCGGTCGCTTGGACCAAGATCAGATCATCCTTACCGGCAGCGGACACGATCAAGGTCATGTCAGCCCCAGCCTCGGGCGTAGTCCACGCGAGTTCATAGATTCCGGGTTCAGATGTCGGCTTCGCCTGACCTTGCCAGTCGCTGGCCTCGGCGTCGATTGTGGCGCCACCTACAGGTGCGTTGGTGTCGGCATCGGCCAGATAAAGGACGCTTTTGCCATCGGTCGGATAAAGCGCGACTTGGAATGCCGTTCCTTCAGCCCCGAAACCGGATTGCTCGGTGACCACCGGCACCGGCGCGGCGGCAGGGGCGCCGTGGTCCTCGCCGCCATGAGCGAACACCGCCGAGGGCAGCACCACTGCCAGAACCAGAGCGGCAATGCCGGAGCGCTGGAGATGCGTCCGAAGCCATCGTCCAATTAGCCGCAAATCGCCACCCATCCTGATGCTCCGTCTTCCACAACTCCGCGATCTGCGGACCTTGTCGATATAGCGCGGAACCCGGCTAGGTGATTGTAAAGTAGTGTAACAAAGTAAGAACCGGGGATGCCGATTCCCCGATCTCCTGTCACAATCGGCCCCGCCGGATCAAAGACAGAGGTCATCAATGCGGAGACTGATTCCCGATTCCATCGCCGGACGGACCTTGCTGGTGCTATTGGTGGGGTTGACGTTGTCCCATTTGGCCAGCACCACTATTTTGTCGTCCGACCGCCATGACGCCATCGCCACCACTGGCGACAACTTGTCATCCGACCGGGTCGGCGTGTTTTCCCGTCTTCTTGATCAGGCGCCGAAAGGCGAACGCGACCGGCTGGCCAGCAATTTGGGCAGTCCGCTGTTGACCGTGACATTGGGTGCCGCCCCCGCCGTTTCACTGTCCCATCGCGACGAGGTGGAAATTCTTCCGCTACGGCAATCGCTGGAAGCCTATTTCGGCCCGCTGGGCCATGATCGTCTGCACGTCACCCGCCAGCGTCACGGTCATGATGGTGAACCCTTATCGTTCTGGATGCGCGTGTTGCACGGCTTTCCCGACGAGGATGCCTTGCTGGTGGCCGTTCGGTTGAATGACGGTGTCTGGGCGACCTTCGATTTGACCATGCCCACTCCGCCGACCTGGTGGACACCGCATTCGATTTTGTCGGCACTGGTGATGATCACGGCTATCCTTGTGCTGGGCTACTGGGCGGCGGGGTGGGCTTCTGCCCCCCTTGCCACCTTCGCTCGTGCCGCCGACCGGCTGGGCCGCGACGTCCACGCCCCACCGCTATCGGAAACCGGCCCCCGTGAAGTTCGTCAGGCGGTTGCCGCCTTCAACGAGATGCAGGATAGAATTCGGCGTTTCGTCGATGACCGAACCCGAATGTTGGCGGCTATTTCTCACGACCTACGCAGTCCTATCACCCGATTGCGGCTGCGCACCGAGATGCTGCCCGCCAGCGAGACTGCCGAACGGATGCTGGCCGACCTCTCTGAAATGGAGGCAATGGTGACCTCCACGCTGGAATTCGCACGCGGCGAAGCAAGCGTGGAAATGTCTCAGGTTATCGACCTTGCCGCCACCCTGGAAGCAGTGTGCGACAACGCCACCGACATGGGGCTACCGGCGGAATTCGACTGGTCGGGGCGATTGGTCTGCACATGCCGACCGCTGGCGATGAAGCGGGCGTTAAGCAATCTGGTGGAAAACGCCGCCCGCTATGGCGGTCGTGCGGTCGTTCATGCCCGTCATATGGGGCGCGATATCGTCGTCACCATCGACGATGACGGCCCTGGTATCCCCGAGGACGAAATGGAAAAGGTTTTCACCCCCTTCTATCGCCTTGAGAACTCGCGCAACCGTAAGACCGGCGGCATCGGCCTTGGCCTGACCGTCGTCCGCACCATCATTCGTGCCCATGGGGGGTACATTCAACTGGCGAACAGACAGGAAGGAGGGTTGCGAGCAACGGTCAGCATTCCTCAAGGGGAGACGGCATGAGCAACCCAACCCACATTCTTGTCGTCGATGATGACCTGGAAATCGGCGCCTTGTTGAAGGAGTTCCTGGGAATGCAGGGGTTCATGGTCACCACCGTCGGCGACGGTACGGCCATGCGCAAGGCGATGGATGTCGGAACCATTGATCTGGTCATCCTCGACCTCATGTTGCCGGGCGAAGACGGCTTGGCCTTGTGCCGCTTCCTGCACGACACCACCCGCCTGCCGGTGATCATGCTGACCGCCATGGGCGACGAAACCGACCGGGTGGTCGGGCTTGAAATGGGCGCTGACGACTATCTCGCCAAACCGTTCAGCACCCGCGAATTACTGGCCCGTATCAAGGCGGTGCTGCGGCGGGTCGGCGATCATGACGCGCCTGCGGGAGAAACAGCCCTGGCCGCCCCCCGAGATACCGCCCACCGCGACATTCTAAGCTTCGCCGATTGGACACTGGATGCAGGCCGCCGCCAACTTCGTTCCCCCGACGGCGTGCTGGTCGAGATCACCGGTGGCGAATACGATCTTCTGCTGGCCTTTTTGCTTAACGCGCAGCGAGTGCTTAACCGCGACCAACTCCTTGACCTCACACGCGGGCGTCTGGCGGGCCCCATGGACCGCACCATCGATGTCCAGGTCGGACGGTTGCGACGAAAACTGGAAGCGGACCCCAAAAACCCTGAACTGATCAAGACCGTGCGGGGCGGCGGATATGTGCTGGCGGCCGAGGTTCATCGCACATAACGCCATTTTATTGCTGGACCAGCAGGGGACGAGGGGAAGGTCAGCAAAGGTGCGCCACACTACGAGGCGGCAAATATAAGTTCTCAGTTAGAGCGTCTCTATCAAGCAGTCAACATCGTCTCACGCATCCATTGGGATAGAAGTGGACTGAAAATTCATGTCCCAGGGTTTATCTTGGGATTCCTGCCAATGGTAAAGCTCATCCGAGGCCAATGCGCTGATCGCGGGCACAATGGCCGCGAGCACTGTATGGACGCGATCGGGCTGCGCAGCGGCATTCTGTGAACTTACTTGATGTAAGTTCATGCCAAGCTTTGGGTCACGCCGCCTCGGGCTGCCCTGCATAGCGGGACAGCAGTTCGTTCCACACCTTGGCGCTCAGCGCATCCAGGGCAGTCGCTTCGGTATGCCGGAACACGCGGCGCATTTGCATGGCCTTGCGGGTGACACGCCCGGCCAACGCCAACAACGCTTCCGCGCTGGGTTTCTGACCGCGCGCCACAACGCAGGACATATAGGACGGCTGCTTGCCGAGCCACCGGGATGAGAAGTCCAGTTGGGAATCGGTCAGGCCAAGGTCCATGAGGATATCGCGGGCTTCGATGAGGATCATGTGTGCGTCTCCAATGCGTTGCTCATGCAACTATTTATGCTGTCTGTCATAAATAACTGCACACGCAGCAACCCAAGGGAGTGCGGAATATGAAAAGATCGAGAACCATTACGCTGGGCTTCGACAGGAAGCCAGCAACGTTACAGAAAGTCATCGAGGCGGCCATTGCTGGCACTCTTGCTGCGGCAAAGAACCGCCATCCTTAGACGATTTCGAATTTGGCGATCCAACAGCGGATCGCTTAAAATTCAATAGTGCTGGAGACGGCACACACCATAGGGTCCACATCAGGGGCTGCGACACAGAAGAAAAAGAGCCACTCCGAAAAAAACAGTAGGAGAACCCCGCTGACCCAATACGCGCAATACCCACCGGGCGGCGGCCCATGTGTACAAAGGATCAGCCGACATCTGGGTCACGTGATGGACGGCTGAGACTACGGTATGAGTGTGAGCGCGCTGGGCACAACACGGGAAGGGCCGCCGGGAACGGGCTGACGTGCAATGCGTTGAATGGAAAGTCGCCGAAACAGACTTCTCCGCGAATGCTATGTGTTGGCTGCCGTAGTTGCTTGCGAGCAATCGCATAACCGCGCTGGGCTTAATCGCCCTGGAGAGGCGTTCCAATAGGTAAAGAAACACGGGCGCCGCTTTAACTGGAACGAATTACACAACTCGACGGAAAATACCGCTACCTCTCCTCCCGCTGGCAGATGCTTCAAAGTCGCTTTCGATTTTGAAGTTCTCGGGGGACGTATCGCGCAACCGCGCGTGCGTCTTAGTTCTCGAAGTCTGTCAGCGGGGGGAGAAATGTGACTGCTCGGGAAAATGCAGTTCAGTTCACTTCGTTCAATTAATTGATTCAGATGCTTTTCATAGATCGCAGCAGTGAAAGCGCAGACCAGCAAAGCTGGGATGACGCTGAGCTGATGCCGCTCAACGCCAGTTGAGCGTCAAACCCATTCAAGGACACCACACATGAATCACTACACATTGACGGCAAATGACATCAAGGCAGTTCTCCAGGCAATCGATGACGTGGCATTGCACCACGGACGTTCATTGCAGCCGAAGGAGCAGAAGTTCCTGGTGGATATGGATAATCGGCTGCGGGGCAAGACAGAGGTCACGCTCAAGATCAAGCAGGCCAGTTGGCTGACGGCGCTCTTGGCGCAGGCACCCAAGCGCACGGCGAGAGCCAAGGCCAGGGCGAAATCTAATGGCGTGTGCCGAGGTCAAGTCAGGTAGGCGCAAAATAGGCGTTGGTCAGCACGTCGATAACGGCCATGACCGCCAGCAGGGCATCGGGAAATACGTCCGTATTGGCCTCGATCCAGCGGTCACGCCGCCCCTGCTGTTCCAACAGCATGAGGTCGAACGGGCCTGGATCGTCATCGATCCAATAGAAATCGGCCTGCATGTTGATGGCGGCGGCCTTAGATGCGTCCCAGCGGAGGGGCGTTATCCGCAGCAACAGCGGCTCCAGCGCGTCATCCCAATTGGAGCATTCGCGGAACGCCCTGACGATCCCGGCATGTGATCCCGAGCGGTCGCGGGTGGTCAGCCAGTACGGCGTATGGTGTTCAACGGCCCAGCGGAGAAATGCGCCAGCATGTGGGGCGATTTCCCATCCCGCGTTCCATACCGCGCCGGGTACGGCACTGCGCAGCAATGGGCCGTCGATATCGAGATAGAGAACGGCCATCAGCAGGCCAATTCCCAGCCATCGACGTAATACATGCCCTGCTCGTCGATCAGAACCGGGGCTTCGCTGATGTAGCAGACATTTGCGTGGGCGATCAGCATGTGGGTCTCCATCAGCAAATCAAGCAACGGGGCAACAGCCTGGGTCTCGGCCACCAGCCCAATGCGGCGGCGCAGGAACGACAGCGAGATGGTTCCCGGCGTCGTCGCGCCCAGCACGGCATCACCGATGCCCTGATAGCGCGGTGCAGCGGCCATGACCTCGGCGGCACTGCACTGCGTGTGCAACGTGACCGTTCCGGCCACCGCGCCCTTGATCCAGGAAGGCTGATCGGGAAACGGCAGGTCGTCGCGCGCCAACGCATCCCACAGGGCTTGTTCCCGAGGCTTGGTCGCGGCCAACACACCGTTCTCCAATTCCCCGCAGAGCATTGCCAATTCGCCCGTTTCCACGTGGACGGCAGACCGTGCCCGCTGCATTGGCGCATGGACAAGCTGATCCGCCACGTTCGGCCCCACCGGGTTGTCGGCCACCAGCGGGAAGAGAGACCGTGCCCACGCCATGGTCAGGGGTGAGGCGCACCAGATTATGTGCCGGGGATGTGGCAGCCCCGCCGCGCGGTATGCGTCCTTGACCAGTTGCTCCACGCGGGGACGGTCGGGCCGATCCGTCAGGTTCAACATGGTGGTCCAGACTTGGAGAAACCGGCGTGCCGCCGCCGTGGGGTTGTCGGTAATGGTGTTCATGGAAGCGCCTCGAAATCCGCAGTGTTAATGACCACGGTATTTATCGGCGCGCCCATTCAGAGGATTTCCACCGCCGCCCGCATCATGGCGTCGTTGACCTCGATATAGCGTTGCGTGGTGCTGAGGTGCCGGTGCCCGGCCAGCGTCATGATCACCTTGGCCGACACGCCGGAATGGGCGAGCCGGGTGATGAACCAGCGCCGTCCGCTGTGGCTGCTGGCCCCATCAATGCCCGCCGCCGCATAGAGGTTGGTGAACAACTGGCACAGCGTGTTGGGCGAAAACGCAGTTTGCTTCTGCGTCAGCAGAAACGGGGTGTCGCCGGGACGCTGGGCCACCTTCAGCGCGGCCACATAGCGTTCCAGTTCCTTGCGCAGCTTGTCGCCCACGAACACCGCCCGCGCCTCGCCGGTCTTGGTGATGGCGCCGCGCAGCAGGACTTGATCCTTGACCTGGCCGTCGCCGGTCAGCACGTCCTTGACGGTCAGGGCGGCGATCTCACCTACGCGCATCCCGGCATAGAAACTGAGCATGAGGGCGGCGCGGTTGCGGGCCGCGTGCTTCCTGCTGGCGATGACGGCAAGCACACGCTTCAGCTCGCTCTCGCTCAGAACCTTGGCCTGCTTCATGGCTGAAACCTTGAGAAATCAACGCCAACACATAAAACGTTATAAACGCCGATTGCCCGAAGTCGCAACGGCGTTGATCCGCGCATTATTTCAATAAGATAGCCAGAACATAAGAAAATGTGCGTTTGTAAATAAGATAAAGTCGGGTGATCAGCAATGAATTCCAAGATGATGCTGCGCGAACTCTTGCCATGGCGCCCCACGCGCTTTTTCCGAGCGACTGCGTCTCGCGTTGGTTGCCGCGCCCTTGGGCCAGGAAAACCTAATGAAACGCACAGAAGTACATATTCGCCCCCGGCCATGCCGGATGTGGTGGGCCACAGAAGGTCGAGATGCAGCAAGAACCACCCTTCGTCGTCGCAATCGTGGATGATGATGCCGGATTTCGGGACGCGATTGGCTGGCTGCTCAAGGCCAACGGCTATGTGGTGCGTGGCTATGGTGACGCCCCGTCATTCCTCGCCGGTCATGATCCAACATTTATTGGCTGCGTGCTGCTCGATCTGCGCCTGGATGACGCCTGCGGCATCGACACCTTCATGGATGCGCGGCGGCGCGGCCTTGACGCGCCCGTGCTGATGATCTCGGGACACGGCGACATTCCAACCGCAGTCAAGGCAGTGAAGCTGGGCGCGGCGGGCTTCATCGAAAAGCCCGTGGACAACGACAAGCTGCTCGCCACCGTGGCGGCAGCCTGCACGGCACACCAGCAGCAGTGCCGCCAGCATGGCCGGGCGATCAACGCGCTGAAAGGGTATGGTCAGTTGACCAGCCGGGAACGGCAGGTGTTCTGGTCGATAATCGACGGCCTGCTGACCAAGGAAATCGGCAAGGCGCTGGGCATCAGCACTCGGACAACGGAAATCCACCGCTCGCGCGTGTTCGAGAAGATGAGCGCGGGCAGCTTGTCCGACCTGCACAAGGCCGCGCACTTTCTGGCCCGAAACCCCGTCTATCCGTAGTTTTCCACTATACCTCTCCCGGACGCAGGCTCGTACCGTGCCGCTATCTGCACAGTATGGGGAGCGAAACGAATGTCGCGTTGGTCGGTCTGTACCGTTGTTGCCCTTGTAAGCACGATCGCGTTGGCGGGTTGCGGCGAGTCCAAAGAGGAAATCTTGGATAAGGCTATCAAAAAGGCCAAAGCAAGGTGCGGGAATGAACTGACGGATATGTTTTCATACAAGAACGCAGGCATTGACGATGAGAGGAATGTCGAAGTAGCTGCGCAAGATATTGCAGCAAAGCGTTTTGAAATCATCGTGCCGGTTTACGCGATGAGCGATCGCTTCCCCTGCTACGCAGTCATCGAAGGCGACAAGGCCCGAGTAAGCTTCAAAAGGCCCTAGGCGCACTTACTGCGGGAACGTCCCAGAAGGAGGGGCGATGCTTTTCGAGAACCCCGCCAACGGCTACCAGGAACGGGCCAGTACCCCGTTCCTGTGGTGCCTGCTCTTCGGCGCGCTCTATTTCGCCGTAAAGGGTATTTGGAAGCACGCCGTCATCGCTGGTATCGCCGCGATCCTTACCAGCGGGGTTTCGTGGCTGGTCTACCCGTTCTTCGCCAGGATCATCGTACGCAATGCGTATTTGCGGCGGGGCTGGATCGAAGTCGAATAGGAGGGGACATGTCCAAGGTTGCCGGTGCTGCCTGCGCAATGATGATTTGTTTCGCGGCGAACACAGCCCATGCCACCAACGGCTTCTGCGAGGAACACCGCCTGGTGCTCAACCCGATCTATCAGCAGCTCATCCAGAGGCTTCAGTGGCACCTGTACACCCGTGACATCAACCTGAAGATCGACGCGGAGACAGATATCCAGGCGTTCATGAAATTCTCGCAGCAGGCCGACCGCTACGACAAGCGCATGGTCAACGCCATCCGGGCCTACAACGACGACGATCCCGAGGCGGAACGCGCCTGCCGGGCGCTGGCGGTCAGCGCCGATTGCGAATCCTATCTGGTCTATCAGGATGCCGTCATCCCCCTGCCCGGCATCAACCGGGAAGCCGTACTGGCGGAAGGCAGGCGGCGCTGCGAGCGCGCTTACCAATATGAGGGCTTTTCCTACATTCCCATCGGGGGCTGGCGTTAGGGCTTGCGGATGGTATGGCTGCGCGGTCCTTGCCAATAGCGGGTGATGAAATCCTTCTTGTGCAGCTTACCCTTCTCGAACCGCATGCCGGGATAGGTGTCGGCGAAGAACGCCTTGCCCTCGGCATGCACCCGCCTGCGCGTCTCGGCGTCGAACAGCGTCGATGCCTGACCGGCGAATTCCCGCAAGGCGATATTGTGGCATTGAAACACGCCCAGCCCCGCCATGACGGCCTGAAAGACAAAATCACCATCCTCGCCGATCATCATGTCGCGAAACCAAAGTGGGGCTGGCGGCTGACGCAGAAACCAGAAACTGCCCTTCAATTCGACATAGCGCTCGAAGACGAGGTAATGCTCGAAGAACGCGGGTTCGTCCTTCCAGGGATAGCCCCGCACCGCGCCATTGATCGGACTGAAGATGTGGATGTTTTCCGCCACCTCGGGCAATAGGCCGAAGATCGCATGGCCGTCCATCTGGTCGAGCAGGACGGCATCGTTGTCGGCCATCACCGTCCATGTCTCGCCGCTGGCGTAAAAGTCCTCCAGCAGTGGATTGCGGGCGGGACCAGGACGCAGCAACGGCCCCTTGTAGCGGGCATAGGTGATGGCCGGATCGGTGCGATACCAGTTCTCGCGGTAGCCCTGGTCAAACACCACGACCTCAAGCCCACGTTCCAGCAGCCAGTCGAGTTGCTGGTTGTGCCATGCGAGGCGCTTGCGCTGAAGCTCCTCGCCTTCGCCCATGTAGGAGATGATGCGCGCTTTCATCGGACTTGCTGCTCGGGCAGTGGGTGACAGAACAACGCTGTGCCGTGCTTGCGGGCATCGACGACCCGCGCCCACAGATGCGGATCGCTCCATTCCTCGCGGATAGCATCGCTGAAAACGATCTGGTCCAGCGCGATGGGACCGCCCATATCGGGGCTGAACGCATCATCGCGCCAGCATTGGGCATAGCCCGTATCGGTTTCGTGGACGATAACGCTGTCGAGCGACACGCCCTGCTCCCCATTGCCGAATTCGGTCGCGGTCAGCACCGCATCGACCAGAGCGAAGAACACCCGGCTGAACTGCTCGGCGCTGGGGTTCACCGGCACGGACACCCACCGCTCGCTGTGCCGCTGGATGAAGGCGATGTACTCGGGGTCATCACGATCCCAGAAGCAGGCGGCATGATCCCAGGAATCGATCAGTTCCTTGATCGCGCCCTTGAGCAGGCCGAAATCCAGGATCATCCCGGCGTTGTCCAACCGTGAGGCGGTCAGCAGCAGTTCCACCCGATAGCTGTGACCGTGCAGGCTGAGGGCGCAGCGGCGGGTCGAGCAGTTGCGCACCACATGGGCGTTCTCGAACCGGAACAGCTTGCGGATGATCATAGTTCGTCGTTGAAGGATTTGTTTTCGTCGCGGATACGCTCAAGAACTTGGGCGTCAGTCTCTCCCGGTCGGCGCAGACCATAACGGTCCACGCTTTCCCAAAAGACCGATGTCACGGCCCCGGTGAAGTCATTCTCCACGCGGCAGCTCGGGATCGGTTCTCCGTTCTTGACGCACCATGCGTCCAAGACCCGCAAAACGTCGTTGGTCTCGACCGTCTCGCCATATGGGGCCACTATCTCGCGAGAGAACTTCGAGGTGGGATCGCGCTTCAATTCCCGCTGGATGCGGGTCAACTCGGCCTTGGTCGGCCTCTTGGCGCCAAATGCGTTCGCGAACATGCCATCAACTCCGTGTGGTCAGGGGACAAGCAGGGTGGAGAGCTTCGTATCCGGCGTCTCGCTGACCAGGGCGTCCGCCAACTCATCGGCCAGCTCCGGCCATTTCTCGATTTCCGCCGCCGCGCCCTCGTAGGTGTAGCGCAGGTAAATTTCCTGGCTGATACAGGTGTGGACGATGTAGCCCATGGGGGTCAGGCGATCCGGCCTCGTGCCGTCTTCCACGTCGGAATCGTCGTCGGTCGCCGCCGCCGCGCCGCTCCGTGGCGACTTCATCTCGACCAGCTTCCAGTAATTCTCCGTGGTCAGATGCTCGGCGAGCGCGCTGGTGCCCAGGGCCTTGGCGCTATCCACCACTCGATCAAGGATAAACTCGACGAAACCGGGATGGGCGTTCAGCCGTTCGACGGCAAACGCCTTGAAGGCTGGCACCTCGACCAGCCGGTCATAGGCGGCCAGCAGGAAGTCCGGGCTGTCCTGCACGAATTCAGCGCCGATCTCGATCTCGTCGTCCTCGGCGCAGCGGCTGAGGTCGAAATCCCAATCCAGCAGTTCCATGTGGTCGCGGAACCAGCCGATGTCGAAGGTCAGCGCGTCCGGGTGCATGCCGACCCAATCGCGGACGAATTGGGCAAGATCGGGCGTGTCGCCTCCGTGATAGTCGAAGAACTCCATCTCCAGCGCCTTGCGCAGTTTGATGCCCTGCGCGCCCTCCGCATAATACTGGCGGCGCTTCCCCATCTCGGAATTGGGATTGGAGGCGTCGCAGCTCACGGTGAAGCCGTCATCCTTCAGCACCTTGCGCAAGGCCCGTTGCAGCAAGGTGAAGAACGCCACGTCCTCGGGGCCGGTGATGCCCAGCATATGTATCCAACGCTGGTTGCTGTCCGGTCCAAGAACGCCGTCACGCAGCATGCGGGCGACGCTGCGCAGGATGGCGCTGCGATTGCGCACGGCCATGCCGCCGAAGGCCCAGCCGTCGAAGGCTTGCTCGCCCCACTTGCTACGGTCGCAATAGCCCTTGATCGCTTCGTACCAAGCAAGCGCACCATCGGGGCCGTCCACAGACAAGCCCTGCATGACGTTCAGCATGCGGGCCTTGCGGGGATCGCGGTTCTGGATCAGCCAATCGCAATTCAGCTTGGTCCAGGTCAGGCATTCCTCGAAGCTGTCGATGCAATCCGCCTTGTCGCTGTGGACGCTGCCGGTGGGCACGTCCATGGCGATGGCGATATCGCTGATGGCTTCCTGCCATGCCAGGATCTCGGCACGCTTGCCGTGGTACTCGTCCGGGGTCCAAATCCCCTGGTAGACCTGGAAGCCGCCGCTGTCGCTGATGACTGTGGTGTCCTTGCGCCGCCGATAAAGGGGCGCGTCGTTGACCATTGACCGCTCCACGTCGAGGGTGGACGCTCCGCCCGCGCTGTAGAGCGCCGCATCGTACCGAAACAGCCCCTCATCACTGAGGTAGTTGAACTGGTCGAACGAACGGAAACCGTGCTCCTTAATGGCTTGGAACACGTCATCCCGTTTGGAATAGGCATAGAAGCTGCTGTGAATGGCGGGAAAGACCGAGGCGAAATCCTTGCGCCAATGCCGGTAATCCAGGCTGGGATCGATCTCTATGCCCATGACAACACCGCTCCGTTTTCACCGTCTTCGCTGATATCGATTTCCACCGCGCGGCCCGGATAGCGTTCGGCGATCCGCGTATAAAGTTCCTCTGCCATCATCTCGCAGCTTCGCCCGTCGAGGCCGAGGGTGCGGGCGTCGTACAGCGATTCCAGCCAGTCTTGGAAAAGGTGGAATTCGATGTCGCGGTCGTTGTGGCGCACCTCAATGGACACCTTGAACCAGAAGGTGTGCCGGTGGGTGTGGGCCAGATAATCGACCTCGGCGGGGGCACCGGCATAGCGGTGCAGGCCGCGCTTGCGGAAGGTCACATAGATCATGCGCCGCGCCATCATGCCCCCACGAGATGCTGGTAAAGGGGCGTGGCGGTCAGGTATCGCGCCTTCAGTGCCTGCTCCTGCCGGGCGATTTCCGCCTGCATCCTGGGCGTGTCGTAATCGTCCATCAGCGTGCGGATATAGGAGACCAGGAAGTCCTTGTTGGCCCGATAGGCTTCCCAATTGGCCGTCCAGTCGCTGGGATACAGGAACGGCGCGCTGTATTGCTCGTTATAGGCCAGTCTCCGGGGTGACAGCGGCATGGCCCCGGCGATGGTGGCCTCGGCCTGGGCGATGCCCAGCGTCTCTTGCAGCGCGGCGCTGAACGACATTTTGGCTTGGCCCAGCAGCGCGTGGTATTGCAGCTTGCTCAGGGCCTGTTCCTGGCACACGACCCATTCGTATTGCGGCAGGGTGGCGGCCAAGTCCTTGAAAATGTCGAGCTGTTTTTCCGGGGCCAGCCGGTGGGGGAACAGGATCAGATTGGGGCGTTGCTCGGGCGGCAGGCGGTGCGGCGCCAGTTCGTCCCACAGGTATTCGTTGGGATAGCCGCTATAGGCGGCGTGGTCGCCCATCTCGTCGTCATCGATCTTGAGGACTCGGGAGAACAGCCCCCAATGGAACGAGGTGGTGAAGAAGTTGCGGTCGATGGCCCAGAACATCGCCCGCTCGGTGGCGTAGGACCATCGTTTGTCGGTGATGGCGCGCCCGAGGAAATCCCAAGGGTCATAGGAACCCGCATGCCAGATCGCCGAAATTTCCCAACTTACATCAAGTAAGTTCCGCATGTAGGCGAGTTGCAGGATACCGGGGTGCCACGCATCGGTGACCAGCACCTTGTCTCCATCGCGGACTAAGCCCGCCTCGACCATGCCGATGAAGCGGTTGACCTGCTGGTTCTTCCACAGATTGGTGGTGGCGAAGTTGAGGAATGCCCCGGCACTGGCACGCTGCGTGCCGCCATCACCCGGCACGTTGACGATGTTGAGCATACCGCTGTCGATGGCTTCCTGGCCGAAGCCCATCGGGTCCATGTGAACCTGCGCCACGATCCCGTTGGCCTCGGCATGGGCCGCGATTTGCCGGGGAACGCCCGCGAACCACTGCGCCGTGTAGCGCGTCTCGATGGGTTCCAGCGACAATATCCAGATGGTGTGCATGGTGGCGTGCCGCCCTGGTGGCAATTGCTTCGGGCGGGCACGCTATGACGGTCGGGATAGGCCGGATATTGGGGGAATCTACGAATGGACGGCGCTCCAGCGCGCCGCCCGCTACTTTTTTGCGCGGAAGCGTATCTTGTCGATCGCCGCTCCTATAAGGAGGCCGCCAAATGCAGTGACCTTCGAGCCAAAATTTTCGGCAGACGCAAGGCGCTGCGCGCGCCGCTGATGTCTGCTGTTGCGGAGAATAAGTAGCTGTTGTTCTTCGGTTAAGCCGAGAATACCGGCATTATTTTGCAATGAACCGTCCGCAATTGACGATATAATGCGAACAGGCTCGCTTTGGGGTGCCGATGGTTCTTGCCAATGTTTATTTGCATGTTCTCTGATCGAAGAGATTGGGCAGAGGCCAGCTAGGTCTTGACTGGGCTGGTTGAGCCAAGTCGTAATTTCAGTCCCTGACATTAAGGGGGTCAGTCGATGTTCAAGGGCGCTTAACTCGCGTTTGCAAAGCTCCTCTGTCCTTTGCTCGCGGCGGCGGCGAGCCTGCTCCTCACGCACTATCCTCTGGCGCTCCCGCTCCTGTGCCTGCCGCTCCCTTTCATCAGTAATATTCCGCAACCGTTCTTGAATAATTTGCTGCCATTGCTGAACGGGCATCGTTGCCTCAGGCTCTGGTGGGCGAACCTTGCGCCATCCTGGCTTGAACCCTAAGTGTTGTCGAATATCGATGGCACCGACAAAGTTAGGGTACGGGCATTGAAGCGCGACATCCTCGGTGAGAAATTCACGATCTGGCATGGCCCCGCAATGAGGGCAGATCAAGTTTTGTTCCACGTTGGGGGCGACTTTAAGCGTCTTTCCGGGAGTTAGCTGGGTCAACTGACGAAGCTTGCTTAGTGCCTGCTCCCCGAATGAAGCCTCTGCTAAGGGAATGGCCATAGGCTTGTTCCCTCCGCGAACACGGTTTGGATAGGCCACCGCGAATGTCGTTCGGAACCACTGCTGGCCACAGTGTCCGCAAGGATAGTTGTATCCAATTAATGCAAGCGGAACCTTGGCGAGATCGCTGCCTTTGTCATAAACCATGCTTCCCTTCAATAGGGCAGTCAGAAGACCTCCGAGTTCACGTATCCGTTCCTCCGTGCTCTTCTCCCGAAGAAGGAAAGCAGGGAGTCCTTGCCCGATAAGGTCTGGCGGAACTTCTTCATAATCCTGCTTTCGTAGAAAGAACCAAACGCTCCTGACACCCGAAGCGTTGTGACGTTCGACGCGTTCACGAGTCTCGTGATTTTTCTGGTCAGATTTCTGTATCTCAATCGCCGACTGCTCTCCTGTCACGGGGTGCGTAACAAGGACATCAGCACGCCAGTTGGGGCCAGAGGCCTCCATTTGCGCAAGATAGCCACATCGCTTGGCAACAAGGTAAGCTTCCGCCTTTAACTTTTCGTGCTCAATGCTTTCCTTGCCGGCTTCGCAATTTTTCGGAGCAGTATGGTGGCGGAAGAACCTAAAGCCGTTTTCATTTTGCACGGCTGTAGCGCGCGTCCGGCAGCAACTCGTTAATAGCTGATTGGTTTTGCTCCATTTCCGCACCCGTTCCCATTGCAAAGGATCGGTGATGTCTGCCGCGACAAGAAGGTCATCGCCATGGAACGCAGTTTGGGGCATGAGAGGGGAGCCGACGGAGTTAATCAGAGCCTATAGCTTACACGCCACACCTAAAAAATTGAAACTGTGCGTTTGTGGCCAATTCTAGATTGCCTGCCGAGTGCAATGCTTTGACATGCCGACTAAGTCAGCCAATCCGTTCACTCGCATTTTTTCAAAAACTCGCGTTCGATGCACCTCAGCAGTCCGAATGCTGATATCTAGTTCGCTCGCGATTTCCTTGGTTGCCTTGCCATTGACCAGCAGCCAGAACACCTCCTGCTCACGCACGGTCAACAGGCCGTAAAGCCGCATCGCATCAACCGCCCGGCCATAGCGGGCACAGAAATCACGATGGTAGACGCTGGCGCTGGCGACATCGGCCAGCAGCTTGGCGTTGTCGATGGGCTTTTCGATGAATCCCATCGCGCCTTGCTGCACCGCCTTGACGGCGGTGGGAATATCACCGTGGCCGGAAATCATGATCACCGGCATGTCGTGACCGTGTGCCCGTGAGCGCAGGAATACCTCTATGCCGCAATCCTCGCCCAAGCGCAGATCGACCAGGGCACAGCCGATGGCGCGGATATTGTGCTGGGCGATGAAGCTGTCGGCATCGCCGTAGGGGCGGGCGTCGTAGCCGTTGGTCCGCAACAACCACACGATGGCCTCGCGGAAGCTGGCGTCGTCATCGACGACAGCCACAACAAAGGGCGTTTCGGTCATGCCGCTACCGGCAGCCAACAGGTGACGCAGGCGCCGCCATCGGGGTTGTTGGCGATCTCAAGATCGCCGCCATGGGCGGTCAGAATGGCGCGGGCGATAGGCAGGCCGAAGCCGCTGCCGCCCGGCTTGGCCGAGGCGAACAGGGCATGGCCGTTGCGCAACGTTTCTTCCGCAAAGCCGTGGCCGCTGTCCTGCACGCGCAGCACGGCCTTGCCGCTCTCTTCCGTCAGCGCAACCAGCAATGCCCGCTGCGACACAGCGGCCATCGCCTCGCAGGCATTGCGGACCAGATTGACCGCCAGTTGCTGAAGGGTGGCGCGGTCGCCCAAGATTTTGGCCGTGCAGCCGCCCAACTCGAATTGAGCCGATACCCCGCTGTCGTCGCAAATCTGGCGCAGCAGCGGCACCACGTCGCCCATCACCGCCGCCAACGTCAGCATTTCACGTCTGCCGGTGGCCTGGTCGAACTGCGCTTGGTTGGCGGCGATGATCTCGCGCACCCGCAGTACCTCGCGCTCCAGCCGTCCGGTGATTTCCGGCAGTTCCACCGGATCGACGCGTCCCCGTTCCGCCATGGTGTGCAGCGCCTGCGCATAGGTGGAGGCCGAGGCCAAGGGCTGCCTGATCTCGTGCGCCAGCTTGGACGCCGTTTCGTGCGTGGTGAAGTGGCGGTATGCCTTGTCCAAGGCTGTTTCCTGTTTGCGCAGTTTGCGCAACGCCCCTTCGCGGTCCTCGATTGCTCCAGCGATGATCAGGCTGAGATAGCCGATGGACAGCATGAAATAGGGAGCACCAGCCAGGATGGATTGGTCGGGCCGCAACAGGCTGGCCGCCGTGATCGACACATTGGCGAGCAAGGTAGACAAGGCCGCACCCAGCACGCCGAAGGCCACCGCGTTCCACGCCACCGGCAGCATGACGAAATAGGAGAAGCGCCCCTGGTCATGCCCCAGCAGCAGTTCCGCCACTTCCAGGTACAGGATCAAGGCGGTCGCCAGCAGACCGACAAACAGCACACGCCCATCCCGTTGACGAAAATGAGAACGCCACGGACGATTCAGCAGCAACAAGGTGGGCGCGAGGGTAACGATGCCCAGCGCGTCGCCAATGAAGAAGCGGGCGGCCAGCGGGCCGTATTCCGACCACGGGATGGCGCCATCGGCGCAGAAGTTGAGGACGTTGACGGCGGCAACAATGGCGGGCGTCGCCAGTGATGCGGCGATGAAGCGATGGATATGGGCCTGACGGCTGAGGTCCAGCGGCTCGCCAAGCCAGCGCCGCAGCAGTGCAACACCAACCACATAGCCGGTTGGCGGGATCAGCCAGGACAGCCAAGCGCCGGGCGTGGTGACGGCATAGGGGCCAAGCAGCACCACATATCCGATACCCATATAGGCCAGCGGCCAGAACCGGGGAAAGCGGAGAAGAAAGGCGAAGGTCAGTCCAGCGGGCGGATACCAAATGCTGACGCCGGGGCCAACATTCATCGCCACCGCCGCCTTGTGGGCCAGAACCCAGACAACGGGGTAAAGCGCAATAATAACTGCCTTGCGCAGCTCATCGCGGTTCGACGGCGGCACCATGAACGACCTCTATGATTTTCCCGCTGAACCCCAGGCCGCAAACTTACATGCTGTAAGTTGGCCTGTCATGAGCTGGTCGCACCAATCCGCACAAGAACATTGGGGACGGCCGCGCCCGTTCCGAGGCGCCGCCGTCGCGGCTTGCTGGGGCGACTTCGCCAACGGCACAAACCAGCCACAGCCGGGGTGGATTTGCTCTTGCTGATGCCTGGAGCCCCCCCTTGCCACCCTACCGGGAACGCTTCCAAGCATCATCCCATGTGGAAAGTGGCATCGAGAACACCGGGCCGTCTGGCCGCTTGCTGTCGCGCAATTCCTCTTCACGGCCGATTGCGAGCGAAAGATAGCAGAGGGCAGACCGCGCGATCTTCATGACCCTCAGCGCCTTCGCTTCCATTTCGTGGCTCGAAAGCGATTTGCCGAGTTCGCCGGTGGCAAAGGCGTCCACAAACCCTGCCACAGCCCATCCCTCATGCACCTGTAGGTATTTATGCTCAAGGTGATTACGCAAATCATGCAACTCCCGAGCATCAGGGGCGGTCGCACCCTTCAGAGCCTCATTATGAATTTCCTTGGAAAGCCAGAACAAACCGCGCAAGGGCCAGTTTTCATATTCCTCGAAAGCCGGAAGCAGAGTTTTCTTGCCTTCCACCATCCACACGTTACGAAAGTTTATTTGATCCGGTCGCTTCCCCAGGCACCAATAGTCATTGATAAGGAAGGCAGTCTTATCGAGCAATGAATAAGCGATACGAAAGCTTGTTCGCACGCGCTCCATAGCAAGAGAGTAACTAGGATAATCCAGGGTATTATAGAGGAGCACATCTTTGTCGGAGAAATGAACGCCTTCAGCGATCAGCCCTTCGAACAGCATGAAACGCGCCGACGCAAACTCCTGCTTCATTTGATTGAAAAAACCAATAATCGGCGGCGCAAATCCGGGCCGCGTTGGCGGCTTGATCTCTGTTAGCGATGGCAGGGTCAGAACATCGTTGGCTGCGATTGAATGTGCGCCTAAGTCATTAAGGGGGTTGAGAAACAAACGTTCCTCCAAACACCAGCGCCGATAAGCTTTCTCGCGCTTGCTGCGGCCAAGTGAAAACCCATCCAGGTTCTGGCTCTCGCGGATCATGTCCACAGGGACATTCTGTGCGATACTGACCGCCATCGCTCCGAATTGCTCACTCAGCCCAGGGTAAAAGCTGTCGAACAACGCATCATCAGCGCCTGCCTTTACAGCAGCGTCGTGAGCATGCAGCCAGAAAAGCCCTTGATGGCCAGGGTCATGCAGGGCACGTGCGTAAAAGCCAAGCCCCCGGGCGCGATTGCCAAGTGCCATCGCAAATTTCGGCAGTATCCGCAGCGCACGATCCCAACTTTCTAACGCATCAACGAAACGACCGACGCCGTTAAGAAGATTGGCCCGATTTGTAAGTATTTGGCATTGCCGTATCGGATGCAGTTTTTCAAAGCCTTCGTGCGACACCGCATGCGACAGAGACAAAATCTCTTGCTGCGTTTCAGGCTGCTCCCAAGCCCAAGACCGTTTATGACCGGCGAGTTCAGCCTTGAGGCTCCAAACATTGGCCCGGAAATAGTGGATCACAGCGCCCTGTCCGATCGTCACATCGCGCTTTTCCAACTCGTCGAGCAAAGTAAGGGCGCGCTCTAATCCACGAGCAAAGGCGGCATCCCCTGAAAGATCAATAAGTCGACCTATATGGTCGAATGCCTCCTCGTTGTTCAATTTCCGAATTGACCGCTCAGACAGCCGCTTCAGCTCTTCAGTCATTTAGTTGATCCAACAGCAGATCGCACGCCTCAAGGATGTTATTGCGTAAATAGGATTGGGAGCAATCGCGTAAGGACCGGCCTTAGCACCGACTCGGCGGCGACCTTCAATTCCCCTGTCGAACACGACAGCAGGGACGAGGACGATGGCGACGGCCAGGAAGCTTCGGGGCAAGCGGCAGGCAAGGGAGCGGCGCAAGAGCATCTCCCCGCAAATCGGTCAAACCACTACTACGTTGAAGCAACAGGCACAGGCTCAAACACCGTGTATTCCGCATGCCGCTTGTTGTTGGTCTGGGACGGAATGAAGATTTCCGCCGCGTTCCTGTCCGTCGCCGCACTGACGCGGACGAGCTTGTTGACCAAGGACAGCGTGACCTCGCCACCAGGGGCCAGTTCCTTGACGCTCTTGATCGCCGCCTGGATTTCGCCAGCGGCAACCTTGATCTCGGTAGCGAGCTTGCCGTCACCGATGGGCGAGGTGAAATGGTGGACAGGCTCTATCGTCCCCTGCTCGTCCAACAGCGCCCATTCATGCGCGGTGACCTTCATCAATGTGGCCTCGCCATGGATGGCCTTCCGCAAACGGCTATCGGCCTTGTCCTTGGCAATCCCCAACGTCGCCGCGTACCAATCGGCGAACGCACCCTCCAATGGGACAGTCGCCCATTTCGCCTCGTCCACCTCGACGCGGGCCATCTTGTCGATAACCGTTTCGAAGCGGACGGTCAGGCTGTCCTCGCCGCGCGTGATGTAGGACGTGGTTCCGGGAACAAGGTCGCGTTCCGACCACTTGATGCTCTTGGCCTCGTCATACGCCGCGACCGCCGCATCGTAGTTGGTGGCGGTGATCGCCACCGTGGCGCGGACGGAATCCAATTCGCTGGGGCCGTCGATGGTGAACTTGGCGCCGAACTTGCCGAGCAGCGCGAACTTCTTCATGAAGCCGATGGCGCGCGTGCCGAACCAGTAGGTGCCCGGCGGCAGGTAGTCCTGGCGGATTAGCCGGGCCTTGAGCATGCAGGTGTTGCGGCTGTTCTGCGACACCCGGACCTCGCAGCCATCCTCCCCGTTGATGATCTTGATCATCACCTTGGTCTGGGACAGCTTGCTGGCGTTGAACAGCTTTAGCAGCCGATCCAGCGCGGTCTTGCTGCTGTTGCTGTTCAGGGTGCCCGGCTTGCGCCCACGCTTGCTCTTGGCCTTTTCCGGCGCATTGGCAATGACGAATTTCTCAAGCAGCGTCTTGCTGTCATCCTCGGCGGGCGTGCCGAGGAAATGGGCGACACCCGCATCGTCGAAATAGACCGCCGCCAAAGCGACCTTGCCCTTCAACGCCTCATCGCGGGGAAGGGATGCGGTCTTCGTCGCCATCAATGCGGCAAGCCCGGCATCGAAGGTCTTCTGTCGGGTTTCCTTGGCCTCGGCCACGGCCTTTTTGGCTTCGTCGGTTTCGCTCTGAAGCTGCCCCCACAGCTTTCGTGCCTCTTCAACGCCGCGCACGTCTTCAATGAAGGCGGCGACATCGTTGGGGCGTTTAGCGGCAGCAAGTTCCAACGCGGCGCTATAGGTGCTGACCGCTTTCTGGCGGCGGTTCTTCGCGGCCTTTCCGTCTTCGTCGATGGGGGCAAAGCCATCCAGGTCAGGATCGAAGAACGCCTTCACGGTGGGAAGGAAGCGGCTGGCCTTCTTGCCGCGCGCCGCCGCCTTCACGCCCTTGCGCTGAAGCAGATCAGCATATTGGGGCTTATCGCCCCAGGTGTTGTGGAACACGAAGGCGCGCTCCAAGGCGGCATAGAGGGCGAGGTTCTTCTCACGCTGGGATTGGTGCTCGTCCTTGGTCCGCTCATCGAACTCGGCGACGACGGCCTCGACTTCCTTGATCGCGTCCTCAAAGCCCGGTTCCACAACGTTCGCGCCGTCCATCGAATGGCTCCATCATTCACAAAAATTCAAATGCGGATGTTACGGAATTTTTGGAAATTGGCAACGAGCTTACATGACGTAAGTTCGCGAATTTTCGCGATGGCGGCGGCGGTGAATTTCAGTACTCGTCGGCCAGCATGATGGTCAGCACGCGGATGGTCACGGCAGGGTTCGCCGGATCATCGGAGGCGAAGTTCAGGTTCGGGTCGTAGTAGTCGATCTTCCAGATGATGCGGTGGTCGCCAACATTCATGACCGCGCAATCGTGCTCGGCATAGGGATCGTTGTCTGGCGTGAAATCGGAAAACGCTGCGACGGCAGCGAGTACTTCCAGAATGGCTTGATGGCCGAGGGCCTGGATGCCCCTGGTGATAACCACCTTGCCGCGATTATGGTCACGGCGAAGTTGGTCGTTGAGTGCGGCGATACGTTCCGTCCGGTCCATGCGGCCCTCGCTGTTGCGCGGGCACGTTTCCGGGATTGGGCATTGCGCCCGGTGCTGCTGCTATAGCGGCGGGATGCGCGGGGCGTCTACGGGCTACGTTTCCCATCCCCAGTACCTTGGTGCTGGGCACACAGCGACGAGCAGCGTGCGAGCACGGCAGGGCTGCACGGAGGTAGGATTAATCCTCTTTCTCGGCCAGCGCGGCGGCCAAGCTCTTCGGGATTGCGGGAGATGCTTTGCGGGTTTCGGGCTTCTGCCGCTTCTTGCTGGTATCGTGGGGCTGGCCGTCATTGAACGCACCAGCCGCAACGTGAGGGCTGATCAAGACCGCGTTCGCCGCCACCTTCGGGGCAATCGCCAGTGGCCCCAAATGGGCGTAGTGCTGTTCCAGCATGGCGACGCTGGTGCCCATGTGGGTTGCCAGCTCGATCAGCGACATGGTGCCGTGGACGATCTGCGTCGTCGCGTAGGAGTGCCTGAACGAGTACAGGGTCCGCCGCGTTGGTGGGTCGCCCTTGTCGTACAGCATGTCGATCTTTTCCAGGACCGTCCGGAACGACGACTGCATGTTGCCGATCCGGCTTCCGTCGGGCAGCCGGAACACGAAATCGTCATCATCCTTGCCGGGGCCTTGCCATGCCATCAGCGCCTTGAAGGGCGGGGCCGCTACCCCAGCCGGTGCGGTGATCGCCCGCTGACGTACCCGGCTGTATTTGATGGTTTTGCCTGCGGTTATGATGATCTTGACGAACTTCTGACCTTCCCGTTCCCAGGCAAGGTCCACCTGCCGCCAGCGAAGGTTATCCAATTCCTTGCCGGGGCGTGCGCCGGTCAGCAGCAAGATGCTGACGTAGTAGTAGAGCAACTGGCGGATTTCGCGGGTTTTCTGCTTCCGGCCTTCGGGGATCAGATCCCACATCTTGACCAGCAAGGGCGCGATTTCGTCTTCGTCGAAGTGGGGGCGGCGCATGCCCGGCTCGCCGTCATTGACGAGCTTGGGAACCTGCCATTCGTTCATCCAGCCGTAGCGCACCGCTGTCTTGAAGACGTTGCTGAGGCAGGCGTTATGGCTGGTGACCGTCGATTTGCTGAACGGTTTGCCGTGTTGCAGGCGCTTCCAGGCGTTCCAGCCGATAATGTCCTGCGGGCTGATTTCGTCGAGTTTCTTGCCGCCAAGGTGCGGGTCGATCCATTTCTTGATCGTGCGGCGGTAATCGTCCGCGCTGACGAGGTTGCTGCTTTCCAGGTCTTGGATGTACTGCGCCGTGGCGTCCCGGATCAGCTTCGTGCGTGGCACCTGCTTGTGCCGCACCCGATACATCATGTCGTCGTATTGGTCGCAGGCCCATTGCCCGGCATCGCGGATGTCGGTCTTGCCGGTGGACAGCCTGATCCATTCGCCGCGCACCTTCAGATGCGCTTGCCAATAAGATGAGCCTTTGCGGATTTTGAGGACGACATTGCCATCGCGCAGTTTGCGCCAAGGGTCGTCAATGCGTCTGGGCATGTGCTGCACCCAACTCTAAAGGTTGGTGCCCCGGGCCGGACTCGAACCAGCACGCCTCTCAGCACCTGATTTTGAGTCAGGCGTGTCTACCATTTCACCACCGGGGCACAGCGGTATGCAGCGGCGCAAGTATTTAACACAAGGCGCTTGTCGTCGCCAGAGGAAAAACACTGCGAACAGCACACAAATGGAATTGTGCTATAAGTGTGCGATAACGTCAACGGGATAGAAAGCGCGCAAAACTGCGGTTTGCGTGCGCATTTGCGCTAGCAGCGACCTATTTTGAGTCGACTGCGTCTACCAATTCCGCCACTGGGGCACCGTGGGATTGGTCGCGAGATCATAGCCAAGGATTGGTCGCGGTCAATGGGAAAGCGGCGTTGATTTCGTCGCTTTTCCAACTTTGTCAGCCGAGCCACCAGTATTTGGCGGCGAAGGCCAGGGCCAACAGCGCGGCGGTGGGCGAAACCTCGCGCCAGCGGCCGGACAGGAGCTTGATGCCCACATAGGACACGAAGCCGAAGCTCATGCCATGCGCGATGGAGAAGGTCAGCGGCATGGCGATGGCGGTGATCACCGCCGGCACCGCCTCGGTGATGTCGTCCCACGCCACTTCGGTCAGGCCGCGGGCCATCAGGCAGGCGACGAACAACAGCGCCGGTGCCGTGGCGTAAGCCGGGATCGAGGCGGCCAGAGGACTGAACGCCAGGGCGCCCAGGAACAGAACCGCCACCACCACCGCCGTCAACCCGGTGCGTCCGCCCGCCTTGATGCCGGCGGCGCTTTCGATGTAGCTGGTGACCGGCGAGGTTCCGACCAGGCCCGAGGCCATGTTGGCGATGCCGTTGGCCACCATGGCCGGGCGCAGGCGCGGCAGGCGGTCGCGTTCGTCCAGCAATCCGCCGCGATGGCCCAGTCCGATCAGGGTTCCGGTGTTGTCGAACAGATCGACGAACAGAAAGGCGAAGACGATGGTGACCAGCCCCAGGCCCAGCGCGCCGCTGATGTCCAGTTGTCCCAGGGTCGGCAAAAGCGATGGCGGCGCCGACACCACGCCCGCGAACGGGGTCAGGCCCAGCGCCATGCCCAGGGCGGCGGTGCCCAGCATGGCGATCATGATGGCGCCCGGAACCTTGCGCGAATCCAGCGCCACCATGACCAGGAAGCCGCCGATGGCCAACAGCGTCTCGGGCTTGGTGATGTCGCCGGCGGTCAGCAGCGTGGCCGGGTGGTGGGCGATCAGGCCGGCGTTCTTCATGGCGATGATCGCCAGGAACAGGCCGATGCCGGCCGAGATGGCCAACTTCATGGAATGGGGGATGGCATCGACGATGGCGTCGCGGATCGGGCTGAGCGAGATGGCGACGAACAGACAGCCCGACAGGAACACCGCACCCAGCGCCACCTGCCACGGCTGGCCCATGCCCAGCACCACCGAATAGGCGAAATAGGCGTTCAGCCCCATGCCCGGCGCCAGGGCGATGGGATAGTTGGCCCCGATGCCCATGGCCGCGCAAGCCAAGGCCGAGACCAGGCAGGTGGCGACGAACACCGCGCCCTTGTCCATGCCTGCGTCGCCCAGGATGGCCGGGTTGACGAAGATGATGTAGGCCATGGTGAGGAAGGTTGTCGCGCCCGCCAGGACTTCCTTGCCGACGGTGGTGCCGTTCGCGTTCAGTCCAAACAGGCGCTCCAGCATGGCCTTATTCCTCGATGGCGACGTTGTCGATCAGGCGGGTGGTGCCCAGCTTGGCGGCGGCCAGGACCCGGCCGGGCCGGCCGTTTCCGGTCAGCGGGGCCATGGTGGCGGCGTCGCGGACTTCGATGTAGTCGACATGGGCGAAGCCGGCGGCCAGCACCTCGGCGGCGGCGCGGTGGCACAGTTCCTCGGGGGACTGGCCGGCCTTGACGCCTTCGGCCACCGTGACCAGGGCGCGGTGGAGTGCTGCCGCCTGAACGCGCTGTTCGGCGCTCAGATAGGCGTTGCGCGACGACAGTGCCAGCCCGTCGGCCTCGCGCACCGTGGGGACGCCTCGGATTTCCACCGGCAGGTCCAGGTCGCGGGCCATGCGGCGGATCACCGCCAATTGCTGCCAATCCTTCTCGCCGAACAAGGCGACGTCGGGGCCGCATTGCGACAGCAGCTTGGCGACCACCGTGGCGACGCCGTCGAAATGGCCCGGCCGGCAGGCGCCCTCCAACGGTTCGGAAACACCTTTGACCGAAATGGTGGTCGCGAAACCGTCGGGATACATTTCCTCGACCGTGGGGGCGAACATCAGGTGGCAACCGATTCCGTCCAGCGCCTCGGCGTCCGTGGCTTCCTGTCGGGGATAGCGCGACAGGTCCTCGGTCGGGCCGAACTGGGTCGGGTTGACGAACACCGACACCACCACCCGGTCGGCCGCCTCGAGAGCCGCCCGCACCAGGGTCAGGTGGCCGTCGTGCAGCGCCCCCATGGTCGGCACCATGGCGACCGATAATCCCTGGTCGCGCCAGTATTTCACCCGTGCGCGCAGGTCCGCGACCTTGCGAACGATGTCGAGGGTGTCGGTCTGGGTCATGGCGATGGGTCCTTGTTATTTCTGCTTGGGCACGCCGAAACAATGTTCGGGGCCGGGGAAGGCGCGGGATTTCACGTCGGCGGCGTAGTCGGCCGCGGCTTGCGAGATCTGCGGCGACAGGTCGGCATAGCGCTTGACGAATTTCGGGGTGAAATCGTTGAACAGCCCGACAAGGTCCTCGGTGACCAGCACCTGGCCGTCGCAGGCGGCCGAGGCGCCGATGCCGATGGTGGGAATGTCGATTTCGGCGGTCAGGGCCCGAGCCACCGATTCGATGGTGCCTTCGACCACCACGGAAAAGGCGCCGGCGTCGGCCACCGCGCGGGCGTCGACGCGGATGGCCGCCGCCTCGTCCTCGGTGCGGCCGTGGGCGCGGAAACCGCCGGCGGTGTTGACCGCCTGCGGCATCAGGCCGATATGGGCCATCACCGGCACGCCGCGCGAGGTCAGGAAGTGGATGGTGTCGGCCATCTCGTGTCCGCCTTCCATCTTGACGGCGGCGCAGCCGGTCTCGGTCATGATCCGTGCCGCGTTGCGGAATGCCAGTTCCCGGCTTTCCTGATAGCTGGCGAACGGCATGTCCACCACCACCATGGAACGGCTGGAGCCGCGCATGACCGCGCGGCCATGGTTGATCATCATGTCCAGGCTGACGCCCAGGGTGGATTCCATGCCGTACAGCACCATGCCCAGCGAATCGCCGACCAACAGGATGTCGCAATGGGGGTCGAGCAGCCGGGCCATGGGCGTGGTATAGGCGGTCAGCACGACCACCGGATCGCTTCCCTTGCGGGCGCGGATGTCGCGGGTGGTCAGGCGCTTCGTCTTGATTTCGGTGCTCAACGGTGTCTCCCTCGGGGGCGGGTGGGACAAGGATGGTTCTCGGTTTTTCATCCCGTCGCCCCGAAGTCAAACGCTAAATACCGCCCCTCAACCGCTGGCCGTTCCTTCGGCCAGTTCCCGCAGGGCGCTTTCGTCGGTCAGCACCACATGGCCCGCGTCGGGCAGGCCGATGATGTTCTCGCGCTTGAGCTGGGTGAAGGTGCGGCTCACCGTCTCGATGGTCAGGCCCAGATAATCGGCGATGTCGGCCCGGCTCATGGGCAGGGCCACCGGGCTGGCAGGCTGACCCTGCTGGGCGGCCCGGCGCGACAGCTTGAGCAGGAACGTCGCCACCTTCTCGCGCGCGGTCTTGCGTCCCAGCAACAGCATCTGTTCCTGGGCGGCCACCAGATCCTTGACGGTCATGGTGAACATCTTGCGCTCCAGCCGCGGGAACTCGTCCATCATGGTGTCGAGCTTGCGGTGGGTGAAACGGCACAACTGGGTGGGGACCAAGGTTTCGGCGGTGTAGCAATAACCGCCGTCGAGCCCCAGGCCGAACATGTCGCCCGAGAACAGGAAGCCGATGATCTGGCGGCGGCCGTCGCTCATCAGCTTGTAAAGCTTCACCGCCCCGGTGCTGATGGAATAGACATGGTCGGCCGGGTCCCCCTCGCGGAACACCGAGAACGCCGCCGGCAATTGGGCGTGGCAGCGCACGGTGGCCAGACGGCGGATTTCGTCATGGGTCAGGTCGGCACAGAACGCCAGTTCGCGCACCACGTCGCAATTGCGGCACGGCGGGGCCGAAAGGTCGGGCGCGTCGGGGCGGTCCGTCTTGTGGTCGTCGAAGTCCAGGGGCGGCATGACGCTCACCAAGCCCCCTTTCAGGATTGGTCGGAAGGCCGGTCTTTGGGACCGGGTTCGTCATCCTCGAACAGGATGCGATGGGCGGCACCGTCCAGATCGTCGAACTGGCCGGACTTCAGGGCCCAAAGGAAAGCCACCAATCCGATGCCGCCCAGGACCAGGGCGACGGGGATCAGCATCAAGAGGTTGGTCAACCTGTTCTCCCGCGTGACAGCCGCAGGGCGTTGCCAATTACTACCAGCGACGAGGTGGACATGGCAATCGCCGCGATCAATGGCGTTACGTATCCGGCCACCGCCAGCGGCACGGTGAAAGTGTTGTAGGCCAGCGCCAGACCGAAATTCTGGGTGACCAGCCGGCGCGATCCGACGGCCACACGCAACACTTCGGTCACCGGCGCCAGGCGGTGTCCCTGGAAAACCACGTCGGCGGCGGTCTGGCTGACGTCCACCGCCGAGGACGGCGAGGCCGAGACGTGGGCCGAGGCCAAGGCGGGGGCGTCGTTCAAGCCGTCACCGACCATCAGCACGCGCCGGCCCTGGGATTTCAGCGCCTCGAGACGGGCCACCTTGTCGGCCGGGGTCTGTGCGGCATGCCATGTCTCGATGCCCAGGGTGTCGGCCAGTTGGCGCACGGTGGTCTCGCGGTCGCCGGACAACAGCTCGATGGCGAGGCCGCGTCGCTTGAGGTCGGCCACCACGTCGGCGGCGTCGGCGCGCGGGGAATCGGCGAAGGCGAAGCGCACCGGCGCGTGGTCCGGTTCGTCCAACCACAATTCAGGCCCCATGGCCTGGGAATCGTCGGCGATGCCGATCCAGGCGCGGCTGCCCAGGCGGGTGGCGCCGCACACCATGCCGCGACCCGGTTCCTCGCGCACGTCTTCGGCCACCGTCACGGCGGGAACGGCGGCGGCCAGCGCACGGGCCAGCGGATGACGCGAGGCGGCGGCCAGGGCGGCGGCGCGGGTCAGGTGGCCGTCGTCCCAGGCACCGTCACGGATCAGTTGCGGCTTGCCTTCGGTCAGGGTGCCGGTCTTGTCGAACACCACCGTGTCGACGTCGGCGAAACGTTCCAGCGCGGTCGCCGATTTCAGCAAGATACCCTGACGCAACAGCCGGCCCGAGGCGATGACCTGGACCACCGGCACCGCCAGCGCCAGCGCGCAGGGGCAGGTGATGATCAGCACCGCCACCGCGTTCAGCAGCGCCTGTTGCCATGGTGCGTCCATGACGAAAGCCCAGCCCAGGAAGGTGACCAGCGCCGCCATGTGCACCACCGGGGCATACCAGCGCGAGACCCGGTCGGCCAGGGCGACGTATTTGGCCCGTCCCTGTTCCGCCACTTCCATCATGCGCACGATTTCGGCCAGCAACGTGCGTTCGCCGACGGCGGCGACGGTCAGGCGCAAGGGCGCGGACAGGTTGATGGTTCCGGCGAAGACCTTGTCGCCGGGTTTGACCGCCACGGGAACGCTTTCGCCCGAGATCAGCGCCGTGTCGACGTCCGAGCGCCCGTCGGCGACGACGCCGTCGACGCCGATGCGCTCGCCGGTGGCCACCAGCACCGTGGCGCCGGCGACGACCTGGGCCGGCGGCACCAGCCTTTGGGTGCCGTCGTCGTCAAGCACGGTGACCGCCACCGCGTCCAACGCCAGCAGATGTTCGGCGGCGGAACGTGCCCGGCCACGGGCGCGGCTGTCGAGGTAGCGGCCGATCAGCAGGAAGAACAAAAGCGTGATGGCGGAATCGAAATAGGCGTATTCGCCGTGGCGGATGGTTTCGGCCAGCGACATGGCCGAAGCCAGGGTCACGCCCAGCGTGATCGGCACATCCATGTTGGTGCGCCCGGCGCGTAGCGCGGAAATGGCCGACCGCGCGAAGGGACGGACGCAATAAAGCACCGCCGGCAGCACGATCAGCGCCGAAATCCAATGCATCAGGTCGCGGGTATACTGGCCCATATAGCTGAAATGGCCGGCCCACACCGACACCGACAGCAACATGACGTTGCCGGCGGCGAAGCCGGCCACCGCCATGGCTCGCAGCAATTCCTTCTCGACCCGCTCGGTTTCGCGGCCCAGCTTGGCCGGATCATAAGGCACCAGGCGATAGCCGACCCGCAGCACCGGATCCAACAGGGTCGAGGCGTCGTTCTGGGCTGGGTCCCAACGCACCACCAGCCGTCTTGTGGTCATGTTGACCCGTGCCCAGCTGACGCCGGGCTGCTTGGACAGCAACGCCTCGATCAGCCAGATGCAGGCGGCGCAGTGGATGCCCTCGACCATCAGATGCAACACCGCCTGACCGTCGTCATCGGTCATGACCTGGGCGGAATAATCGTGCTGGGCGGGGGTTTCCTCGTCAGGGCGCAACGGCCGGGCCGCCGGGTCGATGCACCGGCGCCGGTAATAGCCGTCAAGCCCCAATCCCTGGACCAGGGCATAGGCGCCTTCGCAGCCGCGGCAACAGAAGTCGCCGGCCAATCCCGCCGGGATGGCCAGACCGCAATGGCGACAAAAGCGTTGCTCGCTCACTTGATGACGAAACGCTGGGCGTGCTGATGGCCGACGCCGACTCCGGTGGCGGCCACGTCCATGTCCCACACTCCCTTGGCCGGCAAGGTGAAGGTGCCGCCATAGGTGCCCTTGCCCAAAGGCTTCAGGTCTTCGTGGTGGTCCAGGCCCTTGGCGGTGGGGCGGATCAGGTCGATGCCGACCGCCAGTCCCTCGACCGGCTTGCCGTCGCGGTCGCGATAGCTGATGGCGACCTCGACCTTGGCGCCGTCGGTGCCGATCTGGCCCGGCGTGACCGTGGTGTCGGCGGTCCAGCCCTGTTCTTCCTGGGCCTTGGCCAGGGCCAGGTTCTGGTTGTAGATCAGCCCCTTCTGGTAGGCGCCCTCGGTTTCAAGGCCGGTGAAGGTCGACGTGGCGAAATAGGCGAGGGCGCCGTTCACGCCCACCACCACCACGAAACAGCCGACGAAGATATAGGGATACCACCATCCCCGCTCACGGGTCGCAGCCATGTTCATCACCTTCCTGGCCCCGCGAACAGGGTCTCGGAGCGCACCACGTGGCCGTCGGCCATGTCGGTGAGCACGAGCGTCAGCGAGGTCTTGGAGTTCTGGAGTGAGGCTTCCGGCGCGGTGACGTACAGGCGGAACGCCGTCACGTCGTCGCCCGGCACCTGCAACAGGGCCTGGGTCCCGCCATCGGTCTCGCCCACCACCTGAACGGTGGCGCCGGCGATGCCGTTGGTGGAAAGCTGAAACGTGCGATCCCGTCGGACCATGTTCAGGACCTTGTAGGTGTAGCCGTTGCGAATGCTGCCGTCGGACAACTGCACGAACAGCGGAGAGCGTTCATGCAGCACGTTCACGTCAACGGTGTGCCGGGTTGAAAGGGCGAACACCATCACCGCGCCGACCGCAGTCAAGATGGCGGTATAGATCATGGTGCGCGGCCGCACCAGCTTTGTCTTCGCCGCCTCACCCTTTTCGCGGGCCAGCAGGTTGGCGTTGGAATCGTAGCGGATGAGGTTTCGAGGCAACCCGACCCTGTCCATCATGGTGTTGCAGGCGTCGATGCACAGGCCGCAGCCGATGCACGCCATCTGCAATCCCTCGCGGATGTCGATGCCGGTGGGACAGGCCTGGACGCACATCTTGCAGTCGATGCAATGGCCGCGTCCCTCGAAGCCCTGGCCCTTGCGCGCCGGGCCGCGGGGTTCGCCGCGCCAGCCCTCGTACGAGATGATCAGCGAATGCTCGTCGAACATCGCCGACTGGAACCGCGAATAGGGGCACATGTACAGGCAGACCTGTTCACGGGCGAAGCCGGCCAGCAGGTAGCACGAGCCGCCGACGATGGCGATGGCCGACCATGTGCCGATGCCGGCCTGAAGGGTGAAAAGGTCGCGAAGGGTGACGAAGGCGTCGTCGAAATAAAGGGTGAAGCCGATGCCGCAGGTCAGCGAAATCAACAGCCAGAGCGTGTGGACGGCGCCCTTTTTCCACAGTTTTTCAATGGTCCAGGGATCGCGGTCCAGCTTGACGCGGGCGTTGCGGTCGCCCACCACCAAGCGTTCGACCAGCACGAACAGGTCGGTGTAGACGGTTTGCCAGCACAGGAATCCGCACCACACCCGCCCGGCCAGGGCCGACATGAAGAACAAGGCGATGGCCGCGAACAGCAACAGGCCGGTCACGTAATAGACCTCTTGCGGCCAGATCTCGATGAAGAAGAAATAGCCCCGGCGACCGGCCATGTCGGCCAGGATGGCCTGGGACGGAGCGTCCGGGCCACGGTCCCAGCGAATCAGCGGCGCCAGATGATAGACGGCCAGCAACACCACCATCAGCCACCATTTGGCCGAACGGAAGGTGCCTTTGACCTTGCGCGGGTGAATGGTGACGGTCTCGGCATAAAGTCCGTTGGATTTGGTCGGCTTGGGCGCGGCCTGGGTCATCTGAGCGGTGCTCCGGTTCTGCGGTCGTCCCCGCGCGATGGGGGGCGATGTATCATCGTTTTCGAATATATGCCATGCGCATGGTGCATGGCGCGGCGGGCCACCATAGGCCATCGTCGCCAACGGGGAAACTGATCTTGATCAACGAAAGAGGCGGCGGTTCCACCACATAAGAAAATGGGGCGCGTTCCGCGAGGAACGCACCCCATTCGAACCTGACCGTCCAAGCCCCCTGGGCCGTCCTAAGCCCAACCTGGACGGTGACGGGGCCGGCGGACCGGCCCCGCTAAGGTCCTTACTTACCGCCGCCCAGCGAGTGGACGTAGACGGTCAGCATCTTGATCGAGGTCTCGTCGAGACGCTCGGACCACGCCGGCATGGAGCCGTGCTGCGGGTTGGTGACCTGATTGATCACCACCTGCTTCACCTGCTCCTTGCTGCCCTTGAACAACCAGATGTTGTTGTTCAGGGCCGGCGAGCCGACATCCTTCGAGCCCACGCCGCCGTCCTGGTGGCAGACGACGCACTGCTCGGCGAAGATCGCCTCGCCGGGCAGGCCAGCGGTCGAACCCTTGCTCGACAGGGCGACGACATAGTCGGCGACCTGGTTGATCTGCTCGGCGGTCAACAGACCGTCGGCACCGAACTTGGGCATCTCGCTCTGGCGCGAGTTCTCGTTGGTGTTGCGGACGCCGAACGAAATGGTCTGCTTGAGGTCGGCCAACTCGCCGCCCCAGATCCATTCGTCGTCAGCCAGGTTCGGGTAGGCGCCGGGAGCACCGACGCCGCCGGTGCCATGGCACGGCGCGCAATTGTCGTTGAACAGCACCTTGCCACCGGTCATGGCGAAGTTGCGCAGGTCCTTGTCCTTGACCACGTCGTCCACCGAAATGGCGGCGATCTTGGCCTCGAACTTGGAACGAGCCTGCTTCTGCGCCTTGATGTCGCTTTCCAGCTCGTTGCGCGAGGCATAGCCCAACACGCCGCGGCTGTAGTCGTTGATGGTCGGCCAAGCGGGCATGGCGACCCAATAGGCGATCGACCAGATCACCGTGGCCCAGAACACGTACACCCACCATTTCGGCAACGGAGTGTTCAACTCCCGGATGCCGTCCCACTCGTGACCGGTCGTGTACTGACCGGACACCGAGTCCTTTTCCATGGAAGCCATATTAGCGCTCCTTGTCGTCGTCCCTAAGCGGGATGTCTCCGTAGGATTCGAACCGGCCCTTGTTTTTGGGTCGGAACGCCCAGAAGACGATCCCGAGGAACAAAACCATCATCCACAGGCCCCAAAGGGGGCGGAGAACGTCGTTGACGAACGTCTCGAGCAATCTCCGCTCCCCTTAACGGGCGATCTTCTCGGGCTTCACGGTGGTGAAGTCCACCATGGTGCCCAGGACCTGCAGGTACGCCACCATGGCGTCGAGCTCGGTCACCTTCGGATTGGCGTCGGCGCTACCCATGCGAGCCTTCGGGTAACGGCCGGCAACAGCCGCGCTGGCGTCGTCGGAAGTGGCCTGTTCGACCAGATCCTTCTTGGCGTTGGCGATCTGCTCGTCCGTGTAGGGGACGCCCACAACACGCAGCGCCTTCATGTCGGCGTCGATGGTGCTGTAGTCGAGTTCACGCTTGAGATGGGGATAACCCGGCATGACGGATTCGGGAACCACGTCACGCGGATTGATCAGGTGGCGGACATGCCAGTCGTTGGTGTACTTGCCACCGACGCGGGCGAGGTCCGGACCCGTACGCTTGGAGCCCCACTGGAAGGGATGGTCATACTTGGACTCGGCCGCCAGGCTGTAATGGCCATAGCGCTCGACCTCGTCCTTGAAGGGACGGACCATCTGGCTGTGGCACAGGTAGCAGCCTTCGCGGACGTAGATGTCGCGGCCCTTCTGCTCCAGCGGAGAGTAGGGGCGGACACCGTCGACCTTTTCGATGGTCGATTCGATGGTGAACAGCGGCACGACCTCGACCAGGCCGCCGACGATCACCGAGAGCAGGATGCCAACGGCCAGGAAGAAGACGTTGGTTTCCAGCTTGGCGTGATGCTTGAAAATAGACATTTCGCCTCCTCCCCTCAGCGGGCCGCAGCGGTCGAGGGCTGAGCGGCTTCGGCAGCCACGTCACCCTTGATGGTCTTGTAGAAGTTGTAGACCATCACCAGCGAGCCGAGGACGAACAGCACGCCACCGAGAGCACGGATCACGTAGTACGGATGCATGGCCTCGACGGTTTCGATGAACGAGTACTGGAGGAAGCCCAGGTTGTCGTAGGCGCGCCACATCAGGCCCTGCATGATGCCCGAGATCCACATCGCGGTGATGTAGAGCACGATGCCGATGGTGGCGATCCAGAAGTGCAGACCCACCAGCTTCAGCGAGTAGACTTCCTTGCGGCCCCACAGCTTGGGAACCAGGTAGTACAGAGCGCCGAAGGAGACGAAGGCCACCCAGCCCAAGGCACCGGAGTGCACGTGGCCGATGGTCCAGTCGGTGTAGTGCGACAGCGAGTTCACCGCCTTGATCGACATCATCGGACCTTCGAAGGTCGACATGCCGTAGAACGCCACCGAGGAGACCAGGAAGCGCATCACCGGGTCGGTGCGGAGCTTGTCCCAGGCGCCCGAGAGCGTCATCAGGCCGTTGATCATGCCACCCCAGGACGGCATCCACAGCATCACCGAGAAGGTCATGCCCAGGGTCTGCGCCCAATCCGGCAAGGCGGTGTAGTGCAGGTGGTGCGGACCGGCCCAGATGTACAGGAAGATCAGCGCCCAGAAGTGCACGATCGACAGACGGTAGGAATAGACCGGACGCTCGGCGCGCTTGGGCACGAAGTAGTACATGATGCCCAGGAAGCCGGCGGTCAGGAAGAAGCCCACCGCGTTATGGCCGTACCACCACTGGGTCATGGCGTTCTGGACGCCACCGAACAGGTTGTACGACTTCATGAACGAGCCGCCGAAGATCGCCGACGGAACCACCAGGTTGTTGCCCAGGTGGAGCATGGCGATGGTCAGGATCATGGCGAAGAAGAACCAGTTGGCCACATAGATGTGCGGCTCACGGCGCTTCATGATGGTGCCGGCGAACGCGATCAGGTACAGCACCCAGACCACGGTCAGCCACAGATCCAGCAGCCATTCCGGCTCGGCGTATTCCTGGCCCTGGGAGAAGCCCAGGACATAGGACAGCGCCGCAGCGACGATGAGGGTGTTGAAACCCCAGAAGATGACGCTGCCGAAGGCCTCGCCGCCGAACAGGCTGGCGCGGCCGGTGCGCTGCACGGTGTACAGCGAGGTTGCCATCAGAACGTTGCCGCCGAAGGCGAAGATGACGGCGGAAGTGTGGACCGGGCGCAGACGGCCGAAAGTGGTCCATTCAAGATCAAGGTTGAGGGCTGGGAAGGCGAGCTGCCAGGCGATGAAATCGCCCGCCAGGAAGCCAACCACACCCCAGAACGTCGCCGCGAGGACGAACTTCTTCACCACGTCTTCGCAATAGGGCGTGGCGTCGGTGTTGGTGCTCATGCCGAACTCCTGTTTCGACCGGGAAAGGGTCAGCCCGGAGCGCCCCGCCGGACACCATGACAAACAAACCCCCGTTGGCCAGGACCGGCCGGGAGGACATTGCTCCGAGTTGGCGCACTATGACGGCATGCGCACCCTGGGCCATTGATCCATATCAAAATTGGAAAAAATTACTGGTATCCCACCGGTTTGGAGAGTCTTCCTCGTCCTTGACCAGCCCTTTCGGGCAGGGACGTCATGCGCGTTGCCGCCGGTCCGGCGCTTGATTATGGTGGCGCCATGACTGACATCGCCGCCGACATCGCCGCCGCCCGTCCCCTCGTCCGCTTCGCCAAGGGGCGCGCCCGCCGCTTCCGGGGGGGCCATCCGTGGGCGTTTTCCAACGAAATCGAGATGACGCCCGAGCTCAAGGCCCTGCCGCCGGGCAGTCTGGTGACCTTGGTGGACGCCGGCGACGAGAAGCTGGGCGTTGCCACCTTCAACCCGCATTCGCTGATCGCCGCCCGTGTGCTCGACCGCGACTGGTCGCGGGTCGTGGACGCGGCTTTCCTGGCCGAGCGGCTGCGTCGGGCGGTGGATTTGCGCGGCATGCTGTTCGACGGTCCTTATTACCGTCTGATTCATTCCGAGGCCGATTGCCTTCCCGGCCTGGTCGTCGACCGTTATGGCGACGTGCTGTCCGTCCAGGTCAACACCGCCGGCATGGAGCGGCTGACGCCGCTTCTGCTCGACGCCCTGGCCGAGGTTCTGGCGCCGCGTGCCGTGGTGCTCAGGAACGACAGCCCGGTGCGCGGGCTCGAGGGGCTGGCGCTGGAACACAAGGTGGCGTTGGGCGATCTCGACGGGCCGGTCGAATTGATGGAGAACGGCGCCCGTTTCCTGGCCGACCTGACGGGAGGACAAAAAACCGGCTGGTTCTACGACCAGCGCGATAACCGCGCCTTTGTCGCCCGGCTGGCCAAGGGGCGCCGCGTGCTTGATGTCTACACCTATGCCGGCGGCTTCGCGGTGCAGGCGGCGCTGGCCGGCGCCGCCTCGGTCACCGCCGTCGACCGCTCGGAACATTCGCTGGCCCTGGCCGAGGGAGCCGCCAAGCTGAACAACGTGGCGGTGTCGTGCGTGCGGGCCGAGGCCTTCGCCGAAATGGCCCGCCTGGACGCCGCCGGCGAACGCTTCGGTCTGGTGGTGGTGGACCCGCCGGCCTTCGTCAAATCCCGCAAGGACCTGCATTCGGGTGCCAAGGGCTATCGCAAGATGGCCCGCCTGGCCGCGCCGCTGGTCGAGCCGGGCGGCTTCATGCTGGCGGCATCGTGCTCGCATCACATGCCGGTGGAGATGTTCGCCGAAGAAATCGCCCACGGTCTGGCCCAGGCCGGGCGTTCCGGTCGGGTGTTGCGTGCCGCCGGCGCCGCTCCCGACCATCCGCTGCATCCGCAATTGCCGGAAAGCGCCTACCTCAAGGCGCTGGTGCTCCAGATTGACTAAATACCAAGCAACTGTCTTTTCATGGGGCGTAGACGCGCTGATCTCGGATCAGCGCGTTTGCCATGATGATGAGCTTGTTCCAGGCGTGGCAGCAGTGCCCGAGGATGTCCTCGTATGAGGTGAAGGCACGGTTGGACAGCCAATTTTCGACGGGGTTGAGCTGCGGGTATTTGGGCGGCAAGGGCATCAGGGTGATGTTGTCGGGTACGGGTCAGGTCGGTTGCGAGGTGCCATCCGGCTTGGTCAAGCACACCGTTCGCGAAGGCCATCGCGACTACGTGTATGCCATCAAGGCGGACATCCTCGGGTGACGGGAGGGCGGGGGCTTTACCCCCGCCCACATCCGGGAATTGGTTTGGTGGAAGGGCCGCGCCGACATAGTGGGAAAGTCGGCTTTTCTCATAGCGTGCTTCGGGCGGGGTCAATCGCGATCCGCCACCTTTGCCCGTCCCCGTTTCCGACAGTCCAGGAACAACGCCTTGGCTTGTTCGTAAAGCCCGCGCGGCAACATGCCGTATTCCCAACGAGCGGGCCGGGCACCCGGAATCGGCCGCAAATCGTAGCCCGGCCAACTGAAGCGGTTGATCTCGTCGCAGACGATCCATGACCGTTCGCCATCGAGGCCAAGATGGGCCTTGGCATCGGCGGGAATTTCGACCACCACCGAAAGGTCGGCGGGTGGCGAATGGGTGATCGGCAGCACGAAGGTGACGATTCGGCCGGTGGCGGCATCCTTGTGGGCCAGCACCACGGCGGCGGGGCGATCCTTGCGTGCCTCGATCAGGCCGCGCTCCTTTTCCTCGCGCCAGAGATAGGCATAGCGGATGACGGCGCCATTGCGGGGAGGGGGAATCGCCACGGGTGGCCAGAGAGTCAGGCGTTGTATTCGGCGGCTTCGATCAGCCGGGCGGTGTCGTCATCCACCTCATGGGCGGCCAGGGCATCCCGCTCCAGCCGCCGCAGCCGCTTGTACTCATCCACCGAAATCATGGTCACCACGTCGCGGCCATGGCGCTGGACCATGACCGGCTCGCGCAGGGCCATGTCCACCATTTCACCGAACCGCTTCTGGGCGTCCGAGGCAGAGATGATGCGGGTCATGGCAAGCTCCTTCATATATCGCCCCTGACTTTACGCAAATTACGGAATTTCCGCAATGGCGCGAAAGGACGGGACGGGAGGTGCAATAGGGCACTGAGTGCAAAAAGCCATTTTTCACATGGGGCTTGACGGCGTGCGCAGAATGTTCCATATATGTTCGCAGCACCAGCACAGTTGCGCCCGGAGACCGATTGCGGTTCCGGGCGTTCCTGTTTTCCGCCAGTCAGTGGCTGCCCACGTCGGAAGAAGGGGCAACATAGGGACAGACTTGGTCCCAACCCTCTCCCCAAAAAGGCTGGTCCCTGGTCTTCCCGGTGTTTGCCGGGTTGCATTCGTGTCGGTTCCAATAGGCGTGCAGCTCTGCGTCTCCCATGACCCAGACGCCGTCGTGCAGGAAGTCGGGATGCCAGGACTTGCCGGCAGGCAACTGGCCCCGGCGATTTTCTCCGCACTGTCCGACCCGCATGGCGGTGACGCCAACGCCGTCCGTGACGTTCTCGGGTCTCAGATACCAGAAGCGATACTCACCCTGGCCACCGCCCAGGTCTTTCCGGATCAGCATGACGACGTATGAATCGGTTTCGGCGAAGCACGCCTCCGGGCTGCGCTGAGGCCGAAGCGTCTCGGTCAGGGTGCGCAGGATGTCGGGCAGGGGCGGCACGAAGCAGGGAGGTTTGCGCGGCATGGCTGTTACCCCGCGATGGTCGATGCCGAAATGATGCGCCATGTGGACATGATGTGGACACAGGCTTTCCGCCTGGGCGGGCGAGAACGCATAACCAATTGAAAAGATTGGTGTCCCGGAAGGGATTCGAACCCCTGACCTACGGTTTAGGAAACCGTTGCTCTATCCTGCTGAGCTACCGGGACGCCGGTGCCAATTGGCGACGTTGCCGGGGTTATAGCATCCTCGGGCGGAACCGACAAACGTCACGACGGGGAGGGGCTTTCGTCATTTTGTCGCTTGCTTCGGGCGAGGGCTTCGGTCATGGTCCGCGCCCCGATCAACCCCGCTTTTGTCAGGGAGGACAAGAATGAGCGGCTTTCGTAGCCATGACGGCCAGCATTCCGACCGCATGCCGATCAAGCGCAGCCTGGACGAGAAGAAGCGGTTGCTGGTGCAGCTCAAGGAGCAGCAGGCACTGCTCAAGCCGTGGGTGGCCGAAGGGGTGAAGACGTCGCTGGCCAAGCGGATTTCCGATTTGGAGAGCGAATTGCGCGCGACGGCTCGGCGCTGATCGTGGTTTGCCGCGCCCGGTGGCGCGGGTAGACTGGCGGCGCCATGGCCGCCCTGTGTCGAGATTGCTGCATTCCCTTCCGCTCGGGGAGCGATTGCCCGCGTTGCGGTTCGACGCGGGTGATCGAGCATGGCGAGCTGTTCGACCTTTCCATCGCCCATGTCGATTGTGACGCGTTCTACGCTTCGGTCGAAAAACGTGACCGGCCGGAACTGGCCGACCGGCCGGTGATCGTCGGCCATCCCGGCGGACGCGGCGTGGTCACCACCGCCTGTTACGTCGCCCGCCGTTTCGGCCCGCGCTCTGCCATGCCCATGTTCAAGGCGCTGGAACTGTGCCCGCAGGCCGTGGTCATTCCCCCGGACATGGCCAAATACCGGACGGTGTCCCAGGAGATCCGGGCTCTGTTCGCCATGGTGACGCCGCTGGTCGAGCCGTTGTCGCTGGACGAAGCCTATCTGGACCTGTCGGCCGGCGTGCGTCTGGTGGACCGGTCGCCGGCGGTGTTGCTGGCGCGTCTGCAACGGGCCATCGAGCGCCGGGTCGGCATCACCGTGTCCGCCGGCCTGTCCTACAACAAATTCCTGGCCAAGATGGCCAGCGACCGTGAAAAGCCCAGGGGCTTTTCGGTCATCGGCCGGGCCGAGGCGGTGGGCTTGCTGGCTCCCATGCCGGTCGGCGCGCTGTTTGGTGTCGGTGCCGCCACCGCCCAGCGCATGCGCGATGCCGGCATCGACACTGTCGGCCAGCTTCAGACCATGGCCGAGGCGGAACTGGTGGCCCGCTTCGGCAAGTTCGGCCGGGCTCTGTTCCTGATGGCCCGTGGCGAGGACGGCCGGCGCGTCATCCCGGACCGGCCGGCGAAAAGCGTGTCCAACGAGACCACTTTCGCCCGCGACATCAGCGATCCGGCACGGTTGACGGCGGCGTTGTCGGCGCTGGCGGAAAAGGTGGCGGGCCGGCTGGCGCGCGGCAAACTATCCGGCCGGACCGTGGTCCTGAAGCTCAAGACCGCCGATTTCCAGGTGCTGACCCGCAACCACAAGCTCGCGGCGCCGACCGCGCGGGCCGAGCAATTGCTTCGTGTCGCCGGCGCCTTGCTGGAGCGCGAGGCTGACGGCCGGGCTTTCCGTCTGATCGGAATCGGGGTGGGTGACCTGTGCGACGCCGCCGAGGCCGACCCTCCCGACCTGTTCGAAGAGTGAGCCCGCGGTTTCAATCCGGTCTTGAAACGGTTCGGCTGCTTCACGGTCGAAGGAGGCTCGACAAATATCGCGTTGGCGCGGTATTAAACAGAATGTAACGCCCATCTTGAAAAAAGGTTCCACATCATGAGCCTGTTCGGCCGCCGCGCGCGGGGCAACGAAGTCGCCCCCGGCGACATCTTTCGCAAGGCCGGCACCTATGGTGGCGAATGGATTGTCGAGCGGGTGTTCGATTATCCCGATATTCCCCGCCACGTCCGCTTGGTCGAACGCCAAGGCGCACGCGCCATGACCGTGGCGATGTCCATGCTGTTCGACCCCGAATGCTTCATCCCATTGGGATATGGCGGCGCCGAGGAGTGATCCCGGCGCCTTTTTTAGCGGAAGCTCAAAGAGAGTAGCGGTGCAGATAGGTGGGCAGAACGCTTTCGGCGGCCTGGGGGACGATTCCCAATTCGACGAGGCCGGGTTTGCCGCCACGCACCACGTTGTCCACCTGTAGCAATTTGACTTGGTCGGACGTCAGGGGCGGCTTGGGCAGCAGACCGAAGAACGCGGCCTGGATTTTCGCCACGCCGAACGGCAATGGCACCAAACAGGACGTCAGTTCCGTCACCTTGAGGATCAGTTCCAGGATTTCCTTGAGCGTGTAACGGCGTGGGCCGCCCAATTCGAACACCTTGCCCTTGGTGGCCGGGTCGGTGACGCCCTTGACCAGGGCTTCGGCCACGTCGGCCACATAGACCGGCTGGAAGGTCGGGCCGCCCGATCCGAACCAGTCGATGCCATAACCGTTTTCGGTGTGCACCGGCTTGAAGCCGTCGCCGGTGAACACCGGCAGCACCGGTGAAATGCGGGCCAGCTTGGCGAAACGGTTGAAGAAATCGTCGTCGGGGCCGAACACCACCGATGGCCGGAAGATGGCGGCACCGGGAAAGGCGCTCAGAACCGCCTCTTCGCCTTGCGCCTTGCTGCGGGCGTAGGCGGAGGGAGAGTTCTTGTCGGCACCCAGCGCCGACATGTGCGCCAAGCGCTTGACCCCGGCCTCGCGCGCAGCCTGGGCGACGTTGGCGGCTCCCTGGCGGTGGATCGCGTCGAAGCTTGCCTTGCCCTTCTCGAACAGGATGCCGACCAGATTGACCACGGCGTCGGCCCCGGCGAGCGCGGCGCGAACCTGATCCGGCTTGGTGATGTTGGCGGCGATCGGGATCACCTGACCGGGTTCGCCCATGGGCTTGAGGAAACCGGCATCCACGGGGTCGCGCACCGCGGCGCGGACAATCCATCCTTGCGCCGCCAGACGCTTGACCACTTGGCGTCCGATGAAACCAGAGCCGCCAAAGACCGTGACCACTTGCCGCATGAGGGACCTCCGCATCTCCTGTGCCGCCGCTTTGCGGCTGGCTTATGTCATTGCGGCGAAAGGCTATTCCTTTCCTATCGGCAACGCAACGCCAAGCCGGCCGGGAAACCGCGTGAAAAAAAACGAAAGCTGTGAAAAAAGCTCGTTGACAGGCGCGGGCGATCCGAATATTTCTCTCGGCCTCGGCGGGGGTGACCTGTCGGGGCCAGCGGAAACGCTGGGGACTGGCGGCAACGCTGGGCCACCTGCCCAGGTGGCGGAATTGGTAGACGCGCACGGTTCAGGTCCGTGTGCCGCGAGGCGTGAAGGTTCGAGTCCTTTCCTGGGCACCAATTTCCCGGTGACTACCGACACCGGGAGCCAAGAAGCCCCCCAGGGGGCGGATGCCAAACGGCTCCTTTGGGGATAACCCGGAGGAGCCGTTCGCATGTCTATCTCCTACCATATCGGCGACTTGCCCGCGGACGTGGACCTTGGCCCGGTGGTGGCCGTCGACAGCGAAACCATGGGGCTGTCGCTACATCGCGACCGCCTGTGTGTGATCCAGCTTTCGGCGGGCGACGGCGACGCCCATGTGGTGCATTTCCCCCGTCCGGTTTACGACGCCCCCAACCTCAAGCGCCTGTTGGCCGACCCGACCGTCACCAAGCTGTTTCATTTCGCCCGCTTCGACCTGGGCATGGTGCGTAAGCACCTGGGGGTGCGCTGTTCCCCGGTATGGTGCACCAAGCTGGCGTCCAAGCTGTGCCGCACCAGCACCGACCGCCACGGCCTCAAGGATTTGTGCCGCGAGTTGTTGGGCGTCGATCTGTCCAAGCAGCAGCAGACCTCGGATTGGGGGGCGGCCGAACTGACCGCCGAACAACTGGCTTATGCCGCTTCGGACGTGCTTCATCTGCACCAGTTGAAGGCCCGTCTCGAGGTGCTGCTGGAACGCGAGGGGCGCCGCACCCTGGCCGAGGAATGCTTCCGTTTCCTGCCTGCGCGGGCAGAGCTCGACCTGCTCGACTGGGGCGACGTGGACATCTTCAGCCACTGACTGGGGGCAATTCGTCGGGCTCCCCTCTTTTAACCTTCCGATTGGCGGCGCGATTCGTATATTGGGTAACCCGCGCCGGAATCTGGCGCGGGGTTTGCAAGTTCAGTTGGGACCCATCATGACCGTCGCCGCGCCGGAAGCTGAAAACGCCGCCCCGGATACCCTTTCACCCGACATCCTGTCCGCGCGCCGGGTCCTGGCGGCCGAGGCCGCCGCGCTCGACGCCCTGGCCGAGTCCCTGGACGGTCCCTTCGTCGCCGCGCTCGACGCCCTGGCCGGCGCCTCTGGTCGGGTGGTGGTGACCGGCATGGGCAAGTCGGGACATGTGGCGCGCAAGATCGCCGCCACCTTGGCCAGTACCGGCACCCCGGCGTTCTTCGTCCATCCCGGCGAGGCCAGCCACGGCGACCTTGGCATGATCATGCCGGGCGACGCGGTGGTGGCCTTGTCCAATTCCGGCGAGACGCCGGAATTGGGCGACATCATCGCCTATACCCGCCGCTTCGAAATTCCTCTGGTCGCCATCACCTCGCGCGAAGGCTCCACGCTGGCCCAGGCCGCCGATGTCGGCCTGATCCTGCCGCGCGTGGCCGAGGCCTGTCCCATGGGGCTGGCCCCGACCACCTCGACCACGTTGATGCTGGCGCTGGGCGATGCCCTGGCGGTGGCGCTGCTGGAACGCAACAACTTCACGCCCGCCGATTTTCAGGTGTTCCATCCCGGCGGCAAGCTGGGACAGCGCCTGCTCAAGGCCGCCGACCTGATGCACGGCGGCGACGCCGTCCCCTTGGTGGCGCCGGATGCCGCCATGAGCGAGGTGCTGCTGGTGATGACCGAAAAGCGCATGGGCTGCGCCGGTGTGGTCGAGGCTGGCCGGCTGGCCGGCATCATCACCGACGGCGATCTGCGCCGCCACATGAGCGCCGGCTTGCTGGGCTGTTCGGCGGCCGAGGTGATGACCCGCGCGCCCAAGACCGTGTCCCCCACCATGTTGGCGGCCGAGGCGTTGCGCATCATGAATTCCAAGGCTATCACCACCTTGTTCGTGGTCGATGATGGCCGGCCGCTGGGCGTGCTGCACGTGCACGACCTGTTGCGTTCCGGCGTGGCGTGACGGAAAGGGGCGCGGGGATGACCTTGCATGCCGATTCCGACCTGCGTCCCAAGTCGCCGCCCCGTCGTCCCGTCATCCGGCTGCGACGCGGCCCCGCCCATCCGGCGCGGACGGGCGGTCATCACCGTTATTCCCGGTGGGTGGGAACCTTGCGTCTGGTCCTGCCGGCCATGGCCGTGGTGTTGCTGGGGCTGGTGGTGGCGTGGCCGCAACTGAGCGGCACCGAAGAACGCTTCCAGTTGGAATTCGCCAAGCTGGCGCCGGGCGCGGTGGACAGCCTGTCCATGGTCAACGCCCGTTTCTTCGGTCTGAACCACCGCAACCAGCCCTATACGCTGACCGCCGACGTCGCCACCGAGGACGAGCCGGGATCGGGCGTGATCGTGCTCGACGCGCCCAAGGGCGACTTTCTGACGAACGGTGGCAAGGGCGTCTATGTCGAGGCCCGGCGGGGCTTCTATCGGCAGAAGCAGCAGCTTCTGGAATTACGGGGCGAGGTCGCGCTCTATCACGAAGACGGCTATGAACTGCATACGGAAAAGGCCGACATCGACCTTAAGACGTCGGACGTGACGGGCACCGCGCCGGTGACCGGAAACGGCCCGCAAGGCCGCATCGACGGCACCGGGTTCCGTATCCTGGGCAAGGGCGAGACGGTGATGGTGACCGGCCAATCCAAGGTGAAATTCAAGGGGGCGGGCTCGAAATGATACGTGCGAAGGCGCGGGCATCGGCGTTGGCCGTGCTGTTGTCCACCTTGTTGGCGGCGGGGACGGCCTCGGCTCAGGGCTTCAACCTCAGCCAGAACAACGACAGCGAGATCCAGGTTTATGCCGACGACGGAATCGAATGGATTTCCGAGGCCAACCGCGTCATCGCCCACGGCAACGCCAAGGCGGTGCGTGGCACCATCACGGTGACCGCCGACACCCTGACCGCCTATTACCGCGATGGTGCCGGCGGCAACGAGATATGGCGCATCGACGCCGACGGCAACGTGATCATCGCGACGCCGACCGAGACCGCCACCGGAACCAAGGGCACCTACGACCTGGACAAGGCGATTTTCGTGCTGCGGGGGCAACCGGCCAAGCTGGTGACCCCCACCGATCAGATCACCGCCCAGGAAACCCTGGAATATTGGGAGAAGGAACGCATGGCGGTGGCCCGCGGCGACGCCTTGGCCGTCACCCAGGATCGTAGCATCAAGGCCGACGTGCTGACCGCCCATTTCAAGGACAAGGGCGGTAGCCAACCGGCCGCCGGCAAGAAGAAGGGCACGGCCGCCGCCGGTGGCGACCTCGAGCTTCAACGGGCCGACGCCTATGGTCATGTGCTGCTGACCACCGCCAAGGACCGGGTGACCGGCGACCGTGGCGACTACAATCTGGAAACCGGTATCGCCACGGTCAGTGGTTCGGTTAAACTGACCCGCGACGGCAACGAGCTGAACGGCGGCTACGCCCACGTGAACCTCAACACCGGGATCAGCAAGTTGTTCGGTGCCGCCCCCGGTGCCAAGGGGGGCGACGCCCGTGCCCACGGGACGTTCACCCCGGAAAAACAGGACGGCGACAAGCGCCAGGCGATTTTCCGGGGACGGGCCCCCGGAGACAAGACACAGGTCGACAAGACGTCGGGCGATGCGACGTCCGGGGGCAAGGCGGGAGAGCGTTAAAGGAATGGGGATGGACGCGATCAATTCCACTCAGCCGTCGACGGCGACGGCTGAGGGCGACGCCCCGGCCAAGCCGGCGGCGCAGACGGCGGGCCTTCGCGCCCGCAACCTGGGCAAACGGTTCAAGCGCCGTAGCGTGCTGCGCGACGTTTCCATCCAGGTCAGCCGGGGCGAGGCGGTGGGGCTGCTGGGCCCCAACGGCGCCGGCAAGACCACCTGTTTTTATTGCATCACCGGCCTGATCAATCCCGACGACGGGGCGATCGAGCTGGACGGCCACGACATCACCGGCTTGCCCATGTATCGCCGCGCGCGTCTGGGCATCGGCTACCTGCCGCAGGAAGCGTCGATCTTTCGCGGCCTGACCGTCGAGGGCAACCTGATGGCGGTGCTGGAAGCGGTCGAGCCCGACCGGGCCGCGCGCGAGGCGCGGCTGGACGAGTTGCTGGCGGAATTCGGCGTCGAACATCTGCGCCGGGCGCCGGCCATGGCGCTGTCGGGCGGCGAACGCCGTCGTGTCGAGATCGCCCGTGCCCTGGCGTCCAAGCCGCATTTCATCTTGCTGGACGAACCGTTGGCCGGCATCGATCCCATCGCGGTGTCGGACATCCGCGATCTGGTCGCCCATCTCAAGCATCGTGGTATCGGCGTGCTGATCACCGACCACAATGTGCGCGAGACGCTCGACATCATCGACCGCGCCTACATCCTGCATGATGGAACCGTGATGATGGAGGGCGCCCCCGAGGAGATCGTCGCTCACGAAGGTGTGCGCCGCGTCTATTTGGGCGAGAATTTCAGTCTGTGATCCTGGTTTCGTAGCGAAAGGCGGTGGCCGCCCATGGCGCTTTCCCCCCGGTTGGACATCCGTCAGACCCAGGCTCTGGTGATGACGCCGCAATTGCAGCAGGCGATCAAGCTGCTGCAATTGTCCAACCTTGAACTCACGGCTTTCATCGAACAGGAACTGGAGCGCAACCCGCTGCTCGAGCGCGAGGACGGTGAGCGCGGAGGGGAAAACGCGGCCGAGGCGGCGCCCGGCGATTCGGACCCGCGCGAATTGCCCGACGCTCCGGCGACCGAGGCGCCGTTGCTGGACGGCATGACCGAAAGCTCGGCGGCTGACGGCATGGACGTCGATTACGACAACCTGTTCAACAACGACAGCGCCGGCGATGCGCTGGACGGCGAGGCGTTCGGCCAATGGAGCCGCACCGGCGGTTCGCTCAGCTTCGAGGATGGCGAGTCCAACCTCGAGAACACCCTGGCCGGCGATATCACGCTGCGCGACCATCTGGTGGCCCAGTTGAACGTTGACGTGCTCGACCCGGTCGAGCGGCTGATCGGCCTGCACTTGATCGAGATGCTGGACGAATGCGGCTATCTGATCGGCGATTTGGGGGAACTGGCCGAACGGCTGGGCTGTGGCCTCGACGTGGTCGAGGCGGCGCTCAAGCGGGTGCAGCGCTTCGACCCCATCGGCGTGTTCGCCCGGTCGCTCAAGGAATGCCTGGCCCTGCAACTGGCCGAACGCGACCGCCTTGATCCGGCCATGGCGGCGTTGCTCGACAATCTGGAAATGCTGGGCCGGCGCGACCTTCAGGGATTGATGCGGGTGTGCGGCGTCGATGCCGAGGATCTGTCCGAGATGATCGGCGAGATCAAGGCCTTGGACCCCAAGCCGGCGTTGAAATTCGATACCGCGATCGCCCAGCCGGTGACGCCGGATGTGCTGATGCGCCGCGCCCAGGACGGGGCATGGCTGGTCGAGCTCAATTCCGACACCTTGCCGCGCGTGCTGGTCAACAGCCGCTATTACGCCAAGGTGTCCGGCGTCGCCCGCAACAAGGACGACAAAACCTATCTGTCCGAGCATTTCCAGTCGGCCAACTGGCTGGTCAAGTCGCTGCATCAGCGGGCCACCACCATCCTCAAGGTGGCCAGCGAGCTGGTCCGTCAGCAAGACGCCTTTTTCCGCCACGGCGTCCAGTACCTGCGCCCGCTGGTATTGCGCGACATCGCCAGCGCCATCGGCATGCATGAAAGCACGGTCAGCCGGGTAACCTCGAACAAGTACATCGCCACGCCGCGCGGCATTTACGAACTCAAGTACTTCTTCACCCAGGCCATCGGTTCCGCCGATGGCGGCGATGCCCATTCGGCCGAGGCTGTGCGCTACCGCATCAAGGCGCTGATCGATTCCGAAGGGCGCCAGGTGCTGTCCGATGACCGCATCGTGGAGATTCTCAAGGCCGAAGGCATCGACATCGCCCGGCGCACGGTGGCAAAATATCGTGAGGGCATGAATATTCCGTCCTCGGTCCAACGCCGTCGCGAGAAGGCGTTGAACGGATGACCCGGACGGGCCTTGGCCCAACGCTTGACTCGGGGCGGACCTGGACTTATGTTCCCGCCGCCCTTGGACCGGTCCCGCAGGCCTTGCGTTTGATGCCGCGCGACCGAGATTTAGGGAATGGCCGAAACTTTCGGAAGGCCGTCCCGCTTGGCCCAACAGAGGGTTGATTTTCATGGACATCGCCGATCTGATCACCCCGGCTGCCGTCATTCCCAATCTACGCGCCACTTCGAAGAAGCAGGCGTTGCAGGATCTGGCGAAAAAGGCGGCCGAGCTTACCGGGCAGAACGAGCGCGCCGTGTTCGACGTGCTGTTGGAACGTGAACGTCTGGGCACCACCGGTGTCGGCAACGGCATCGCCATTCCCCATGGCAAGCTGCCTGCGCTGACCCGTCTGTATGGCCTGTTCGCGCGTCTGGAACGGCCGATTCATTTCGAATCCATCGACGAACAGCCGGTGGATCTGATCTTCTTGCTGCTGGCTCCCGAATCGGCCGGCGCCGACCATCTCAAGGCGCTGGCCCGCGTTTCGCGTCTGCTGCGCGACAAGGGGGTATGCGAGAAACTGCGCGGCACCGAGAATTCCGAGGCATTGTTCGCGCTGTTGACGGAATCGCCGGCCAGTCGGGCGGCTTAGGCCTTTGGTGTGGCCGCGCTCCATCGGGCCGACGCCACTGTTCCCGCGGCGCAAAAAGAGCTAGAAGGGGTGCATGAGGACGCTCTATCACCATCCGCTCTGCCCGTTCTCGCGCAAGGTGCGCGTTGTGTTGGCGGAAAAGAAGCTGGAATTCGAAGCGCACGTCGAGCGCTATTGGGAGCGCCGTGACGATTTCGTCGCGCTTAACCCCGCCTCGGAGGTGCCGGTGCTGGTCGAGGCCGGCGGTACCGTGCTGTGCGATTCCACCGCCATTTGCGAATATCTGGACGAAGTCCACCGCGAACCGCCGCTGTTGCCGGCCGACGCCGAAACGCGGGCCGAGGTTCGCCGATTGGTGGGATGGTTCGACGGGCATTTCTATCGCGACGTCACCGCCAATCTGGTGGGCGAAAAGGTGCAAAAGCGGCTGGTCAACGGACAAAGCGCCCCTGACTCACGCCTGATCCGCGCCGGCTTCACCGCCATCCACCAGCACCTGGATTACATCGGCTGGCTGACCGAACGCCGCACCTGGCTGGCCGGCAACCACTTTTCCATGGCCGACGTCGCCGCGGCGGCACAGATTTCGTGCATCGACTACGTGGGTGACGTGCCGTGGGAAAACCATCCGGCGGCCAAGGACTGGTACGCCCGCGTCAAGTCGCGGCCGTGCTTCCGTCCGTTGCTGGCCGACCATCTGCCCGGCGTGCCGCCGCCGCGTCATTACGCCGATCTGGATTTTTAGTGGTCCGACCGCTTTTCCTTGTCGCCGCCCTGCTGTTCACCGTGCCGGTCCGCGCCGAGGTGGTCGAGCGGTTGCCCACCGGCGACAAGGTGGTGGCGCTGACCTTCGACGCTTGCGAGGCGAAGGGCCAGCCGGCTACCTTCGATCGGCCGCTGCTGAATTACCTGGAAGCGGAAAAGCTTCCCTTCACCGTGTTCGCCACCGGCCTGTTCGCCGAACGCAACGCCGCCGATCTGGCTCGGCTGGTGAAAACGGGGCTGGTCGAGGTGGAAAACCATTCCCACGACCATCCCCAGCACATGCAACGCCTGTCGCCCGAAGCCCAGCGGGCCGAAATCGACCGCGCCGACGCCGCCATCCTGGCGGCCACCGGCACGAGGCCCCGTTTTTTCCGCTTTCCCGCCGGCAATTACGACGCCGCCGCCCTGGCCCTGGTCGAGAGCAGCGGGCACAAGGTGGTGCACTGGCGCTGGCCGTCGGGCGACCCGGCCAAGGGATTGGCACCCGACCATCTGCGCGACTGGGTGCTGGCCAAGGTTCGTCCCGGCGACGTGCTGATCTTTCACATCAACGGCCGGGCTCCGGCGACCCATGTGGCGTTGCCCGAGATCGTGCGCGAATTGCGTCGGCGGGGCTATGGCTTCGTGCGGCTGGATCAGGCGGTGCCATGACGCCGCGTCTGGTGCAAGCCTTCGACGTCCCGGTGCTGGCCGCTGCCCTGGCAACCATGGACCCGTGGCGGCGTCTGGGATATTCCGCCGCCGCCCTGGAACGCTATCTGTTGCGCGACGACCCGGCCTTGACCCGGATGGTGCTTGAGCGGGAAGGGAACGCGGTGGCCGTCCTGGCGTTGCGCCGGCCGTGGCTGCGCGGCCCCTATGTGGAGTTGCTGGCGGTGCTGCCCCAGGCGCGGGGCGGTGGAATGGGGCGAGTGTTGCTGGATTGGGCGGCGGCCCAGGCCGGAGACGGGGCCAATCTGTGGGCCTGCGTCTCGGATTTCAACACCTCCGCCCGCGCCTTCTATGCCCGTCAGGGCTTTGTCGAGGTGGCGCCGTTGCCCGATCTGGTGGCGGAGGGGGCGGGGGAAATCCTGCTGCGCAAGCGCATCAACTCCACAGCAGACTGAGCAGCGCGCCAACCCCCAACAACATCAGCAACGCGCCCGAGATGTGGTTGAACAGCCGCATGCGTTCGGGGGTGAACCGTGCCCGGACCAGAATGGTCATCTCGGTCAGGACCGCCCACCACAGCGCCGAGCCGACGAATACCCCCGCCACCAATTCCCAGGACTGGGCCAATCCCACCGGCCGTGCCGCCGCGCCCATGGCGACGAAAACCCCGGTCACGCCCATCATGGTCCCGGGATTGGTGATGGTGATGGCAAAGGTGGACAGGAAGTCGCGCCACGGCCCCGGCCCCTTGTCCTCGGCCGGTTCCATCGCCACCGCCGCCTGACGCCAGGTGTGCAGGCCGATGCCGATCATGAACACGCCGCCCACCAGCTTGAGCGCCACGCCGTAATCCTGAAGGAAGAAGGCCACCGCGCCCAGGCCCAGCCCCACCACCGCGCCGAACACGGTGTCGGCCAGGGCGGCGCCCAGTCCGGCCATCCAGGCGGCGGGACGGCCGTCGGCCAGGGCCTTGCGGATGCACATCAATCCCACCGGGCCGATGGGGGCGGCAATGGCGAAGCCGATGCCGACACAACGCAGGAAAAGTGGAATCTCCACCAGGGCGACCCTGTCAGGTGTTCGGGAGCGGCGGCAGCAAAGCAGAAAGTGCCCGCCGGAACAAGAGCTCAGCTGACCGGCAAAGGGGCGAACAGGCGCGACGGCAGGGCGATTTCATCCTGGGCCTGGATCAGCGCCAGTTCGCGCCGCCCCAGCGTCCGGGTCTTTTCCAGCACGCCATAAAGGCTGGACACGGCCAGCGACAGCGCCTCGGGCGGGGCCTCGCCACGCAGCAAATGGGCCAACAGCAGTGCCGCCAAGGTGTCTCCGGTGCCGCTGATCGACGGCTTGAACGGCAGATAGGGCGTGCGGACCGCCCAGGCGCCATCCTTGGTCACCACCACGCAACTGACGCTGGCGCCGTCATGCAACGAACTGACCACCACCACGCGCGGGCCGCGATCCAGCAAGGTCCGGCCGGCGATCACCGCCTGGGCCAAATCGTGGACCTGTCGGCCGGTCAGCAATTCCAACTCGAAGCGGTTGGGGGTGACGACGGTCGCCGCCGGCAAGGCGTGGTGGGTGAAGAAACCGGGAATGTCCTCACGCACATACAAGGCGTCGTCGTCGCCCATCACCGGGTCGCACAGGTAAATGGCATGGTGGTTCTGACGGTGGACCCGCTCCACCGCCTCCATCACCGCGGCGCCGGTCCTGGCTTCGCCCAGATATCCCGACAGCACCGCGTTGCATTCCGCAAGCGCGCCGATCCGCGACAAGCCATCGACCACGGCGTGGATGTGGTCGGGAGCCAGGGCGCTTCCACCCCATTGGCCATAGCCGGTGTGGTTGGAAAACTGCACGGTGTCCACCGGCCATACCTCGAAGCCCAGGCGCTGCAAGGGGAAGACGGCGGCGGAGTTACCCACGTGGCCGAAGGCGACAGCCGATTGAAGCGAAAGAATCTTCATAAAAATTGCCGCTTCGCGAAGGAATGTTGCGCTGCAACCTTGCCACCAGCGTCCCAAATTGCTAGCTTCCGGTCAATTTCCAATCGGAGGTCATACCCCATGGCGACTGTCACCCGCCCCCGCCGTTCCGTGCTGTACATGCCCGGCTCCAACCAGCGCGCCCTGGAAAAGGCGCGGACATTGGCCGCCGACGGGCTGATTCTCGACCTCGAGGACGCGGTGTCGCCCGACGCGAAAGAGGTGGCGCGAACCCAGGTGGTCGAGGCGGTCAAGGCCGGCGGTTACGGGGGACGCGAACTTCTGGTGCGGGTCAACGGCCTCAACACTCCGTGGTTCCATGCCGACGTTGTGGCGGCGGCTACCTCGGGGGCGCATGCCATCTTGATCCCCAAGGTGGAAAGCGCCGACGCGGTGCGTCAGGTCGATGCCATCATGACCGCCGCCGGTGCGCCCGACAATATGGCTATCTGGTGCATGATGGAAACCCCGCGCGGCATCCTCAGGGCCGAAGAGATCGCCGGTGCCAGTCCGCGCATGGGTGGTTTCGTCATGGGAACATCGGACCTGGCCAAGGATCTGCATTGCGCCCACACCGCCCTGCGCCTGCCGATGGTCACCTCGCTGGGCTTGTGCCTGTTGGCGGCGCGGGCCTATGGGTTGGCGGTTCTCGACGGCGTCTATCTGGATCTTGCCGACGATTCCGGCTTCGAGGCGTCGTGCGTGCAGGGCCTGGAACTGGGCTTCGACGGCAAGACCCTGATCCATCCCAAGACCGTTGACGCCGCCAACCGTGTTTTCGCCCCGTCCGAGCGCGAGATCGAGTGGTCGCAAAAGATCATCGCCGCCCATGCCGAAGCCGCCGCCGAGGGCAAGGGCGTGGTGGTGGTCGATGGCAAGCTGGTCGAGAACCTGCACGTCGAGAACGCCAAGCGCATCGTCAAGCTGGCCGAACAGATCGCCGAATTGTCGGCCGACCTGGGCAAGTAAGGAAACACCTCCATGACCAAGACCAACGCCGGCAACTTCTTCGAGGATTTCCGCCTGGGCCAGGAAATCCGCCATGCCACGCCGCGCACCGTGACGGCGGGCGACGTGGCGCTTTACACCGCCCTTTACGGGTCGCGTTTCGCCTTCAACTCGTCGGCCGAGTTCGCCCGCTCGCTGGGCTTGCCCCAGGCGCCGCTGGACGACTTCGCCGCGTTCCATGTGGTGTTCGGCAAGACGGTTCCCGACGTGTCGCTCAACGCGGTGGCCAACCTGGGCTATGCCGGCGGCCGTTTCGGCGTGCCGGTCTATGCCGGTGACACCCTTTCGACGGTGTCCACGGTCATCGGTCTCAAGGAAAACTCCAACAGGAAGACCGGTGTGGTCTACGTCCGCTCGGTGGGCAGCAACCAGCGGGGCGAGATGGTGGTGGACTATGTCCGCTGGGTGATGGTGAAGAAGCGCGACGAAAGCGCCACCATCGCCGAGGAGAAAGTGCCCGAACTGCCCGGTTCGGTGGCCGCCGCCGATCTGGTGGTGCCGGACAATCTGGCTTGTGCCGGCTATGACGACGTGCTGGCCGGCAGCCCGCATCGCTGGGACGATTACGCGGTGGGTGAAAGGATCGACCATGTGGACGGCATGACCATCGAGGAGGCCGAACACATGATGGCGACGCGCCTGTGGCAGAACACCGCCAAGGTGCACTTCAACCAGCATACCGAGGGCCAGGGGCGGTTCGGCCGCCGCCTGATCTATGGCGGCCACATCATCAGCCTGGCCCGCGGCCTGTCGTTCAACGGCCTCGGCAACGCCTTCAAGGTGGCGGCCATCAATGGCGGCCGCCACGTCAACCCGACCTTCGCCGGCGACACCATCTATGCCTGGTCGGAAGTGTTGGAGAAGGTCGAACTGCCGGGCCGTTCGGACGTCGGCGCCTTGCGGCTGCGTCTGGTGGCGCTGAAGAACCAAGCGGCCTCAGGCTTTCCCTTCAAGAAGGAAGACGGCAAGGAATACGATCCCTCGGTCGTGCTGGACTTCGACTACACCGTGTTGATGCCGCGCCGCTAAGGCCGGATGAAGGCAACAGGCGGCCGCCGGTTCCCCGGGGGCCGCTTTTTTTGATTTGTTCCATTCTTCGGGCGGGTGGGGGTGATGTATGCTGCATCGCCTTTTGGGAGGGAGGCTGACGACACCAGACACGGAGACCGCCGATGTCCAGGGGTTTCGCCGCGGCCATCCTGGCCGTCTTGGGGATGTTTGCCACGACCGCCGTGGGGCAGGGTGCGGCGCGGGCCGACGAAATCGTTCTCGGGGCCGACGAATGGTGCCCCTATAATTGTGCCGCGGAATCCGACCGTCCCGGCTATGCCGTGGAAATCGCCCGCGAGATTTTCGCCAAGGCCGGGCATCGTGTGGAATATCGCACCATGCCATGGTCGCGGGCGCTTCAGGAATGCCGACGGGGGCGGTTGACCGGTGTGATCGGCGCCGATCATACCGAAACCCCGGATTTCGTCTTTCCCGCCTTGGCGGTGGCCGTCACCGACACGACTTTCGTGGTGCGCAAGGACAATCCCTGGCGTTATACCGGCCCGGATTCGCTGTCCCAATTATTGTTGGGGGGCATCTTGGGATATTCCTATGACGGTGCCGTCGGGAACTATGTCCACACCAACGCCCGCGACGGCGCGCGGGTCGATCTGGTGGGGGGCGACACCGCGCTCGAAATGAACCTGCGAAAGCTGGTGGCCGGCCGGATCGGCGCCACCATGGACGCCAAGCCGGTGCTGGCCTACAAGATCAAGGAAATGGGGCTGGCGGGCGAAGTGGCCTATGCCGGTTCGGTCGATCCCACCGAAAATTTCATCGCCTTCTCCCCGGCCCTGTCCAAGGCGCGGGACTATGCCGCCATCTGGGACAAGGGCCTTGCCGAGATGCGGGAATCGGGGCGGCTGGCGCAAATCCTCGACCGTTACGGCGTCAGCGACTGGAGGTAGATGATCTCAGGTATAAAAAGCGCATGGAGCGCATTTTGCCGGTGTCAGTCTTGTTACATTCCGCCAGTTGACGCCGCCGCCATTTCGTTCAATTGATCTCCCTCAATGAAATGATTGGGGGGTGGGGATGTCCCGAACCGAGAGCGCACGACGCGCCAGCCTTTCCGTGCGCGTTCTGGTCGTCATTCTGGCGACCATCGCCGTCATCGTGACCATCGGCATCGGCATCGGTTTGATGCGGGCCTATGGCCGGGCCGAGGCCGAGTTGATCCAGCGGGTCGAGATGCTGGCCGACATCCAGGCCATGTCCGTCAGCCGGCCGCTTTACGACTTCAACGACACTCAGGTCGCGGCGGCCATCGAGGCTTTTCGCGGCGACCAGGCTTTCCTGGCGGCCAAGGTGACCGGTGCCGACGCCGCATTGGTGGCCGAGGTGGGCGAGGTGCCGGAATCCGAAAAGCACCCGGTCGAGGTGGTACGCAAGGTGTCGTATGACGAAAGCGGCAAGGCGGTCGAGGTCGGCACGCTGAGCGTGACCTATTCCCGTCAGGCCCTGGATGCGGTTGTCCGCACCCAGCTGCTGGACGGCGTGGTGTCGCTGGTGTTGCTGCTTTTGGCGGTGACGGCGGCGGTGATGGTGGCCTTCCGGCGGATCGCGCGCCCGTTGGCGGGCATCACCCAGGACATCCGCCGGCTGGCGGACGGCGACACCACGGTCGAGATCGCCCATGCCGGACGCGACGACGAAATCGGCGACATCGCCCGGGCGTTGTCGGTGTTTCGCGACCACATGCTGGCCAACGCCCAGCACGCCGAACAGGAAAAACAGGCGCAGGCCCGCAACGCCGCCCGTCTGGCCGAGCAGGAACAGGTCACGGCGCAGTTCAACCAGGTGGTGTCGCGTCTGATGGAGACGGTGCGGCGCACGGTGGACGCGGTCCACGCCACGTCGGACCAACTCAAGACCAGCGCAGCCGCCACCGAGGACAAGACCACCCAGGTTTCCGGCGTGGTCGAGGAATCTGTGGCCAACGTTCAGGCGGTGGCGTCGGCGGTGGAACAACTGGACCATTCGGTCCAGGCCATCAGCAGCCGCATGGGCGACACGACACGGGTCACCGACGAAGCGGTGGGCATGGTCGGCAGCGCCGATTCCACCATTGCCGGCCTGTCCCAGGCGGCGGGCCGCATCGGCGACGTGGTCAGCCTGATCAGCGACATCGCGTCTCAGACCAATCTTTTGGCGTTGAACGCCACCATCGAGGCGGCGCGGGCCGGCGAGGCCGGCAAGGGCTTTGCCGTGGTGGCGGCCGAGGTGAAAAGTCTGGCCAACCAGACCAGCCGCGCCACGGAAGAAATCGCCCAACAGGTGGCCGACATCCGCGCCACCACCGACAGCGCCATCGCCGCCATCCAGTCGGTCAAGGGCTGCATCGACCGCATCAGCGGTGCCGTCCAAGGCGTGATGAGCGCCACCGAGGAACAGCGTCAGGCCACTGGCGAGATCAGCCGCAACGCCCGCAACGCCGCCCAGGGCAATTCCCAGGTGGCCGGGCATGTGGGGGCCGTGGCCGGCGAGGCCCAGGTCACCGGCGAACTGGCGGCGCGCCTGTACGACAGCGCCGCCGACCTGCTGTGCGAGGCGGGCGAACTGAACGCCGCCGTCGATGACTTTTTCGTCCGCCTGTCGCGGGCCTGAATCGAATCGTGAAAGAGGGAGGAATCCATGTTGAAACGCATCGCCGCCGCCGCTGTCGTGGCCGGCGCGACCCTGGCCGCGCCAGCGGCCCATGCCGACGTCATCACGCTGCGTGCGGACGAATGGTGTCCCTATAATTGCGCCGAGGATTCCGACAAGCCCGGCTATGGCGTGGAGATCGCCAAGGAAATCTTCGCCAAGGCCGGCCACACGCTGGAATACAAGAACCTGGCCTGGGCACGGGCACTGGAGGATGGCCGCAAGGGGACCATTGTCGCGGTGATCGGTGCCGACAAGGTCGAAGCCGCCGACTACGTCTTCCCCAACGAAGCCATCGCGGTGATCGACAACACCTTCGTGGTGAAAAAGGGCAATCCCTGGCGCTATGCCGGCCCGGCATCGCTGGAAAAGGTCAAGTTGGGGGCCATCCAGGGCTATTCCTATTCCGGCGAGGTCGGCGACTACATGGGCGCCAACGCCAAGAACGGCGCACGGATCGACATGGTCGGCGGCGACAAGGCGCTTGAGATGAACTTCAAGAAGCTGATGGCCGGACGGGTCGAGGCCACCGTCGACGCCAAGCCGGTGCTGGCCTACAAGCTGATGAGCATGAACCTGACGGACAAGGTGGAATTCGCCGGTTCGACCGACCCCAGCGAAATCTATGTCGCCTTTTCGCCGGCCAATCCCAAGGCCAAGGAATACGCCGCCATCCTGGACAAGGGCATCGCCGAAATGCGGGCCTCGGGACGGCTCAAGCAAATTCTTGACCGCTATGGCGTCAGCGACTGGAAGTGAGTTCCCAATATGGCCTGTACGGCTTGCCGGAAGCGTTCCGGCAAGCCGGCGGTTGTCAGCGTCATTCCCGCAGATAGTCCTGGTCCCGCATGTCGGCGACCAGAATGTGGCCCAGCACGATCTTGCGCAGCATGGACGCCAGCGCCCGTTCGCGGGTGTCGGCATCCATGGCGGGCATGGCGGCGGCCAGTGTGGACAGTTCGGACCAGAGCACGCGATGTTCGCTCTGGTGGCTGTCGAGCCTGGGGCAGCGGTGCCGGGCCAGAACCGCTTCCTCGTTGGCGAAATGCACCTCGGCGACATCGCGCAGCCGCGCCAACGTGTGCTCCGGGTCCAACGGCCGTCCGTCCGTGCCCCGTCCGCGATAGAGGTCGTTCAGCACGGCGACGATGTCGCGATGCTCGTTGTCGAGCAGCGCGTTGCCCACCGAATAGGCCTCGTCCCAATGGATCAGGTCGTCCGGGGGCGGAGGGGGCACAGCCCCGTGGAGCAATCGGCCGAGCAGGGTCATGATGCGTCCTCCACCCATGAGTGGGGAACCGGTGGCGCGTCCGTCGGCAGCGAGGCGGGCAAGGTGGTGTGGCGGATCATGCCGGAGCTGTCGACGAATTGGCTGAGGCCGCAGGCCGGGCATACCCGCAAGTCGCCGCCATCGGCGTCATGATGCTCCAGCGGCGCGCCGCAGGACGGGCACAAAGCCGGTGCGGCTTCATGCTCCTGTATTTCTTTTATTTCATTTTCAACGACATCTATGTTGCGCTTGATGTCATCCTCACGTTTCTTGAGGTCTCTTAGCGCATTCAATGTCGCCACCATCAGCCGAAGCATGAGCGACCCTTGGCGGCGAAGCACGGAAACCTCCTGCCTCAGCGCCTGAATCGCGCTGTCCTGCGCTGTATCGTGGGTCTGTGGCAGCAGATCGTGGCCCATGGCGAGCCTCCCGCCAATTTCACTCTTTAGTGGCAGTGTAGCATTTTTTGGGGTGTCTGTGGATAAAATGCGCACAAGTATAAATGCATAATACAGAAGTCGCAAATACAGTCTGTGCGTATTGTGCGTTGCCGTAATACACATTGCGTACAATTTTATTGAGTTTCATAGGGCGTCGGTTGTCGTGCGGGTAGGCGGCGGCGGGTGGGTTTGGCGGCGAGAAAAATTTCATTTGCAACATTACGGAAAAGTCAGCGTTTCCGCGCCTTTCCAGCGTTCTCTGACAGGCAAACCACCCGAAGGGGTGGGGTGATGGAGGCGATACCTGCCAAAAAGTGTGGCATCGCCTCGTTGACTCGAGGCCCCCCAACCGCTAAACACTTGCCCCATTGCCGCATTTGGGCCTTTGGGCCTTTCACGACCGTTTCGGGGGCTTATTGCCATGACCACGCGCAACCGGCCGCTTTCCCCACACCTGCAGATCTATCGGCTGCCCCTGTTGGCGCTGATGTCCATCACCCACCGCATCACCGGCGTCGGCCTGGTGGTCGGTCTGGTCGCGCTTGCCGCGTGGCTGGGTGCCGCCGCTTCCGGCCCGGCGGCTTTTGCAGTCGCCCAGAGCCTGCTTGGCTCGCCCATCGGCTTGCTTCTGCTGTTTGGCTGGAGCGTCGCCCTGTTCTTCCATCTCGGCCACGGCGTCCGCCACCTGTTGTGGGACACCGGCTGGGGCTTCGAGCTGCCGCAGGCTTATGCCTCGGCCTACGTGTCTCTCGGCGTCACCGCCGTGCTGACCGTCGTCGCCTGGGCCGCGGCTCTGCTGGTCTGAGGGAGGCAAACATGACCCTGCGTAATCCCATCGGCCGCGCTCGCGGCGTCGGTTCGGCAAAGGAAGGCGTCGGCCACCATTGGTCGACCGTGGTGACCGCCGTCGCCCTGGTGCCGCTCAGCCTGTGGTTCGTCATCTCGTTGATCGGCCTGCACGGCGCCGACTATGCCGCCTTCAAGGCTTGGCTGTCCGGCCCGTTCAACGCCACCATGTTCGTGTTGACCATCCTGGTCGTCGTCTACCACGCCCAGCTCGGCGTGCAGATGGTGGTTGAGGACTATGTCCACGGCAAGGGCATCAAGTTCGCGACCCTGGTCGGCATCAAGCTGGGTGCCGCCTTCCTCGCCGTCTTCATGACGGTGTCGGTCCTCAAAGTCGCTGTTGGAGTCTGACGACCATGGCTGCCTACAAGATCGTTGACCACACCTATGACGTGGTGGTTGTCGGCGCCGGCGGCGCCGGCCTCCGTGCCACCATGGGCATGGGTGTCGCGGGCTTCAAGACCGCCTGCATCACCAAGGTGTTCCCCACCCGCTCGCACACCGTCGCCGCCCAGGGCGGCATCGGCGCTTCGCTCGGCAACATGGCCGAGGACAATTGGAAGTGGCACATGTACGACACCGTCAAGGGGTCGGACTGGCTGGGCGACCAGGATGCCATCGAATACATGTGCCGCGAGGCCGTGCCGGCGGTGTACGAACTCGAGCATTTCGGCGTGCCGTTCTCGCGCACCCCGGAAGGCAAGATCTACCAGCGCCCGTTCGGCGGCCACATGCGCAATTTCGGCGAAGCTCCGGTGCAGCGTGCCTGCGCCGCCGCCGACCGCACCGGCCACGCCATCCTGCACACGCTGTACTCGCAGTCGCTGAAGCATTCGTGCGAATTCTTCGTCGAGTACTTCGCCCTGGACCTGATCATGGAAGACGGCGTCTGCCGTGGCGTCATGGCCTGGAACCTGGACGACGGCACCCTGCATCGTTTCCGCGCCCACAAGGTGGTGCTGGCTTCGGGCGGTTATGGCCGCGCCTACTTCAGCTGCACCTCGGCCCACACCTGCACCGGTGACGGCCACGGCATGGTGGCCCGCGCCGGCCTGCCGCTCCAGGACATGGAATTCGTGCAGTTCCACCCGACCGGTATCTACGGTTCGGGCTGCCTGATCACCGAAGGCGCCCGCGGCGAAGGTGGCTACGTCACCAACTCGGCCGGCGAGCGCTTCATGGAGCGTTATGCGCCGACCGCCAAGGATCTGGCCTCGCGTGACGTCGTCTCGCGCGCCATGACCATGGAAATCCGCGAAGGCCGCGGCGTCGGCAAGGAAAACGACCACATCTACCTGCATCTGGAGCACCTGGGCGCCGAGACCCTGGAACTGCGTCTGCCGGGCATTTCCGAGACGGCGAAGATCTTCGCCGGCGTGGACGTGACCAAGCAGCCGATCCCGGTGCTGCCGACCGTGCACTACAACATGGGCGGTATCCCGACCAACGTGCATGGCGAAGTGCTGCGTCCGACCGCCGACAATCCCGACGCCACCGTCGAGGGATTGATGGCCATCGGCGAGGCGGCTTGCGTGTCGGTGCACGGCGCCAACCGCCTGGGCACCAACTCGCTTCTGGACATCGTGGTGTTCGGCCGCGCGGCGGCGCTCCGCTGCCAGGAGACCCTGAAGCCCGGCACTGCCCACAAGCCGCTGCCCAAGGATGCCGGCGACAACGCCGTCGCTCGCTTCGACCGTCTGCGCAACGCCTCGGGTTCGCTGCACACCAGCGAAATCCGTCTGGCCATGCAAAAGACCATGCAGATGGACGCGGCGGTGTTCCGCACCTCCAAGTCGCTGGCCGAAGGCTGCGAAAAGCTGGGTCAGGTCGCTTCCACCCTGCCGCAGATCAAGATCAACGACCGTTCCACCGTGTGGAACTCGGATCTGGTCGAGGCGCTGGAACTGGAAAACCTGATGGATTGCGCGCTCGCCACCATCGTTTCGGCCGAGGCTCGTCACGAGTCGCGCGGCGCTCACGCCCACGAGGATTTCCCCGAGCGTGACGACGTGAACTGGCAGAAGCACACCCTGGCCACCGTCAAGGACGGCAAGGTGACCCTGGACTACCGTCCGGTGCACACCTACACGCTGACCGACGAGGTCGAGTACATCAAGCCGCAAAAGCGCGTGTACTAAGGCCAGGGAAGGAGAAACAGACATGGTCGAATTCGCCCTGCCCGCCAACTCCCGCGTTCAGCCCGGCAAGACCTACAAGGCCGCCGGCGCCAAGAACGTCAAGGTGTTCAAGATCTACCGCTACGATCCGGATTCGGGTGCCAACCCGCGTCTCGACTCGTACGAGATCGACCTGGACCATTGCGGTCCGATGGTTCTGGACGCGTTGTTGAAGATCAAGAACGAGATCGACTCGACCTTGACCTTCCGCCGCTCGTGCCGCGAAGGCATCTGCGGTTCGTGTGCCATGAACATCGACGGCACCAACACCCTTGCCTGCCTCAAGCCCATCGAGGAGATCAAGGGAGACGCCAAGATCTATCCGCTGCCGCATATGCCGGTGGTCAAGGATCTGATCCCTGACCTGACCGTGCCCTATGCCCAACTGGCGTCGATCCAGCCGTGGATGCAGACCCAGTCGCCGCCGCCGCCGGATGGCGAGCGGTTGCAGTCGCCGGAGGAGCGCGAAAAGCTCGATGGCCTGTGGGAATGCATCCTGTGCTTCTGCTGCCAGACCTCGTGCCCGAGCTACTGGTGGAACGGTGAAAAGTATCTCGGCCCGTCGATCCTGTTGCAGGCGGCGCGCTGGATCCACGATACCCGCGACGAGTTCACCGGCGAGCGTCTCGACGCTCTCGAGGACCCGTTCAAGCTGTATCGTTGCCATACCATCATGAACTGCACGAAGACCTGCCCCAAGGGTTTGAACCCGGCCAAGGCCATCGGCAGCATCAAGGAAAAGCTGTTGGAGCGCCGGAGCTAAGCTCCGGCCTTTCACCGGCCCCGAAAAGAGCCCGCCTTCGACAGCGTCGAAGGCGGGCTTTCTTTTTCCATCAGTCCCGCAAGAATTCCATGGCCTGGTTGAGCTGGCTCATGCGGTGGTGGCTGCCGTAATGGCTGTCGGGGTGGTGGATGGTGGCCAACATGCGGAAACGCGCGCGGATGGTGCGTTTGTCCGGCCGCGACCCCGGCGGGAATCCCAAGACGTGCAACGCCTCGTCACGGCTCGATATGCCATGGGGAAGCGGGTCGAAAGCCAGGACGCTGACGATGGCTTTCAACCGTTCCACCTCTTCGGTGGCGGCTTCGATGGCGTGGTTGACTTCGGTCGCGGGAGGCGGTGGCGGCGGTGGTGGTGGCGGTTCTGGACGGGCGTTGGGGTCTTCGAGCTTCAGCACCATGGAGCCCGAATCCATGGCCAGGGCCAGGGCCAGGGCGCGACGGATGAAGGAAACCTCGAATCCCGGCGCCATGCGGATCTGAAGCCGGGGTTTGCGGCGCCACGGCCGCCCTTCGGCCGGGCCGGATTTCAGGATCACCGTCTCGCGGTCGCCGGCCGGCGGCTCGCCGGGATCGGCGAAGGCGGCGATGACCGGTGACGGCATCACCAGAAGCACCGAACGGGCGATGTCGCCGACGTTGACCCGGTGTCTGGCGGCCAACGCCTCGACCGCGTCGCGGAAAGCCGAGGCGCAGGGAATGGTATAGGAATGCTTGACGGTGCCCGATGCGGGCGGGGAAGCGTTGGTCATGGAATCCGGCTAGGCCCTGAGCCGGTCTTCGTTGAAATGCAGCCGGCGGCCCTCGGTCAACAGCTTGCCCATTTCCTCGGCCGGCAACGGGCGTGAGAACAGATAGCCCTGCATCTGGTCGCAGCCCAGGCCGCGCAGGAACTCCAGATGCTGGGAATGCTCGACGCCTTCGGCGATCACCTTCATCCTGAGCGCCTTGGCCATGGCGACGATGGCGTCGACGATGGCCGCGTCGTTGGGATCGGTGGTGATGTCCATGACGAAGCTGCGGTCGATCTTGAGCTTGGAAATAGGGAAGCGCTTCAGCACCGACAGCGACGAATAGCCGGTGCCGAAATCGTCGATGGCGCAGGCCAGTCCCATGTCCTTCAGCGTCTGCACGACGCCGATGGCGCTTTCGGCATCCCGCATGGCCGAACTCTCGGTCAGTTCGAGTTCGAGATAGCGCGGATCGAGGCCGCTGTCGGCCAGGGTGTTTTCCAAGGTGGCGATCAGGCGCCGTGCGTATTGGAACTGCCGGCCGGAAATGTTGACCGCCACCGGGATGGCGGGAAGCCCTTGCTCCTGCCAGGCTTTGTTCTGGCGGGAACATTGGGTCAGCATGACGTCGCAGATGGCGTCGATCAGCCCCGATTCCTCGGCCACCGGGATGAACTCGCCGGGGGCCACCATGCCCATCTCGGGACTTTTCCACCGGACCAGCGCTTCCATGCCCACCACTTCGCCGGTGGTCAGGTCGACCTGGGGCTGGAAATAGGGGATGAACTCGCCGTGCTCGACGGCACGGCGCAGCTTGTTTTGCAGCGTCAGCGTCTTGGACGCGCGCGAACTCATTTCCTTGGTGAAGAACTGCACCGTCGCCGGCCCCTGGGCCTTGGCCCGGTGCAACGCCGCCTCGGCGTTCTTGATCAGGGTCTCGGCGTCCTCGCCGTCGCGGGGGAACAAGGCGACACCGCTGCATGCGGAAATCTCGAATTCCTCGTCCGCCACCGCCACCGGCACTTGGGCCAGGGCGTGCAGGCGCTCGACCGCCTCGGTCAACTCGCGCTTCGAGGCGAAGCCGGTCAGCATCAGCAGGAAGCGGTCGCCCGATGCCCGCGCCATGACGTCGTCGCGGCCCAGGGCGGCCTGAAGGATGTCGGCGGCGGCGATCAGCACCTGGTCGCCGACCGAGTGGCCCATGGTGGCGTTGATGATGCCGAAGCGGTCGATCCCCAGGCTCATCACGGCCAGCAGACCGTGGTGCTGGCGCGCCGCCTCGCGGGCGGCGGTGAAGCGTTCCAGAAAGGCCGGACGGTTGGGCAGCCGCGTCAGGGGGTCGTAGAACGCCAGGAACGACAGACGCTGTTCCGCCACCTTGCGGTCGGTGACGTCGATGATGATGCCGTCCCAGACGATGTCGCCGTTGTCGCGCCGGGTCGGGCGCGACTGGCCGCGCAGCCAGCGGCGGCGGCCGTCGCGTCCGATCGCCGCGATTTCTTCCTCGAACGGCTCCATGGTGCGCGCCGACCGCCCCAGCGCAGCCAGGAAGCGCTGGCGCTCGTCGGTGGAAACGGCGTTCAGGAACAATTGCGGGTCGGCCATCAACTCTTCGGGCTCGACGCCCAGGAAGTCGCGGCAGCCTTCGGAAACATAGGTGAAGTCCAATTGCCCGTCGGCGCGCAGCACGCGCTGAAACACCATGCCGGGCATGTTGGCGGCGATGGCGCCCAGCCGTTGCTCGGACTCGCGCAACGCCGCCTCGGTGGCCTTGCGGGCGGTGATGTCGCGGCCGATGGCGACGAACAGGCGGTGCCCCTCCAGCCGCACTTCCGAGGTGGACAGTTCCAGGGCGAAGATGCTGCCGTTCTTGCGTTGCCCCACCAATTCGCGCGGACCGCCGCCGACCAGACCGCCGGCACCATCCAGCAGGTCGCCGCACAACGGGTTCGGGTGTGCCTGGGTGGTGGCCAGCAGCATGCCGAATTCCCGTCCGGCCAACTCGGCCGCGTTCCAGCCGAACAAGCGTTCGGCGGCGGCGTTGACGGTGTCGATGATGCCGCCTTCGCTCAGGATCAGGATGGAATCGGCGGCATGTTCCATCAGCATGTCGAGACGGAACTCGGCGCGGCGGCCTTCGGTCACGTCGATCAGGGCACCGTCCCACACCACCGCGCCGTCGCCGTCGCGGCGCGGCTTCGACGCGCCTTTCAGCCAGCGGACCTCGCCCGAATGGGTGATGGCGCGGAACTCCTCGACACACAGGGACATGTCGGCGGCGGAACGCTGGATGGCGTCGAGGTGGGAATCACGGTCGGCCCAATGGACCACATGCAGGCAGCCCTTGGCGTTGACCGCCATGGCTTCCGGTCCCAGCCCCAGCACGGCGTGCAGATTCCCGGAGAACGAGGGGTAGCTGAGCGCGCCGTCAGCTTCCATGCGGCGCTGGAAGGTGAAGCCGGGAAGGCTGTCGGAAATGGCTTCAAGGCGCAAGGCGAGGTCGTGGGGAACCCGAGCATAGACGGCATCAGCCGCCACGCCGGAATCTTCCGCCGTGGTGGTCGCGTCGTCGTTGGTGTCCTTGTTCCTGGTCACCCGTTCGCTCCAGCCGCCCGCCGGACGGAAACACCTTTCCGCCAGCCGTCATGATGGTATCGGCCTTGCCCTGTCCTGGCAACGGCGTACAGCTTTGGGAAGGGGCAATGCGTCCGTTGGTCAGCCGACCTTATTGCGGAAGTATTCGATCGTGCGCTGCAAACCTTCCTCAAGCGGGATGGTCGGCGCCCAGCCCAGGGCCTCGCGGGCCTTGGTGATGTTGGGCTGGCGTTGGCGGGGATCGTCGGCCGGCAGCGGCAGGAACACCAGCTTGGACGTGGATTTGGTCAGCCTCAGCACCGCCTCGGCCAGTTCGATCATGGTGAACTCGCCGGGATTGCCCAGGTTGATGGGGCCGGTGACGTCGTCGCCCGAGTTCATCAGCCGCACGAAACCTTCGATCAGGTCGTCGCAATAGCAGAACGAGCGGGTCTGGCTGCCGTCGCCATAGATGGTGATGTCGCGGCCTTCCAGCGCCTGGACGATGAAGTTGGACACCACGCGGCCGTCGTCGGGATGCATGCGCGGGCCGTAGGTGTTGAAGATACGCGCCACCTTGATGCGGGTGCCATGCTGGCGATGGTAGTCGAAGAACAAGGTCTCGGCGCAGCGCTTGCCTTCGTCGTAACAGGCGCGCGGGCCGATGGTGTTGACGCTGCCGCGGTATTCCTCGACCTGGGGGTGAACCTCGGGGTCGCCGTACACTTCCGAGGTCGAGGCCTGGAAAATCTTGGCGTCGATGCGCTTGGCCAGACCCAGCATGTTGATGGCGCCATGCACGCTGGTCTTGGTGGTCTGCACCGGGTCGCGCTGGTAATGGATGGGCGAGGCCGGGCAGGCCAGGTTGTAGATCTCGTCCACTTCCACATAGAGCGGGAAGGTGACGTCGTGGCGGATCAACTCGAAATACGGGTTGCCCATCAGGTGGGCGATGTTGTCCTTGGACCCGGTGAAGAAGTTGTCGGCGCACAGCACGTCGCAGCCTTCGGCCAACAGGCGTTCGCACAGATGCGAGCCCAGGAAGCCAGCCCCGCCCGTTACCAGAACCCGCTTGCGACCGTATTTCATCGAACCACCCTTCGATCCAAGGACTATAGAGGTGAGAGGTTCTTATTCTTCTTGAGGGGGGGCGGCAAGCGCGCTGTTGACTCTGGGGCCAGGAAACGCGTAAAAACGCAGCCTCTCCAGGTTTCCGGGAGAAAACCGTCACCACGGTGACCCGCCAGTCCGCGAAGGTACGCGCACTGGCGCGCTGTCGTTTGGGGCGAATCGTTAGGGGTTTCGATGTTCGAAAGTCTGAGCCAGCGTCTGTCTTCCGTTTTCGACAAGCTCACCGGTCGCGGTGCGCTGTCGGAAGCCGACGTGACCGAGGCGTTGCGCGAAGTTCGCGTGGCGTTGCTGGAAGCCGACGTCGCCCTGCCGGTGGTCAAGGATTTCGTGGCGCGCGTCAAGGCGCGCGCCATCGGCCAGGAGGTGGTGAAGTCCGTCTCTCCCGGTCAGATGGTGGTCAAGATCGTTCATGACGAACTGATCGCCACGCTTGGCACCGAAGGGGTCGAACTCAACCTCAACGCCGTTCCCCCCGCCGTCATCCTGATGGTCGGCCTTCAGGGCTCGGGCAAGACCACCACCTCGGGCAAGCTGGCGGTGCGCCTCAAGAAAGAGCGCAAGAAGGTCCTGCTCGCCTCGCTCGACGTCTACCGTCCCGCCGCCCAGCAGCAGTTGGAGATCCTGGCGGGCCAAGCCGATGTCGGCTCGTTGCCCATCATCATGGGCGAGATGCCGGTGGCCATCACCAAGCGCGCCCTGGAGATGGGGCGCAAGGAAGGCTACGACGTCGTCATCCTCGACACCGCCGGCCGTCTGCATATCGACCAGGAACTGATGGCCGAGGTCGCCGCCGTGCGCGATGTGGCCAAGCCGGTCGAGACCTTGCTGGTCGCCGACGCCATGATCGGCCAGGACGCGGTGACCCTGGCGCACGAATTCAACGAAAAGGTCGGCGTCACCGGTATCGTGCTGACCCGCGTCGATGGCGATTCGCGCGGTGGCGCGGCGCTTTCCATGCGTGCCGTCACCGGCCGCCCCATCAAGTTCCTTGGTCAGGGTGAAAAGCTCGACGCGCTCGAGGTCTTCCATCCCGACCGTATCGCCGGCCGTATCCTGGGCATGGGCGACGTGGTGTCCCTGGTCGAGAAGGCCATGGAGACCGTCGATCAGGAAGAGGCCGAGAAGCTTGCCAAGCGCATCGAAAAGGGCAAGTTCGACCTCAACGACATGCTCAGCCAGTTCAAGCAGGTCGAGAAGATGGGCGACCTCAAGGGCATCCTCGGCATGATGCCGGGCATCGGCAAGATGGCCGCCCAGCTCAAGGACGCCAAGATCGACAACAAGGCGGTGGCCCGGCAAAAGGCCATCATCCAGTCGATGACGCCCGCCGAACGCCGCAACCCGGACCTGATCAAGGCGTCGCGCAAGAAGCGCATCGCCGCCGGGTGTGGCCTGTCGGTGCAGGACGTCAACAAGTTGCTCAAGCAGCACCAGCAGATGGCCGACGTCATGAAGAAGGTCGGCAAGCTGGGGCAAAAGGGCTTGATGAGACATGGCCTGGGCGGGCTGATGCCCCCCGGCATGCGTGGGTTCGGCCGCTGATCCGGCCGGTTGGTTTTAAGGTTTCGAGTTAAAGGGAAGTTGGAAATATGGCTCTGAAGATTCGTCTGGCCCGTGGCGGTGCCAAGAAGCGTCCGTTCTACCGCATCGTCGTGGCCGATGCCCGTTGCCCGCGCGACGGCCGCTTCATCGAGAAGATCGGCACCTACAACCCGCTGCTGCCGGCCGACCACGCCGAGCGCTTCGTGCTGAACACCGAAGCCGCCAAGAAGTGGCTGGCCGTCGGCGCCCAGCCGACCGACCGCTTGGTGCGCATGTTCTCCAACCTCGGCCTGGTCGCCGCCCCGGTCCGCCCCGAGCAGACCAAGAAGTGCGCCCCCAAGGCCAAGGCCCAGGAGCGCGCCAAGCAGGCCGCCGAGCGTGCCGCCGCCGCCGCCGAAGAATCGGCCGCCGAGTAATCGGTGATGGGAACCCGCGTGTGCGTCGGCGCCATCGTTGGCGCGCATGGGGTCCGCGGTCAGGTCCGCGTCAAAAGCTTCACCGACGATCCGTTGGATGTGGCCGCTTATGGCCCGGTGGAGGACGAGGACCGAACCCGCCGCTTCAAGCTCAAGGTGATGGGCGAGGCCAAGGGCCTGGTGATCGCCAAGCTTGATGGGGTGGACGACCGCGACGCCGCCGAGGCCCTGCGCGGAACACGTCTGTACGTGTCCCGCGACAAGCTGCCGGAAACGGACGAGGACGAGTTCCTTTATTCCGATCTGGTGGGGCTTCGGGCAGAAACGGCGGATGGCTCGGTGGTCGGCACCGTGCGCGGTGTCGCCGATTTCGGCGCCGGCGAGGTGCTGGACCTGGGCACGTTCATGGTTCCGTTCACCAAGGCCGACGTGCCGGTGGTGGACATCGCCGGGGGACGGGTGGTGGTGGTTTCGCCGCAATACGCCCCCGACGACAAGGATGAGGCCGGAGCGAGCGAAGCGAGGGACTGGGCCGTTGAGGCCCCGCGAAGCGGCCGAAGCGAAAGCGAAGGGCAAGCGGAGCGTAAGCCAACCGAGCGGAGCGAGGGCCGGCGTTCGAGGCAAGAGAAAGAGGATCGGCGTGGGGACCGAGGTGAATAACGCGCCGTGGCATGCCACGGTGCTTACCCTCTTCCCCGAGATGTTTCCGGGACCGCTGGGCCTTTCCTTGGCCGGGCGGGCCCTGGCGAAGGGAACGTGGTCGCTGGACGCGGTGAACATTCGCGATTTCGCGAAGGACAAACACCGCTCGGTCGATGACGAACCCTTCGGCGGCGGTGCCGGCATGGTCATGCGCCCAGATGTTCTGGACGCGGCCATCAAGGGTGCTGGCGGAAGCGGGCCGTTGATTTACATGACCCCGCGCGGGCGGCCGATGGATCAGCGGCTGGTGCGGGAACTGGCGGACGGACCGGGTGCCACCATCCTGTGCGGCCGCTTCGAAGGTGTTGACCAGCGGGTGCTGGACGCGCACGGCGCGCTCGAGGTTTCCTTGGGTGATTTCGTGCTGTCGGGGGGGGAACTCCCGGCGCTGGTGCTGCTGGACGCCATCGTCCGCCTGTTGCCGGGGGTTCTCGGCAACAAGGAGACGCTGGACGAGGAAAGTTTCGAGTGGGGACTTCTGGAATATCCCCACTATACCCGTCCCGCCGAATGGCAGGGCCGGGCGGTGCCCGAGGTTCTGGTCTCGGGGCACCATGAAAAGATACGCGACTGGCGCCGTCGCCAGTCCGAGGATGTAACACGGACACGCCGACCGGACCTGTGGCTCCGGTATGCCTCTGCCAAGGATAGTGAGGGCAAGTAGATGAACATCATTCAGCAGCTCGAGCAGGAGCAGATCGCCAAGCTGACCGAAGGCAAGGTGATCCCGGAATTCGCTCCGGGCGACACCGTCAAGGTCAACGTGAAGGTGATCGAAGGCAACCGCGAGCGCGTGCAGGCCTATGAGGGCGTGTGCATCGGCCGCAAGAACGACGGCCTGAACAGCCACTTCGTCGTGCGTAAGATTTCCTACGGCGAGGGTGTGGAGCGTATCTTCCCGCTCTATTCCCCGAACATCGCCTCGATCGAGGTGGTTCGCCGTGGTGACGTCCGTCGCGCCAAGCTCTATTACCTGCGTGACCGTCGCGGCAAGTCGGCTCGCATCGCCGAGCAGACCACCGGCTATTCGGCCAAGGTGACCGCCGCCGAGCGTGAGGCCGCCGCCGCCGACAAGGCCGCCGCCGTGGAGGCCCAGAAGGCCGCCAAGGCCGCCAAGGCCGCCGCCGCCGAAGGCGCCAGCGAGTAAGGTGCCGATTGCCGCCCTTCGGGGCGGCAATTTGCCATGCGTCATGCCCCGCTTTTGTCGGCGGCCTGGGAATCCCCCCAGGTGCCGGCGAACGCGGGGCATCGCTATGATGGTTTCATGACAGGGTGAAATGCCACCCGCCCGTGACAACACGTCAAGGAAGACCCATGTCCAAGCCGCGTACTCTGTTCGACAAGATCTGGGACGCCCATCTGGTGGACGTTCAGGATGACGGCACCTCGTTGCTGTACATCGACCGCCACATGGTGCACGAGGTGACCAGCCCGCAGGCGTTCGAAGGCCTGCGTATGGCCGGCCGCAAGGTCCGTCACCCCGAGGCCACCCTGGCCGTCGCCGACCACAACGTGCCGACCACCGACCGTTCCAAGGGCATCGAGAACGCGGAATCGCGCATCCAGGTGGAAACCCTGGAGAAGAACGCCAAGGACTTCGGCGTCGAGTTCTACGCCATGGACGACATCCGCCAGGGCGTGGTGCACATCGTCGGCCCGGAACAGGGCTTCACCCTGCCCGGCACCACCATTGTCTGCGGCGACAGCCATACCGCCACCCATGGCGCGTTCGGCGCCTTGGCCTTCGGCATCGGCACCTCGGAAGTCGAACATGTGCTGGCCACCCAGACCCTGGTGCAGAAGCCGGCCAAGAACATGCGCATCACCGTCAAGGGAAGCGCTCCGGCCGGTGTGACCGCCAAGGACATCGTGCTGGCCATCATCGGCAAGATCGGCACCGCCGGCGGCACCGGCTATGTGGTCGAGTTCGCGGGCGAGGCCATCACCTCGCTGTCCATGGAGGGCCGCATGACGGTCTGCAACATGGCCATCGAGGGCGGCGCCCGCGCCGGCCTGATCGCCCCGGACCAGACCACCTTCGACTACGTCGCCGGCAAGCCGCGCGCCCCCAAGGGCGCCGCGTTCGAGGCCGCCGTGTCGTATTGGAAGACCCTGTTCACCGATCCGGGCGCCAAATTCGACGCCGAGATCGAGATCGACGCCGCCACCCTGGTTCCCCAGGTGACCTGGGGCACCAGCCCCGAGGATGTGATTCCGATCACCGGCACCGTGCCGGTGCCGGCCGACATCAAGGACGAGGGCAAGCGCAAGGCGGTCGAGCGGTCGCTGGACTACATGGGCCTGGAAGCGGGCATGAAGGCCACCGACATCAAGATCGACGTGGTGTTCATCGGCTCGTGCACCAACGGCCGCATCGAGGATTTCCGCGCCGCCGCCGAAATCTTCAAGGGCCGCAAGGTGGCCGCGGGCGTGCAAGCGCTGATCGTGCCCGGTTCCGGTCTGGTCAAGGAACAGGCCGAGGCCGAGGGCCTGGACAAGATCTTCATCGAAGCGGGTGCCGAATGGCGCGAGCCGGGCTGCTCGATGTGTCTGGCCATGAACGCCGACCAGTTGAAGCCGGGCCAGCGTTCCGCCTCGACCTCGAACCGCAATTTCGAGGGACGCCAGGGACGTGGCGGCCGCACCCATCTGGTCAGCCCGGCCATGGCCGCCGCCGCCGCCATCACCGGCAAGCTGACCGACGTGCGCTCGCTGTAAGGGGATCGGACAAATGGAAAAGTTCACCAAGCTGACCGGCGTCGCCGCGCCCCTGAACATGATCAATGTCGACACCGACATGATCATCCCCAAGCAGTTCCTGAAGACCATCAAGCGCACGGGTCTGGGCAAGAACCTGTTCGACGAGATGCGTTATACCCAGGACGGCGCCGAGGTGCCGGATTTCGTGCTGAACAGGCCGGCCTACCGCAACGCCAAGGTGCTGATCGGCGGCGCCAATTTCGGCTGTGGCTCGTCGCGCGAACATGCGCCGTGGGCCATCGCCGATTTCGGCATCCGCTGCGTCATCGCCCCCAGCTTCGCCGACATCTTCTTCAGCAACTCGTTCAAGAACGGCATCTTGCTGATCAAGCTGCCGGTGGACACCGTCAACGGGCTGATGAAGCAGGCCGAGAACGGCGCCAACGCCACCTTCACCATCGATCTGGAAAAGCAGGAGATCACCGCGCCCGACGGGTCGGTGACGGCGTTCGACGTCGATCCGTTCAAGAAGCATTGCCTGCTGAACGGACTCGACGACATCGGCCTGACGCTGCAAAAGGCCGACAAGATCGAGGCCTTCGAAGCGGCCCGCGCGCAGTCGTCGCCCTGGCTCTGAGTTTTTCGTCACCCCCGCGCAAGCGGGGGGCCATGCCGCCGCCTGGATGCCCGCTTGTGCGGGCATGACGCTTTAGGGGCGGCGCAACCAAATCTTTTCGGAGGGTTTTCCCTATGGCCGCCAAGAAGCTTCTCATCCTGCCCGGCGACGGCATCGGTCAGGAAGTGATGGTCCAGGTCCGCCGCATCATCGACTGGATGGGCAAGAAGCGGAACATCGAATTCGAGATCACCGAGGGCCTGATCGGCGGCTCGGCCTTCGACGCCACCGGCACGCCGCTGCCGCAGGAAACCCTCGACGCCGCCCTGGCCGCCGACGCCGTGCTGCTGGGCGCCGTGGGCGGTCCCAAGTGGGACGACCTGCCGTTCGACAAAAAGCCCGAGCGCGGCCTGTTGGGTATCCGCAAGGAAATGGGCCTGTTCGCCAACCTGCGTCCGGCCACCGTGTTCGACGCCCTGGTGGACGCCTCGACCCTGAAGTCCGAAGTGGTGTCGGGTCTCGACATCATGATCGTGCGTGAACTGACCGGCGGCCTCTATTTCGGTCAGCCGCGCGGCATCGAGACGCTGCCGAACGGCGAGCGCAAGGGCGTCAACACGCTCACCTACACCACCAGCGAGATCCAGCGCATCGGCCGCGCCGCCTTTGATCTGGCCCGCAAGCGCAACAAGAAGCTGACCAGCGTCGACAAGGCCAACGTGCTGGAATGCACCGTGCTGTGGCGCGAAGAGATGATCAAGCTGCAACAGACCGAATACCCGGACGTGCAACTCGAGCATATGTACGTGGACAACGCCTCGATGCAGCTGGTGCGCAATCCCAAGCAGTTCGACGTGATGGTGACCGAGAACATGTTCGGCGACATCCTGTCCGACTGTGCCGCCATGCTGACCGGTTCGCTCGGCATGTTGCCGTCGGCCAGCCTCGGCGCCGCCGACGCCAACGGCAACCGCAAGGCGCTGTACGAGCCGGTGCACGGTTCCGCCCCGGACATCGCCGGCAAGGACATCGCCAACCCGCTGGCGACCATCCTCAGCTTCTCCATGTGCCTGCGTTACAGCTTCAACATGGTCGCCGAGGCCGATTTGATCGAGACCGCGGTCAAGAACGTGCTGAAGGGCGGCCTGCGCACCGCCGACATCATGTCGCCGGGCAAGGCCAAGGTCTCGACGACCGTGATGGGCGAAGCCATCGTGCGCGAGTTGGACAAGCTGTCCTAAGCGGCTTTCGCTGCGATCAAGGGGGCGCCCCGGCCGGGGCGCCCCCTTTTCATTCCCCCTTTTTCATTCCCAGGCATAGGCATCCATGGCGAGGCAGCCGTCCTGGCTGCGATGCACGACGCGGCCATGGCCGTCGTCGCCGGCACCCATGGCCACGAACAACGGCAACAGGTGTTCGTCGGTGGGATGGGCGAAGGCCGCCTCGGGGGCGCGGGGGCGATAGGCCAGCAAGTCCTCGGTGCTGTCCTTGGCCACCTTGGCCGCCATCCAGTCGGCGAAAGCGACGTTGCGGGCCGTCGCCAAGGGGTCGTCGCCGAAATAGGCGCGCAAGTTATGGGTCAACGCGCCCGAGCCCAGGATCAGCACGCCGTCATGACGCAGCCCCGCCAGTTTGCGTCCCAGCAGGTAATGGTGGGTGGGGTCCTCGCCCGCCTGAATGGACAATTGCAGGACGGGAATGTCGGCCTGGGGCCAGCCCAGCAGCAACGGTACCCAGGCGCCGTGGTCCAGGCCATGCTCCACCGGTTCCGCCCCGCTCATGCGCGCGATGGTCGCCGCCAACTCGGGATCTCCGGGGGCGTCATAGCGCAGGTCGTACAATTCGGGCGGAAAGCCGCGAAAATCGTGGATGGTGCGGGGGTGGGCGGAATTCGACACCTGGGGAGCCGGCGTCGTCCAATGGGCCGATATCACCACGATGGCACGCGGGCGCGGCACGATGTCCGCCAGCCGGGTCAGGAAATCGCGGGCCGGCGAAGGTTCGACCAGGATCATGGGCGAACCGTGCGACACGAACAGGGCGGGCATTGGGGACATGACGGCCTCCGGCAAACGACCCTGTCAGCATGCCACCGGTGCCGGGCGAACACATCCCGGCACCGGGGAAACGCTGTGTTTCGTCAGTGTTGCCCGGCGAAGGCGCAGCCGCCGCAACCGCCGCCCGATCCCCCGGGCATGCAGGCCGGGGCCGGCGCGGCGGCGGCCTTGGCGACGTTGGGGGCCATGATCGCCTTGCTGATGGCGGTGTCGCCGCACTCCGGGCACTTCAGTTCGCCTGCGTCCTTTCGGCTGTCGTACTCGCCGGAATTCGAGAACCATTCCTCGAAATGGTGGTCATGCGAACAGCGCAGCGTGTAACGGATCATGGGGAAAATCCTGAAAAGACATGGGTTGGCGCGGTTTATAGCACATTCAGCCCTTGGGTTTCAGCAATCCGGCCAAGGGGTGGTGCTGTTGCACCAGCCGGGTCTTCGGCTCGTCCAGCACATGGGTATAGATTTCGGTGGTGGCGATGTCGGCATGGCCCAACAATTCCTGGACCACGCGCAGATCGGCGCCGTGTGCCAGCAGGTGGGTGGCGAAGGCGTGACGCAGCACATGCGGCGACAGACGACGCGGATCGATGCCGGCCGTCATGCCGACGCGCAGCAAATGCTTGGCGAAGGCCGAGCGGCTGAGGTGGCCGCTTTTGCCATGGGCCGGGAACAGCCAGCGCGACGGCTTCTTGCCCAACAGGCCGGCACGGACGGCGATCCAGTCCTTGACCGCGCGCCGGGCGGGGTCGGACAGCGGCACCAGGCGTTCCTTGTCGCCCTTGCCGCGCACCACCATCATGTCGGGGTCGCGGGCCACCGCCGCATAGGGCAGGCCGACCAGTTCCGACACCCGCAACCCGGTGGCGTACAGAAGCTCCAAAAGCGCGGTCATCATCGTTCCGCGCGGCGCCTCCAGGGCGCGGGCGGCGGCTAACAGCGCCTCGACGTCGTCCTCGCTCAGCACTTTGGGCAGTACCCGGCCCAGACGGGGCGAATCCAGGCGCGAGGTGGGATCGTCCTGGCGCCAGCCCTCGGCATAGACGAAGCCATAGAATTGCCTGAGGCACGACAGCCGCCGCGCCTGTGTACGCGGTGCCAGCCCGCAATCGGCCAGGGCTCGCATATAGGCCGACAGGTCGGCGGCCGAGGCATTGGCCGCGCCGGTGCCGCGCCGGCTCAGGAACCCGTCGAGGTCGTCGAGGTCGCGGCGATAGGCGTCGAGCGTGTTGAACGAGGCGCCGCGTTCGACGCTCATCATTTCCAGGAAGGTTTCGATCTGGCGGGACATGGCGCGGGTCCCTTCGTCCGGCCCCGTTCCCCGCTGTCGCGGGGAACGGGGATACGGTCAGATGCCGTTGGCCAGCATGGCCTCGACGGCCAGCTTGCGGGCGTCCTGGCCCAGGCCGACCACCGTCAGGGCGCTGATGGCTTCGGTCAGCGAGATGGGATCGACGCTGTCCAGCGGCTGTTCGCCCAGCATGGCCAGCGCGGCCAGGACGGTGGTGCCCATGCGGGCGTCCAGCGCCGCCGACTGCACCAGGGCGAACAAGGCGGGACGCGGTCCCTGGGCCGGCAACGACAGGGCGTCCAGCCAGAACACGTCCGGCAGCTTGGCGCCCAATGCCGCCAGCGTGCCCAGCACCACCGCCGACCGCCGTGCGGCCAGTTCGGGCGGCAGGCCGTTCAGGCTGTCGCGCCAGGCGGACAAAGCCTGAAGGTCCACCGCCTGCCCCGGTTCGGCCGCCATGACCGCGCTCAGCGGCCACAGGCGGACCAATGCTCCGCCGGCCGCCGGGTCGGTGCGGGCCAGTTCCAGCCATTTGGCGTGGTCGGCCTGACCCAGGGCGATGGCGGCACGGGCGAAGGTGGGGGCCACGGTGATCAGCGCCGGATCGGGCTGAAGCTGGGCCAGAAGCGGCGAGAACACCCGCGCGGCGCCGGCCAGTTGTCCCTTGGCGGCCCCCAGTTCCAACGCCTTGGCGACGAAATGGGCGCGGATCAGCGGATCGGGCTGGTCGGTGGCGGCGCGGAACAACAGGGCGCGGCCGTGCAGCCCGGCCTCTTCCGCCTTGACCAGCGGCGCGGCCAGTTCGTCGGGGGCGAAGGTGGCTTCGAGGTACAGCTTGCGCAGTTGCTCGGCCGACAGCACCCCGGCCGCTTCCGCCCGTTCGCCGGCGGCCAGCCGGGTGTCGAACGGCGTGGCGAAGGACATGGCCACCGCCTTGGCCACCGGCGCCGAGGCCTTGGCCACGCCGTTGGCCGGCAGCGGCAGCTTGGCGGCGCCGAAGGCGGCGACGTGCAGGGGGGTGATGTCGTCCACCACGATCTTGTCGGCGGGGATCGGCGGCAGGCCGGCCAGAACCTCGGCGGCGGCGACGAAACCGGCGTCCACCTCCTTGCGTTCGCGCAGCAGGTCAAGGCCCAGGTTGCCTTCGAGCGTGCGGCCGGCCAGATAGTTGCACAGCACAGCCAGCCGGGGCTGGCTGCCGTCCTTGGGGAATTCGGCGCAGGCGGCGTCGGTGCGGCCGGTCAGCAATTGCGCGTCCAGCTTGACGCGGCGCATGACGCTGCCTTCCACCACCTGCGGTGCCATGGCCGACAATTGGACGACGCCGTCGTTGTCGCCCATGGCGGCAAGACGTTCGGCCCTCAGGTCCACCAGCGACGGCCGGTCGCCGGCCACCGCGCCTTCGGGGGCGGTGGCGGCGGTCAGCAGCAGGCGCCGTTGCAGGTTGCGCGCCGCCAGCGACGACGGCGTTCCCGGCAGCATGGGCACCAGCTTGCGCACCACCATTGCCTTTGTTCCCGCCCACAAGGTGGGGGGCAGGCCGCCATGGGCCTGGTCCAGGGTGCCGACCGATTCGGCGTTGGGCGCCTTGAGGTCGTCCACCTTGACCTCTATCTCGCGGGCCGGGTTCGCCGGCTCGGCCAGTTCCATGGTATCGGGGTCGAAGGTGGAAAGCGGGGCCTGGGCGTGCGCCGGAACGGCACAAACCAAGGCGGCGGCGGCCATCAGGCCGGCCGCCTTGGCCTTAGCGCGGCAGCTTGTCATCGGGGATCACCTTCTCGACCGTGGCCGAGGGCGGCGGCAGGTCGAACGTGGCAAGGAAGATGCCACCGCCGACGACGACGGCGAGCACCAGGGCGACCAGCACTGCGGCGAGCTTGCTCATGGAGTGTTGCGAACCTTACGTTATGACTTCTGGACACGCCCGGCCTCGGGCGGATAAAAGCGGCAGGGGTGTTGACCGGATCAGGTCTCCCCCCAACCATGGACGGCGGTCTGGTCCTTGCGGGCAAGACGGCGACGCGACAAAGGCTAGGGTTCGACCATGGCGAATCTGGGGCAGTGTATCGACGCAAGGCGCGTCGATCAACGGCGGGACCAAGGCTGATGGCACAAGAGCAGGTCGACGGCATCCTGGAGCGGCTTCGCCGTCCGATCGTGCTGGTCGGACTGATGGGCGCGGGCAAGTCCTGCGTCGGCCGTCGGCTGGCTGCGCGGCTGGGAATCCCCTTTGTCGATGCCGATTCCGAATTCGAGGCCGCCGCCGGCTGCTCCATCGCCGATTTCTTCGCCCGTTATGGCGAACCGGCGTTCCGCGAGGGCGAGCGCAAGGTCATCGCCCGGCTGATGGAAGGCCCGCTTTGCGTGCTCGCCACCGGCGGCGGCGCCTTCTGCGACCCCGAGACCCGCGACCGCATCAAGCAAGGCGCGATGTCGGTATGGATTCGCGCCGACCTTGACCTTCTGGTCAAACGCACCTCGGGACGCGACCACCGGCCGCTGCTGAAAACCGGCGACCCGCGCGAGATCCTGTCGCGGCTGATGGATGCGCGCTACCCTCTTTACGCCCAGGCCGACATTATCGTCGACACCACCGACGAGCCGCCGGAAGTGACGGTGGCCAAGGTCCTGGACGAATTGGCCCGTACTCTGGAGCAAGTGCCATGACCACCGAGACGCTGTCCGTCGCGCTGGCGGAACGCAGCTATGACATTCACATCGGCCCCGGTCTGATCGACCGCGCCGGCACGCTGATGAAGCCGGTGATGAACGGCAACCGGGCCTTCGTGGTGACCGACGATTCGGTGGCGCCGCTTTACCTCGACCGGCTGCTCGCCAGTCTGGACAAGGCCGGCATCAAGCACCTCAACACCGTGTTGCCGCATGGTGAAAGCACCAAGGATTTCTCTCATCTCGAGGCCCTGGTGGACGCCATGCTGGAGGCGCGCTGCGAACGCTCGACCATGGTGGTCGCGCTGGGCGGCGGCGTGGTCGGCGACCTGACCGGCTTCGCCGCCTCGATCCTTCAGCGCGGCCTGGATTTCGTCCAGGTGCCGACCACTCTTCTGGCCCAGGTGGACAGCAGTGTCGGCGGCAAGACCGGCATCAACACCCGGCACGGCAAGAATCTGGTGGGTGCCTTCCACCAGCCGCGTCTGGTGCTGGCCGACACACAGGCGTTGACCAGTCTGCCGCGCCGTCAGGTGTTGGCCGGCTATGCCGAGGTGGTGAAATACGGCTGTATCGACGAACCCGAGTTCTTTGCCTGGCTGGAGGAGAACGGCTTCCACGTCATCGTCGGCGAGGAAAAGGCCCGTCGCCACGCGGTGGCGGTGAGCTGCCGCGCCAAGGCCCGCATCGTCGCCCAGGACGAACGCGAGGGCGGCGTGCGCGCGTTGCTGAACCTGGGCCACACCTTCGCCCACGCGCTGGAGGCCGAGACCGGTTTCTCGGACGAGATGCTGCACGGCGAGGCGGTGGCGATTGGCATGGTGATGGCCTTCCGGCTGTCGGCCCGGCTGGGCCTCGCGCCGGTCGAGGACGCGGTGCGTCTGGAACGCCATCTGGCCAAGGTCGGCCTGCCGACCGGGCTCAGCCGCAACCGCGTCTGGGACGTGGAGCGCCTGATCCACCACATGGCCGGCGACAAGAAGGTCAAGGACGGCAAGGTTACCTTCGTGCTGGCGCGCGGGATCGGCCAAAGCTTCCTGACCCGCGAGGTGCCGGCCGAGGCGGTGCGCGAGATGCTTCAGGACTTCGCCAAGGTTTGAGCCCATGGATACCGTGCCCCTGTCTTTGGTGGTCATCCTGGTTCTGCTGGTGGTCTCGGCGTTTTTTTCCGGGTCCGAAACCGCGCTGACCGCCGTGTCGCGGCCGTTCCTGCATCAGATGGAGCAGGACGGCAACGTCAAGGCCGGCCGGGTCAACCGGCTGATCGCCGCGCGCGACCGTCTGATCGGCGCGTTGTTGCTGGGCAACAATCTGGTCAACATCCTGGCGTCGTCCGTGGCCACCAGCACCATGATGGCGCTGTTCGGCGATGCCGGCGTGGTCTATGCCACCGCCGGCATGACCGTGGTGGTGGTGATGTTCGGCGAGGTGCTGCCCAAGACCTATGCCATCTACAACGCCAATGCGGTGGCGTTGTGGGTGAGCGGGCCGGTGTCGGCGGTGGTGTGGGTGCTGTCGCCGCTGGTGCGGCTGATCGAGATGCTGACCCGGCTGATTTTCCGTCTGTTCGGGGCCCGCTACGCCACCAAGGCGACCATCGAAAGCGCCATGATGGAATTGCGCGGCGCCATCGAGGTGCATGCCTCGGAAATCGAGGTGGAGGCCGAGCGCAAGATGCTGCGCTCGATCCTCGACCTCGACGACGTCGGCGTCGGCGACGTCATGACCCATCGCAAGGCGGCGCTGACCATCGACGCCAACCTGCCGTCGGCGGAAATCGTCGATCAGATCCTGAAAAGCACCTTCACCCGCATTCCCCTGTGGCGCGACAACCCCGACAACATCGTCGGCGTGGTCCACGCCAAGGACCTGTTGCGGGCGGTGCGCGCGCTGGGCGGCGAGCTGGAAAAACTGGACGTGGCCGAACTGGCCTCGGCGCCGTGGTTCATTCCCGATTCCACCACGTTGCTGGAACAGTTGACCGCCTTTCGCCAGCGGCGTGAACATTTCGCCCTGGTGGTGGACGAATACGGCGCGCTGCTGGGCATCGTCACCCTCGAGGACATCCTCGAGGAAATCGTCGGCGACATCGCCGACGAGCACGACGCGGCGGTGGCCGGGGTCAAGGCCCAGACCGACGGCTCGTTCGTGGTCGACGGCACGGTGACCATCCGCGACCTGAACCGTCAGTTCGATTGGCGCCTGCCCGACGAACAGGCGGCGACCATCGCCGGCCTGCTGCTGCATGAAAGCCGGCAAATCCCCTCGGTGGGACAGGTGTTCCGCTTTTTCGGCTTCCGTTTCGAGGTGCTGCGGCGCCATCGCAACCAGATCACCTCGATCCGCATCACGCCGCCGGCCAGCGGTCCGGTGGCCGAGGAAGATTGAGGGTGATTGCGCACAGTGCCTATCCGGTCGTATAATCACCGGATGCGACCGAAAATTGTACCTGACGTGGTCAGTCCCGGCGACGTGCTGACCCTGTCGCCCCAATCCAGCGTCCGTGACGCCTCGCGTCTGATGGCGGCCAACAACGTCGCCGCCTTGCTGGTGACCGAACCGGGCCACCTGTTGGGCATCGTCACCGAACGTGACGTCAGCGCCCGCGTCGTGGCGGCCGGGCTTGACCCCGATGCCACCACGCTGGCGCAGGTGATGAGCCCCAGGCCGCGTTCGCTGGCTCCCGACGATTCCATTTCCGAGGCGCTGGAGCTGATGCGCCGCCACGGTTTCCGCCACCTGCCGGTGTTGGACGAGGCGGGGTGCCCGCTGGCCATGGTGTCGGTGCGTGACCTTTATGCCGTGGTCCAGCGGCAGATGGAGCACGACATGCTGACCCGCGACGCCTGGATCATGGGGATCGCCGACGCCTGGGGCGACGGCGACGGCCTTCAGGACGGCGGCTGATCATTGCCCTTCGTCGGGGGTCCGGGTCGCCAGTTGCAGGGCGTGCACCGGTCCGGCCAGTTCCTCGGCCAACAGGACGTTGACCATGCGGTGACGCTCGACCCGGCTTTTGCCGGCGAAGGCGGCCGACACGACCTCGACCCGGAAATGGCTTTCGGCGCCGCCGTCGTTGCCGTGATGGCCGGCGTGACGGGCGGAATCGTCCTCGACCACCAGACGGACGGGGGAAAGTCCTTGGGCCAGCTTGCGCTCGATGGCGGCGCGCACCTTCATGTCGGGTCCTTTCGGGAAATCCTGTACCGCGCCTAGGTGGGGGTTGGCGCCAAGGTCGTCAAGGGGCGATGTTTTCCCGCAAGCCGCCTTGCTTCCGACGCGGCCAATCCGCATTATTGCGGCCACCATGAAGGCAAGCGGTTTCAAACGTTCCTGGCGTGTCCCTTTTGACGAGCCCCCCAAGCCGCGGACGCGGCATTGCGACCATCCCGGCTGCACGGCCGAGGGCGAGTATCGGGCGCCGAAATCCCGCGACCACCTGACGGAATATTATTGGTTCTGTCTGGACCATGTGCGCGCCTACAACGCCTCTTGGGATTTCTACAAGGGCATGAGCCCCGAGCAGATCGAGGCAGAGCTTCGCCGCTCCACTACCTGGCAGCGCGAAACCTGGCCGTTGGGGGCCAAGACCGGCAACCGCCGCTTCAACTTCGGCATCCACGATCCCTTCGGCGTGTTCGACGAGGACGTGGTGCGCGAACAGAACGCCAAGGCGCGCGCCGAGACCCCGGAGCAGGCAGCCATGCGCGTGATGGAGCTTGACGGGGAACTGACACTCGCCATTCTCAAGAAGCGCTATAAGCTGTTGGTGAAGCGCCACCACCCGGATCTGCATGGCGGCGACAAGGCCGCCGAAGAGAAGTTCAAGGAAATCAACCAGGCCTACACCACGCTGCTCGCCAGCTTGACCGCATGAGGAACCGGGCCGAGACCCGGACATTCAAGGACCCCCAGCATGACTTCCAGCACCCAGAGCCCGCTCGCCTCGGACCATCCGCTTGCCCTGCCCGACATCGAACTGGACGTGCGCGAGACCTTCGGCATCGACACCGACCTGAAGGTGCCCGCGTTCAGCCAGGGCTCGGAACACGTGCCGGAAAAGGACCCGGCCTATCGCTTCGACCGCGACACCACCTTGGCCATCCTGGCCGGTTTCGCCTTCAACCGTCGCGTCATGGTCCAGGGCTATCACGGCACCGGCAAGTCGACCCACATCGAACAGGTGGCTGCGCGTCTCAACTGGCCGTGCATCCGCATCAACCTTGACAGCCACGTCAGCCGGATCGACCTGATCGGCAAGGATGCCATCGTGCTCAAGGACGGCAAGCAGGTGACCGAGTTCCGCGAGGGCATCCTGCCGTGGGCGCTGCAACATCCCTGCGCCCTGGTGTTCGACGAATACGACGCCGGCCGTCCCGACGTGATGTTCGTCATCCAGCGCGTGCTCGAGGTCGAAGGCAAGCTGACGCTTCTGGATCAGAATCGGGTGATCCGTCCGCATCCCGCCTTCCGTCTGTTCGCCACCGCCAACACCGTGGGCCTGGGCGACACCACCGGCCTTTATCACGGCACGCAACAGATCAACCAGGGCCAGATGGACCGCTGGAACATCGTCGCTACCCTCAATTACCTGGAGCACGACGCCGAGGTGGACATCGTTTCCGCCAAGTTGCCGGGCTATGGCGACGATGCCGGCCGCAAGATGATCGGCCAGATGGTGTCGTTGGCCGACCTGACCCGCCAGGGCTTCATGAACGGCGACATCTCGACGGTGATGAGCCCGCGCACGGTCATCACCTGGGCCGAGAACGCCAAGATCTTCGGCGATGTGGCCTTCGCCTTCCGTCTCACCTTCCTCAACAAGTGCGACGAGGTCGAACGCCCGGTGCTGGCCGAATATTACCAGCGCTGCTTCAACCAGGAACTGCCGGAAACCCCTGCGCGGGTGATGATGTAGGACCGCTCCCTTGTCCGTTCCCCCCAACACGCCCCCGGCCCACGTTACCGCCCAGCCGCGCCGGGACGAGACGCCGGCCGACCTGATGAAGCGGTGCACCACGGCGGTGGTGCGCGCGGTGGCCGGCCGTGCCGACCTTGACGTCGGCTATGGCACCGGGGCCGCCAACGTGCGTGGTACCGAAATCCGGTTGCCGGCGCCGCCGCGCAACGTCACCGCCGCTGATCTGGTGCGGCTGCGGGGGACGGCGGACGCGGTAGGGTTGCGGTTCCGCTATCATACCGAGGCGTTGCATGCCGGTCGCATGCCGCCGGGGGCCGAGGCGCGGCGGGTGTACGAAGCGGTGGAACAGGCCCGTATCGAGGCATTGGGGGCGCGGCGCATGGCCGGTGCGGCCGCCAACATCGCCGCCGTCCTGGAACAGAAGGCACGGGCCGAGGGGCTGGACCGGGTCGGCAAGCGCGACGAGGTGCCGTTGGCCGAGGCCATGCGCTTCATCGCCCGCCAGCACTTCCTGGGAGAACCGCCGCCGCCATCGGCCCGGCGTGCGGTCGAATTGTGGGCGCCCTATATCGAGGACAAGGCCGGCTTGCGTCTTGACGCGCTGCGTGACCTGATCGCCGACGAGGAACGTTTTGTCGGCGGCCTCAAGGAATTGCTGGGCGAGTTGGATTTGTTCGCGCCGTCCGAATTGAACGACGAAGAAAGCGAGCAAAGCGAAGAACAGGGGCAACAGGCCAGCGAAGGGGAATCCCAAGGCAGCCGCGACACCGAGGACGACGACCAGTCCAAGGGCCCCCAGGCGGAGGGACAGCCCCAGGCCGCGCCGGGCAGCGCCGAAGGCGACGGCGAACAGGACGGTGTCGAGTCGGGCGAGGAAATGGAGATTTCCGGCGCCGGCACGGACGAACCGGGCGGGCCGTCGCGGTCGCGTCCCAATTTCGAACCGCAGCCCGGCGTCCATGGAGAACGGCCCTATCATTCCTACACCACCCGTTTCGACGAAGTGGTGCTGGCCGAGGAATTGTGCGACGTCGAGGAACTGACCCGGCTGCGGAACCAACTCGACCAGCAGATGGCCCATCTTCAGGGCGTGGTGGCCAAATTGGCCAACCGCCTGCAACGCAAGCTGATGGCTCAGCAGACGCGCAACTGGGATTTCGACCTTGAGGAAGGCATCCTCGACACCGGCCGCTTGGCCCGCGTCGTCGCCAACCCCACCCATTCGCTGTCGTTCAAGGTGGAAAAGGAAACCGATTTCCGCGACACCGTGGTGACGTTGCTGATCGACAATTCCGGCTCCATGCGCGGCCGGCCGATCAGCGTCGCCGCCATGAGCGCGGAAATCCTGGCCCGCACCCTGGAACGCTGCGCGGTCAAGGTCGAGGTGCTGGGGTTCACTACGCGGGCGTGGAAGGGCGGGCAATCGCGCGAGAAATGGCTGGCCGACGGCAAACCGGCCCAGCCGGGACGCCTCAACGACCTGCGCCACATCGTCTACAAGGCGGCGGACGCGCCATGGCGGCGGACCCGGCGCAACATGGGGCTGATGCTGCGCGAAGGCATCCTCAAGGAAAACATCGACGGCGAGGCGCTGTTGTGGGCGCACGACCGGCTGTTGGGGCGGTCCGAACAGCGCCGTATCCTCATGGTCATCTCGGACGGCGCGCCGGTGGACGATTCGACGCTTTCGGCCAATCCCGGCAATTACCTGGAAAAGCACCTGCGCGACGTCATCGAATTCGTCGAGACCCGCTCGCCGGTGGAACTGATCGCCATCGGTATCGGCCATGACGTCACCCGCTATTACCGCCGGGCGGTGACCATCATGGACGCCGAGGAACTGGGCGGCACCGTGCTGCGTCAGTTGACGGCGCTGTTCGACGAAAAGACCGAAGGCGCCGGCCGGTTCCGCCGGGGGTAAGGCCGGTTGTTTTGTTCCTTGCCCGTGCCTTATTCCTTGCCCGTGCCTTATTCCTTGAAGGCGTCGCCCCAGCTGCCCTGGGGTAGGGTGAAGTTGTCCACCGGGTAGGCCGGGCCGCTGCTGGCGGCGGTGGGCGCAGGGGCCGCCGGGAGCGGTTCCGGCTGGCTGATGGCTGGCCGAGTGGCGATGTCGGCCGGGGTCAAGGCGGGCGGCGGTGCCGCGGTCAAAGAGGGCGGCGGTGCCGGGGTGGCCGTGGAGTCCGCCGGTGCGGTGGCGGGGGGCGGTGTGTCCGTGGGCGAGCCCGGAACCGCAGCCGGTGTCTGAACCGTCAGATGGTTGCCGCTGAGCGTGTTATGCGGTTTCGCCTTCTTTCCGGTTTGGACCTCCCACGCCTTGACGGCGTTGTGGTCGAACGGGTTCACCGGAGAGCCCGCGGCCGTTACCATTTCGGGATCGTAGCAGAAAAAATCGGCGATATGCGGCGAGGCCATGCGGCATTGCCAGCGGGTTACGGTGGTGACCCGCGCGGTCAAGCCATAGGTGCCGCATCGTTCGGCGGCCAGCGCTTCGACCTCGGCCCAGGGTGTGGCGTCGCTGTAGCAGATGTTGAAGCGGCCGTATTCGATCACCGGGTCCAGGGGCTTGCTGTAGCTCGGGTTGATGCTGCCGCCGACGTTGACGAACGGTTCGGGGTCGGCGCAGCCGGCGCCAAGGGCGGCAATCAGCAGGATCAAGGGGCGGTGGGCGCGCATGTCGGGGCTCGGTCGTCTTGTCGGTCTCTCTGTTTATCCCAGAGGCGGGGCAAGGGAAAGGCGCTTTGCCGTCGGAAAGCGCGTTGCGGCCGTTGTCTCCGCCTGCGCCAGGAGATACTCTGGCCGAACGTTTGGGTGGGTAGGAGAATTCCCGATGTCCGAAGCCAAGAAGTTCCGTCTGGTGACCCGCAGCGATTTCGACGGTTTGGTCTGTGCCGTGCTGTTGCGCCAGTTGGACATCATCGACGATATCAAGTTCGTCCACCCCAAGGATATGCAGGATGGGCTGATCGACATCGGTCCCAACGACATCACCACCAACCTTCCCTATGTGGATGGCGTGCACATCGCCTTCGACCACCATTTGTCCGAGACCATCCGCGTCGGCAAGCGTGACAACCACGTCATCCATCCCGACGCGCCGTCGGCGGCCCGCGTGGTCTATGATTATTACGGCGGCGCCGTGCGCTTCCCTGCGGCCTGGGACAAGATGATGGAGGAGGTCGACAAGGCCGATTCCGCGCAATATTCCCTGGACGACATCCTGTCGCCCACCGGGTGGACGCTGCTGAACTACATCATGGACGCCCGTACCGGCCTGGGGCGTTTCCGCGAGTTCCGCATTTCCAACTACCAGTTGATGATGAACCTCATCGACTATTGCCGGAACCACACCATCGAACAGATCCTGGACCTGCCCGACGTCAAGGAACGCACCGACCTTTATTTCGAGCACGAGGAACGGGCCACGGACCAGATCAAGCGCTGTTCCAAGGTCTATGGCAATCTGGTGGTGCTGGACCTGCGTGAAGAGGAAACCATCTTCGCCGGCAACCGCTTCATGATTTATGCGCTGCATCCCCAGTGCAACATCTCGATCCACGTCATGTGGGGCCTGAAGAAGCAGAACACGGTGTTCGCCATCGGCCGCTCCATCCTGGATCGCGGGTCCAAGACCAATGTCGGCGCGCTGTGCCTGGAATACGGCGGCGGCGGCCACGAAAAGGCCGGCACCTGCCAGGTGCCCAACGACCAGGCGGAAAGCGCGTTGGAGGCGATCGTCAAACGCATCAACGCCGACGGTTGATTCCCCAGAGCCCCGCCCTTTGGCGGGGTTCTTTTTTGTTGCGCTGGCGATTGGGCTGACTCACATTCTGGGGGTTGGTTTCTTCGCACCCCACGAGATGTTGGCCATGGACCTGCAACGACTTGCCAAGGTGCTGGCGCTTGCCGCTTCGGACAACGATGCCGAGGCGCTGGGCGCCCTGCGTGCCGCCCATCGTCTGCTGGCCGAGGCCGGCAGCGATTTCGTCGCCTTGGCCGATGTGTTGGCCGGGGGGGATGGCGCCGGACGCTCGGCGCTCGAGGACGCCGTCTTCCATTTGCGCAACGAAGTGCGCGAGCTCAAATGCGAGAACGAACGGCTGCGCCAGGGGCGTGCCGCCGACGGTACGCCGACCTCGATGTTCGAGGCGGCGCGGGCCGCTTCGGATGTCATCCGCCTGCGCGCCGAATTGGCCGAGGCGCAGGAAACGTTGGCCGAGGAACGGGCCGCCCAGGCGGGCCTGAGGCGGACGGTGCAGGAAGTGCAGGCGGAACTGGCGGTGGCCATCGGTCGATTGTCCGACGCCGAGGTGCGGAAATTGCGGCTTGAGGCGGAAAACCGCCGTCTGGCCGTCGAGCTGGAACAGGCCCGCATCCTGCCGCCCGGCCTTCCGGCCGAGCTTCTGCCTCAGGAAACGAAGGCCGAGCGCAAGCCGCGCGGCGTGCGTTCCCGCGTTCCGGCCAACCAATATGCGCTGTTCTGATCGGGGCACGCTGGACTCTGCGGGGGCGAGCCCCATATAACCCGGTCATGAACACCGCGATCGCCCATGAATTCGTCAAGATGCACGGATTGGGGAACGACTTCGTCGTCCTCGATATTCGTCGTTCGGGCCTGACCCTGACGGCGGACGCCGTGCGCGCCATCGCCGACCGTCGCCGTGGGGTCGGCTGCGACCAGTTGATCGTCGTCGAGCCGCCACGGGGGGACAATTCCACCGCCTGGATGACCATCTACAACCCCGATGGTTCCGAATCGGGAGCGTGCGGCAATGCCACCCGTTGCGTCGCGTGGCTGCTGATGGGCGAAACCGGTGCTGACCGTGTGGTGATCGAAACCCGCGCCGGCCTGTTGAAGGCCGAAACGCGCGGCGACAGGATGGTGGCGGTGGATATGGGGCCGGCGCGGCTGGACTGGCGGGACATTCCGTTGGCCGAGGCACGCGACACCCTGCACCTGGGCATCGGCCTTGGCCCTCTGAGCGACCCGGTGGGGGTCAGCATGGGCAACCCGCACGCGGTGTTCTTTGTCCCTGACGTGGCCGACGTTAACCTGTCGTCGGTGGGGTCGGGGCTGGAGCATCATCCCTTGTTCCCGGAACGCGCCAACATCGAGATCGTCCAGGTTCTGGGACCGGAAAAGCTGCGCATGCGGGTGTGGGAACGCGGTGCCGGCATCACCCAGGCCTGCGGCACCGGCGCCTGCGCCTCGCTGGTGGCGGCGGCGCGGCGTGGCCTGACCACCCGCAAGGCCGAGGTGGTGCTGGATGGCGGTTCCCTGTTCATCGAATGGCTGGCCGACGACCATGTGCTGATGACCGGGCCGGTGGCGCTGGCGTTCCGGGGAACCCTCGACCCGAGTTTGATGGCGTGACCGGAGCGAGCGTAGCGAGGGACTGGCGCGTTGAGCGCCCGCGAGCTCCTGCGAGCGTGAGCCAAGCGCGCGGAAGCGTGCGCCCGGCGTTTGAGGGGCCAGACATGACCGGAGCGAGCGTAGCGAGGGACTGGCGCGTTGAGCGCCCGCGCGCCCCTGCGAGCGTGAGCCAAGCGCGCGGATGCGTGCGCCCGGCGTTTGAGGGGCCAGACATGACCGGAGCGAGCGCAGCGAGGGACTGGGCCGTTGAGGCCCCGCGAGCATGTGCGAGTGTCAGCCAAGCGCGCGGAGGCGCGCGCCCGGCGCCTGAGGGCCTGAACGTGACCGGAGCGAGCGTAGCGAGGGGCTGGTCATGACCACCGACAAGGTTCAGGTCGTCACCTTCGGGTGCCGTCTGAACGCCTACGAATCCGAGGTCATGCGCGAACATGCCAAGGCGGCGGAGACGGGGGTCGAGACGATCATCGTCAACACCTGCGCGGTGACCTCCGAGGCTGAACGTCAGGCCCGCCAGAACATCCGCAAGCTCAGGCGCGACAACCCGAACGCCCGCATCGTGGTCACCGGCTGTGCCGCCCAGGTGGACCCGGCCAAGTTCGCCGCCATGCCCGAGGTGGATCAGGTGCTGGGCAATTCCGAGAAGATGCAGCCCGATATCTTCACCGCGCCGCCCGAGGACCGCATCGTCGTCACCGACATCATGACGGTGCGCGAGACCGCCGAGCATCTGGTCAGCGGGTTCGAGGGGCGGGCGCGGGCCTTCGTCGAGGTGCAGACCGGTTGCGACCACCGCTGCACCTTCTGCATCATTCCGTTCGGGCGCGGCAATAACCGCTCGGTGCCCATGGGGCGCGTCGTCGAGCAGGTGCGCGCCCTGGTGGCCCAGGGGTTCAGCGAAGTCGTCTTCACCGGAGTCGACATCACCGCCTATGGCGGCGACCTGCCGGGACAGCCGACCTTGGGCCAGATGGCGCGCCGCCTGTTGGCCCAGGTGCCGGAGCTGCCGCGTCTGCGGCTGTCGTCGCTCGACCCGGTCGAGGTCGATGACGACCTGTTGCGGCTGGTGGCCGAGGAAGAGCGCCTGATGCCGCATTTCCACCTGTCGGCCCAGGCCGGCGACGACATGATCCTGAAGCGCATGAAGCGCCGTCATCTGCGTGCCGACGTGATCTCGCTGGCGGCCCGGCTGCGGGCGTTGCGCGGCGACGTGGCGCTGGGCGCCGACATCATCGCCGGCTTCCCCACCGAGGACGAGGCCATGTTCCGGCAATCGCTGGAGTTGGTGGACGAAGCCGGACTGACCCATCTGCATGTCTTTCCGTTCTCGGCCCGCCCCGGCACGCCGGCGGCGCGCATGCCGCGCGTTCCCGGCGACGTGGTCAAGGATCGCGCCGCGCGGCTGCGGGCCAAGGGCGAGGGCGCCATGGCCGCTTTCCTGGCGTCCAGGGTCGGGCGCGAGGCCAGCGTGCTGGTGGAAGGCGACAACACCGGATTTAGCGAGCATTATCTGCCGGTGCGTCTGGACGTTCCGGCGCAGGACGGCGCGATCGTCCAGGTTCGCGTCGCCGGTGTGGACGGCGCCACTTTGGTCGCGAAGCCGCGCTGAGACGCGGCCGGGGAGAGAGGCATGAGCAAGACGGGTTTTTTCGGGCGGTTGCTGGGACGCAAGGGCGAGGACACGCCGCCGGAGGAGCAACCCGTCGTCGAGGCCGGGGTTGGAAACCCCGTCGTGCCATCCGAGCCCGAATCCGAACCGGCACTGACGCCCGAGCCCGAATCCGAGCCCGAAGCTGATGGTGCCGCCGAGACCGAGGCGTCGTCGGGATGGTTCTCGCGTCTCAGGTCGGGGTTGTCCAAATCCTCGTCCAAGCTGACCTTGGGCATCGGTGACCTGTTCACCAAGCGTAAGCTGGATGACGAGGCACTGGAGGAACTGGAGGAGTTGCTCATCACCTCCGACCTGGGCGTCGCCACCGCCGCCCGCGTCACCAAGCGTCTGGCCAAGACCCGCTTCGGTCAGGACGTGGATTCCGACGAGATCAAGGCCACCCTGGCCGAGGAGATCGGCGCCATCCTGGCTCCGGTCGCCGTGCCGCTGGCGCCCGATTTCGACCGCAAGCCCCATGTGATTTTGGTGGTCGGCGTCAACGGCGCCGGCAAGACCACCACCATCGGCAAGATGGCCAAGTTCTATCGCGACCAGGGCCGTTCCGTGACCCTGGCCGCCGGCGACACCTTCCGCGCCGCGGCGGTGGAACAGCTCAAGGTGTGGGGCGAACGCACCAATTGCCCGGTGGTGGCGCGCGAAACCGGTGCCGATGCCGCCGGTTTGGCCTTCGACGCCCTGGCCGACGCGCGCAAGCGCGGTGACGATCTGTTGTTCATCGACACCGCCGGACGCCTTCAGAACAAGGCCGATCTGATGGCCGAACTGGAAAAGATCGTCCGTGTCATCAAGAAGCAGGACGAAACCGCGCCGCATGACGTGTTGCTGGTGTTGGACGCCACGGTGGGCCAGAACGCCCATTCCCAGGTGGAAATCTTCCGCCAGATGGTCGGCGTCACCGGACTGGTGCTGACCAAGCTGGACGGAACCGCGCGTGGCGGCGTGCTGGTGGCGCTGGCCGACAAGTTCCAGTTGCCGGTGCACGCCATCGGAATCGGCGAGAAGGCTTCGGACCTGCGCCCGTTCGCGGCTGACGCCTTCGCGCGTTCGCTGGTGGGGTTGGACTGATCCGTCCCCTTTGTCATGAGGGGCTAAAACAGGGCACCCACCCTGCCGCAACCACCCGCAAGGGTGGGGCAAAACCCGTACCGGGTAGGGACTTTTCGAAGGACTCCAAGGGGTTAGCCCGACACGGGGGTATGGCGGCGCGCAAACCAAGGGAAAAGCGTTCGTATTAGCTTGTGCTAATATAGTGTAGCCAAGTGCCAATCCCCTTGCCCTTGGGCGCGAATCGGGTTACCAAGACCCTCCAAGGCCTATGCTGCGACGCATCGCAGCCCACCCGTTCGACCAGAATCACGAACACCACCTGAGGGAATTTCAATGGCACGCAAGAAGATTGCTCTCGTTGGCTCGGGCAACATCGGCGGTACGCTCGCGCATCTCATCGGTCTCAAGGAACTGGGCGATGTGGTGCTGTTCGACATCGCCGAAGGCATCCCGCAGGGCAAGGGGCTCGACATCGCCGAGTCCACTCCGGTCGAGGGCGTGAACGCCCGCTACTCGGGCGCCAACGACTACTCCGCCATCGCCGGCGCCGACGTGGTCATCGTCACCGCCGGTGTGCCGCGCAAGCCCGGCATGTCCCGTGACGATCTGGTCGCCATCAACCTGAAGGTCATGGCCTCCGTCGGCCAGGGCATCAAGGACAACTGCCCCAACGCCTTCGTGATCTGCATCACCAATCCGCTCGACGTGATGGTGTGGGCGTTGCAGCATTATTCGGGCCTGCCGGCCAACAAGATCGTCGGCATGGCCGGCGTGCTGGACTCGGCTCGCTTCCGTTACTTCCTGTCGGAAGAGTTCAACGTCTCGGTCGAGGACGTCACCGCCTTCGTGCTGGGTGGCCATGGCGATACCATGGTGCCGCTGGTGCGCTACTCCACCGTCGCCGGCATTCCGCTGCCGGATCTGGTGAAGATGGGCTGGACCACCCAGGAGAAGCTGGACCAGATCGTGCAGCGTACCCGTGACGGCGGCGCCGAGATCGTCAACCTGCTCAAGACCGGCTCGGCTTACTACGCTCCGGCCGCCTCGGGCGTCGCCATGGCTGAAGCCTATCTTAAGGACCAGAAGCGCGTCATGCCCGTCGCGACCCTGGTCAAGGCCGGCACCTTCGGTCAGCCCGACGACGTGTTCGTCGGCGTGCCGGTGGTGATCGGCGAAAACGGCGTGGAACGTGTTGTTGAGATCGAACTCTCGGCCGACGAACAGGCCGCCTTCAACAAGTCCGCCGATGCCGTCCGTGGCCTGGTCACGGTCGCCAAGGGCCTGATGGGCTAATCAAACTCCAGGGGGAGTCCAAGAATGAATATTCACGAGTATCAAGCCAAGCAGCTCTTGGCCAAGTACGGCGTCGCCGTGCTCAAGGGCGGCGTGGCCTACACTCCGTCCGAGGCTACCCAGGTGGCCAAGGAACTCGGTGGTCCGGTGTGGGTCGTCAAGTCGCAGATCCACGCCGGCGGCCGAGGCAAGGGCAAGTTCAAGAACGACCCGAACGGCAAGGGCGGCGTCCGCGTCGTCAAGTCGGTCGAGGAGGTCGCCGAGAACGCCAACCAGATGCTGGGCCAGGTCCTGGTCACCATCCAGACCGGCCCGGCCGGCAAGGAAGTGAAGCGCGTCTACATCGAGCAGGGTTGCGACATCCGTCGCGAGCTGTACCTGTCGCTCCTGGTGGACCGCGCTTCCTCCAAGGTCACCATCGTCGCCTCGACCGAAGGCGGCATGGAGATCGAAGAGGTGGCCCACAGCCACCCGGAAAAGATCGTCAAGGTGGCCATCGACCCGGTCGAGGGCTTCCAGCAGTATCACGGCCGCAAGGTGGCCTTCGCTCTCGGCCTCGAGGGCAAGCAGGTCAGCACCGCCGTCAAGTTCATGGGCTCGCTCTATAAGGCGTTCATGGACCTGGACTGCTCGGTGGTCGAGATCAACCCGCTGGTGGTCACCGGCGACGATCAGCTGATCGCGCTCGACGCCAAGGTCAACTTCGACGACAACGCGCTGTTCCGTCACAAGGACATCGAAGAACTGCGTGACGAGTCCGAGGAAGACCCGGCCGAGCTTGAGGCCGCGCGCCACTCGCTCAACTACATCAAGCTCGACGGCGCCATCGGCTGCATGGTCAACGGTGCCGGTCTGGCCATGGCCACCATGGACATCATCAAGCTCTATGGCGGCGAGCCGGCCAACTTCCTCGACGTCGGCGGCGGCGCCACCAAGGAGCGCGTCACCACCGCCTTCAAGCTGATCCTGTCCGACCCGAACGTGGAAGGCATCCTGGTCAACATCTTCGGCGGCATCATGCGCTGCGACGTCATCGCCGAAGGCGTTGTCGCCGCCGCCCGCGAAGTGTCGCTCAACGTTCCGCTCGTGGTTCGCCTGGAAGGCACCAATGTCGAGCTGGGCAAGAAGATCATGGCTCAGTCGGGCCTGCCCATCATCGCCGCCGACAATCTGGCGGATGCCGCCGAAAAGGTGGTCAAGGCCGTGAAGGAGGCTCAGTAAATGGCCGTTCTCGTCAATTCCAACACGAAGGTGATCTGCCAGGGCTTCACCGGCGCCCAGGGCACCTTCCACTCCGAACAGGCCATCGCCTACGGCACCAAGATGGTGGGCGGCGTCACCCCCGGTAAGGGCGGCACCAAGCACCTGGACCTGCCGGTGTTCAACACCGTCGCCGAGGCCAAGGCCGTCACCGGCTGCAACGCCTCGGTGATCTACGTGCCGCCGCCGTTCGCCGCCGACGCCATCCTGGAGGCCATCGACGCCGAGATCGAGCTGGCCGTCTGCATCACCGAGGGTATCCCGGTGGCCGACATGCTGGCCGTCAAGCGGGCGCTCAAGGGGTCCAAGACTCGTCTGATCGGTCCGAACTGCCCGGGTGTCATCACCCCCGGCGAATGCAAGATCGGCATCATGCCCGGTCACATTCACCAGCGCGGCAAGGTCGGCATCGTGTCCCGTTCGGGCACCCTGACCTATGAGGCGGTGGCGCAGACCACGGCCGCCGGCCTGGGCCAGACCACCTGCATCGGCATTGGCGGTGACCCGATCAACGGCACCAACTTCGTCGACAGCCTGCAAATGTTCCTGGACGACCCCGAGACCGAAGCGATCATCATGATCGGCGAAATCGGTGGCGACGCCGAGGTTCAGGGCGCCGAGCTGCTGAAGTCCTCCAAGGTCAAGAAGCCGACGGTGGGTTTCATCGCCGGCCGCACCGCCCCTCCGGGCCGCCGCATGGGCCATGCCGGCGCGGTGATCTCGGGCGGCAACGACACCGCCGACTTCAAGGTCGAGGCCTTGCGCGCAGCCGGTATCGCCGTGGCCGACAGCCCGGCTTCGCTGGGATCGACCATGTTGAAGCTGCTTAAGGGCTAAGCCCTTTCCTAGGGCGGCCCGATGCACCCGCCGGAGCATCGGGCCGTTTTTTACCTCAGTTTGCGCCGCTGATGGCGGCGCCCGGCGGCGCCGCCATCGTTCCATAAGAAGGAAAGGGATGCGGGAAAAAACCCGCGTCAGCCCCCGACGATGACGAAGCATTCCGACGAAACGTCCTTCCTGACCGGCGGCAACGCCGTGTTCATCGCCGAGCTGTATGCCCGGTATGTCGAGGATCCCTCTTCGGTCGATGCGTCCTGGGTAAGCTTTTTCCAGGACCTGAAGGACGAGGGTGTTGCCATCACCCGCGACTTCAAGGGCACCGACTACGCCCCGCGCGACGTCAAGATCGTCGGCGCTGTCGATCCCGAGGAAGCCGCCGCCGCCGCCAAGAAGGCCAAGGAAGCTGCCGCCAAGGGGGGCAAGGGAGCTCCTGCCGCCGCCGCTCCGGCCGACCCGGCCGCCCAGCGTCAGGCGGTGCTGGATTCCATCCGGGCGCTCATGATGATCCGCGCCTACCGCGTGCGCGGCCATCTCGAGGCCGACCTCGATCCGCTGGGGCTGAACAAGCCCGAGCCGCATCCCGAACTGGATTACCGGACCTACGGCTTCACCGAGGCCGACCTTGACCGGACGATCTTCATCGACAACGTGCTGGGGCTCGAGACCGCCACGTTGCGCCACATCGTCAACGTCGTGCGCGCCACCTATTGCGGCAAGATCGGCGTCGAGTTCATGCATATCCAGGACCCCGACCAGAAGGCCTGGATTCAGCGGCGCATCGAAAGCGTGCGCAACCACACCGACTTCACCCCCAAGGGCAAGCGCGCCATCCTGGAGCGCCTGACCGAGGCCGAGGGGTTCGAGCGCTTCTTGCAGCTCAAGTACACCGGCACCAAGCGCTTCGGCCTGGAAGGCGGCGAATCGGTGGTTCCGGCGCTGGAACAGATCCTCAAGCGTGGCGGCCAGTTGGGCGTCACCGATGTCGAGCTGGGCATGGCGCATCGTGGCCGTCTCAACATCCTGGCGAACTTCATGAAGAAGCCCTATCGGGCCATCTTCTCGGAATTCCAGGGCAATCCGGCCAACCCGTCGGACGTCCAGGGATCGGGTGACGTCAAGTACCACCTGGGCACGTCGTCCGACCGCGATTTCGACGGCAACGTGGTGCATCTGACCCTTCAGGCCAACCCGTCGCACCTGGAAGTGGTCGATCCGGTGGTGGTCGGCCGTGTCCGCGCCAAGCAGACGCAAAAGGGCGACCTTGAGCGCCGCAAGGTGCTGGGCATCCTGTTGCATGGCGACGCCGCTTTCGCCGGCCAGGGCGTGGTGCCCGAGACCATGCTGCTGAGCCAGCTTCAGGGGTACACCACCGGCGGCACCATCCATATCATCATCAACAATCAGATCGGCTTCACCACCAGCCCGCAATATTCGCGCTCGGGTCCGTATTCGTCGGACATCGCCAAGGGCGTTCAGGCGCCGGTGTTCCACGTCAACGCCGACGACCCGGAATCGGTGGTGCACGTGGCGCGCATCGCCACCGAGTTCCGCCAGGAATTCGGGGCCGATCTGGTCATCGACATGATCTGCTACCGCCGTCACGGCCACAACGAATCGGACGAGCCGGCGTTCACCCAGCCGCTGATGTACCGCAAGATCGCCAGCCACCCGACCACCCGCACCATCTATGGCCGTCAGCTGGTGGCCGAAGGGACGCTGACCGAGGACGAGGTCGCCGGCATCGTGACCGCGTTCCAGGAGCACCTGGAACAGGAGTTCGAGGCGGGCAAGAGCTTCAAGCCCAACAAGGCCGATTGGCTTGAAGGCAAGTGGCAGGGCATCGTTCAGTTGGCCGAAGAGGAAGAGTACCGGGAAGAAAAGACCGGTGTCGCCCTTGAGGTCCTGAAGGAAGTCGGGCACAAACTGGCCGAGGTTCCTGCCGACTTCAACCTGAACCGCAAGATCGCCCGCCAGCTCCTGGCCAAGAAGGAGATGGTGGATTCGGGCACCGGCGTCGATTGGGCGACCGCCGAGGCGTTGGCCTTCGGCACCTTGCTGATCGAGAACCACCCGGTTCGTCTGTCCGGTCAGGATTGCGGCCGCGGCACCTTCTCGCAGCGCCATTGCCGTCTGGTCGACCAGGAAAACGAAAATCGCTTCGAGCCCCTGAACCACATCCGTCCCGGCAACCAGGCCCATTTCGAGGTTCTGGACAGCCCGTTGTCGGAAGAGGCGGTGCTGGGCTTCGAATACGGCTACTCGCTGACCACTCCCCAGGGGCTGACCCTGTGGGAGGCGCAGTTCGGCGACTTCGCCAACGGTGCCCAGGTGATCATCGACCAGTTCATCAACTCGGGCGAGTCCAAGTGGCTGCGCATGTCGGGTCTGGTGATGCTGTTGCCGCACGGCTACGAGGGACAAGGTCCCGAGCATTCGTCGGCGCGGTGGGAGCGTTACCTGCAATTGTCGGCGGAAGACAACTGGTCGGTGGTCAACATCACCACCCCGGCCAATTTCTTCCATGCGTTGCGCCGCCAGATCCACCGCAATTTCCGCAAGCCCCTGGTGGTGATGGAGCCGAAGTCGCTGCTGCGTCACAAACTCTGCGTCAGCAAGCTTGAGGAGTTCGGCACCGGCACCCGCTTCTATCGCGTGCTGGCCGAAACCGAGCGTCTGGTGCCCGACGCCAAGGTCCGTCGCGTCGTCCTGTGCTCGGGCAAGGTCTATTACGACCTGTTCGAGGAGCGTCAGAAGCGCGGCATCGACGACGTCGCCATCGTCCGCATCGAGCAGCTCTATCCCTGGCCCAAGGATGCCATCAAGCACCAGTTGGCCCGTTACCCCGAGGCCGATCTGGTGTGGGTGCAGGAAGAGCCGGCCAACATGGGGCCGTGGACCTTCGTCGATCGCCGGATCGAGTTCATTTGCGAGGAACTCGAGATCAAGGCCAAGCGCGCCGTCTATTGCGGCCGCCGCGCCGCGGCCTCGCCGGCCACCGGCCTTTACAAGACCCACAACGCCGAACAGGCGTGGATCGTCGACACCGCCCTGTCGGGCGACCTCGCCAACGTCGCGCAGCCGTTCCGCCGGGCCACCAAGCTCAGCCGGTTGACCGCCTAGGATTGAAATAAGGGAACGCCACAAAATGACGACCAAGATCACGGTGCCCACCCTGGGCGAATCCATCACCGAAGCCACCGTTGCCAAGTGGCTCAAGAATGTCGGCGACGCGGTCAAGGCCGACGAGCCGATCGTCGAGCTGGAAACCGACAAGGTGACCGCTGAAGTTCCGGCCCCGGCGGCTGGCGTGCTGAGCGAAATCCTGGTTCAGGCCGGCGCCACCGTCGAGATCGGCGCCGAACTGGGCATCATCGGCGAAGGCACCGGTGCCGCCGCCGCGCCGGCCCCCAAGGCAGCCGCTCCCGCCGCCGCGCCGGCTCCGGCTGCCGCTCCGGCGGTTGCCGCCGCTCCGCCGGCCTTCCCGTCGGCGGCCAAGCTGGCCTCTGAGACCGGTGTCGACACCGCCGCCATTGCCGGCTCCGGCAAGGGTGGCCGGGTGACCAAGGGTGACGTGATGGCCGCCGCCGCCGCTCCGGCGCCGGCCGCCAAGCCGGCGGTTCCGTCCGGTCCGCGCGCCAAGGCCGACCTGGAGGAGCGCGTGCGGATGACCCGCCTGCGCAAGACCATCGCCGGCCGTCTGAAGGAAGCGCAGAACACCGCCGCCATGCTGACCACCTTCAACGAGGTGGACATGACCGCGCTGTTTGCCCTGCGCAACCAGTACAAGGACCAGTTCGAGAAGAAGCACGGCACCAAGCTGGGCTTCATGTCCTTCTTCCTCAAGGCCTGTATCGCCGCGCTCAAGGATTGGCCGGCGGTCAACGCCGAGATCGACGGCGACGACCTGGTCTACAAGCACTATTACGACATCGGCGTGGCCGTGGGCACTCCCCAGGGTCTGGTGGTGCCGGTGGTGCGCAACGCCGACCAGCTTTCGTTCGCCGACGTGGAAAAGACCATCGCCGGCCTGGGCAAGAAGGCCCGTGACGGCAAGCTGGGCATGGACGACCTGACGGGTGGCACCTTCACCATCTCGAACGGCGGCGTCTATGGTTCCTTGATGAGCACGCCGATCCTCAACACCCCGCAATCGGGCATCCTGGGCATGCACAAGGTCCAGCCGCGTCCGATGGTGATGCCCGACGGTTCGATCCAGGCGCGTCCGATGATGTATCTGGCGCTCAGCTACGACCACCGCATCATCGACGGCCGCGAGGCGGTGTCGTTCCTGGTGCGCGTCAAGGAATGCATCGAGGACCCGCAGCGCATCCTGCTGGAAATGTAGGATTGATTAACCACAGAGGCACGGAGACACGGAAAGGGCTGTGTCTCGAAGCCAGCACACTCTCTCTGTGCCTCTGTGTCTCTGTGGTTCAATAAGAATTGGGACTGGAAACCATGTCCGAGAACACTTTCGACGTCGTTGTCATCGGTGGTGGCCCCGGCGGCTACGTCGCCGCCATCCGCGCCGCCCAGTTGGGCCTCAAGACCGCCTGCGTTGAAAAGCGCGGCGCGCTCGGCGGGACCTGCCTGAACGTCGGCTGCATTCCGTCCAAGGCCCTGTTGTCGGCCAGCCATGCCTATGAGGCCGCCGCCCACCATTACGGCGCTTTCGGCGTCAAGGTCGGCAAGGTCGAGATGGACGTGGCCGCCATGCAGGGTCACAAGGACAAGGTGGTGTCCGACAACACCAAGGGCATCGAGTTCCTGTTCAAGAAGAACAAGGTGACCTACATCGTCGGCGCCGGCACCATCACCGCGCCGGGTCAGGTCAAGGTCACCGCCAAGGACGGCGCCGAGAGCCAGGTGACGGCCAAGGTCATCGTCATCGCCACCGGTTCCGACGTCACGCCCCTGCCGGGTGTCGAGATCGACGAAGAGGTGATCGTCTCTTCCACCGGCGCGCTGGCGCTGAAGAAGACGCCGAAAACCATGGTGGTCATCGGTGGCGGCGTCATCGGCCTGGAACTGGGCACGGTGTGGCGCCGTCTGGGCGCCGAGGTGACGGTGGTCGAGTTCCTGGACCGCATCTTGCCGACCAATGACGGCGAGGTGTCGAAGTCCATGCACAAGATCCTGGCCAAGCAGGGCTTCACCTTCAAGCTGGGGACCAAGGTCACCAGCGCCAAGAAGGCGGGCAAGCACGCTGTCCTGACCGTGGAGCCCGCCGCTGGCGGAGCCGCCGAAGAGATCAAGGCCGACGTGGTGTTGGTCGCCATTGGCCGCAAGCCCTACACCGAGGGGCTGGGGCTCGAGAACGTCGGCATCGCCACCGATGCCCGTGGCTTCATTCCGGTCAACGGTCATTATCAGACCAGCGTCCCCGGCATCTACGCCATCGGTGACGTGGTCGGCGGCGCCATGCTGGCGCACAAGGCCGAGGAAGAGGGCGTCGCCCTGGCCGAGATGTTGGCCGGCCAGCATGGCCATGTGAACTACGACGCCATTCCGGCGGTGGTCTACACCTGGCCGGAAGTGGCCGCGGTCGGCAAGACCGAGGAACAGTTGAAGGCCGAAGGCATCGCCTACAAGGCCGGCAAGTTCCCGTTCACCGCCAACGGCCGCGCACGCTCCATGAACGAGACCGAGGGTTTCGTCAAGGTGCTGGCCTGCGCCACCACCGACCGCGTGCTGGGTGCCCACATCGTCGGTCCCAATGCCGGCGACCTGTTGGCCGAACTGGTGATGGCCATGGAATTCGGTGCGGCGTCGGAAGATGTGGCCCGGACCTGCCACAGCCATCCGGGCCTGGGCGAGGCGGTCAAGGAAGCCTGTCTGGCCGTTCTGGGTCGCGCCCTGCATATTTGAGAGCTTTGTGAAAAGCGGCCCCTTCGTCCCTTGCGGGATGGAGGGGCCGCTCTTATTTGCGCTATGGTCAAACCATGCGCATGTTTCTCGCCCTTCTGCTGGTCCTGGTGGCCGCTCCCGCCTTGGCCGATCCGCCAAGTCTTCGCCTGCCGCTCGATTGTCGGCTGGGCGAGGATTGCTGGATCGCCAACTATCCCGATTCCGATCCCGGTCCCGGCAGTCGCGATTACACCTGCGCCCCCCGGTCCTATGACGGCCATACCGGCGTGGACATCGCCTTGCGCGACCGCGAGGCGCTGGAGGCTGGAGTGCCGGTGCTGGCGGTCGCGGCCGGCAAGGTGGTGGCTGCCCGTGACGAGGTCGAGGACGGTCTTTGGCTGGCCGGCCGCAAGGACGAGGTCAAGGCGGCGCGGCGCGAATGCGGCAACCGGGTGGCGGTCGCCCATGGCGACGGCTGGGTCACCGATTATTGCCACATGCGGCAAGGCTCGATCCGGGTCAAGGTGGGCGACATGGTCGCCGCCGGCCAACCCTTGGGGCTTGTCGGCTTGTCGGGCATGACCGAGTTCCCCCATATCCATGTCGGGCTGCTTCGTTTCGCGCCGGGAAAGACCGAGGGGGTTCCTGTCGATCCTTTCACCGGAGCCCTGTTGTCGGCCGGTTGCGGCCAGCCGCCGAAGCCGTTGTGGGGGCAAAGCCTGCCGTATCAGGCGGGCGACCTGTATGCGGTGGGTTTCGCCGACCATCTTCCCACGGCGGACGAGGTCAAGCGGCATGCCCAAGGGCTTGCCGTCGTGACCCCAGACGCGCCGGCCCTGGTCGCCTGGGCGACCTTGTTCGGGGTCAAGGGCGGCGACCGTCTGGGGGTTCGGCTGACCGCGCCCGACGGCTCGACCTTGCTGGAGCAAACCATTGCGCTGGATCGCGACCAGGCATGGCGGATGGCGGCTTCGGGCAAGAAACGCCCGGTTTCCGGTTGGGTGATTGGCCGTTATCAGGCTGTCGTCATCTGGGAACGGCCGGGGCGGCCCCCCCAGATGCGGACCACCGCCATCGAGGTGAGACCCTGACCCCGACTTCGTTAATGTCTCGCAACGATTTCGCCTGCTTTGGTGGTTGCGCCCGTCCGTCACAAGAGAGGGCGTCGTGAGCGACCGCCGGCTTTACGGACAATTGCCGCCGGACCCGGTGCGGCGGATGCGCCGCCGCTGGACGGTGGTCGCCAAACGGGCGGTCTGGCTGGTGCTGGCGCTGGCGTTTATCGCCGCCGGCATCGCGGCGGTGCCGTCGCCGGTGCCTATCGGTTTCGTGCTGTTCGCCATCGGCCTTTATTTCGCCGCGCGCGGGTCGAAGATGGCGCGGCGCGGGGTAACGGCGTTGCGTCGTGCGGTGCCGCCCATGTCGCGCGCCCTGAACGCGGTCAAGCATCGCTTGCCGCTTTCGGTCCGCCGCTTCATCGAACGCAGCGATCCCCAGTGATACCCCTTGGGGCGAGCGTCACTTCTTGCGAAGGGCGCTGGGGGGGTATCCGAATTTGCGGCGGAACGCCGTCAGGAAATGATGGGTGTGGGTGTAGCCCAATTGCTGCGCCAAGGTCTTGAGCGGGATGGTGCTTGCCTTGATGGCGGCATGGGCTTCGTTCAGGCGCAAATCCGTCATGAGTGTATGGATCGGCTGACCGTATGCGGCCTTGAATTCGGCGTTCAGCGTTCGGGCGGAAACGTTGAATTCCGCTGCGATCTCGTCGAGTGACGGCAACTTTCCAGGCACCTGCGACAACATGTCGAAAACCTTGCGCGCGCGTCGGCGGCTGGGTGAATTCTCCTCGCCATTTTCGGCACATCCCAAATGGGTCAGCAAGGCCGACAGGTATTCCAGTGCCCGCGCCTGACAGACCAGTCGTCGCAGCGGGCCCGTCATGCCTGTGGGAATCAATTCGTGCAAATGGCGGCTGACCGAGGCCGGCATGGGGTGAACCAATACTTTCGGCGAGGGTAGGAGCCCCAATGCCGACAGCATTCGTTCAACGCAATCCGCTCCCAGCAGGCTTATCAGGGTGGAGTGGCTGATTGTCAGTGACGTCATTGTGCAGTCTTCAGCCTGAGAGACGCTGGGTATCATTTCTGCACGATCTGCGAATCTGAATAAATCGTATCCACATTTGTATTCCAAAGCTGTATTTGGATGCATCTCATCATGTAGAATGCGCCCCTTGTCTACGCTTTGCACCATAAGTGACCCGCCTGACAGGTCACTTGTGACCTTCCCTATTTCTATCAGGCCATCGTCACTATGCTTCTTAAACGTATGAACTGATCTAAAAATTGATATTCCGAAAGACATATCAATCTTCGTAAAGAAGATATCGCACTCTGGTGTGCTTGCGTGCAGCAGATCGCTGTCAGAATCGTCTGAGAGTGGATCGATTTGTAAGTCGTTTGCGCCCTCTGGCCAGGTGAATTTTATTTTTCTATAGGCGTTTGCCATGATCTTTTGCTCCCGCAAGGCGGCATGAATTCCCAAAACCACAAAAGCCGCTTGGCGGCTATTCAACTTGGAATTGATTGTTCCAGATCACGTATAAGAGCGACAATCTTGCGTATATTGAAAAAGCTACTCAATGAAGCGGAAAAAACGTAGAAAAATCCATGGGGTTTTTGGGCTTTAAACGCATTGTGCGCAAGTTTTGACTTGTGACGTTTTGTGTCGATCCTGCGTATGTCTGTGTGACGCAAAGCATGGTCTTGTTTATTTGTTGCTTTTCGCGATGTGTTGCCGTGGCGACTTCGCATGCGACGAAAGTAGCAGTGCAGACAAGGTCAAAATCGCCTGATGTGATGTCCAAAAGGAACTAATGGCTAAGGGTGAGGGCAAAGGTCATGAATCACGTTTTCAACGTCATCTGGAGTCACCAGCTTCAGGCCTTTGTTCCTGTTCCAGAGCGTGTGTCGAGTGGCGGTAAGCAAAAGCGTCGCCGTCGTCTGAAGAATGCCGCCGCCGTGGCTGTGGTGGTGTTGGTCACCTCACCCGAGGCGCTGGCCCAGGTGGCCAGCAACGCACTGCCGACCGGGGGCCAGATCACCGCCGGTTCGGGCAGCATCAGCCAGTCGGGCAGTTCCATGACGGTGACCCAGAACAGCGGTCAGATGATCGCCACCTGGAACACCTTCAACATCGGTTCGGGCGCCAGCGTCCAATTCGTCCAGCCCAGCACCTCGGCGGTTGCGCTGAACCGCGTGCTGGGGGGCGTCTCCCAGATCATGGGCTCGCTCAGCGCCAACGGTCAGGTCTACCTGATCAACCCCAACGGCATCGTTTTCGGCCAGGGTGCCCAGGTCAACGTCGGCGGCGTGGTGGCGTCGTCCCTGAACCTGTCCAACGCCGACTTCCTGGCGGGACGTCACGTCTTCACCGGCGGTGACGGTGCCGGCGCGGTGGTCAACCAGGGCACCATCAACGCCGCCCCCGGCGGCGTGATCGCCCTGATCGCCTCTCAGGTCAGCAACGAGGGCACGCTGAATGCGTCGGGCGGCAGCGTCGCTCTGGCGGCGGCCGGCGGCGTCACCTTGGACTTCGTCGGCGACGGCCTGTTGAACGTCAAGGTGGACCAGGGCACGTTCGACGCCCTGGTGGAAAACAAGGGGGTGGTCGTCGCCGATGGCGGCGTCGCCGCCATGTCCGCGCAAAGCGCCACGGCGCTGTTGGACACGGTGATCAACAATACCGGCACCATCCGCGCCAACACCTTGTCGGAAAAGAACGGCCGTATCGTACTGGACGGCGGTACCGCCGGAACGGTCCAGGTGTCCGGCACCCTGAGCGCCCAGGGCACCGCCGCCGGTCAGACCGGCGGCGCCATCGACGTCACCGGTCATGACGTCGCGGTGGCGGCCGACGCGGTGATCGACGCCTCGGGCGCGGCCGGCGGCGGCACCATCCGCATCGGCGGCGGCGTCCAGGGTCAGGACGCGACCATCGCCAACGCCCAGAACGTGTCCGTCGCCGAGGGTGCGGCCATCCACGCCGACGCCACCCAGAACGGCGACGGCGGCTCGGTCGTCGTGTGGTCGGACGGCGTGACCAATGTCGGCGGCACCATCACCGCCCGTGGCGGTGCTGTCGGCGGCGATGGCGGGTTTATCGAAACTTCGGGTCACCAACTGACCATGGGCGTGTTGCGAGTCGATGCCGGCGCCAGCAACGGCGCGGCTGGCCAATGGCTGATCGACCCCACCAACTCGACCATCGACGCCGCTCAGGCAGCCATTATCGTTGACAACATGGTGACCACAGACGTCGTCTATAGCGATACCGGGACCTTGACCGTCAGTTCGAACATCATCAGCACCTCGGGTCATAGCCTGACCTTGGTCGGCACGGGGGCCAACAGTGCCAGCGGCGGTGCCGGCGTGGTTCTGAGTGCCGTCACCATCAGCGTCACCGGCGACTTGGTCATCTCCGGCAATGGCTACAATGTCGTCGCCAACAGCGCCAACAGTTACGGCGGCACCGTCAATGCCGGCGGCACAGCCGGCTATGGTGTCCAGTTCAGTGGGACGGTGAATCTCAGCGGCACCAATATCACCGTGACCGGCGTCGGCGGCCGTGGCGGCAACGCCACCAACACTGCCGCCGCCGGTCCCGCCCTGCCCAATACCGGCGCCAATGGTGATTCGGGATCGCGTGCGGTTGCCGGCAACGGTGTCTATGGTGTCCTGGTGGATGCGGGCGCCGCGGTCAACATCACCGCCACCACCGCCGCGACCATCACCGCGACCGGCGGCAATGGCGGTGATGCGACCACCAGCAATACCGGTGGTGTCGCCACCGGCGGCAGCGGCGCCGATGGCTATCAGCAAGATGGCAACGTCACCTTCGATGCGCCGACGGCGACCATCGACGGCCGCCGTGGCACCGCCGGCAGCGGGTCAAGCACCTATTACACCGAATATGACGGTGGGCATTCGGCATCCTATGCCTGCGGCGAAAGCACCTGCTGGCATACCGTTTACCTGGGATGGCAGGCCGATTACCGTACGACGTCCCATTCCGGTTCGTCGGGCAGCGACGCCAGCTACGGCATCGACATCGCCGGCAACCTGACCAATTCGGCGGCCAACAGCACGTTGAAACTGGTGAGCCTGGGTCACGCCCGACAGACCGCCGGGGCGTTGACCGCCAAGAACGTGCTGATGCAAAGCAATACCAGCGCCACGTCCTGGACCTTCGACTTCCGTCAGTCGGGCAACAACATCGACGTTCTGGCGGCCCAGGCCAACACCCTTTACTACCGTGACAGCGAAGATCTGGTGATCGGCACGGTGGGGGGCGTTTCGGGCATCAGCACCAGCAACGCCACCTACGTCAAGGTCGACGCGAAAAGTGCCGGCGCGGCCGCCGCCTTGATCCAGAACAGCGGCGCCATCGCCATTTCGGTCGGCACGACCGGCGTGTTCAGTGCCGACACCATGCAGTTCAACGGCGACGCCGGCACGGTGACCGGCACCTATGTCGGCCTGCGCACCAACACCGCCAGCCGTGGCATCTCGATCACCGGTACCGACGTCGATCCCGGCAACACCTTGTTCCTCGACACCGCCAAGCTGGGGGTGTTCGCGTCCTCGATCGGATCCTTGGTGATCGGCGGCAACGCCAACACCGGCACCATCACCGTCAACGGCGCCAGCTTCAACCCCAGCACCACCCTGAGCGTGGGGAACGGCAACATCTCGCTGGCCGGCAACCTGTCGGTGGGCAGCGGCAAGCAACTGACGCTGCAAAGCGACGGCACCGTCGACGGCAACGGGGCCATCACCGCGCCGTCGCTGCTGCTGACCGGATCGGGCACCTTCAAGCTGGCCGCCGGCAAGGACAACACCAGCGCCACCGCCACCAACTCGGTCCAGACGCTGGCGGCCTCGGCCGGCACGGTGGAACTGATCAACAGCGGTGCGCTGACGGTCAGCAGCCTTTCCGCTTACACCATCTCCGGCGCCACGGCGTGGGACAGTTCGCCGTTCTCGACGGTGTCGGCGAACGGGGTCAGCGGGTCGCAGCGGGTTTACCTCAACACCACCACCGACCTCTCGCTTTCCGCCGGGGTCAGCAGCAGTGGCACCTACACCGCCATGAACGGCACCACCCCCACCGACATGAACGACCGCATGGGCGCGGCCGTGGTGTTGGTGGCCGGGCGCTACTTCAACAACAATTACAATTCGTCGGCGCTGTCGGCGACGAACAGCCGTTGGCTGGTCTATTCCCAGACCCCGGAAACCGGCGGCAATTCCCGTGGCAGCCAGGCGCACACCTTCCGTTATTACGCCTGGGACTTCTTCCGCTCCGCCGATTCCAGCTACAATTACGACAACGGCAGCTTCGGCCGCACCCTTCCGGGCAGCACCGGTTCGACCGCAGGCCTGAACGGCTTCCTGTACAGCGCCCAGCCGACCTTGACCATCACGCCCGACAACGGTCAAAGCGGCACCTATGGCAATACCCCCAGCCTGAGCGGCTATGGCGCCAGCGGCTGGTACACCGCCAACGGCGGCGACAGCGGCACCATGACCGGCACCGCCCGCTACAGCAGCACCGCCACCAGCAATTCGAACGTCGGCACCTACGACATCTCGTACATCGCCAGCGACACCACCACCGATGCCACCCAGTACCTGGTGCCCAAGTACAACGGTTACGTCATGGGCTACAAGGTGGTGAACAGCACCCGCACCAACGGCTACACGGTCAACCAGCGGGCCATCACCATCACCGCCGACGCGGCGCAGACCAAGGTGTACGGCGACGCCGACAGCGTGCTGACCTACACCGTGACCTCGGGGTCCCTGGTGAACACCGGAACTGGTGGCACCGGCGCGCTGAGCGGTTCGTTGAACGGCGGCGGCGTCACCGCGACGGTGGGCAACTACAACATCACCCAAGGTACCTTGGGCAACAGCAACTACAACATCACTTACGTCGGCAACACCTATAACGTCGTCGCGCGGCCGATCACCATCACCGCCAACAGCAACCAGCAGAAACACAAAGGCGACTTGGACCCGACCCTGCTTTATTCGGTCAGCTATACCGGCAACGGCTCCAAGACCGCCTTGGTCAACAATGACAGCTTGAGCGGCAGCCTGACCCGCGCCGTCGGTGAGGAAAACGGCGACTACGCCATCAGCCAGGGAACCTTGGCGGCCAGCGCCAATTACGCCGTCACCTTCGTCGGCGCGGATTTCGCCATCACCACGCCGCCGACCAACACCTCCAGCCTGGTCAGCGTCCAGACCGGCATCACCGGCACCAGCACCAATACCTCCTCCGGGAGCACGACCCAGGCCGCGCAACAGGTCGGCGCCGGCACCGGCACCTCGACGCTGGTCAGCGCCGCCAACAACCAGGTGGTGTTCAACAACACGGTTCCGGCGCCCACCACCGGGACTGCCGTTCCCGCGCCGCAGGCTCCGGCGCCGCAAACCCAAGGCACGGCGCCCGCTGGGACGGCATCCACGCCCATGACCGTGTCGTCGGGTGGCGCCACCTCGGCCATGACCGTGAGCGTCAGCGGCGGTGCCATGTCGGTGGACGTGCCGGCCCTGGCCAACGTCGCCGCCGATCCGGCCGGCAACAACTCCACCGGTTTGACGCTGTTCGTGGCCAACGGTCAGGGTGTCCAGGCCAAGGGCGATTTCAACGTGGTGCACCAGGGCACCACCATGACCGCCACGACCGGCACCGCCACGGTGGCGCCGCCAGCCGCCGCGCCGACCCTGGTCGGCGACCCGGTGGTGGCTGCCATCGACGTTCCCGGCCTGGGCAACGTTCCGATCTCGGTCGGTGTTTCGGCCGAAGGCGTGTTGGTGATCTCGATGCCCGCCGACGCCGTTCAGGCGGCCGATCCGCAAACCACCATGCTGGTCGGGCTGGCGCTGGCCCGACAGGGCTTGGGAACCTCGGTCGGTGACGTCAAGGCCGTCATGATCACTCCGGCCCAGTGAGACAACAGGAAATGAGCAAAAGGAAAAAGGCGATGCCGCACATGTCCCTTAATTTTCGTCGTGGGCTGATGGTCGCGGCGGCGTCCCTGGTGGCGCTGCCCGCGCTGGCGGCATCGCCCGATTCGGGACAGTTGCTGAACGAGCAACAGCAGCGCCCCGCCCGTCTGCCGGACCGTCTGCCGCAGCCGGAAAGCAAGGACTTGCCGGTCGGCGTGCCCGATGCCGACGCCCGTCAGGTACTGGTGAAGGCTTTCCGCTTCACCGACATCGAGGGGTTGGCCACCGAGGAGGAACTGAACCAACTGGTGCAGCCCTATGTGGGCAAGTCCTTGACCTTCAACCAGCTTCAGGAAGTGGCCAATGCCGTCACCGCCTATTTGCGCGAAAAGGGCTGGCCGTTGGTTCAAGCTTATCTGCCGCGCCAGGACGTGACGGACGGCGAGATCGAGATCGCGGTGATCCGTGGTCATGTCGAGAGCAGCGGCGTGGTCGTGCGTGGTGGCGAGAACCGCATTTCCAACGATACCGCCAAGGCGTTCGTGGACGGTGCCTTGCCGCAGGACGGCGGAACTCCCGGTCAGTATGAATTCGAGCGCGGCGTGCTGTTGCTCAACGACCTGCCGGCGGTCAGCGCCAAGACCACCTTGGAACGCGGTGCGGAAGCCAATTCCACCCGTGTCTTGGTGGATGTCACCGAAGGCAGCTGGTACAGCGGCGCCGTCAATCTGGACAATTACGGCAACCGCTATACCGGCGGCTTCCGCAAGATCGCCAATGCCGCGCTGAACAGTCCGTTCGCGTTGGGCGACCAGTTGAGCGTCTCGGGCACCCTGGCCGACCGTTTGTGGATGGAGCAGCTTGGCTACAGCCTGCCGCTCGGCACCAGCGGCCTCCGGCTGTCCGGTTCCTACACCAACATGCATTACAAGATCGGCAAGGAAAACGTCGGTCTGGTCAATTCCGGTCTGGCCAAGACCTACGACATCCGCGCCAGCTACCCGATCATCCGCACCCGCATGCTGAACGTCAGCGGTGCCTTGGGCTACACCTACAAGGTGCTGACCGACAAGACCACCGCCGTGGTCACCAGCGACCGCCGGGTGGCGGATTGGCAACCCAGCCTGACCGTCAGTAATTTCGACTCGTTGGGCGGCGGCGGCCTCAGCACCGCCACGCTCAGCACCACCATCGGCCGTCTGGACCGGTCGCGCATGGAATCGGATGAAACCACCGACGCCGCTTCGGCCCATTCGACCGGCACTTTCCACAAGCTCAACCTGTCGGCGGCGCGCCTTCAGCGTCTGACCTCGGATTTCTCGCTGTTCGGGTCGTTCAACGGCCAATTCGCCGACAAGAACCTGGATTCGTCGGAAAAGCTCATCCTGGGCGGCCCCTCGGGCATCCGTGCCTATCCGGTGGGTGAAGGCTCGGGCGATGTCGGCTGGCTGACCAACATCGAATTGCGCTACGACGTGCCGGTCGATCTGCCGATCGGCATGCTGCAATTGGTCACCTTCTACGATGCGGGTGGCATCAAATGGAACCGTTCCCGCTGGCAGGGCGACGTGACCTCGGCCACCGGCCGCAACTATTACAACCTGTCCGGTGCCGGCGTCGGCCTGAACCTGTCGCTTGCCAACATCTACGCGATCCGCGCCTCCTGGGCGCGCACGCTTGGCGATAACAACGGTGAGAGCACTTCCGGCAACAACGCCAACGGCCTTCGGGAAAACAACCAGTTGTGGTTGTCCGGCATCGTCTATTTCTAAGGCTGTTTCCAGATATGAAGACGACACGAAGCTTTTGCCGCATCGTCACGGTGGCGGTGGTTCTGGTTGGTACGCTGATCGGCGTGCCGGCCCAGGCTGCCGCCAAGGATAAGGAAACCCCAAGCCAGAGCCAGGCACCGACCGTGACCATCACCGGTTTCCGGTCGGCCCAGTTCGGTGACAGCGAAAGCCAGTTGCTGCCCAAGATCGCCAAGGATCTTGGAATCGACGCCAAAAGCATCAAGGCGGACACCCATCCGGTTGAACGCACCCGCTTCTTGCTGGCCGAGGCCAAGAACCTGTTGCCGGACAGCGGCACGGCGTCGGTCGCCTATATCCTGGGCGCCACCAGCAAGGCGCTGATGCAGGTGAACGTGGTGTGGACGGTGGCACCCGGCGACAAAGCCGGGCTGGAGCGTGTGGCCGCCACCGCCAACGCCCTACGCGACCATCTGGCGGGGAAGGGTGCCTACGTCAAGGACAGCATGGCGCTCAACGCCCGTCTTCCCGATGGTTCCATCCTGGTTTTCCGCGGCGCAGACGTCCAGGGACACATGGTGGCGCTGCATCTGGTGGTACAACCGGCCACGCCACCGCAGGAAGAGAAGAAGGACGACGGAACGTCGCCGGAGATGGGGGCGATCCTGCGTCTTTCCTATATGGAAAAACCCGGCGCCCCGGATGTTCTCAAGCTCGCCCCATCCGCATTCTGAAGGAAAGTAAAACCTTTCAGCGAACGGCCCGTCGGAAAACTTCCGGCGGGCCGTTCGCCGTTCAGCCTTCCATAGCATCGAAGTTCCTGGTTCGAGGCATCGGAGGAAAGCTGGCGCCACACGTTTTGAGTTTATTTCTTCGTGCCGCACTATTTATCGCAAAGAAAACGGCTGCGACATGGAAGGTGATGCGGATATTTTGGTGGTCGAACCTACGTCGGAAGATTGTTAACCAATAGCATCACTTGCTGTACGGGCTTTCTGTACTATCTTGTCTTTGTGGGGGGGAGCGTGTCTGGAGGTGGGGATGACGAGGATGGGCATCAAAGGCCGGTTGGCCGTGTCGTTCCTGGCCGTGCTGTCGCTGGTGGCCTTGCTGCTGGTGCCGCTGATGCTGGGGCAATTGGCCGATACCATTCGTATCGCCGAAGAACGGGAATTGGAGAACACGCGGGTCGCCTTTGTCGGGGCGGTTGCCGACAGCACCCATTCGGGCGCCTTGCTGGCCCGTTTCGTCGCCGAGATGCCGGACGCCAAGGTGGCCTTCGCCGCCCGCGACCGCGACCGTTTGGGGCAATTGTTCATCGATGCCTTCGCCGCGTTGAAAAAGACTTACGGCGTGTCGCAGATGCAGTTCCACACGCCACCGGCCCTGTCGTTCCTGCGTGTCCACATGCCTCAGAAATTCGGCGACGACCTGTCCAGCTTCCGCAAGACGGTGGTCGAGGCCAACCGTGACGGCAAGGCCGTCCTGGGCCTGGAAAACGGTGTCGGCGGCATGGGCGTGCGGGCGGTGGTGCCGGTGACCCAGGACGGCAAGCATCTTGGCACCGTCGAGTTCGGCCTGAATTTCGGTAAGGATCTGGCCGAAACCTTCAAGAAGCAATTCGGGGTCGAGGTCGCCTTGCACGCTGCCAACGCAGCGGTACAACAAGGCGGTACCATCAAGGAGGAATACAAGACCCTGGCCTCGACCGCGCCCGAGCCGTTCTTCAGTGAAACCGAGTGGCGCGAGGCGCTGGACGGGCATCAGATTCTCAAGCGCGGTTTCCGCGACGGTGTGCCGGTGACGGCGGTTGCCGCTCCGGTCATGGATTATGCCGGCAAACCGGCGGCGGTGGTCGAGTTGGTGATGGATTCCAGCCTGTATGCCGACCAATACGCAGCCGCCCGCAACAAGGCGCTGGCGGTGGTGGCCGGCGTGCTGGCGGCCGGTTTGGTGGTCGCGCTGGTTCTGGCGCGCGGCATCGCCCTGCCGCTTGAGGGCATCACTGCGGTGATGCGGCGGCTGGCCAGTGGCGAACTGGAGGTCGTTGTGCCGTCTACTGGCCGTACTGACGAAGTCGGCGAGATGGCGCGTGCGGTGGCGGTGTTCAAGGCCCAGGCCGAAGAGAACAAGGCGTTGCACGATGAACAGGAGACTTTGCGGACCCAGGCCGAGGCTGGCCGGCGTCAAGCCTTGGACCGTGTGGCCGACGACCTGCAAAACGCGCTAGGCGGAGTCGCCGACGTGGTCAAGCGGGCTTCGGGGGGCTTGCACGACACTGCCGCGACCCTGAACGCCATGGTGGATCAGGCGCATGGCGGTGCCACCGCCGTCGCCAGCGCCGCCGAGGAAGCCTCGGCCAACGTCCAGACCGTGGCCGCCGCCACCGAGGAATTGTCCGGCTCGATCACTGAGATCAGTCGCCAGATGAGCGAGAACACCCGCATCGCCGCCGCTGCCGTTGACGACGCGAACGCCGCCGACACCTGTGTAGCCGAATTGTCCAATGCGGTGACCAAGATCGGCGAGGTGGTGCAATTCATCACCGCCATCGCCGGCCAGACCAACCTTCTGGCGCTGAACGCCACCATCGAGGCGGCCCGCGCCGGTGAGGCCGGCAAGGGCTTCGCCGTGGTGGCCGGCGAGGTCAAGCATCTGGCCAACCAGACGGCCAAGGCCACCGAGGAGATTACCGCCCAGATCGACGCAGTTCAGGCCGCCACCGGACGGGCGGTGGGGGCGCTGGGCGCCATCACCAAGGTTATCGGTCAGATGAGCGCCGTCACCACCGCCATCGCCAGCGCTGTCGAGGAGCAGGGCGCCGCCACCCAGGAAATCGCCCGCAACGTCCATCAGGCGGCCGAAGGAACCCGTCAGGTGTCGCTTAACATCGCCGGCGTGTCCGAGGCTATCAGTGCCGCCAGTCTGGCCGCGGAGCATGTGTTGAGTTCGGGGGCCGACCTTGCCCATCAGGCCGAGGTGTTGAAATCCGGTCTCAACCAGACGGTCGAGAAAATCCGCACCACCTGAGGGGGCGGATGGTGGGCCGGCTGAACCGGAGCGCCAGGGACTCTTGGCCTTGGGGGCGGGGACGGGTATGATTTTTCCACGCGCCATGCATGCGGGGCGCATCTTGGGGATTGCCACATGAACATGCGCAGCAGGTTGGATCGCCGTTTCGACGACCGCCATCCGGGAACGGGCCTGGTGGCCGTCACCGAGGGCGACACGTTCGAGGTGCTGGACATTTCCATCGGCGGCATGAAGATCCCGCTGCCGGCCGGGCGCCGTACCTGGAAGGGACAGGTTCTGGATTTCGAATTGCGTTCGACCCGTTGGCCCGAGATGCGAATCGCCGTCGGCAAAGGAGAGGTGCGGTTCGTCAACCGTGACTGGATAGCGTTGCAATTCGTGCGGCCGTCCTACGACCTGATGAAATGCGTCAGCCGGCACGTGGCCGGTCTGGTGTGGGGGGACAAACCTTACGGGTATTGAGTTCCCGGTGACGCCATGAAAAAAGGCCGCGTCATAGCGGCCTTTTTTCATGGTCTTTGGCGCGATGCCGTCAATTGGCGGCGGCAAGGGTTTCCGCACGCAATTGCGCGACCTTTTTCCGTAAGGCCTGCAACAGGCCGTCGACACGGCCGCCGGCGCTTTGGATCACAGAACCATATTCGGAGCGGTGGGTCAGCGCCATGGAGGCGCCTTCAACCTTGATGTCCAGAACCTTGAAGACGTCGCCTTCCCGGCGCACCCGCCACGAAACGGCGATGGGCTCCAGCTTCTCGCGCAGCATGCGGGAATCCACCAGGAAGTCGCCGCCGGATTCGGGTTGGACCCCCAGGATTTCCAGGGTTTCGCCGGAATAGTCCTTGAAACGCCGGGTCCAGGTGTAGACCTGGATATCCTCGAACAGCCGCAGGAATTCCTGTTGCTGCTCGGGGGTGGCGACGCGCCAGTGACGGGCCAGGACCAGCTTGCCGATCTCGGGCAGATCGAAGGTATCGACGAACAGCGTACGGAACCGGTTGGCGCGGTCTTCGTTGCTGATCCCCTTGACCGCCACGTTGTTCATGGCGGTGTCGGCCAGTTTCTGGATGAAGGCGCGCGCCTCGGTCTCCATTTCGGCGCGAGCCGGAAGGGAGACGGCGAAGGTGGAAACGACGGCGGCAACCAGACCGATCAGCGAACGACGAGAAAGCATGGCGCTCAGTTGCCGCTCGCGGCCGGCGGCTCGACGGCGCTCAGGTTGAGGTTGGGAGAGTTTTCCCCATTGCCGCCGCCATTCTTGACGTCGGCGGCGCGGCGCTGACGGTACAGCGAGCGGACGGCGGCGTAATAGTCGAGCGAGGACTTCTCGACCTCGTCCAGGGTGTCGAGCAGGCTTTCGCGCTTGTCGATGCCGGCGACGCCGGTGCGGGTCCACACCACCCAGTCGCGGCCGGTATTGTCCATCCACAAGTTGAACGGATCGCTCAGCCATTCGACGGCAAGGCCGCTGGTGTCGCGGGGATTGCTGGGGCCAAGGATTGGCAGCACCAGATAGGGGCCCTCGCCGACGCCCCAGACCGCGAAGGTCTGGCCGAAATCTTCGTCGTGGTAGGGGATGCCGCCGGGCGAGGCCACGTCGAACAGGCCGCCGATGCCGAAACCGGTGTTGAAGGCGAAGCGCATCAGCGTCTGCATGGCGCGGTCGGGTTCGCCCTGAAGGATGTCGTTGGCCAGGATGATGGGCGAGCGCAGGTTGTTCAGCGCGTCGCGCACACGTTCGCGGCCATAGGCTGGCACCACTTCGCGATAGCCGGTGGCGATGGGCTTGATCAGGGCCTTGTCGATGGCGGTGTTGAACTCGAAGACCGCCCGGTTCATGGGTTCAAGCGGGTCGTTGACCTGTTCCCATTCGGCCACGGCCTCCTTGTCGTCGGCGGGCGGCGGAGTGGCGCAGCCGGAAACCAAGGCAATGGCAAACAGGGAAGCGGTGAGCCGCATGGCAATGGAGCGAGGAGAAATGGTCGTCATTCGCTTGTCTTGTCGCCCTGTAATGTCATGGCCCGAGTAAGGCCCCGACGGTGTCAAAGGATCAACGAAGGCGACATCCGAAGATTGCCCCCGCATCGTCTGAGGTAGCACACTCGGTGCACAAACTCCAGCCGGCAGAATCTTCCGGGTCTGTCGCATGCGCGTAATGTTGCATCACGGCAACACTCTTTGGGACACACTCGCACAAGGGGCTTCATATCCGCATAAAGATATGTTTATATGTTTTCGAGAATGAGCGGAGGGCCCATCGGGTGGAGGCTGTATTGACGGGATTGCGCGCGGCGGCAGAGCCGACGCGCCTGCGTCTCCTGGCCCTGCTGGCCCAGGGCGAGCTGACCGTGAGCGAGCTGACCCACATCCTGGGCCAAAGCCAGCCGCGCGTGTCGCGCCATCTCAAGCTGATGTGCGAGGCCGGTCTGCTCGACCGTTATCCCGAGGGGGCCTGGGTGTTCTACCGTCTTGCCGCCAAGGGCGGCGGGGCGGCCCTGGCGCGTGCCCTGCTTGATCTGTTGCCGGCGGAAGATCCCACCATCGCCCTGGACCAGGAGCGTCTTGCCATGGTGCGGGTGGCCCGTGCCGCCAAGGCCCAGGACTATTTCACCGCCAACGCCGAACGCTGGGACGAAATTCGCGGCCTGAACGTGGACGACGCCGAGGTCGAGCGCGCCCTGGTCGCCGTCTTCGCCGGGCGCGGCGTGCGCGATCTGGTGGACATGGGCACCGGCACCGGCCGCGTTCTTGAAGTCCTGGGACCGCATGTGGAGCGCGGCGTCGGCGTCGATCTGTCGCGCGAAATGCTGGCGGTGGCCCGCGCCAACCTGGAACGCGCCGGTCTGGGCCATTGCATGGTGCGCCAGGGTGACATCACCCAATTGCCGTTGGCCGCCGCCTCGGCCGACGCGGTGACCATCCATCAGGTGCTGCATTACGCCACCGACCCGGCCGCCGTGGTGGCCGAGGCGGCGCGGGTGCTGCAACCGGGCGGGACGCTGGTCATCGTCGATTTCGCGCCTCACCAGCTTGAGGTGTTGCGTGACGAACACGCCCACCACCGCCTGGGCTTCGCCGACGACGAGGTAGCCGGCTGGCTGCGCGTTGCCGGCCTCGAACCCGGCCCCGTCACCCGCCTGCCGGGACAACATTTGACCGTGGTGCTGTGGACGGCCACCCGTGCCGCCCAGCCCAACCTGAAAGGAGCCGCCGCGTGAGCCCCCTTCCCATCGCCGCCACCCGTCCGGTGAACGTCTCGTTCGAATTCTTCCCGCCCAAGACCGAGAAGATGCAGGAGACCTTGTGGGAGTGCATCAAGCGCCTTGAGCCGCTGGCCCCCAGCTTCGTCTCGGTGACCTACGGCGCCGGGGGCGGCACCCGCGAGCGCACCCACGACACCGTGGTCCGCATCGCCCGCGAGACCTCGCTCAAGCCAGCCGCCCACCTGACCTGTGTCGGCCACCAGACCGGCGAGGTGGACGACATCGCCCGGCGTTATTGGGACGAAGGCATCCGCCATATCGTGGCGTTGCGCGGCGACGCCCCGGAAGGTTCGGGCAAGTATGTGCCGACTCCCGGCGGCTACGCCTATGCCGTTGATCTGGTGAAGGGGCTCAAGCGCATCGCCGATTTCGAGATTTCGGTGGCGGCCTATCCCGAGATGCATCCCGACGCCCCCAGCGCACAATTCGACCTGGACAACCTCAAGGCCAAGGTTGACGCGGGCGCCACGCGGGCCATCAGCCAGTATTTCTTCGACGTGGACGTCTATCGCCGCTTCCGCGACAAGGCCGCCGCCGCGGGTATCAATGTGCCGATCCTGCCCGGTATCCTGCCGGTGACCAACTTCGCCCAGGTGCGGAAGTTCAGCGCCGCTTGCGGCGCCAGCGTGCCGGACTGGATGGCCAAGCTGTTCGAGGGGCTGGACGACGACCCCGACACCCGCCGCCTGGTCGCCGCCACCGTGGCCGCCGAGCAATGCCGCGCCCTGGCCGCCGACGGCGTCTCCGATTTCCATTTCTACACCCTGAACCGCGCCGACCTGGCCTACGCCATCTCCCATATCCTGGGCGTGCGGCCCCAGGCCAAGTAATAGGTGATACGGATGGACACGGATAAGCACGGATGAAAATTCTTCTGGTTTATCTGTGTTCATCCGTGTCCATCCGTGTCTAATTTTTCTGGCTTCGCCAGCGTCACGAGGACTCAATGACCAATATTCTCGACCATCTCCGCGACCGTGTTCTTCTGTGCGACGGCGGCACCGGCGCCCTGGTGCAGGCCATGAACCTGTCGGTGGAAAAGGACTTCCTGGGGCTGGAAAACTGCACCGAGATCCTGGTCAAGTCGCGCCCCGACGTCATCCGCTCGATTCACGAACGCTATTTCGCGGCGGGCGCCGACATGGTCGAGGCCGACACCTTCGGCGGTTCTCCGGTGACCCTGGCCGAGTTCGGCATCGCCGATCAGGCATTCGAGTTGAACCAGCGCGCCATCGAGGTGGCGTGGGAAGCAGCCGAGCAATTCAAGGGCGATGGCCGCGCCCGCTTCGTGCTGGGCGCCATCGGTCCGGGCACCAAGCTGCCGAGCCTCGGCCACATCGGCTATGACGAGTTGGAAGCCGCCTACGTGATCCAGGCTTCGGGCCAGATCGCCGGCGGTGTCTCTGCCTTCCTGGTGGAAACCTGCCAGGACCCGTTGCAGGTCAAGGCCGCCGTCAATGGTTGCAAGATCGCCTGTGCGAACGCCGGCAAGGACATTCCCATCCTGGTCCAGGTGACGGTGGAAACCACCGGCACCATGCTGGTGGGCGCCGATATCGCCGCCGCCGCCACGGTGGTGCGCGCCCTGGACGTGCCGTCGCTGGGCATGAACTGCGCCGCCGGTCCGCGCGAGATGCTGGAACACGTCAAGTGGCTGACCGAGAACTGGGACGGCTTCGTGTCGATCCAGCCCAATGCCGGCCTGCCGGAACTGGTGGATGGTCAGACCCGCTATCCGCTGCTGCCTGACGAACTGGCCACCTGGCACGAGCGTTTCATCGGCATGGGCGTCAACCTGATCGGCGGCTGCTGCGGCACCACCCCCGATCACATCGCCGCCACCAACCAGATGCTGGTGCGGGTCGGCAACGGCTATCGCCCGGTTCCGGTCAAGCGCAGCGTGCATTGGGTGCCGGCCGTCGCCTCGCTCTATTCCCAGGTTTCGTTGCGCCAGGAAAACGCCTTCCTGGCCATCGGCGAACGCTGCAACGCCAACGGCTCCAAGAAGTTCCGCGATCTTCAGGACGCCGAGAATTGGGACGGCATCGTCGCCATGGCCCGCGAACAGGTCAAGGAAGGCAGCCACACGCTCGACGTCTGCACCGCCTTCGTCGGTCGCAACGAAGTGCGCGACATGACCGAGGTGGTGACCCGGCTGCGCGGCTCGGTCACCACGCCGCTGGTGATCGATTCCACCGAATTGCCGGTGATCGAGGCGGCGCTGAAGCTGTACGGCGGCAAGGCCATCATCAATTCCATCAACTTCGAGAACGGCGAGCACGAGGCCGAGGCGCGCCTCAAGCTGGCCAAGAAGTTCGGCGCCGCCGTGGTGGCGCTGACCATCGACGAAGTGGGCATGGCCAAGGACACCGACACCAAGCTGAAGATCGCCAAGCGCCTGTATGATTTCGCGGTCAACAAGCATGGCCTGCCCGCCGGCGACCTGTTGTTCGATCCGCTGACCTTCACCATCTGCACCGGTAACGAGGACGACCGCCGCTTAGGTGTCGCCACCCTGGACGCCATTGAACGGATCAGCACGGAATTGCCGGAATGCGGCATCGTGCTGGGCCTGTCCAACATCTCGTTCGGTCTCAAGCCCGCCGCCCGGCAGGTGTTGAATTCTGTGTTCAACGACCATGCGGTCAAGCGCGGCATGACCGGCGCCATCGTCCATGTGTCCAAGATCCTGCCGCTGCACACCCTGGCGCCCGAGGAAGTGAAGGTGGCCGAGGATCTGATCTTCGACCGCCGCGTCGAAGGTTATGACCCGCTGCAAGCCTTCATCGCCCTGTTCGGCGACCGCAAGGCCGCCGACATGAAGAAGGAACTGCCGGCCAACGTCGAGGACCGGCTCAAGCAACGCATCGTCGATGGCGACCGTACCGGGCTCGAGGACGATCTGGCCGAGGCCATGGCCGCCGGCTGGAAGCCGCTGGACATCATCAACAACCTGTTGCTGGAAGGCATGAAGGTGGTGGGCGAACTGTTTGGTGCCGGCAAGATGCAATTGCCCTTCGTGCTGCAATCGGCGGAGACCATGAAGACCTCCGTTGCCTTCCTGGAACCGCACATGGAAAAAGCCGATGGCAGCGCCAAGGCGACCATCGTTCTGGCCACCGTCAAGGGCGATGTCCATGACATCGGCAAGAATCTGGTGGACATCATCCTGACCAACAATGGTTACAAGGTGCACAACATCGGCATTAAGCAGCCGATCGGCGACATCATGAAAGCCGTCGAGCAGTACAAGCCCGATGCCGTCGGCATGTCCGGCCTGTTGGTCAAGTCCACGGTGATCATGCGCGAGAATTTGGAGGAGATGAAGGCCGCCGGTCTGTCGGTTCCGGTGCTGCTGGGCGGCGCCGCGCTGACCCGCAAATATGTCGAGGAAGACTGCCTGCGCGCCTATGGCGGCGGCGGCGTCGCCTATGCCCGCGACGCCTTCGACGGCCTGGACCTGATGAGCAAGGTGGCCGATGGCAGCTTCGACACCTATGTCGCCGCCCGCGCCGCCGCGCCGCGTTCCGGCAATTCCAAACGCATCGGCCAGCCCCAGGACACCAGCACGCTCAGGCCGGTGGATTGGGACGAGGTCAACCTGCGCCGCGCCGAGTTGCACAAGGACGTGCCGATTCCCACCCCGCCGTTCTGGGGGGCCAAGGTCATCGAGAACGTGCCGCTGTCCACCCTGGCGCCGTATCTGAACGACACCATGCTGTACCAGTTCCACTGGGGCTATAAGAAGCAGGGTCGCTCGCTCGACGAGTTCAAGGCCTGGGCCGCCAAGGAACTGCGCCCCATCGCGCTGGACATGCTCAAGCGCTGCGAGGCCGAGAACATCCTCAAGGCCCAGGCGGTGTACGGCTATTGGAAGGCGGCCGCTGACGGCGACGCCGTGGTGCTGTTCGCCGAGGATGGCGTGACCGAGGTCGCCCGCTTCGCCTTCCCCCGTCAGGCCAAGGACGGCGGCCTCAGCATCGCCGATTTCTACCGCCCGGTGGACAGCGGCGAACGCGACGTCATCGGCCTGCAAGTGGTGACCATGGGCAAGGCCGCCACCGACATCGCCGCCCAGTGGTTCGAGGCCAACAAGTACCAGGATTACCTGTACCTGCACGGCCTGTCGGTGGAGATGGCCGAGGCCATGGCCGAATACACCCACAAGCGCATCCGCGCCGAACTGGGCTTCGCCGCCGAGGACGCGCCGGAAACCGAGAAGATGCTGAAACAGGTCTATCGCGGCTCGCGCTATTCCTTCGGCTACCCGGCCTGCCCCAATATCGAGGACCAGAAGCAATTGCTGGCGCTCTTGGGCGCCGAGCGCATCGGCGTGACGCTGTCCGACGAATTCCAGTTGGAACCGGAACAAAGCACCAGCGCCATCGTCTGCCTGCACCCGCAGGCCAAGTATTTCAGCGTGTAAGGGGCAAGGGGAACAGCGCGAAGGGACGCGGTCCCTTCGCGCATCCCGTTCCGCTCTCTTGACGTTTTCTGCGCATTGCCGCACCATCGCGCCCACTGCCGGACCTGTGGGCCGGCGATTTTTCTCCGACACTGGCGGACCCGTGGGCCGCTTGCCATTCGCCCATTCGTCGGGAGAAAATCCATGTCCTTCTGGACCGACCTGCGCCTGCCCGCGCAGCACGACATGCTTGTCGCCATCATCGAAACCCACTGGCTGCACCGCCACGCCGAGGCCTCGACCCTGGCCGGGGTCATGGACATCATGTCCGGCCTGTTCGCCCTGACCGGCATCCGTGTCGCCGAGGCCGGGGGACGGCAGATCAAGACCCTGGGCGACAACGCCCTGACAATCTTTCCCGCAGCGGATACCGACCACGCCCTGAACGCCCTGATTGCCCTGCGCACCGAGGCCAACCAGTGGCTGGGCCAGCGCGGCTATGCCAGCCATGTCGGCATCAAGGCCGATGTCGGCCCGGTAGCCCTGGGCTTGGTCGGCACCCCCGGCCAGGAAATCCTGGACGTGTTCGGCCGCCCGGTCGCCACCGCCTTCACCCTGACCGGCACCGGCCTGACCGTCACCGCTCCGGTGTTCCGCCTGTTGTCGCCGGAAACCCGCAAACACCTGCGCAAGCACACGCCGCCTGTAACTTATATCGGCACCGACGACCGGCGGCCGGGGGATTGAAGAAGCAAAGGGAAAAGGTGCGAAGGGACGCAGTCCCTTCGCGCATCCCATCAGCCCAGCCAATCCTCGGCGCGCAGACCGGCGACACGGGTGAATTCCCCCAAATTGCCGGTCACCACCACCAATCCCTTGCTGCGGGCGTGCCCGGCGATCATCAGGTCGTAGGGGCCGATGACCTGCCCCCGCCGTTCCAGATCGGCACGGACATCGCCGTAATGGGCGGCGGCGGCATCGTCGAACGCCAGCACCGCAAGGCGGGCGGCGAAATCCTCGACCCGGTGGCGGGTTTCCACCGGTCGCATCGACTTTTCGGCGCCATACAGCAACTCAGCCAGGGTGACGGAGGAAATGCACAGCGCCGCCGCCTCGGCATTGAAGCGCTCGCGCAAGCCCGGCGGGCGGTCGCGCAGCACCCGGATGCACAGATTGGTGTCGAGCATGTAGCGCAGCATGCTACAGGCTCTCGCGGTCCTGCATGGCCGGTTGATCCCGCTCGCCCAAATCCACCCCCGGCGCCGCGAAGAAATCGTCCCACACCGCGTTGGCCGGAACGATCACCCGCCGCGCCCCGTCCCGCAAAATCGCCACCTCGTGCACCCCGTCGGGGAACGCTACATCCTTGGGCAGGCGCACGGCCTGGGATCGGTTGCTGTGAAACAGGGTGGTGCGGGTCATGGCGGCGCCTTTCCTATCCGCTTTGGATCAGGATATGAGATCGCCGTGGGATATGTCAATGGGATATACTATTGAATGTCCTCTATTGAGAGCTATCATCCCACCAACTCTCTCGCCTGGATTGCTGCCCCCGATGAAATGCCCGCATTGCAACATTGAATTTCATGATCGCTGGACGGAGAACGTGTTCGCAGGCAGTTGGAGCTATCATTATACCCATTGCCCAGCCTGCAATAAGATTACGATTCAGCTCACGGAACCACATGGCGCCACCTTCACCGCCTATCCTCGAGGCGCTGTTGATAGACCGGTAGCGCAAGAGGTGCCTGCGGCCATTTCACAAGACTATCTCGAAGCGGCAGAGGTTCTACCTATCAGCCCAAAGGCGTCGGCCGCCTTAGCACGGCGTTGCCTACAAAACGTTTTGCGGCAAAACGGCATTAAGGAACGCGACCTTTCCAAGGAAATCGACACCTTCCTGGACCGCCCTGACGTCCCCAGCGATCTTAAGGGCACTGTGGACGCGATCCGCAATTTTGGAAACTTCTCGGCCCATCCGATTAACGACATCACAGGCCTGCAAATCATTGATGTCGAAGAGCATGAAGCCGAATGGTGCCTGGATATTTTAGATGGGCTCTTTGACCATTTTTATGTCCGCCCTGCGAAAGCGGCGGCCCGAAAGGCAGCGCTGAACGCGAAACTCGCGGCGGCTGGCAAGCCTCCGGCCAAATAGGGCATGGGATGCGCGAAGAGGCCGCGTCCCTTCGCATTTTTCCCTTTCACAACAAAAAAGGCGGGCGCCAAGCGGCACCCGCCTTCTTCGTAAATCTGCCCCCACCCCAACCCTTCCCCGGCGCGGCCGAGGGAGGTCGTGTCTATACCGAGACAGAGCGGCTGTGCGGCCTGTGGGCCGCCGATTTGGGCCGAGACGTGGCATGACACCCGGCGGGTGCTGTCCGACCTGTTGACCCGGCTGGACCGTCCGTTACCTGTCGAGACGGCGTGATGGCGGCCGGAGAAACCGGTCACGCCATCCCACCAAGAAAACGTGTCAGTTCCTACCGCCGCCCAGGACCTTGTACAGGGACACCAGATTGGACAGCCGTTCCACCTGAACCGACACCAGTTCCTGTTGCGCGCTGTAGAGGGAACGTTGCGAATCCAGCACGTTCAGATAGCTGTCGATGCCATGGTCGTAGCGGGCCTGGGACAGGCGATAGCTGGTCCGGGTCGCCTCGACCAGCCGGCCTTGCGCCGCCATCTGATCGGTCAGCGTGCCTTTGGCGGCCAGGGCGTCGGCCACTTCGCGGAACGCGGTCTGGATCGACTTTTCATATTGCGCCACCGCGATGTCGCGGCTGGCCTTGGCGGAATCCAGGTTGGCCTGGTTGCGGCCGGCGTCGAAGATGGGCAGGCTGACGGACGGGCCGAACGACCACGCCCCCGATCCCGCTTCGAACAGGTTGCTCAGGTTGCGGCTGGAATAACCGGCGGCGCCGGTCAGCGAGATGCTGGGGAAGAATGCCGCGCGGGCCGCGCCGATGTTGGCGTTGGCCGCTTTCAGGCTGTGTTCGGCCTGGGCGATGTCGGGTCGGCGCAGCAATACCTCGGACGGCAGGCCGACTGGCAAGTCCTCGACCAGCCGCATGGAATCGAGTTCGCCGGCCAGCGCGTCGTCGGCGATGGGAGAGCCCACCAGCAAGGTCAGCGCGTTGCGGTCCTGGTCCACCTGGCGCAGGTAAAGCGCGCGGTTGGCCCGTGCCGTTTCCACCGCCGTCTTGGCCTGGGCCAGATCCAGTTCGGAACTGACGCCGCGGGCGAAGCTCTGGTCGATCAGTTCCAGCGATTTCAACCGGGTTTCCAGGGTTTCCTCGGTCAGGGCCAGAAGCTTACGGTCGCCCAGCCAGGTCAGGTAGGCGTTGGCCACCTCGGCCACCAGCGAGATCTGGGTGGAGTTGCGGGCTTCCTCGGTGGCGAGGAACTGCTCGAGCGCCTGTTCGTTCAAGGCACGCACCCGGCCGAACAGATCCAGTTCGAAAGCGGTGACGCCGACATTGGCGGCATAGGAACGGGCGGTGACCTTGGTCGCCGGCACCGTCCGGCTGGCGTTGAGCGGGGTGCGCGCCACGCTGCCCGAGCCGTTGGCGTCGAGGTTGGGCAACAGGTCGGCCTGGGTGACGCGATAGGTGGCGCGTGCCACCTCGATGTTCAGGGCGGCGACGCGCAGGTCGCGGTTGTTGTCCAGGGATTGCTGGATCAGTCGCTGCAAGGTGGGGTCGGTGAAGAACTCTTTCCACGCGGTGTCGGTCCACAAGGATTGTCCGTCCTTGGCGGCCGGGGTGGCCGCCGCCGCCGGGCCCTGCGGCCACGCCTGCGGCACCGGCATGTCGGGGCGCATGTAATCGGGAACCAGCGAGCATCCCGACAGCACGGCGGCCGCGCAGGTCATCAGCACGATTTTTTTCATGGTCGTCTCTTTGGGGCTAAGTGCGTGGCGGGTCATTCTGTCGGGACTTCCGCATGCTGGGGGGCCGACTTGCGGGCGAAGTAGTGCAGCACGACCACGAAGAACAGCGGCACGAAGAAGATGGCCAGCACCGTGGCGCTGATCATGCCGCCCATCACGCCGACGCCGATGGCGTTCTGGGCACCCGAACCGGCGCCGTTGGCGATGGCCAGCGGCAACACGCCCAGGATGAAGGCCAGCGAGGTCATGATGATCGGCCGCAGGCGCTGCTGTGACGCCTCGATGGCGGCGTCCACCAGGGATTTTCCTTCCCGTTCGTGGATGTCCTTGGCGAATTCCACGATCAGGATGGCGTTCTTCGCCGCCAATCCCATGGTGGTAAGCAGGCCCACCTGGAAGTACACGTCGTTGGGAAGGCCGCGCATCAGGGCCGCCGCCACCGCGCCCAGGACGCCCAGGGGAACCACCAGCATCACCGAGAACGGGATCGACCAGCTTTCGTAGAGGGCGGCGAGGCACAGGAACACCACCAGCACCGAGATGGCGTAAAGGGCGGGGGCCTGTGAACCGGCCAGGCGTTCTTCGTAGGACAGACCGGTCCAAGACAGGCCGATGCCCGGCGGCAGCTTGGATGCGATGTCCTCGATGATCGCCATGGCCTCGCCCGAGGAATGGCCGGGAGCCGGGGCGCCCATGATCTCGCGCGAGGGGGTGCCGTTGTAGCGTTCAAGCTGCGGCGAGCCATAGGACCAGCGGGTGCTCATGATGGTCGAGAAGGGCACGGTCTGACCCGACAGGTTCTTGACCTCCCAGCGGTTCAGGTCCTCGGGCTGCATGCGGAAGGGGGCGTCGGCCTGCATGTAGACCTTCTTCACGCGGCCGTTGTCCATGAAGTCGTTGACGTAGGACGATCCCCAGGCGGCCGACAGCGTGGTGTTCACGTCCGACAGCGACAGGCCCAGCGCGCTGGCCTTTTCCCGATCGACGTTGACGCGGAACTGGGGGGTGTCTTCCAGGCCGTTGGGACGCACCGCCATCAGGGCGGGATTCTGCGCCGCCATGCCCAGAAGCTGGTTGCGGGCGGCCATCAGTTTCTCATGGCCCAGGTTGCCGCGGTCCATCAGATGCAGGTCGAAGCCTGTGGCGTTGCCCAGTTCCACCACGGCGGGCGGGGTGAAGGCGAACACCATGGCGTCCTTGACCGTGGACAGGGCGCGCATGGCGCGCATGGCGATGGCCCCGACCTTCTGGTTCGGGTTCTTGCGCACGCTCCAGTCCTTCATCTGCACGAAGGCCATGCCCGAATTCTGGCCGCGGCCCGAGAAGTTGAAGCCGGCCACGGTGAACAGGCCCGCCACGTTGTCCTTTTCGACGTTGAGGAAATAGTCCTCGGCTTTCTTCAGGGCCTCGATGGTGCGTTCCTGGGTGGCGCTGGCCGGAGTGGACACCTGGACGAACATGATCCCCTGGTCCTCGTCGGGCAGGAACGAACTGGGCATGCGGGTAAACAGGAAGCCCAGGCCCACCAGCAGCACGGCATAGACCAACAGGAACCGGCCCGACCGCCTCAATACACCCTGTACGCCCTTGCCGTAGGCATTGCGGCTGCGGTCGAAAAGGCGGTTGAACCAGCCGAAGAACCCCTTGGTCTCCCAGGCGTGTCCGCGCTCCACATGCTTGAGCATGGTGGCGCACAAGGCGGGGGTGAGCACCAGGGCGACCAGCACCGACAGGGCCATGGCCGAAACCAGGGTCAGCGAGAACTGGCGATAAATGGCACCGGTCGAGCCGCCGAAGAAGGCCATGGGCACGAACACCGCCGACAGCACCAGGGCGATGCCCACCAGGGCTCCGGTGATCTGGCCCATGGATTTGCGCGTCGCCTCGCGCGGGGGCAACCCTTCGTCGCTCATGACGCGTTCGACGTTCTCGACGACCACGATGGCGTCGTCCACCAACAGGCCGATGGCCAGAACCATGGCGAACATGGTCAGCGTGTTGATGGTGAAACCGCATGCCGCCAGGATGCCGAACGTGCCCAACAGCACCACCGGCACGGCGATGGTGGGAATAAGGGTGGCGCGGAAATTCTGGAGGAACAGGTACATGACCAGGAAGACCAAGACGATGGCTTCCACCAGGGTCTTGACCACTTCCTCGATCGAGATTTTCACGAAGGGGGTGGTGTCGTAGGGATAGACCACATCGACACCCTGCGGGAAGAACGGCTTCAGTTCGGCGAAGCGCTTGCGCACCAGTTCCGCCGTGTCCAGCGCGTTGGCGCCGGTGGCCAGCTTGACGGCAAGGCCGGCGGCGGGCTTGCCGTTGTAGCGGGCCACGTTCTCATAGCTTTCCGAGCCGATCTCGATGCGGGCCACGTCCTTCAGGCGCACCTGTGATCCGTCCGTATTGACCTTGAGCAGGATGTTGCCGAACTGCTCGGGCGTTTCCAGACGGCTTTGGGCGATGATGGTGGCGTTGATCTGCTGGCCCGGCACGGCGGGGGCGCCGCCGATCTGACCCGCCGACACTTCGGCGTTCTGCGCCTTGATGGCGGAGCTGATGTCGCTGGCGGTGATCTTGTAGCTGACCAGTTTATCCGGGTTCAGCCAGATGCGCATGGCGTGCTGGGCGCCGAACACCATGACCTCGCCGACGCCGGGCAGACGGCTGATGTCGTCCTGGACGCTGGAAACCAGATAGTCGGACAAATCGGCGCCGGCCATGCGCTCGTCGGTCGACACCAGGCCCACCACCATCAGGAAGTTCTTGGTGGCCTTGGCGACCTTCACGCCTTGCTGCTGTACCTCTTGCGGCAGCAGCGGCGTGGCCAGTTGCAGCTTGTTCTGCACCTGCACCTGGGCGATGTCCGGGTTGGCCTCGGGCTCGAAGGTCAGGGTGATGCTGACGTTACCCGCCGAGTCCGATGTCGAGTACATGTAGCGAAGATGGTCGATGCCGTTCATCTTCTGCTCGATCACCTGGGTGACCGAGTTTTCCAGCGTCTGCGCCGAGGCGCCGGGATAGGACGCGGTGATCTGGACCGATGGCGGCGCGATGCGGGGATATTGCTCGATGGGCAGATCGAGGATGGCCAGCCCGCCGGCCAGCATGATGACGATGGCGATGACCCAGGCGAAGACCGGGCGGTCGATGAAGAAACGCGACATGGTGGCGCCTCGCTCAGTGCTGGCCGGCGGTGGGGGCCGCGGCGGAGGTGGCGGGGGCGGCGTCCACCGGGGTCACGGGGGTTCCGGGGCGAATTTTCTGAAGGCCGGCGATCACCACACGTTCGCCGGCCTTGAGGCCGTCGTCGATCAGCCAGCGGTCGCCCATGGCCTGGCCGGTGACCACCGGGCGCGGCGCCACCTTGTTGTCGGCGTCGACCACCCACACCTGGGCCGAGCCGTCGGCGTTGCGCACCAGGGCCTGTTGCGGCACCAGGATGGCGCCGGGACGCACGCCCTGTTCGACGCGGGCGCGCACGAACAGACCCGGATACAGGTCCTTGTTGGGGTTGGGGAACTGGGCGCGCAATTGCACCGCTCCGGTGCTCGGGTCCACGGTGACGTCCGAGAATTGCAGGCGCCCGGTCTCGCCGTAAGGCAGGTTGGAGCCGTCGAGCGTCAGCGTCACCACGGCGCCTTCGTCCTCGCGCACCTTTCCCGCCGCCATGGCGCGGCGCAGCCGCATCAGTTCGGAACTGGACTGGCTGACGTCCACGTAGATGGGGTCCAGTTGGGTGATGGTGGCCATGGTCGTGGTTTGGTTGGCGGTGACCAGCGCGCCTTCGGTGACGCTGGATTTGCCGATACGGCCGGCGATGGGGGCGTAGACCTTGGTGTAGTTCAGGTTGATGCGGGCGGTTTCCAATGCAGCCTGGGCCACCAGGATCTGGGCCTTGGCCTGATCCAGGGTGGCGACGGTGTCGTCGTAGTCCTGACGCGACACGGCGTTGATCTTGACCAGTTCGGCGTAACGTGCGGCCTTGGCCTCGACCGATTTCAAGGTGGCGCGTGCCTTGACCAGGTCGGCCTGGGCGCTTTGCACCGCCGCCTGATAGGTGGCCGGGTCGATCTGGTAGAGCTGTTGACCGGCCTTGACCTCGCTGCCTTCCTCGAACAGGCGCTTGAGCACGATGCCGCTGACTTGCGGCCGCACCTCGGCCACCCGGAAGGCGGCGGTGCGGCCCGGCAATTCGGTGGATAGCGGAATGTCGGCCGATTGGACGGTAAAGGTGGTGACCTCGATCGGCGCGGCGGCGGGGGCGGCGGCTTGTTGGCTGTCGCCACAGGCGGCGGCGGACAGGGCGAGCAACAGCGCGAGGGCGGATGGAATGGCTTTGGAGGACAAGGGCATCTGCGGTTTTCCCGGAGAAAAGGGCCGGCCAGGGGGGTGGCGGCTAGGGGGTAATTGACTGTACCGTACCGTACAGTATAGATTAATTCAACGACGAAACTGTTTCAGACGGTAACAGCCAGCACGGAAGGAGCATGGGGCAGGTGTCAGCGGAAAAGACCCCCACACGGGGCGAGTTGCGCCGTCAGGCGATGCTGGACGCGGCATCGGAGCTGTTCTTGGAAAAGGGCTACGAACGGACCAGCCTGTCCGACATCGTGTGCCGGTCCAAGGGCTCGCGCTCGACCCTTTACGAGCAGTTCGGCGGCAAGGAAGGTCTGTTGCGGGCGATGATCGAACAGGCCACCGCCGTCACCTGGCAGGCGCTGAACAGCAACACCTTCGCCGACCTCGGCTCGGAGGAGGGATTGTGCGCCCTGGGGATTTGCTTCGTGCACGCGGCGCTGGCGCCGCAATCGGTGGCGGTGTTTCGTGTCCTGGCCGCCGAATCCGAACGGGTTCCCGAGGTGGCGCGCCTGTTCTTCGAACTGGGACCGCGCAGTTCGGAACGTATCTTGGCCGAACGTTTCGCCAATTCGGCTCTGGTGCGCGACGGCTTCGCCTCGCCCGAGCAATTGGCACGGGTCTTCCTCGGCAGCCTTTTGGGGGTGCTGCACGCCCGCCGGGTTCTGGGGCTGAGCGTCGTACTCGACGAGGCCGAGATGGAAAGCCACGTCCGCGTCGCGGTGCGCGTCTTCCTGGATGGTGTCGGGTGCTGCCGCGCTTGACAGCCCTTTTGGGGCATGGCCGAATTGACCGACGAAAAATTGCAGCCTGAAAGTGGCCGCGATGCTTTCGCTTGGGGGAGGGAATGGCGCAACGATCTGGAGCCTTTCGCCACCTGACGTTGCTGTGGGTGTTCATCCTCAGTTTCGACGTCTACGTGGGCGTCGGCTTGTGGCTGTCGTACCGTCAGGCGCAACAGCAGGCGCGGCAATCGGCGACGTCCTATGTCCGTTTGGTCGAGGAACAGGCGACCGCTTCGTTCGACCGTGCCAATCTGGTGTTGCGTCAGGTCGGGGCGTTGTTGAGCCGGGACGAACTGCGCGGTGGTCTGGCCCTGTCTCCGGCGCGTCGCGACGAGGTTCAGGCGGCCATGTCCGACATCCAGAAAGACGGCCACGGCATCGTTTCCATGACGGTGACCGACGGCAAGGGCCGGGTGGTGGCCAATTCGCTGGGTGCCGCGCCGGGCGGATCGCTGGGGGATCGCGACTATTTCCTGGCCTTGCGCGACGGTCCGACGGCGGGACCGGTGGTGTCGCGGCTGATCCGTGGCCGGGTGTCCAACAAATGGGGCATCCAGGTGGCCCGCGCGCTCAGGGTGGACGGACGTTTCGCCGGCATGGTGGTGGCCAATGTCGGCTTGATCGAATATCTCAGCCCGTTCTGGCAAAGCCTGTTGCTGCCGCCGTCCTCGGTGGTGTCGGTGCGCGATCTCGACCATCGTCTGATGGTGCGTTCGCCGCTGGTCGAGGAGATGATCAACGAGCCGGTGCCGTCGCCCGAGGTGGAGCATGCCTTCGCCGCCGGCCAGAACGAGGGCGACTACCAGCGCGAATCGCCGCTGGATGGGATCAGCCGCGTCACCGCCTTTCGCAAGCTTGAACGCTATCCGCTTTATGCCACCGTGGCGCTGGCCGACCGCGACACCATGGCGACCTGGCGGGGCAACGCCAACCGCAGTGTTTTCTTCCTGGTTCTGATCACGCTCGGCGGGGTGTTGTCCACGGTGACGTTGCGACGCAAGGGGCTGTTGGAGCGTCAGGCCCGCGAGAACGCCGACAAGCTGGCGGTGGCGTTGCGTGCCGCCCATGCCGTCACCTGGCATTGGGACGTGGCCAGCGACCGGCTGGACTGGACCGGCGACGTGGCCGCGCTTTACGGCGACGGCTTGCCGCCGGTCACGTTCAGCGACTGGCTGGAACTGTTGCCGGCCGAGGACCGCCGGGCGGTCGAGACCGAGATCGAGCGGGTCCGCACCACCCGCTCGCGCGAATACCGCATCGAATACCGCCTGACCGATTCCTCCGGGCGCCTGCGCTGGATGACCGGTATCGGCATGGTGGCCTTCGGGGCCGAGAACGCCATGCGCAGCGCCTTTGGCGTCAACATCGACATCACGGCGGTGAAGCTGGCCGAATCCGAGTTGAAGCTGGCCCGCGACGAGGCGTTGGACGCCAAGGCCGAGGCCGAGCGGGCCTCGTTGGCCCGTTCCAAGTTCCTGGCCGCCGCCAGCCATGATCTGCGCCAGCCGGTGCAATCGCTGCTGTTGCTGATCGAGGTGATGAAGATCCGCCTGTCCGGTTCGCCCATGGAACAGGTGACGGCGCAGATGGAACATGCCCTGGACGGTCTCAGGCTGCTGCTCAACAGCTTGCTCGACATGTCCAAGCTGGATGCCGGGGTGGTGGTTCCGACCATGGACAGGATCGACCTGGGCCACCTGCTCGGTCGGCTGGCCGAGGAATACAGCATTCGTGCCGCGGAAAAGGGGCTGGCGTTCCGTCTGGTGCCGACCAGTCGCACCCTGGTCAGCGATGCCGCCTTGCTGGAACGCCTGTTGCGCAACCTGATCGAGAACGCCATCCGCTACACGCCCTCGGGCCACATCGTCGTCGGCTGTCGCCGACTGGGAGACGAGTTGGGGGTGGTGGTCGCCGACACCGGTATCGGCATCGCCGGCGAACAGCAAGAGGCGGTGTTCGAGGAATTCCACCAGGTGGCCAATTCCGCCCGTGACCGCAGCCAGGGGCTGGGGCTGGGACTGGCCATCGTGCGACGCTTGGCCGGATTGCTGGGCGGGCGGGTCGAACTGGTGTCGGAACTGGGGCGGGGCTGTCGCTTTACCGTTCGTCTTCCCTTGCATCCGCCGCCGCAAGCGCCATGACGGCTTCGGCCGGCTGTGGCATGCTGGCGACGGGTTCGGTCAGGGACGGACAAGACGATGGCACGGGAACCGGAAGTGGTGGCGGCACACCGCCAGGCGGCGGAAGCCGGCGACGCCCAGGCCCAATTCAATCTTGGCGAATGCTACCGCCTGGGGGCCAAGGTGCCGCGCAACCTGGACGAGGCAGCCAAGTGGATGGCTCGTGCCGCCGCCCAAGGTCATTCACAGGCGCGGCGGGCGCTTGACCAATTGGTGGCGCAGGGGGTGGCGGCACCCCGCGTCGAAACCGCCCCGGCACCGCGTCAGCAAAGCCTTGAGGATCTGCTCGATACTCTCAAGCCCGCCGAGGGGACGGAAGGCGACGGCGGCGTCGATGCGCCGTTGACGGCCCCCGATCCCGATCCCGATCCGCTGTGCGAGTTCGAAACCGTCGTGGACGTGGTTTCGCTGCGGGCCGCCGCCGATGGCGGCGACACCGCCGCCCAGGTGGCGTTGGGCAACGCCTGCCGCATGGGAATGGGCGTGCCCGAGGACGCGGCCCAGGCGGCGCGCTGGTACGCCGCCGCCGCCAAGGCCGGCGACCCGGTGGGGCAATATTCCCTGGCGGTGCTGTACGATCTGGGCGTGGGGGTGCGGCAAAACGATGCCGAGGCGCTGCGCTGGTATCTTTCGGCGGCCCAGGCCGGCGACGCGGCGGCCCAGTTCAACCTGGGCAACATGATCCGCTCGGGGCGGGGCTGCGCCGCCGATCCGGGCGTGGCGGCGCAATGGTTTCGCAAGGCGGCGGCGGGCGGCGACGTCGATGCCCTGTTCACGCTGGGCGCGCTGCACGAGGCCGGCGAGGGCGTCCCCCAGGACGACGTGCGCGCCGCCGACTATTACCGTCAGGCGGCCGAGGCCGGCGACGCCCTGGCCCAGTTCAATCTGTCCAACATGCTGCGGGAAGGACGCGGCACCGAGGCCGACCCGGTCGAGGCCGCCCATTTCTGTCAGCGGGCCGCCGAACAGGGCTTGGCGGCGGCGCAATTCAATCTTGGCCTGATGTGCTGGGCCGGCATGGGGCTGGGCAAGGACGTCGCCGCCGCCGCCCATTGGTTTCGTGTCGCGGCCCAGGGCGGGCACGCGCGGGCACAACATTGGCTGTCGGTTCTGTACCGGCTGGGCGAAGGCGTGAAGCAGGACACGGCTTCCGCCGTGGATTGGTGCCGCAAGGCGGCGGCCGGCAATGTCGCCGACGCCCAATACGACCTGGGGCAACTGTACCTGGCCGGCGACGGCGTCGCCCGCGACGCGGCCGAGGCGGCGCGCCTGTTCCGCGCCGCCGCTCGTCAGGGTCATGCGCTGGCCGCCTACAATCTTGGCGTGATGTGCGCCACCGGTCAGGGCCTGGACCGGGACGAGGCCGAGGCCTATGTCTGGCTGACGTTGGCCGAGGCGTCCGGGCATGGCCGGATTGTCGAACCGGCGCGGCGCGGGCTGGCGCGGCTGGCGTCGCGGCTGGGCGCCGATGGCGTCGCCGCCGCCCTTCGCCGCCGGGCCGAACTGGCGCCGGAGGTTCCGGCATGAGCCCCCCTCCCAACGTCTCCTTCGAAATACAGGTGCTGACCGACAAGCATTGGGTTGTGGCGGATTTCGCCAACGACGAGGCCAAGGCCCGCGCTTTCGCCGACAACCTTTTGCAAAAGGGCAACCACGCGGCGGTGCGGGTGGTGCGCGACCGCCGTGGTCTCGACGGCCTGCACACGGAAACGGTGATCCAGGAAAAGACCGCCGCCCCTCGCACCGGTGGCCCCGACCTGTCGCTGGCGCCGGTCAAGGACGCGCCCTTGTGCCGCTCCCTGGGCGATTTCTATGGGATCGAGGCCCGGCTGACCCTGGGGCGGATGCTGCGCAAATATCTGGACGAGGTGGTGGTCAGTCCCAGCGAGCTGTTGCACAGTGCCGCCGAGATGAAGCGGTTCGGCGACCGTGGCACGCTGCTGTTCGCCGCCATCGACCGCATTTCCACCCTTCAGGCGGCGACGTCCGGCGAGGACGGCAAGACGCGGCGGGATTTCCTGTCGCGCATGTGGGACGAAGGACTGGCCCGTGCCCGCAAGGTCGCGGCCAGCAAGCCGAAGACCCCCAAGACCCTGGCCGAGGTGCTGAAGGGGGTGGAGAAGGGCGGCGACGAACATCCCTATCTGTGCCTGTCGCTGATGACCTTGCGCTTATTGGAAACGCGGTCGTGGATCGGCAAGCTCGATACCATTCTGGGCTGGGCGGCCGAGGCGACGGAAATGGGGCCGCAGGCGGGTTCCGCCCTGGCGCTGATGGACGGCATCGTCGCCGACATCCTCAATTCCGCGCAGTTGATCCAGGATCTCTTGGGGTATCAGGCCAATTTGGGGGCGGCCCTGTGTTCACTGTCCGATCTGGCCGAGGGAACGGGACAGGCGGCCAAGTTCGCTCCCGAGACGTTCAACGGCCTTAATGCCTTGTTCGCCACGGGCGTACTGGTCGAGGGGCGGCGGGTGCTGTTGGACCGCGTGGCGCGCGAACTGGGCGGCCAGAATCCGTTGTCGCGCAACGAACCGAAACAGGAAACCGAGGTCTGCCACAAGGTGATGCACCGTCTGGTCGGCCATCGCGGCGTGCTGGGCGAGGGCGCCTCGGCCGAGGCCATGGTGCACCGGATCGCCCACATCCACGCCCATCTTGGCACCCTGGGGACCGTCCAGGCGGTGGAACTGACCCTGTCGGCGCTGTCGGACGGGGTGCGGCGGGTGCAGTTCCTGCTGGCGCTGGCCAAGGCGCCGATGGGCCTGGCCATGGGGCGGGGGCTGGTCGATCTGCTGTCGGGCCGCGTGCTGGGGGCCAAGACCATGAACGAGTGGGTGCCGGCCCGCTTGGGGCCGCCCGAGCGCATGGCGGCCCTGGCGGCGGCCAACCGTTCCTTGCTGGCCTCGGCCGAGTTGGACGAGGACACACGCCGGCAACTGGCGTCGCATGTGGACGAGACGTTGGCCGCTTATCTGGTGGATGAAGGGGTCATCGAAAAGATCGACAAGCCCGACGACCCCTTGGCGCTGCGTGCCATCCGGCTGATCAAGTTCTGCGGTTCGGGGGTGCTGATCGAGGGTAAGTCGTTGAATTTGGCCCGTGCCCGTGTCATCGAGCATCTGCGCCAGCCCCAGTTCGAGGAAAAGTTCCTGGCCAGCGTGCCCAAGCCCAGCGAGGCCGAAAAACACCTGCGTGAATTCCACCGTCTGCTGGTGGAAACCGGTTTTCGCTGATATCCGTGCATTTCTGCCATTGACGGCCGCATGGGGCTCTGGCAATTGGGGAGGACGGATGGGTCCGAATGGATTTCACACTTTCAGGGGAATTTAGACCGATGAACAAGGCTGACCTGGTTTCGCGCGTTGCCGAGCTCTCCGGCCTGACCAAGGCCGACGCCGAAAAGGCCGTCGAGGGTGTGTTCGAGGCGATCACCGCCGCGCTGAAGGGTGGCGACGAGGTTCGCCTGGTCGGTTTCGGCTCTTTCTCGGTGGCCTCTCGTGCCGCCTCGGAAGGCCGCAACCCCCGCACCGGCGAAAAGATTCAGATTCCGGCCTCGAAGCAGCCGAAGTTCTCGGCTGGCAAGGGCCTCAAGGAAGCCGTCAACGGCTGATCTTGTATTTCGGAGTGCTGAGAAAACCCCCTGGGCTGTGCCTGGGGGGTTTTTCTTTGATCGGGGCGTCCCCATATGCGGGGCGCCCCATGCTGGCGTGGGGCACCCCTGCGGTGGCCCAGCTTGACGCCCCGGCCGGGCCTTTCTAGAGTGTTTTTCAATTCCGGGAGGTGGTGGCCGATGACGGGCCGTTTTCCTCCCATCGACCATGGAGCAAGGATACTGGCGATGAAGAATGTGACCGATGCGACGTTCGAAGCCGATGTGTTGAAGGCTTCCGGCCCGGTGCTGGTCGATTTCTGGGCCGAATGGTGCGGTCCGTGCCGCCAGATCGCGCCCGCTCTCGAGGATCTGTCCAAGGACCTTGAAGGCAAGGTGACCGTGGTCAAGATCAACATCGACGAAAACCCCGGCACGCCCGGCAAGTACGGCGTGCGCGGCATCCCCACCCTGATGGTGTTCAAGGGCGGCCAGGTGGCGGCGACCAAGATCGGTGCCCTGCCCAAGAGCAAGCTTTACGAATGGGTCGAAGCCAGCCTGTAAGCCGGGTTGTTTCGCGGGCCCCCGCCGGATGACGGCGGGGGCTTTTTCGTGCGCGAGAGGGCTTGTAAACTGTAACTGATGAGATTACGTTTCGCCCATGTCCAAGAACTGTCGTTTCGCCGTCGCCGTTCATATCGCCGCCGTCCTGGCTCTGTCCGGGGACGAACCGGCGACGTCGGAATGGATCGCCGGCAGCGTCAACACCAATCCGGTGGTCATCCGTCGGCTGCTGTCGGCTTTGTCCAAGGCCGGGTTGGTGCGCTCGCTGCGCGGCAGCGCCGGGGGATCGCTGTTGGCACGGCCGCCCGAGCGTATCACCCTGCTCGACATCGCCCGCGCGGTCGAGGAAGACGAAGGTCCGGCACTGCATCACCAGCCGCCCAACCCCGCCTGCCCGGTGGGACGCGGCATCCAACCGGTGCTGGTGCGGGTGATCGACCGGGCAGAGGCGGCGCGCGAGGCGGTTCTGGGAACCACCTTGCTGTCCGAGGTGGTGACGCAGATTCGCGCCGAGGCCATGGGCTGAACTGTTTTTTTGCCTTTTAATGTAACGGTAACACCTACGATTACACGAGGAGTTTTCATGTCTTCCATCGCCATCGTCTATCATTCCGGCTACGGCCACACCGCCGTTCTGGCGCAAAGCGTCGCCCTGGGCGCCGCCCGCGTCGCCGGGACCGAAGTGCATCTGGTACCGGTCGAGGAGGCCGAGGCCAAGGCCGCCATCCTGGACGGCGCCGACGCCATCGTCTTCGGGTCGCCCACCTACATGGGGTCGGCTTCGGCTCGCTTCCACGAATTCATGGAGGCGACCTCGAAGACCTGGTACGGCCGGGGGTGGAAGGACAAGCTGGCCGCCGGCTTCACCGTCTCGGCCAGTCAAAGCGGCGACAAGCTGAACACCCTGATCCAGTTGGCGGTGTTCGCCGCCCAGCACGGCATGGTGTGGGTGGGCAACGATCTGCTGCCGGGCAACAACAATTCCAAGGGCAGCGTCGAGGACCTCAACCGGTTGGGCAGCTTCCTTGGGGCCATGGCTCAAGCCAATGCCGACGAAGGTCCCGATGTGGCCCCGCCCCATTCCGATCGCAAGACCGCGGAACGTTTGGGCGAACGTGTCGCCGAAGCCACCGCCCGCTGGGTGCGGGGAAAATAAAACGTTCCTTTTGCGTTCTGGTGATGCGCAAGGGTGCTTGCGTGATGTATGGTGGTGTTGTTCCCGTGAACAACACCACCAGTACACGAATATGCGGCGCCATTCTTCCATGCTCATTTTGCTGTCGGCGATCGCGGCGGCGATGCCGGCGCGGGCCGATTTCTGTTTCCTGACCCAGAACGCCTTGCGGCTGGGGCAGGGGGCAGAGACTTACCGTGCGGGCAAGCGTGATGGTTTTCGCCGTGTCTTCGCGGCCTATGACGTGGTTGCCCTGCAAGAGGTGATGGACCCGGACGAACCGGGGCGACTGGCCCCCGAAGGCTTCTCGGTGGTGGTCAGCACCGCCAAGGGCGGGGGCGGATACCGCGAGCATTACGCCATGTTGATGCGTGGGGCGGCTGCGCGATTGCTGGATGTGGCCGAGTTCCCCGATGCCGGGGGCGCTTTCGTCCGTCCGCCCTTTGCCGTCGCTATCGAAGACAAGGACGGCGACCGTTTCTGGCTGGTGGGAATCCACGTGGTGTTCGGGCGGGGGGGATTGGAGCCACGGCGCCGCGAGGTTGCCGCCATGACCCGCGTCCTTGACTATTACGCGGCACGTCCTCTCCCCGATGGCAGCACCATCGGCCGGGTGGTGGTGGCTGGCGACTGGAATCTGGCGGCGGCCGATCCGGCCTTCGCGCAGGTTGCGGCGGGAGTGCCGGGATTGAGGGCGGCGCCCGACCTCAAGACCAGTCTCAATTCGACGGGCCGCTACGTCTCGGCCTACGATCATTTTTTGTGGAACGGGCGGAATCTGGCCGTGGATTTCGCCCCCGACCCGCGCGAGACCGGTGGATTGGACACGGCGGTTTGGCGGGCTGTCCTGTCCGACCACGTCGGTGTCGCCGGCTATGTCATGAACCAGCCGGGGGAACGCCGTTCGCCGGACGTGCGTTGTCCGCCCTTGCCCCGTGATCAGGAATTGTCGGCCAGCACCACGCCCGCCAGGTAAAGCGAGCCGCAGATCAGCACGCGGGCCGGGCCGGGATGGCCGGCCAGGGCGCGCAACGCCGCCTCGACCGAAGGTGCCGGCTGGGAATCCACGCAGCCATGGCGCCGCGCGCCTTCGGCGGCGTCCTCGGCCGACAGGGTGTTGATTTCGCCGGGAATGGCGACGGCGCGAAGGGCGGCGAAATGTTTGGCCAGCGGCGCGAAATAGCCGTCCACGTTCTTGTTGTTCAACATGCCGAATACCGCCAGAAGCGGCCGGTCGGTCCAGCCTGCGGCATGGGCGGCGATGGCGGCGGCGGCGTGTGGGTTGTGCCCGCCGTCCAGCCATAATTCCCAATCCTGGGGCAACATCTCCACCAGCGGTCCTTGGTTTAGGCGTTGCAGGCGGGCCGGCCATTGGATGGAACGCAGGCCACGGGCCAGGATGTCCGGTGTCAGCGGCGGCAGGACCCGTTCGGCGGCCAGCTTGTGGGCGGCGGCCAGGGCCAGTCCGGCGTTGCGATATTGGAATTCGCCGGCCAGGGCCGGCGGCGGCAGGCGCAGGGAGCCGTAAGACAGCGATCCGTCCGCGTTCTTGTGCCCCAGGAAATCCGGTCCCTCGCGCAGCAAGGCGGCGCCCAGTGCGGCGGCACGGGCGGTGATCGCCGCCTGGGCCTCGGGCGGTTGCGCCGCCAGCACGCACGGTACGCCGGGCTTGAGGATGCCGGCCTTTTCGGTGGCGATGGCGGTCAGCGTGTCGCCCAGGAAACTTTCGTGGTCCATGGCGACGGGGGTGATGACCGTCAACGCCGGCCGCGTCACCACGTTGCTGGCGTCCAGCCGCCCACCCAATCCGGTTTCCAGGATCACCAGATCGGCGGGGGTGCGGGCGAAGGCCAGGAAGGCGGCGGCGGTGGTCACCTCGAAAAAGGTGATGGGCAGGCCGTCGTTGACCTGTTCCACCTCTTGCAACAACGCTTCCAGCGCGTCGTCGGCGATGATTTCCCCGGCCACCCGGATGCGCTCGGCGAAGCGCACCAGATGTGGCGAGGTGTAGACGTGCACCCGCATCCCCGCCGCTTCGGCGATGGCGCGAAGGGTGGCGACGGTCGAGCCCTTGCCGTTGGTGCCGGCGACATGGACAACCGGGGGCAAATGGTCCTGTGGCCGCCCCAGCTTGTCCAGCAGCGCCAGAACGCGATCCAGCGACAGGTCGATGACCTTGGGGTGCAGGCGGGTCAGGCGGTCAAGGATGGCGTCGATCATGACCATAAGGGGCTTCCTGAACGCGCCATGCCCGGGGGACGCCCGGGCATGACGGCAAGACGGCGGGGGAAATGCCCCGAATTTACATGCGTGCGGCGCTTTCCGGGTCGAAATCCGGGGTTTCCACCGGCAACGCCACCAGATCGCCGGCCGGGGCCTTGTTGCGCAGCAAGGACAGCGTGCGGACCACGGTGGCGCGCAGATCCTTGCGCGGCACCACCATGTCGATCATGCCGTGGTCCAACAGGTATTCGGCCTTCTGGAAACCCTCGGGCAGCTTTTCGCGGATGGTGCTTTCGATGACGCGGGCACCGGCGAAACCGATGACGCAGCCCGGTTCGGCGATGGCGATGTCGCCCAGCATGGCGAAGCTGGCCGAGACGCCGCCGGTGGTGGGGTCGGTCAACAACACGACGTAAGGCAGACGCTTTTCCTTGACCTTGTCCACGGCGACGGTGGTTCGGGCCATCTGCATCAGCGACAGGATGCCTTCCTGCATGCGCGCACCGCCCGAAGCCGGGATGACGATCAGCGGTGCATCCTGAAGCACCGCCAGTTCGGCGGCGGCGACGATGCCTTCGCCCACGGCGACACCCATGGAACCGCCCTGGAAGTCGAAGTTGAAGGCGGCGATCACCACGGCCAGCCCGCCCATCTTGCCGTGCGCGACGACGATGGCGTCGGTCTCGCCGGTCTTGGCGCGGGTGTCCTTGAGACGGTCGGTGTAACGCTTCTGGTCCTTGAACTTCAGCGGGTCCTCGGCGGCCTTGGGCAGTTCGATGCGGGTGTACTTGCCGTCGTCGAACAACATCTCAAGGCGCTTTTTCACCGAAAGGCGCATGTGGTGGCCGCAATGCTGGCAGACGTTCAGGGCCTTTTCCAGGTCGCGGTGGAAGATCATGTGGCCGCAGGTCGGGCACTTTCGCCACAGATTGTCGGGCACGTCCTTGGGACGGACCAGGGCCTGGAGCTTGGGGCGGACGTAATTGGTCAGCCAGTTCATGGATCAACACCCTCTATAAATCGCCTGCCGCGTGGGGCGGCGGGCGAATATATGACACGGATGGACACGGATGAACACGGATGAACGCGAATAGGGGGTGCCCATCCGTGTTTATCCGTGTTCATCCGCGTCACTGAATTACTTACGCGCGCCGCGCACACCTTCGGCCAATTGGCCGACCAAGGCGTGGATGGCGGTCACCGGGTCGGCACCCTTGGCCCGCGCGTCCTCGCCGACGGTGACGATGGACGAACCGATCACCGCGCCGTCGGCGACGCGGGCGACCTCTGCCGCCTGTTCCGCGGTCTTGATGCCGAAGCCGACGCAAACCGGGACGTCGGTCAGGGCGCGGATGCGGGTCACCGCGTCGGCGATGGTGTCCGAACTGGCGCTGGCGGTGCCGGTGATGCCGGCGATTGAGACGTAGTAGACGAAGCCCGAGGCGCCGCCGACCACGCGCGGCAGGCGTGCCTCGTCGCTGGTCGGTGTGGCCAGGAAGATGAAGTCCACGCCCTGGGCGCGGCAGAACGGCACCAGTTCGTCCGCTTCCTCGGGCGGCAGGTCGACCAGGATCAACCCGTCGACCCCGGCCTTGGCCGCGTCGGCGGCGAACTTTTCCGGGCCCCAGGCATGGATCGGGTTGTAATACCCCATCAGCACCACCGGGGTTTCCGCGTCTATCTTGCGGAACTCGGCGATCATCTCGAGCGTGCCGCGCAACGATGCGCCGGCCGCCAACGCGCGTTGGGCGGCATATTGGATGGCCGGGCCGTCGGCCATGGGGTCGGTGAACGCCATGCCGAATTCGATGATGTCGGCACCCGCCGCCGGCAGGCCGTTCAACACCGCCTGGCTGGTGGCGCGGTCGGGGTCGAAGGACATGACATAGGTGACCAGGGCCGCGCGGTTCTCGGCGGCCAGTTTGGCGAAGCGGGCTTGCAGCCGGCTCATGACTACAGATCCCCCATGTCGGAATGGCCCAGGTGACGGGCGATGGTGTTGACGTCCTTGTCGCCGCGGCCCGACAGGTTGACCACCATCAGGTGATCCTTGGGCAAGCCGCCCGCGATCTTGGCGGCGTGGGCGATGGCGTGGCTGGATTCGAGCGCCGGAATGATGCCCTCCAACCGGGTGGTGAACTGGAACGCCTCGACCGCTTCGGAATCGGTGACCGAAACGTATTCGACGCGGCCGACATCGTTCAGCCATGCGTGTTCCGGGCCGATGCCGGGATAGTCCAGGCCGGCCGAGATGGAATGGGCCTCGGTGATCTGGCCGTCGGCATCCTGCAACAGGTAGGTGCGGTTGCCATGCAGCACGCCGGGCCGGCCGCCGGTCAGCGATGCCGCGTGCTGGCCGCTGGGGATGCCGTGGCCCGCCGCCTCGACGCCGATGATGCGTATCGAAGGCTCGTCCAGGAACGGGTGGAACAGTCCCATGGCGTTGGAGCCGCCGCCGATGCACGCGACCAGACTGTCGGGCAGGCGTCCCTCGGCGGCCAGCATCTGGGCGCGCACCTCGTCGCCGATCACCGACTGGAAGTCGCGCACCATCTGCGGGAACGGGTGTGGGCCGGCCACCGTGCCGATCAGATAGTAGGTGTCGGCGACGTTGGTCACCCAGTCGCGCAACGCGTCGTTCATGGCGTCCTTGAGCGTCGCCGCGCCCGAGGTGACGGGCCGCACTTCGGCGCCCAAGAGCTTCATGCGGTAGACGTTGGGCGCCTGACGTTCGATGTCGGTCGATCCCATGTAGATCACGCATTTCAGGCCGAACAGCGCACACACGGTGGCGGTGGCGACGCCGTGCTGGCCGGCGCCGGTCTCGGCGATGATGCGCTTCTTGCCCATGCGCATGGCCAACAGGATCTGGCCGATGCAGTTGTTGATCTTGTGGGCGCCGGTGTGGTTCAGGTCCTCGCGCTTGAGGAAGACCTTGGCGCCGCCCCATGCCTCGGTCAGGCGGCGGGCGAAATAAAGCGGGTTGGGCCGGCCGACGTAATTGGCCAGCAATGCCCGGAACTCGGCGTCGAAGGCCGGGTCGGCCTTGGCCTCCTTGTAGGCCTGCTCGACCTCGAGGATCAGCGGCATCAGGGTCTCGGCCACGAAGCGGCCGCCGAAAATACCGAAGTGACCGCGCTCGTCAGGGCCGGCGCGGTAGGTGTTCAAGCTCTGCATGGTGTCTCTGACCAGCCATCCCAAAAGGCCGCTAATAAAGCATGAAGCGGCACCGAGGGGGAGAAATTTCGCGTTTCGTCCCAGGGAGGCAGTTGCAAAAGGTTATAGAATGTGGTCCTAGGTGGTTTAAGGACTTCGTGAACAGGGGAACTCGTTAAATGAACAAGCTTTGCATGGCTGCCGCCGCCGCGCTCGTCGCCGCCGCCGCTTCTCCCGCTCTCGCCAAGGAAGAGCCGATCAGCTTCGCCGAGGACGTCAAGCCGATCCTCGACATGCGCTGCACCGAATGCCACGTTCCGGGCCAGGCCGGCACCGAGGCTTCGGGTCTCGACCTCTCCACCTACGAAACCACCATGAAGGGCACCAAGCACGGTCCGATGATCGTCGCCGGCGACCCGGTGTCGTCCAACCTGATGCGTCTGATCGACGGCAAGGCCGACAAGTCCCTGCAAATGCCGCACGGCAAGAAGAAGCTGTCGTCTTGCGACCGCGACCTGATCCGCAAGTGGATCAAGCAGGGCGCCAAGAACAACTGATTCCGGCGGTGATGCGTCTGGGGGGCGGATCCTATGGGGTTCCGCCCCCTTTCTTATTCCGGCCAGCGCTTGTGCATCCACAGCCATTGGCCGGGACGGCGGCGGATCCAGTCTTCCAGATGGCCGGTGATATCCCGCATCAGGGTCTGGGTGTCGGCGTGGATGTCGCCGCTGGCGGGCAACGGCACCGGTGGTTGGAAGGTCATGCGGAAGCGGGCGCCGTTCAGACGCTCGATGCACACCGGCACCACCGGGCACTGGTATTTCAGGGCGAAGCGGGCCACCGCCGGGGCGGTCATGGCGTCGCGGCCGAAGAACGGCACCGGGATGCCGTCATTCATCTTCTGATCGACCAACAGACAGATATGGCCGTTGCCGCGCAGCACCGCCATCATCTCGCGAGCACCCTCGGCCCCCTTGCGGATCTGCCCGGTGGCGGCGGTGGCGCGGTACCTGCGGTACAGATCCTCGACCCAGGGATTGTTGGCCTCGCGGTAGACCAGGGTGATGGGCACGCCCTCGCGCACCGAGATGGCGGCGCCCAATTCCCAATTGCCGATATGGCCGGACACGAACAGGCCGGGTTTGCCGTCGTCGCGCAGTTGGTGCAGGTATTCCATGCCCACCACCTCGACCCGCTCGGCGGCCAAGGTGTTGATGTGGGGGAATTCGGCGGCGACGCGGCCCAGATTCTCCCAGGCGTCGCGAACGATGGTCTCGATCTCGGCCGGGCTCTTGTCGGGGAAGGCACGGGCCAGATTGCGCCGCGCGACGTTGGACACGCCCAGCAACGGGCCGATGGTGCGGGCGATGCCCCCGCCCAGCCCCGAGGCGGCATCCACCGGCAGGGCGGCGAACAGCGCCATCACGGCTTTGGCGGCCTGAGCTTCCAGGCGTTGGCGGGTGGTTTTGGAGAAAAGCTTCAAAATCGGCTGTCCACGTGGTCGAGAATCAGGTCCACGGCCTCGGGTGTGTCCCATTCCAGCCGTACGGTCAAGACCGACAGGCGCGACCGCAGGTCCGATGGCACCCTGACCGCGTCCTTGGCGGTGGTGGACAGCAGCGCCTCCTGGGCCTCGGCCTCCTGGATCAGGGCTTCGATCTCGGCGCGGCCATAGGGGTGATGGTCGGGAAAGGAATGGGCGGCCACCACCTGGGCGCCGACGCTTTCCAGGGTGTCGAAGAACTTGGCCGGGCGGCCAATTCCGGCGAAGGCCACCACCTTGCGGCCGGCGAAATCCGCCGCCTCGGGGCCGGGGATCAGCCGCGCCCGCAGCACCGGCAGGGAACCGAACCAGCGGGCGGCGCCGGTGCGGTCGTCGCCGATCATCACCACCGCGTCGGCGCGGGCCAGACCGGCGCGGATGTCCTCGCGGCACGGGCCGGCGGGCATGGGGCGGGCGTTGCCGAAACCGTAACCGCCATCCACCACCACCAGCGACAGGTCCTTTTCCAGGCTGGCATTCTGGAAACCGTCATCCATGACGATCAGGTCGGCCCCCATCTCGGCCGCCGCCATCGCGCCGTCGGGGCGCCATCGCGCCACCCAGGTCGGGGCGTGCCCGGCCAGCAGCAAGGCCTCGTCGCCGACGCGGGCGGCGTCGTGGCGAACGGGATCGACGGCGCGCGGCCCGACCTCGGTGCCGCCATAGCCGCGGGTCAGGAAATGGGGGTGGCGCCCGCGGGCGTGCAGCCGTTCGGCCAGGGCCAGACAGGTGGGCGTCTTGCCGGCGCCGCCGGCGACGATGTTGCCGACACAGATCACCGGCACCTTGGGGCGATAGCTTTCGGCGTCGGTCAGACGCCGCGCCACGGCCCAGGCGTAAAGCCGGCCCAGCGGCGAGAGCAGACGGCTGAGCATTGTGTCGTCATGCCAGAACTCAGGGGTGCGCATCGGCCTTCTCCGCCTGTTCCAGCAACGGCGTGACGGCGCCCATGATCTGGTCGAGGACGCCCGCTTCGCCTTCGGCCCAAGCGCGGGCGGCGGTTCGGGCGCGGGCCAGCGCGGTCCTGTCGGCCAGCAACGCGGACACCGCGCGGATCAGGTCGGCTTCGTCGGCGACTTGCTGGGCGGCGCCGGCGGCCACCATGGCCGGAGCCATGGCGGGAAAATTGTCCATGTACGGGCCGAACACCACCGCCGCGCCCAGCCGGGCCGGTTCGAACGGGTTCTGACCGCCCTTGGCCAACAGGCTCTTGCCGACGAACACCACCGGGCACAGGCGATAGAACAAGCCCAGTTCGCCCATGGTGTCGGCGACGTAGACGGAGGTGCCGGGGGGGATCTCGCCTCCAGACGAACGCAGGCTCGCCGTCACGCCCATCGCCATTAGTTCCGCGGCGATGTCGGCACCGCGATGGGGGTGGCGCGGCACGATGATCGTCAACAGGTCGGGAAAGCGCTGGACCATGTGCTGGTGCACCCGCGCAGCCAGGGCTTCCTCGCCGGCATGGGTGCTGGCGGCCAGCCACAGCGGGCGCTCCGCCACCAGGGAGTGCAAGCGCTCCAACTCGGCGTCGTCGGCGGGCAGGGGCTGGCTGGCCATTTTCAGGTTGCCCAGGCATTGCGTGCGCCGGGCGCCCAGCGCGGCCAGCCGCCGCGCGTCCTCGGGGGTTTGGCCCAGGCACAGGTCGAAGGCCGACAGCATGCGGCCGATGAAGCCCTTGGCCTGTTGCCAGCCGGCGAAGGATTTGGCCGACACCCGGCCTTGGACCAGCACCAGCGGCAACCGGCGGCGGCGGATGGCGTCCAGCATGTTGGGCCAGAAATCGGATTCCGCCCACAGCACCAGATCGGGCCGCCAATGGTCCAGGAACGCTTCGACCCAGGCCGGGCGGTCGACCGGAATGTATTGATGCAACGCGCCTTTGGGCAACCGTTCCGCCATCATCTGGGCCGAGGTCACCGTGCCGGAGGTCACCAGAACCCGCCAGCCGGGGCGCGCGGCCAAACGTTCCACCAGGGGCAGCAGCGACAGCGTCTCGCCGACCGAGGCGCCGTGCAGCCACACCAGCCGGCCGTCCGGCCGGGGCAGGCCGGGCCGTCCCAGCCGTTCGCCGAAACGTTTCGGATCTTCCTTGCCGCGCGCCATGCGGCGCTTGAGGTGCAGGCAGATCAACGGGCCGCCCAGGATGGTCAGCGCGCGGTAGAGGCAGAAGATCATGCCGGTTCCACCGGTTCGACCCCCATCAGGCGGTCGGCTTCCGCCGCCTGGGCGACCATGATCGCCTGGACCTGGAGGCGGATCTGTTCGACGGCGGCTTCGTCCAAATCCTTGGGCACTTCGATGGGATCGCCCCACAGGAAGACGCCGCGTGAGAACGGGAAGGTGACGGCGAAACGGTCCCAGCTTTTCAGCAGCCGCCGCGAGGTCGAGGAATAACAGACCGGGATGATCGGGCAACCGGACAAGCGGGCGATGTTGATCATGCCGGCGGCGGCATGCATGCGTGGTCCGCGCGGTCCATCGGGGGTGATGCCGATGCACCCGCCCGTCTTGAGGGTGCGCAGGATGGTGCGCAACGCGGCGGCGCCGCCCCGGCTGGTCGACCCTTCGATGGAACCGATGCCGAAATGGCTGACCGTGCGGGCGATCAGCTTGCCGTCGCGGTGCTGGCTGATCAGCATGTGGATCGGAACGTTCCCGCGCCAGCACTTGGACATCATCAGCAGCCGTCCGTGCCAGAAGGCCAGGATGAACGGTTTGCCCTGATTCCAATAGGCGGCGGGGATATGGCCGCCGATCACCTGCCAACGGCCGGTCGCCTCGACCAGCCGGATATACAGCGACGCCAGCCAGCACAGCGTGCCCCGGATGCGTTCGTTCCTGCCGATGCGTTTGATCAGACCCATGCGCCGGTCTCCGGGCTTCAGGCTGGCCAGCCCTGGGGCTCGGCGCGCTGGGTTTCCTCGGCGAACTGCATGGCGTAAAGGCGGGCGTAAAGGCCGCCTTGTTCCATCAGCGCGTTGTGGTCACCCGTTTCCACCACCCGGCCGCGATCCATGACGTGGATCAGGTCGGCGCCGACCACCGTGGACAGACGATGGGCGATGACGATGGTGGTGCGCCCCTTCATCAACTGTTCCAGGGCGAATTGCACCTGACGCTCGGATTCGGTGTCGAGCGCGCTGGTGGCTTCGTCCAGCAACAGGATCGGGGCGTTCTTCAGCATGGCGCGTGCGATGGCCAGACGCTGGCGCTGGCCGCCCGACAGGTTGAGGCCGCGTTCGCCGACGATGGTGTCGTAACCGTTGGGCAGGCCCATGATGAAGTCGTGGGCGGCGGCCATGCGGGCGGCGTCCTCGATCTCGGCTTCGGTGGCGCCGAAGCGGCCATAGGCGATGTTGGCGCGGATGGTGTCGTCGAACAGGGTGATTTCCTGACTGACCAGGGCGATCTTGGCGCGCAGCGAGGTCAACGACACCTCGCGCGCGTCCTGGCCGTCCACCAGCACGCGGCCGTCGGTGACGTCGTAGAAGCGCGGCAACAGGTTCAAGATGGTGGTCTTGCCGGCGCCCGATGGCCCGACCAGGGCGACGGTCTTGCCGCCCGGTACGTCCAGGGTGACGCCGTCCAGCGCCGCCTTGATGCCGTCATAGGTGAAGAACACGCCCTCCAGCCGCACGTTGCCTTCGCGCACGACCAGTTCGGCGGCGTCGGGGCGTTCGGCGATGCCGGCATGGGCGTCGATCACCTCGAAGCAGCGGGCGGCGGCGGCAAGGCCTTCCTGAAGGTTGGTGTTCAGGCTGGCCAGCGCCTTCATCGGCTTGTAGGCCAGCATCAGCGCGGTGATGAACGAAAAGAACGCGCCGGCGCGGTCGGGGTCGGTGTCGGCGCTGGAGATCACCTGGGAGCCGCCATAGACGATGACCACGGTGATGGCGACGCCGCCCAACATCTCCATGATGGGCGAGGAGGCCGAGCGCACCCGCGCCGCCTTGTAGGTCAGGTCGTACAGCGATTCCACCAGCGAACGGACCTTGCTTTTCTCGTAATCCTCCATGCCGTAGGCCTTGACCACGCGGATGCCCTGGATGGCCTGGTTCAGATAGGTGGCCAGCAGGCCGGTCTGTTCCTGGGTGTTGGCGGTCACCTTGCGCATGCGCCGGCCCAGCTTGCGGATGGGCAGCACGGCCAGCGGAAAGACGAAGAAGGTCAGGGCCGACAGCACCCAATCCTGATAGAACATCAATCCCACCAGGAAGAGCACGCTGGAGGCGTCCTTGCCGGCGCCGGTCAGCGCGTTGGACACGGCGAAGCGCATGGCGTTGACGTCGTTGGTCAGCCGACTCATCAGCTTGCCCGACTGGTTGGCGTGGAAATAGGCCACGTCCAGGTCCATCAGCCGGGCGAACAGCCGGTTCTGCATGTCCGAGATGACCCGCAACCCGACGCGCGACAACAGCACCGCTTCGCCATAATCGGCGACGCCCTTGGCGGCGAAGGTGGTGATGATGGTCACCGCCAGCGGCCACAGGTACTCGGCCTTGCGGGCCACGAAGATCTTGTTGATGATCGGGTCCATCAGCCATGCGTACATGGCGGTGGAACCGGCCGAGACGGCCATGCACGTTACCGCCAGCAAGACCATGCCGATATAGGGGCGGATGCCTTCCTTCATCAGCCGGCGCATCAGTACCGAGGTGGAGTAGTCCAGAGAAATCTTCTTCTTGCTCAAGGGATTGCCTGTCTTTCGGCGAAATGGGCCGGCGGACCATAGCATGGGGCGGGGCGGAGCGCCAATGGCGGCGGATCGCGGCATGGCGGCCGGCGGGGATGCGCAATGGGCGCTTGTCTCGCGGCCGGTGAATTCGCACAGTAACGGCTGAAAACGGAGAGCGTGATGAGTGTGGCGACGTTCCTGGCCTATGGCACCGCGTTGTTGGTTGCCGCCCTGATTCCCGGTCCGGGCATGACGGCGATCGTCGCCCGCGCGCTGGGCGGCGGTGTGCGCCCGGCTGTCTTCATGGGGCTGGGGCTGATCGTCGGCGACCTTTGTTATTTTTCCACGGTCTGTTTCGGGTTCGCCTATGTGGCCCAGACCCTCGGGACGGTTTTCCTGGTGGTCAAGTACCTGGGCGCGGCCTATCTGGCGTTCCTGGCGTGGAAGCTGTGGCGCCAGGGGTTGCTGTCCCAGGATATCGAGGGGCAGACCGGCGGCAGTGGCGGCGGCGCTTTCCTGTCCGGCTTGCTGGTGACCTTGGGCAATCCCAAGACCATGCTGTTCTATCTGGCCCTGCTGCCGACCCTGTTGCCGCTCGATACCATGACGACGCGGGATTATCTGCTGGTGTCGGCGGGGTCGGTGGTGGTCCTGACGGTGGCCTTGGTCCCCTACATCTTCCTGGCAGCACGGGCGCGTGCGGTGCTGCGCCGTCCCGCCGCCCTCAAGGTCCTGAACCGCGCGGCGGCCGGAACCTTGGCCGGCACCGCGGCCTACATTTCCATCAAGGCGGCCTGAGAGTTCAGGAAGGCTTCTTCCTCGGGGCTGGTTTCGCGGTCCAGGATGTGGTTGCGCTGGGGGAAGCGGTCGAAGCGTTCGATCACCGCGCAGGCGGCGCGGGCGAGTTCCAGCCCTTCGGTGTCGTCGCCCGCCTGTTCGAACAGGCTGACGCCATAGCGTTGGTCGGGCAGCGATTCCGAATGCAGGAACGGCATGTACAGCACGCGGCGCCGGTCGGGCGGCAAGGCGCGGTCGTGGCCGCGCAGCACCGCCGACTCGGCCACCGCCATGGCGTGGCTGTCGAAAGAGAAGGCCTGGGCCTTGCCGGCGAACACCCGGCGCGGCATCTGGTCCAACAAGATGACCAGGGCCAGGGCGCCGTCGGCGCTGTCCAGCCAATGATCCAATTCGCCGCGCGCCGCCCGTGCCAAGTCGTCGCCGAAACGGCCGGCCAGTTCGCCGTCCAGCCGTGGCGCGTCGGCGAACCAGAAATCCAGCAATTCGCCGATGCGATCCAGCGCGTGGGCCATCAGCCGGCCGCCGCCTGGGCGCGGCGACGGGCCATGGCGTTCAGGATCTCCAGCTTTTCGGCGTTGGAGGACAGCTTCCAGTTACGGATTTCCTCGATGGTACGGCCGCAGCCGGAACAGGTGCCGGTCACCGGATCCAGTCCGCATTGGGACACACAAGGGGACTCGATCTCGAAATCGTCGTCGGCGGACACGTCGCGGAACTCCTGGTTGCGGAAAGACAAGCCTCAAAATGGCGCCTCTCGTATGGCGGTACAAGCCCCCTGTCGCCCCTGTCGTCGGCGACGGTTCTGTCCTATCCTGGGCCGCCGGACAGATTCCGGCTGAAAGTGGGAGGTGTCATGCTGCACGGCAAGGTACTGGTGGCCCAAGGGGGTGGGCCGACCGCGGTGATCAACCAATCGGTGGCCGGCGTGGTGTTGGAGGCGCGCAAGTTCCGTAACGTCGATCTGGTGTACGGTGCCTGGCATGGGGTGCGGGGCATCGTGAACGAGGACTTCCTCGATCTGACCCAGGAAACCAGCCACAATCTGGAGATGGTCGCCGACACGCCGTCCTCGGCCTTGGGATCGACGCGCGACAAGCCCGACCTCAAGTATTGCCAGGAAATCTTCAAGGTGCTGAAGGCGCATGGCATCGCCTATTTCTTCTATGTGGGCGGCAACGATTCGTCGGACACCGTGCGCATCGTGTCGGAAGAAGCGCGCAAGGCCGGCTATCCGCTGCGCTGCATGCACATTCCGAAAACCATCGACAACGATCTGGTGCTGAACGACCACACGCCGGGCTTTCCCTCGGCGGCGCGTTTCGTGGCGCAATCGTTCATGGGGGCCAACCTGGACAACGCGGCCCTGCCGGGGGTCTATCTGGCGGTGGTGATGGGCCGCCACGCCGGCTTCCTGACCGCCGCCTCGGCCTTGGGCAAGAAGTTCCCCGATGACGGCCCGCATCTGATCTATCTGCCCGAGCGTACCTTCAAGGTCGAGAAGTTCCTGGGCGACGTGAAGGCGACCATGGACAAGCACGGCCGGTGCGTCGTCGCCGTCAGCGAGGGCATCCACGACGAAACCGGCGCCCCCATCGTCACCCAATTGGCCAAGGAAGTGGAAAAGGACGCTCACGGCAACATACAGCTTTCCGGCACCGGCGCCCTGGCCGACCTGTTGTGCGACGAGATCAAGGGTAAGCTGGGGTACAAGCGGGTACGCGGCGACACGTTCGGTTATCTGCAACGTTCGTTCGTGGGCTGCGTTTCCGACGTCGATCAGCGCGAGGCGCGCGAGGTCGGCGAAAAGGCGGTGCAGTTCGCCATGTGGGGCCAAAACGACGGTTCGGTGACCATTCAGCGCACCGGCTTTTATTCGGTGGATTACAAGCTGATGCCGCTCGAGGCGGTGGCCGGCAAGACCCGTACCATGGAAGACGCCTTCATCTCGGAATCGGGCACCGACGTCACCGACGCTTTTCGCATGTATCTGCGGCCGTTGTTGGGAAAGGGCATGCCCGACGCTTTCCGTCTGCGTCTCAACAATGTGCCCAAGGTGTTGAACCCGTAAAAGCTTTCCCCTCCCGCTCGCGGGAGGGGAAGCCTATTCCCGTTCCAGGGTCAGACTCAGGCGGGCATAGTCGCCGCGTCGATACTCTTCGAGCAGGGCCTGCACGTCGTCGGGCGGCAATCCCAGGTGGCGCAGGGTCAGGCCGGCCAGTTGCAGGCTGCCTTCCAGGATTTCCGGCACCACCGCCGTAGCACCCGATTGTTCCAGTCCCTTGGCCTGACGGCGGTCACGGGCACGCACCAGGATGCGCAATTCGGGGAAGTTGGCCCGCAGGCGCGGCACCAGCTTTTCCCGGCTCGATCCGGTGTCGATGGTCAGCACCACGGCGCGCGCGCGGGCCGCGCCCACCGCCTTCAGCACCTCGACCTTGCGGATGTCGCCATAGAACACCATGTCGGCGTGGCCGGCGTCGCGCAGCCGCACCACCAGACGCGGGTCGCGGTCGATGGCGATGTAGGGGATGCCCTGTTCGCGCAACAGACCGGCGACGATCTGGCCGACGCGGCCGAAACCGACGATGATCACATGGTCGGCCATGTCCTTGGCGGCACCGTCGGGGGCGGCGGCGCGGCCGTCGGCCATGCGGCGTTGCCGCACCACCCACTCGCCAGCCAGAGCCAGGGCCGGAGTCGCCGCCATGCTGAGCGCCACCACCGAGGTCAGAAGCTCGATTTCGGTGCCGCCGATCAAATTGTGCTGGCCGGCGCGGGCCAGGACGACGAAGGCGAATTCCCCGCCCTGGGCCAGCAGCAGCCCAAGATGCAGCGACGTCGCCAGCGGGAAGCGGAAGGCCAGCGCCAGAAGCGTCAGCACGAAGGTCTTGACCACCACCAGCATGCCGACGCCGGCGGCGATGTGCGGCAGGTTGGCCAGCACCTTGACCGGGTCCACGGTCATGCCGACGGTCAGGAAGAACAATCCCATCAACAGGCCGCGCACCGGTTGCAGGTCGGCCTCGATCTGGTGGCGGTATTCGGAACTGGCCAACATCACCCCGGCCAGGAAGGCGCCCAGGCTCAGCGACAGCCCGACCGCCTCGGTGGCGAAGCCGGTGCCCACCACCGCCAAAAGCGCCGCGGCCACCAGCACTTCGGGCTGGCGGGTCGAACTGACCACATGGAACAAGGGGCGCAGCGCCAGCCGCGCCACCAGGAAGATGACCACCAGCGCCGCCACCGACTTGGCCAGCGCCAGCAATTCGGCCCAGGAAAAGCTGAAGCCGTGGCCGCTGAGCTGGGGAATGGTGACCAGCAACGGCACCACCGCCAGATCCTGGAGAATAAGGACCGCCACCGCCAGTCGCCCGACCTGGCCGCTCAACTCGCCACGTTCGGACAGGATTTGAAGCACGAAGGCGGTGGACGAGAAAGCCAGCGCCATTCCCACCACGCCGGCTCCGGCGAAGTCCATGCCGACCGCTCGCATGATGGCGGCGGCGGCGGCGCCGGTGACCAGAACCTGGGCGGTGCCCAGCCCGAAGATGAAGTGGCGGATGACCCGCAGACGGTCCCACGACAGTTCAAGGCCGATCATGAACAACAGGAAGACGATGCCCAGTTCGGCAAGGTCGCGCGCCCCTTCCTGTTCGCTCATCAGGCCCAGGCCGGCGGGGCCGACGGCGCTGCCGGCCAACAGGTAGCCCAGCACCGGGCTGATCCGCAGCCGGTGGCACAGCGGCGCCACCAACACGGCGACCGCCAGGAAAATCAATGCATCGCGAAAGATGCCGTGCTCCAAGATCGAGCCACCTTATATCCGTTGATGGCCCCTTTCTAACCAAGCATCGGGGGCCTTGAAATTGAGGGGAAACGCTTATCATGCCGGCCATGTCCCTGTCGCCCCTGGACATCGCGCCGGAGCGACCTTACACCCCTTGAAGGGGCGGCGTGGGCGCGGAAAGGGTCCGAGCGTGATCGAACATATGAACGTGGCGGTGCTGGTGTTGGCCGGGCTGGTGACCTTCAGCATCTTCACCAGCCTGTTGTCGTATCGGATCGGCGCGCCGTTGCTGCTGGTGTTCCTGGGCGTCGGCCTGTTGGCCGGCGACGGTGGTGTCGGCGGCATCATTTTCGACGACGCTTCGGCCGCCTACATGATCGGTTCCGTGGCCCTGGCCATGGTGCTGTTCGATTCCGGGTTCCACACCCCGATCAAGGCGGTGCGCATGGCCGCGCTGCCGTCCTTGTCGCTGGCGACGCTGGGGGTGGTGCTGACGGCGGCGGTGGTGGCGGTGCCGGCGTGCCTGTTGCTGGACATGAGCTGGATCGAGGGGTTGTTGTTGGGCTCCATCGTCGGTTCCACCGACGCGGCGGCGGTGTTCTTCCTGTTGCGGGTCGGCGGCATCCACATCCGCGATCGCGTGCGTTCGATCCTTGAGGTGGAATCGGGGTCGAACGACCCCATGGCCATCTTCCTGACGCTGATCCTGATCCGCTTCCTGGTGGACCGTTCGACCCATATCGGTTTCGGCGGTTTCGTCATCCTCAATCTATTGCGGGAATTCGGTATCGGCGCCCTGGCCGGTCTGGTGGGCGGCGCGGTGATCGTCCAGGCGGTGAACCGGCTCGGGATCGAACGCGGCCTGTTGCCGGTGGCCGGGTTGGCCATGTCGCTGATGCTGTTCGCCGCGACGGCGCTGGTGGGGGGATCGGGGTTCCTGGCGGTCTATGTGGCCGGTCTGGTGGCCGGCAACTCACGGCTGGTGGCGCCCGACACCATGCGCCGTTTCCAGGACGGCACCACGTGGCTGGCCCAGATCACCATGTTCCTGACGCTTGGGCTGTTGGCCAGCCCGAACGAGTTCCCGCCCCTGATCCTGCCGAGTTTGGGCATCGCCTTCGTGCTGATCTTCGTGGCCCGGCCGCTGGCGGTGTGGATCGGCCTGTTGCCGTTCCACATGAGCCGCAACGAGATCGCCTTCGTCTCGTGGGTCGGTTTGCGCGGTGCGGTCGGCATCCTGTTGGCGATCCTGCCCATGGTGTCGGGCATGGAAAACGGCCGGGTGTTCTTCAACGTCACCTTCATGGTGGTGCTGGTGTCGCTGGCGGTCCAGGGCTGGACCATCGGTCCGGTGGCGCGCTGGCTGGGGCAGGTGGTGCCGCGTCGGATCGGGCCGGTCGAACGCATGGAGCTGGAAATTCCCGGCGCCGCCCACGAATTGGTGGCCTATCGCATCGTCGCCAATTCGTTGGTGGCCCAGGGCCACCGCTTGCCGCGCTGGGCGTCGCCGTCCCTGGTGGTGCGCGACGGGCGCTCGTTGCTGGGCTCGGGCGTGCAGAAACTGAAACCCGGCGACATGGTGTGGCTGTTCGCCAAGCCCGAGCGCGTTCCCCATCTCGACCGTCTGTTCGCCAGTCCGGCCCAGGCGGCCGAGGCCGACCGCCAGTTCTTTGGCGACTTTCCCATCGATCCCCGCGTGCGCATGGGGGAACTGGCGGTGATGTACGGCCTGCCGGTCCCCGAGGAAGCGTGCGAGTTGGCGGTGGCGGCATGGCTGGAGGGATCGTTGGGGACCAGGCCGGGCATCGGCGACCGCGTGCCGCTGGGCGAGGTCGAGTTGATCGTGCGGGCGCTCGACGCCGACGACAACATCGGCGAGGTTGGGCTGGCGGCCGAACCGACCCAGGTGGACAAGCCGCGCCTGCCGTTGTTCCCCACCGGACGCGAGGTTCGCGCCCGCGCCCGCCGTTGGGTCGGGCGGTTCCGACGCAGAGGGACGCCATAGGGTACCGCCCCCCCGATAAAAAACCCCCGCCGTTTCCGGCGGGGGTTTTCTGTTTCAGCCTTGGCCGAAGCTTACTGCTTCAGGGTCCAGGTGGCGGGCGAACGCCACATGCGGGCCTTGAGCAATTCGCGCTGGCACTTGAACTCGCCGGGCAGACGGTCCAGGAACTTGTCGAAATTGTCTTCCTGGCTGCGGGCTTCGACCACACCGGCCTCGCGGTCGATGGTCATCAGCTCAAGGAACTTGTCCTTGGGATAGTCCAGGCCGTTCCAGTTCAGGTCGTCATAGGTGGGGACGTTGCCGAACGGGCTTTCCACCGCCGGGGCGCGGCCGTGCACGCGGTCGACGATCCACTTCAGCACGCGCATGTTGTCGCCGAAGCCCGGCCACATGAACTTGCCGTTGGCGTCCTTGCGGAACCAGTTGACGCGGAAGATGGCCGGCGGGTTGGCGACCTTGCGGCCCATGTCCAGCCAATGGCTGAAATAGTCGGCCATGTTGTAGCCGCAGAACGGCAGCATGGCGAACGGGTCGCGACGGATGGCGGCCTGGCCGACGGCGGCCGCGGTGGCCTCCGAGCCCATGGTGGCGGCCAGATAGACGCCGTGCACCCAGTCGAAGGACTGGTACACCAGCGGCATGGTCTTGGACAGGCGGCCGCCGAAGATGAAGGCCGAGATCGGCACGCCGGCCGGGTTTTCCCAATCCGGGTCCACCGACGGGCACTGGCCGACGGGGGCGGTGAAGCGGGCGTTCGGGTGGGCGGCCGGGGTTTCCGAGGCCGGGGTCCAGTCGTTGCCCTTCCAGTCGATCAGATGCGCCGGCTTCTCTTCCGAGATGCCTTCCCACCACACGTCGCCATCGTCGGTCAGGCCGACATTGGTGAAGATGGAGTTCTTGGCGCAGGCCGCCATGGCGTTGGCGTTGGTGTGGTAGCCGGTGCCCGGCGCCACGCCGAAGAAGCCGGCTTCCGGGTTGATGGCGTAGAACTTGCCGTCGGCGCCGGGCTTGATCCAGGCGATGTCGTCGCCGACGGTCCAGATCTTCCAGCCGTCGAAGCCCTTCGGCGGTTGCAGCATGGCGAAGTTGGTCTTGCCGCAGGCCGACGGGAAGGCGGCGCCCACATAGGTCTTCTCACCCTCGGGGCTTTCCACGCCGACGATCAGCATGTGCTCGGCCAGCCAGCCTTCGGTGCGGCCCATGGTCGAGGCGATGCGCAGCGCGAAGCACTTCTTGCCCAACAGCGCGTTGCCGCCATAGCCCGAACCATAGGACCAGATGGTCCGCTCTTCCGGGAAATGGCTGATGGTGATGTTGTCGGGATCGCACGGCCAGGCGACGTCGGCCTCGCCGGCGGCCAGCGGCTTGCCGACCGAGTGCAGGCACCTGACGAACTCGCCTTCCTTGCCCAGCAGGTCCAGCACGGCCTGACCCATGCGGGTCATGATGCGCATGTTGGTGCAGACATAGGGGCTGTCGGTGATCTCGACGCCGATATGGGCGATGTCGGAGCCCAGCGGACCCATGGAGAACGGCACCACGTACATGGTGCGGCCCTTCATGCAGCCGCTGTACAGCTTGCCCATGCGGGTCTTCATCTCGGCGGGCGCCACCCAGTTGTTGGTCGGGCCGGCGTCGTCCTTGTTGGTGCAGCAGATGAAGGTGCGGTCCTCGACGCGGGCGACGTCGCGCGGGTCGGAGCGGCAGAGGTAGGAATTGGGGCGCTTGGCCTCGTTCAGCTTGATGGCGGTGCCGCCGGCGACCATCAGTTCGCACAGGGCGTCGTACTCCCGCTCGGAGCCGTCACAGATGTGAATGGCGTCGGGCTGGCACAGCTTCGCCATCTCGTCGATCCACGCCAACAGATTGGCGTTGACCGTGCTGCCGCCGGGAATACCGAGTTTCGTCATGATTACCGTTCTCCATCCCTTTGATGGTGGCCGTTTTCCGGGCCCCAGAGAGCTGCCGCGCCATGATGCGGAAGACGCGGGTTTCGATCGCCGTATCCGACACGGGCGTAATGCCCACGCCGCCGCCGTGAAGAGGAGCCGAAGATAGCTTCCCGGCGGCGCGCGGGCAATGCCCTTAGTAGACTGAGGCCTATGCGAAAGACTTAGCCGGAAGCATGGTTCAGGGATTCCGCCAGGGCGGTCTGAACCCGCTCCGGTCCGTCAATCGGCGAGTGAAAGATCAGGCGGCGGAATTCCTGCCCATTGGATAGATCGGCGCCGTCCGGGTCCAGCGAGGCGATCCGCCAGCCGTCGCCCAGTCGTTCGCCCCAGCGGGCGTTGGCATCCTCCAGCAACGCCGCTTCGGCGGCGGCCAGTTGGGCGATCTGGGTGGGAGCAAGGCCGAAGGGGGCGTCGAACCACACGGCACGGCCGAAGCCGCCGACGAAATGGGTGCGTGTGGGGATGATCCGCCACAACGAGAAATCGCCGAAATCGGCATACAGCGCCGCGCCGGGATGGCGGGCCAGGAAGCGGGCGCGCAGCCGTGGCTCATCGACCCGTTCGGCCCGGCCACACAGGGTGACGCGCGGCCCGGTCTGGGGGTTGGGATGGCCGTCGGTGCCGTCCAGCAGCAGCGAACAGGCGGGGGCGGCCATCAGGTTGCGGGTGTGGTCGGCCAGTCCCGACAGCAACAGGATGGGGGAAAGGTCCAGGTCGAAGGCGACGGTGACCAGCGACCCATAGGGACTGCCGTCATCGGCCGCCAGGGTGGACAGCACCGCCTTGCGGCAGGAACGGGCCACCTGTCGCAATGCCTGACGGTTGTCGGCGGGAAGATCCGGGGTCTTCATTTGATCGGCGTCATGGGCCATGGTGTCGATTGTCCCTAAGCTCTACCATGTCGCTCCGCGAATCGCGGGCGAAACCGTGTCATATCGGGGAAGGATCATCGCAGATGAAAAGGTTGCTGGGAACCGTGCTCGCCGTGTCGGTGTCCGTGCTGGCATTGCCTGCGCTGGCCGGCGAGGCCAAGGTCGGCACCATCGAAGTCAAGGAAGCCTGGGCGCGGGCCACCCCGGCGCGGGCTCCGGCCGGCGGCGCCTACCTCACCATGGCCAACACCGGTTCCGTCACCGACAACCTGTTGTCGGCCGCTGTCGATGTGTCCAAGGTGGCGGAATTGCACACTCACCTTCAGGACGGCGACGTCATGCGCATGGTGGCGGTGGAAAGCATCGAGCTGCCGGCGGGAAAGACCGTGGTCATGGAGCCGGGCGGGCTGCACGTCATGCTGATCGGCCTTAGGGGACCGCTCAAGGAAGGAACCAGCTTTCCCATGGAGCTGACCTTCGCCCAGGCCGGAAAGGTCACCGTCACCGTCGACGTTCAGCCGGTAGGGGCCATGCACGGCGGCAAGCGCTGAACGGGAAAAATTGAGCCCCCTTCCCCTGGGGTAAGGGAAGGGGGCTTGCCCGGTCCGGAAAGCGTGGGGGGGTGGGGCAGGAAACGCCTTCCGGGCGGGATTCTTGCTGCTCGGTTTTTCTTGTTCTCGCTGGCGTGAAAGCGGGCCGATGATTTGTGGAGGGGCCGCTTTCTCATCACCTCTTTCCCGTTCGCGATTGAGGACATCCTGCCCTATGGATGCAAACGGCGTTCGCGTTGCGCGTATGAATACGCGCAACGGCATATAACAAAGGTATGAACGTCGTCGTTTTTTTGCCGGAAAATGCGTTAAGCCGCTGTTTTATCGGCTGATATTTTCCATCAGGGCCATCGCTTCGGCCCGCGTGCGCGGCAGGCGGGCGCTGGGGGGGAGCCAACCGTGATCGCGGGCAGCCAAGCCCAGATCCAGCAGCAGCGGCGGCTTGAGGCGGGCTTGCGCCAGGGCCTCGGTATCGGCCAGGACGTCCTCGGGGGGGCCTTGACGGACGACCTTGCCGTTGACGAACAAGGCGACGGTGTCGGCCCAGGCCCAGGCCAGATCGACGTCGTGGGTGGTGAATACCAAGGTGGCGCCGCCGGTCCGCAATTTCTCCAACACCGCCAACAGGTGAACGGCGCCGAACTGGTCCAGGCCGGCGGTGGGTTCGTCCAGCAACAGCACCTCGGGACGCATGGCCACCGCGCCGGCGATGGCGACGCGCTTTTTCTGGCCGAAAGACAGCATGTGGGTGGGGCGTTCGGCCAAGTCGCCGATACGCAGGCTGTCCAGGGCTTCGGTGACGCGGGCACGGGTCTCGTCTTCGGACAGGCCCAGGTTCAGGGGGCCGAACGACACGTCCTCGGCCACGGATGGGGCGAACAACTGGTCGTCGGGTTCCTGCAACACCAGCCCAACCCGGCGCCGCCATGCGGCCAGGGCGGCGCGGCCGTGTGTCTGAACCTCGCCGTCCAGCAACACCTGGCCGGCAGCGGGGCGCAAGGTGCCGTTCAGATGCATCAACAAGGTGGTCTTGCCGGCGCCGTTGGGGCCAAGGATGGCGAGGCGTCGGCCACGTTCCACCGAAAGGTCGAGACCATCGAGCGCGGCCACCCCGCCGGCATAGGCGTAATGCAGGCCGCGCGCTTCAAGGATCATATCCATAAACCCGCCCCTCCCAAGGCGATCAACAGCATGGCGATGATCGCCACGTTGGCCGGGCGGACCGGGCGGGCCGGCGACAGCGTGCGCAGGCTGCCGTCGAAACCGCGTGCCGCCAGCCCCAGTTCAAGACGGCGGGCGCGGTCGAGCGCGCGGGGCAAGAGGTTGCCGAGCAAAAGGCCGGTGGACCGGATGCGCCGCCGCCAGCCGACGGTGCCCAGGCGCGCCTCCTGGCTGGTGTGGATGGCGGCGGCGGTGTCCAGCAGAACGAACAGCAAGCGATAGGTGGTGAGCGCCACTTCGGCCACTTCGGCCGGGAGGCCCAGGCGGCGCAGGCCCTGGACCAGATCCGAGGCCGGGGTGGTGACGGTCAGCAGTAACAGTGCCGACACCGCCGCCAACGAACGCAGGACCAAAAGTCCGGCCTGATGGGCGCCGGCTTGGGAAAAATGCAATCCTTCGGGACCGCCCTGGACGGTCAAGGTGGCGGCGCCGGTCAGGATGAAGGCAAGCGGCCCGGCCGCCAGCCGGACCAGCGCGCCCAAGGGGGTGCCGGCGGTGACGGAACAGACAACGGCCGCCGCCAGCACCAGCGCCGCCCCCGGCCATGGGGGCAGCGCCAGCGCCAGGACGAGAAGGCCCAGCGACAGCAAAGCCTTTTCCGCCAACGCACGTTTCCGCCAACGGCTGGTATGGGCCAGCCGGTCGGATGGGATCATTTGTGGCGCTGTCCCCGGCGGTATCCCAGCACGAAGCCCAGCACGCCGGCACCCAGTGCCGCCTGAAGGGCGAAGAACAGGCTTTCGATCTCACCCGAGGGCGGTTCCCACAGCGGCTCGAACCACGGTTCGTAGCCGGTCTCGGCGATGGCGTCCTTGGCGGCGCCATCGGCTCCGCCGTATTCGCCGGGCAGCTTGAGCAGCATGGGGGCGGCGACGATGAGGACCGCCAGCAAAAGCAGCAAGGTGTTGGAAGTGCGGGTCATCACGCTTTGGACTCCGTGCCGGCCTGGCGCGACGCCAGCAGGTTGACGACGACGACGGTCAACAGGCCTTCGGCCACCGCCAGCGGCAATTGGGTGATGGCGAAGATGCCGCCGAACTTGAGGAATGCCCCCAAGATGCCCGAGGTGGCGTCGGGGAAGGCCAGGGCCAATTGCACCGAAGTCACCACATAGGTGCCGAGATCGCCGAGGAAGGCGCCCAGGAACACCGCCAGCGCGGCCGGCGCGCCCATCTTGCCCGCCAGCTTCCACACGCCCCAGGCGATCCACGGGCCGGCGATGGCCATGGAGAACACGTTCGCCCCCAGCGTGGTCAGGCCGCCATGGGCCAGCAGCAACGCCTGAAACAACAAGACGATGGTGCCCAATACGCTCATCACCGCCGGGCCCATGGTGATGGCGCCCAGGCCGGTGCCGGTGGGATGCGAGCACGAGCCGGTGACGGAGGGGAGTTTCAGCGCCGACAGCACGAAGGCGAAGGCGCCGGCGGCGCCCAGGCTCAGCCGAGCCTCGGGATGTTCGGCCAGCACGGTCTTGAGACGGCGTGCGCCGACCACCACGAACGGTGCCGAAGCGACCGTCCAGCCCACCGCGTGGGCCACGGGAAGGAACCCTTCCATGATATGCATGTCAATCCACCTTACATCCGCGAAAGCGGGCGCACAGTCCCCCCCTGTCGCCAGGGGACGAACCACGATTCCAGGACACCCCGCCCGGAAAAGCGTGCGCACGCGGGTGCGATGGCAGGTCTCCTGGCTCGCGGGTCATGGGGTCCGGCATAGCCTTCCCAGCGTGATCGCCGCACGAGTGGATTTTCGTGGACGGGCCAGTGGCATCGCGAACGGCCGGAACCTCTCCGCCTACAGTTGCGGGGGCAGCCCCGGAATAAGCCGCCTTTTCGGCTGCCGTACCGGGTTCCCTTTTCACCCCGAAGCGCACATCGTGCACCTGCGGGGAACCATCGGGGCGAACTATAATTTTGCCGCAATCGCCCTGTCAATTGCCGCGAGATGCCGCACCGGGCGTGCGGGGGTTGCCAGGACAAAGGGATTGGGTAACCCTTGCTGCGCAACAGCCCAGTTGGGAGGGAAGTCCGTCGTGAGTTACACCATCGCCTTGGTCGATGACGACCGCAACATCCTGACCTCGGTGTCCATGGCGCTTGAGGCCGAGGGCTTCAAGGTCCGCACCTACACCGACGGGTCCGAGGCGTTGCGCGGATTGACGGCCCAGCCGGCGGATCTGGCGGTGCTGGATATCAAGATGCCGCGCATGGACGGCATGGAATTGCTGCAACGGTTGCGCAAGCAATCGGCCATTCCGGTGATCTTCCTGACGTCGAAGGACGACGAGGTGGACGAGTTGCTGGGGCTGCGCATGGGGGCCGACGACTACATCAAGAAGCCGTTCTCGCAAAAACTGCTGATCGAGCGCATTCGGACGTTGCTGCGCCGGCTTGAGGCGGCGGCCGATCCCGAGCCGGCGGCCGGCTCGACCCTGGTGCGCGGGCATTTGGTGCTGGATCAGGCCCGCCACGTCTGCACCTGGAAGGGCCAAAGCGTCGATCTGACGGTGACCGAGTTCCTGATCCTCAAGTCGCTGGCCCAGCGGCCGGGCCACGTCAAGAACCGCGACCAGTTGATCGACCAAGCCTATGGCGAACACATCTACGTGGACGACCGCACCATCGACAGCCACATCAAGCGTCTGCGCAAGAAGTTCCGCGAAGTAGACGACGAATTCGCCCACATCGAGACCCTTTACGGCGTGGGTTACCGCTATCGTGACGATTCCCTCTGAGTTCGCGCCGCCGCGCCGCCGCTTCCGCCGCTGGCGGCCGCTCAGTTCGCCGCTGACCCGGCGTATCCTGGCGGTCAATCTGGTGGCGCCCATCTTGCTGGTGGCCGGCCTGTTCTACATGGACCGCTACAAACAGGGGCTGATCCTGGGCGAGTTGGCGGGGCTCACCACCCAGGCCGAGATGGTTGCCGGCGCGGTGGGCGAAGGCGCGGTCAGCGAACAGGCGCTGGGCTTTCTGGAACTCAATCCCGATCTGGCGCAACAGATGGTCCGCCGTCTGGCCGAACCGGCCAAGGTGCGCATCCGCCTGTTCGACGCGGTGGGCGGACTGGCCGCCGATTCTCGGCAATTGCTGTCGGTCAAGGGCAACATCCTGATCGAGGAACTGCCGCCGCCGGCCGGTCCCGGCTGGCGCGCCCATCTGGGGCAATGGTGGGAGGCGGTGACCACCTGGATGCCCAAGGACCCCACCTTGTCGCCGCATCGGGAACACGCCGACGACCGTGCCGAACACTGGCCCGAGGCCATGGCGGCGCTGGCCGGCCGCAAGAGTACGGCGGTGCGCTCGCGGGCCGGCGGATTGGTCTTGTCGGTGGCGGTGCCGGTTCAGCGCTATAAACAGGTGGTCGGCGCCCTGGTGGTCCAGGCCGACGGGCGCAACGTCGCCAAGAGCCTGTTCCAGGTGCGCGTCAACATTCTTCAGATATTCGTGGCGGCGCTGACGTTGACCGTGGCCTTGTCCTTTTATATGGCGGGCACCATCGCCCGACCCATCCGCCGCCTGGCCCTGGCCGCCGAACAGGTGCGCCACGGGCATGGACGCCGCCACCGCATTCCCGACTTTCCCGCCCGCCGCGACGAGATCGGCGAGTTGTCGCGTGCGCTCAAGGAAATGACCGAGGCGCTGTGGAACCGCATGGACGCCATCGAACGCTTCGCCGCCGACGTCGCCCACGAGATCAAGAACCCGCTGACATCCGTGCGTTCGGCGGTGGAGACGGCGGCGCGGCTGACCGATCCCGAGAAGCAGCGCAAACTGCTGGCCATTGTCCAGGACGACGTCGAACGTCTGAATCGCCTGATCACCGACATTTCCGACGCTTCGCGCATCGACGCCGAATTGTCGCGGGCCGAGAACGAGCCGGTGGCCGTGGCGGCCATGCTGGAAACGCTGTGCGACATCTACCGTTCCACCGGCGAAGACGAAGGTGGGCTTGACTATCGGGTGCGGGTGCCGGCCAACGATCCGCTGGTGGTCGTCGGAATCGAGGGGCGTCTGGTGCAGGTGTTGCGCAACCTGATCGGCAACGCCGCGTCGTTCAGTCCGCCGGGCGGAGTTATTTCGCTTTCGGCATGGCGCGAAGGGGCGTCGGTGCGGATTCAGGTCGAGGATGACGGTCCCGGCATCCCGGACAACAAGCTCGAGGCCATCTTCGACCGCTTCTATTCGGAACGGCCTTCGTCCGAGAAGTTCGGCACCCATTCCGGCCTGGGTCTGTCCATCAGCAAACAAATCGTCCAGGCCCATGGCGGACGCATCTGGGCCGAGAACCGTCCGCAGGGCGGCGCCCGCTTCGTCGTGGTCCTGCCCTTGGCGCGTGACGCCTGAGGGGATAAGGGAAAGGGCGGGATTGACTCGCCCGCTTTGCCGCTCCACCCTGCGTTCATGCATCTGGTTCATGCCACCAGCGTCGAAATCGGCGGCCACGCCGTCCTGATCCGCGGCCCGTCGGGCAGCGGCAAGTCCGACCTTGCGCTTCGGCTGATCGATGGCGGCGCCACCTTGGTGGCCGACGACCAGAGCGCGGTCAGCCATGACGGCGGCCGTCTGTTCGTTTCCGCCCCTGAAACCATCGCCGGTCTGCTCGAGGTACGGGGGGTGGGGGTCGTACGGCTTCCCCATCGCGGCCGGGCGCCGTTGGCGTTGGTGGTCGACCTGGTGGCGGCCAAGGACGTCGAACGTCTGCCCGAGCCCAGCGCCGCCCAGCTTTTGGGGGTGATGGTGCCGAGGGTGGCCCTGGCGCCGTTCGAGGCGTCGGCTCCGGCGAAGGTTCGCCTTGCGATGCTTTCCGCAACACGAGATATAATGCGCCCGTGATGACGCATTCGACCCCTTCGCCCGACACCGTCTGTCCCACTCAACTCGCCGCCTCGCCGCGGGACGTGGGTGCGCGTGGCGGCAATGGCCGGGTGGTGATCGTCACCGGGTTGTCGGGGGCGGGCAAGACCTCCGCCCTCAAGGTGTTCGAGGATCTGGGTTACGAGGCGGTGGACAACCTGCCGGTGGGGTTGTTGCCGTCCCTGGTCCGTCCCGCCGATGGCGAGGCCATGGCCCGGCCGCTGGCGGTGGGTATCGACATCCGCACCCGTGATTTCGGCGTGGAACCTATCGCCAAGGCGCTGGACGCGCTGGCGGACGAACGCGGCCTTGACGTGCGGGTGCTGTTTCTCGATTGCGACGATGACGTTCTGTGCCGCCGTTTCACCGAAACCCGGCGGCGGCATCCCTTGGCGGTGGACCGGCCCTTGGCCGACGGCATCCGCCACGAACGTGCGCTGGTGTCGCCGCTCAAGCGGCGCGCGGACCTGGTGTTCGACACCACCAATCTGGCGCCGGGACAGTTCAAGCGGGTGTTGGCCGGTCATTTCGGCGTCGGCGCCGATCAGGGGCTGATGGTGTTCGTCACCTCATTCGCCTATCGCAACGGCCTGCCGCGCGAGGCGGATCTGGTGTTCGACGCGCGTTTCCTTGCCAATCCGCATTACGTCGCGGATCTGAAGCCGTTGACCGGGCGCGACGACGGCGTGGCGGCCTATGTGGCGGCCGATGTCGCCTTTCCGGCTTTCTTCCAGTCCATGACCGACCTTCTGGCGCCGTTGCTGCCGCGCTTTTCCGCCGAGGGGAAAAGCTATCTGACGATCGCGATCGGCTGTACCGGGGGCAGGCACCGTTCGGTTTTCGTGTCCGAACGTCTGGCGGCATGGCTGAAACAGCGTGGGGTTCGGGTCGAGCTGCGCCATCGCGAGCTCGAAGCAGGGGGAGTTTGACAAGGGGATGGCTATGATCGGATTGGTACTTGTCACCCACGGCCGATTGGCGGACGAGCTTGTCGCCGCCATGGAACATGTGGTCGGCCCTCAGCCCAATGTCGGCGCGGTCTGTATCGGCCCGGACGACGACATGGAACAACGGCGCAACGACATCCTGGAACAGGTGGCGCGGTGCGACGACGGCACCGGTGTCGTGGTGTTGACCGACATGTTCGGCGGCACGCCGTCCAACCTGGCCATTTCCATCATGGACAAGGCCAAGGTCGAGGTGATCGCCGGCGTCAACCTGCCCATGCTGATCAAGCTGGCCAGCGTGCGCCATTCCGAACCGCTGGCCAACGCGGTCGCCTCGGCCCAGGAAGCCGGGCGCAAATACATCAATGTCGCATCCAAGCTTTTGACCCAGGACCGTAAATGACCGACCTTTCCGCCTGCTCGGGCGAGGAGCTCAAGCGCACGGCCTCCATCTGCAACCGGCGCGGCCTGCATGCCCGTGCCGCCGCCAAGTTCGTCAAGCTGGCCGCCACCTTCGACGCTCAGGTCCACGTCGCCCACCGCGGAACCGAGGTGTCCGGCCTGTCGATCATGGGATTGATGATGCTGGCCGCCGCGCCCGGCTGTTCGGTGGAACTGAGGGCCGAGGGCACCCAGGCCGCCGCGGCGCTGGAGGCGCTGTGCGGCCTGATCGCGAAAAAGTTCGACGAGGAAGATTGAACTCCTAAATAAGCAATAACGCACAGGGACGGACGCGTTCGAGAAGGAGACGGATGACAGCCACCACCACCGACGTCGACACGCCCCGTCTGGCGCTTTCCAGCGCTGGCGCCGAACTTGTGCTTGATGGCACCGGTGTCAGCCGTGGCGTCGCCATCGGCGTCGTCCATCGCCATGCCGCCGAGGCGGTCACCGTCGCCGAATACCGCTTGCCGCAATCGCGCGTCGCCGCCGAATTGTCCCGCTTCGCCGACGCCGCCGAGCGCGCCGGCCGCGAAGTGGCGCAATTGCAGATCAAGGCCGAGGGATTGGAGGGCGCGGCCGCCGAGGAACTGGGCTATCTGCTCGACGCCTATCGGCAAATGCTGCGCGATTCCAGGCTGATTCGCGGAGTGTGCGGGCGCATCGAACGTGATCGCGTCAACGCCGAAGCCGCCGTCCAGCGTGAAATCGACGAGATCGCCCATGCCTTCGAGGCCATGCAGGATTCCTATCTGTCGGCCCGCGTCGCCGACATTCGCGACCTGGGGCGCCGGCTGATCCGCAATTTGACGGGCATGCCCTATCGTCCGTTCCAGGTGCTGCCCCGCAACGCGGTGATCCTGGCCGAGGAACTGACCCCGGCCGACACCGCCCTGCTTGATCCGCGCCAGGTGGCCGGGCTTGCCACCGTGCTGGGCGGTGCCGAAAGCCACACCGCCATCATGGCCCGTTCGCTGGGCCTGCCGGCGGTGGTGGGGGTGGCCGGGTTGATGAAGGGGGTGCGCTCGGGCGACGTGGTGGTGATCGATGGCCGCGAGGGCAAGGTCATCGTCAACCCTCGTCCCGAAGTGTTGAAGGATTACCGCCGCCGCCGTGCCGCCTTCCTGCGCGGGCGGCGGGCGCTCGACCGGCTGCGCGACTTGCCGGCGGTGACCCGCGACGGTGTGCACATCCAGCTTCAGGCCAACATCGAGCTGCCCGGCGAGGTCCAATCCGTGCTGGCGTCGGGGGCCGAGGGCATCGGCCTGCTGCGTTCGGAATTCCTGTTCATGAACCGCGACGATCTGCCGGGCGAGGAAGAGCAGTTCCAGGTGTTGCGGGATCTGGTGTGCCGCATGGAGGGACGGCCGGTCACCGTCCGCACGCTGGACGTCGGCGGCGACAAGCTGGCGCGTGGCCTGGGCATCTCGCCAGGAGCGAATCCGGCCCTTGGACTGCGCGCCGTGCGCTTGTCGCTGGCCCAGCCCGACCTTCTGGAGGCGCAATTGGCCGCCTGTCTGCGGGCTTCGGCTTTCGGTCCGCTACGCATCCTGATTCCCATGGTCGCCACCGTCGAGGAAATGCGGGCGGTGCGCGCGGTCATGGAGCGGGTGGTGAAACGTCTGCGCCGCGACCATGTGCCCATGGCCGATCCCTTGCCGCCCCTGGGGGTGATGATCGAGGTGCCGGGGGCGGCGCTGGCCGCCGACGCGCTGTCGTGGCATGCCGACTTTTTCGCCATCGGCACCAACGACCTGACCCAATACACCCTGGCCATCGACCGCGCCGACGAGACGGTGGCGCACCTTTACAATCCGCTGCATCCGGCGGTGCTGCGTCTGATCCAGTTCTCGGCCGAGGCGGCGCTGCGGGCCCGCATTCCGGTCTGCGTCTGCGGCGAGGTGGCGGGCGATCCCCGTTTCACCGCGCTGTTGCTGGGATTGGGCATCCACGACCTGTCCATGTCGGCGACCAACGTCGCCGTGGTCAAACAGCGTATCCGCACCCTGGATCTGGGGGCTGCAAGCCGTCGCGCCCGTGCTATCATGGACCAGAGCGATAGTTCGCGCATCGCTCAGTTGCTCGATAGTTTCAATGGGGGAGACGTTTAGCATGCGCATGGTGACTTTCGCGGCGCTGGTGGCGCTGCTTTCGCCCGGCATGGCCCTGGCCGAAGACGCTTATCCGGCGGTCAAGCTGGTGGACACCACCAAGACGGTGGTGGGCGAGGACATCCGCTATCCGACCACTGGCGCGCCCAAGGTCCACGCCGTGGTGGTCACCATCGCGCCGGGGACGGAAACCGTTCTGCACCATCATCCGGCGCCCATGTTCGCCTATATCCTCGAGGGCGAGGTGACGGTGGATTACGGCGCTTCGGGCAAGCAGACCTTTGGGCCGGGGGCCGGCTTCGTCGAGGCCATGAACGTCAGCCACAAGGGCCTCAACACCGGCACGGTGCCGGTGCGCATCCTGGCGGTGTCCATGGGGGCCGAAGGCACCGAGAACGTTGTGGTGGACAAGAAATAGCTATTCCCCGGCGATGCTGACCCGGTTGCGTCCGGCCTTCTTGCTGGCGTAAAGGGCGCGGTCGGCGTGGGCCATCAGGGCGGAGACGTCGGGTGTGCCCTCCGCGCCGGGATTGGCCACCGCCACGCCGATGCTGACGGTGAAATCCAGCACCTCGCCACCGGGAAGCGGCACCCGCAATTCCTCGACCGCGGCGCGCAGCCGCTCGGCCAGAACCAGCGCGCCGTCCAGCCCGGTGCTGGGCAGGGCGATGGCGAATTCCTCGCCGCCGCAGCGGCCCAGGATGTCGGGATCGCGCAAGGCGCGGCGACAGGTGGCGGCGAAGGTCTTGAGCGCCAGATCGCCGGCGGCGTGTCCGTGCTGGTCGTTGATGCGCTTGAAATGGTCGAGGTCCAGCGCCAACAGCGCCAAGGAGCGGTTCATGCGGCGGGCGTGGCTGAGTTCCAGCCCGGTCAGGCGGTGGAAATGGCGCAAATTGGCGGTGCCGGTCAGGGCATCGTGGTTGGCCAGAACCTCCATCTCGGCGGCATGGCGCTGGGTGTCGGAATAATCCCGCAGGCTGAGGGCCAAATCGCAGATGCGGCCATCGCGGTCCAGCACCACCGGCACCCGTTCCACCACCAGCCGCAACAGGCTTTCCGCCTCGCCGTCCGGCTGGCTTTGTTCGACCGGATAGGCGCCCACCGCCAACAGGTTGCCGCCGGCCGGCAGCACCAGCCGTTGCCATGTCTCGATGACGCTGGCGCCCTTGGCGTCGGTGGCGAAGTTGGCGGTGTAGGACCGCCATAGCGGCGCTTGGCGGGATTGGACGAAAGCGTAGTCGAATTCCAGCATGCCGCGCCGCTCGGGCGCCAGGATCTCGGGCGCCAGGGTGTCGATCACCTGTCCGGTCAGGTCGACGCCGAAATGTTCGACGAAGGCCTGGCCGTAATGCAGGTAGCGACACCCCTGGTCCTCGATGGCGATCAGCAACAGATGGTCGCCATGGGGGGAAAGGTTTTCCAGCGGACGCAGCATCCCCTCGGGGTCGAAGCTCTCTCGCCAGCGTGCCAACAGGTCACCCAGGCGGGAATCCATTACCCGCGAAACCGCGTCTTCCATCCACCGGCGCTCCCGTGACGTCCTCGGGGCGCCATCTTAGCCCGAAGGCGGCGGCCGGACCAGGGGGGAGGGGTCCGGCCGTGCGGGCCGCCTATTCCGCCGCGTGGCGGTGGCGGCGCCGTTGTCCTTCCGCGTCGGCTGCCTTGATGGCGGCGAACACCTGTTCCGGCGTGACGTCGCCCTTGATGTTGTGGATGGTCTCGCCGGGGGCGCAGGCCATCGCGGCCACTTGACGCAATTGCTCGTCGGTGGCGTCCGCCAGCCCGATGTCGGCCAGGGTGGTGGGCAGCCCCACCGCCTCGCAGAAGCCGAACACTTCGGCTACCAGGGCGGCCGGCCGCTTGGTCAGCATCAACAGCGACAGCGTGCCGATGGCCACCTTTTCGCCGTGCCAGAAGGCATGGGTCGGCTCAAGCACGGTCAGACCGTTGTGGATGGCGTGCGCCCCGGACAGGCCGCCGCTTTCGAATCCCAGGCCGGACAACAAGGTGTTGGCCTCGATCACCCGCTCCAGTTCCGGGGTGACCTTGCGCGCCTCGCACGCCTTGCGGGCGGCGACGCCGTCGGCCAACAGCGTGTCGTAGCACAGACGCGCCAGACCGAAGGCGGTCATGCCGCCCGGCCGGCCGGTCATGTTGGCGGCGCCGCTGATCTTGCAATCTTCCGCCTCGAACCAGGTGGACAGGGCGTCGCCCATGCCCGACACCAGGAAGCGGACCGGCGCGTCGGCGACGATCTGGCTGTCGACCAATACCAGGTCGGGATTGCGCGGCAGCACCAGATAGCGCTTGAACGCGCCTTCGGCGGTGTAGATGACGCTGAGCGCGCTGCATGGCGCGTCGGTCGAGGCCAGGGTGGGAACGATGGCGACCGGCAGGCCCAGCGCATGCGCCACCGCCTTGGCGGTATCCAGCGCCTTGCCGCCGCCGATGCCGACGATGACATTGGCGTCAAGGGCGCGGGCGCGGGCAGAAATCCGTTCGATCTCTTCGTCCGAGCATTCGCCGCCGAATGCTTCCAGCGCGATGACGATGGCGCCTTTTTGCGCCACGGCGGCGGCGGCGGGCAGCACGCGCGGGTCGACCACCGCCAACGCGGTGTCGCCCAGCCGGCGGGCTTCTTCCGGCAGCATGGCGATGGCGCCGGCTCCCTGGACATAACGGGTGGGGAAAATGGATGTGGTGATCATGGCGTCCCTCCTTGGCGGCCGCCCTGCAAATGGTCATACCACTTTACGCCTCTTGCGCCTGTGTGTTCATGCGTTGCCGTGGGGGCTGATGCGCACAGGGGCGCGAAAAATGCAGGACAGGTGGCGCCATTTCATTCCCACATAAACATATCTTTATATCATCGTTGCCATTGTCGCCCGAGGCTGGTACAACGGGATCAGGACAATCCCCGCAAAAAGGGCGCGAGATCATGACCGATTATAAGGTTGCCGACATTTCCCTGGCCGGTTGGGGCCGCAAGGAGCTGGACATCGCCGAGAGCGAGATGCCCGGCCTGATGGCCACCCGCGAGGAGTTCGGCCCGTCGCAGCCGCTGAAGGGCGCCCGCATCGCCGGTTCGCTGCACATGACCATCCAGACCGGTGTCTTGATCGAGACGCTGAAGGCCCTGGGTGCCGACATCCGTTGGGCGTCGTGCAACATCTTCTCGACCCAGGATCACGCCGCCGCCGCCATCGCCGCCGCCGGCATCCCGGTGTTCGCCGTCAAGGGCGAGAGCCTGGAAGAGTACTGGGAATACACCCACAAGATCTTCGAATGGGCCGACGGCGGCTGCCCCAACATGATCCTGGACGATGGCGGCGACGCCACCCTTTTGATCCATCTCGGCATGAGGGCCGAGAAGGATCTTTCGGTGCTGTCCAACCCGACTTGCGAGGAAGAGGAGGTGCTGTTCGCCTCCATCAAGAAGAAGCTGGCCACCGATGCCACCTTCTATTCCCGCAACGGCGTCGCCATCCGCGGCGTGACCGAGGAAACCACCACCGGCGTCCATCGTCTCTATGAAATGGAGAAGAAGGGCACCCTGCTGTGGCCGGCCATCAACGTCAACGACTCGGTGACCAAGTCCAAGTTCGACAACAAGTACGGTTGCCGCGAAAGCCTGGTTGACGGCATCCGCCGCGCCACCGACGTCATGCTGGCCGGCAAGGTCGCCGTGGTCGCCGGCTTCGGCGACGTGGGCAAGGGCTCGGCCGAGAGCCTGGCCAGCCAGGGCTGCCGCGTCATCGTCACCGAGATCGACCCGATCTGCGCCCTTCAGGCCTGCATGGAAGGTTACGAGGTGTTGACCATGGAAGAAGCCGCCCCGCGCGGCGACATCTTCGTCACCACCACCGGCAACGTGGACGTCATCACCGTCGACCACATGCGCGCCATGAAGGACCGGGCCATCGTCTGCAACATCGGTCACTTCGACAGCGAGATCCAGGTCGCCGGCCTCAAGAACTTCCAGTGGACCAACATCAAGCCGCAGGTGGACGAGATCAAGTTCCCCGACGGCAAGCGCATTCTGTTGCTGGCCGAGGGCCGTCTGGTCAACCTGGGCTGCGCCACCGGCCATCCCAGCTTCGTGATGTCGGCCAGCTTCACCAACCAGGTGCTGGCCCAGATCGAGATCTTCTGCAATCCCGGCAAGTACGAGAAGAAGGTCTATGTGCTGCCCAAGACCCTGGACGAGAAGGTCGCCGCCCTGCACCTGGGTAAGCTGGGGGCCCAGTTGACCAAGCTGAACCAGCGTCAGGCCGAATATATCGGCGTCGCGGCCGAGGGTCCGTTCAAGCCGGAAACCTACCGCTACTAAACCGTGTTGTCCTGATGGCGGATGAAGGGCTCCCCCGAACGGGGGAGCCCTTTTTCTGTGTGTGCGTTTTAGAGTTCATTAAAACAATTACGTGTGCGCGTGGTGCAGGTGTGGGCTTCGTAATGCGCAGTGTACAGAGTCTTAGCGATTGGTTAATGTCGCTGCATTCCCCGGTTGGGACCTGCATGGGCCGCGTGGCGGCAGTCATGGGAACGACAGGGGGTAAAAATGGCACGGTTCCATCTGCTCGCCGAAGCCGGCGTCGCGTCTCTTCCTGGGGTTGCTTATCTGGCCCTTGGTTTCATGATGGTTCTGATCTAGCTATCGAGCGAGGCGGTCCGTGACGGCGGGCCGCCTCGTGTGATTCCGGGGAAAGCCGGCCATGCGCGGGTCGCGAAAATGTGGCCCATCAATCGCTTGACTCTCGGGTCGTCCCGAGTATAGTTGCGCCCTCTCGCGCCGGGAAGCCCTGGGCGCGCCAGTTCATTTTTGCTCAGGACGAATCGTGATGTTCGCAGTCATTCAGACCGGCGGTAAGCAGTACAAGGTGGCCAAGGACGACGTGATCCGCGTCGAGAAGCTGGCCGGTGAAGCGGGCTCCGAGGTCGTGCTCGATCAGGTGTTGATGGTCGGCGACAAGATCGGCGCTCCGGTCGTGGCCGGCGCCCAGGTCAAGGCCACCGTCGTCGCCCAGGCCCGTGGCGAGAAGCTCATCATCTTCAAGAAGCGCCGCCGCCAGAATTCGCGCCGCAAGAACGGCCACCGCCAGGACCTCACCATCCTGCGCATCACCGACATCACCGCCGGCTGAGCCGCGGAAGTTTTAGGAGTAAGAGACCATGGCTCATAAAAAGGCTGGTGGTTCGTCCCGTAACGGCCGCGACTCCGCGGGTCAGCGCCTCGGCGTCAAGAAGTTCGGCGGCGAACTCGTCATCTCGGGCAACATCATCGTCCGTCAGCGCGGCACCAAGTTCTATCCCGGCGTGAATGTCGGCATGGGCAAGGATCACACCTTGTTCGCCACCACCGCCGGTCAGGTCAGCTTCCGCCATCGCGGCGAGCGCACCTTCATCGACGTGGCGCCGCTGCCGGAGGCCGCCGAGTAATCGGCCGTCCCCGACGGAAAGGTTTTGCGAAAGGGGAACGGTCAAGGACCGTTCCCCTTTTTGCCGTTTCGACATAATGCGGTGCCCCAGGCACCCGGCGTGCGCGGTGCCCCTGCCCGCCGCCTGAGGGCAGACACATGAAATTCCTCGATCAGGCCAAGATTTTCATCAAGAGCGGTGACGGCGGTGCCGGCGCCGTCAGCTTCCGGCGCGAGAAATATATCGAATACGGCGGTCCCGATGGTGGTGACGGCGGCCGTGGCGGTGACGTGGTCATCGAATGCGTCGATAACCTCAACACCCTGATCGACTACCGTTACCAACAACATTTCAAGGCGGCCAAGGGTATGCACGGCATGGGCCGGCAGCGCACCGGCGGCAAGGGCGACGACGTGGTCCTCAAGGTGCCGGTGGGCACCCAGATCCTGTCCGAGGACAAGGACACCGTGCTGGCCGACCTGACCGAGGCCGGTCAGCGCCTGGTGCTGTTGCGCGGCGGCGACGGCGGCTTCGGCAACCTGCATTACAAGACCAGCACCAATCAGGCGCCGCGCCGTGGCGATCCCGGTTGGCCGGGCAAGGAAATGTGGGTGTGGCTGCGTCTCAAGCTGATCGCCGATGCCGGTCTGGTCGGTCTGCCCAACGCCGGCAAGTCCACCTTCCTGGCGGCGGTGACCCGTGCGCGCCCCAAGATCGCCGATTATCCCTTCACCACCCTGCACCCCAATCTGGGCGTGGTCTATCTGGGCGGTGACGAATTCATCCTGGCCGACATTCCCGGTTTGATCGAGGGGGCCCACGAAGGCGCCGGCATCGGTGACCGTTTCCTGGGTCATATCGAGCGCACGCGCGTTCTGTTGCATCTGGTGGACGGCACGGGCGACGACGTGGCCGAGGCCTATCACGTGGTGCGCGGCGAACTGGCGGCCTATGGCGGTGGCCTGGATGAAAAGCCCGAGGTGGTGGCGCTCAACAAGTGCGACTCGCTGACCGAGGAGGACATCGCGGAAAAGCTGGCGGCACTCGAGGAAGCCTGCGGCCAGAAGGTGTTCCGCCTGTCCGGCGTGGCCGGCATGGGGCTTAAGGAAATCCTGGGGTCACTGCTGGTCGAGATCAAGGATTCCAAGGCGGCCGAGCCCGGTATCGTCGCCGCAGCCGTCACCGCCGGTGTCGGCAAGAAGGGCAACGAAGGCTTTTACCGCCGCATGAAGGATGCCGAAGCCGAGGAAGAGGACGACGGCTATTACGGCGCCGACGGCGAATGGATCTGGTACGACGAAGCCGACGAGGAAGAGGATGACGACGACGAGTCCGATCGCTGACGCCAAGCGCCTGATCGTCAAGGTCGGCTCCAGCCTGCTGGTGGACGAAGCCACCGGTCACATTCGCCGCGAATGGCTGGAAAGCCTGTGTGCCGACGTCGCCCGCTGCCGGGCGCGCGGGCAAGAGGTCGTACTGGTGTCGTCGGGCGCGGTGGCGGTGGGGCGCCGCCATCTCGGCCTGACGCCTCCCCTGACCCTCGACCAGAAACAGGCCGCCGCCGCCACCGGTCAGATTCAGTTGGCCCATGCCTATCAGGAAGCGTTGGCCCGCCACGGCATCACCTGCGCCCAGGTGTTGTTGACCCTGTTCGATTCCGATGATCGGCGCCGTTACCTCAACGCGCGGCAGACGCTGGAAACCCTGTTGCGGCTGGGGGCGGTGCCGGTGATCAACGAGAACGACACCGTCGCCACCACCGAAATCCGCTTCGGCGACAATGATCGGCTGGCGGCGCGCGTGGCTCAGATGATCTCGGCGGACGCGCTGGTGCTGTTTTCCGACATCGACGGGCTTTACTCCGCCGACCCGCGCCACAACCCCACGGCCCGTTATCTGCCCGAGGTACACGAGATCACCCCCGAGATCGAGGCCATGGCCGGCGATCCCGGCACCGGCTACGGTTCGGGCGGCATGGTCACCAAGCTGGCGGCGGCGCGCATCTGTCTGTCCGCCGGCTGCCGCATGGCCATCTGCAAGGGCGAGCCGCTGTTCCCGCTGACCGCCCTGGAGAGCGGCGCGCGGGCGACGTGGTTCCTGCCCGAGGGCGGCCCGCGCACGGCACGCAAGCAATGGATCTATGGCGCCATGAAACCGGTAGGCGGCATCGTGGTCGATGCCGGCGCCGCCCGCGCGCTGGCCAAGGGGGGCTCGTTGCTTCCGGCCGGGGTGACGGCGGTCGAGGGCGAATTCGAACGCGGCGACTGCGTTCTGGTGCGCGGCCCCGATGGCCGCGTTCTGGGGCGTGGCCTTGCCGCCTATGATTTTTCCGACGCGCGCCGCATCATGGGCCACCGTTCCGCCGACATCGCCCAATTGCTGGGCGATTCGCGCGGCGACGAACTGATCCACCGCGACGATCTGGTGATGGAGGGCTGACTGTGAGCACCGAACTGCACACGCTGATGACCGACCTGGGCCAAAAGGCCCGCACCGCCGCCCGCCAGTTGGCGCTGGTGCCGGGCCCGGCCAAGGACGCGGCGTTGCGCGGCGCGGCGGCGGCTCTGCGGGCTCAGGCCGAGTCGATCAAGGCGGCCAACGCCAAGGACATGGCGGCGGGTGAGGCCAAGGGCCTGACCAAGGCGCTGCTGGATCGCCTGCTGCTCAACGATGTCCGCATCGAGGGCATGGCCGCCGGGCTCGAGGTCGTCGCCGAATTGCCCGATCCGGTCGGCCGGGTGCTGGCCGAATGGGACCGTCCCAACGGCCTGCGCATCCAGCGCGTCGCCGTGCCGCTGGGGGTGATCGGCATCATCTATGAAAGCCGTCCCAACGTCACCGCCGACGCCGCTGCCCTGTGCCTGAAATCGGGCAATGCCGCCATCCTGCGCGGCGGCTCGGAAAGCTATCATTCGTCCCAGGCCATCATGGCGGCGTTGCGCGCCGGCATCGAGGCCGTCGGGTTGCCCCAGGACGCGGTGCAGATGGTCCCCACCACCGACCGCGCGGCAGTGGGCGAGATGCTGACCATGACCGATTATATCGACGTCATCGTGCCGCGCGGCGGCAAGTCGCTGGTGGAGCGGGTCGCCAGGGAAAGCCGTATCCCGCTGTTCCAGCATCTGGAAGGCATCTGCCATACCTATGTGGACGGCGCGGCCGATTCCGACATGGCGCGCAAGCTGGTGCTGAACGCCAAGATGCGCCGCACCGGCATTTGCGGCGCCACCGAAACCTTGCTGGTGGATGCCCAGGCGCAGGCGTTGTTGCCGGTGCTGGTACGCGACCTGCTGGAGGCTGGGTGCGAGGTGCGCGGCGATGCGGCGACTCAGGCGGTGGATCCCCGCGTGGTGCCCGCCACCGACGAGGATTGGCGCACCGAATATCTGGACGCCATCATCTCGGTCAAGGTGGTGGACGGCGTGCAGGCGGCGGTGGACCACATCAACGCCAACGGCAGTCACCACACCGAAGCCATCGTCACCGAGGATCCGGCCGCGGCCGAAACCTTCCTTAACGGCTGCGACTCGGCCATCGTGTGCTGGAACGCCTCGACTCAGTTCGCCGATGGCGGCGAATTCGGCATGGGGGCGGAGATCGGAATTTCGACGGGCCGCATGCATGCCCGTGGTCCGGTCGGCGTCGAACAGCTTTGCACCTTCAAGTACAAGGTGCTGGGCTCGGGCCAGACCCGGCCGGGCTGAGGAATAAGGTGACACGGATGGACACGGATGGACTCGGATGGGTGGTGCCGCTGATACGCTCCGCGTTCATCCGTGTTCATCCGTATCACTGTTCCAGGTTGCCGCGATGATCCCGCTCAATCCCTGGGGCGACCGGCGGCGGGTTCGGGTCGGGCTGTTGGGCGGGTCGTTCAATCCCGCCCATGACGGCCACCGCCATGTGGCCGAGACCGCCTTGGGATTGTTGGGGCTGGATCAGGTATGGTTGCTGGTCAGTCCGCAAAATCCCCTGAAGCCATCGGCCGGCATGGCCCCCCTGGCGACGCGGTTGCGTTCGGCGCAACGGGTGGTGGCCGGGCATCCGCGTCTGCACGCCACCGCCATCGAGACGGACCTGGGCACCCGCTATACCGTCGATACGCTGGGCAAACTGGCGACCCGGTTCCCCCGCGTCCGCTTCGTCTGGCTGATGGGGGCGGACAATCTGGCGCAGATGGCTCGCTGGGCACGCTGGACCCGTATTTTCCAGGCTGTTCCGGTTGCGATTCTGGCGCGTGCTCCCTATTCTCAGAAGGCGCTGGCGGCCAAGGCTGCCCGGCGCCTGTCGCGTTTCCGGCTTGCCGATCGGGCTGCGCGCGGTCTGGTGAAGCGTCCGTTGCCGGCTTGGGTCTATTTGCATACCCGGCTGCATCCCGCCTCGGCCACCGCCATTCGCAGCCAAAGGCCAGGCTTTTTTGAAGGAGCAAACCCATAACCACCCGGTCCCAGCCCGCCATCGCCTCGGCGGAAGAATTGGTCGATCTTGTCGTTGCCAAGCTTGATGACGACAAGGCCGAAGACATCGTCGTGGTCGATTTGCGCGGCAAGTCGTCCATCGCCGACCACATGATCATGGCGTCGGGCGCATCGTCGCGTCAGGTCGGCGCCATGGCCGACCACCTGATGCGTGCGCTCAAGGACGCCGGCCAGCCTGTGTCGGTCGAGGGTTTGCCCCAGGGCGACTGGGTGCTGATCGATGGCGGCGACATCATCGTCCACCTGTTCCGGCCCGAGGTTCGCGCCTTCTACAATCTGGAAAAGATGTGGGGCGGCACCCGTCCGGCCAGTTTGGGGGCACGCACCAAGGACGCTTTCGCCTCGGCCGTTCAGGCCTCGGTCTAAAGCGGTGAAACTGTGGTTGGCTGCGGTGGGTCGGGCCAAGCCCGGCCCCGAGCTTGACCTGTTCCAGCAATATGCCCGCCGTCTGACGCCGCCGCTCACCTTGCGCGAGGTCGAGGAAAAACGGCCGTTGCCGGTGCCTGACCGCAAGGCGCGCGAGGCGGAATTGCTGTTGGCCGCCATTCCTGCCGGCGCGGTGGTGATCGCGCTCGACGAACGCGGAAAATCCATGGGTTCCGAGGATTTCGCCCGTCGCCTGGGGCGGTGGCGTGACGACGGCGTCGCCGATCTGGCGCTGTTGATCGGTGGCGCCGATGGCCATGGCGACGCGGTGCGGGCGCGTGCCGACCTGATGCTGTCGTTCGGGGCCATGACTTGGCCGCACATGCTGGTTCGTGCCATGGCGGCCGAACAATTGTGGCGGGCCCAGGCGATCCTTTCGGGGCACCCCTATCATCGCGCCTGATGCGTTCTTATCCCCCGCGCGTTTTCCTTGAATTTAGAAGACCTGCAAGCCAGGATATGGTTGGGGGAAGGTAAGGGAGAGGGACGAGTGGACGTCGATATTCCGTCCGACGAGCTGGCCGGGTTCGAGGACTATCGCCAGCGGGTCGAAGGCACCAACATCAGCGCCCAGACTCTGCTTGCCACGGATTACCTCAACCATTTCAACGAGATCGTCATGCTGCTCGACATGCTGCCGGACATGCCGGACATGATCGAGGAATGCAAGCTGTGGCAACCCAAGTCCTATAAGGACCATTTCGCCGATTCCACCTTCCGCGACAAGCAATTGGCCGTCGAGGCCTATGACCGGGTGCCCAGTGTCTACCGTCTGCCGTTCGAGGAAACCATCCGGCAGTTGAACACCCTGATCGTCGAGGGTGTGGATCGCATCGACGCGGAAATCGCCGGTGGCGCCGGCCCCGAACAATTGGGCGAATCGTGCCGGGTGCTGGCGCGGACAGCCCAGGCGTTGATGGATTGCGCTTCGGCCATCATCCATGGTTCCAACCGCGCCATGGATCAGGGCGAGATCGACGGCCTGTTGGGGCGCTGATCACATCAGACAGAAATCCACGGGCTTGGGCATCTCGGGCAAGTCCTGTTCGCCCAAGGCGGCGCGCAGGTCGATTTCCGCCCGCCGGCACAGCGTATCCAGGGCCAGGGCGTTGGCCTGGGTTCCGAACGGTTCCTCCAATTCGTCGCCCAGCGCGTCGAGGCCGAAAAAGGTGTAGGAGATCAGCCCCACCACCACCGGCGTGGCGTAGCCGATGCTGTCCACCAGCCCGAACGGCAGCATCAGGCAATAAAGATAGGCCGTGCGGTGCAACAGCAAGGTGTAGGCGAAGGGCAGCGGCGTGGTGCGGATGCGTTCGCATCCGGCCTGGACGGCGGCAAGGCCGTCCAGATTGTTCTCGATGGCCGCGGCCAGCATGGGGTTGACCCGGCCGCCAGCTACCGCCGCCGCCAACTCGGCTCCGACACGACGCAGGATGGCGTCGGGAGGATTGGCGGCGGCGACACAGCCGGGGCGCTCGTCTTGGTTCAGGAAGTCGCCGGTATGGTCCGTTCCCTCGCCGCGCAAGGCGTGTTTCAGGGCGTGGGCAAAGGCGATCAGGCGATAGACCTGACGGCGGTGCTGGTCTTCATCGGCGGGGGTGACGTGGCACAGCCATTGCCGGGTCAGGCTGCGGGCCCGGATCAGCAATTCTCCCCACAATTTGCGGGCTTCCCACCAGCGGTCGTAGGTGGCGTTGTTGCGAAAGCCCAGAAAGATGGCCAGCGCCAACCCGATCAAGCTGAAGGGAATGGGGGTCAGGGTGATCTTGGTGTCGAACAGCCGGCCGTGCAAAAGGGTGGCGGCCACCGCGATGCCGACGGTCAGCGCCAGTGGCCGGCCGATGCGCGGCAGGATGGAACCGCGCAGGATGAACAGCAATTGCCAGGCGGAAGGATTGTCGCGGACGATCATGGTGGCGGCTGCTTTAACATCTTTGCCCGCCACCGTGCCAGGAATTGGTCACGGCGAATTCAGCAGGGCATGCACGCGCGAGCGTAAATCAGGCAGCAATTCGGCCGCGAACCAAGGATTTCTGTTTTCCCAGGCGGTGGTGCGCCAACTGGGATGGGGCAGGGGGAACAGGTTCGGGCCGTAACCCTGCCACGCCGCCACCGTCTCGGTCATGGTGCCGGCGCGCCGTGTTCCCAACAGCGCCGCCTGGGCATAGGACCCCACCACCAGCGTCAGCCGGATCTCGGTCAGCAGGGGCAGGATTTGCGGATGCCAAAGCGGCGCACATTCCGGGCGCGGCGGCAGGTCGCCCCCCTTGGGGTCGCGGCCGGGATAACATAACCCCGTCGGTACGATGGCGACGCGGTCCTCGTCATAAAACGTGTCGCGGCCAAGGTTCAACCACTGTCGCAACCGGTCGCCGGAACGGTCGTTCCACGGCAGGCCGGTCTCGTGCACCTTGGTTCCCGGCGCCTGCCCCACGATCAGCAACCGTGCGCCAGGGTTGGCGCGCAGGATCGGACGTGGCCCTAGCGGCAAATGGGGGGCGCACAAGGTGCAGGCGCGCACGCGGGCCAGAAGAGAGGCGAAACCGTCGTCCATGCCAGGACATTATACCGGTTTCATCGGCCGGCAACCGCCGGAAAAGGGGATCAGCCCAGGATGGCCCAGCCGGCCAGCAGATGGCACAGCGCCGGCGCCAGGGCCACCAGGGAATCGCGCATCAAGTCGGGAAAAGGAAGACGACCTACCATGATGCGGTCTCCAGCAACGGGGTGGGGGTCGTGCGTTCGTTGACGAAGTGGCGGCAATGGGAACGCTGCTCCACCGGTTCCATCAGGGCCAGGGCATGGCAGCACCGCTCGAACCAGTAGCGACAGCTCCGGCAACGGTTCTCACTCCCCTCGGGCTGGTAGACGCACCCCATGATTACCTCCCGTTATCGTTCTGTCTGGAATGATTCTCCTTTCTTATCGTGGGGTCAATTTCTCAAGGGGTGTGCGTGTTTACGAGTCGTTTACCTTTGTCACAAGGTCTTCGCGCGTCTTCTCCGGTGTTGGCCTGACGGTGGGAAAGAACAATTCGCGGAATTGTTGGCGCACAAAAATTGCCGCCTCCGTCACAGTAAAATTATGACTGAGGTATGGGGTGGGTCAGGGGGTGGCGAGAACGGCCAGAACCGTCTCGGGATCAAGACGCACGTCCAGCCAGCTGACCCCCCAATGCAGGTGCGGACCGGTGGCCCGACCCGAGGCGCCGACCGCGCCGATCACTTGGCCTTTCTCGACGTGCTGCCCCTCGACCACGTCCAGCCGCGACAGGTGGGCATAGACGCTTTGCACCCCCAGGCCGTGATCGACCATGGCCGTCAGCCCGGTGAAGAACATGCCAGGATGGGCCAAGGTGACGGTGCCCGAGGCCAGCGCCCGCACGGGGGAACCGGCTGGGGCGGCGATGTCGGTGCCGGAATGGGGGGCGCGGCCTTCGCCGTTCAACACACGTTGGCTACCGAACACGCCTGATACCGGGCCATCGGCCGGGACGGCGATTCCGTCCAGGAACTGGGCGATGGGGGTGACGATTTCCCGCCGCGCCGCCACCAATTGGTTTTCCGCCTTGATGCGGGCAAGGTCCGAGGGATCGGGGGTGACCTTGGCCGGCGGCAGACCGTCGATACGTTGAATTTTCCACGCACGCGGGGCGATGGCCAGCATCTGACGCTGTCCATCGATTTCGAGAACCGCCTGGGCCGGGGCGTCGCGGCCGAAGCCCAAGGCGAAGCGTCCTGCGGAATCGGTGGGGACGTTGCGGCCGTCCAGGCGGATGTCGGCACCCGGCCGTGCCTGCCCCAACGCCAGCCCGCCTTGTTCGAGGCGGCCGCGCAGTTCCGTTGCCTGGCTGGTTGACATGATGGCGATCCACGCCAGGGCACACGCCCATATCCAGCGCATTATCCGCTCTCTGTGATTGAAGGCAGGACGATTCTAGGAAAGAACCCCGCCTCAGGCCAGGATGTTCAGCAACGAGCCACGCGGCCGGGTGGTCTCGTCGTCGCTGGTGCCTTGGGCGCTGTAGCCGCGCAGGCTCTCCATGAAGCTGGGGCGGGTCGATGTGGATTGCGTGTCGCTTTCGCGGACCGGCAGGCCGGTGACCTTGTCGATGGTGCGCGGGTTGATCAACTGGCGCGCGGCGCGGACTTCGGCGGCGCTGTAGCACAGGTAGCCGTTGATCAAAATCGGGTATTGGGTGTCCGTCGACGATGCGGCGGATATGGCGGAGGTGGCCATGATCCCCTCCCCCTTCGCGCTTGGCACAGGTTGACACGGAAAAGTATACCACCAATCCACGATTGAGTCCCGGCTTTCGCGGAGGCTGCGCGCGCCGGGTTCCCTGGCGCCATCGCCCGTGCTAGCGTTGGCTGGCGTGTTGTGGCGGTAGCCATGCGCCAGCCTTTCCATTTCCTTTGCCGGTCCGAACGGAGGAAGCCCCCATGTCCGACACGCTTGCTTTGCTCGACAATCTGGTGTGCAAGGCCAAGGCCGCCGGAGCCGACGCCGCCGACGCCGTGTCCCTGGATTCCGTGTCGGTATCGGTGGGCTGGCGCCTGGGCAAGCTGGAGCGGCTTGAACGTTCGGAAGGCGGCGACATCGGCTTGCGGGTACTGATCGGGCGACGTCAGGCCATGGTGTCGTCGTCGGATCGTTCGGAAACCGCGCTGGGCGAGTTGGTCGATCGCGCCGTCGCCATGGCGCGGACGGTGCCGGAAGACCCCTTCGCCGGGTTGGCCGATCCCTCGGAACTGGCCAGAAGCTTTCCCGAACTGGACAATTGCGACGCCGCTGAACCGACCGCCGAGCACTTGCTGGAGCTATGCAAGCGGACCGAGGACAGTGCGCGTGCGGTGAGCGGCGTCACCAATTCCGAAGGGGCCGATGCCGGTTGGGGGCGCTCGGCGGTGGCGTTCGTCGCTTCGAACGGTTTCTCGCACGCCTATGCGGTGACGTCGTCGTCGCTTTCCGCCTCGGTTCTGGCGGGCGAGGGGGCGACCGGCATGGAACGCGACTACGACTACACCTCGGCGGTGCATCTGGCCGATCTGCGCAGTCCCGAGGACGTGGGGCGCGAAGCCGGCCGCCGGGCGGTGCGCCGTCTGGGGGCGCGCAAGGTCAAGAGTTGCCAGGTGCCGGTGGTGTTCGACCCGCGCGTCAGCCGTGGCCTGTTGGGCAGCCTGTCGGGCGCGATCAACGGCGCCGCGGTGGCGCGTGGAACCTCGTTTCTCAAGGATTCCTTGGGCAAGCGCATCATGGCGCATGGCATCCGGGTGGTGGACGACCCGCATCGGGTGCGCGGGCTGCGGTCGCGGCCATGCGACGGCGAAGGCGTCGAGACCCGCAAGCTGGCGCTGGTCGAGGACGGGGTGCTGGCATCTTGGTTGCTGGATTGCCGGTCCGCCCGGCAATTGGGGATGAAAAGCACCGGCCATGCCACCCGTGGCACCGCCTCGCCGCCCAGTCCGTCGGCCAGCAACCTTTATCTTGAGGCCGGTCCGGTCACCGTCGCGGAGATGGTGGGCGACATCGTCTCGGGCTTCTATGTCACCGAACTGTTCGGCCAGGGCGTCAACATGGTCACCGGCGATTACTCGCGCGGTGCCGCCGGTTTCTGGATCGACGGTGGGGAAATCGCTTATCCGGTGTCGGAAATCACCGTCGCCGGCAACCTTCGGGACATGCTGCTCAAGCTGGTGCCGGCCAACGATCTGGTATTCCGCTATGGCGTCGATTGTCCCACCGTGCGGGTGGACGGGTTGACCATCGCCGGACGATGACGGCCTTGCCGGGTTGAGATATGATCCGGCGCCAGAGTTTCAGACGGAGGCCGAAATGGCGCGCAAGGGCATGGTGGTGACGGTGGTGGCGCTGATGGTGGCGGGCTGTTCGTCCACCGCGCCCACCAACGGCCAGATTTACGGGACCGCTGGTGGTGCCGCCGTGGGCGCCGGCATCGGCCGCGCCGTGGCGGCCACCGCGACCCAGGGCACCTGGGTCGGCGCGCTGGGCGGGGCCTTGGTCGGCTATGCCGCCGGAAGCTACGTCGATGGCGCGTCCGAGGAAAAGCACGCCCGCGCCACCATCGCCGCCGCCGAGGACGGCGAGGCGGTGTCGTGGACCGAGGGCGGCGACCGGGGGCTGGTGTCACCACTGGGGGCACAATACGCCGACCGTTCCGGCCGTCCCTGTCGCAACCTCAAACAGGATGCGGATTTCGGCGAACAGAAGTTCATGCGCGACGTCACCGCCTGTCAGGCCAAGGACGGCACCTGGGTGGTCACCGAATACCGGCCCGATCCGGCGGATTGATCCGCCCCCTCTGGGGGTTATTGCTTCCAGAAATTGGGTACGAACAGCACCAGCAGGATGAACATCTCAAGGCGGCCGAACAGCATGCCGCAGGCCAGCGCCATCTTGGCCATGTCGGGCAGCGACCCGAAAGTGGCGCCTGGCCCGATGGTTTCACCCAGGCCCGGCCCCAGGTTGGAAATCGCCGCCGCCGCCCCCGAGATGGCGGTCAGGAAGTCCAGCCCGAGAAAGCCCAGCGTCATCGACAAAACGGCGAAGCCCAGAACGTAGACGAACAGAAATCCCATGGCCGATTGCAGGATTTCGTTGGACAGCGGCCGACCGTTGAAGGTCGGGACCTCGATGGCGTGCGGCCGCAGCAATTGGTGCATCTGGACGCGGGCGTTGGCGAACAGCAGGTGCAGGCGGAATACCTTGATACCGGCGGTGGCCGAACCTGCGCAGCCGCCGACGAAGGTCAGGAAAAATAGTACCGCCGCCGGCAGGCCGATCCAATCGCTATAGTCGATGGTCATCAACCCGGTGCCGGTCATCACCGACACCACGGTAAACACGCCGTGATGAATGGCGCCAAGGACCGAGAAGTTGCGTTCGACCATCAGCCACAGCACCACCGCCGCCGAGCCTGCGGCCATCAGCCACAGATAAAGCCGTACCTGTTGGTCGTGCAGGATGGTTCGCCACCGCCCCCGCGCCAGTTGCGGGAACAAAAGATAGGGAACGCCGCCCAGCACCATGCCGACACAGGCGATCAGGTCGATGGCCGCGCTGTTGAACATCCCCAACGAGGCGTCGTGGGTGCCGAACCCGCCGGTCGAGATGGTGCTCATGGCGTAGACGACGGCGTCGAAGCGCGGCATGCCGGCGAGCCACAAGGCCAGCGCCAGGGCGGCGGTCAGGATCACGTAGACGCTGACGATGGCGACGCCGACCCGTGCCGAGCGGCGCAGCGGCATGTCGCCCGACGAGCCGCCATGCATGCAGAACACCTGCATGCCGCCGATGTTCAGTGTCGGCAGGATGGCCACCACCATGGCGATCATGCCCATGCCGCCCATCCAGTTCAGTTGCGCCCGCCACAACAGCAGGCCGCGTGGCATGTGCTCCAATCCGTCGATCACCGTCGAGCCGGTGTTGGTCAGGCCACTGGTCGATTCGAAGATGGCGTCGATGGTCGACAGGTCGGCTGCACCGAACATCAGCGGCAGCGCGCCGAACAGGCACGGCACCACCCAGCCCAGGGCCGCCGTCAGATAGGTCTGGCGCACGCTCAGCGACTGGAAGTCGCTTTGCGTTCCCAGCATCAGCCCCAGCCCGGCGATGCCGGTGGTGAACCCCGACATCACGAAAATGCGCCATTCGGGATGGCCCGAGGCCATGTCGGCCAGTGCCGGCAGCGCCATGGATGCGGCCATCAGGCACAAGATGGTGCCGACGATCTGAAGGACGGGGCGGAAGTCGATCATGGCCTTATTCCCGCCAGAACGATCGGGTGAACAAGACGACCACGGTGAACAGTTCGAGCCGGCCCATGACCATTTCGAAGGCCATGATCCACTTGGCCAGGTCGGGAACGGTCTGGAAGTTGCCGGCCGGGCCGATGACCGGTCCCAGTCCGGGGCCGACATTGGACAGCGCCTGGGCCGAACCGGTGATGGCGCTGATCAGGTCCATGCCGGCCACGGTCAACATCAGCGAAAAGATGGCGAAGGTCAGGAAGAACATGGCCATGAAGCCCAGCACCGAATCCAGGATGCTTTGGGCGATGGGGCGGCGGTTGAAGTCCACCACGAAAATGCCGTGCGGGTGCAAAAGGCGTTTCAGATGCACGCCGGCCAGCTTGAACAGCACTTCCCAGCGGAACACCTTGACGCCGCCGGCGGTCGATCCGGTGCAGCCGCCGATGAAGATCAGGATGAAGAACACGCATTGAGCGAAACCGCCCCAGGCGTTGTAGTCGGTCGAAGCGAAGCCGGTGGTGGTGACGACGCTGACCACGTTGAAGGTCGCGTGCGTCAGTGCCTCTCCGGGCTCCATGTCGTTGAAGGCCCATTGCCAGAACGCCAGTACCAGCGCGAAGAAGGCGACGAAATTCAGGAACCAGCGAATTTGGCTGTCTTTCAGGAACGGCCATCGCTGGTGCTTCCACGGGCTGACGAACAAGGTGAAGGGCATGGCCCCCATCAGCATGCCGGCGATGGCGATCCATTGGGTCGCCGGCCCCCATTTGCCCAACGATTGGTCGGAGGTCGAGAACCCGCCGGTGCCGAGCGCGGCGAAGGCGTGGCACATGGCGTCGAACGGCGTCATGCCGCTCAGCCACAAGCCCAGGCAGATGGCGGCGGTGAAGGTGAGGTAGACCAGAAGGATCGATCCCGCCACCTGGGTGACGCGCGGCTTGACCTTGTCGCTCTTGTCCGAGCTTTCCATCTTGAACAATTGCATGCCGCCGATGCGCAGGATCGGCAGGATGGCCACCGCCATGACGATGATGCCGACGCCGCCCAGCCAATTAAGCAGGGCCCGCCACAGCAAGATGCCCTTGGGGGCCGAATCCAGGCCGGTCAGCACCGTCGAGCCGGTGGTGGTGAAGCCGCTGGTCGCTTCGAAGAAGGCGTCGGCCGGCGACAGCCCATAGGCGGAAAAGGCGAAGGGAAGGGCCGCGAAAGCCGACAGCACGTACCACACCGACGCGGTCAGCAGGAACGCCTGGCGGGTGGTCAGCGGCTGGTGTTCGGCCGGGCGTCCGCCCAGGGCCATGCCGGCGCCGATGAAAGCGGTGACCAGGGCCGACACGGCGAACACCCGCCAGTCGGAATCGCCCGAGACGGCATCGGCCATGGCCGGCAGCCCCATGGCCGCCGCCAGGATGATCAGCAAGATGCCGTTGACGAAGACGACCGGCTTGAAGTCGATCACGCGGTGAATACCCCTTTGTGCAAGGGGGAAAGGTGGCCCGCTTCGCGCGGACTGTCCAGCACTTCGTGGGCGGTCTATGATGGGGCATGTCCGCACCCTTGTTTCCGGTTCCGTCCGATTTGCGCCGCCGCGCCGACCTGGCGTTGGAACGGTTGGCGTCGTGCACCCTGTGTGCCCGCCGGTGCGGTGCCGACCGCACACGGGGAATCCGCCGTGCCACCTGCCAGACCGGCACGGTAGCGGCGGTGGCCGGGGTGACGGCGCGGCAGGGGATGTTGGCGGGGGCGGCGGACATCCTGTTCGCCGGGTGCAACCTGCGCTGTCTCGCCTGTTCCACCGCCGCCGCCAGTTGGGATGGAGACGGCGAGGCCATGGACGGCGAGGCCCTGGCCGGATTGCTGTGCCGGCTCCAGGAGCAGGGACATCGCATGGTGGCGCTGTCCAGCCCCAGCCATGTGCCGGCTCAGATATTGGATGCGGTGGCCCGCGCCGTCGGACGCGGCTTCTCCCTGCCGCTGGCCTGGGTCAGTGGCGGTTACGACAGCCTGGACACCGTGGCGTTGCTGGAGGGCGTGGTCGCCCTCTATGTGCTGGACTTCAAGCATGGCGAGGCGGCGGCGGGGCGGATGTGTGCCGGGGTCGCCGATTATCCGCGGGTGGCCGCCGCCGCTGTCGCCGCCATGGCGGCCCAGGTGGGGCCGCTTCGGCGGGATGAACAGGGGCGCGCGATCGGTGGGGTCTTGGTGCGCCATCTGGTGTTGCCCAACGACCTGGGCGGCAGTCGGGCGGCATTCGCCGCCCTGCCCGCCGGCACCGTGGTCGAGGTGTTGGACGATTACCGGCCGCTGCACCGTGCGGCGCGGGCCCCGAAATTGAACCGCCACCCCTCGGCGGACGAGGTGGCGGCGGCGAAACAGGCGGCGCTGGATGCGGGAATGGTGCTGGCCTAGGCGTTGGACAGGCCGTGGCCGCGGCCCTGGATCAGCGCCATGAATTCGCGGCGGGTTGCCGGGTTGTTGCGGAAAGCGCCCAGCATGCGGCTGGTGACCATGGTCACGCCCGGCTTGTGGACGCCACGGGTGGTCATGCATTCATGCGCCGCCTCGATCACCACCGCGACGCCCTTGGGCTGCAACACCTCGTTGATGGTGTTGGCGATCTGGCTGGTCAGCTTTTCCTGGATTTGCAGGCGTTTGGCGAAGATTTCCACCACGCGGGCCAGCTTTGAGATGCCGACCACCCGGCGATCGGGCAGATAGGCCACATGCACCTTGCCGATGATGGGAACCATGTGGTGTTCGCAATGGCTTTCCAGACGGATGTCGCGCAACAGCACGATTTCGTCGTAGCCGTCGGTTTCCTCGAAGGTGCGGTGCAGGATGTCGGCCGGGTCCTGGTCGTAGCCGGCGAAGAATTCCTCGTAGGCGCGGACCACGCGCTCGGGCGTGCCGACCAGTCCTTCGCGGGTCGGGTCGTCGCCGGCCCAGCGCAACAGCACGCGCACCGCGTCTTCCGCTTCGGCGCGGCTGGGGCGGGGACTGGCGGTGGCGGGGCGCAATTCGGCGGGCAAAGTGATCTGATCGTCCATGAACCTGTCCTGCTCTGTCCTGAAACGGGGTGGCCTGCTTCCTTTGCCCATGTGGCGATGGCGGCGGCCGAATGCAACCCGTCAGTTGGGGCGGTGCGCTTCGTGCGGGCTGTCCAGCGAGAAAGCGGGGATGCCCACGTCGAATGCCTCGCCGTCGTCGGTTTCCATGCGATAGGTGCCCATCATGATGCCCGACGCGGTCGAAAGCGGCGTTCCGCTGGTGTATTCGAACGATCCGCCCGGTTCGAGGATCGGCTGTTCGCCGACCACGCCGGCCCCCTCGACCTCTTGGACGCGGCCCAGGGCGTCGGCGATCTTCCAGTGTCGCCGCATCAGCTGCACGGTTTCCCGGCTGTTGTTTTCGATGTGGACGCGATAGGCCCAGACGAAATGGCCTTCAGCCGGCGAGGACTGGTCTTCCAGAAAGATGGGCTGGACCGTGACAGTGATGCCGCGCGTGGTCTCGGTATACATGGCGACGGTTCCGTTCCAAGCAAAAATCCCGGCGCGGGCAGGCCGCGCCGGGACAATATTAGACCGCTTTCAAATGAAATCCAGGCCCGAGGCTCAGGATTCCAAAGCCAGACGCAGGTCGTCCACCAGATCGTCGGCGTCTTCCAGCCCCACCGACAGACGCAACAGCCCCTCGGTGATGCCTTGCTCGGCTTTCTGCTCGGGGGTGAGGCGCTGGTGGGTGGTGGTCCAGGGGTGGCAGACCAGGCTCTTGGAATCGCCCAGATTGTTGGAGATGTCGATCACCTCGAGTCCGTCCAGCAGTTTGTATGCCGCGTCCTTGCCGCCCTTCATCTCGAAGGCGACGACGCCGCCGTACCCACACATCTGGCTTTTGGCCAAGGTGTGCTGGGGGTGGCTTTCCAGGCCGGGATAAAGGACGCGGGCCACCTCGGGGCGGCTTTCCAGGAAGCGCGCCACCGTAAACGCGTTGGCGGCGTGGCACTCGACCCGCAGGTCCAGCGTTTCCAATCCCTTGAGTAGCACCCATGCGTTGAACGGCGACAGTGCCGGCCCGGTGTGGCGCAGGTAAGGGCCCAAGACGTCGTTGCAGAACTCGGCCGAGCCCAAGACCGCGCCGCCCAGGCACCGGCCCTGACCGTCGATGTGCTTGGTGGCGGAATAGACCACCACGTCGGCGCCGAGCGACAGCGGCGCCTGGAAGATGGGGGTGGCGAACACGTTGTCCACCACCAGCCGGCCGCCGGCCTTGTGGGTCAGCTCGGCGACGCGGGCCAGATCGACGATTTCCAGCGTCGGGTTCGACGGTGTTTCCAGGAACACCACCTGGGTCGGACGCGACAGGGCGCGTTCCCATTGGGCGGTGTCGGTGCCGTCGATGAATTCGACCTCGATGCCGAAACGCGGCAGCAAGTCGCCGATGATCCAGGTGCACGACCCGAACAGCGCACGCGGCGCCACCACCCGGTCGCCGCTTTTCAACTGGCACACCAGGGCGGCGTGCACGGCGGCCATGCCCGAGGCGGTGGCGCGGCAGGCTTCGGCGCCTTCCAGCGCGGCCAGACGTTCCTCGAACACCGCGACGGTGGGATTCTTGAAACGGGAATAGACCATGCGGTCGCGGGTTCCGTCGAAGCTTTCCTCGGCTTCCTGGGCGCTGCCGTAGACATAGCCCGAGTTCATGAAGATGGCTTCGTTGGTCTCGGAAAATCCGGTGCGCGACAGGCCGGCGCGGACCTGACGGGTGCGCAGGCGCAGCGGGCGCTTGGTGGGTGTATTCTTGGTCATGGATCGGCCCCTTTCCTGGCAGACATGAAAATACCCCGACCGGGGCGGATCGGGGCCTGGAAAATGCCAAGCTCGGAACCTCTTTAGCGTTTATTTTAACGTGGCCGCAAGCCGGTCGGTCAAATCACCACGTTCGTCAGTCATAGCGTCAGGTCTGGCACGCCGTCAAGCGTGGTAAGACCATACGAAACGTGTGACTGTTTGGGGAAAAGCGGGGCAGGGGGCTTGAGGTATGACCAGAGGGCGGGGTATGTTGCATTGCAGCACGTCCTTACCCGAGAGGAACATCATGGACGCTTCCCTGAAGCCCTATCAGTTGGTCAAAACCCTGGATCTGACCGGCAAGAAGGGCCTGGTGGTCGGCATCGCCAACGACCAGAGCATCGCCTATGGCTGTGCCAAGCATTGCCGCGCCTATGGCGCCGAGTTGGCGGTCACCTATCTCAACGAGAAGGCCGAGAAGTGGGTGCGCCCGTTGGCCGAAGGGCTTGACGCGTCGCTGATCCTGCCGCTCGACGTCCAAAAGGACGGCGAGATGGAGGCGGTGTTCGCCGAGATCGAAAAGAGCTGGGGCAAGCTGGATTTCGTCATCCATTCCATCGCTTTCGCCAGCCGCGAGGATTTGCACGGCCGCGTGGTCGATTGCTCGCGCGACGGCTTCATGATGGCCATGGACGTGTCGTGTCATTCGTTCGTGCGCATGGCCCGTCTGGCCGAACCGCTGATGACCGATGGCGGCTGCATGATGACCGTGTCGTTCTATGGCGGTCGCAAGGTGGTCGAGCATTACAACGTCATGGGCCCGGTCAAGGCGGCGCTTGAGGCGACCACCAAGTACATGGCGGCGGAACTGGGGGAAAAGGGCATCCGTGTCGTGGCGTTGTCGCCCGGCCCGCTCAAGACCCGCGCCGCCTCGGGCATCGACCATTTCGACGAATTGATGGAAGCCGCCGCCGCCAAGGCGCCGACCCATCAATTGGCGACCATCGACGATTGCGGATCGTTCGCCGCCTATCTGGTCAGCGACCTGGCCCAATCGGTGACCGGCACCACGCTGTTCGTCGATGGCGGTTACCACATCGTCGGCTGACGCCGGTTTCGTGGGAAAGCACCAGGGCGCGGAGCGATCCGCGCCCTTTTTCTTGGGGGAACTGCCGCTGGGCGGAATACGCGGTGCCGTGCCTGGGTTTCATGGGCGCGCCGGGATGTTGTCGTGCCAAGCCACGCTTTGTCCGCGATAGAGGCGCAAATCGTGTTGCAGGCGGCCGAGGTGGCGGTCGCCGGCGACCGAGGCGGCTTTCAGTTCCGAGCGGCGGGTCGCTGTTTTTTCCCGCGTTTCCGCCGCCAGCCGCAGGAACAACCGGACACGCCCCGCCGTCGCGGCCATGGTGGCGGCCGGGTCGGCGGGGGGGATGGGGCCGTCATAACGGCGTTCCAACATGTCGCGGCGGGTGAAATCCATCCACCAATTAGAACAAAAAGCGAACTAGAAGTCCAGGGCCTACTGGCTGGCCCACAGGATGCGGGCGACCCAGGCAACTTCTTCAGTGGCCAAACTGCGGCCGGGATGGGCTGGGTTCAGCGACGCCAGCTCGATGCGCTTGGCGGTCTGTCGAACCAGTTGCTTGACCATCACTTCGCCTTCGAGGGTACGGACCACGACCCGGTCGCCGCGCCGGACCGAGGCGGAAGGCGAGACGATGACCCGGTCGCCGTCGCGGAACAGGGGCTCCATGCTGTCGCCTGAAACCTCGAGCGCATAGGCGTTGGGGTCGCCCACTTCCGGGAACGGGATCTCGTCCCACGAGCCGCCGACCGGATAGCCGGCGTCATCGAAATAGCCCCGGTCGCCCGCCTGGGCGAAACCGATCAGCGGCAGGTGATTGGCACCGTTCGCCCTGTGCTCTCCTTCGATGTGGTCCAACAGGTCGGACAGGCTGGCGCCGGTGGCGTCCAGCACCTTGGCGACGCTTTCGGTGGAGGGCCAGCGCGGCTTCCCCTCGCGGGTGATGCGTTTGCTCTTGTTGAAGGTGGTGGGGTCGAGCCCGGCTCGGCGCGCCAAGGCGGACGCGGTCAATCCGTGGTCACGGGCAAGGGCGTCGATGGCGGCCCAGATGTCGGCGTGCTTCAGCATGGGAAGATGGTCTCGCAATCTCCGGTTAAGGCCAACAGGAATATCAGCCTATAATCTTGACTCAAGGCCGCACTCTAGGCATCAATGTTCGATATATGTTCTTGTTTGGAGGGTGTCGCGATGGGTGTGGGGAAATTCGCTCCGCGTCCGCTGAGTGAGCGGCCGGCCGAGGTCTTCGCTTCGGCCGAGGAGGCTTGGCTATGGTTCTGCCGTTGCCAGATGGCCCGGATCGAGGGGGTGCGGTTTGTTGCCGACGCTGGCGATCGTGGGCGGCCTTGCGACCCTGATGACATTTTTCGGGCGGTTGATGGATTGCGTCGCAAGGGCGTTCTGGGGGCTCGGCACATTCAGGTTCTGGGGGGCTTCGGATGTCGTCTGACGCCGCCGGATCCCTGGAGTGGAGACAGTTCCACCGAGGCGGAGCTGTGGAGTCAGGGGCTGGAGCGCCTGGCTGAGGTGTTGCGTCGAAAGGGGATCGTGGCGTGAGCGCGGGGGATGTGGAAAGGGGGTGGCACCGGGCTTTGGTCGTGTTCTCCCATGCCACGGATCTATGGTGGCTGCGATTGTTGCGCCCTGGATTCAGGCATTGTTTCGTGGCGTTGGAAATGGCGTCCGGCTGGGTCGTCGTTGATCCCATGTCCCACTATACCTTCGTTGTACATTTTCCGCATAACAAGGAATTTGATCTTTTGTCGTGGTATCGGCAGCACGAAATGAAGGTCGTTGTTGTCAATAAATTTTCTCCTGAAAGGAGAGTTATGCCGCTAAGGCCTTACTCATGCGTCGAGTCCGTCAAGCGCATCCTGGGAATTCGCGCCGGATTCGTGCTGACGCCGTGGCAGCTGTATCGTCACTTGAACAAAAGAGGAACAAAAATGTTGACAGCGGTTGGTTTAGAGGTATAAAGTCATTTCATCAACACCGGAACTGCGTCTTGAGCCCGGCCAAGCTGAAAACTTGGCCGGGCTTCGCATTTTGGCGATGTGGAACAAATTCTTATAGCGGAGGCTCCCATGGGAGGTTTTTTCGGGGGTGGTTCGGCTCCCAGCTATACGCCACCGGTCATCTCGACCACCGATCCAGAGGCCGAGGCTCGTGAACAGCGTCAGGAAACCATGGCACGCAATCGCCGGGGCCGGGCCGGCATGGTGGCGACATCCGATCGCGGCGCTCTTGATCCGGTCGCGTCGGCGGCCAAGACGTTGTTGGGGGAATGACCATGACCAGCCATTCCCAAGGAACGGGCCTGCTGGGGCCTGACCGTGACCCGGCGCCGTTGCTGCGGCGTTATGCCAAGGCGCGTCAGCGCCGCTCGACATGGGAGGGACATTGGCAGGAATGCTATGATTTCGCCCTGCCGTTGCGCGATGCCGTGTTGTCCGCTCCCAATCCCGGTGAGAAAAAAGGGGATCGTCTGTTCGACGGAACGGCGCCTGACGCGGTCGACCAGTTGGCCGCCAGTCTGTTGTCCGAGTTGACGCCGCCGTGGGCGCAATGGTTCGGGCTGACCGCCGGCCCGGATCTTGACGATGGTGAGCGTGAGGCGGCGGCGGTCGTCCTGGAGCGGGTTGGCACGGTGCTGCAATCGCATTTCGACCGTTCCAACTTCGCCGTCGAAATGCACCAGTGCTATCTGGACGTGGTCACCGGCGGCACCGCCGCGTTGTTGTTCGAGGAAGCGCCGCCGGGTGAGGCCTCTGCTTTCCGCTTCACCGCCGTTCCCTTGGGGCAGGTGGTGCTTGAAGAAGGCGTGGACGGGCGGCTTGACACCACCTTTCGCCGTTCGGAACTGACCGTCTCCGGCCTGCGGACCCGCTTTCCCGGAGCGACGTTGCCGGAGGGTCTGGTCAAGCAGGCCGAGGACGATCCCGACCGCCGTTTCGCCCTGGTCGAGGCGGTGGTTCCGGCGACGGGGGGGCATTATTACCACTATGCCGCCGTGCTGGAGGATGAGGACGCGGACGAGGCGGTCCTGGCCGAAGGACGTTTCGAACAAAGCCCCTTCATCAATTTCCGCTGGCTCAAGGCGCCTGGGGAAACCTATGGCCGTTCACCGGTGATGAAGGCGCTGCCCGACATCAAGACCGTCAACAAGGTGGTCGAACTGGTGTTGAAGAACGCCACCATCGCGGTGACCGGCATCTGGCAGGCCGACGACGACGGCGTCCTTAATCCGGCCAACATCAAGCTGGTGCCTGGAACCATCATTCCCAAGGCGGTGGGCTCGGCCGGGTTACAGCCGCTCGAGGCACCGGGGCGCTTCGACATCTCGCAACTGGTGCTGGACGATTTGCGCGGGCGTATCCGCCACGCGCTGCTGGCCGACAAGTTGGGCCAGCCCGACGCGCCGCAGATGACCGCGACCGAGGTGTTGGAACGTTCGGCCGAGATGGCGCGATTGTTGGGGGCCACCTATGGCCGGCTGCAATGCGAGTTGCTGACGCCGTTGATCTTGCGGGCCGTGGCCATCCTGCGTCGCCGTGGCGAGATCCCCGAATTGCTGGTCGATGGCCACACCGTGGATCTGTCTTATCGTTCGCCTTTGGCGCAGACCCAGGCACGCCGCGACGCCATGAACATGCTGACATGGCTGTCGTCGCTGTCGCAGGTGGGCGGCACCGCCGCCCAGGCGGTGGACGCCGGTGCCGCAGCCCGGTGGCTGGCCAGGGTGTTCAACGTGCCGGCCGAATTGATGGTGCCCGCGCAACCGGCCGCACCGCAGACGGCGGGAGGTGGCGATGGCCTCTGAACCCGGTTGGGACTGGTTCGAACCCACGGACGAGGTGGACGACGGTCGCCGTCTTGGTCTGGCCCGTATTTTCGCCCGCATGTTCCGTGGCGCCGATGGCGAGGCCGCTTTGGCCTATCTCACGCAACTGACCACCGAACGCTGTCTGGGGCCGGACGCCTCGGACGCGGCGCTTCGCTGCCTGGAAGGTCAGCGCCAACTGGTGCTGCATCTGCAAACCCTGATTCGCACCGGCCGTCAGGGCGGCCCTATCGTCTAGGAGATTTTGATGCTGTACGAAGATTCCCTTGATCCCGGCGAATCCGAGCTGGACGCGCCGGCCATCCCGGAAAAGTTCCGTGACCCGCGCAGCGGTGGCTTGCGGACCGACGCCTTGCTGTCGGCCTATCTGGAACTGGAACGGCGCATGCACGCCATGGTCAAGGTTCCCGGCCCGGAATGCTCGGACGAAGAACGCTGCGCGTTCCATCGTGCCCTGGGCGTCCCCGACAGCCCCGATGGCTACAAGATCGCCACCCGGCACGAATTGCTGACCCCGGATGCCGAGGTCAACCGTCGTCTGCATGCCGGCGGTTTTACCCCGGATCAAGCGCAACTGGTCTATGACCTGGCCCATGATTGCGTGTTGCCCATGCTGGCGCGTCTGAACCAGGATTTCGACCAGCGCCGTCATCTTGACCGTCTCAAGGACCATTACGGCGGCGACGCGCGCTGGTCGGAAACCGCGCGCCAGGTGTCCGCCTGGGGACGTGCCAACCTGCCCGACGAGGTCTATCAGGCCTTGGCCTGTTCTCCCGAAGGGGTGATCGCCATGGAACGGATGATGGCTTCGGGCGAGCCGGCCATGGGCCGGGCTCCGGTGCCCAAGGACGACACCCCGGATGAAGCCGAGCTGAAGCGCATGCTCCAGGACCCGCGTTATTGGAAAAAGCGCGATCCGGCCTTCATCGACAAGGTGTCGGCGGGCTTTCGCCGCCTGTCGGGGGAATAGGGCGTCCCTGCTCCCCGGCGGGGCTCAGCGGCGCAGGTCGTTCAGGTTCTCGACGCCCAATCGGCGCAAGGCTTCGGTCTTTTCCAGCGCGCGACGGACCGAGTCCGAAGCCTCGTCGATCATCTTGCGCAGATCGTCCACGTAACGGCGCATGGTGTCGGACACCGTGCGGAACTCCTTTTCGTGGACGCCGGCGGCGGCGGCCTCGATGGCGATGTTGGTGGCGATCGAGTCCGACTGGCTCACCACCTCCTCGACGCCGTGGGCGCGCCGCGACAAATCCTCGACGTTGGTGGACAAGGTGTCGAGCTTGTCCACCAGCGCCTTCATGCACTCGGCGAAAGCCGGGCTGTCGCTGCCCGATTGTTCTTCGATGGAGCGCAGGCGCTTGAGGTCGTCCTCGATCTGGGTGGACAGGGTATCGGTGCGCCCCCGCTGCTGGTTCATCTCGCCGCGGATCTGGGCCAGGCGGTTGACCAGTTCGCGGGTGTATTGGGTCAGGGCGCGAACCGCCCGTCCCTTGTCGCCGGCACGGCCGGCCGCAAGCTCGGCGTTGAGCGACAGGATTCGCAGGTTTTCCGCCAACTCGTCCAATTCGCCGAAGGCATGGAAGGCGCGGCGGCAATCGGAAAGCAACGCGCTCGCGCGGCTCTCGATGCGCTCGGTGCGCAGGGTGGCGCCGGTGGTGCGAGTGGCTTGCACAGTTTCGGTCATGATGCTCCGTAAATCCCTTGCCGCCCCAGGATTTTCCCCTTCGGGGCAAGATCATAACCATTTTCCCCGCAGGCGACAGCGGGAATTTTCATGACGTTCGGCGCTCCGGTCCGTCAGGGCCGTCGAGCGCTCGCCTCCTCTTCCCGCGCCGTCTGTGCGCAGGAAGAGGAGGCCGCGCGTTTTCCCTTTTCTCTTTTCCCTCTGCCGGAGAACCGGAGGCCCGGCCCGGCGGATGGCGCGCACGCGACGCGGCGGCCCTTTGGGGCCAGAACCGCCTTTCGTGCGGTTCCCTCGAACACGATCAAAGGAAATCGATCATGTCCACGTCCGTTATCAACGGCTATTCCAAGGATTATGGCGCCCAGGTGCATGCCGCCTATCAGCGCCAGGGCTCCAAACTGCGCAACGTGGTGCGTGCGCGCAGCAACGTTACCGGCGCCATCGCCGTGTTCCAGAAGGTCGGCAAGGGTGCCGCCAGCACCAAGGCCCGCCACGGCAAGGTGCCGGTGATGAATGTCGATCACCAGACCGTCGAATGCCAGCTTTACGACTATTACGCCGGCGACTGGCTGGACAAGCTGGACGAATTGAAGATCGAGCACGACGAACGTGCCGTCCTGGTCAACGCCGGCGCCTACGCGCTTGGCCGCAAGACCGACGAGTTGATCATCGCCGAACTGGACAAGTCCACCAACCACGCCCTCGACGCCACCACCGGCCTGACCAAGGAGAAGGTTCTGGCGGCATTCGAGATGCTGGGCGAGGCCGACGTCCCCGACGACGGCGAACGGACCGCCGTGGTGGGGTGGAAACAGTGGTCCGACCTGTTGCAGATCCCGGAATTCGCCGATTCCGACTATGTCGGTTCCGACGAACTGCCGTGGAAGGGCACCCAGGCCAAGCACTGGCTGGGAACGCTGTGGATGCCCCATTCCGGGCTTTCCAAATCGGGCAACGTGCGTCGCTGCTTCTGGTTCCACAAGACCGCCATCGGCCACGCCATCGGCTCGGAAGTGAAGTCCGAGATCACCTATCACGGCGACCGTGCCGCCTGGTTCATCAACAACATGATGAGCCAGGGCGCGGTGCTGGTCGACCCCGCCGGCATCGTCAGCCTGCGTTGCCTGGAATCGTAAGGAGGTTTTCCGTCATGGCCTATTTGTCCAAGGACCTGTCGGTGCTGGCTTATGCCAACGGCTTCACGCTGTGGCATTACGTCACCGCCGACGCCGCCGATGTCGTCGACGCGGCGGGGTATTTCAACGCCGCCGCCGACATGCTGCGGGTTGGCGACATCATCGTCGCCAACATCGACACCGGCTCGACCCCCAAGGCCGGCCTGTTCCTGGTGTCCCAGGCGGCGTCGGGCGTGGTCGACGTCAACGACATGACCCAGATCGGCACGACCGACAACCGTTGACAATTCGCTGACCTGACCACACGGGCCGGCTTCCTTGGGAAGGCCGGCCCGTGTGCTTTTGCAAAGGAGATTCCGCCATGGCGTTGTCGGCCATCGCTCTTTGTTCGCGCGCGCTGCTGAAGATCGGAGCCGCCACCATCGCCTCGTTCGAGGAGGGCTCGGCCGAGGCCGAGGTGGCGGCCAACCTTTATCCGTCCATCCGCGACGCGCTTTTGTCGGCCCATCCGTGGAACTTCGCCACCGGCCAGATTTCCTTGCCGCAGCTGGTGACGGCGCCGGTGGCCGATTACGCCTACGCCTACCAATTGCCGGCGGATTTCCTGAGGGCGCTGTCGGCGGGCATCGGCGGCCGCGGTTTCGGCGTGTCCTATCGCATTGCCGAGAACCGGCTGCACGCCGACGTCGACAATCTGGTGCTGACCTATGTGTTCCGGCCCGAGGAAGTGTCGTTCCCGCCTTTCTTCGACCAGTCCCTGATCGCGCGTCTGGCCGCCGAGTTCTGTATTCCGCTGACCGAAAGCACCACGCGGGCCGAGATGCTGTTCAGGCTGGCCGAGGACGAGTTCCGCCGTGCCAAACTGGCCGACGGGCAGCAGGACACGCCCCAGGCCCTCACCGACTTTCCGTTGGTCGAGGTGCGGTCATGAACATGACCTTGACCAAGACCAACTTCACCGCCGGCGAACTCAGTCTCGACATGCTGGGGCGGGGTGACCTCACCGCCTATGCCAATGGCGCCATGCGGCTGCGCAACGTCACCATCGCCCCGGTCGGCGGGGTGTCGCGCCGGCCCGGCTTGCGCTTCGTCGCCACCGCCCGTGGACCGGGACGCCTGATCGCCTTCGAGTTCAACACCGAACAAACCTATCTGCTGGTGCTGAGCGACGGCCATGTGGACGTCTATGCCGACGGCACCTTGATGGCCGATTTCGATGCGCCGTGGAGCACCGATCAAATCCAGCAACTGCGCTGGAGCCAGACCGCCGATACGTTGTTGCTGGTCCATCCCGATGTCGCCCCGCGCAAGATCACCCGCACGTCGCACACCAAGTGGACCATCACCGAGTGGAGCTTCTACGGCAAGGATGGGGTGATCTACCAGCCCACCCACAAATTCGCCGACGACGCGGTGACGATGCAGCCATCGGGCACGTCGGGCACGGTGACCTTGACGGCTTCGGCCGAGGTGTTCCAGACGGGACATGTGGGTTTGCGGTTTCGCCTTCAGCAAAAGGAAGTGGAGATCACCGCAATCGCTTCGTCCACCCAGGCCACCGCGCTGGTCAAGCAGACCCTGGTGGACACCACCGCCAACACCGATTGGGAGGAACAGGCGTTTTCCGCCCTGCGCGGGTGGCCGGTGTCGGTGTGTTTCCATCAGGATCGGCTGGTCATCGGCGGTTCGCGCGACCTTCCAAACCGGCTGTGGATGTCGAAATCGTCGGATCTGTTCAATTTCGACCTGGGCGAGGCCCTGGATGACGAAGCCATCGAATTCGCCTTGTTGTCCGACCAGGTCAACGCTATTCGGGCGGTGTTCTCGGGGCGTCATCTTCAGGTGTTCACCTCGGGGGCGGAATGGATGGTGTCGGGGGATCCGTTGACGCCGTCCAATATCCAGTTGACGCGGCAGACCCGCGTCGGCTCGCCGGTGGACCGTCAGGTGCCGCCGCGCGACGTGGACGGCGCCACGCTTTACGTGTCACGCGGTGGCCGCGACCTGCGCGAGTTCCTGTTCGCCGATGTGGAGCAGGCCTATCAGTCCACCGACCTTGCCATGTTGGCCAAGCACCTGATGGTGGCGCCGGTGGACCAGGATTACGATTCCGGCCGGCGGCTGTTCCATGTGGTGATGGCCGATGGCAGCTTGGCGACGGTCACCGTCTACCGTTCGGAAAAGGTCACGGCCTGGGCCGGACACACCACTCTTGGCGCCTTTTGCTCGGTGGCGGTGGTCGAAGGCGAGGTCTATGTGCTGGTGGAACGCGCGGGCGGCGTGATGGTCGAGTGTTTCGACGACACGCTGTCCTTGGATTGCGCCATGACCGGTACCGCACAGGAAGCCAAGGCGACCTGGAGCGGCCTTGACCACCTGGAAGGCCAGAGCGTGCGCATCCTGGCCGATGGCGGCGCCATCGAGGACGCGGTGGTGGCGAACGGTGCCGTCACCTTGTCCGAACCGGCGAAGACCGTTCAGGTCGGGTTGTCCTATGCCCACGAGATCGAACCCCTGCCGCCGGTGGTGCAAAGCGCCAGCGGTGCCGGGCCGGGGGCGGTGATGCGTCTGGTGCGCGCCCATTTCCGTCTGCTCGACACTCAGGCGCTGCATCTCGACACCGGCAAGGGTTTGACGGCAATCCCCTTCCGGCGGTTCGGCCGCCACGCCTTCGACGCGGCGCCGCCGCTGTTTTCCGGCGACGTGCAGGTCCGCGCCATCGGCTGGCGCCGCGACGCCATGCAGCCGCTGTGGCGTGTCGCCCAGGACGTGCCCTTGCCTTGTACCGTGCTGGCCGTCGCCACCGAAATGAAGGTGGCCAACTGAGGGTTGGAACATAAAATGAACGAACACATCCATATCAACGCGGTGGTGCCGAACGTCCATTACGTGGCCGACGGCGTCCAGACCGCTTTCGTCTATCCCTTCGCGGTGCTCAGATCCGCCGACCTTCAGGTGTGGCAGGACGGAACCCTGGTGTCGGGTGGTTTCACCGTGTCGGGGGCGGGTATTTCCGGGGGCGGAAGCGTGCTGTTTGCCATTCCGCCAGCCGCCGGCACCCGGATTACCTTACGCCGCCACATGGTGCTGGAGCGTGTCAGCGACTTTCAGGCGGACGGCATCATCCGCGCCAAGACGTTGAACGACGAACTAGACTACCAGGTGGCGGCGGTACAGCAGGTGGCCGAGGGGGTGTCGCGGTGTCTGCAACGACCCTTCACCAGTTCCAGCACGGCCGACCTGACGCTGCCGGAACCGCTTGCCGGGCGGGGGTTGAAATGGAATGCCGACGGATCGGGGGTGACGAATACCTCCTTTGACCCGGACGTGTTGGGCGGAGCCATGCAATCGGCGGTGTCGGCGCAACATTCGGCCGCCGCCAACGCCGCCGCCGCCGCCGAGGCTGCCGCCGCCGCGCAAACCTATGCCCTGGCCGCGCAATCGGCGGCGGTGTCGAATCTTTACGCCGTGGTCGTCGATGTCGTCGCCGATCGCCACCTGACCGAAGGCGATAACGGCACCATGTTCCGTGTCGATGCCAGTGCCGGGCCGGTGGTGTTGACCTTGCCGTCCGCCCTGTCCCTGGTGGCCGACTGGCGTGTCGGCATCGTCCGCCTGGATGCAGGAAACAACGCCGTCACCGTAAGTGTGATGGAGGGCAGCGGTGACGATATCGAGGGCAAGGAAACATTGGCGGTCGTCCAGCAATTCGACACGGCCACTTTGTTCGCCAATGCCGGCGTCACCGGTTGGACGGCCATCGTCAATCCCGACGACCAGACCCTGGCGCGGCTGAACGCGCCCCAAACCTGGAGCGCGGCACAGGGGTATGCCTTTGCCCCGCTGGCCTATGCCGCTTCCATCACCTGGGACGTGCGCGCCATGCCGGCGGCGGCGCTGATCATGACCGGCAACCCGGAAATCACTGTCGCCAACATCGAGGACGGCCGCGTCTATCAACTGCGCCTGACCCATTCGGGGGCGGCACGGGTGCCGACCTTTGGCGCGGCTTTCGCCTGGGGCGACGACGGTTCGCCCGCTCTAAGTTCCACCGTCGGCAAGACCGACTATCTGGTTTTTGTCGGCTACGGCTCCACCGCGCTGCATTTCATGGGCGCGAAGACGGGGTATTGATCATGCTGAACCACGCGCTTTTGGGTGTCGCGGTCGGCGGCGGATGCCAAATGGAAAACTCCCTGTTGTTCCGGGGGGCGCAGTATCTGACCCGCACGCCGGCTTCGGCTGGAGCAATCAAGTCCGCGACATTCAACGTCTGGCTCCGCCTTTCCGACATCGCCACTGCTCAATGTCTGTTCTTCGCGGGAACTGACATAAACAATCGTGAATACGCTTATTTCGAGGGAAGTTCAGGGGGGTACACGCTGACCTGGGGATGTTTCGCCACCGGAGTTCGGCAGTGGTGGTGGCATGGGGCTGCGAAATTCCGCGATCCCACGGGGTTCGTCATGCTGACCTTTGTCCGAGACCTGGACAATGTTTCGGCCGCTGGCCGGCTTCGCGTCTATTTGAACGGACAACTGCTGACGGCGGACAGCGGCACGACAGTCTATCCCGAAACCACGGTCAGCCGGTGGTGGGGGGCAGCAACGCCACATGCTGTCGGATGTCAGACCTTCAACAGCGTGTGGTATTTCAGAGGTATCCTGTCGGAGCCCGCGTTCGTGGATGGGGCCGCATTGTCCCCGGATGTCTTCGGCCAAATCGATCCGGTCACCGGGTCATGGCGGCCGAAGCGGGTTTCCGGCGTCGATTTCGGCACCAATGGTTTCTATCTCGGCAGGCCGTGGAATACCGATGGCCTGGGTGCCGACGCTTCCGGCCGGGGCAACGACTGGACGCCGGTTGGCTTTGCCGCATCCGACGTGGTGGGCGACAGCCCGACTAACGTGTTCGCCACGCTGAACGCTCTCACGCCGCAATCCATCGGGACGGATTATGCCTGTTACGGCAACGGCAACACCGCGCTGACCAACACGTCGGCGGCGGGCTATGCGGTGACGCTTGGGACCATCGCTTTTCCGAATTCTGGGAAATGGGCGTTTAGGGTGGACAAACCGCCGACAGGGGCGCCGGGCGCCGGGTTCGCCGGAACCTATTGGTTCGCAGGCATCGTCAAACTGTCTCTGGCCGGTCGCCGCGCCGGTGTTGACGGGCTCATCTGGGGCGGCGGGCAGGCCGCATATTGTGGCGTGTCGGACAACGGATGTGTCTGTAATTTCGGCGCAGGGCTGACAAATCAAGCCGTCACGTCAGGCGCGGTCACCTTTGAATTCCTGTTCGACTTCGATGGCAATACAGTCACGGTCAAACGGGACGGTACGAATTATTACAGCGGGGCGATAACAAACCCCGGTGAATTCGCCATCCCGTTTATTTATGCCTACGATACGGGCACGACGACGGCGCGGTTTGGAGGTTTCGCCCCCAGCGTTGCCGGCTACAAAAACATCTGCACCGCCAACCTTGCGGCCACCACGGGTGCGACCAGCGGCACCTTCATCGGCAATGTCAACGCCGATGGCCCGTGCGTCTTTACCGGCGCGGTGCCCGAGACCCTGAGCGTCAACGGCAATGCGGTGATCTGGGGCACCCACGCCGACAGGCTGGCGACCGGGTTCAAGATCAGGACCGCCAGTTTGGCCTACAACGCCAGCGGTGCCAATTCCTGGGCCGCCACCTACGACAAGAAACCGACGGTCGGGCCCAAGGGCCGGGCGCCGGCCAACGCCCAAAGCAACTGACGCACCATGTCCGACGAACTGGAGATCCTGCGGCGGCGTCTGGAACGGGACCTGCCCGCCAGCATCCATGCCGCCCTGACCGCCTATGCCCGGTTCACCGCCGACGAACCGCCGGCCGATGCCAAGGGTTTCGCCGCCTGGCACGCGGCGGCCAAGGCGGCGCTGGGACATGTGGAGTCCTCGGTCAAGCTGTTGCGCTGGGCCGGAGGAGAGGCCGAAACGGCCGCGACCACCGACGACGGGCTGGCGGCGCTGCTGTCCCAGGCCCGCGACGCCATCGAGCGATTGGAGGAGACGGAAGAACCCTGACCGGTCTTCGTTTCCTTCGACCACCGACCCGCCGCTTTGTCGGCGGGTCTTTCCTTGTCTGCCCCGCCGCTTTGTCGGCGGGTCTTTTTTTTGTCTGCACGAAAGGACAAACCATGACCTGCATGATCAACCATACCGCCACCGGAACCCAGGTGGCCTTTCCCTTCCCCTTCGCCATTCCGGCCGTCAGCGCGCTGGAGGTTCGGGTCAACGATTCGGTGCGCGAGGTGGGCTTCCGCGTCAATTGCGCCGGCAGCGCCGATGGCGGCGTTGTGGTGTTCGACAGCGCCCCGGCTTCCGGCGCCGTGGTGTCGCTGCGCTATCTGGGCGGCGTGACCATCGGTGTCGCCGACGCCGTCGCCGGCCATCTGGCCGACAAGCTGGTGGCGGGCGCCAACATCACCTTGGAGACCGTCACCGAGGACGGCGGTGTCCAGCGTCTGCGCATCACGGGCGGTGAGATGGCGGGTTCGCTGGAAAAGTCCGCCAACCTGTCCGACCTGGCCGATGTCGCCACGGCGCGGACCAACTTGGGCGTCTATTCCAAGACCGAGGTGGACGCCCTGGACCAGGCGGTGCGCAGCGCCGCCCTGCTCAAGACCGGCAACCTTTCCGGCCTGTCGGACGTGGATGCGGCGCGGGCCAATCTGGGCGTGAACTCCACCAGCCAGACCACCGCCGCCATCGCCAGCGCCGTCGCCACCTTGTCGGGCGAGGTTCTGCACAAGGACCAGAACCTGTCCGACGTCGCCAACAAGGCGACCGCGCGTGGTCACCTTGAGGTGAACTCCTCCGCCGAGACCACCGCCGCTATCGCCAGCGCCGTCGCCACCTTGTCGGGCGAGGTGCTGCACAAGGATCAGAACCTGTCCGACCTGTCCAGCGTTGCGGCGGCGCGAAGCAATCTGGGCCTGTCCGACGTCGCCTATCTGAACGTCGCCCAGGACTGGAGCAAGCCGCAGCGCTCCCAGGCCGTGCTGACCGCTACCGTGGGCGGTTCGGTGGACCTGGATTTCGCCCAGTACCAGAACTTCGACCTGACGCTTGACGCCGCCGTCACCTTCGCCAACCCGACCCTGACCGCCGCCATCGTCGGCCAGAAAGGCACCATCGGCATCGTCCCGGCCGGCTTCGCCATCACCGAGATGGGCAGCATGTGGAAACGCGTGGGCGAGACCGGCGCGCCGGGCGAGATCACCGGGATCGGCCGCATCGACTATCACATCCGGGCCCTCGACCGCGTCGAGTACGCCTATAACGACGTGGAGGCGTAACAATATGCTCAGCGACACCATGATGCTGGGAGGCGGCCGCAAGGCCGCCTATCCCATCGACAATTCCCTGTTGTTCCGGGGATCGCAATACCTGACTCGCACGCCGGCCGTGGAGGGAAATCGCAAGACGTTTACGTTCAACTGCTGGTTCAGACGCTCTGCCCTTAGTGTTCGTCAGAGGTTGTTGTTTGTCGGCGGTGCCGGCGATGACAGCGGCCTGTTCAGCCTTGAGGTTCTGAATGACAAAATTCAGGTCTCTGGTGGGGTTTCGTCGTGGAGAGTCACCACGTCTGTACTCAGGGACGTTACGGCTTGGTACCACGTCGTGTTGGCGGTGGACACTAGGTCTCAGATTGTGGACCTGTACATCAATGGGGAGCGCGTGACGGCGTTTGAGACGAGCAATGACATTCCGGTGGATCTACTCACCGCAGTGAACAGTTCTAATGTCATTCATTATCTCGGGCGCACTGACAGCACGACGACTGGTGGTGGATCTCTCAATTTCCTTCAGGGTTACATGGCCGAACCGATCCTGGTCGACGGTTCCGCGCTTGACCCAAGCTACTTCGGACAGATCGACCCGGTCACCGGATCGTGGCGGCCGAAGGCGGTTTCCGGCGTCGATTTCGGCACCAACGGCTTTTACCTCGGCAAGCCGTGGGACGCGGCCAACCTGGGCATGGATTCCAGCGGCAATCCCGTGTCGTATGCTTCCATGCAAGCCGGGACGACGAACAGTACGTACCTCGGGCTTACGAACGATGGGCTTACCCTAAATTATGCGGATGCTGGCTCAGCTGGTGGAACCCGCACTGCTCTAGGGATGGTCGGAGGAAAGTATTATTGGGAACTTGCTATTTCCTCTGCCTTAAGCCTTGACGGAATTGTTTCCGGCATCTGTACGGCTGAATTTGATTTCAGCAACTATGTCGGATACACCGCTGGCGGTTGGGGCTGGGCCGCCGGGCAGGCGAGGAAGTACCACAGCGGTTCGTATTCGGCTTTCGGTTCTGCCGGCGCTGTCGGGGGCACGATCATGTTTGCCTACGATGCGTCTGCCGGAAAGTTGTGGTTTGGTTATAACGGAACCTGGATGGGAGTGTCTTCACAATCCGATCCTGCCAATGGACTGAATCCAGCTTATTCTGGCATTGTCGGATCGGTCTATCCGGCCACAAGCTGCCAGCCTTTCGCAGGATCGTTGACCTATAATTTTGGTGCGACGGAATTTGCGTATACACCGCCTGCCGGCTTCAATGGTCTTACAGACTCGTGGCAAGCATCTGGCTTCGCGGCTTCCGACGTGATGGGCGACAGCCCGACCAATGTGTATGCGACGCTGAATCCGTTGGATCAAAATCCCTCCATCAACGTCTTGACGCTCTCTGATGGCAATCTGCGTTGCACTTGGACGAATGATGATTGGGCGGTTGCGAGTATCTGGGTCACCGCTGGTAAGTGGTATTGGGAATGGTCGTGTGTCAGCCGTCCATCGTATTCGCAAATGCCGGGTATCACCAATCGCTTATCCAGCATTGGCCGTCCCGTTTGGTCGTATAACGGCTTCAATGGAGAGATTTTCAATGGGTCCTCTTATCTGGGGGTCTCTTACGGGACATGGGGAGCCGGCGACATCATCGGCATGGCCCTGGATATGGATGCAGGCACGCTTTCTTGGTACAAGAACGGTGTTCTCAGCACCGCAATTTCAGGTTTGAGCGGGGCATATGCTCCATCCGTCGATGGTAATGACGGCGTGGCAGATTTGAATTTCGGCCAGCGTCCTTTCGCCTTCACCCCGCCCGATGGCTTCCAATCTCTTTGTACCGCCAACCTTCCGGCCACCACCGGCCAGACCGGTGGCACCTTCACCGGCAACGCCAATGCCGATGGTCCGTGCGTCTTCACCGGGGCGGTGCCCGAGACCTTGAGCGTCAACGGCAATGCGGTAATCTGGGGCACCCACGCCGACAAGCTGGCGACCGGGTTCAAGATCAGGACCGCCAGTTCGGCCTACAACGTCAGCGGCGACAACACCTGGGTCGCCACCTACGACAGGAAGCCGACGGTCGGGCCCAAGAATCGGGCGCCGGCCAACGCCCAGGGCAATCCGTAACCCGCTCCGTTTCCTTCCGCCCCGCCTTTGGTTCCAAAGGCGGGGCGTTTTCTTTTCACATCCGCCACAGGAGGTTGCCATGCCTGCTCCCCCTGGGGAGGACGGCGCATGAACGCCGTCGATTTTCCAGAATTCATCTGGGTGTGGAATGCGCGTCTGGGTCAGACCACACCGCGCCACCACCTGCGCATGGCCCGCTGGCTGGCCCGCCATTGGCGCGGGCATCGGCGCGAGATGCTGTTGATGGCGTTTCGCTCGTCGGGCAAGTCCACCATCGTCGGGCTGTTCTGCGCCTGGGTGCTGGTGGGCGATCCCGACTTGCGCATCATGGTGCTGGCCGCCGATTTCGCCCTGGCGAAAAAGATGGTGCGCAACGTCAAACGCATCATCGAACGCCATCCCCTGACCCAAGGGCTGAAGCCCAAACGTCGCGAGCATTGGGCCAGCGACCAGTTCACCGTCAACCGCCCTGGCGAGCTGCGCGACCCGTCCATGGTCGCCAAGGGCATCGGGGCCAACATCACCGGGTCGCGGGCCGAGATCATCATCTGCGACGACGTCGAGGTTCCCAACACCTGCGACACCGCGCCCAAGCGGGCCGACCTGCGCCAACGGCTGGCCGAGATCGACTATGTGCTGGTGCCGGGCGGGGCCCAGCTTTACGTCGGCACGCCCCATTCCTATTACACCATCTACGCCGCCGAACCGCGCCTTGAGAGCGGCGAGGCGCAACCCTTTCTGGCCGGGTTCGAGCGGCTGGAAATCCCGTTGCTCGACACCGCCGGCCACAGCGCCTGGCCCGAACGCTTCCCGCCGGAAAAGGTGGCGGCCATCCGGCGCCGCACCGGCCCCAACAAGTTCGACAGCCAGATGCTGTTGAAACCGGTGAACGTCGCCGACGGCCGGCTCGATCCCGACCGGCTGCGGCTTTACGACGCCGAGCTTTGTTACGCCGAAGGCAACGGCCAGCCGGTGCTGTCGCTGGACGGCAAACGGTTGGTGTCGGCGTCGTGCTGGTGGGCCCCGGCCTACGGCGCGCCGGGCAAGGGCGACGCCTCGGTGGTGGCGGCGGTGTTCACCGACGCCGAGGGCGGCTATTGGCTGCACCGGGTGCGATATCTGGAGCACGACCCCGATTGGGGCGAGGTGGACGAGGCTACCCAATTGTGCCGGCAGGTGGTGACCTTTGCCCGCGAGATGCATCTGCCGGCGGTGACGCTGGAAAGCAACGGGCTGGGCCGTTTCCTGCCCGGTCTGTTGCGGCGTGAGATGACGGCCGCCGGTCTGCCCTGCGCGGTGGTCGAGATTCATTCCAGCCGGGCCAAGGACCAACGCATCGTCGATGCCTTCGACGCCGTGCTGGCGGCGGGAGTGCTGCATGCCCACCGCACGGTGTGGGCGACGCCGTTCGTCGCCGAGATGCGCGAATGGCGGCCCGGCGGGCGTGGGCGCGACGACGGACTGGACGCCGTCGCCGGCTGTCTGGCGTCGCAGCCGGTGCGCCTTGGCCGTGCTGGCGGCGTCTTGGGCGAACGCCGCGACTGGCGGCCGGGGGGCGCGGGCTTGCTGGCACAAACCGATTTCGAGATATAGGAGCAGGAACCATGGAAAATCTGGGACTTAATCTGGCCTGGTGGGTGTCGGCGGTGGAACTGCCGGCGCTTGGCGGGCTGTTCGTGTTGATCTGGCGGGCGCGGACCGAGGCCGATTCCCGCCTGGACGAAGTGGACCACAAGGTCGAGGCGGCCGGCAGCCAGATGCGCGAGGCGTTGGCCGCCTACAAGCTGGAGGTGGCCAAGACCTATGCCACCACCGGCACGTTGCGCGAGGTCGAACGCCGCCTGACCGAACATCTGGTGCGGATCGAAGCCAAGTTGGACGCCGTCGGCGCGGGCGGGCGGGCATGACCGCGCCGATCCTGATCGTCGATGTCGATCCCGACAGCGAAAGCCAGACCGCCCCGGCCAAGCCGGGCTCGGCCGTGGACGTGCTGGCCCGCACCTTGTGGGGCGAGGCGCGGGGCGAGTCCGTGCGCGGCATCGAGGCGGTGGCCGCAGTGGTGATGAACCGGGTGGCCAAGGGCGGCTGGTGGGGGAACAGCGTGGAAACGGTGTGCCGCAAGAAGTGGCAGTTCTCGTGCTGGAACGCCGATGACCCCAACCGCGCCAAACTGGAACGGGTGACCGAGGCCGACCGGGTCTTTCGCGTCTGTCTGCGGGTGGCGCGCCGGGCGGTGGGCGGCGGCCTCGACGATCCCACGCGGGGGGCCACCCATTACCACGTGCGCGGCCTGATGCCCGATTGGGCCAAGGGGCGCGACCCCTCGGCCGAGATCGGCAGCCATCTGTTCTACAACGACGTGGAGTAAGGACGATGTCTCTTTTGTCCACCTTGCTGGGGGCTGGCGGCGACAGCGTCGCCAAACCCATCGAGGCCTTGGGCAACGTGTTCGACAAGCTGTTCACCAGCGACGACGAACGCTTGCAGGCCCAGGCTGTTCTGGAAAAACTGAAACAGCACCAAGACGAGTTGCAGGTCGAGCTGAACAAGATCGAGGCCGCGTCGTCGTCGGTGTTCGTCGCCGGCTGGCGTCCGGCCATCGGCTGGGTGTGCGCGGCCTCGCTGGCGGTCTACTACATTCCGCGTTTCGTGGTCGGCACCACGCTTTGGGTGCAGGCCGCCTGGGGGCAACAGACCCTGCCGCCCATGCCGGAAATGGGCATCGGCGACATTCTGGGGCTGGTCGGCTCGTTGCTCGGCATGAGCTGGCTGCGCACCAGCGAGAAACGGGCAGGGGTGGCGCGTTAAGGAATTCCCGCCAGCACCTTGTCCAATGCCGCCTTCATCGTCGTGACCGGGGTGGTGAAGTCGTCGGGGGTGGGTTGGCGGAACAGGCGGACGGAGGGATACCACGCGCAGGTGTCGCCTTCGTCCAACCAGCGCCAGTCGGAAACGTAACGCAGCAAGATCCAGGTCGGCCGCCCCAGGGCGGCGGCAAGATGGGCCGGGCCGCTGTCGATGGTGACCACCATGTCCAGTTCGGTCATGGCCGCGGCGGTGTCGGCGAAATTGCGAAGCCGGGGCGCCAGATTGCGCACCAGACGGTCGGCGCCGACCGTACCAAGGTCGGCGGCCCGCTCGCCCATCTGAAGGCTCCACCAGGTGACGCGCGGATCCTCCATCAACGGCAACAGCTCCTCCAACGGCCACGAACGGTCGCGCGGCGTGGTCTTGCCCGCCCACACCAGACCGACGTTCAACCGCGTGCCGGGCGGTCGTCCCAAGGGGGATGCCAGCTTGCGCGGCGCGGTCAGATAGGATCGGGGAGCCGGCAACGTCTCCCATGTCACCCCCAACAACCATGCCAGACTCATCATCGGCGCCCACATGTCATGGGCGGGCAGGGGAGCGTTCTTTTCCACCATCCGCGCCACGCCGGGAATGGCGGCGAACAATTCCATCAGTTCCGGTTGGCATTCCACCACCAGTTCGGCGCTCTGGCGTGCCACCAGCGGCAGGAAGCGGGCGAATTGCAAGGCGTCGCCGAAACCTTGTTCGGCGGTGATCAGCACGCGCTTGCCGGCGGTCGCCGCCCCCGGTTGCCAGCGCTCGCCGGGCAGGTCGCGCGCTTGCAGCCGGGGCAGACGCCAGCGGGCCTCGTAGCCGGCGAAACCCCGGACGTAGTCCTTGAGGTAAAGATCGGTCAGCGCCAGATCCCAGATCATCTCGGCGTTGGCGGGATTGGCCTGGCACAACGCCGCCAGCCGTTGCCGGGCTTCGCTCTGGCGGCGGCGGTCGCGGATCACCAGAGCCAGGTTGTAGGCGAAGGACTGGTCCTCGGGCCGGGCGGCGACGGCCCGCGACAGGTGTTCCTCGGCTTCGGCCAGCCGGCCCAGGGCACGCAGGGCGTTGCCCAGGTTGGAATGCAGCGCGGGATCGTCGGGGGTCAGCGCCAATGCACGGCGATAGCTGGCCAACGCGGCCTCGACCCGGCCCATCTTCCGCAAGGCGACGCCCAGGTTGGAATGGGCCTGGGCCATGTCCGGCGCCAGCAATGCCGCATGGGCGAAAGCGGTGGCCGCCGTTTCGATCTTGCCGGCGCTCCAGGCGTGCCCGCCCTCGGCCAAGGCGCGGGTCGCCTCGTCATGAGCTCGTGTGGCTTGGGCCGGGCGGGCGGTTCGGGCCGGTCGGTTGGTGTGAGAATGCGGTGCGCGTCGTTTCATGCTCTCCCCCTGATGGGGGAGTGTTTCCTGCACGGAATCGTCACGCAAGCATGAAGTTGCGGGGATTGTTCCGGGGCTTGTCCTGGGCTAGTCTTTGTCAGGTCCGAGACCAGCACCCCGGGGGAACCGAGAGATGAGTGCGGAGCAGGAAAAAATTAAGGATGTCGCGTATCGCCTGTGGCTGGACGCCGGAAGTCCCGACGGCCGCGACCAGGAATTCTGGTTCGCCGCCGAGGCGCAGGTGAAAGTGCCGGCCAAGCCCAAGGCGGAACCGAAGCCGAAGGCCGCGGCCAAGCCCAAGGCTGAGCCGAAGCCCAAGGCGGCCCCCAAGGCCAAGGCGCCGGCCAAGCCGAAGGCGGCGCCCAAGGCCTGAGCCAACATCGTGTAAAACCCTGGAGCACATTGCGTGTTCCGGGGTTTTCGGTGTTTTCAGAGCCAGCCCTTGCGCTTGAACAGCCAATAGGGCACCAGTGCCGCCACCAGCATCAGCAACAGCGCGGCCGGATAGCCCCAGGGATGGTCCAGTTCCGGCATGTGGCGGAAGTTCATGCCATAGATGCTGGCGACCAGGGTCGGCGGCATCAACAGCACCGCCATCACCGAGAACAGCTTGATGATGTGGTTTTGCTGGATGTTGATCATGCCCAAAGTGGCATCCAGCAGGAATGCCACCTTGTTGGCCAGGAAAGTGGCGTATTCGGCCAGCGATTGCAGATCACGGCCCACCGTCTTGATCCGCACCTTGCCGTCGCTCAGGCCCAGACGTTCGTCCGGCAGGAAGACGACCATGCGGCGCAGGCCCATGATGGTGTCGTGGGCCTTGGACTGAAGGTCGCCGCCGCGTCCGATGGTGCGCAGCATGACTTCAAGGTCGCGGGAACTGGACCGGCGCCGTGGACGGTTCGGATGGTGGAAAATGCGGTGCGAGATGGCGTCCTGTTCCGCCGCGATGCGTTCCAGCACGTCGGCCAGTCGGTCGACCAGCGCCTCAACCAGCGACAACAGCACTTCGCCGGCTTTGGAAACGGGCGGATGCGGGCGCTCCAGTCGTTCCAGATAGGCGGCGACCGCCTGGGGGGTGCCGTAGCGCACGGTGATCAGCCGCTCGCCGGCCAGGATGAAGGTCAAGGCTACGTTCTGCGGGTTGAGGCCCGACGAATCGGTCAGCACCGGCACGGTCATCGCCAGATGGTCGCCGTGACGCGACAGCCGGCTCGACGCCTCGATCTCCTGCATTTCCTCGCGGGTGGGGACGTCGGTGCCGACCAGACTTTCGACGGCGTCTTCCTCCTCGGGGGTGGGCGACAACAGGTCGATCCACACCGCGTCGGGGACAAGAATCTCCGGGCCGCCCCGCGACAGGCGCCCATCGGCGGAATACACGCTGATCATGGCGCGGATGGCGGCTTTATTGCGCGGCCTGGACCGCGGCGGCCGGCTCTTTCTCGTCGGGGGTTTCGGTTTCGGCCTCGGGCGCGGTCAAGGCTTGGCGCGGGGCTTCCAGCGCCATGGTCGGCGGCTGGGCGCCCTTGCGGATCAGATGGCCCTCGACATGGCCGCCGGCTTCCATTTCCATGGTGTCGTGGGTGACGTCGCCCACCACCACCGCGGTCTTGGCGATCTTGACCGAATCGGCGACGATGGTGCCGTTGACCTGACCGTGGATGCGCACGATCTCCGCCTTGATGGCGCCGGTGATGCAGGCACTTTCCCCGACCACCAGCCGGGCGCAGGAAATGTCGCCGTCGATCTGGCCGTCGATCTGCATCTCACCTTGGGTGATGATGTCGCCGACGATGCGGACATCGGAACCGATGATCGACAACGGCAGGGCGGTCTGGCCGTTGGCTCCTTGGCGTTTAGCGGTTTTTCCGAACATCGCGACCTACCGAGATGAATTTGATGGGATCTTTGGGAACGTCGGACACCCGGATTTCATAATGAAGGTGGGCGCCGGTGGAACGGCCGGTGTTGCCGACCAATCCGACCACGGTGGAGCGGGTCACGCGCTGGCCTTTCTTGACCTTGATGCGCGACATGTGGGCATAGCGGGTGACGATGCCGTTGCCGTGGTCGACCTCGACGGTGTTGCCGTAACGGTCCCAAGGCGAAGCCAAGGTCACCACGCCTTCGCCGGTGGCGTAGATCGGGGTGCCGATGGGGGCGCCGAAATCCAGGCCCTCGTGGATGGCGCTGCGATGGTTGAGCGGGTCGGCGCGTGTGCCGAAGCCGCTGTTGATCTGCATGTCGCCGCGAATGGGAATGGCCAACGGCAGACGCTGCATGGCGGCCTTGACGCCGTTCCATTGCTGGACGCGCTGGACCAGCGCGTCCATGGCCAGTTCCTCGCCGGCGCTGGGCTGCGCCGGGATGAAGGGGCCGCCCTGGCCGCTTTGCGGCTGGGCCGCCGGCGCCGCGGGACGCGCGTCGGGGATCAGCCGTTCGGTGTTCAGGCCCAGTCGGGCGATCTGGCGCTCGGTATGGCTGATGCGGTTGGCGGCGGCTTCGGCGGTCTGTTGTGCTGCGCGGGTATAGGACAGCTTGAGCCGGTCCAGCGATTCCTCGAGCCGGCGCATCTGTGCCCGCATGGCGTCGGCACCGCCGGCGGAAAGCGCGTCCTCGCCCTCGGCCGCCGCCGGTTCGGCCAGCATGCGGGGGGTGGCCCCGCCACGCGCCAGCCGGGCTCCCGGAGGATCCTTGGACAGGCTGTCCGACGTTTCCGTGAAGGCGACCAGCGTGTTGTGAACCTGCTCGACCTCGTGGGCGATGTCCCCCACCAGCTTTTCCGTCGAGGCCAGCCGGGTTTCGGTGGCGCGGGCGGCGGCGATCATTTCGTTCAGTTCGCGTTCGCGTGCGGCCAAACGATCCGGCTGTGCCACCAGCGCGGTGGTGGCGATGCCGGCCCACACCGCGACCAGTGCCGCGCTGGCCAGCAACGCGATCTGATGCTTGCGGCGAATGGTGAACTGGTTCGGACGTCCGTCAGCGTGGCGGACGAACACCTGCCAATCGGGCAGCAGGCGCGCCAGGGTGTTCCTGATCCTATCCCCGTTCCCATCCCCAAAGAGCTGTCTGGACTTCCATTCCGCCACTGAGACTACCCCTGCCGTTTGCGGATTGGTGATGCGCTTTGGCGAGGCGCAGTGTATCCGCCTCGGAGGCGTTAATCTATAGGTAATAACTCCAGACGATCTCGCTGTTCGACATTATCGAAGTATGGGATACGCACAGGGTGGCGGTGGCGGAAACCCAGGGTTAACGCCCCTCGCGGGTCCAGGCGGCGGCCAATGCCCCCAATGCCAGCGCCATCAGGGCCAAGGACGGCAACAAGGGGGTTTCGCGCACGCCGGAGACGGTGCTGTCGCCACGCCCGACCAGTCCGGCCCAGCCGCGCCCGGAGGCGGTGCGGCTCTCGCCGACCTTGCGGAAATCGGGAACGCCGTCTTCGGCCAGAAAGCGGACCGACCCGCCCGACGCGGTTGCAACTGGCGCCAGCGTCGCGGCCGTCGCCGCCAGTTCGCTTTCCTCGAGCGGGGCCAGACTGCCGACGGCGGCGATGGCCACCCGCTCGCCGTCGTCGATCCGATAAAGGCCGGGACGTTCGACGGTCGCGGCGGCGCTGGCGCGTCCATCGGGCAAAGGCGAAAGGGGCAAGGTCGTGCGGGTGCCGTCGGGGTCGGTGACGGTGACCGCGGGTGGCGGCGGGGCCAGCGACCGGCGGACCACCTCAAGGCGGTTTCCCTTGATCTCGGCGGACAGCGAGTCCTCTTCCAGTTCCGGTTCCTTCATCAGCCAATGGGCCAGCCGGCGCAGCACTTCGTCATGGGGGCCGCCGCCGTCGTATCCGCGCGCCCACAGCCAGATGGTGTCGGACAAAAGCTGGGCGACGCGGCCTTCCCCGACTTTTCCCAGCACCAGCAAGGGCAAGCCGTCGGCCCCCGACATCAGGGTCACGGTGTCGCGTCGGGGCACCGCCGCAACCTGACGCAACCATTCCCCCCAATGACCGTTGCCGATCAGGGCGGCGGTCACCGGGTGGCGCCGGCCCAGATCGGTCAGGTGGGGGACGAAACCTTGTTCCAGCACCCGGCCGGTGGGTTCGGTGGGCAGGATGGGAGCCAGCGGCGTGTCGTACAATCCGCCCGGTTCGGCGAATTCCGCGCCCGAGGCGACCAGCAACGCGCCACCGCGCTTCACATATGCCGCCAGGGCCTGGTAATAGGCGCCGGCCAGCACGCCGCGCCGGCGGTAGCGGTCGAACACCACCAGATCGAAATCGTTCAATCGTTCCTCGAACAGCTCGCGCACCGGAAAGGTGATCAGCGCCAGTTCGCGGATGGGGGTGCGGTCGTCCTTTTCCGGTGGCCGCAGGATGGTGAAATGGACAAGGTCGACCGCCGGGTCGGCCTTGAGCAGGTTGCGCCAGGTGCGTTCGCCGGCATGGGGTTCGCCCGACACCAGCAACACCTTCAGCCGGTCGCGGACGCCGGAAACGCCGATCGCCAGACGGTTGTTGGCCAGCGACAACTCGTCGTCTCCGGCTTCGGTTTCCAACTCCACCACGGTGGCGCCGGCATGGGTGACAGGGATTTCGACCTGGGTTTCGTGGTTGGCCGGCACGCTGAGCGCCGGTTGTGGCCGTCCGTCCACCAGCAGCGACACCGCGACCGGGCCGTCGTAACCGGGATCGTCCACCCGAAAGCCGATGCTGGCCGTCTTGCCGACCAGGGCGTAACCCGGATTGCGTGTCGCCACCAGCCGGCGGTCGCGTTCCCCGGGATGGCCGGTGATCAAGGCGTGCAGCGGCGTCCCCAAACTGGCGCCGCCATCCGTCGGCAGATCGTGCACGCGGCCGTCGGTGATCATGACCACCGCCGCCACGCGGCGGCGCGGCACGTCGGCCAGGGCGCGGTCCACCGCGGCGAACAGACGGGTGCCGTCCTCGCCGTCGCCGCCCACCCGTTCGACCCGGATGTCCAGGTTGGGCTGGCGCCCCAGCTTGTCGCGCAGTTCGCCCAAGGCTTTTTCGGTCTGGGCGCGGCGGTCGCCGATACGTTGCGAGGCGCTGTCGTCCACCACCACCAGGACAAGGTCGGACAGCGGCTGGCGCTGTTCGGTGACCAGCCGGGGGTCAAGCAGGGCCAGGACCAGCACCGCGACCGTCCCAAGCCGCCACCAGGCGCCGCGTGCCCGGCGGATCAGCGCCAGCGCCACCACGGCCAGGGCGACGGCGGCCAGCCCGGCCAGCCACGGCCAGGGCAGCAAGGGCGCGAGCATGATCGAGGCGGTGACGTTCATCGGCCCAGCCGCTCCATGATGGCCGGGACGTGCACCTGGTCGGCCTTGTAATTGCCGGTCAGCGCGTACATCACCAGGTTGACGCCGAAGCGGTAGGCCAACTCGCGTTGACGTTCGCCTCCGGGCACGGCGGCATAAAGGGGGCGGCCGCCACTGTCGGCGGCCCAGGCGCCGGCCCAGTCGTTGCCGCCCATCACCACCGGCGAGACGCCGTCATTGCCTTGAACCTCGCCATCGGCCACCCACACGTTGCCGCCGACGAAGCGGCCGGGGGTGTCCTTCAACAGGTAGAACGAGCGGGTCAGCACATGTTCCTCGTCCACCGGCGCCAGCGGCGGCAGGACCAAGCCGGCGGTCAGCCGACGCAGCGTGGCCTGTGGCATGGGGCCAGCCGGGTCGGCCTGGTCGGCGGTGTCGAACACGATCATGCCGCCGGTCCGCATATAGGCGTTCAGTCGTTCGACCGCCTGGGGGCCGGGCGGGGTCTGGCTGGGGGTGACCGGCCAATAAAGAAGGGGAAAGAACAACACCGGGTCGCGTTCCAGATCCACCGCCATGGGTGGGCCCAGGCTGGCGGTGGAACGTTCGCCCACCACCCGGCTCAACGCGGCCAGACCGGCGGCGCTTTTGGCGTCGATGGCGGCGTCGCCGGTGCGGACATAGGCCAGCCGGGTTTCCAGTGCCGCTTCCAGGGCGGCGACATCGGCCGCCCGGCTGTCGGGGATGGTGGACAGCAGGATCGCCGCGACCGCCGTGCCGCTTCGCAGGGCGCCGCGCAAGCCCAGCGCCAACAACAGGTCGAGGGCCAGCAACGCCAAGGCGGCGGCCAACAGCGGCGGGCGCAGGTCGCGTTCCCGTTCCGGGGTGCCGAGATGGCCGAGGGCCACTCCGGCCGGCGGCGTCAACGCCGCCAGCGGCGGCAGGGAGGGCGCCAGATTCAACGCTCGCCGTCCGCCATCGTCACCGTACAGGCCGGGGGGGTGTCGTGGTCCCGGTGCCACCGTGACGCCGTCATTGGGCAAGGCGGTGGCGGCGGCCCCCGGCGCCACCAGCCGGCCGAAGCCGTCGAGCACCAGGGTCGGCGGCAACGGTCCCTCGCCCGGTACGGTGCCGCCATCCGACAATTCGACCAGCCGTTTCAGCATGTCCACGAACAATCCCGAAAGGGCAAGGTTGCTCCACGACGCGTTGGCGGTGGTGTGGACCAGCACGGTCCAGCCCTTGCCGTGCCGCGCGCCGGTGACCAAAGGTGTGCCGTCGGCCAGCCGGGCCCAGGTGCGTTCGGCCAGATCCAGCGACGGTTCGGCCAACACCTGGGCGGTGACGGTGACATCGGCGGGAAGGGCAAGGCCCGCGAACGGGGTGTTCTCGGTGAAGGCGGCCAGGGATTGGGGCGTGGTCCAGCTCATGGCGCCGCCCAGCGAACGGCCGCCGCCCCTGAGTCTAACCGGCAGCAAGGGATCGGGAACAGCGCCGCCAATGGCCGCCTGGGCCAGCATGGGACCGGCGAAGCGGATCAGCACGCCGCCCTGGTCGACCCATTGCCCCAGCCGTTGGCCGGTGGTGCCCGACGGTACCGGCATGTCGGCCAGCACCATGGCCGCCGGGGCGCCGTCCAGCAATTGCGCCAGCGTTCCGCGCCGCAATTCGGCGCCGGGGGCCAGGGCGCGTTCCACATAGGTCAAGGCCGACAGCAAGGGGGCGGCGGCGTCTTCCCCCGCCAGACCGACCAACCGGCGGCGCCAGCGTTCGTCCAAAAGAAGCGTGGACTGGGCGCCGTCCTCGTCCTCGATGGACAGGCGGGCGGCACGGTTGCCAAGGTCGCCGGGCAGAACCAGCGTCAGGGTCGTTTCGCGGGCGGTGGCTCCCAAGTTTCCCTCGGCACGGGCCAGGACGCGGCCGCTGCCGTCCAGCGCGCGGACCGCGACCGCTTCGGCACCATCGCCTTCCAGCCGCTGGACCCGGATTTCCAGACGGTCGTGGGCGATGGTTTCGGCCGGCGGCAGCAACAGCCGGCCGCTGCGGCCCAGAACCATCTCGACGCCGCCGCCCAGGGTTTGCAGCGCCTGTGCCAGTTCGGTGCCGTGTCCGTCATCGACGCCGTCGGCCAGCCACACCACCTCGGCAACCCGGTCGCGGGGCAGGGCGCGGATGTGGGCGGCGACCGTCGCCCGGTCGGGGGGCCACGGTTTGGGCGTCAGCGCCGCCACCGCCGAGCGGGCCTGGGCGGCAGGCATCAATTGCGATGGAACCGGGGGACCGCCATCGGCCGGGGGGGTGGTGGGGACCACCATCACCGCCCGTCCCTCGCGTTCGGCGCGGGCCAGACGGGCGTCGAGAAAGGCGCGGCGGGCGTTCCAGTCGCGGGCCGCCGCCCAGGAATCGTCGACCACCAGCACCAGCGGCTGGCCGGCCGACGCCGAAACCGGCACGGGATGCAGAACCGGCCCGGCGGCGGCGGCGATGACCAACGTCGCCAGAGCCAGCCGCAGCACCAGGACCCACCATGGCGTCCTGGCGGCGCTGTCTTCGTGGCCGTCGAGCCCCAGCAACAGCCGCAGCGCCGGAAAGCCGACCCGGCGCGGGCTGGGGGGAGCGACGCGCAACAGCAGCCACAGCGCCGGTAACGCCAGGGTCGCGGTCAACGCCCACGGTTCGGCCAGGGCCAGGGGGCCGATGCTCAGCATCGGCGACGCTCGAAGCGGGGCTGCGACAGCCGTTGGTGCAGGGCCAGCAAGGCCATCTGGGGCGGCTGGTCGGTGTGGTGGATCGCGAAGTCCCAGCCCAAGGAGCGCGCCAGCGCGGCCAATCCGTCGCGATGGGCGGCCAGGGCCTTGGCATAGGGTACGCGCAGATCCTCGGCCCGGCGGGCCAGCATTTCACCTTCGCCCTCGAGACCGAGGAAACGGATGCGGCCGCGATAGGGCAGGGTTTCCTCGGCCGGGTCCAAAACCTGCACCAGATGGCCGCCGCCGCCTTCGGCCGCCAAAGGGCGCAACGCGGCCTCGATCTCGGCCAGGGGCATCAGGAAATCCGACACCAGCACCCGTTGGGTGTGGCGGGGCAGGCGGCCCGGCGGCGGCAGCGCGGCACCGTCCTGGTCCAGGGCCAGGGCCAGGCGCTCCAGCGCCGTGCCGCCGGTCACCGGCGGCAGGCCGCCCGACACCAGCGCCACCTTCTCACCGGCCTTGAGCAAGGTTGCCGCCAGGGCCAGCAGCAACAGCTCGGCCCGCTCGTTCTTTTGCGGCAAGGCCGGCGACGACCGCCACGCCATCGACGCCGAAGCGTCGCGCCACATTCCCACCACCTGGGCTGCCGCCCATTCGGTTTCGCGCACGAACAGGCCCTGGGCGCGGGCCGATTGCCGCCAGTCGATAGCCCCCAGGGAATCGCCCGGCTGGGCGGTGCGGAATTGCCAAAAGGTTTCGCCCGATCCGGCGCGGCGCCGGCCGTGGCTGCCGCCGGCCACCGTTGCGGCCACCCGCTCGGCGGCCAACAGCAAGGGCGGCAGGCGCGCCGCCAGTTCCTGCGCTTTCCCCTGGGCGGGAGAAAGGCTCACGCCACCACCTCGATCAGTTTGGCGATGACATGGTCCACGCTGACTCCGTCGGCGCGGGCGGCGAAGGTGAGCGCCATGCGATGGCGCAGGATGGGCGGCGCCAGGGCCAGGACATCGTCCAGCGACGGTGCCAGCCGGCCGTCGAGCAGGGCGCGGGCGCGCGACGCCAGCATCAGCGCCTGGGCGGCACGCGGTCCGGGCCCCCAGGCCACCGCGGTACGCACCAGATCCAGGGGCGAGCTTTCCGGCCGGCCGGCACGCACCAGGGTCAGGATGGCCTCGACCACCGTTTCCCCCACCGGCAGCCGGCGGACCAACTGCTGTGCCGCCAACAGGTCGTCGGCATCCATCACCGCCTGAATCTCGGCCTCGGCGGCGCCGGTGGTGGCCAGCAACATGCGGCGTTCCGCCTCGAGATCGGGATAGCCGACGTCGATCTGCATCAGGAAACGATCCAGTTGCGCCTCGGGCAACGGATAGGTGCCTTCCTGTTCCAGCGGGTTCTGGGTGGCCAGCACATGGAACGGCGCCGGCAGGGAATGATAGGTTCCGGCGATGGAAACCTTGTGTTCCTGCATGGCTTGAAGCAGCGCCGATTGGGTGCGCGGGCTGGCGCGGTTGATCTCGTCGGCCATCAGCAACTGACAGAACACCGGCCCCTTGACGAAGCGGAACGAACGGGCGCCGGTGGGCGCTTCCTCCAGCACCTCGGACCCCAGGATGTCCGCCGGCATCAGGTCGGGGGTGAACTGGACCCGGCGGTCATCGAGCCCCAACACCACGCCCAGCGTCTGCACCAGACGGGTCTTGGCCAGCCCCGGCACGCCGATCAACAGGGCGTGACCCCCCGCCAGCAGCGTGATAAGAGTTTCATCGATCACCCGAGACTGCCCGAAGATGACGCGCCCGACGGCGTCGCGCGCGGCATGGACGCGGGCGGAAAGGTCTTCGGCCGCCCGCACGATGGATTGGGCCTCGGGTGCCGGGACGTCGATACGGGAGATGGTTTCAGGACCGGTCATGGATTTCACGGGCTGGGCTCCGGGCTGCCGGTTGAAAAACGGCGCGAAAACCAAACGTAACTGAAGGTATGCGACGCGACTTGGAGAACATGGATTTGGTGACCCAGCCTCAGACCCGCGCCGACGGCTCCGCGAAACGGTGCCGGCCGCCGACCGATTGTGGTGACCTTGGTCTCAGGATCGACCGGAACGGCCGTTGGTTTTACCACGGCTCGCCGATCGACCGCAAAGAGATGGTCTGTTTGTTCGCGTCGGTGCTGGAACGGCGCGCCGACGGGTCGTACTGGCTGGTGACACCCGAGGAGATGGGCACCATCCAGGTGGACGACGTGCCGTTCCTGGCGGTCGAGATGTTCACATGCGGCTGTGGCCGCGACAAGGTGGTGAGTTTTCGCACCAACATGGATGAACTGGTCACGGTGGACGACGGCCACCCCTTGTGCATCCGGGAATGCGGGGAAAGCGGCGAGCTTGTCCCGTACGTCCTGGTGCGTGACGGATTGGAGGCGCGCCTGACCCGTTCGGTGTACTATGACCTGGTGGCGCAGGGTTTCACCGAGACGGTGGACGGAGAAGAACATTACGGATTATGGAGCAGCGGAACCTTTTTCCCCCTGGGACGGTTGGACGATCCCGCCTGAAACGGGCTGATATCGCCCGCTTGCTGACCGCCGGCTTCGACCCGGCCGGTCGCGGCGACGCCATGCTGGAAGCGGCGGTCGATGGGCCGCCCGACGCGGTGCGTCCCGGTCGTGTCGCCCTTGACCGGCCGCCGACCCCGGCCGCCGTTCTGGTGCCTTTGGTGGAGCGGTCCGAAGGCTGGACCGTGCTTCTGACCCGGCGCACCGACCATCTTGCCCACCACCCCGGCCAGATCAGTTTTCCCGGCGGCCGTCTGGAGGACGCCGACGATGGCGACCCGACAATCGCCGCGTTGCGCGAAACCGAAGAGGAAATCGGTCTGTCGCGGACGCGGGTCACCGTGCTGGGGCGGCTTGATCCCTATCTCACCGGCACTGGCTTCGCCATCACGCCGCTGGTGGGCGTGGTCGAGCCGCCGTTCGAGCTGTCGCCCGACCCGTTCGAGGTGGCCGAGGCGTTCGAGGTGCCGCTGGAATTCCTGATGGACCCGGAAAACCATACCCTGAACCGGGTGGTGGTCGAGGGGCGGCACCGGCCGTTCTGGTCCATGACCTGGGAACAGCGGGTGATCTGGGGGGCGACAGCCGGCATCCTGGTCAATCTGTCCGAAGTGTTGGGGCCGGGCTGATGCGTCCCGTTCCCGGCAGCACCGAACCGTTGGGGCAATTGTCGCCGCAGCCATGGATGGAGGCGGCGGAGACCCGCGCGGTGGTGGCGGCGTTGACCGCCGATGGCGCCGACGTGCGTTTCGTCGGCGGTTGCGTGCGCGATTCGGTGCTGCATCGTCCGATCAAGGACATCGACATCGCCACTCACGACGCCCCGGAAAAAGTGGCCGCGCTTTTGGAACGCGCCGGTATCCGCGTCATTCCCACCGGGCTGGCGCACGGCACGGTGACGGCGGTGGTCGGCAAGGCCCATTACGAAATCACCACCTTGCGTGAGGATGTGGAGACCTTTGGCCGTCACGCCAAGGTGGCGTTCACCGACGATTGGACGGCGGACGCTGCGCGGCGCGACTTCACCATGAACGCCATGTGCGCCGACCCCCAGGGACGCATCTACGACCCGTTCAACGGCTTGGCCGATTTGGGGGCCGGCATCGTGCGTTTCGTCGGTGATCCGATGCGGCGGCTGGAAGAGGACGTACTGCGGCTGTTGCGTTTCTTCCGCTTCTTCGCCCATTACGGCCGTCCACCCATGGAGCCCCAGGCGCTGGCGGCGTGCCGGCGCATGGCGCCGCAATTGTCGCGGTTGTCGGGCGAACGGGTGGCCGGCGAATTGATCCGTCTGATGCAGGCTCCCGACCCGGCCGGGGTGTTGCTGGTCATGCATGGCAACGGCGTGCTGGAGCACATCCTGCCCGAGGCGCGGGCCTTCGGCGCGCTCAAGGTGCTGAGCTGGCTGGAAAGCCGGGCCTTGGTCCGTCCCCATGTGGAGGTGGACGGCATTCGCCGGCTGGGCGTGGTGCTGGAAACCGACGCCGACGGCATCGCCGCCATCGGCGAGCGGCTCAAGCTGTCGGGGCAACAGGTGACGCGCCTTTCGGCCATCGCCGTGCCCCAGGTCCTGGTCGGCCGCGACATGGACGACACTGCGGCGCGCCGGGCCTTGCGCCGGGTGGGGGGAGACACCTTCCGTGATCTGGTACTGACCGGATGGGCACGCGAGCGCGCGGTCGAGGGGCGGCCCTGCGCCGCCGCCTCGGTGCAATGGACGCGATTGCTCGACATGGCCGATTGCTGGCAACCGGTGGCGTTGCCGGTGCGCGGTGCCGACGTCCTGGCGTTGGGGGTGCCGCGTGGCCCGTCCATCGGTGCCTTTCTGTCGCAGGTCGAGCAATGGTGGGAGGAACGCGACTACCGCCCCGACCGCGACGCTTGCCTGGACCGCCTGCGTCAGGCGGTGGGGGTGTGATGTGGGCGGCTGCGTGGGGCTTGGCCGTGGCGGCGCTGCTGTCGGCTGGAACCGTCCGGGCCGAGGTGCCGATCGCCGAAGGCAACGCCAAGGCGGCGGTCGAGGCGGCGGCGGCCAATCTGTCGTTGTTCATCCCGCCGCCACGCGATGCCGACGCCGAGATGACGCTCAAGGACCGCCGGGGGCGGGTGCGGCAGACCGCCAACCATCGCGCCGGCGTGCCGGGAACACGGGTCACCGTGCTGTTCCCCACCGGTTCCGCGGAACTGGACGACGGGCAAAAGCATGCCCTGCATATGCTGACCCGGCTGTGGCGGGACGATCCGGGGGTCGTCATGCTGTGGGTGCGGGCGGGCGGCGAAGGCAAGCTTGCCCGCAAGCGTGCCGAGGCGTTGCGCCGCGCCACCGGCGGCAAGGGCTTTCCCTGGGATCACATCTGGCTTGATCCGGTGTGGACCTGTACCGGCGCGGATTGCGACCGCCAAGGCGTCGTCACGGTGATCGAGCGGCGATGAAAAAAGGGCGGGAGTTTCCCCCCGCCCCGCTGTCGTCCTTCCTGGCGGAAGGGATCAATACATGTGCTGGCCGCCGTTGCACGAGATGGTCGACCCGGTGATGAAGTCGGCCTCGTCGGCGATCAGGAACATCACGGTGCGCGCGATGTCCTCGGCGCGGCCCAGACGGCCCACCGGGATCCTGGCGATGATCTTTTCCAGGACGGCCGGCGGCACGGCGCGCACCATGTCGGTGTCCACATAGCCCGGCGCGATGGCGTTCACGGTGATGCCCTTGGCGGCGCCTTCCTGGGCCAGGGCCTTGGTGAAGCCATGGATGCCCGACTTGGCGGCGGCATAGTTGACCTGACCGTACTGGCCGGCCTGGCCGTTGATCGAACCGATGTTGACGATACGGCCGAAACCGCGCTCGCGCATGGAATCGACCACCAGACGCGCCATGTTGAAGCAGCTGGTCAGGTTGGTGTGGATGACGTCTTCCCACATCTGGTAGGTCATGCGGTGCAGCACGGCGTCGCGGGTGATGCCGGCGTTGTTGATCACGATCTCGACCGGGCCGATCTCGGCGGTGATCTTGGCGATGGCGGCTTCGCACTCGGCATAGTTGGACACGTCCCAACGATAGTTGGGAATGCCGGTTTCCTCGGTGAAGCGCTGGGCGGCCTCGACGTTACCGCAATAATTCGCCGCGACGCGATAGCCGGCCTTCTTCAGCGTTTCGGAAATGGCCCGGCCGATGCCGCGGGTGCCACCGGTCACAATTGCAACACGCCCCATGATGATCTCCTGTTTCCTGGCGGCCGGTTAGTCCCGGCCTGTTTGGTCTCCACCCGTTGATTGTGTCGGGGAGCCCGCGGGCGGGCCGGGCTCCCCGTATTTTTATATTAGACTTATCTTATCAGCGTTCGACGCAGAGCGCGATACCCATGCCGCCGCCGATGCACAGGGTGGCCAGGCCCTTCTTGGCGTCGCGCTTGGCCATTTCGTGCAACAGGCTGACCAGAACGCGGCAGCCCGAGGCGCCGATGGGGTGGCCGATGGCGATGGCGCCGCCATTGACGTTGACCTTGTCGGTGTCCCAACCCATACCCTTGTTGACGGCGATGGCCTGGGCGGCGAAGGCTTCGTTGGCTTCGACCAGGTCCAGGTCCTGGACGGTCCAGCCGGCCTTGGCCAGGGCCTTCTGCGACGACGGGATGGGGCCGCAGCCCATGATCTTGGGATCAAGGCCGGCGGTGGCCCACGAGGCGATGCGGGCCAGCGGCTTGATGCCGCGCTTGGCGGCTTCGTCGGCGGTCATCAGCACCACGGCGGCGGCGCCGTCATTGATGCCCGAGGCGTTGCCGGCGGTCACCGTGCCATCCTTGATGAAGGCCGGCTTGAGCTTGGCCATGGCTTCGATGGTGGCGCCGAACCGGACGTATTCGTCGGTGTCGAACTGCTTTTCCTCTTTCTTGACCACGATCTTGACCGGGACGATCTCGTCCTTGAAGCGGCCGGCCTTGATGGCGGCCTCGGCCTTGTTCTGCGAGGCGACGGCGAACACGTCCTGCTCCTCGCGGCCGATCTGGAACTGTTGGGCGACGTTCTCGGCGGTGATGCCCATGTGGTACTTGTTGAAGACGTCGGTCAGGCCGTCGTTGATCATGGTGTCGACAAAGCCCATCGGGCCCATCTTGACGCCGCCACGCAAATAGCCCGCATGCTGCGAATTGGTCATGCTTTCCTGGCCGCCGGCGATGACCACGGAGGCGTCCCCGGCCAGGATCGACTGCATGCCCAGGGCCACGGCGCGCAGGCCGGACCCGCACACCTGGTTGATGGTCACGGCGGTGGATTCCATGGCCAGGCCGGCATTCAACGCCGCCTGGCGGGCCGGGTTCATGCCGTTGCCGGCGGTCAGGATCTGGCCCATCAGGACCTCGTCCACCTGGCCGGCCTCGACACCCGAACGGGCCAGGACCTCGCGGATGACGATCTCACCCAGTTGCGCCGCCTGATAACCGGACAGCGAGCCGCTGAACGAACCGACGGCGGTGCGGGCGGCGGCGGCGATGACGATATCGGTCATAAAATTATGCTCCTTCCTTGAACGCTTTCCGATCATTGCGGCGTTTCATGTGGAACTTACCACAAATTTCTCGCCGGTTTCTACTGCGATGCAAAAAACTGTGTCTCCCGGAAAACCTCCTATTGTGCGGCGGTCCGCGTCAGCCAGCGGGCCAGCGGGCCGTAGACCTCGGTCTTGGCACGGCTGGACAACAGCATGCCCACATGGCCGCCGGGAATGCGCAGGGTCCGGGCGCCGGGGATGGCGCGGGCCAGCGGTTCCGACGATTGCGGCGGCACGATGCGGTCGCGTTCCGGGATCATGACCAGGGTTGGAACTGTCACCTTTTCCGGCAGCACCGGCAATCCGCCGATTCGCCACTGACCTTTGGCGGGGCTGTTGTCGCCGTACCATCGGAACAGACATTCGCGGGCCACGGGGCCGGCCAGGGCGACGCTGTCGTTGACCCAGTCCTCAAGGGCGACGAAGTCGCGGGCGCGCGCGCTGGTCCGCTTGAGCCGGGCGAAGGCGGCGAACTTGCGGGCCGCCAGATTGGGGTCGAGGCTGGCGAACAGGGAGTTCAGCATGTCGGCCGGCAGGCATCCGGCGCTGTCGATCACGGTTTCCAGCGGCTGCGCCAGGGTTTTGAGCAGGCTGCCCTGGGCGGCTTGTTCGGCGTGGAAATCCCAAGGCGTGGCCAAAAGCGCCATCGCCGCGACGTGCCGGGGATGAGTCTGGGCCAGGGCCAGGGCCAGATCGCCGCCCATGCAATAGCCCAAGACCGCCACCTTGCGGCCGGTGGTCGCGGCCACCGAATCGAGCATCCGTCCCAGGCGTGCGACATAATCGTCCAGGGTGAAACGGCGTTCCTCTGCACCGGGGGCGTCCCAGTCCACCAGGAACGGCGACATCCCGCGCGCCGCCAGATCGCGCATCAGGCTGCGCCGGGCGGTGAGGTCCAGCACATAGGCGCGGTTGACCAGGGACGGGATGGCCAGCACCGGCAGGCCGCCGTCGCCCGCGCGATAGTCGAGCACGCGGCTGGTCCCTTCGCGCCACAGTACGGGCGGTTCGGGCAGATCGCGGGCGTAAGGGTGGTGGCGATAGGCCTCGATGCCGGCCAGCATGGCTTCGTGCCGGGCCAATCCCTCGTCGGCCAGTGCCCGGTCCAGCTCAATCCATGCGTTTGGTCCGGCGTCGTCCAGGCTTTGGCGCAGGGCTTCCGCCTGCCTCGCCAAGTCGGGCCTCCAGCGCAGCGAGCCGTTCTTCAGCAGCGGCAAGGCGGCGCGTGAGCCCATCAAGGTCGAGGCGTGGGCCATCAGGTGCAGCGGCAGCGGGCGCGGCCCCTGCCGCGCCGGTGTCGGGGCTGGTGTCTGATGGGACGGACGACGATCCGGCATCGGCTGCTCGCGCCTGGTTGACGGGGCTTGCCGCGCCGGCGGCGGCCGCTTGCAGGATGGTTGCCGGCACCTGGGACATCAAGGCGACGCCTTGGGCCAACGCATCCGCAAACGCCGGATCGCTGGACATGGCGGCCACCTGTTCCTGCCACAGGTCCAGGTAACGGCGCGCGAGCATCCTGTAATCCGGCGGCGCTTCAGACATGAGGGCAGCATACTCCTCGGGGCGGGGCTTGACCAGGGGGGCGGCAAGCGGTTTGGTTGCAGGGCTATGAAAAAAAAGTTGCCAATCCCGCCAATTGGGAAAAGTCTGGTATCTTCAGAATCCATAAGCCGAAACCGGAAGTGACGCCAAGATGTCCGAAGCCAACACCGCCGCCCAGGCGCCGATCACCATCAAGAAATACGCCAATCGGCGGCTGTACAATACCGCGACCTCCAGCTACGTCACGCTTGACCATCTGGCGCAGATGGTCAAGGAGGGCACCGATTTCGTGGTGTACGACGCCAAGAGTGGCGAGGACATCACCCGTTCGGTGCTGACCCAGATCATCGTCGAGGAAGAAGGCAAGAACGGCCAGAACCTGTTGCCCATCAGCTTCCTGCGCCAGATCATCGGTTTTTACGGCGATTCCCTGGGGGGATTGGTGCCGCGTTACCTGGAACACGCCATGTCGTCTTTCCAGCGCAACGAAGAACAGATGCGCCATTACATGCAAAATGCTCTGGATGGTCTGTTTCCGTTCAATTCCTTCGAGGAAATGAGCAAGCAGAACATGGCTTTCTTTGAAAGCGCCATGAAGATGTTCGCGCCGTTCTATCCGCCGGGAACCGAAGGTGGGGCTGGCGGCATGATTTCGCCGTTCGAGGAAATGCAGGCCCGCATCAACCAACTGCAAAGCCAGTTGGCGGAGCTGACCAAAAAGAAGTAATCGGGGTTTCGGGTGGACCGGCCTGTTGCCTGTTCACCCGCCTTGCGCGTAAAATATCCTGTTGACGCTAGAACAACTGGGGCGCGCTGTGGCCGACAGCGGATTGATCACCAGCCAGATCGGTGCGGCGGGCGCCTATGCCCAGGCCGACCGGCTTGCCGTGACCATCCCGGTTCGTCCCATAGATCCTGTCCGCCAACGCTTCGAGGTCGAGGACCGCGACGCCGCCAAGCGGGCCGCGGTCGATTCCCAAAGCGACGCCGAAGCCGTCGCCTCCCAGAGTGAAAAGACGGGCCAATCCGACCAAAGCAACGTCTCGACAGGCTCGGGCTGGGCTGGGTCGGGATTGTTGGGGGCCTTCACCTCCTTTCTGGCGCGCCTGTTCGCCGACAGCGGTTCCGCTGATGCCGCCACCTCCACCGAAGGGACTGCCCGCGCTGGGGCTCAGGCCTATGCCCGGACCGCGTCTTCCGTTGAAGCCGGCAACTATAGAGACGTTGACGTCATGTCTCCGGCCTTCCCGCGGTTGTCTTCCGGGCGGGCGGTGGATCTATCCGTCTAACGTTTTCTTCCTCGTCATTGTCGGCTGTTTCTATAGGCCTTGTGTCCTTGTGCTGGGTGCAACGGGCGCTGTCTCGTTGCGTCCCTGGCCGTGTTGACGCTGATCAACGCCTTTATTTCGGATTCCCACACTGGTAATACCGCGCGGGAGGATGCATATACTCTGGTGCGGAAAGCGTCCGGGGATGTTCCTTCGCCGGTTGGATCGTCCCGGTTGTGTATTGCGCTGTTTAATATAAACTAAATAAATACAGTATATTTCCGGCAGGATCAAATGAACGAACTATATAAGTCGTTAATGGAATAACAATCTGGGTTGCCTGTTTCTTGAATTCAGACTATGCACGGGAGTTGATGCCTATGCCTGATACAGCGGACAACCCCCGCGACTATGACGCCAACATCCAGAGTCAGTTGAGAACGATGACCGCAAACACTGAAACAAAAGCTGCTCGCCCGGCTAATCGGGCAAACGACACGGATCGGCATGTGGGTGCGCGTATTCGCGAGCGCCGCATCATGCTTGGACTGTCCCAGCAACAAATGGCCGATCTGATCGGCGTGACCTATCAACAGGCCCACAAGTACGAACGCGGCATCAACCGCATTTCTGCTGGTCGGCTTTACGAAATCGCTCAGGTCTTGGGTGTGCCCGTCAGCTATTTCTTCGAAGGGCTGAACAGCGAGCGCAGCACCGACCTGACCGCGCGTCAGCGCATGTGCCTGGAACTGGCTCGCAATTTCGCCAGCATTTCCAACGAAAAGCATCAGGAAGCGCTGTCGCAGTTGGCTCGGGCTCTCGCTGCGGAATAAGGCTGCTTTTCAGTGCCGTCATCACACTGCGGGGTGGCCGAAAGGCCGCCCCGCAGTGTTTTGAGGCGACGTCTACCGTAACGAGAGTGGTCTGACCACTATCTCCCGTTATGAGGCGCGAGCCGGTTCACGGCCCAGCGTGCGGTTTCGCGAACGGTCTCGTTCGGGTCGTCCACATGGGCGCGGGCGGAATCGATCAGACGGATATCGTCGCTGTTGCCAATGGCCACCAGGACGTTGCGGAGCCAGCGGTCACGGCCGACGCGCTTGATCGCCGATCCCGAGAACACCTCGCGGAAACTGGAATCGTCCAGTTCCGCCAAGTCGCTCAGGCGCGGCGCCACCAATTCCATGCGCGGCAGGAAGTCGGCTTCACGGGTCGGCGGCGCGAACTTGTTCCATGGGCATGCCGCCATGCAATCGTCGCAGCCGTAGACGCGGTTTCCCATCAGGGGCCGCAAATCCTCGGGGATGGCGCCCTTGTGTTCGATGGTCAGATAACTGACGCAGCGCCGCGCGTCCACTTGGCCGTCGGCGACGATGGCCCCGGTGGGGCAGGCGTCGCGGCACCGCGTGCATTTGCCGCAATGGTCTGGTTCCGGCGGGTCGGCTTCGATCTCCAGGGTGGTGTAGATTTCCGACAGGAACAGCCACGATCCGAACCGTCGTGACACCACGTTGCTGTGTCGTCCCTGCCAGCCGATTCCCGATTGCGCCGCCAGCGGCTTTTCCATCACCGGCGCGGTGTCCACGAACACCTTGAGTGCGCCGCCGAAACTTTCCACCATCCAGCGTCCCAGCGCCTTGAGGCGACGTTTCATCAGATCGTGGTAGTCCTTGTTGCGGGCATAGACGCTGACATGGCCGCGCGTGGGGTGGGACAGGGTCGCCAGCGGGTCGCCGGCCGGGGCGTAGCTGGTGCCCAGCACCACCACCGAGCGGACGTCGGGCCACAGGCCCTTGGGGGCGGCCCGTTGCTCCCTCCGCTCCTCCATCCAGGCCATGGTGCCATGGCGGCCGTCGGCGACGAACGCTTCCAGTCCGGCGCTCCACTCGCCGTTCGCCGGGGCGAAGCCGACGGCATCGAAGCCGAGTTCCAGCGCCTTGGCGCGGATGGCTTCCTTTACGGTTGCGGGGTCAGCCCCGGCCACGATAGGGGGGGACGCCCTGATCGGGCAGGAACAGGCCCTTGGGCGGTTCGCCGGTCTGCCAGAACACGTCGATGGGGATGCCGCCGCGCGGATACCAATAGCCGCCGATGCGCAGCCATACCGGCGACAGCGCGTCCACCAGCCGCTTGGCGATGCCGATCGTGCATGCCTCGTGGAAGGCGCCGTGGTTGCGAAAAGAGCCCAGGAACAGCTTGAGCGACTTGGATTCCACCAGGGTTTCGTCGGGGACGTAGTCGATGACGATATGGGCGAAGTCGGGTTGGCCGGTGATCGGGCACAGCGAGGTGAACTCGGGGGCGACGAAGCGCACCAGATAATGGGTGCCCGGATGGGGGTTGGGCACGGTCTCCAGCACCGCTTCGTCCGGGGTGGACGGCAGGCCGGATTTCTGTCCCAGTTGGGTGAGGTGGGGGTAATCGGCCATCACGCGCTCATTTTCTTGATGGTGTTGGTGGTGCTTTGACCCGCCACCAGGTCGGCCAGCACGACGCGGCCGCCCCAGCTCTGGACGTCGGCGGCGCCGACCACGGTGTCGACGGTGTAGTCGGCCCCCTTGACCAGCACGTCGGGCTTGAGCGCGCGGATCAGTTCAAGCGGCGTATCCTCGCCGAAGATCACCACCAGATCGACGGCGGCCAGCGAGGCCAGGACGGCGGCGCGGGCCGATTCCGACTGTACCGGCCGGGTCGGCCCCTTGAGCCGGCCGACCGAGGCATCCGAGTTCAGCCCCACCACCAGCCGGTCGCAGTGGTTTTTGGCTTGGTTCAACAACGACACATGGCCGGGGTGCAACAGGTCGAAGCAGCCGTTGGTGAACCCCACCTTCATTCCCTTGCGCCGCCAGCGTTCCAGCATGTCGGCGGCGGTGTCGCGGTCGGCCACCTTGGTTTCGGCCGTCATGATCTCGTCGTGATGCAGGGCCGCCACCACCTCGGCCGCGTAGGCGACGGCGGTGCCGACCTTGCCGACCACGATGCCGGCGGCGACATTGGCGATGCGTGCGGCGTCCAGCAGCGTCGCGCCGGATGCCACCGCCGCCGCCAAGGTGGCGACGACGGTGTCGCCGGCGCCCGACACGTCGAACACTTCGCGGGCTTCGGCCGGCAGGTGGTGCACCTCGCCCTTGGCGGGCACCAGGGTCATGCCGTCCTGGCTGCGGGTGACCAGCACCGCCTCGACGCCGCAGGTCTCGATCAGCCGCCGCGCCGCCACCACCACCGCCGCGTCGGTGTCCACCGCCATGCCGGTGGCTTCGTGCAGTTCCTTGCGGTTGGGGGTCAGAAGGCTGGCGCCGCGATAGCGGGTGTAGTCGGTGCCCTTGGGATCGACGATGACCTTTTTGCCCATGGCCTTGGCGCGGGAGATCAGTTCGCTCACCACCGGCGGCGCCAGCACGCCCTTGCCGTAATCGGACAGCACCACCACTCCGGCCCGCTCGAGCAGGTGTTCGGCACGGGCCAGAACCTGATCGCGGCTGAGCTGAGCCAGCGGCGCGCGGGTTTCGCAATCGGCGCGCAGCAATTGTTGGGAACTGGCGAAGAAGCGGGTCTTGATGGTGGTCTGGCGCCCTGGTTCGATCACCAGACAGGGGTCGATCTCGTGATGTTCGCCCAACAGCCGTCCGACCTCGCGTCCGGCCTCGTCGTCGCCGACCACGGCGACAAAGGCGGGATGGGCCCCCAGCGCCACCAGATTGCGCACCACGTTGCCGGCACCGCCCAACATGGCGTCTTCGCGTTCGGTGCACAGAACCGGGATCGGCGCCTCGGGCGAGATGCGGTCCACCGAGCCATAGACAAAGCGGTCCAGCATGGCGTCGCCGATGCACAGCACCGGCGTTCCCTTGAGCTTCTCCACCCGTTCCACCAGCGCCGAGATTTCCGTCATGTCACACCCTGTCGCAAGTCTTCGGGTGCGTTACCCCACGGCTGGAAAGGATGCAAGAAAAACTCAACTGCTCAGGAAGCAGCGGGTGTCGCCTTCGAGCACCAGCGCCGTCAGATGGCCGGAATAATAGGCACCGGTGTCGATGCCGATGCGGTGGGGGCGGATATCGGGGGTGGGGGTGGGGGTGTGCCCATGCACCACCACGAAATCCGCCGGGCGCACGTCGTCCAGGAAGCCTTCGCGGATCCACAGAAGGTCGGATTCCAGTTGCGCGTCCAGTGGCACGCCGGGGCGGATGCCGGCATGGGCGAAGACGTAGTCGCCTTCGCGATGGGTCAGCGGCAGACGTGACAGAAACCGCAGATGCGCGGGCGGCAAGGCGCGGCTCAGTGTCAGCCTGAGCCCGTCCAGGTCGTCAAGGGGGCGCTCGGGCACGTCGCCGGCATAGGACCTGAGCGTGTCGAGACCGCCGTTCAGGCACCATGCCCGGCCGGTGCCGTTCGCCGCGCCGTCCACGAAGCGCAGCATTTCGTCCTCGTGGTTGCCGCGCAGGCAGATCCATCGGGCGTCGGCCAGGGCGCCGCCTTGCGGGGCGCCATGCGACAGCCGTTCCACCACGCGCCGAGAATCGGGGCCGCGGTCCACGTAATCGCCCAGGAACACCACGGCCACCCGTTCGGGCCGGGCATGTGCGCAATCCGCCTCGATGCGGATCAAAAGCCGTTCCAGCAGGTCGGCGCGGCCATGGATGTCGCCCACCGCGTAGACGCGGTTGCCGGCGGGAACGCGGGCGGCGAGTTTGGGGCGATCCGAACCGGGCATTTGCATTTCGCTCTAGGAGACCCTGGGGCGGCGATGTAGATTACAAGACAGAAAGAAGTTTGCGCCATCCACCGGCGAAGAACAACCATCGCCAGGCGCGGCCGGATTTTGTCCGCGCCGGCTCACCAGAATGGGGACGGGATGAACGCGACGGCGTTCGGTGACAGGCCACAGGAAATCGTCACGTCGGAAAGCCTGCTTTTCGACGCGGCCGAACGTGTCGGTCGAATCCGCGAAGGCCGTCTGGCGCTGCACCTGCATCTGTCGCAATTGCTGCCGGCGAATCGCGAGGACGCCAAGATCCGCATCGCGTTCCGCATGTTCGAAAGCATGGTCGACATGTTTCGTGGCCAGCTTTTCCTGCTGACCAATTCCGACATCATGCTGATCTGCAAGGACGCGCGTCTCGCCGACCTTGACGCCATCGTCTACAAACTGCGCGCCCTGTTTTCCAAGGATCCGCTGACCTACAGCGAAGCGGCCCATGGCGAGGACCGTTTCGCGACGTATTACGACCTGGAAAGCGAGTACGACACCTTCTTCGCGGTCTGCGGCCAGTTGTTGAACCAGGCCAAGAAGCGTCAGGTGGATGCCCGCACCGCGCCGCAGATCCAACAGCTTGACGCGCGCAACCTGAACCGCGTGCTGGAGGCCATCGGTGCCACCGACATCGCCGGCGTGGTGCGGCGCCAGCCCTGTGTCCGTTTTTCCGACAAGATGACGGCCGAAGTGGCGTTCCAGGAATTCTTCATGTCCATCGCCGACCTGCAAAAGGTGCTGGCGCCCGACGTGAACATCTTGTCCAACCGCTGGCTGTTCCAGCATCTGTGCCAGTTCCTGGACCTGCGGGTATTGTCGGTGTTGCAGGACGCGGGCTTCCGCAAGCTGCCGGCGGCGTTCTCGGTCAACCTCAACATGTCTTCCATCAACTCGCCGGCCTTCCAGAATTTCGAGGCGGCCATCCGTGGCCGTGCCGGCCTGGTGGTGGAGTTCCAGTTGATGGACATCTTCAACAACCTCGAAGCCTTCTTCAAGGCGCGGGACTTCCTGCGGTCGCGCGGCCATCAGACCGTGCTGGACGGCATGAGTCCGATCACTCTTCAGTTCATCGACGCCGAGCTTTACCAGACCGATTTCGTCAAGGTGAACTGGTCGGGCGACATGGCCGACGACGTGGTGACCGCCGACATCCACAACGCGCTGGGGCCGGTTGGCCTGGAGCGGGTCATCCTGGCGCGGTGCGACACCGAAAGCGCCATCGCCTGGGGCCTGAACCAGGGTATTCGCCATTTCCAGGGCCGCTATATCGATTCCATGGTGGCGGCGGTGACCATGGCGCAATGCGACAAGGCTTCCGCCTGCACCTTGGCGCAATGTTCCCAGCGTCACGGCGTCATTTCGGGACGGCCGCGCGTGGAATGCGGCAACAACGACATGCTCGACGCCTTCCCGCCCTTGCGCGTGCTGCGATAGGAGCGGCCATGTTCGGTTCCCCCTCCGCCGCCCCGCGTGCCAACGCCCAGGAAAACCTGCTGATCGACTACCTGCATCGGCTGGAACGCCATCGTTCCGAACGCCGGGCGGTGCACATCCACCTTTCGGAACTGCTCAGCCAGAACCGGCGCGACCATCACATGCGCATTGCCGCCAGCACCTTCGAAGGGCTGGTCAAGATGTTGCAGGCCCAGGTGTTCACCCTGGCCAACGCCGACCTGATGGTGGTGTACAAGGCCCAGGCCCAGGACGAGGTGGAATCGGCCATCGTCAAGTTGAGGTTCCTGTTCTCCGACGATCCGCTGATCATCGACGACGCTCAGGGCCGCAAGGGCACGTTCTGCACGTGGTACGACCTGGAACGCGAGTATGACGTCCTGGTGGCGCTGGCGCAGAAGATGCTTCAGGAGGAGCAGGACCGTCGCCGTGCCGAACAGGAACGGACCGCCCGCGACACCCGTCAGCAGGACAAGCCCAAGGGCGCGCCGTTCACTCCCGACCTTCTGGCGCGCGTCGAGGCGGCCTTGGGCCAGGCCGATCTGGCCAATCTGATGCGGCGCCAGGCGGTGTGCGCGGTGGTCGGCCAGGCACCGCCGCAGCCGGTGTTCCACGAATTGTTCATTTCCATCGCCGACCTGCGTCAGACGTTGATGCCCAGCGTCAACATGAATTCCAGTCCCTGGCTGTTCCAGCAGTTGACCGAGACGCTGGACCGCCGCGTGCTGAGCTTGCTCAACAAGCACGACGACCGCACCTTGGAAGGCGACATCAGCATCAACCTCAACGTCTCGACCATCCTGAGCCCTGAATTCATGGTGTTCGACGACAACGTCAAGGCCGGCATGCGCGGCACCATCGTGCTGGAACTGCAAAAGGTCGATATCTTCGCCGACCTGGGGGCCTATCTGTTCGCCCGCGACTTCGCCCATGATCGCGGCTATCGCATCTGCATCGACGGGTTGAGCTATTCCATGCTGCCCTTCGTCGATCGCGAACGGTTGGGGGCCGATCTGATCAAGCTGATCTGGGACCCGAGCTTGACCGAGGAACGCGACAAGAAGACCGACGCGCTACGCCGTATCGGCGTCACCCGCATCATCCTGGCTCGGTGCGACACTCCCTCGGCCATCGAATACGGCCATTCGGTGGGCATCACCTTGTTCCAGGGCCGCCATGTGGAACAGACCCTGGCCGGCGATGTGCGCCGGCGGGGTATCCGCGCCCGTCCCCGTCAGTATTGATCCCCCGCGCCCGTCGGCGTCGGCATCGGAGCGCGGGGGACGGTGACGAGTGCTCAGACGCATTCAAATGCGTCTGAGCACTCGCTTTGCCTTTGGCGGCTGCGCCTCCGGCGCAAGTCTGGCTCAAACGCCGCTCGGGCTTGGTACATTGAAGAATCTGAATGCTTCAATGCACTAGCTGCAACTGCCGCAGCACGAAGCCCCTTCGCGGGCCCGCGCGATCCGCACGCGCCATACTTCCGGGCCCTGCTCCACATAGCTCCACTCGAACTTGCCGGAACGCTGGGCGCCGAATTGGGCATAGAGCGGCCGGGGGTCGTGGTCGGCGGCCAGGATGAAGGCGCCGCCCGGGGCCAAGGCGTCGAAGGTGGAGAAAACCAGGGCGTGACGCTCGGCGGGCGCGATGGCCCGGACGTCGAGGACGGTTTCGGTCATGACGGTGCTCCTTGTGGGCGAAAGAGGCGTCAGCCAAGCAACAATGCGGGGTGTGCCGCCTTGAGCCCGGTCAAGATCACGGTTTGCGTCGGCGCCGGCTCTCGCCTATATCCGGTGGATGCAAGACTTCGCCCTTCAGGTGGACGGCCTGAGCAAGCATTTCGGATCGGTGGTGGCGGTGGACGGCGTGTCGTTCACAATTGCCCGCGGCGCCACCGTGGCCTTGTTGGGCGGCAACGGTGCCGGCAAGACCACCACCTTGTCCATGTTGCTGGGCCTTTTGCTGCCCAGTTCCGGCACCATCCGGGTCCTGGGCGAGGACATGGTGCGGCATCGCTATCGGGTCCTGCCGCGTCTTAATTTCTCCAGCCCCTACGTGGACCTGCCGCATCGGCTGAGCGCCCGCGAGAACCTGACGGTTTACGGCCACCTTTACGGCGTGCCGCATCTGAAGGCGCGGGTCGGCGAACTGGAACGCGCGCTGGAGCTTTCCGAGTTCCTTGACCGCCCGGTGGGCAAGCTGTCGGCCGGCCAGAAGACGCGGGTGGCGTTGGCAAAGGCGCTGCTCAACCGGCCGGAATTGCTGTTGCTGGACGAACCGACGGCATCGCTCGACCCCGACACCGCCGACTGGATGCGCGGTTATCTTCGGGATTACCAGCGCGCCAGCGGCGCCACCATCTTGCTTGCCTCGCACAACATGACCGAGGTGGAACGCATGTGCGACGACGTCCTGGTGCTCAAGGGCGGCCGGTTGGTGGACCAGGGCGCGCCGTCGGCATTGGTTGGCGAATACGGCCGTGCCACGCTGGAAGAGGTGTTCCTGGACATCGCCCGCGACCGCCGTGCGGAGACCATGCCATGAGCACGTCTTCCGCCGCCCGCCGGGTCTTCGCCATGATGCTGCGCCATCTCTACATCCTGCGCGGGTCGTGGCCCCGTGTGCTGGAAATGGCCTATTGGCCGGCGGTCAACATGGTGGTGTGGGGCTTCACCAGCCAGTTCTTCCAGGGCCATTCCGACTGGGTGGCCCGCGCCGGCGGCGTGCTGATCGGCGCGGTGCTGCTGTGGGACGTGATGTTTCGCGGCAATCTGGGGGTGGCGCTGTCGTTCATGGAGGAAATGTGGTCGCGCAATCTGGGCCACCTTTCGGTCAGCCCGCTCAGACCGCATGAATTGGTGGCCGCCATGCTGGGCATGAGTCTGGTGCGGACCATGCTGGGGGTGCTGCCGGCGGTGGCCTTGGCGATTCCGCTTTATCATTTCTCTTTGTTCGACCTGGGGCTGCCGCTGGTCGCGTTCTGGGTCAACCTGATGGTCAGCGGTTGGGCCATCGGCCTGGGCGTTTCCGCCCTGGTGCTGCGTTTCGGTCTGGGGGCGGAAAGTCTGGCCTGGGTGATGGTGTTCGCGGTGGCGCCGCTGTCGGGCATCTATTACCCCATCGCCACCTTGCCCGGCTGGCTTCAGCCGGTGGCGTGGGCGTTGCCGCCGGCCCATGTGTTCGAAGGCATGCGGGCGCTGATGATCGACAACTTGTTCCGGTGGGATCTTTTTTCCGGGGCGGTGGGGCTGAACCTTGTCTATCTGGTGCTGGCCGGGGCGTTGTTCCTGCGCACCCACCACGTGGCGCGGCGGCGCGGCCTGCTGCTCAACGTCGGCGAATGAGGTAGAGTGTTTCCATCCTGACAACGAGGCGTACCGTGTCCAACCTGCCCCCTTCTCCGTCGCTGTGGGCCGACGTGGTCGATCTTCGGGATTTCTACGCCACCAGCCTGGGCCAGATGGCCCAACGCATGATCCGCCGCCAGTTGCGGATGCTGTGGTCGGATGTGTCCGGCCAGCGGGTGCTGGGCGTCGGTTTCGCCACGCCCTATCTGCGTCCGTTCCTGGCCGAGGCCGAACGGGTGGTGGCGGCCATGCCGGCCAGTCAGGGCGTGTTGCCGTGGCCGCCCGAGGGACCGGGCATGACCTTGCTGGGCGACGAGACCGACCTGCCGTTGCCCGACCGCAGCATGGACCGGATCTTGCTGGTGCATGCCCTCGAATCCACCGAACAGGTGCGGGGCATGATGCGCGAGTTGTGGCGGGTGCTGGCCGATGGCGGTCGTCTGGCCATCGTCGTGCCCAACCGTCGCGGCATCTGGGCGCGGTTGGAGCGCACGCCGTTCGGCCAGGGCCGTCCCTACACCACCGGCCAGTTGGCGCGGCTGTTGCGCGACAACATGTTCACCCCGGTTTCCAGTTGCGGCGCGCTGTTCCTGCCGCCGACCAATTCGCGGGTGATGCTGCGCTCGGCCATGGCCATCGAGAATTTGGGGTGCCGTTGGTTCGAAACCTTCGCCGGGGTCAACATCGTCGAGGCGACCAAACAGATCTACGCCGCCACCGGCCTACGCCAGGGCAAGCGGCGGGGCTATCTGCCGGTGGCGCAGGGGTTCTCGCGTTCGGTCAGCGAGAGCTGAGGGAGGAGAAGTGGTCCAAGGCGGCTTGGGCCACGCGATCGCGTTCCTCGACCAGCCGCGCCACGCAAGGGACGTGGTCGTCGAACGTCAGGCGTTCGGCCAGGGCCGGTTGGGCCTCGCCCACCAGATTGGGCAAATCCTCGACCGGAAGGTTCAGGCTGCCCATGCATCCGACCCGACCGTCGGCGGTGGCGCGCAGCTTGGCTAGGCCGCAGGGCGCGGCGCAATGGCGGCCGGCATAATCCACCTGCCACAAATCCAGATTGCCGTGCCGTCCCTGCAACACCGTGCCCGAGGCCGAGGTGTAGATTGCCAGCCCGCGGGTGCCGAACAGTTTGCTCAGATGGGCGGGACCGCTGTCGGCGGTGACCACGAAATCCTGGGCCGCCAGGAAATCCAGCAATCCGGCGGTGGTGGGAAAGCCGGGCGACACCCGGACATCCTTGGGCAGCAATGGCACGAGCCGGCGTTCATAGGCCGGCTTCAAGCCCTGATAGGCGTTGAGCACCACCGTCACGTCGGCCTTTTCGTGCAAGGCGGTGGCGATGGCGGCGGCGACCTGGGGGGGCAGGGTGCGCAGCGGGCTGCTGGCCATGGGCAGGATGGCGACGGCGGGACGGCCGGCGGACAGGGGGCGGGGCGGCACCTCGACCGGGTCCAGCCCGAACCGCAGCAACAGCGTGGTTTCCACGTCCACCGGCTGGGTGGTCACGGTGTCCCAGCCATCCACTTCCCCCAGGTCGATGATGGGGAAATGGCCGTCCAGTTCCTTTTCCGAGACCACCAGCGGCAATACCCGCACGCCCGGTTCGCGGCCGAACAGGTCGCTGGCGGCGCCGGTGTTGGCGATGGTCACCCCGGCCTCGGGGAAGCGCCGGCGGAAGGCCCTGAGAAACAGCACCACGCCGACACAGTCGCCCAGCGCCTCGGACGGCAGGACGAACATCACCTTCTGGCGGCCGTAATCGCGGGCCCAGCGTTCGGCCGGCAGGGTGCGGAAATGGGCGCTTTCGGCGACGACGCGCGCCGCCGGGCCGGCTTGGCGCACCTGTTGCAGCACCAGACGGCTCCGGGTGTAATAGGCGCGGCTGCCGTCGCCGCCCTGACGGTGGCGGGACTCGGTGGCCGAGATGTGAAAGGAAAACGGCGCGTCGGCCCGGAACTTGACGAAGGCCGTCGGGCCGCGATGGGGGCTCATGACGGCCTCAGCCGGCCCGGCTCAGCACGAACAGGCCTTGGGTGGCGAACAGGTTGGCCAAGGGGCCGTCGCCATCGAACGGCAGCACGCCGCCCTTGCCGTCAAGGGCGATGGCTCGCTCGACGGTGATGCCCAATTCGTCGCACAGCGCCAGGAAGTCGTGGATGGTGCAGAAATGGATGTTGGGCGTGTCGTACCATTGATAGGTCAGGGTGTCGGTCACCGGCATGCGCCCGTTCAGCGCCAGCGACAGACGCACCCGCCAATGGCCGAAATTGGGAAACGACACGATGGCGCGCCGGCCGATGCGCAACATGTGGTTCAGCACCGTCTTGGGCTCGTAGGTCGCTTGCAGCGTCTGGCTCAGGATGACGGTGTCGAAGGCGCCCGACGGATAGTCCTTGAGGTCGGTGTCGGCGTCGCCCTGGATCACCGACAAGCCTTGCGCCACCGCCGCCGACACGCCGGCCATGGACAGTTCGATGCCGCGCCCGTCCACATCCTTGTGCCGGCCCAGCCACGCCAGCAACGTGCCGTCGCCGCAGCCGACGTCGAGCACGCGCGACCCGGTCTCGACCATGTCGGCGATCAGGCGCAGATCGACGCGCAGGCTGCCGATGGACATGATCATGGCGTTTCCCCCTTGCTTCCGGCGGGCGGCAGGCCGCGCCGCACGGCGGCGGCCTCAAGGAAGCCGCTCAGGGTGGCGTGGAATTCGGGTTCGTCCAGCAGGAAGGCGTCGTGGCCCTTGTCCGACTGGATCTCGACGAAGCTGACATTGGCCGCCACCGCGTTCAGCGCGTGCACCACGGCGCGGCTTTCCACGGTGGGGAACAGCCAGTCCGACGAGAACGACACCACGCAGAACCGGGTCTTGGTCCCCTTGAAGGCGTTGGCCAGACTGCCGTGTTCGGCGGCCAGGTCGAAATAGTCCATGGCCCGGGTGATGTAGAGATAGGAATTGGCGTCGAAACGGTCGACGAAGGTGCTGCCCTGGTGGCGCAGATAGCTTTCCACCTGGAACTCGGCGCCGAAGCCGTATTCGAAGGCGTCGCGGTCGCCCTGAAGGTTGCGGCCGAACTTGCGGTGCAAGGCCGGCTCCGACAGATAGGTGATGTGCGCGGCCATGCGCGCCACCGCCAGACCCCGGCGCGGCTTGGTGCCGTGGTCCATGTAGCGGCCCTCGCGCCATTCGGGGTCGGCGATCACCGCCTGACGGCCGACCTCGTTGAAGGCGATGTTCTGCGCCGAATGGCGTGCCGCCGTGGCGATGGGGATGGCGGCGAACACCCGTTCAGGGCGCGAGGCGCACCATTCCAGCACCTGCATGCCGCCCATCGACCCGCCGATGACCGCGAACATCTGGTCGATACCCAGGTGGTCCACCAGCCGGGCCTGGACCTGCACCATGTCGCCGATGGTGATGATCGGGAAATCCTGTCCCCACGGTTTGCCGGTGGCGGGGTTGACCTCCTTGGGGCCGGTGGTGCCCATGCAGCCGCCCAGCACGTTCGAGCAGATCAGGAAATAGCGGTCGGTGTCGAACAATCGGCCCGGCCCCACAAGGTCGTTCCACCAGCCGGGCTTGCCGGTGATGGGGTGGGGGTCGGCCACGTATTGGTCGCCGGTCAGGGCATGGCACAGCAAGATGGCGTTGGATCTGTCGGCGTTGAGCGTGCCATAGGTCTGGTAGGCGACGGTGACCGAATCCATCTCGACCCCGCAATCAAGGCGAATCGGGGTGTCTCGGCCCAGTTCGACCGTCAGGCCAAGCGGATTGCGAAGGGAAGCAGGCCCAGGAAGCGGGGCGTCGGTCATGATGGAAATATGGTTATCCAACGACGAAAGAACACGATTAGCTATGGGTGCGAAGGGGGGCTGTCAACGTTTTCTTTGATTTCGGACGACAGGCGCACTACACCTATGCCGCCCCTCAGAAAGCCCGAACCCTGCACCATGAGTACCGACAGCGCTTCCCTTGACCGCGTCCGCCGCGAAATCGACCGCATCGACGACAAGATTCACGACCTTTTGATGGAACGTGCCGGCCTGGTGGAAAAAATCGCCAAGGCCAAGGCACCGGACGGCGTCGCCCTGCGTCCCGGTCGCGAGGCCCAGGTGCTGCGCCGGCTGGTGGAACGCCACAAGGGGTCTTTCCCGAAACAGGCGTTGGTGCGCATCTGGCGCGAGATCATGGGCGCCCTGGTCGGGTTGCAACAGCCTTTCGTCATCGCCGTCTATCAGCCCGAGCGCGGCGCCGGTTACATCGAGCTGGCGCGCAACCATTTCGGCGTGGTGTGGCCGCAGATCGTGCACCTGACCCCCGGTCACGTGGTGCGCATGGTCGCCGATGCCCAGGCCAGCGTCGGTCTGGTGCCCATTCCCGGTTCCCATGACGTCGAGCCGTGGTGGCTGGCGTTGACCTCGGATGCCGGCAACCTGCCGCGGGTGGTCGCCCGCCTGCCGGCACTGGCCGACAGCGTCGCCTCGGGCCGGGCCGAACCGCTGGAAGCGTTCGTGGTCGCCTGCCGCGAACCCGAGGCCACCGGCGACGACTTTACCCTGGTGGCGGTGGAAACCGCTCCCGACATCAGCCGCGACCGCTTGCGCGCCGCTTTCACCGCCGCCGGCATGGACGTGGCCAATCTGGTCGCCACCCATCGTTCCGACGGCGTGTGGCGCCATCTGGTCGAGGTGCCGGGCTATGTCGCCGCCGACGATTCCCGCCTGGCGGATCTGGTCCAGACCCGCGACCCGGTCGCCCATGTCCGCGTCATCGGCGGTTACGCCGCGCCGTTGCCCGTCTGAATTCTTCCGTAAAACGCATCCTCAAGGAGGTATCGCATCATGGCCGCTCCCTCGCCTCGTCCCGGCATCATGGACATCAAGCCCTATGTGGGTGGTGAGTCCGCCGTCGCCGGCGTCGATCGGGTGCTCAAGCTGTCGTCGAACGAAGGTGCTTTGGGGCCCAGCCCCAAGGTCATGGCGGCGGTCGCGGCCATGACCGCCGAGATGCATCGTTATCCCGATGGCGGCGCCACCCGGCTGCGCAAGGCCTTGGCCACGCGCTGGGGGCTGGACGCCGAGCGGATCGTCTGTGGCGCCGGTTCCGACGAGTTGCTGGCGCTGCTGGTCAAGGCCTATGTCGGCCCCGGCGACGAGGTGGTGTATTCCCAGCACGGCTTCCTGATGTACGCCATCGCCACCAAGGCCTGTGGCGGTGTTCCGGTGACCGCGCCGGAAACCGATCTGGTGGCCGACGTGGACAACCTGCTGGCGGCGGTGACCGACAAGACCCGCATCGTGTTCCTGGCCAATCCCAACAACCCGACCGGCACCTATCTGCCGGCCGACGAGGTCAAGCGCCTGCGCGCCGGCCTGCGCGACGACATTCTTTTGGTGATCGACGCGGCCTATGCCGAGTTCGTGTCCAAGAACGACTATACCCCCGGTGTCGAGTTGGTGGACGCGGGCGACAACACCATCATGTGTCGCACCTTCTCCAAGATGTACGCGCTGGGCGGCATGCGTCTGGGCTGGGCCTATGGTCCGGCCAACATCGTCGGCGTGCTGAACCGTGTGCGCGGTCCGTTCAACGTCAGCTCGGCCGCCCTGGTGGCCGGCGAGGCGGCGCTCGAGGACACGGCTTTCGCCGATCTGTGCAAGAGCCATAACGATTACTGGCTGCCCTGGATCACCGCCGAATTGCGCAAATTGGGCCTTGGGCTCACCGACAGCGTCGGCAACTTCATCCTGGTGCGGTTTCCCAAGGAAGCGGGCAAGGACGCGGCCGCCGCCGACGCCTTCCTGCGGTCGCGGGGCATCATCGTGCGCGGCATGGTCGGCTATGGCCTGGGCGACTGGCTGCGCATCAGCATCGGCACCGGCGAGGAAAACCAGCTGGTGGTCCAGGCCTTGGCCGAATTCGTCGGCCAGGGAAAGTAACGGCAACCGCCGCCGTCACCGGTGACGGCGGCGGTCTCCCTTTCGGGACATGACATGACCGCACCGCTTTTCGACACCATCTGCTTCGTCGGCATCGGCCTGATCAATTCCTCGCTGGCGCGGGCCGTGCGCAAGCTGGGGCTGGCCCGGCGGCTGACCTCGCTGGATTGTGACCCCGAAGCCTGTCGGGTGGCGCTTGAACTGGGCGTGGTCGATTCCGCCTCCGCCGATCCGGCGGCCGAAGTGGCGGGGGCCGGGCTGGTGGTGTTGGGCACGCCGGTCGGCGCCATGGAGGCGGTGACCCAGGCCATCGCGCCCTATCTGGCATCCGGGGCCATCGTGTCCGACGTGGGTTCGGTGAAGACGGCGGTGATCCGCGACGTCGAGCCGTTCCTGCCCGAAGGCGTGCATTTCGTCCCCGGCCATCCCATCGCCGGTACCGAATTTTCCGGCCCCGCCGCCGGTTTCGCCGAATTGTTCCAGGGGCGCTGGTGCATCCTGACGCCCCAGGCCCACACCGACGTCCAGGCGACCGCCCGCGTGCGCGCCCTGTGGGAGGCGGTGGGCTCGACGGTCGAGGAAATGGACCCCGCCCACCATGACCGGGTGCTGGCCGTCACCTCGCATTTGCCGCATCTGATCGCCTATACCATCGTCGGCACCGCCAACGACCTGGAAGGGGTGATGGAGCAAGAGGTCATCAAGTTCTCGGCCTCGGGTTTCCGCGACTTCACCCGCATCGCGGCCAGCGACCCGATCATGTGGCGCGACATCTTCCTCAACAACAAGGAAGCGGTGCTGGAACTGCTTCAGCGCTTCACCGAGGATTTGACCGCGTTGCAGCGCTCGATTCGCTGGGGCGAGGGCGAGGTGCTGGAAAAGCACTTCACCAAGACCCGCGCCATTCGCCGCGCCATCATCGACGCCAAACAGGACCGTTAAGCGCGCTTTCACCGATCGACGGTTGACTCCGCCCCCCCTCAGGGTGTCCCCTCTTGCGGGTTTTACGCAGAAAAGGGGGCACGCGCATGGCGAACAATCTGACCGGTCTGGACCACGCCGTCGTCGCGGTGCGCGACCTTGACGCCGCTTCCGGGGTTTTCGAACGCCTTGGTTTCGCGCTGACCCCGGTGGGCCATCATGCCGAATGGGGCACGGCCAACCGTTGCGCCATGTTCGCCGGCGATTACGTGGAACTGATCGCCCCCGAGGGCGAGGGCGAGGTCGCCGACCAGTTGCGCGACTTCCTGACCCGGCAAGAGGGACTGTTCAGTCTGTCTCTGGGATCGTCGGACGGTGCCGCCACCAGCCAGTCGTTGCGTTCCGCCGGTCTTGAGGTGCCGGTGGCGCGCTCTTTGTCGCGCAAGCTGGATGACGGCAAGGGCACCACCCTGATGTTTTCCGAAATGCCGTTGCCGCCGGTGGCGACGCCGGGCATTCCGACCCGCGTGGTCCAGCACATCACCGCCGAGCGTGAGCGCCATCCGCAATGGCTGGACCATCCCAACACCGCCTGCGGCATCGCCGCGGCCACCGCCATCGTCGAGGAGCCGCCAGCCCTGACCCCGGCCTGGGACGTGCTGTTCGGCCCCCATTCGGCGGTTCTGACCGACGACACGGTGACCGTGCACACCGGCGGCGGCCTGATCTATCTGACCCGCCCGGACGAACTGACCCAGTTGCATCCCGAGGCCGAACTGGACGAACTGCCGCCGTCGCCGGCCCTGGTCGCCCTGGCCATCCGCGTCGCCGACACCGACCGGGCCGCCCAGGTGTTGAAGGACAAAGGCGTCGATTTCAGCCGTGACCGCGAAGGCACCGTGCGCATTCCGCCGTCCGAGGCGTGTGGCGTGTTCATCGAGATGGTGGGGGCCTGAGGTCATGGCCCGTCTGTTGCGGCCGTTGCTGGTCCTGCTTCTGGTTATGGTGGCGCTTCCGGCGGCGGCCAAGGACGGTGAAAGCCGTTATGCCGGCCTGGACGGCTTCCTGGTGCATTACAAGAGCTGGGGCAAGGTGGGGGCGCCGGCGGTGATCCTGATCCACGGGTTCACCCTGGATCAGTCGTTCTGGAACCATCAGGTGCCGGCGCTGGCCAAGACCCATCGGGTGATCGCTTTGGATTCCCCCGGTCATGGCGATTCCGGGGCGCCCCAGGATGTCGCCTACACCATGACGCTTTATGCCCGCGCGGTCGAGGCGGTGGCCAAGGATGCCGGCCTGTCGCATGCCGCCCTGGTCGGTCATTCCATGGGGTTGCCGGTGATCCATACGGTGATCCGCCGTGGTCAGCTCAAGGTGGACCGGGCGGTGTTCGTGGATGGCGCCATCCTGGCCCCGCCCGCCGACGCCCAGGCCCAGGCCGATCAGGACAAGTTCCTGGCCGACATGCAGGCCGGACTTCGGGGGGACGATTACAAGCTGGTGCTGGAACAGTTCTTCCAGGGCTTCATGCAGAAGATGCCGCCGGCCGAGGCGAAAAGGGTGCTGGTCGCCGTGCGTCGGGCGGACCACCACATGGTCGCCAGCACCTTCGAACATTTCGCCGACGCCGACGTGTGGGCACCGGTCCGTTTCGACGTGCCGGTGCTGGGCCTTTACGCCAAGACTTCGGTGGACGAGGGGGCCAAGCAATGGCTCGACGCCACCTATCCCCGCAACAAGCTGGTGGTGTGGGACGACGTCGACCATTTCCCGCAATTGGAACGGGTGGACCGCGTCAACAAGGCGCTGCTTGGTTTCCTGAAATAGGGAGTATACCAATCCCATTGGTCGGTTCCGATCAATGGGCGCCCTCAAGCGTCGGCCGCGCCATGGCCGCCAGCACGCGGGCAGGATAGGAATGGTGGACCATGCGTCACGGCCATTTGACTGGCGGCAACTGGGCGACGCGGGCCGAGCCAAGGTAAACCTCGCCGTCCTGAAGGCTGACCGGCACCGGCACCGCCGGGCGTCCCTGGGAATCGGGCCGGCTCATCAGCATCAGCACGATCTTGGCCGATTGGGCGGTGTCGGCGGGCAACACGCCGTTGTCGGCCAGCCGGTCCATCAGGGGGGCGATGCCACGCATGCGGGTGGACAAGGTGGCGCGCGGCTGGCCGTCGGGCCCCAGGCTCAGCGTGCCCTGGGCCTCCAGGGCCAGCGGCGCCCAATCCAGGGTCAGGTGTTCCAACTCGACCATCCCGCCATCGGCGCTCCAGCCGGCGACGGCCTCTGCCGACAGGGTTTCCGGCAAGCCGTGGACAAGGCGTCCCTGGGTTTCCATCAGGCGGATGCGCGGTTCCAACGGCAAGGTGGGCATGGTCGGCCAGTGGATGTCCTGGGCGGCGACGGAAAAGTTGATGTCGCCGCCGGGATCTTGTGTCGTCGTCGCCCAGGTGGCGGCCAGGGTGCCGGCCTCAAGGCGGATGCCGTCTTCGTCGGCCCAATCAACTTCCGACGCCACCAGGGTCAGCTCTTGCGTCCGGCCGTGGCGGTCCAGGGTCACGGCGACCTGCATGCGCTCGCTGTCCACCGTGGCGGCACCCGTGGACCAGCCCAGATGGTGGCGGCCGCTCATGTCCAGGGTAAAGCGGTTCGGCGTCAGCGGCGAGGCGACGGCGACCAGATGTCCGACCTGCCAGGACCGGCCGTCGGGTGTGGTCACGGCAGGGCTTTCCATGGTCAGGGTCAGCGAAAGGGGAAAACCGTCAACGCTCAGGGAATCCCAGCCGACGATCCAGTTCTCGGCGCGGCGGTTTTCCGCCCAGGCTTCGATCCCCTTGCGCAACCCGGCCGCAGCGTGGAACCAATAGGCGCAATAGCCAAGCCCGGCCAGTACAAGGGCGATGGCGGCAAGGGCGGCAACGCGGCGGACGGACATGACGACATTCCTGGGCGACGGCGAGACTATTCCCTCTAAACCCTGTGACGATGGCATGCAACATGGGGACGGCGGAATTTGGGTCTTCGCCTATGGCTCGTTGATCTGGAGGCCGGATTTCCGGCCGATGGAAAGCCGTGTCGCCCGTCTGGTCGGCTGGCGGCGGTCGCTGTGCATCCTGTCCACCATCTATCGCGGCACGCCCGAGGCACCGGGCTTGGTTCTCGGTCTTGACCGTGGCGGTTCGTGCCTGGGGCGTGCCTTGCGGGTAGCGTCCGGGGATTGGCCCGAGGTCAAGGCGCGGCTTGACGCCCGCGAAATGGTCACCGGGGTCTACCACCCCCGTTTCCTGCGGGTCCGGCTGGAGGATGGCAGCCGGGTCCAGGCCTATGCCTATGTCGCCAATCGCCATCACCTCCAGTATTGGTCGGGGACCGGGGACCAGGCCGTGCGGCTGTTGCGCCAGGGGGTGGGAACCGCCGGCAGCGCGCGGGATTACCTGGCCAATACCGTCGCGCAACTGACGGCCCTGGGGATCGCCGACCACACCTTGCGCCGGATGCTGGAGTTGGTGGACGCAGGGAATGGGATATAAACCAAAGTAAAACACAATTTGCGGTACATATAACATTTGTATTGTACGCGGCTGATGTGTTTCCATCGTCCTGAACAAAGGCGGTTTTCGCCGCCGAAACGATCTGGCTCGCGGGATGGAGACGCTCATGTCTCACGATTTGTCGCTCGACGATTTCTTCGACATGCTGGGGCGTTATGGCGCCGACATCGGCAATTGGCCGCTGTCGCCGGGGCAGTTGGAAAGCGTCGCGGTGTTCTTGTCCCGCTCGGCCGTCGCCCGCGAGGCGGTCGAGGAAATGCGCCTGATGGAGACGGCGCTGCGCGGCGAACTGCCGTTGGCTCCCCATGGACTGGCCGACCGTATCCTGGCGGCGGCCGGTATTTCCGTTGGCCGAAACGCCGCCATCTTCGCCGTGCCGCGTCCGCGCCGTATCCGCTATAACTGATACCTTAAAGCCCGATCCGGCCATGAAGGGGCAACCAGCCGGGAACGTCGTGGCGGATCTGGCCGCTGTCGGCATGGGTGACGATGCAGCCCCGGCCCTGACGGGCCAGTTCCCTCTGTCTTTTCCATGCAGCCGGATAATCGGGCAGGCGTTCGTACAGCATGGGATTGGGGCGTCCGTGCGCGCCCAGCATGGTCAGGATATGGGGCTCGGCGTTCAGCGGGCCGTCGGGGGGACGGGGCGGGGCGGGATCGCGCAGCCACCACAGGGTCAGGACGCAGGCGGCGGTGCCAAGGATGGCGCAGGCCGCCGCCATGCCAACGAATGCCTCCATGCCGGTCCCCCCCCCTGGTTCATCAAGGAAAGACTCTGTTGATCCACATGGGAACGCGCCGCGCTCTCGACAACCGTGCCTCTACTTTCGGCTGGTCTCCTGGCGGTTGTTTCCCTGGCAACGGTGGGCTAATCTTGGTTCAGTTCAATTCAGGTCGCCGGAGGTTCGGGGGGAATGACCAAGATCGAATGGTCTGACGATCTTTCGGTAGGCATCGATTTGCTCGACAACCAGCATCGCAAGTTGATCTCGATGATCAACGTGCTGGACGACGACGCCATGGGTGCCGAGGAATTGGGGGAAGTGATCTTCGGGTTGCTGGAATACGCGGCCATCCATTTCCGCGACGAGGAAAAATTCTTCGTCGATGAAGCCCCCGAGATCGTCGAACATCATTTCGCCTCGCACACCATCTTCATCTCGACCGCGTACAAGTTCGTGCAGCGGTTCAAGAACGGCGAAGCGCTGGCCTTGCGCCAGCCGGTGTACGAATTTCTATGCCAATGGCTGGTGGAGCACATCCTGGTCGAGGACATGCAATACAAGCCCGGAAACAAGAACCACGCCGCCGAATAGGTGGGCGCAACGACAAAAGGGCGCGCGGCCATCGACCGCGCGCCCTTTTGTCGTTCAAGCCAAGGTGCTCAGCCGGCCTTGCGCACCCGGACCACGATGTCCACGCCGACCATCTCCATGCCCGGCGCCAGCGGCGGCAGGTTGGCGACGGTTGGTTGGGAGCCGGTGATGTCCTGCAACAGGCCGGTTTCCTCGTCGAAGAAATGGTGGTGTTCGTCGGTGGCGGTGCAATAGAAGGTGCGGTCGCCAAAGCCCACCCGCCGCAACAGGCCGGCGGCGGCGAACTGGTTCAAGGTGTTGTAGACGGTGCCCAGCGCGACCTTCAGCCCGGCCTGGTTCAATTCGCGGTGGAACCCCTCGGGTGTCAGATGGCGGCGGCCGCCGCGGCGGATGGTCCGCATGATGATGACGCGCTGGCGGGTCGGGCGAATGCCGGCACCGCGCAACGTTTCCAGATCGATTTGCATGTCCCCCATTGGCACTGTCGTCTTCCCCCCGGATGTCTGTGCGTCCAGTCCGGTTTATACCATGGGATAGGGCGGAACAACCATTAGGCCGTCGTTCTGGGACGGAAGTTTGGTGCGAACTTGACCAAGGACACGGTGACGGCGACGGAAAAGGTGTTTGGTGGCAGGCTTTTAAGAAGCGTCTTCCGTCGCTCGTATACATCCTGATGGCTAGGGTATGGGGATCGCTAAGGGTGATCGCCGCATTGTCCCACCACAGCCGCAACGGGAATAGCCAACCTATCCGTTAGGGTAATTTTCTAATACTATCAGTTGGTTGCGCGTTTTTTCAGAGGCGTATGAATTTGCTGTTGCAAGGAAATTTGGCGGTATTTTTATAAAATGCACATTAAGTTTATGAATAATAATACAGAGGGTATATGCCTCGGATGTTTCTTCAAAAATAGACTAATGAAAAACATGATTACAGTTCTGTCAGAATTGTGGACCATCCCCTCTCGGGTAATCACCGTAGCAACGGTGGGCTTGGCGGAATCGCCGCCGGGCTTGTGTCGGAGATGAGGGGACTTTCCATGCTGCGTTCTATCCGTACTGTGTTGCGCGAGAAGAAGGGCGTCGCCGCCCTGGAATATTCCATCCTGGCCGGCATGATCGTGCTCGCCATTGTCGGCGCGCTCACCACCGCCGACATCAGCACGAACATCACGAAAATCTTCACGGATTTGGGCACGGCCCTGGACACTGCCGCCAATGGTAGCACCGGCACCGGCACCGGCACCGGCACCGGAACCGGAACCGGCACTGGCACTGGCACTGGCGGTTAATGCCCCTGCTCGCTGTGGTCGCCGCTCTGCTTTTCGTGGCGGCGGCCGTCCGGGATTTGGGGTGGCGGCTGATCGACAATCGTCTGGTCGCCGCCGCTCTGGTGGCATGGTTCGGGCACGCCGTCCTGTCCGGTTGGGGGGGGGCGGCGATTTTCTTTCACCTTGCCATCGGTGTTGCCGCCTTCGCTGTCGCCCTGGGGGCCGGCCTTGCCGGCTGGATGGGCGGCGGCGACGTCAAGCTGGCGGCGGCGGTGTTCACCTGGGCCGGCCCGGAGCATGCTCTTGCCATCCTGGTGATGGTCGTGGTCGCCGGCTTGTTGTTGGCGGTCCTGGGGGTGGCGGCGGATGCGGTTCTTCGCCGATGGCCGTCGGGGTTTGCCAGGCGTGGTCTTTTTCTGTTGTCCGCCGCGCGCGGTGTGCCCTATGGCGTGGCCTTGGCATGCGGCGGCGGCTTGGCTGCGTTGGCGGCGGGGTAGCGGCTGAACTTTCAGCGGAGGCAGACCTTCCATGAATGTGCGCGTTGTCTTGCGCATCGTTTCGGTTCTCGGTCTCGCTTTGGTGGCGGCGCTGCTGCTGCGGGGGCTGTTTGTCGCCTCCACCGCCAAGCCCGTGGCTCCGGCCATGACCGCTATCGGAACCGCTGTGGCGAAAATGCCGGTGGGAACCTTGATCAAGGCCGACGATCTGCTCTGGCGTGAAATTCCCGAAAGCGACGTCAAGAAAGGCCAGATCAAGCGTGACACTCCCGCCGCCGGCCGGTTGTCGGGGGCGGTGGTCCGCCGTGCCATCGACGAAGGGGCGGCTATCAGCGAAACCGACGTGGTCTATCCTGACTCGCCGGGTTTCCTGGCGGCGGCCTTGCAGCCCGGCATGCGGGCGGTGTCGGTGGCCATCGACGACGTCACCGGCAATGCTGGCCTGACGCTGCCCGGCGACCGTGTCGACCTGATCCTCACCCATCGTCTGGATGGTGGCGGCGACAGCCGTAACGGGCCTCCCCGGGTAGCCAGCGAGACGGTGTTGTCCGACGTGCGGGTCATCGCGGTCGGGCGCACCATCCGTGCGCCCGAGATCGAGGCTTCGGGAGGGACCGCCGCATCTGCCGGCAATGCCCGCACCGTGACGCTTGAAGTTGGGCCGCGCGACGCCGAATCGGTGGCGGTGGTCAGCCGTCTGGGACATTTGTCCTTGGCCCTGCGCAGCTTGGCGCAGACGCGCGATTCCGACGTCGACGGCGAGGAAACGTCGGAGCCGGTGTGGGGCAAGGACATTTCACAGGTGGTCCGCATGGCCTCCGAACCCCCGCCCGAGCGTCCGTCGCGCGGGGGCGTGGCGGCGCCGATGCGGGTCCAGGTGTTTCGTGGCTCGGGCGACGGCAAATAAGCCGCCGCCCCAGGGGGAAAGAGTCCGATGAACGTTCGAGTTCCGATGGTGGGTCGTTTGTTCCTGGCCTTGGTTTTGGCAGCAAGTGCGTGGGGGGCACCGCTTGCGCCGCTGTCCGTCTCGGCGGCCGTCGCCGCCGAGACGGACGAACGGCTCGAACTGTTTTCGGGAACGGGCGAGTTGATCCACCTGCCGCGCCCGGCGCTCAGCGTGTTCGTCGCCAATCCCGACGTGGCGGATGTTCAGGTGCCGTCGCCCAATGCCATTTTCCTGTTGGGCAAGAAGGCGGGAACCACCACGCTTTACGCCGTCGATGGCCGTGACCGCGAGATCATGCGCCGGACCGTGGTGGTGCGCCATAATCTGGCGGAAATGCAGGATCTGCTGCGTCAGCGTTTTCCCGCCTACCGTTTCACCCTGACTTCGGCGCCGGGGTCGTTGCAGGTGAGCGGCGCGGTCGACACCGCGGCCCAAGCCAGTGATGTCGCCAGCACCCTGGCCCCCTTCCTGGCCAAGGACGAAAAGCTGATCAACTCGCTTTCGCTGAGCACTCCGACCCAGGTGCATCTTCGGGTGCGGGTGGCCGAAGTCTCACGTGAGATCACCCAGACGTTCGGCATCAACTGGCAGGCCATCCTGAAGCCGGGGAACTTTGTCGCCAGCATCATGAACGGCCGCGATTTCATTGATGAGGCGAATAGCTCGTGGAATATCCCGAGCAGCGGCTGGGGCGTTGGTGGTGGCTTCAAGACCAACGATTTCGGCATCAATGCGATGATCGATGCGTTGGACCAGGAAGGGTTGGTCTCGGTCATGGCGGAACCCAACCTGACCGCCGTGTCGGGTCAGACAGCCAGTTTCCTGGCGGGTGGCGAGTTTCCGATTCCCATCGTCCAGGGAACCAGCGATTCTGTCAGCGTGACCTTCAAGCAATTCGGCGTGGCACTGGATTTCACGCCCACGGTGCTGTCGCCTGATCGCATCAGCCTGTTGGTTCGCCCCGAAGTCAGCGAGTTGTCGTCCACCAATTCCGTGACCTTGTCGGGCTTCACCATTCCCGGATTGTCGGTGCGGCGAGTCGAGACAACGGTGGAACTGGCCAGCGGCCAAAGCTTCGTCATCGGTGGCCTGCTTCAGGACAGCATGCGTGATATCGCGGCCCGCCTGCCCGGCCTGGGCGACCTGCCGGTGTTGGGCAAGTTGTTCTCGTCCCAGAACTACCGCAACAACAAGAGCGAACTGGTGGTGATCGTCACCGCCTACATGGTCAAGCCGGTGGGGGCGGGTCAGCTTCAGACACCGCTGGCCAATCTCAAGCCGGCCTCGGACGTGGAATATGTCACCAGCCAAAGCCTGGGAATCGACCCGCTGGCCGCAGATGCGCCGCGCCTAGTCGGTCCCGCCGGCTTCGTCTACTAAGGAGGGCCAGCACATGCGCCGCCTTTTCGCGATCCTGCCGGCGATCCTGATGGTCACCATGGTCGGGGGTTGTTTTCCGCGTCCCGATTATCGCGACCTGCCTGACATTTCGGCCTTGCCCCGTCAGGTCACCACCGTCGCCACCCTGACGCTTGCCGATCCGGCTGCCCCTACCGAGGCAGAGCGCACTGCCATCGCCGACGCCTTGTCCAGGACCGGTGAACATGGTCGGCGCGTGCGTGTGCTGTTGGCCAAGAACAGCCCGCCGCCCACTGCCGGGCAGGCGCGCGCGCTGGTGACCGATCTGGGGATCGATCCGTCCGTTGCCTTGGTTGGTGTGGGTGAGGCCGACACAGCCACCTTGGACTTCTTGCGTGTCAGCGTCATCGCGCCCGATTGCGCGAGCATGGTGGCGCCGTCGGAATATGATTGGAAGGGGCAACGTCCGACCATGGCGTTCGGCTGTGCCACGCTTGGCAATCTCGGCCAGATGCTGGCCGACCCGGCTGATCTGGAACACGGCCGTCGTTATCGTGGCGCCGATCCCGTCACTGCGGCGTCAGCCGTTGACCGTTATCATGAAAACAAGGTGACGCCGCTGCGTGGAACCTCGTCGAGCGGCGGCACCAGTTCCAGCTCGCCATAGCGGAGAGGAGGGATGTCCATGTCTTTGATCGACAATCTGGCCCACCCCACCCGCAGCGTGCCCAACCACGCCGATTTCGTCGCGTTTCTGGCCGACGCCGACAGCACCGACGCGGTCGAGCGTTTCGCGCTGTCGCGCATGATGCCCCACACCCACATTCGTCAGGGCAGCATCGCCGACGCTACCGAGTTCATGTCGCGGCTGGAGCGGCCGCCGCGTCAATTGGTGGTGGATATCTCGACCTCGGCCATGGCGCTGTCCGAACTGGCGGCGCTGGCCGAAGTGTGCGCGCCCAGCATTTCCGTGGTGGTGATTGGCGAACGCAACGACGTCGGTCTGTTTCGCGAATTGCTGCGTATGGGTGTCGACGAATATATTTCCAAGCCGTTGACGGTCGATCTGTTGACCCGCCTGCTCGGCGGTCCCGGTGCGGCGATGCAGCCGGTGCATCAGGTGCGTACCGGCAAGCTGGTGGCCTGTGTCGGTGCGCGCGGCGGCGTCGGCGCCTCGACGGTGGCGGCCAACGTGGCGTGGTATCTGTCTCACAGCATCGAACGCCGGGTGGCGTTGATCGACCTCGACCCGTTCGGCGGGCCGATGACCATCCTGCTTGGCACCCAATGCAACAACGGCCTGACCGACGTTCTAAAGAACGTGCGGCGGCTTGATCCGCAATACCTGGAACGGACCATGGTGGGGGTTGGCGGCAAGTTGTTCGTGCTGTCGGCCCAGAACGCGCTCGACAGTGCCGAGATCCTGGATACCGAGGCGTTGCGCGAGCTGGTGGGCGAGCTTAAGCGTCATTTCCATTATGTGATCGTCGACATGGCCGGGCGGGCGGGGGCCACCAACATCGCCATGCTCGAGGAGGCGCAAGTGGTGGCGCTTGTGACCGAGCCATCGGTCTATGCCGCGCGGGAGACGGCGCGGCTGATGCGCACGGCGGAAACCCGCGATGCCCACGCGCCGGTCATGCTGATCGTCAACCAGCCCCGTCAGCCCGGCAAGGGCGAGTTGGCCCTGCACGATTTCGAGGAAGCGGTGGGGCGTCGTGCCAGCCATGTCCTGCCCTATGACCACGACGCGGCCAGCCGGGCCGAAAATCTTGGGCCGCCGGTGGTGGCAGAGCGATCCGCGCTTGCCACCGCGTTGAAGCGGGTGGGTGACGATCTGGCCGGACGTCGGCTCGATGACAAACCGAAAAAGACCTTCAGTTTCCGCGACCATCCGCTGTTGCGCCATCTGTTGGAGTGGAGAGCCTGATGTTCGGGCGCAAACGCGGCCCCATGGACCCAGATTTTCCGTTGGCCGCCGAACCGGTGTCGGGGTCGGCGGTGGATACGCCGGCGACCCCGCCGGCTCCTGCCGGTCCCGCCGCCAGGTTGCCGGCCAGCGTGCTCGCCGCCGCCGCCGCCGCGCCGCCGCGTCCGGCGGCACCGCCCCGTTCGGCGGTTCAGGCGATGATGACGAGTCAACCGGTGTCGGCCCCGACACCGGTCCCGACACCGGCTCCGGCTCCTGTTTGTGCGCCGGCTTCCGCGCCGGAAATGGCGTCCGAGGATTTCCTGCGGACCGACACCTTCCGCACGTTGCGGGCGGCGGTGTTCGCCGGCATCAACGTTTCGGCGGCGGTGACCCGTTCGCGCGATCAGGTGCGGGGCGACCTGACCCGGCTGGTGGGCGAGATCGTTTCCCGCGACCGGCTTTTGGTGACCATGGCCGAGCAGTTGCGGGCGGTCGAGGAATTGCTGAACGACATGTTCGGCATCGGCCCCATCGAGCCGCTTCTGGCCGACGACACCGTGACCGACATTCTGGTGAACGGCCCGGACCAGGTGTTCGTGGAGCGGCATGGCCGGCTGGAGCTGACACCGCTCAAATTCCGCGACAACGCCCACGTCACCAACGTCGCCCAACGCATCGCCGCTTCGATCGGCCGTCGCGTCGATGAATCCAGCCCCATGGTCGATGCCCGTCTGGCCGATGGGTCGCGTGTCAACGTGGTGTTGCCGCCTTTGGCCATCCGCGGGACCTGTTTGTCCATCCGCAAGTTCGCCAAGCGCAACGTCACCCTGCACCGCATGGTGATGCAGGGCAACTTGTCGACCGCCATGGCCCGTGTGCTCGAGGTCGCTTGTGCGTGTCGTACCAACATCATCATTTCCGGCGGCACCGGCTCGGGCAAGACCACGCTGATGAACGCCATGAGCCGGGTGATCGACGAGCGCGAGCGCATCATCACCATCGAGGACGCGGCGGAACTGCAATTGCAGCAGCCGCACGTGGTCAGCCTGGAAACCCGGCCCGAAGGCATCGAGGGCGGCGGCATGGTCGATCAGCGTCAGTTGGTCAAGAACGCGCTGCGGATGCGTCCCGACCGCATCATCCTGGGCGAGACCCGCGGCGCCGAGGCCTTCGACGTGCTCCAGGCCATGAACACCGGTCATGACGGGTCGATGACCACCCTGCATGCCAACACGCCGCGCGACGCGCTGACCCGTCTGGAAAGCATGGTCCTGCTCGCCGCCGGGTCGTTGCCGCTGTTGTCGATCCGTCGCCAGATCGCCAGCGCGGTCCAGATGATCGTGCAGCTTGAGCGCATGCGCGACGGTGTCCGCCGTATCACCCATGTCACCGAAATCGCCGGCATGGAAGGGGACGTGATCATCACCCAGGATCTTTTCACTTTCCGCTACGACGACAGCACCTATGGCGACGAGGTCAAGGGAACCTATGAAAGCACCGGGCTGCGTCCGGTGTTCTCGACCCGCGCGTCCTATTACGGCCTGGAAAAGGCGCTGATGGAGGCGATCCAGGGATGAGCGCCGGCGGTCTTGCCCCCGAGGACATCATCGCCGCCGCCGGCTTTGTCGGCGTGGTGGTGGTGGCGCTGGGCTATCAGGCCATTCGCTCGGCTGTGGCCGACAGCCCGCGCGCCCGCATGCGCCAACGTTTGCTCGACAGCGTTTCCGAGGTGGCGCCGGCCATCGCCGCCGGCGTGGCCGAGGATGCCGCCGCTGTCATGCAACGCCGGAAACGGTTGGGTGAGGATACCTGGGCCGCACGCGCCCTGAGCGCGGCCAAGGAGCAGGCCGAACACATGGGCGGTGTTGCCGCCTTGCGTTGGATCGTGGCGGGGGCGTTGCTCGTGGCTACCTTGGTGGTGGCCGGGTTGCTGTGGTTGGGCCAGTCGGTGTGGCTGGCTGCGGCGGGTGGCATGGTGGGGGGCGCCATCGGGGCGGGAATCGCCTTCCGTGTGGTGGTGACGCGGTATCGCACCCGGTTTCTGCAAGGGTTTCCCGACGCATTGGATTTGATGATCCGTGCTGTCCGTGCCGGCGTTCCGGTGGTCCAGGCGATCATTGCCGCCGGGCGCGAGTTGCCCGATCCGGTGGGGCGAGAGTTCCGCATGATGGGTGATTCGCTACGCCTGGGCATGGACGCCCAAGAGGTGATGGAGCAAGCCAGCAAACGCATCGGCGTCCCCGATTTCCGGTTTTTCGTGGTCTGCCTGCAACTACAACGTGAAACGGGCGGGCCATTGGCCGACACGCTGGAGAACCTGTCGGCGATCATCCGCTCGCGCCGCGAGGTGCGGCTGAAGACCCGTGCCCTGACCGCCCAGGGGCGTGCGGCGGCCAAGATCATCGCATTGGTACCGTTCGTGGTGATGGGGGCCTTGAACTTCCTGGGCGGCGACTACATGGAGGTCCTGTTCCACACCCAACGGGGGCAGCGGATCTTGTGGCTGGCCTTGGGGTTGGTGTTCACCGGTTTGCTGGTCATCAACCGCATGTCGAAGTTGGAGGACTAGGCCATGTCCGGCGAGATTATCCTGGCGATGGTTCTGGCGGGCATGCTGGTGGTGGTGTCGCTGGTGTCGCTGAGGCTGAACCGCCCAAAGGCCCGTGCCGCGGACCGTGCCCGCGATGTGGTGCGTTCGGTCGGCGGTGCGCTCAAGGGCGGCGAGGAAGAGCAACCGGCCGAGGACCTGCGCTCCCAGGTCGGTGCCTTGCTGATTCGTTTGGGGCAGAAACTGCCGTTGTTCAACGCCAAGCAGCGCACGCAATTGCAAGGGCAGCTTCAGACCGCCGGCTTCCGTCAGGTGCATGCCCTGTCGGTGTTCATTGCCCTCAAGATATTGCTGGGGGCCGTGGGGGCTGTGCTGGGGGTGGTGGCTGTCCGTGTGATGGTGCAAGACATGGCCATGGCCATCAAACTGGCGATGGTGCTGGGGGGCTTCCAGGTCGGGATGATGCTCCCTGAAATCGTCTTGCGGCGTGTCGTCGCGGCGCGTCGCCGCGCCATCTACCGTTCCTTGCCGGACGCCCTCGACCTGATGGTGATTTGTACCAATGCCGGCTACAGCCTGGGGGCCACCATCAAACGGCTGTCGGTCGAACTGGTGGATTTGTGTCCGGCACTGGCCAATGAGTTGGAAATCACCTCCCACGAAATCCAGATGAACGGTGACCCGGTCGCGGGTTTGCGCAGTCTGGCCGAACGGACGGGAGTGGAATCGTTGCGGGCCATGGTGGCGACCTTGGTGCAGGCGCATCAGTACGGCACCCCCATCACCCAATCTCTCAAGACCCTGGCACGGACCGAGCGGAGCACCCGCGTCCTCAGCCTGGAGGAAAAGGGAGCCAAGCTGGCGGCCAAGATGACCATGCCGATGATGCTGCTGATCCTGCCGGCGGTGATGCTGATTTCGGGGGCTCCGGCCTTCCTCAGGATGATGGAGGCGTTCAAGTGATGCGACGGATCGTGGTCGTGGCCTGTGCCGTGCTGTTGAGCGCTTGTGCCGCTTCACCTAATCCTGGCACGTCGGTGTCGTCCCCGGCTGCGGAAAGCAACCTGCGGCTGGCCCGCGCCACCCTGGACGGGGGCGATCCGAAGATCGCCATCAATTTGTTTCAGCAAATGGTGAAGAGCAATCCCAACGATTATCAAGCGCGTCTTGGCCTTGCCGACGCCTTCTTCATGATCGGGGAAAGCGAACGGGCCCGCGCTGCCTATGCAGAGGCTGCGCGGATCGATCCCCAGGCGGTCGACCCGCTGTTGGGGTTGGGACGCATCGCCTTGGCCAAGCGTGAATTCGCGGAGGCGGAGAAACGTTACACTGCCGCCCGTGCGGTGGCGGACCAGGATGCGCGGTCGTTGTTGGGGTTGGGCTCCGTGTTCGATCTGCAAGGCCGGCACGACGAGGCGCAGGCGCTTTATCGTCAGGCTCTGGCCGCCCATCCCGAGAATGCCGCCGCCCGCAGCAATCTGGGGCTGTCCCTAGCCTTGTCGGGGCAGCCGCGTCAGGCGGTCAACGTGTTGCTGGACGTCGCCACCCAACCCAGCGCGCCGCCGCAGGTGCGGCAGAACCTGGCGCTGGCCTATGGTCTTCTGGGCAACGACGAGGCGGCGGAGAGCGTGCTTTCCGCCGATCTCGAACGGACGGCGGTGCGTTCCAACCTCGATTTCTATCGGTTCATGCGCGAGCGTACGCCCTCGGCGAAGGCTGTGACGCCATGAGACGAGGCGGCGGCATCGGCGGTTGGATATGGCGGAACCGGGGGGCGTCGGTCGCGCTGGAATTCGCCCTGATCGCGCCGGTAATCATATTGCTGCTGTTCGGCACCATCGAGGCCGGGCTGATGCTGCTGACCGACGCCAATCTGGAACTGGCGGTGCGCAACGGCACCCGCTACGGCATCACCGGTGCCGGTGGCGCCACCCGCGACAAACTCATCAAGGAAAAGATCACCGACCTCATGGAGCGCTGGAAAGGCCCAGAAGGTGTCCTGACGGTGGAGTTCAAGGCCTATCCGTCCTTCGACAACATCGGCCAACCCGAGCCGTTCACGGACGGGAACGACAACGGCACCTACGATGCCGGTGAGGGTTACGAGGATATCAACGGCAACAAGCAGTGGGATTCCGACATGGCGTCCGCCGATGGCGGCGGTGCCGGCGACATCGTCATCTACACGGTGACCTTGACCCGGCCTAGCTTCACCAAGGTGCTGGCGCTGGCCGGTATCGACACCTTGGTTTTCCGCCGGCAGACGGTGGTGGAAAATGAATAGGGGCATGGGGCCGGCCGGCCGGATTTTTGGGGTCTTGCGGAAACGACGTGGTTCGCTCGCGCTCGAGGCTGCGCTGCTTTTTCCCATTGCCGTGCTGGTTCTGGTCGGTTTCTCCGAAATCTATTTTTACGCTCGCGCCGTGGCGATCGTCGAAAGGGTGGCTTTTTCCTCGGCCAGTTTGATCGCGAAGCGCGCGACCTTGTACGACTGTGTCTGGACCAACGATTCCGGCTATCTCGGCACTCACATTCTGGCGGCCGAAACCATGGCCCAGCCGCTCGACCTCAAGGCCGGGGGGATGGTCATCCTGAGCGCGGTCACCGATCCCGGAGACGGCGACGTCATCTCGTGGCAGCGGAGAAGTTCCTACAAACTGGACGACATCGCTTCGACCATCGGCGTCCAGAACGAGCTCCCGGTTTTGCCGGCGGATCTGGACGTAAAGACGGTGGCGGGGGTCGGGACCGACACGTTGATTGTCGCCGAGGTGGCCTATCGCTTTCGGCCGCTCGAGGGATTGCAGGCGTTGCTGAAGCTTCCCTTGGGCGAAGTAACGGTGCGGCGGCGGGCCTTTTCCCGTGCCCGCTGGGGAAACATCGGGACCTTGGGTTCGATTGAGAATTGCACGGGACTGACCAAGTGACGACGGGAGGGGACAGATGACACGAACCCTGAATGCGTTGATGCGCGATCGCCGCGGCGTGGTCGGAATCGCCTTTGCCCTGACCGTGACGGGGACGGTCCTGATGATGCTGGCCGCGATGGACCTGCTGCGGGTCTCGATCCTGCGCTCGCGGGTACAGTCGGCGCTGGACAATGCGGTGTTGGCGGTGGGGTACAATCTGGCCGCCGACGAAAAGGAATGGAAGGCCGAGGGACAATCCTATTTCGCCGCCAACATGGGCGAGAATTCCATGGGATCGACACTGGGGGCGGCGACGTTCACCTCCAGCAAGGATAGCGACGGGATCACCCACGTCACCGGTTCCGCCAAGGTGAGCGTTCCTTTGATGATTTCGGGCTTCACCGAAGCGGGGGCCATGGAAATGTCCATGAGCACCAGTGCGCGCAAGCGCACGCGGGCCAACATCGAGATGGTACTGGCGTTGGACAATACCGGTTCGATGGGCAGCGGGAACAAGATGACGGAAGCCAAGTCGGCGGCAAAGAAATTGGTGGAAACCATGCTGGGGGCGGGAACGTCCGGCGGCAACACCTATGTTGGGTTGGTCCCTTTCACGGAACTTGTGAGGGTCGGTTCCACGACGGAAACCAAGAAGTGGTTGGCCAGTGGAGTTGACTCATCTGGATGGAAGGGGTGTTTGTTTGAGCGCACCTCGTCCGATGGTGAATACAAGGTAGAGAATACGCCTCCGAGTGTAAAAAAATTCGAACGATACCATGATGTTGGAATTTCTTATGTAGAAGAGTATGAGGAAGAATATACAGAGGTAACCTACGAAGACTACACGTATGAATGTGGCTCTACTAGAAAGAGGACGTGTTCTGGAAGAAAGAAAATCGAAACAACGCTCACAAGAACCAAGGAAGGAAATTGTGTTCCGACAGAGTCAAATGCTGACACCTGTAAAGCGCGGGAGTCGTCACCTCAAGATGCATCTGATCAACAAGGCTGTTCGTTGCAGGAGGTGACTTTTCTGTCAGGCGACAAGACTGCGCTGGATACTGATATCGAGAAGATGACTGCCTTGGGAAGCACTATGGTTGCTTCGGGGGTGATGTGGGGATGGCGCATGCTGGATCCTGCCTGGAGGGGGCAGTGGACGGAAAATGGCGCGCTTCCAAAAGATAAGGCGAGTAATTTAAATAAGGTGTTGGTGCTTCTGACGGATGGTGACAACGCTGTTCAGAATTATTGCCTGTCTGGCTATCACTCTCACCATGACTGGAGTTATCATTGTGATTACACTAAGAATGAATTTAGGAATCCGTATCGGATGGCAAATAATGTTGACCCTTGGGGCGACTTGGTCGGAGATAACAACATAAATGCCGACAACCTCCTTTGGAATGATCCCTCAAGTGTTGACCATCTTGAGAGTTATTGCGATGCGGCAAAAAAAGATGGAATTGTGATATACACGATACCTTTTGGCCCTGATGATGACATCAGCGAAAGAACTAGAGCAATCCTTAAAGGATGCGCCACGGACGAAGAAAAGTATTTCCGTGTCACCGAGGCGACCGACCTGACAGCCACTTTCAAGACCATCACCGACACGCTGAGTGAATTGGTGATCGAGGAATGACCGCAACCGACCCCATCAAGGAGTGATCGTTTCCATGAACCGACCGCGGCGATTCGCGCCCGTTTCCGCCCCCGTTCTGGCCGGCGGCCAACGATGCTATTACTGGGTTTGCGCCTCCATCATGATGGACGCCGACGACCGGGTCGATGATCGTTCCGTCGAACGGGTTCATGAGGCGTTGTCCTGTGCGCAAGGCGGCGGTTGCGTGCGGGCCGACGATTGTCGGGAACTGACCCTTGGGGCGTTGGCCAGGCTGTTGCGACAGCGCCCGCGCGATTAAGGGCACGGCCACTTCTCGCCCGGCCGGACTTTGGCTATGATGGGGAAAGCGGCGCCAGGGGCGCCGGTGGGCGAAGAGCGGGCCGAATGCCAAGAAATATCCTGATTGTGGACGACAGCCGGTTTTCCCGGCTTTCCTTGCGGGCGATCATTGCCGAGAAAATGCCGGACGCCTATGTGTGCGAGGCGGCCAACGGCGCCGAAGCCATGGCGGTCGTCGAGGAAATGATGCTGGATTTCGTTTTCCTCGACTACAACATGCCGGGCGACGATGGCTTGACCGTGGGGCGCGCCATCCGTGCGCGCCAGCCCGAGGCCCGGTTGGCCATGGTTACCGCCAATGTCCAGGGCGCCCTGGCCGAGGAAGTGCGGGCCGCCGGCATCGACTTCATCGGAAAACCGATCAAGGCGGCGGCTATCGCCGACTTCCTGGGACGGGAGCAGGCATGAGCATCGTCCTGAACGAGATGGAACGCGACGTCGTCACCGAGCTGTTCAACATCGGTGTCGGCCACGCGGCCGCCGCGTTCGGGGAACTGACCCGTGAAAAGGTACAATTGGCGGTGCCGCGTGTGGACATCGTCAACTACACCGAAGCCGCCAACCAACTGGCGACGGTGGCGGGCGAGCCGATGATCGGCATCCGCCAGGATTTCGAAGGGCCGCTGACCGGGGTCGCGGCCTTGATCTTCCCGGAACGGCGCAGTCTGGAAATCGTGCGCGCCGCCATCGACGACCGTTTCCCGTTGGACGACGTCAGCGAGCTTGAGCGCGAAACCCTGCTCGAGATCGGCAACATCATCCTCAATTCGTGTCTGGCGGCCATTTCCGACATGCTGGGCATGCCGACCTCGGCGTCCCTGCCGCATCTGGTGCAAAGCGCGCCGCCCGACCTGTTGGACACCTTGTCGGCGCGGACGTCCATCGACCGTATCGTCCTGTTCCTGCATATCGACTTTTCCGTCAGCCGCCTCAACGTCTCCGGCTATCTGCTGTTCATCCTGGGGGTCGAGGGCTCGGCCCGCTTCCTGGAGGCGGTGCGCGGCCTGATCCGGCGGTCGGAGCAGGGGGAATGATCCTTCCGGCCAACATCATCGATGGCCTGGACAGCGGTGTCGTGGTGTTGGACGCCAATCGCCGCGTCGAAGTCTGGAACGACTGGATGGCGGTCCATTCCAGCATCGCCGCCAGTGCCGCGCGAGGCCGCGATCTGCTCGATATTTTTCCCGAACTGGGGCGGTCCCACCTGTTGCAGGCGGTGGAACGGGCGTTGAACCATCGCTTGCCGACGGTGATGTCGCACAATCTGCATCCCCGTGTGCTGCCGCTGTTCAATCGTTATGGCGCCAGTGTCGAGCCGGTCGAACAATCGGTGGTGGTCCGCCCCGTCGCCGACGGCGACAGCACCGGTTGTCTGATCCAGGTCGCCGACATCACCGCGGCGGTCAAACGTGACCGTCATTTGCGCGACGTCACGGTCTACAATCGCACCTTGTTCGAGATGGCGGTCGATCCCATGGCGACGGTCGACCGTGCCGGCATTCTGCGCGACGTCAACCCGGCCTTCGAAGGTCTGGCCGGCACGCAGCGGGCCGGGTTGCTGGGCAGTCGCTTCGACGCCTGGTTCACCAAACCGGTCGAGGCCGGGCGGCTGATCGCCCGGACCTTGGCGGACGGCCGGGCCAACGACGTGCTGCTCAGCCTGCGTCAGGCCGACGGACAACAGCGCCATGTCTCGCTGAGCGCCGCGACGGTTCCCGGCCGCGCCGACGGTGCCACCATGGTATTCCTGGTGGCGCGCGATCTGACCGAACGCATCGAGGCCGAGCGGGAACTGGCGCGCAAGACCCGGATCATCGAACAATCCAACGCCGAGCTGGCCCAGTTCGCCTATGTGGTGTCGCACGATCTGCGCCAGCCGTTGCGCACGGTGTCGAGTTTCCTGACCCTGATCGAACGCCGGCTGGGCGAGGCGATCGAGGACGATCTCAAGGAGTTCATCGCTTTTGCCGTGGATGGCGCCCGGCGCATGGACCGCCTGATTGTCGATCTGCTCAACTATTCCCGCGTCGGCCGCCAGGATGCGCCGCTTGACGAGGTTGACCTGGGCGCGTCCCTGGCCGAGGCCATGGCCAACCTTGGTACGGTGGTTGCGGAAAGCCATGCCGAGGTGGCGGTGCCCGAGCATTTGCCACGGATCATGGGCAGCCGTTCCGAACTGGTGCGTCTGTTCCAGAACCTGCTGGCCAACGCCGTCAAATACGTGGAAACCGGCAAACGGCCGCGGGTGGTGGTGGAATGCCGCGACGGCGGTTCGGACTGGGTGCTGTCGGTGCGTGACAACGGTGTCGGCATTCCCGGGGACTGCCTGGATCGGGTGTTCGGCCTGTTCCAGCGTCTCAACCCGGCGGAGCATACCGAGGGGACCGGCATCGGTCTGGCGGTGTGCCGCAAGATCGTGGACCACCATCACGGCCGCATCTGGGTGGAATCGCACCTTGGCGAGGGGGCGACGTTCTTTGTGTCCCTGCCCAAGGAAGGCGCCACGCCCGAGGGGTGATTACGCCGGCCCTTCGGCCTGGATGGCGTCGGGATTGCCGAGTGGACCGTTGACCGGCAAGGTGATGGTGAACCGTGCGCCCTGGCCGGGGGCGGATTCCACGCTCACGGTGCCGCCATGTCGGCGGACGATGGCGGCGGTGATGGCCAGCCCCTGGCCGGTGCCCTGGCCCGGCGGTTTGGTGGTGTAGAACAGCTCGAAAATGCGTTTGTGGCGTTCCGGTGGGATGCCGACGCCGTCGTCGGCGACGAAGAACTGCACCCGTTGGTCCAGGTGGCGGGTGCCGACGACGATGCGGCCAGGAGACGCTGCGTTCTTTTCGCCGATGGCCTGGGCCGCGTTGACGATCAGGTTGACCAGCACCTGATTGATCTCGCCTTCGATGGCGACGAGCTGCGGCAATTCGGGCGCCAGATCCAGCTCCAGTTCCGCGCAGTATTTCCACGCGGTGCGGGTGACGGTGGCCGCGGCCTCGATCATGTGGTTCAGGTTGCAGGGCTGCGGCTCGCGCGAGCTTGGATAACAGAATTCCTTGACCGCCTGGACGATCTTGGCGATGCGGCGCACGCCGTCCTGCGCTTGGGCGATGGCGGCGGGAACCTCTTCGTTCAGGAAGTCCAGGTTGGTGCGTTCCAGGGCCTGGGTCACTTGTGGGCAGGATGGGGGCGAACATTCACGGGCCGCAGCCTGGGCCACCGCCAGCAGGTCGGGAGCACAATTCGCCAGGAACGCCAAATTGTCGCCCACGTATTGGGCTGGCGTGTTGATCTCGTGGGCGATGCCACCGGCCAGGGTGCCAAGGGATTCCAGCCTGTTGGCCTCTTCCATGCGTTCCTTCAGCCGGGCCTGTTCTTGTTCCGAGGCCCGCCGTGCCGAGATGTCCTGAAGGGTGATGAAGGCGCTTTCGTCGCGTTGCCTGGGGACGCACCCGACCACCCGCAGATAACGAACTTCACCATCATCCTCGATGGCCAGCTCGTGGTTGATCGCCCCAAGGGCGCTGTCGTCCAAAAGGGCGGTGATGGCTGTAAGGTCGCCTTGCGCGTGTTCCAACAGGGCTTGCGTGTCGTAGGCGGTTTTGGGCGTCAACCCCAACAGCGCCTGGGCGTGTTCGCACGCCAGCCACTGGCCGCCGGCAATGTCGCGCTCGACGATACCCAGGCGGGCGACGCGCTGGGCCTCGTTCAGGCGGTGGCGGGCCAGGCTGATCTCGCGTGCCGCCAACGCCGCCTGAAGGCGCCGCATCTCGGCGTTGCGGCGGTCCAGTTCGTCTTGCAGGCGGCGGCGTTCGGTGACGTCGCTACGCAGGCCGATGACCCGCAACGGCCGACCCTGGGCGTCGCGGGACATGACCACCGCCCGGTCGAGAACCCATTTCTGTTCCTGCGTGCCGCACAGCGGCCGGTATTCGTGAACGAAACGCGGGGCGCCTTCCAGAAAGGCGGCGAAATCGGCGGCAACGGCATCACGGTCGTCGGGATGGATGGATTCCAGCCATTGCGGCACGGTGCGGGGCAGGTCGGCGACCGGACGGTCGACGATGTCCCCCATGCGTTGGGAAAAGAACACGCTGCCGCTGGCCGGGTTCCAGTCCCAGACGCCGTCGCCGACGGCGTCCACCGCCAGCCGCCAGCGTTCCTCGCTGGCCGCCGCCTCGTCCAACGCGGCGTCGCGCTGTCGGCGCAGCACGGCGAACACAACCAGGGCCAGGACGCAAATGCCGGTCAGGATCAGGCCGGCGGCCATGGCGCGGTTGGCGCGCTCGCTGTGGGCGGCGAAGACCTCGTCCTCGGCCAGTTGTACCGACACCACCAAGGGCACGTCGCGCACCCAGAGCCAAGCCCCCAGGCGTTGGACGCCGTCATAGAAGCTGGGAATACGGATACGGTCGCGATGGGGGCCGTCCTTCGCGAAATAGGGGCGGTCGGCCGGCAACGGATCGCGGGTGATGTCATGCGTGGATTCCGGGATCTGGGAACCACGGGCGCGCATCCAGCCGTCCAGGCCGAACAAGGTGATCAGGCCGCGCCGGCCCAGGTCGATGCGCTGAAAGAAACTTTCGAATTCGTTGCGTTCCACCGACAGCACCACCACCCCGCCGAAGGAACCGTCGGCCAGGGTGATCTTGCGGGTGAACTGGATCGACCACTTGCCCGACACCCGTCCCAGAATCGGGCGACTGATGAACAATTTGTCGTCGGAGGTGTCCAGATGGACGCGGAAATGTTCCCTGTCGCTCAGGTCCACCCGGTTCCGGGCGGGATTGAGGTTGCTGTAAAGCAAGATGCCGTCGGGGCCGATCAGGGCGAACTGGAACACCTTGATGGGGGCATAGGCTTCGGCGGCCACGTCTTCGAACGGCGTGCCGGTGGCACGGGCGCGGACGTAGACCTGCTCCATGTGGCGCAGGCCCTTGTCCACGGTCAGCACGATGTTGTGGACGTATTCCTCGAAGGCGATGCAATAATTCTCGGCCTGATGATAGGCGTTGTCTTCGACCAGGGTCCGGTCGTGGCGGACGAAGGCGAAAAGCCCACCCCACGCCGCGGACAAGACGAGCGCCAAGCCAAGGACCGCAGGCACGAAGGTGGTTGGGCGCGGAGACGACATGGCTGGCACTCTGACTTTTTGATGAGTGTCTCTCTCGATCGAAGAGAAGATAATCCCTAAATGAGGACTGTACACCGGCTTGTGCCGGGGAACGCTCTTCGGTTATGCCAGTAAGGTCTGGAAAAACGGCGCAGTGGGGGGCCATGTCCGAACATGTTCAACGCCCACGCATCTTGTTCGTCGACGACGAGCCGGCGGTGCTCGACGGCTTGCGTCGCGTGCTCGCCGCTCAGGCGCGAAGCTGGGACATGTCCTTCGAGACCGATCCCCTGCGCGCCCGCGCCCGCGCCCTGGAGAACACGTTCCAGGTCATCGTCAGCGATCTGCGCATGCCCGGTCTGGGCGGGCTGGAACTGATCGCCCAACTCAAACAAGCGGGATGTCCGTCGGTCTGTCTGGTGCTGACCGGCACCGGGGACATGGAAGCGGCCTTGGACGCCATCAACCGCGGCGGTGTCTTCCGTTTCTTCACCAAGCCGTGTTCCGCCGAGACGGTGCGTCAGGGAATCGCCGACGCGCTGGCCGTGGTCGCCAGCCGCAACGGTCACGGACTGGCCCTGGCCGCGTTGGATCGCATGCCGTTCGCCGCCTTCGCCCTTGACCGGGGGTTCAAGGTGCTTTTCACCAACCGTGCCGGCAGCGACCTGCTGAAGGCGGGAACGGTGATGCGGACCGATGGCGGGGGAACCGTTCGGGCCACCACCGTCGCCGAGACAGCCATCTTGCACCAGACGGTCGGCGCCACCGCCACGGATGGCGAAAGCCGGGTCGTCGCCCTGACCGACGACGACGATTGCCGTTATTCGGCGCTGGTCGAGGCGGCGGCCGACGTGGGCGACGGCGCCGCGGTCCTGTTGTTCCTGCGCGAGATGGACCAGTGCCGGGTGCCTGCGGCCGCAGTGTTGGAAAAGCTTTTCGGTCTGAATCCGTCCGAGGCGCGGCTGGCCCACGCTTTGGCCTCGGGCTTCGACATTCGCGAAGCGGCCGAGGCACAGGGCGTTACCTTGTCCACGGCGCGCACCTATCTCAAGCGCCTGTTCCAGAAGACCGGCGCCAACCGCCAGGCCGAACTGGTCAGGATGCTGTTGGGCGCCGTTCCCGGCCTGTGATCCGCTCGGATTATCGTCTCCACCTTTCCTCCGACTTCAGGTGGTCCCCATCTGAGGCTATGGGGACTCGCTCAAGGTGTTAATACTAAAGGCATGGGAGGGAAGAGGAGGATGCCATGACCGCCATGCAATCCATTCCCCAGGGTGACGCCGACCGCCGTCTGATGTGGGCCTTGGAACAATATCGGCGCCGCGTCGCCGAAGCTGAACGCCAGTTGCGGCAAGAGGTGGACGCCTACAGCGCCGAAATCATCCGCCTGGAAGCGGCGGAGCCTGAGCCGATGTGCAAGGAGACCGTGTCATGGGCGCAGTGATCGCCTTTCCCAACCATCGCCGTCATTTGTCCCGGAACGCCCGCCTTGGGGTGGCCGCCGCCGACATGCGGCGGCAGATGGCCGACATGAGTGAGGTTTTGTGTTCCACCCTGATCAGCTTGCCGGTCGTCGCGGCGGAAAAGGGTGGGGTGCGGCGGATGCGGACCAGCCTGTTGCTGTTGGCCTGGCGTCTGCAAGCCGTCAACGGTCGCCTTTCCCTTGCCGAAGACGCCTTGGCCGCCGACGATACGGCGCAGGCCGTGCCGGCCATGCTGGAGGCCCTTGCCGACCTGTATCGCCTGGACAGGGCGTTGCGTCATGTTTCCCGTCTGATCCGGCGGGCCTGTGTGCGGATGGCTGTCTGATCTTTTTCCGTGGCCATGCGCCTTGCCCCCGAAGGCCGCTCGGTCTAGCCTGCGCCGGAACCGGAACAGCCAACCAGCGAGGCGAAGATGCGGATCGAGAACGGCAGCATGGTGACGCTGAAATACAGTGTCAGCAGCGAGGATGGCGAATTGATCGATCCCGGCGAGGAGCCCATGGTCTACCTGCATGGTGACCTGGAAGGGCTGTTCCCCAAGCTTCAATCGGTCTTGGCCGGCAAGGCGCTGAACGAAACGGTCACCGCCACGCTTTCGGCCGAGGACGCCTTTGGCCCCTACGACCGCAGTCTGGTACGGGTCGAGCACGCCGGCCGCTTCGGTTTCGACGTCGAGGTGGGCACCCAGTTGGAGGGCGCTGACGACCAGGGCCAGTCGATGGTTTTCGTGGTGCGCGAGATCGACGGCGACCGGGTCACCCTTGACGCCAACCATCCCCTGGCGGGTTTGGCGCTGGTCTTCACCTGCACCGTGACGGCGATCCGTCCGGCGTCCTGATCGCAAACGGGGAGGGGGAGATGCTGAAGGCAATACGGCTGGCCGCCTGGTGCGCCATCTTCGCTGGAATTGCGGTGTCGGCGGTGCGGGTGGTGATGGCGCTTGACGCCCAAGCCTTCGACCGGGTCGCTTCGGCCGGTCTGCCCGCTGTCGCCGGCCTGTTGGGCGGGGCGTTGGTGCTGGTGGTCACCCACGCCATCCAAGAGGCCGCCACGACCCGTGCCCTGTTGCGGGATCTGTGTCCGACCACGCCAGCCGGCCTGATCGGGCTGGTGTTGCTGTTGGGCGGGCTGGGCTGGGCCGCCGTCGCCGTCCTCAGCCTCGATGAGCCTTCGGTTCGGGCCTGGGCGGTCGTTCCCGCCGGGGCGGGGCTGCTTGTCGCCGTGCTCGGTCTGGTCCTGATGGTGACGGCGGCGTTGCGCGGGACGCGGCGGAACGGATAGTTCCAGCGCACGGATCGGCCGCTTCAGACCAGGATATCCACCAGCTTGGTGGGGTCGGCGCGGAAGGTGCTGCCGGTGCGGCGCCATGTGCCGCCGGCGCTTTTCGCCAGGTCGCTGGCCTGGTCGTCCATGGCGGTCAGGTCGGAGGTGACCTGGGCGGCGACGTCGGACGAGGCCCGGCTGCTCAGGGTGCCGATGCTGTCCATGACCTGGCGCAACGAGCCCAAGGCATTGGCGATGCCGCTTTGGTAACTTTCCGCCACCTTGCCGTCGCTGTCCCTGAGACCGTCCACCACCCCGGAAAGCTGGTTCAACACGTCCTTGGCCGATTGGGTCATGCCGGAAAGGCTGTCGGCGCGGCCGGTGGCCAACGCCGCGTCGGCCTGGACGTTGACCACGTCGGCCATCTGGCGCAAAAGCGTCAGCTTGTCCTCGGGTTTCGTCGCCGCCGTGAGGTCGGCCTGGGTGGGCAGGCGGGTCTTGCCGCTGGAATCGGTCGGCAGCGAATAGGCGCTGTTGGTCGCTTCGCCGTAAAAGCCGCTTTGGCTGTCCTTCTTGCTGCCCCAGACGTAGTCCGCCAGGCTGATGTTCCACATGGCCGTTTCCTTGGCACGACGCTTCCGCGCAGTGTGCCGCCGACGCGGTTAAGGAATGCTCAATAAGGCCGCAATGTTCAACGGCGCGCCTTTTGGGGGCGCGCCGTCGTTTCATGGGATTACCGTGCCAGCGGCTTGTACTTGATGCGGTGCGGCTGGTCGGCCTCGGCGCCCAGGCGGCGATGGCGGTCGGCCTCGTAATCCTGGTAGTTGCCCTCGAACCACACCACCTGGCTGTCGCCCTCGAAGGCCAGGATGTGGGTGGCGATACGGTCCAGGAAGAAGCGGTCGTGGCTGATGACCACGGCGCAGCCGGGGAATTCAGCCAAGGCGTCTTCCAGCGCCGACAGGGTTTCGACGTCAAGGTCGTTGGTCGGTTCGTCCAGCAAGATGACGTTGGCCGGACGGCTCAGCATCTTGGCCAGATGGACGCGGTTGCGTTCACCGCCCGACAGCACGCCCACCTTCTTTTGCTGGTCGGCGCCCTTGAAGTTGAACAGGCCGGCATAGGCGCGCGAGTTGATCTTGCGCTTGCCCAGGTCGATTTCTTCCTGGCCGTCGCTGATTTCCTGGAACACGGTCTTGTCCGGGTCCAACGAATCGCGGCTTTGGTCCACATAGCCCAGCACCACGGTCTCGCCGACGGTGAAGGTGCCGGTGTTGGGCTGTTCCTGGCCGGTGATCATGCGGAACAGCGTGGTCTTGCCGGCACCGTTGGGGCCGATGATGCCGACGATGCCGCCCGGTGGCAGCATGAAGTTCAGGTTTTCATAGAGCAGGTTGTCGCCGAACGCCTTGGAGACGTTGGCCGCCTCGATCACCTTGCCGCCCAGGCGCGGGCCTGGCGGAATGGAGATGACGGCGGGGCCGGTGGCCTTTTCCTGGCTCTTGGCGACCAGATCCTCGAAGGCGTTGATACGGGCCTTGGACTTGGTCTGACGGGCCTTGGGGCTGGCGCGCACCCATTCCAACTCGTCGCGGATGGCGCGCTGGCGGGCGCTCTCCTCGCGCTCTTCCTGGGCCAGACGCTGGCCCTTCTGCTCCAGCCAGCTGGTGTAGTTGCCCTCGTAGGGGATGCCGTGGCCGCGCTCCAGTTCCAAGATCCAGCCGGTGACGTTGTCCAGGAAGTAACGGTCGTGGGTGATCATCACCACGGTACCGGAATAGCTTTCCAGGAAGCGTTCCAGCCACGCCACCGATTCGGCGTCCAGGTGGTTGGTCGGTTCGTCCAGCAGCAGCATGTCGGGGTGCGACAGCAGCAGGCGGCACAGCGCGATGCGGCGGCGTTCGCCGCCCGACAGGGTGGTGACGTCGGAATCAGCGGGCGGGCAGCGCAGGGCGTCCATGGCGATCTCGACCTTGCGGTCCAGGTCCCAGGCGTCGGCGGCGTCGATCTTTTCCTGAAGTTCGGCCTGTTCGGCGATCAGGTCGTTCATCTCGTCGTCGGTCATGTCCTCGCCGAACTTGGCCGACACCTCGTTGAAGCGGTCCAACAGGGCCTTGGTCTCGGCCACGCCGTCCATGACGTTGCCGACCACGTCCTTGGCCGGGTCCAGGTGGGGCTCCTGCGCCAGATAGCCGACCTTGACGCCCTCGGCCGCCCAGGCTTCGCCGGTGAACTCCTTGTCGATGCCCGCCATGATCTTCAACAGGGTCGACTTGCCGGCGCCGTTGACGCCCAGCACGCCGATCTTGGCGCCGGGCAGGAACGACAGGGTGAGGCCCTTGAGGATCTCCTTGCCACCCGGATAGGCCTTCTTCAGGTCCTTCATGACATAGATGTACTGATACGCGGCCATTGGGCTCTCCGCTGGAAAGGCAGATTCGTCGATGAAATTGCGTCCGGGTTTAAAGGGGGGCGCCTGATCCGTCAAGCAATCCGGGGAAGGATTGCCCACCCGGTGGCCGGTTTGTGTCGCGAATCGCCCATGGAATCGTCGTCTTTGCTCCCCATGTGAAGGAAGCGTGACGGCTTTTGGCCGGTTTCGCGGGGCGGGCGGCGTGGCCCGTGAATTGCAAGGGCTTCCCTGCGGGTCATAGCGGGCCCGTGCGACAGATGCGAGGTGCCGCCATGGACCGCATTCGTTATTTCGCCGACGTTTCGGTGCGTCGCGCCGCCGGTCTGGGGCTGTTGGGAATTGCCCTGGTGGTGGCGGCCCTGCATTTCGACCGGGGCTTGGCCCTGGACGCCTTGGCCGTATTGCTGACGCTGGAAACCCTGACGCTTTACCAACTGGGCCGCCGCGCCCATCGGGTGCCGTGCGAACGGCGTGAGGTGTGGGTGATGATGGACGGCCAGCATGGCATGGGCGACGGGCGGATTCAGCGCGTGGTCAGCGAGATCATGCGGGAAACCTTCCAGGTCTATGCGCGCCGTCTGGCCGGACCGGCCGCCGCTGCCTGGGTGGTGGACCTGGGAATGCGCCTTTCCGCTTAGACAATCGTCCGAAAGTCAGGCCTGCCCCGCAAGCTTTCCCCCTTGCCAGCGTCGCCGCCACCTGAAAGCATGACTCTCAAGGAAATGGGTTGCTTTGAGGGAGGGAATTCATGACCGGCAGATGTTCGCAAGCCCGTGCCGCCGCTTTGGTGGGACCGTTCGGCGGCGGCAAGACCTCGCTTCTCGAGGCTCTGTTGTTCCGTGCCGGCGCCATCGCCCGCCAGGGACGGATCAAGGACGGTTCCACGGTGGGCGATCCCAGCCCCGAGGCGCGTAACCGTCAGATGAGCGTCGAACCCAACATGGCGGCGGTCTCCTATCTGGACGAACGCTGGACCCTGATCGACTGTCCCGGCTCGGTGGAGTTTCTGCAAGACACCTTCAATGTGTTGACGGTGGCCGACGCCGCGGTGGTGGTGGTGGAGCCCGACCCGGCCCGCGCCGTCATGGTGGCACCGCTGCTGCGTTTCCTGGACGAGCGTTCGATTCCGCATGTGCTGTTCATCAACAAGGTGGACGGCAACGGCGCCCGCCTGAAAGAGGCGCTGGAGGCGCTTCAGGCGGTGAGCGAACGCCCCTTGGTGTTGCGCGAGGTGCCGATCCGCGAAGAGGACAAGGTGGTCGGCTATGTCGATCTGGTCAGCGAGCGGGCCTACAAATACCGCCCCGGCCAGCCGTCCGACCTGATCCAGATTCCCGAGCAACTGCGCGACGAGGAACGCCTGGCCCGCCAGGAAATGCTGGAACATCTGGCCGATTACGACGACCACCTGATGGAAGAGCTGCTGGAGGACGTCCAGCCGCCCAAGGACGAGGTGTATGGCGATCTGGTCAAGGATCTGACCGAGGACTTGATCGTGCCGGTGTTCTTCGGTTCGGCCGAGACCGGGGCCGGCATCACCCGGCTGTGGAAGGCGTTGCGCCACGAAGTGCCGGCGCCCGAGGTGGCGGCGGCGCGTGCCGGCATCGATTCCGCGGGCGCTCCGGCGGCGCGGGTGTTCAAGACCGTGCACGCCAGCCACACCGGCAAGCTGTCCTATGCCCGCGTCTTCGCCGGTGAGTTCGCCGACAACCAGACGCTGGAGGTGGGGCGCATCTCGGGCCTTTACGCGCCCGCGCCCACCGGTCCGGCCAAGATCGCCAAGGCGGTGGCTGGCGAGGTGGTGGCGTTCGGCAAGCTGGATGCGGTGGCCACCGGCGTCACCATCGGCACGACGGTCTCGGCCGCCGATCCGGTCATGGTGCTTGAACCCTTGTTCGGTCTGGCCCTGTCCGCCGAGAAAAAGGGCGACGACGTCAAGTTGACCGGCGCGTTGACCAAGCTGGTGGAAGAAGACGGCTCGTACCGTCTGGAACAAAGCGCCGAGTTCAGCGAACTGGTGCTGTGGGGCCAAGGCGAAATCCATCTCCAGGTGGCGTTGGAACGGCTGAAAAGCCGCTTCAACCTGGGGGTCGTCACCGGCAAGCCGACCGTTCCCTACAAGGAAACCATCCGCAAGGCGATTTCGGTGCACGGTCGCCACAAGAAGCAATCGGGTGGTCACGGCCAGTTCGGCGACGTGCACATCGACATCCGGCCGCAACCGCGTGGGGCGGGGTTCGCCTTCGAGGACAAGATCGTCGGCGGCGCCATCCCCCGTCAGTACATCCCCGCCGTCGAGGAAGGGGTGTTGGAATTCCTGCGCCAGGGATCGTTGGGCTTTCCGGTGGTGGACGTGGCGGTGTCGCTGACCGACGGCAGCTTCCACGCGGTCGACAGTTCCGACATGGCCTTCAAGACCGCGGCCCGCATCGCCATGAGCGAGGGCTTGCCGCAATGCGAGCCGATCCTGCTGGAACCGATCCTCAAGGTCGAGGTGTCGGTGCCCTCGGATTACACCTCGAAGGCCCAGCGCATCATTTCGGGGCGGCGCGGACAGATTCTCGGCTATGACGCCAAGCCCGGCTGGACCGGGTGGGACGCGGTGTCGGCCTATCTGCCGCAGGCGGAGATGGGCGACCTGATCGTCGAGTTGCGGTCGCTGACCATGGGGGTCGGCACTTTCCTGTGGGCGTTCGACCATCTTCAGGAACTGACTGGCCGCGACGCCCAGAAAGTGGTGGAGGAACGAAAGAAGGTCCTGGCCGGCTGACCTTATGGTTGATGCGGCTACCCCTTGACAGGGCGGGGGCGGGTTTGTGAATGTCGCTTCCCCCTTATCAAGGAAGTGATGATATGCGCTACCGCCCGCCCGCTGTCGTGCCGCTGGACCGAATCCTGCCGGATGAGCCGCTGCTGATGATGGGCGCCGGCCCGGTGCCCATCCCGGCCCGCGTGGCCGAGGCCAATTCCATCGTCATCAATCACTTGGGCGAGACCATGAACAGGGTCATCGAACAGGTGAAGGAAATGGCCCGCTATGTCTTCCAGACCCAGTCGGCGCGGGTCCTCGGCGTTGCCGGTCCGGCCTCGGCCGCCATGGAGATGGCCGTCTGCAACCTGGTCGAGCCGGGCACCAAGGTGTTGTCGGTGTGCAACGGCTATTTCAGCCGGCGGCTGGCGGAAATGGCCACCCGCTGTGGGGCCGACGTGGCGTTGCTGGAGTTGGGCATCACCGAAAGCGCCGACCCGGATCAGGTGGAACAGGCCATTCGCCGTGAATGCCCCAAGGTGCTGACCCTGGTCCAGGGCGAGACCTCCAACACCGTGTGGAACAGCCAACTGCCGGAAATCGCCGCCATCGCGCGCAAATACGATTGTCTGGTGGTGGTCGATGCGGTCTGCACCTTGTCGACCATGGACATGGAAATGGACACCTGGGGGGTGGACGCGGTCATCACCGGCGGCCAGAAGGGGTTGTCGTCCATTCCCGGCGTGTCGTTGCTGGCGTTCTCGGAACTGGCCTGGAAGCGCATCGAAAGCCGCAACGCCCCCATGGCCCATTGGTGCCTGGACGCCCGGCTGGCCGACCGTTTCTGGAACCTGAAATCCTATCATTACACCGCCCCGGTGTCGGGCATCATGGCCATTCACGAAGCGTTGCGGCTGATCTGCAACGAAACCCTTCCCGCGCGTTTCCACCGCCATGAAATCAGCTCGCGGGCGCTTCAGGGCGGTGTCGCCGCCATGGGGCTGGACCTGTTCGTGCCCGAACAGGCGCGTCTGAATTCCGTGGTCGGCATCAAGCTGCCCGAGGGGATTTCGCCCGACGCCGTGCGTCACCACATGTCCCAGGTCTATCGGGTCGAGGTGTCGGGGGCCTTTGGTCTCGACATCCTGCGCGTCGGTCAGATGGGCGAGCAATGCCGGGCACACCATGTGTTCCGCACCCTGCATGCCCTGGGCTCCAGCCTGCGGGCGGCGGGGGCGTCGGTCGACATGCCCTCCGGCGTCGCCGAGTTGGAGCGCATCCTGGCCGAAGGGCAGATCGGCTGATTGCCTGAAGGCGGTGAAACGTTCGTTCCCTGTTCATTTTGACAGGGAAGCGTGTTTACGTTTGTGCGTTACCATGTGTGCTATGGTGACAGACTCCCTCAGGGGACGGAGGCAGGGCGGATGACCCCCCAGTATCACATCATGGTGGTGGACGACGCGGTGGGTGACGTGCAGCTGGTCAAGCTGGCGGTGGCCGAGGCGCCGTATCCGTGCGCTGTGACGACGGCGGGGAACGGCCGCGAGGCGTTGGACAAGCTGCGCGGCGACGACACGCCGTCCCGTCCCGACCTGATCTTCCTTGACCTCAACATGCCGCAGATGAACGGCAAGGAAACCCTGAAGGAACTGAAGTCGGACCCCGATCTGGCGACCATTCCGGTGGTGGTTCTCAGCACCTCGGCGGTGGATCGCGACGTCACCGCCAGCTATGCGCTGGGGGCGTCGGGCTACATCACCAAGCCCATGGACATGGACGAATTCTTCCAGGCGGTGCGTCGAGTCGAGGAATATTGGTTCAACACGGTCCGCCGGCCGCTCAAGTTGCTTTCGGCAACGTGAAGTTCACGGTCAGGCCGCTGTTGTTCGAGCCAGGGGTGATCCACACGTTGCCGTGATGGCGGCGCACGATCTTGCGGACCGCCGCCAGACCGAAACCGGTGCCTTCGCCACGGGTTCCCAAGGTTTCGAACAACTCGAATACCCGTTCGCGGAATTCGCGCGGCACGCCGGGGCCGTTGTCGCTGACCCCGACCACCACCCGGCCGGAATCCGGGGTGGCGTGGACGCGGATGACCGGCGGCTGATCGCCGCGATGGTCCATGGCGTTTTCCAGCAAAAGACGCAACACGGTGGTGATCTGGTCCGCGTCGCCATGGGCACGCGGCAGATCCTCGATGGTGACTGTCGCCTGCGATGCCTCGACCTTGTCGGCCAGGGCGGCGCAGGCGTCTCTGGCGCAATGGCCCAGATCGACCACGGAATCGGCCGGCACCGGCGACATGTCGATGGCCACATAGCTTTGCAGGTCGAGCAACAGGCCACGGGTGCGCTTGGCGCCGGCGACGATGACGTCCAGATAGTCGCGGGATTCGTCATCCAACGTTCCGGCGGCGTGGCGTTCCAGCAATTGGGCATAGGTGACCAGGCCCCGCACCGGCTCTTGCAGGTGGTGGGCGGCGACTTCAGCCAGCCGCTGCAACTCGGCGTTCGAGGCGCGCAAGGTGGCGCCCGTCACTTCCAACTGCTCCACCTTGTCGCCGATCGCTTCCGCCATGGTGTTGAACGCATGGCCCAGGGCGGCGACCTCGTCGTTGCCGCGAACTTCGACCAAGGTTCGCAGATCGCCGGCGGCGACCCGCAGGCTGGCGTCGGTCAACGTCTCGAGCCGGGCGGTCAGCAACAGCCCGACAGTGATCAGGGCGAAGGTGGAAAAGAAAATCTCGAGCGTGGCGATGGCGATGCCCTGGAGCAGGACCTCGCGTTTGGCGGCGCTCAGGAAGTCGGTGGACAACCCATAATGCAACCGACCCAGCGGCTGGCCGTACAGGTCGATGTCCAGGCGGCCGTGGTGAACCGTGGTGGCGTCGCTGAATGTTGCGTCAGGGTCCGGGATGCGGGGCGGCACCGTGCCTTCCTGGCCCACGGTCACGCCCTCGGCGTCCTCGAGCGTCAGGTAGACCACGCCGTCCAGGCCGCTCAGACGTTGGATCAGGCTGCGCAGCACGGCGTGGTCGCGGGCGGCCAGCGGGGCGGCCAGGGCGACCGAGAAGGTTTCCTCCATGTTGGCGACCCGTCCCTGCGCCTGGGCCAACAGGTGGTGCTGGACCAGGCGCATGCTGTTGCCGACGATCAGGGACAGCATCAGCATCTCGATCAGCACGCAGGCGGCGATCAGTCGGAACCGCAATGAACGGTGGACAAGACGTTTCACTGTGCCGCCTCGGGGACGATGGCCGACAACAGCGACACCGGGCCACGCAAACTCTCCAGGTCCTCGGCCGAGATGTCGCGGTAGCTGCGATAGCCGCTGCTTTCCAGGAAGTCCTTGCCGGCGGCGGTGTCGGCGAAGGTCAGCAGGGCGGCCTTGACACGCTCGGCCTGCTCGGCCGGCATGGTGGGGCTGGCGATGGTGAAAAGGTGGGGGAAGCCCTTGGGGCTCTCGATGACGCGGATGGCTTTGCGCGTGTCCTCGGGGGCCTGTTGCACCGGGGTATGGGTGGTGATGGCGGCATCCGCCTCGCCCATCACCACGGACATGATGGCGGTGGTGTGGGTGGGGCTGACGGTCAGGCGGTAGTCGCGTCCCTCGGTCAGGCCCAGCCCGGCCAGCCACGCCTGACCGGTGATGGACGATACCGACAGCCGGTTGGACAGCGTCAGCACCTTGCCGTGCAGGTCAAGGGGGGACGCGATCGGAGAATCGGCGCGCACCACCAGGATCGGCTTGAGGGTGGGGCCGTAGCGCAGCAACGGCCGCGCGCCGTGGGCAACAGCCCAGGCGCCGAAATGCGGGCCGGTGACGGCGATGTCGTAACCCTGTTCGCGCATAAGGCGGAAATAGCTTTCGTAGTCGGCGGCGGTGAGCAGGTATACAGGGCGACCCAGCGTGGCCTGAAGGCTTTCGCGCAGCGGCTGGTACATCTCCATCAGGCGCATGGTGTTGGTGAACGGCATCAGGGCAACCCGCAAGGGCTTGTCCTGCGCCCAGGCCGTGCCGGCGGCATGGATGAAGGTTGCCAGCGCGCAAACCGCCAGGGCCAGACGCAAAACTCCCCTCATAGCGGGTTCTCCTTCCCCATCCGGCTCTCCCACTGGAAGTGTAGCCCGTTGCCCAGGGGGTTCAAGCCTTGCCACCAGTGTCAGGGTTGGTGTTTGCTCGGGGGTGCCGCGAGGCGGCGGCATGACTGTTCCGCTATCGGTGCGCATCATACCATGGTATAAGTTGTCCCCACTTTTAGTGATGTCTTGTGTAGGCCGTGACGTCCAACACCACCCCAAATACATCGGCCGCCACCGCGCCGGCCTTTTCCCAGCGATTGTTGGTCGCCATTGTCCTGTCATGCCTGTGGGGCGGTTTTGCCCTGCTTCTGGGGTATGACCTCAAGGTATCGCGCGACACCGAATACGAAGCCATGAATCGCGACGCCGGCAACGTCAGCCGGCTGCTGGAGCGTCATCTGTCGGCATCGGTGGAAAAGATCGACGTCGTGTTGCGTGACACCGCCGCCGACTATGCCTCGGCCATGGTGTCGGCCGACGGTCCCGACCGGGCCGCGGCCAACCGCGACCTGCTGCGTCGCATGGAAAGCATTCCCGAGGCGCAGGCGCTGAGCCTCAGGGTGATCGACGCGGAAGGCGCGGTCCGCTGGAGCGCCGCCGACAATTCGGCCTTGCCCAACGTGCATGTTGGCGACCGGACGTATTTCCAGCGTCAGAAGAACGACCCTGGTGCCGGGCTGGTGATCTCCGAGCCGCTTTTGTCGCGGTTTCTCGGCAAGTGGGTGATGACCCTGAGCCGGCGCCTGCCCAGTTCCGACGGGCGCTTTGTCGGTGTGGTCCAGGCGGCGATCCGCGCCGACCACATCCAGTCGCTGTTCGAAAGCCTGAACCTTGGCCTTCATGCCTCGGTGGCGCTTTACGACACCGAGATGCGGCTGGTGGCCCGTCATCCGGTGTCGCCCGAACAATTGGGCAAGACCTATCCGCTCAGCCACATCATCGAGGGGCTTGCGGCCGGTCACGAGACCGGCATCTACAGCGTGGTGTCGCGGGTGGACGGGGTTCAGCGCGACTACACCTACCGCAAGCTCAAGAATCTGCCTTTCGTGGTGCTGATCGGTCTGGCGCCCGAGGATTTCCTGGCGGCATGGTGGCGCAAGGCGGTGTTCTACGCGGTCAGCCTGTTGGCCATGACGGTGGAGCTGGCGGCGCTGGCCTGGCTGGCGCGCAAGTTCTCACAAGACCGCATCAGCTATCTGGTCACCCACGACAGCCTGACCGACCTGCCCAATCCGCAATTGCTGGAACGACAGGTGCCGGAACGCCCCGAGGGGCACAATCCCATGGCGTTGCTGGCCATCGATCTTGACCATTTCAAGAACATCAACGACACGCTGGGGCATGACGTCGGCGACCGCCTGTTGCGTTTGCTGGCCGACCGGCTGCGTGCCGCGTTGCGCGACAGCGACACCGTCACCCGCCGCGGCGGCGACGAGTTCCTGGTGTTGCTCAAGGGGGTGCACGGGTCCGAGGTGGTGGCCCAACGGGCCGGGCATCTGTTGGACACCGTGTCGAGGCCGTTCCTGATCGACGGTCACGAATTGGTGACGTCGGCCTCTATCGGCATCGCCCTTTATCCGGCGGATGGCGACGACCTGGGGACCTTGCTGCGCAACGCCGACACCGCGCTGCATCAGGCCAAGGCGGGGGGGCGCAACGCTTTCCAGTTCTTCGCCAGCGAGATGAACGCCCGCGTCGCCGACCGCATGGAAACCGAGAACGGTCTGCGCAAGGCGTTGCCGCGCCACGAGCTGACGCTGCACTATCAGCCGCAATTCGAAACGGCGACCCATCGGCTGATCGGGTTCGAGGCGCTGTTGCGTTGGCGCCAGCCGGACGGCTCGATGATTCCCCCCGGCCGCTTCATTCCCATCGCCGAGGAAACCGGCCTGATCGTCCCCATTGGCGAATGGGTCCTGCGCGAGGCGTGCCGCCAGAACAAGGTCTGGCAGGACAAGGGATTGCCGCCGGTGGTGATGGCGGTCAACCTGTCGGCGGTTCAGTTCCGGCAAAGCGATCTGGTGTCCATGGTGCGCGCGATCTTGCGCGACACCGGCCTTGATTCCCGCTGGCTGGAATTGGAAGTGACGGAAAGCGTGCTGATGCACGACATCGACCGGGTCATCGCCATCTTGCACGATCTCAAGGAACTGGGGGTGCAATTGTCCATCGACGATTTCGGCACCGGCTATTCCAGCCTGAACTACCTCAAGCGTTTCCCCATCGACAAGATCAAGATCGATCAGTCGTTCGTGCGTGACGTGGAACGTTCCTCGGACGATGCCGCCATCGTCCAGGCGGTGATCGCCATCGCCAACCGCATGGGCATGCGTGCCATCGCCGAAGGCGTCGAGACCGGGACGCATCTGGATACCTTGCAGGCCTTCGGCTGTGACGAAGTTCAAGGGTTCCTGTTCAGTCCCGCGGTCGAGGCCGGTCAGGCCGAACGCTTCTTCCCCCAAAAAGATCGTTAAAACGTGCTTCTTTCCCCACCCTCCCCCTTTTGGGGGAGGGTGGGTCTCGAGACGCGGCAAGGCACAGAAATCCACCCGCAGTAGGAATGTCTGGTGTGGAACACAATATTTCATGGCGCAAGACAGTTTCCGCCCAAAGCATGTGGTCCATGCGGATAATATGATGGGGGGGCTTCGAATGTTAGGCTTCGGTCATACTGTTTGGGCATGCGACAGAAGGGGGCGCTATGACCATCGTGGTGGCCGGGGAAAACCGTCTGGCGAAGGACAATCTCGTTTCGAGTATCCAAGCCAGTTTCAAGGTCAACACGTTGGCCTTGGACAAGATCGACGACGTGGTGGAAGCCGCCGGCGACATCGGGGGTGAGGCGCTGGTGCTGCTTGACTACGAGATGGGGGCTGCGGCTCACGGCTTGCAGGCGTTGCGTCAACGCTTGCACTACCATCCGCGGGTGGCGCTTTATTCGGCACCCGGCAATGCCGACGAGGCCATGAGGTGCCTCAACCTCGGTTACGACGGCTACATGCCGCGAACCATGTCGGCGTCGGCCATCGTCTGCGCCATTCAACTGATGATGCGGGGGGAACGGTTCGTGCCGTCCATCACCATCGACGGCGGCAGCCGACCGCTGCCGGGACTTGCCGTTTCCGTTCCCATGCTGTCACCCCGGCAGACCGAGATTTTGGGGCTGGTCGCCACGGGCGCGTCCAACAAGCATATCGCCCGCGCCTTGCAGGTCGAGGAGGTGACGGTGAAGTCGCACGTCAAGGCGATTTTCCGCAAGCTGGGCGTCCATACGCGGACGGAAGCCGCCCGTTATGTCCTGACCGGCAACGGCAATGTGCGCAGGGTCGAGATTCTGAACTGAGCGTGGTGTTCCGGGGTAATCCCCAAGATCTGTGGAAAAGCCTGTCGAAAAGCTGTGGGAGAGGGGCGCTAGTCCATGGCACGGCTGATCCGGCGACGGGTTGCCCGATTCCTGGGCATCCGTTTCAGGGCTTGGTTGCTTAGCGTGCGAACAGTCGAGAGGTGGTCGGGTGGGGCGGAACGGCTCCGCCGCAGTTCCGCGTGACGGCTTTCCTTGTCCGTCCAGTCGGTTCCGAGTATAGGTTGCGCAGTTTATCCGGTACTGGGGCGCGCGTTCCGTGTCGCCCGTGGAGAATGACGCGATGAAGCTCTCTGATGTCGACATCCGCCGCTATATGGCGGAGGGAAAGATCAACATCGATCCCGTCCCCACCGAGAGCCACATCGGCGCCATGTCCGTCGATCTTGAACTGGGGCGCCAGTTCCGGGTGTTCACTCCCGGCAAGGCTTCGTTCGTGGACTTGTCTCCCCAAGGCGGCGGCGCCGATCTTGAAGCGCTGATGAGCCATATCGAAATCGACGACGACAGTCCTTTCTACCTGCATCCCGGTGACTTCGCCCTGGGGATCACCGTTCAGAAGATCACATTGCCGACGGACATCGTCGGCCGGCTTGACGGGCGTTCCAGTCTGGCGCGGCTGGGTTTGATGGTGCATGCCACCGCCCACACCATCGATCCCGGCTGGAATGGCCGCATCACCCTTGAATTCTTCAATTGCGGCCGTCTGCCGTTGGCTTTGCGGCCCGGCATGCGCATCTGCGCCATCAGCTTCGAGGCGCTGATGACGCCGACCTCCAAATCCTATGCCCAGCGGCCCGATTCCAAATACAAGGAACAATTGGCGCCGTTGCCCAGCCGCATCGCGCGCGAGAGCGGCGGGAACTGACCGCCACAGGGTATCAGCGCGGTTCTGACGCAGTCAGTCGGCTGGACAGCGCCAGCGGGGCGGTTCCGGCCTGTTCCAGGTCCGACAGGAGCAGCGCCCGCCAGCGTTCGCGCTCGGCCAAAAGCCATCCGCGCGGCGTCGATTGCAGCACATAGGCCTGGAACTCGTTGACCATGAGGTCTTCGTTGGCGGGGTCGTATTGGGCGCCAAGTTCCCGGCGCACCTGCCCGCGCTGTTCCTCGCTCAGGCGTTCCCGCCAAAAGCTGTGGACCACCGTTTTGTAACGCGGGTCCGAGAAATATTGGGCGTGCAGCAATTCATGCTCGATCGTCGCTAGGTTTCCCCAGGCCGAGGCGACGACGTTGTCGACCCCCGCCTGTTTGAGCTCGACCAGGGGGGTTGCCCGGAAATGCCGTTCGGCGACCAGACAGGGCGGCAACTCGTCGTAAGCCACCTGTTCGATCTGTTCCACGCGCAGATCGACGCCGAGAAGACGGTTGCCCTGGCGGTGGCGTGAGCGGGGAATCTCGACGTCGCCGACCATCCGTTCGAACACTTGGTTCATCATGCCGCCATGGGAGAACAGGCACAGGGCCGAGCCGGGCAACTCACTCAGGCGGGCGCATTGGTAATGGTTCCACGAATGCTTGCCGACTTCGGCTCCCCACGACAGCAACGCCGCGCGGTCGCCCAGCGACAGCGGCTCGTCCAGCACGCGCGCGTCGCCCGGTTCGTCCCATGACCGCTCAAGGCACGATGGCCCATCCGCGAACGCTGTCCCGGACACGACGGACAGCACCGCCAGCACCGCCAGCAACCCCCTAGGGTGCAACACGGTGGCAACCCAGGCGGGCGTATTCGATCTTGGGGCAGCGGTCCATGACCACGGCAAGGCCGGCGGCCTCGGCCCGCGCCGCCGCCCGGTCGTCGCGCACGTCCAGTTGCATCCACACCACCTTGGCGCCGATGGCGATGGCCTCGTCCACCACCGGTCCCACCTGATCCGAACGGCGGAAAATGTCTACCATGTCCACGGCGACGTCGATTTCAGCCAGCGAGGCGCGAACCACCTCGCCCAACAGGGTTTGGCCGGCGGCGGCGGGATTGACCGGAATGACCCGATAGCCCTTGTCTTGCATGTATGCCATGACGGTGTGGCTGGGACGGTCCGGGTTGGTGCTGGCGCCAACCATGGCGATGGTGCGGGTTTCGGCCAGGATGCGCCGCAACGATTCGTCGCTATAGGAAAGGGAAGGGCTGTCGGCCATGACGGTCCTTGGTGTCGGGTGGCGAAGGGCGCCACCATAGCAGAGCCCGGCCGTGGCAACACCCCGTACGATGCAGCCGGGGGCGTCTTCGTTTCAACGGCCAAAGCCATATGGACCGATAACCCGATTTTCTTTGAAAGGGCGCTGTGGCATGGTGCCCCACTTCCCGCCCCTTTCGCACGAAACGTCCCATGTCCGTCGATCAGCAGATCATCACCATGATGGTGCCGCTGTCCGTCCTGTTGCTGTCGGGCGGGCTCGGCCTGCATTGGGTCGGTGGCCACCGGGCCACCGGCGTCGGTCATTGGATCGCCGGCCACATGCTGGTTGCCGTGGGGGTACTTGTGATCGGCTTCCGCCAGGATTTGCCGTTTCCGCTGACCGGCGCGGCCGGTGCGCCGTGCATCCTTGGGGGCTTCCTGGCGGTGCGGATGGGATTGCGGCGGTTTCAGGAAAAGGACGGGCTTGGCGTCCATTGGTGGGCGCTGATGCTTGCCAGCCTGGGCTTCAACGCCTTCTGCTTCGACCTGCCCCCGGTTCATCTGCGCATCGCCGGCAATACGGCGAGCATCGCCATGGTGGCGTTTGGTCTGGCCTGGGAATTGTTGCGGTCCCATATCGGCCCTTTCCACCGTTGGGTGGGGGGCGGCCTCAGCCTGTTCATCGCTGGCTACCTGACGTTCCGCGCCGCCACCATCGCCGCCAATCCCGAGATCACCGCCCCCTTGGCCGGCGGGGTCTATGGGGCTTGGGCCTATGTCGCCCTGATCGTCTGGACCCGGCCCACCCGTTGGTGATATGGGCGGGAGGGTGTTCTCAGTTGACCGCCAAAGGCGTTTGGGCCGCCCGTCCTCTTGGAGACGTGCAATGAATTGCAAGATCTGTGGTCTTCCCACGACGGATGCCGATTACTGTGGCGAACCGTGCCGGGTCAAGCTCGAGTGCCAGCGCATCGCCTGGGACCGCGCCGCGCGCATGATCGGAGTCAACGGTTATTACGACAAACGCTATCGCGAACATGTGCGCAACCACAACACCCGCGGTGCCAAAAGCATGCTCAAGGAATGGAACGCCGCCCGCGCGAAACTTGGCGAGCGGCCGTAGGAGCGGTTGGATCGGGCTTGGGGAAATTTGAAGTAGAGCCCGGCCCACCCATGGTCCGGTGCCGCGAGACGTGCAGATAGGCTGGAGCGTGCAAAGCCAATGGTCCACCCTGATGTCCCACCAGGGGTTCATCAAGGCTATGTCATTGATTTTGCAGGATTTGGTGGGCCCGGAGGGACTCGAACCCCCAACCAAGCCGTTATGAGCGCCATTTTCCGGTGTCTCGGCGCGAATTGACGCGAACCACCCCGACCCAGAAAATACGTGAAATTGCAGCATGTTAACGTGCGACATTGGATCGCGCCAGTTCGTGTTGCGCCGCAGCATTTCGGCCTGAATTTGGCCTGGTTGCACTTACAGCTCACTTACGGCACACTCTGGGCCGTTGCACTTACGTAGGGGTAAAGCGCCATGCAGGGTGTTCTCGGCGCGCCATTGATCAAGAGCCTGAAACCCTCCGATAAGCCTTACGAGGTGCGGGACACCCGGCTCAAGGGCCTGCTGTTGCGGGTACAGCCGAGCGGCGCCATGACCTATTATGTCGAGTACGCGCGCGGCAAACGCATCAGCCTTGGGCGGGCCGACGTGATCACCCCCCAGGATGCGCGCGAGCAGGCCAAGGGCATCCTCGGCGATGCCTTCAAGGGCAAGGATCCGAACGGCGCCGCCAGGCAGGCGAAGGAGCACTCCTTCGGCAGTTTCATCGACGAGGAATACTCAGGCTGGGCCAAGGCCAACGTCCGCACCCACAAGGGCACACTCCGCCGCCTGAACCAGAGCTTCGCCGATTTCCGCAAGCTGAAGCTGAGCGAGATCACACCCCTGCTGGTCGAACGGTGGCGCTCCGACCGGTTGAAGGCCGGGACCAAGCCCTCCACGGTCAATCGCGACCTCGACGACCTGAAATCCTCGCTCGGCAAGGCCCAGCAATGGGGCTTCATCGAAGTCCATCCCATCGAGAAGGTCAAGCGGACGCGGGTGGACGACCGTGCCACCGTTCGCTTCCTGACCGAGGACGAGCGGACGCGGCTTTACGAGGCCCTGGACGCCCGCGAAGAACGGGTGCGGGCCGCCCGCGACCGCGCCAACGCCTGGCGGGCCGAGCGGGAATACCCGCTGATGCTGGACCTGCGGACGGTCGCCTATGCCGACCATCTCAAGCCCATGGTGCTGCTGTCGCTTCATACCGGTATGCGGTACGGCGAACTCGCCAACCTGACCTGGGATGACCTGCATTTGGACCGGGCCATCCTCACCGTGCACGGCTTCAAGGCCAAGAGCCAGAAGACCCGGCACATCCCGTTGAACAGCGCGGCCCTTGCCCTGCTGGAGAACTGGCAGAAGCAGCGGACCAGCGACAGCCTCCTGGTGTTTCCCAGCCGCGACGGCGGCCCGTTCGATAACGTGCGCAGTTCGTGGGAGGAGGTGCTGAAGGCGGCCAAGATCACCAAGTTCCGCTGGCACGACATGCGCCACACCTTCGCCTCGCTGCTGGTGATGAAAGGCGTGGACCTGAACACGGTGCGCGAACTGCTGGGACACTCGGACTATCAGATGACGTTGCGGTACGCCCACCTGGCGCCCGAGCACAAAGCGGCGGCGGTGGCGAAGCTGGTGGCGGACCCCAACGGAGACTCGGGCAATGCCGCCAACTCGTGATACAGTGCGATTCAAGGCCCGGACTGTCGAAGGAGGCCACATGGCCATCGCCGACCTTATTTATGAGCAGAGCAAGAAGCTTCCCGAGCATTTGGCGCGAGAAGTCCTGGATTTCGTCGGCTATCTGGCGGAACGCCAGGAGCGCGATCAGGGCCGCGACCTGATCAACGCCCAAGAATCCGCTCTGAAGGCGGTTTGGGATAATCCCGAGGATCAGGCTTGGGATCGTGTTTGAGCGCGGCGACCTTCTTCTGATCCCGTTTCCCTTCTCCGATCTATCGGCGGCCAAGAAACGGCCGGTGCTGGTGCTGACCCGCCCGGATGCCTATGGCGATTTCATCGCCCTGGCGGTGACCTCCCGCCCGCAAACCGACCATGGCATCGCGCTGGCCGCCACCGACCTCGTTCAGGGGAGCCTGCCCCTCGCCAGTTGGATTCGCACCGACCGAGTGGTGACGCTCAACGCCAGCTTGGTGGTCAAGGGCTTCGGGCGGGCTTCGGAAGGGATCATCGCGGCAGCCTTGACCCGCCTCTGTGCCTATGTCGAGCAGGGTGGTCCGGCTGCTCAGTCCTCTTCGTCGTCGTAATCCTCGTCATCCTCGGGCGGATATTGCGGCGGGGCCTTGCCCTTGCGGGCGATCACACGGGGATATTTGGCGCCGGTCTCGACCTCCCCGAAGTTCAGCACCTCGACGATGAAACGGTGATCGTCGCCGTAATCGAACAGAAACTGCCACTTGTCGCCGGGCGCGGTGAATACCTGCCCGACCTTGGTGCGCTTAACGCTTTTGGCGGGCGGGCCGTCATCCATAAAGCCGTTATCACCCATGTCGGCGAACAACTCATAACGCACGGTGCTGTCGTGAATGTGATAGCCCAGCGCATCATAGAACCCATAGGCATGGTCGAAGAACCACCCCACCGAGCCGATGATGGCCTTGGCCAATCCGGCCAGGGAATGGCTGGCCGGCATCTCGATGTCGCGGGACAGACCGCGCACCTCCGGCATGGTGACCCGCAGGCGCAGCGTCGGTTTGGTAGTGGCTCCGGTTGCTTGCTTCCCGTCCATGTCAGAATTTCCGTGTCGGCGTCGGCGCCATTTTGCATTGGCCCTGGTCGCGCTTGACCTCTCCAAGGAGGTTGATCGTCCGGGTAAAGGTCAGGTCGATGCGGCTGATTTCCATCGTGTCGAACCGCACCTTGTCGGCAGTGAAAATGCCCAGGGCCTTCTTGGCAGTGCCCAGTTCGGGGATGGTGTAGGCGACGGAGCCAGCGGCCTCGTCCAGGGTGACGTTCCACTGGGTCTCCTTTTGGCCCGAACCGAGCGTCATCATGCATTCCAGATAGACCGGAGCGGCCGAGGCAGCCGCGGGCGCCAGAGTGTAGGCCAATGCGGTAACAGCCAAGGATTTGCGGAGCACGCCCAATTCCCCCAAAGAAATGCGACCGGCAGTATATCCTCGTGCCTGCCGGCGGAGAAGGGACCGGAGGCCCTTTCGAGCGCCCTGGACAATTGCCTGGAGGGTTTTCTGAAATGACGTTGTACCCGGCCCCTCCAAAGATCGAGCGCTATCCGCTGCCGCCGCTGCCGCCCGCAGAGGTCGTTAACTCCATGAACCACAATGAGGTCCGCTACGACCCTGATTTCTGGAACTTGGAATACGTACCTCGACGCTGGCTTGAACGGGTGAGCGACGCCGAACTCGTCACCCGCCATCGCCACATGGTGCGCAACATGCGGACGTTCGTCGGCCCCCGCCGCGACATCATGCCGATCTGGTGGCCCGAAAGCTCGTGGTACTGGCTGAGGCGGGACTACATCACCCGGCTGGAAATCGCCATGCGGGGGCTGGAGCCGCCCATCGTCCCCGAGGTCGAACTGCCGCCGGGCTCGCCGCCGCAGGTTCAGCACCCGAACGTCCTCTACCGCTTCGGCCAGCGCGAGCACATGCTTGAGCTGGCGAGCGGCAGGGTGAGATTCACACCGGCCAAGTCCTATCAGGACATCGAGAACGACGAGGCGCGGCAGGACGAGGAGACGGCCAAGCACGCCTACTCGGCCGGTCAGCATGTCCGCGTCATCCTCCCGGATGGCCGGGAGACGCCCATCATCGGGAACCTGAGGACTTCGGTCGCCGGCCCCGGCTACCACATGGCCTGCTTCACCCGTGAATGGGATGTCCGGTTCCTGCAAGCCTTCGGCGATACATGCGTGATGGTGCATGACATCGACGAGTTCGCCCGGCGCATCGGCGAGGCTGGAAAGAAGGTGTTTCCTGGTTGGTATTGGATGGACACGAACGTCGAATATTTCGACCCTTATGAACGCCCGCCGGGTCACCGGCTCAGGACCGCGATCTCCAAGGACTTTCTGTTCGCCTACCAGCGGGAATACCGTTTCTTCTGGGACCAGTTGGAGGCAGGCCCGATCAACGGCGTGCAGTACGTCGACATCGGGGCCTGTTCCGACATCCTGAGCATCCACGCCAGGGATGGGAACCCGCTGTAGGGAAAAGGGGACCAACTGTTTTGGCTCCAAGACCCCCGAGGCATTGATTGCCGGCCTCCACCCCGCATTCCCGGCACTTGGCCGACATAGTGCAAAATGCTGATTTTCACATGAGAGCCTCCCCAGGGGGATATCGTTTTCCGATAATCCACCGATATCAATGGGTTGGGCGCTTTCTGGCCTTGACGACGCCCGACGCAAATGACGACCCTTGGCGAGGAGTGATCTTGCGAGGCCAACATGGAACAAACCTATGCGGAGCGCCTGCGTGCCATCCGAGAGCGGTTGAGAATGAACCAGACAGAATTTGGTGAATTCTTCTGCGGCTTGGCGCAGAACCGGATATCTGAGCTTGAAAACTGCACCGATGATCGCGCTTTTCCTAGGAAGCACATTCCTGTCATCGAAAGATGGGAAGAACACTTCCGGCAGCTTCAGGTGCCACGGCGCTTCCGCGACAGAATCTTCACCCCCTACACCCCTGGCTACATTGGCATGTTCGCCGTAGCTGTGGTGTTTCTGGGCGTCGCCATTCTGATGACAACCCGCATTGTCGCCGACGCATGGGACATACCGCGCACGCTTGAGGAGCAGTCTACGCCGAAGTTCAGGAGCGGCCTGGAGAAGGCTTACGAAAAATTCAGCGTCCGGCAGGAGAATACGCGATTCACATGCCTGGAAATTTACCATCTTTCCGGTCTATTCAAGGTCAATTCGGACGAGTTGATCCGTGATACGAACTTGCGGACAGTGTGGGGAATTCGTTGCCCAAAGTTCGTGATGGCCCTGCCAATCGACGGCGAGCCGGAGAACTCGGCGGAACATTAGGCGGTAAGGTGCAGCACCTGGCGCTGTACTGCCGCCTCACTCCCCCTTCCTCACCCCGACCTTCGCCGCCATGCCAACCGTCGCGCGGGCGTGTTCCAGCACCGCCTGACGGACGGGGCTGGGCTGCTCGCGGGTGATGTGGACCACCTCGCGCAACTCGTCGGGCAGTTCCTCCACCAGCAGGCCCTTGGCATCGTCGCGGATCAGCTCGAACGGCTCCACCGCGAGCGCCCGGGCGATCTCGATGATGGTTTCCAGCCGGGTCAGCGTGGCGCCGCGCTCCAGGTTGGAGATGGTGTCCACGCTGCGGCCCACCGCGTCGGCCAAGGCTTCCTGGCTCATGTTGCGCAGCTTGCGGAACTGCTTCATGCGGCGGCTGAGGATGGCGCTGATGACGGGATCGATCATGCTCTGAGTGTGGTTGAGAGAATCGCGCTGGACCATCGAACTGGGTTCGTATAATGCTCGGCCAGCGCGCATTCGTTTCTGAACTGGGTTCACAGTGAGACTCCGGATTGCCCGCTTGAGCCGAAACAGGGTCGGAGAACGGGCATGGCGGGGGAGGACGGACAGGCGGCAAATGCGCGCGACCTGGCCCTGGTCGCCGGCTGGCGGCCCGGTTGGGACTTCCCCCTGCCTGGGGCCGACGCGGCAAGCCTGCTGCGTTCGCCAACCCTGGCCCCGCCGGCGTCGCTGAAGGCCGACCTCGCTCTGCTGCCGCCCTTTCCGGTTTCCCCCGCGCTGTCCGCCGGCTACGGCGATCCCGGTGTCTTCGGCCCGCTGTGGCCCGGCCACGGGCTGGCTCAAGGGCGCGGCCTGACCTGGGGCGAGAGCCTGACCGAGCCGCTGCTGACCCGCCGCCTCGCCTTCTTCCTGTCGCCGCACTTCACCCCGGCCCCGCTGGCCGAGGCTCGCGCCGCCGCCTTCGTTACCGCACTGCTGGGGGCTTGCGGCAAGGGGAAGGCGCCCGGCATCGCCGACGGCAGTCTGGTGGTGGTCACCGAACTGGGCCTCAAGGACCGGGCGGGCGGCAGTCGCCGCGCCGATCTGTGGCTGGAATGGCGGGCGCCCGAGGGCGGCCCCTGTTTCCTAATTCTTGAAGCCAAGCTCGACGCCCCCGACTGGCCCGGCCAGTTGCGGGCCTATGCCGATCATCTCCGTCGCCATGTCGCCCGTTCCCGCACCGCGCGGGGCTGGTGCGTCTATCTAACCCCCGAGGGCCGCACCCCGCCGCGCAAGGAGCGGGCCGGGTGGCTGGCCGCCTCGTGGGCCGGATTGCTGCGCCGCTGGGAAGCCGGGCTGGCCCGTGACCCCATCCACCGGGGCCACGGCGATTTCGACAGCTTCCGCGCCGATCTGTGGGAGCACGCCGCCGAAAAGGACTGACCATGACCGAGCTGATCCTGCCCGAATCCCTGACCTACCACGCCGTTCCCGCCCATGCCGCCGCGTTGTCGCGCATCGGCCGGGCCGAGCACATTCCCGCCGATCTGGCCTTGCCCGAGGTGCGGCAGTTCCACCTGGCCCGGCTTTCCCTGCTGAAGATCAAGACCGATTACTGGTGCCTGCTGCACGACATCTGGAACGCGGTGTGGGGGCCGTTGGTCGCCGCTTTCGACCCGCTGCCCTACGGCAGCCATCTGTGGGACGACGGCGCGGGCGAGATCGACACGGTGTGGATGGAGGCGATGCTGTCGGCCTCGCACCGCCTCAACGCCCGCAAGCACCTGTGGACGGCGGTGTGCCTGGACCATTCGGGGCGCTTCCTGTCACTGCGCATGGCGGTGGAAACCAAGGGCGCGGGCGCCGATCCCGACTGGCTGGCCTTCGCCGCCCCCGAGGGCTGGGTGCTGGTGGACGACGACAAGGTGGACTACGCGCCCTTCTGGCAGGCCGACATCCCCGCCGCCACCGAGGCCGAGGACCGCATCCGCCCCGAGCCCGCCGCTGCCGCCGCCTACGAGTCCTTCGTCCCCGTCATCGCCACCCTAGAAGTGTGAGGTGCCCCCATGCGTTCCGTCCTGATCGCCGCCCTATTGTTCGCCGCCAGTCCCGCCCTGGCGCAAACCGCGCCCAAGATCATCTCCGTCACGCCGGGCACCGTCACCGGCACGGTGGAATACGCGCGCGGCCAGTATTACATCCGCGCCGCCCGCGAAACCTTCTGTGTCGCGGGTGTCGATGACGATTTGATGGTGGAATCCTATTTCAGCGCCTCGGTGGGGCGCGAGATCACGCTCAAGGGGCCGGTGCAGGCATGGTCGGCCGGACTCCGCTGCATCGTCGCCGAGAAAGCGGCCCTGCCGCCGCCCAACTCCGCCGGTCCCGGTCTGCCGGCTTGCGACTCAGCCGAGGCGCTGAAGGCGGTCGAGGGCGCCATCCGCCAGATGGGGCTGAAGCCGCAACGGGTCTCCGGCCCGCAGGCCATCAGCGACGCCCGCGAGGTCGATCCCGAGGTGCGCTTCTGCCGCGCCAACGCACTCACCGACCGAGGGCTGTTCAACGCCGCCTATGACCTGCACTGGAAGTCCAGGGCGGCGGGGACATGGTATGCCGAGGTCACCCTGCGATGAGGGGAATTCTCGCCGTCCTCCTGCTGCTGGTCTCCCTGCCGGCTGAAGCAGGCGGGCTGATCGAGGAGGACATCCGCCTTCCCGCCCGCTTCGCCGGCCTGTTCGGTACGCGCACCCTGTCGCTGTCCGCCCTGGTGGTGCGGCCCGACGATGGCGCACGCCATCCGCTGGCCATCCTCAGCCACGGGGCACCGCGCAACGAATACGACCGCCACGCCCGAAGCCCGCGCGACCAGTTGGACAAGGCCCGCGAGTTGGCCCGCCGGGGCTGGGTGACGGTGGCGGTGATGCGGCGGGGCTATGGCGAGTCCGAGGGCGAATACGCCGAGGATTACGGACGCTGTTCCACCCCCGCCTATGAGCCGGCCGGGCGCGCCGCCGCCGAGGATCTGCGCGAGACCGTCCGCCTGATGGCCGACAAGCCCTATGTGGATGCCGGGACCGTCATCGCGGTGGGGCATTCGGCGGGCGGCTTCGCCTCGGTGGCGCTGGCCGCCGATCCGCCGCCGGGCCTGAAGGCGGTGATCAGCTTCGCCGGCGGGCGCGGTTCGCCCCGCCCCGACGAGGTGTGCGGCCCCGAAATTCTGGCCGACACCTATGCCCGCTTCGGCCAGACCGCCCGGGTGCCCATGCTGTGGGTCTATGCCGAGAACGACCATTACATCGGCCCCGCCCTGGCCCGCCGGCTGCACGCGGCCTTCATCGGGGCCGGCGGCCGGGCCGAATTGATCATGCTGCCGCCCTTCGGCGAAGACGGCCACAAGCTGTTCTCGACCAAGGGCGCACCATTGTGGACGGCCCAGGTAGATGCCTTCCTGGCGCGGGAAGGATTGGCGCAGGCCGTCCCGACCACCGCCGCGCCGCCGCGCGCGTCCGCCCTGCCGCCGGAACAGGCCATCACCATCCCGGTACGGGGCGAGGTGACGGAAAGCTTCTATCTGACCCTGCCTGCCACCCCGCCCAAGGCCATCCTGATCCTGTTCCCCGGCGGCGGTGGCGCTATCGAGGTGCGTGAGCCGGTACCGGCGCCCGAGAAGGCCGGCAACTTCCTGGCCCGCTCGCGCGCCCTGCTGGCCGAACGCGGCTTCGTCGTCGCCACCCTGGACGCACCCTCGGATTCGGCGGACGGCATGCCCGAACACTTCCGCGTCTCCGCCACCCATGCCGAGGACGTCGCCAAGGTGGCGGCCTGGCTGCGCGAGCGCCATCCCCTGCCGGTCTGGCTGGTCGGCACCAGCCGGGGCACCTTGTCCGCCGCCAATGCCGCCCTCCGCCAGGGTGCCGGGATCGATGGCCTGGTGCTGACCGCCTCGGTCACGCGCACCAGCAAACAGGGACCGCATTCGCTGTTGAACATGGACCTGGACCGCATCACCGTCCCCACCCTGGTCCTCAGCCACACCGCCGACGGATGCAGCCGCTCCCCCGCCCTGGACGGCCCGCGCCTGACCGACAAGATCGGCGCCACCCGCAAGGCATACGTGGAACTGACCGGTGGTGCCGAACCCCAGTCCCCGCCCTGCGAGGGGCGGTCGCATCATGGCTTCATCGGTCAAGAGGATGAGGCGGTGGGGGGGATCGCGGGGTTTGTGGCTGGACAATTTTAGGAGGACAAAACAGTAGGGTTACGCAGGGGGAAGCCTTCTGGCGGGCACTTCTGTTGGGTATATTTTGTGTTGGCTTTTCTACGTCTGGAGGCAATCATATGTTCCCATGGATGCCGCAGACTTCGCCCTTCAATTTGCCTCTCGTCCACCAGCTTTCGCTTGGTTTCTCGGTGCTGGGGCATCGCGTATGTCGGGCCTTCCTACGGCCACCGACATCATCTGGGATTTGAAAAGCCAATATTATTGTAAGGCGGAGAATCAGGATGTGTCCCGCCAGGACATGCAGAATGAAGCCGTGCGATCACGCATACAGGCTTTCATGGACTCACGCGGATTTCCGGCCCTCTGGGACGACAGTGAGTACAGTTTGTATTTCGAGAAGATTTTCGGCGCGGACAAAGAGCGCCAGCGGAATTACTTGCGTAAGAAGCTGTCAGAAGATCGTGTCACCCTGACTGTTGGCAACCGAATTCTCGGCGCACTGATGGCAAGCGGCATGACCCGTGCGATCTTCACGACGAATTTCGACAGCGTCGTTGAAAGGGCGTTCGCCGAGGTTAGCGGGCGCACATTGATGGCCTACCATCTGGATGGATCGACTGCGGCCCTTCAGGCGTTGAGCAATGAAGAATTTCCCCTCTATTGCAAACTGCATGGGGATTTTCGATACGACAGCGTCAAGAACCTGTCCCGCGACCTCTCGCAGCAGGACCAGCAACTTGCCCTCGCCATGCAAAGTGCCGCCGGGCGGTTTGGCTTCATTATTGCCGGCTATAGCGGCCGCGACGAAAGCGTAATGCGCCTGTTTCGCGACGCACTTCAACAGCCCACACCATTTCCAAACGGGCTGTTCTGGATGACGATGAAGGGCGCGCCCGCTCTTCCGGTGGTGCAGAATCTGATCACCGAGGCCCGCGCAGTTGGAGTCAGAGCGGAACTGGTGGAAATCGACACCTATGATTCCCTGATGATCAGTCTGTGGCGCAACATTCCCGACAAGCCGCGCGACCTGGACATCAAAGTCCGACGAACGATTCCCGCGACGGTCAGCATACCGATACCGCACACCGGAAATGACCTCCCCCTCATTCGGCTGAACGCCCTGCCGATCACCGGATTGCCCAACAAGGCTCTTGTGGCGCGGGTGAAGCAACCCCTCACCTGGAGTGACCTGAGAGAGTTGCAGCGTGCTGCGGGGAGCAGTTTGATATTTACCAAAGGCAAGGAAATCTGGTGTTGGGGAGCCCAGACAGAATTGAAAGCCGCCTTTGCCGGAAACCTCGTGGAATTGGTCGAAAGCAACATTCCGTCGGACCTGAATGACCCAGAACACCTTCATTTCAAACGCTTCATGGAAGAGGGTTTGGTGACGGCCATCGCGCGTGATCGACCGCTTCTCTCCCGGAGCGAACGGTTTGGAAGCATCTTGATCGTCGATCCCCACGCAGAGGACAAGACCGCTTTGAACCCGGTTTTCCAACAAGTCAGCAAGCTCTCCGGTGACATCCCTGGTCTCTTCGCTCCCGTTTCCGAGGAATTTCCAGCACCCCGCAAAATTTCATGGGCCGAGGCGCTACGGGTATCGATTGCCCAGAAGTCCGGGCAGACATGGGCCGTAATCGAGCCGGATATTTGGATATGGCCACGGGGCGCGAGAAAGCTCGCGGCAGATTTCATGGATGGTCGGCGCCAGGGGCGGTTCAACAACAAGTTCGATGCACTGATGGACGCGTGGGTGCGCGTCGTGATCGGCTCGGATCAACGTGGGATCGCATGCGCGTTGCAAGCATTCCCCGGTCCAACCGGTCCGAACAATCCCCTGTTCACGCTCGGCAGCCGCACGGCCTACACCAAGAGGCTGAGTACATGACAGCCCCCAATCCCGAATTGGCCGGGCACTCGACGCTTCCCGAACCAGAATTATTGTTTCACGGCAATCAACGCGAAAAGCACCCGTTGCTCGGCCTGATCAAGCATGGCCCTTACGGGCTGCGCTTCGGGATGCCGAACAGCCTTCGGCTGGCATTGGTGGCTCGAAATAATGACTTCGCCCCCCTACGGAAGTTGATTACAGAATTGGACCGAAACGCCAGACCGGTGGAAGCAACCAACTATTACCCCGACTACCCCGGATTCTCGGGCCTGTTTCGAATCCCTGTGGCTTCTCCCACAGACCGCACCACGATAGCCCTTCCTTCGGCGCTTGATAGCCATGCGTCAGCAGGGGCGCGACATAAGCTCGCGGAAGAGCTGTTTCAGTCTTTGGCGCGGCTGAGAACTGTGCGCTCCGAGTTCGATGTTGCTCTGGTCTATCTTCCGGCGGATTGGGCGAACTGCTTCGAAGGAGAGGATTTCGATTTTCACGATTACCTCAAGGCTTTTTGCGCCCCGCTGGATATCCCCATTCAGATCGTCCGCCGATCCAGTTTCGAACGGCGATGCCGCGCCAATGTTCTGTGGGGGCTGAGCGTCGCACTATACGCCAAGGCCGGTGGTGTTCCATGGAAGCTCACAGGACTGAGAAACGATGAAGCCTTCATCGGCCTCAGCTACGCGATGAAGTCGGGGCCGAACGGCATCTCGTACACGACCTGCTGTAGCCAGGTCTTCGATCCAGACGGAACCGGCTTTCGGTTCGTGGCCTACGATGCGCGCGAGTTTCAGGAAGAGGGGCGAAACCCTTACCTCTCCTACTACGAAATGCAATCAGTCCTGTCCCGCAGTCTCAATATTTATCAGGGTGGGCATTTCGGGCGTGTCCCAAACAAGATAACCATCCACAAGAACACTCCTTTCAAGGAAGAGGAAATTCTCGGCGCTCTCGACAGCTTCAAGGACGGGACGGAGGTGGAACTCGTCCAGATCGTCAAGGACGTTGAATGGATGGGGGTGCGCTACGACAGCGTCAAGCCACCCAAGGCTGCCGGCTATCCGATCAGGCGAGGAAGCTACCTGCCTATTGCGAAGGATGAGGCACTGTTGTGGACCCAGGGGAGTGTCAGCGGCGTCAATGTCCAGCGCCCCAATCAGGATGTCTATAAGGAGGGCATCCTTAAGCCGACACCGTCCCCTATTCTTGTTCGTCGCTTTTCTGGCCAGGGCGGCTGGCATGAAACCTGCGCCGGAATTCTTGGTCTGACGAAAATGGATTGGAACAACAACACACTCTACAAGAAGCTGCCGGTGACGCTTGTGTACTCCTCGTGCTTTGCGGCGATCATCAAGCAGAACCCGAACATTGTGGACTCGATCTACGATTTTAGAAACTTTATGTAGCTGCGACAGAGGGGCTCCATTTAGTTATTGTACATTCCGCATAACCATCTGTATGGCCTCCGGCAGGTGACGACGAATGAGAAGGTCATCAATGGGAATGATGGACAGTGCGTTGCCCATAAGACGCAAATCGTCCTGCACTGGGACAGCAGGTGCTATTGGCGAACTCAAGGTAACCCAGGTTTCTTGTCCAGATAATTTCCGCGTGGCCAGGATCGGGATTGTGACCGAACGCCCTTCAACGGGCCGCACTACATTCCGGCTAAACTCAAAGGTCGCCGAGAACTGACGGTTAAGGTCATCGAACAGGATGTCGAGCGAGGCCACGACGCGATCAGCCGGATAGGCAGGATAGCCACCGTACAGGGTGTGCCGGAGCAATTGCTCCCCGAGGTGGCGGTCAAGCAAGCGATGTTCAAGCTTGTTCCGGAAGCTTCTCAAGCAGCGATAGCAGGATGCGTCGCAAGAGGCGGGGCAATCGGTCAGAATGCGAAGGGCCTCCTCGAATAATGCCTCCCCACGTCCGACAAGTTGGGGCGCAAAGCCGGCACCGCCTGCCAGCGTGTCATAGATGAAGATTTCAGCTTCGAGACCGGTAGCGCCCGCTTCGGTGAGAGCTGGCCGGTACTCGGCGAGGATTTCACCTGGTTCGATTTCGAGAAGTCGACAGGCTGCCGCAGCGACCGCTTCGCACACGGTGCGAAGGGCCGCCGTCGTTTCGTCATTACCGGGCCGAAGACGGAATGGGGCGTCAAAAGGAAGGGAAAATAGGGCAATATCCGTTAGGAAATCCGTGCCCAGCACAACACCTCTTGTCGTGCGGCCAGGGCACTGCTCCGGCTCATCGCTCGGAAATGGACGGGCATGAGGTTGATATAAATTGACTTCCGGGTCGATGACCGACTCAATCCGTCCGCAAGCAACGCAATAGTGGTAGCCCTCTCCATCAGGTCCCGAGTTCGAGACCAGGAGATGCTTACGGGTTGGAAAGCCGCGCACGCGACTCCCGACAGACGTCCATCCGCTATCGGGGGCAGGCGTCGGCATAACCAACTTGGCTCGTGTCGCGTAAGCGGTCTCATTCGGCGCATCGGGAGTCGAGACGGGATCGCGGTCGATGGGATGGGCGAACCCGGGGGGCCTGAACCAAGGTTTTGCGGGACCAAAGCTGCTGGGTGTTTTGCATGCCTCGCATTCGACGACGGCATTCCGGCGGCCTTCGGCGTAATCTTCTGTTTTCGCGTGACCGCAGCGACTGCATTCAAAGTAAAGGCGCCTTTTCCCCCATGCGTCTCTCCGCTCGCTACGGTACGGCGAGTAAATGGCTTTTGACGTATACTGCTTTCCCTTGATCCATATTTGCTTGTTCGGGGCGTATTGGGAAAGCGCCACATTGAGCCCCTGCGAGGGCGCGAATTCCATCTTGGGCCGATAGGGCGTCGAAAGGGCCCGATTGAAAACGTAAAAGGGCGCTACGTCTGTTGGAAAGGCATACCGAGGGAGAACGCCCCAATACAGGAGCCGATCTAGTAGTTTGTCGGCAGCGGGATCGACGAAATCGACATCTTCATCCCCGGTGTCGCTTTCACCCTCACCGTCTTGCCGATCGCCGCCTTCCGTCAGCTTGGCTGTGGCGATTGGGCCTTGGTCCGGCCCTGCTTCGGCGCCGACAAAACCGATGGCATCATCCACGGCCTTGACAACGTCCTGGGCCATTTCGGCAATAAGTCGCGCGCGATCATCTGGAGATAGTTCCGAGGGAAGCCACCGATCGGCGGCACTTTTAAGATCATCGCGACTGGCGGCAAGCCAATCAATGAAGTCCTGGCGGTTCAGCACACCGGTTCCCGCACGGAAATCGCACACGCGCCCAAGAACGGAGAACAGGTTCGGGTCGGCCTGCGGGTCGATATCTGGGATGCGCGCTTCGTGATACCGCTGCAACAGATAGGCACGAAGATGTCGGCGGGCGATGTCGGCATTTTCGAGCGTGAGGCGGGGATCGGTGACCGGCCCCCGGATCATTTCGTCCGGCTCCGTGAAATAGTGATCGTCGTGGCTGTCGGCGCTGCCAAAGGCGACAACGGTAGCAACTGCGGTGCCGCGTCGGCCGGCCCGACCGGCCCGCTGCTGGTAGTTCGCGCGTCCCGGCGGCATATTGCGGAGTGCGACGCCGGAAAGTTCGCCAATGTCGATGCCGACTTCCATCGTGGTCGTGCTCGACAGAACATCGATCGCCGGCTCGCGCGGATCGGTATCGCGCCAAGCGATGTCGATGTCCTGGAAGCGGATTTCATGGTTTTCCGCTTGCGAGAAGGCGTCCTCTGGTTGGGCGGCGTTCAACTGCGCCGTATGCTCGGCAGCAATCAAAGACATAATCGCCGGGTTGTCGCTGGTAAGGGCGTGAATCACGGGATCACGATAGAAGCCGCGCCGTGCCACGAACACCGCATCGGTCGCCGGATCGAAGTCTTCAACGCCCGGCGCGAGGCAGTCGATACAAATGTCGAGACCACTGATCGGCCGATGAACAGATTTGCACTTGGGGCAACGCCGCCATACGCCACCTATTTCCAGCAAAAGATTCGCCGCAAGGAGGCGTGTACCGCCGTCAACCGTCTCCGTGAAATCGCCCATAAGACGGGGTAGCCAAAGTTTTGCAAAAGTCTGCTTGGCCTGTTTAGTGACAAGGACGCAATCCATGTCCTTAAATGAACCGCGATGCTGGGTGATTTTCGTTGACCACCAGTTGCCCGGCATCTTGCTAAACCAAATGCCCGGACCACGGAGCCAGCATCGGAACCAAGTCCGTACGACCGCGAGTTTCGATGCATGAGTTTCGGCCACACCTGGTAAGTCTGGAAGATTTAAGAGTCGCTGGGTAAAACGGGAACTCTCCCGGACTGACGCCACAGCCAATGGCTCCAACCCAAGATTATTGTCCGTCAAAACATTCCAGACTGCGCCCATGAGATTAACGGGACAGGACGCATTAAAGAGTCGGAGCAGTTCGCCGCCCGTTGGAACCTGCCCCATAGGGACGCTCTCAATGCGGGGCATAACTTCTCCTTGCCCCAATTCCGGACGAACACGGACCCCGAACCTATGCGCGGCAACGATGACCGCCAGAAATGCATTATCAAGAACGACCTCGCCGCCAATTTGCGGATCGCGGCACAGAATTTGAAATCCGACCGGTAGCAAAGCGCGAACAGTGTCACGCAACGAATAGTTCTGCAAAGTCGGCGCAAGGCGCGCGGCGACCTGTCGCGAGTCCGAGAAGACCAGCACCTTTCGCCCTCTGAGCGGGGCAAACTCTGTTGCGGGTTGCGGACCTGGCGGCTGCACGCGGATTTGCGTTCCAAGCAAGGATTGAAACGGCTGATCGCCCTTCGTCTGGTGATCCTGCACGCTTGACTGGCCGAAAAGGTATTGCCTACCGCAACAACCGCAGGGAACAAAAGTTCCGGGATGAGCGCTGGCATGGCCTTGGTCTTCCGCCGGAGCAAGCCCCCCGATGTCTGGCCGCAGGAATACCGTGCGACGGCGCTCGCTAAGGTTTGCCGGATTGAGCATGCCGGTGCTCAGATCATAATCTGATGGCAGCCCCTGCGCCGGATTGGTCGGTTCCTCCAGAAGAAGGTCAATCGGTTGGCACGCCTCAAAAACCCCGGCATCCGTTCGGAGGACATGACCCGGTTCAGCCCAGAGGAGTGTCGAGTGGGCAACGTCGTTCGTGTAGGCGCGGGCGTATGATGTGCCGCAGTACCGACATGTGAAATACTCAAGTACGGGAGCGCCGCAGCCGCATCGTTCACGGGGCTGACCGTAGAGCTTGCCCGCTGGTCCGCCCCTTTCCTCCGGGGAAAGTTCGGTGCAATCGGGGTCCATGCACACCCAGAGCCCAGGCAAGCCGCGAAAGAACGAATGAATGCGGCACGGCAACAGGCTCGGCTCGTCGGCCTTTTTCCGCGCCCGGCTTCCAAGAGCCAGCAATTTGGTGAGCGCGTCATTGGCGCGATCCTCGGGAATCCTCGGAAAGAGCTTCGTTCCAAGTTCTTTGAGGGGAACAGCGGATTTCATGGTTTCGTTGACGAGGAGATTGAAGGGCGGAAAACCTTGGAGAGCAGCCACAAGAGCGGCTCCCAGATCCTGATTGGCCTCGACCTCTCGATAATTGAGGAATGGCCTCGCTCCCTCGGCCTGGTCGGCAAGGGTATCAGCATAAAACTTGGACAAATCGACGGCGGCCAAGGCATTGGCATCGGCGGCCGATCCTTGGCCTTCAGGAGTCCTTGTCGCCAGGGTGCCCGTGACGGGAACGAATGTCTCAGGGGGGACACCCGCCAATTGTGCTCCGAAATTCCCGGCACTGGCGCGACCTTCTTCACTGAAGCTCGCCGATGCGCAAATGACCTGAAAGCGGTCTTGATAGATTCCAAGCCTTTCCCGCAGACGCCGCAATAGCAGCCCGACCTCGGCGCCCTGGGCGCCCCGATAAAGGTGCGCCTCGTCGAGGACGATCATGATCTTTTCGTTCGGGCAGGCGTTAAGCCATGCACGCGTCTTGTCGAAGATCGAACGCTCGATGGGACGCATCATCATATATTCGAGCATCGAATAGTTCGTAATCAGAAGGTCCGGCGGGAACTCCTGCACCTCATGGCGGGTCAGAAGCTCCGAGTCGTGAGCGCCGGCAATTGCGCGCTGGTAATGGCCGTTCCGATCGCGCCAATGCGCGTGAGGCGCTCCGTACCAGTCCGAGATACTGGGCTTTGCTGGCCACTTGCCTCGTTTGGCGAGTTTTTCCTGTAGTCCAAATGCTTTTTCGTCCTCTTCGGCGATTTGCTGATGCCCCTCTCGATGGCGGCGTGCTCCGTCTTCGATCGCGACAAAGAAATCCTCGATCGACTGAAGGCGGTTACGGTCTTTGGCCGGCGACCGAACGCCAGCGTAAGGGGTGCGGCTGGTGTAGCGGGCAAAACGAGCAGGACGACCGCACCATTCCTCGAACATCGACACAACAGCAGGGTGGCCGAAAAGCAAGCGGAGGCGGCCCAACTGGTCGTTGACGAGCGCGTTCATGGGGTAGAGGACAATCGCCCTGACGGCATGAAGGGATCGGAACTGTTCCGCATGGTCCCGAGCTTCGATCGCGAGCTTTCCGAGGATCGGCAACAAGAACGACTCGGTCTTTCCCGAGCCCGTGCCCGTCATAATCATCAGGTTCTTATTGTTTCCGAGCGATTGGCGGATCGCCTCGGCCTGGTGCAGGTAGGGCGGATTGAAGATGGGAGGCTTACCCTTCGTTGGGTCGGACAGACGGGCGAAAGCTTCCTTTACCGCGTCAGGCAACCCAGCCATGGTTTGATAAGTTTCTCCCGCGACGTAGCGCGGCGTCGATTCAAGATAGGGAATTTGAAAAATGCCGCCGGATTCGGCGAGAAGCCGTTTCCGCTGTTCGACGAGAAGAGGGTGACCGATATGATAGGTCGCCTCGATATAATCCGTCAGGGTTTGGCGGAGTTCGTCGATTGTCTCTTGAATCGTCCCCGTCACGGCCTCTCTCCATGTAGAGGATGTTCATGCGCCTATAGATTTGGAAACCTGTATTTTATATAATTTGTTATTCCAATAATATTGTCTTTAGCCCATGTGACGAATCCCAAGAGAATACCAGCGACGCCAATAAGGCAAACCGCCCACCACTCAACTGTTCCCGTGGCCTTGAAAAGAATCGGAATTTGCGCCAACAAAAATAGGGCGCCTATCAACGCACAATACAAAGCCAGAAGCGCAAACGATGGCCTTGCCTCTAGATATATTCTATAATCGTCAATTTGCAGTTGCTTTCCGGATTTTTCTTCAAATATACGAGACACCAATAACGATGAGGTCGAGCCAGAGATTGTTCTTGGAACTGCCACGTTGAATTTTTTCATATCGTATCTAGTGTTAAATGGGTGTTCTTTAGCGCCAATGATGCTGGAGCCGGAGTCCTCTGGTGTGATCCTGAGCTTGACGCCTGGGAAGTCCTTGCTGGGATGTTTGTGGTATATGTTTACTGTGTATTCTTCACCCGGACGGACAGAGAATACACTTCTGTCGCCATCGATTTTTTTGGCGGCAGGCTGACCTGAATTCCTGTCGATAACTGAATGGAACATGTAGAATGGGGATGCGTCGGCGTAAGGCGACATATTCAGGGCCGATTTATCGTGAATTTCGTGCGAGTAATTATCTGGGTATTTGATGGCGTTGACAAAATTATTTACGATGCTTTCCCAGGCAAATTCGGGCCCACCTGGATTAATGGGTGGGCAGGCGATCTCATCGCCAAGTTCTAACCACAAATATCCACTCGGCTTTGTGGCATCCTGGTATTTATGGATATCACGGTGCGTAGCGTGCAATTTATCGGAAAATTCTTTTATATCAGAAGGCACTGGGTAGCCGCCGAGACGAAACATAACAACTGCCGTTGTCCCCATGCGCTCGACGGCAAAAATTTTGGCCACCCGCAGCGGCATGATAAATGGCTTGCCAGGCTTGCCCCGCAGCTCGATAAAACTGAGTATTGCATCACACTCATTCGCGGGTTTGCCGAGAATATCTGGCGATATCCATTTGCTATCATAGCGGAACTGTATCTCTGAGCCTATGGGTGCAGCCAACGTATCAACGACGTCGCGGCTGTATCCTTCACGAGAGGATGATGAGAGGCAGAGATGCATTTTAATATCCTTTCACTGGCGTCGCAGCGACGTGCACTGAGCTCACCAGTACTGACAAGCTAGAGATAGGTGCAATTGCCGGCATTCGAACTCGCATGTTTGCCCTTATCGGCGAGAGTAAGCCAGAGATAATCTTCCAGAAAGGAAAGCGCTTCATCCGTACCGCATGCCGGAACGGCATAGGCGAGGAGGCTACGAAAGGGAGGTGTCCGCCCTCCTGAGATAGCCAGTTTCCGTTCGGCCCAGGACGGAAGCGGTGAGAAGAAATCGAGGATCGAACCGCGATCGGATGGCCGGATGCGAACCTGTTGGGGGGCGCCTGCGGCGGCGTCCAAGGCCATCTGTATCCGCCAGGCGATATCACAGGGCCGCTCGCGTCTGTTCCGCGAAGCAAGGTCGATAAAGTGGCGGGGGACACCGTCGAAGAGATCAACAAGGCACCACAGGGGGGAACCATAACGCTGGGGTCGGCGGCCAATGTGCATGCCGTTCGCTATGCGGTCAGGCTCTGTCCAGCGGCCGGTGTAATAGGATGGCGACTTCCGGGTATCGAGAACCTGTAACCCTTCGATGGTTGCCACTGGCGGAGATTCAGATAGCCTATGCATCCAACCCGCCGCAAACTGCTGTGCCGTCTCCGTCGGCGGCAAATGCAGCCAAGTCTTCTCAGACAACTCGATCAATCCCAGTTCCATCAGAAAGAGGCGAAGGTCCTCTCCCTCTTTTGGCACCAGGGTTCGAAGAACGCCGCGGCAGACGATACGCCTGGTCCATTCTCCCGGCAGCGGCGAGATTTCGTCGCCCGCGACACCAAGAAGGATCACATCTCCATTGTTCCGAACCACGAAAGCCGGTGGGGCTGGCCGCACGACGAGCGGGCTAATCGACCAGGGATCATCGGCAGGTGACCGCATCTCAAGGATGTCGCCATAGGCGATGAGGGATTCCAGTGTTTCGTCAGTACTCGCGACGAGTTGTTCATGATCCGCCGCAAGCCCCGACAGGGATTGCACGACAGCGCGCTCCAGTTCATGCCTTGGGCAGGGCGCTAGAACATGCACGGCACGGCGGAGAGCCTGTGCGATGAGGGGAATGGAAGGTCCTTCGGCGACACTATCGGCCGAAACCCACAATGCCTGTTCGACACGACGGAGCGCTGCGTCTCTAGTGAGGATCGCAATAGTCATGCGCACACCATCTCGGTTGTCGGGACAGTGTTAATCGCGAGGCCGACAACAAGCCGGACGAAGAATGCGCCTTTTGCCAGTGCCGGAACTTGGGCCAGACGCTCCCAAGACGGCACGCCTTTGTCGGGCGTGTCGAATTTGACGGTGGCCGGCGACAAGGCCAACTGCAAGGCCAATGCACATAGTTCCGGATCGCTGGAAACCCTGTAGACCTCGGCAAAGTGCGCGAATGCTGTTGGAGCCGAACCGTCGCCGATTGCCTGCCGCCAATCCGTTGACTTCAGCCGGGAGCCGAACCCTGGTGATGCTCCGATCTCGCGCTGTAACTGATCCAGCGATGGAATCTGAGTTGCTCGGCACTGCCAGGCCCGGCGCGCCCAATCAGTGCCGCAGACGATGGCCGCCACGCGCTGCTCGAAGGCTGCACAGACTTCGGCCTTCCTCACCATGCCGATAGGCCCGAGAACTTGATGCGCACGGCTCCAGTGGCGAAGCAAGGCGAGCAAGCGAGGGATATGTTTCGGTCCGTCGAGCGAGGGCGAAACCGTTACGGCGGCGTCTAAATCGGTCAGAGCTATCCGGTCACGCTGCGGCGGGACACTTACGATTGCTGAAAAGGGCTTCTTCTCACTGGTGGCGACAAACAATGCGCCGGGCGCTGCGACGGCGCACCCGCCGAGGCATTGGTCGTAGTCTACGTCAACTCCAACGTCCGGCCGGGAGACATTGAACTGTTTGATCGTGACGGCATGATCCGCGCCGGCCTCGTCAATGAGGCGGACGCTGTACGCCCGATCTTCGACCTCCAATCGCCAGCGGAGGGGCCGGACTTTATGGAAGAAGGAAAGCGTATCCACGCCCAATTCATCGACGGCGAAGGCAAGATCGACCCGAGGCGCTGAATGAATCTCCTCGGCACGCGTTCCCTGGGCGAGTTTGGCGAGTAATCGCCGGAGCGCGGGTTCGTCTGCTAACGACGCCACACGACCAAGGGGGATGCGTTCAGTCGGTTGGCCACTGAGATTGAACAACTTGACATCGACCGCGACGGCACGCTCGGGGGGACCGACAATCGCGAGCCGCGCCTTGCCATCGAGTATGTTATCGAGCGACGCATCGTCCGGCTCCCGGATCGCGCGAAAGCCGGCTTGCTGACGCACACCTTGCCGCCACGGCAGAGGCGTCCGCACGTCAATATCGAGGCGTTCCGGTTCAAGCTGGCCCCCTTGTGCCCCCTTCGTGAGAGCGCCGACTTCGATCACATGCGGTCCTGCCGGCAAACAGCCCAGCGAAACGATCGCTTCGGGCAGATTACCGACGGGAATGCGGACAACGGGGCATCCATCGACGCTGACGGAAAACTCCTGCACGGGGTGATCGGCTGACAGTCGAAGAAGCAATTCTTCCGTTGTCAGCCACACGGAACACCCGGCGGCACCATCCCACCGGGGCACAAGCCCCATCGGTTCAATGTTGGCGCAAAGCCTGTGGCCGATCTTGATTGCGTCGAGGGCTTTGAGTTCGTTGGCTCCGAGCGTACGGGGGATTCTCAAGATGTAGACCGTTCCGTCTTCCACGCCAGCGGCGATAGCCTGAAGCTTGAGGACGTGAACAATTTCTGGCGCCAGTTCGATCTCAGACACAATGAGATAGTTCTGACCCGCGCGGACATAGTTCCCGATAAGTTGTCGCGCGACACCATCCTCCTGGATTCGCAGGAGCCACGGCGAATTCCCTTTGATCCGCGCTGCCCCCGCCAGGAGGCCAGACAAACACGGAATATCTCGTTCAAAGTAAAGGATGGACTGGGAAGCCAGTTGCACGAGAGATCGGATGCGCTGCTCCGTCTTTGCCAAGGTCAGAAGCCCCCGTCCTGGCATCCATCTCGAGGTATGGTCGCCCAAGCGGAAGCGGGTCTGATCGAGAGTTTTTGGGTCAAGCCCCGCCTGCCGAACAATTTGTGCAAGGTCGGGCAAGCTGACGCCGAGCACCCAGGCCCCCTCCGCCGACTGCCGGGCAACCAATCGTGCTCCGTTTCCCCCCTCCGGCTCCGCGTCTTTCCGGCTTGCTGTACCGCCACCTCGTCGGCTCAGAGCGGCACTCGCACGCATCCTCGCTTCTCGGAGAACCGTCCTCGCTTCTTTCAGCCAATCGCGTGCGGACTGTCGGCGTTCCAAATCGGCAACGATCCGGGCGAGGGTCGGTCGGTGGATAGCTGGAACGGCGTCGAGCACGTCTTCGTCGCGGAGCGCAAGGACAAGCCTCGCCGTGAGTTCCGTTTGATCGAGGAGATGCTGGAAGCGGGAAGAACCGGCCGGGTCGCCGGCTCGGATGATCGAACCGAGTTCTCCGATGGGCACGCCCGACCGGCGGGCCAACTCGTAACGCAGGTCATAGAGGTGCCGCGCAAACTGCCCTTGTAGATCACGCGGAAGGATAGCGTGAGCAATCGGCCAAGCGATGATCGAAAAATGCTGCGCCCACCGCCCGCTCGGGCGAAACCCGCCGTAACGCTTAGCAAAGGCGTCGAACCAGGTCCGAATCGTCGCGCGATTCCCGTAGGCACGCCAGTTGGGAATGGCACGCGCGAACGAGTCCCAGTACTCGTCGCCATCGTAGTCGTAGCCGATTTCGGCTGCCACAACGATCCATGGGAGCCAGTGGGCTCTTGACAATGCCCCGTCACGAGCCAAGGCGTCGGCAAGCGCCGTGCGAAGCGCCAAAATCCCGGAAGGATCAAGTCCGTGTTCAAGCGCGTAAACAGGGTAACCGAGGCCCGCTCTCTCGCGGCTCAGCGACAGGAAATGTTCGTCGAGCCGTTCTTGCGCCTCAGCCAGCATCTCTCCCGGTCCACCCCTGAGCGTCACTCGCTGCATTCGATTCTTGCGCGATGACTGTCGATCCTTGGATTAGGTCGGCAATTCCCGTCTTCCGCCATGCGCGATAATCTTCGCGCCGACTGGCCCTCGGCACCATCCAACGTTCCCGCGCCATATCCGAGATTTCCGAGGCTGTCCGCAGGCCGGAAACATCCGGTGTCCCGGTTCCTGTCTTCAAAATCTCCGCTGCGTTGGTGGCGAGGGTGGAGATGAACACCTCACGCTGAATACCGTGGCGCAAGACCATCTCGTTAATCCCGAGTTCCCCAAGCGCCGCGCGAATGGTCCGGAGTCGCCAATTCGGTCCTTGGCCAAACTGATGATGATCCGCATAGCGGTGACTGATCATCCGGAGATACTCACGCATCTCGTCAAAAAGGGCGTCGGTAATATGAAAATGCCCCCACCCGACCGTGTATCCGACCGGCGTAAAATACTGTGTTCCGTCAAGCTTGAGCCGGTTGTAGACGGATGACTTCCCCATTGAAGATGTGGTCGTTACGACCAGAAGATTTGCCGATTTTGCCTTCTTTGAAATAATTCCAACAGTATCTCCGTAAGTCGACCGGAAATCGTCGAATATGTCCTTTGAGCGGACAAGGCAAGCGACGGCTTTGCCGCCTAACAGGTGGCTGTAGGGCGGGACGGCACCAAGCACATAGGCGTCGAGAAGGTTGACGAGCCTGGACGAACGGTCACCAACCGTCCAACCGATATGATTATCCCGAACTGACAGGTTGAACACCGGATCTCCAAGGGCGATCACGCCCGCGACCCGATCGTGTGCCTCGTCCCAGACGAGATAGCGCATGCGTCGTCCGAAGCCTGCCGAGACCGGCACCGACCATGTGAGGGTCGCCAGACGAAACAGGTCGGCCTCCACCGTGTCACTCTTGACCCGTCTCAACGAGAGACGGATACGCGACGGATCGATTTCGGCGCCATCCGCAAAATACTGCAGATGTTTCGGCAGGGCTCGTGCGAGGAAATTCTTTCCCGCTTCCAGCTTCTCATTCCGCTGACCTGCGTGAAGGCGTCGCACGACATCCTTGCCGGTACCGGGGAGAATAAGAGTGCCATCCTGAGATTTGGCGAATCCCAGCTTCGTGAAATGGCGGCGGATGCTTCGCTTTAATTTGGCCTCTGGCTTGAACGCATCGGCCACGCCCCCCTTTTTCACGGATACCCTCCCCTCAATCTTTGCTCGCAAGGATAGAGCGATGGTGATTGATCCGCAAGCATGTCTCCGTGCTCTTCTGTGCCATATCCGCCCCATTCACCACTCCTCCGCCAGCATCACCGTCATCACCCGCGTCGTCGCCTCCGGGTCGCTGGGATCAGCCGACGCCCCCTCTATCTCCGCGTCGAAATAATCGATCTTCCAGAACACCCGTTTGCCGCCTTCGTCGAAGGCGCCGAAATCATGCTCCTGGTAGGGATCGTTGTCGGGGGTGAAGGCGTCGAAGGTGCGGACCTGGCGGAGAATGGCTCGGAGCTGATCGTTGCCCAGGGCGCGGACGCCCTCGGTGAGGAAGACCTTGCCGCCCTGGAAGCTGCGGCGGAAGGAATCGTTGAGGCGGCGGATGCGTTCGGCTTTGTCGATGATCATGATACGCTCCCTTCGGCATTGGGGTTGGGGATGAGGGCGAGAATCCAGTCGGCGATGCCCTGGGCCGCCGAGGCGGCGCGGAACACCGCCCGCTTGTCGCCCCGAAGCGCCTCCAGCCAGCCGTCGATGTAGCTGGCGTGCTGCTCCAGGTCGGGAGGCAGGCCCAACTCAGCGCAGACGAAGGCCGAGGCCAGTTCGGCCCGCAATTCCTCCAGGGCATAGGCAGGGCTGCCGTAATGGCGGGATATTTCGCGGTCCAGCCGGCTGGGGTGCGCGGTGGCGTGGGCCAGTTCGTGCAGCGCGGTGGCGGCCCAGCCTTCCGGGCTGCGGAAGAGTGCCTCGGGCGGCAGGCGGATCAGGTCGCGGGCGATGCTGTAGCTGGCCTCGCGCCCGCCGATGCGCAAAGTGACGCCGCTGGCGGTCAGCAGCGCCTTCACTGCCTGGGGTGCCTGCCAATCGGGGGATGGCGGGGCCGGGCGCTCCCAGGGGGGCATGCCGTCGATCTGGCCGGCATGGAACACCACGAAGGTCTTCAACACCGGGATGATGCGGGGATCGTCGTCGGACTCCTCGTCGTCGATCTCGATGCGCTTGAAGAAGATGATGACGGTGCCCTTCTCGCCCTTCCGCACCTGCCAGCCCTTGTCGCGGGCCTGGTTGTAGGTGCACCAGCGCGGATCGCCCCCGGCCAGGGCCAGCGGGTGCCAGGCCAGCAGCAGGGCGTTGATCCCGCGATAGGGCCGCCCCGTCACCGCGTTGCGCGGCCACGATGGCGCAGGGCCGCCCTTGCCCCAGGGGCGGCGCCACGGTGGGGTTCCGGCCTCCAGGGCGGCGATGATGCGGGCGGTGATTTCGGCATGGATGTCGCGTCGGCTCATGGCTGCCCCCTATACCTGGAACAGCCGGATCAGCGCGGCCTCGCGTCCGCCCTTGCGGACAGTGACCCAGGCGGTGGGGGCCAGGGCATGGGCGCGGCGATAGGGTCCGGCCTTCAGGTGCGCCTTGGGCACCTTGGCGGCGGTCAGGGTCGAGGATTTCGGGTCCGGCAAGCCGTCCTCGAAATGGGCGGCACCGACGGAGGCCCCGCCGAGCGCGGCGGCGGCGCAGGCCATGCCGTGACGCTGCCAATAGCCGTCGCGGCCCGGCTGCTCGAAGCCGTGGATGGCGGCCAGGGCAAGATCGACGCCCGCGCCCCGCCAGCGCGCCTGCCAACTGGCCAATGCGGCGCGGCGCAAGGCGGCGAAACCATCCTGGTCATCGGCCAGGACCCTTCTGCCGTCATGAATCTGGCGGATGGCCCGCGTGCGGGCCGACAGCGTGTCCGGCCCCTCGTGGAAGCCGAACACGTCGTAACAGGCGCACAAAGCCGCCCGCCGGCCCGAGGGCAGGGCGACGATGCGGCCCGGACAATCGTAATCGGCCAGCCGGGGCGTCACCGCACGCTCAGGATTGCGGGTGTCGTGATCGGTGGGGAACAGCTTGCGCGCCACCCCGACCACGCCACGGGCGCCGAAGGCGACGCACAGCTGATCGTCGCCCTCGTCCATTCCGTCGCCGTCGATACCGGTGACCATCAGGATGCCGGGGAAGGCCGCTTCCAGTCGCCGGCACTGGCGGATCAGGGACCGCCCGATGCGGGTGCGGGCCAGCGCCTCGGCCCGGCCGGTGAAGTCGAGATCGGCGATGGACGTGGGTAGGCGCAGGAAGCCGGCGGGCAGCAGCACCGCGTCGAGGGGCTGCCAGGCTGTCTCCAGCAGGGCGGAGACGATGGCCTCGGCCAGGTCCAGGCGTCTGGGGTTGCGGGCAATGGTCTTGCATCGCTGGCCGCGCACGCACACGGCCGCGATGCGAGCCGACGGAGTCGGTCGCGTCATGGGTAATCTCCGAATGAACGGTTGGGGGAATGAACGGCGCCCGAGGGCGCGGGGGCAACTGCCCCTACAACATGGCGATCAGGCGGCGCTTGGCCTGGGTGTCGCCTTCGATATAGCGCTGGGTCATGTCGATGGAACGGTGCCCGGCCAGTTGCTGGACGTCGCGCAACGATCCGCCGGCCTTGGACACCAGCTTTGCGGCGGCGGTGATGAAGGTGCGCCGTCCGGAATGGGACGAGCAGCCGGCGAAGCCCAAGGACTCATAGGCGGCGCGGAACCAGTTGACCACGCTGCCCGGCCGCATGGCGCTGCTCCGCTCGGAACGGATCACCGCCGGCCCGTCGCTTCCCTGCACCCGGCGCAGCCGCACCAGGGCGGCTTTCAAATCGGCATGCATGGGGATGGTCCGCCCGCTGCATTTCTTCGCCGCCTTGTCGTGCAACTCGATCCGCTCGGCGATGCGGCCCTGCGGGTCCAGCACCATGGGCCAAGTCAGCTTGGCGATCTCCCCGGCCCTGAGGCCGGCCTTGATCGACAGCAGCACCATCACCCGGTCCCGCTCGGGATACCGCCCCGAGGCGGCATGGCGCAGCAGCGCGCGCTCTTGTGTTCGTGTCAGAATCTTCGCCTGTCGGCCTGCCATAGGCCCCCTCCTGAGATAGTCAATATACACGTATTAATTGTAGCATAGGGTGTGGCAAATGTCAAATTGCAGCGAATTCTCGATGGCCCGGACCTCAGCCGTCATGCCTCTGACTTGGCGCTTCGGAATCCGGTGCAACTATTCAATTAATGAAAAACTGGAATCATCGATTCTGAGCCGGAGACGACGAAAATCAGGCCCGGAACACAGATTCCGGGCCTGATTGACGGCAAGATACGATCAGTTGTACAGCGTAGCGACAGCAGAGCCGCCATAGGCGTTCAGCCGAAGACAAAGGCCGTATCATTCCCCCTCGATCAGCAGATCATCGGGATGGAAACGTCGGTGCAGATCGACATGGGAAAGAATGGTTTGAGGGTGCCGGGGACGGCAGGTGCGCGAACCGCGCCCGGCCAGGGCGAAGGTCGGCGGGCGGGCCTTGACGGCATAGCTGCCGCACCGGGCCAGCGCCTCCGGCAGTTCCTGGGTCTCCCTCGTCCCGGTGACCATCACCTGTCGGAATGCTGAATAGACCATCGACAGGTACCCGGCGACACGGCTTCGGCTGATGCCGGGATGATGCAGGACCACATGGGCGTGAATGCCGATGGAGGGGGCGCTTTCCTCCGGGTGATAGCCAAAAACCAGCAAGGTCTTGCGGGCGTACAGTCCGAGTTCCTGCTTGGGGTGTCCGGTCAGCAGGTCCAGTTCCACCCGGCCGCGCCATCGGCAACCGGGCCAGGCCCGGCACAGGCGCCGCCAGTAGCGGCGGAAGGCTTTGATTTTGCTGCGGGCCTCGTCCACCTCGTCGAGGGGAACGACGGCCAGGATGATGGTGATGACGCTGATCGTCTTTCGGCGGGTAGAGGATGGGAAATGGTCGATCATCGCCTCGGCCTCCGCCAACCCCATCCTGGTCTTGCACCACCAGCAGATCGCGGTCTCCCTGCACGGTCGGCGGGGCGTGCAACTGGCCACCTTCAAGGCCAGAGCCTGCCATTGGGGTGCGGCACCCTTGGCCATGCAGGCGTGCAGGATGCCGCGTTCCACCCGCTGGTAGGCCCGCCGGTACCGGAGGGGTAAGTCGGCAACGGCGGAGTGATCCAGCCGGCGATCCTTGGGCAGGGGGCCGCCAAGCCGGGGACGAAGGTGATGGCGTAGCTCATCGCTGTTCATCGGCCCGCTCCTTTCGGCTGGAATGCAGGCGGGCCTTGAGGATGCGGCCACCACCATTCTCGTCGGGGATGACGGTCAGCTTGACCCGAAGCTGCTTCCTGGCGGCCTTCCGCCAGACCTTCTGGGCGCTTTTCGTCCAGAAGAGCGTCAGCAGGGGATCGACCGGCTTGAACCCGCCCATATCCTCCGGGGGACTTTCCTCTGCGGGTTGAGGGCGAGTGCTTTCGCGGAAATACTTGGCCAGGGCGGTTATGCCGCCCTTCTCCTTCAGCCTCGCAAGCAGCTTGTCGGGCGGGATGGAAAGCAGGGCCGCGCCACGCAACGCAGCAGCGTACAGGTCCGCTGTGCCGGGGTTGATGGCCTTGTGGCTGAACACCTTGACGAAGAACAGCGCCGTCGAGGTGGCCTTCGTCCGGCGGATGCCCAAACGCTTCGCACGTCGATTGGCCTCCTTGCAAATTGCCGGATTGATCTGAGCCAGGCAGAGCAGACGAAAGACATTGACCAGATTGTCGTAGACACCGGCCCGGAACAGCTTTTCTGCCTTCCGGGCGTTTTGACGAGTCTTGTGGCAGGCATTGAGAACGGCGTCGGCGTCCTGTTCTACCTCGGACATTTGCTCGGCCAAACGCTTCAGGCGCCGCCTTTCGCGGTCGCTCTCAGGGGGCAAGCCGCCCCCGTCACGGTCATGATGGGTCATGACAGTCTCCAGATGCTGATGGTGGGGATGGGCGGGGCGCGGTGCCCCCGCCGTCATGTCAGTTCTTGAACGCCAGACGACCGCCCGGCATCTGGTGGATGCCGCGCAGGATCAGAAGGTCGCTTTCGCGAAGGCCCGCTACGAAGCGACCCAACTGGGTCGGGTCGGCAGCCGACTGATCCACATGGTAACGAAGGTGAAGAGACGCCCAACGCGCTGAGCAAGAGCCGGAAATGTGCCCCCTCGGGAAACGAGTGTCAGTCTCGAACCCATAAGAATTGGGATGCTGAACCTTCAACCGACTGCTTGTCCGGGCAGAAACAGCTTGGGACAAATCTTCCAAGACCGCATTGCCGAAGATCACGATATGCGCCAGACAGAGCCAAGCGTCGTAGCAGGACAGGTAATGGGGCAAGAAATGTCCCGCCACCCCTTTGACGCCAGGGAGGACCATCAGGCGGGCCAAATGAGGATTGACCTGCTTGCGAAGGCGCAGGAACGTCGTCTGGGTCAGTTCCGGAAAGCGATAAGGATGATAGGGCGTGATCCAGCCACTGTAGACCGGACCATCTCCCGCGAGACGACACACATTGTTGGCAAAGCGGGAAATGCAACGCTCCAAGCTGCCCTGGACAGACAGGGAGACGCGGCCGTCCAGATCGTTCTGGATTTCCTGGAGTTGCGGATGTTCCCGATACATCCATTGAGGACGCAAGACGTCCGAGGCCAGAGAAAGCCAGGGCGGGGTGGAGGACGCGGGCTGCATGTTCATCACAGCACCTCCATCGTCGGCGTCTGCATGCGGTCCATCCATTCGCGTTCGGCTTCCGCCGTGATGCGAACGAGGCGACCGTAGCGCAGTTCCGTGGGGCCGTGCCCATCCTTGCGCAGCTTGAAGTACGTGGTGCGGCCGACGTTGTGGCGGGTGCAGAACTGACTGATGGTAGACGATCCGGCGATGCCGATGACGGCCGAGGATTTGACCATCAATGCGACCGGACTGGTCAGGGGCTTGGTCATGGATGCTTTCCTTCTGTTCAAACCGGTTCGGGACCGGTCGGGGGAAAGCATCCGCCACCCCTGAAGGCTAAGATATCGGCCCAGATTTCTCCTTTTGCGCCCGTTTCGCCGATTGACTTGTGCCTTCACGGCGCTCTCGGTCCTTGAGGATGTCGCTTACTTCCTTCTGGGTCAGGGGCATGGCATTGAAGGCAAACTGGTCTGGGCAGGCTGCCTTGATGAAGGCGGCAATGAGTCCGTTTCGGCTCACGCGGCGTGGGTTTTGCGCAAACAGAGCGGTATGCTTGCCGAGGGAATCGTTCAGGGCATAGATCGCGATCCGGAGCGCCCCATTACCCTTATTCAGGTTCGTCTCTGCTTCCGTAGCGGGGATGGCTCGGGCAAGTGACTTTTCGACCAAGCCCAGCAGACGATGCAGGCGGGACAGGGGTAATCTCGCCTTGGCCTCTGCGCATGTCGCTCCGCCGCGCCCGGTGAATTCCAGGTGGCGGCCCAGTCGGAACGGTTCCGTAACGAGGCCCTCCAGCAGGCTATCACGGTAGAATGGGTGGGGCGGCCATTGCCCAGAGGTCGGCTTGCTGATCTCCAGTTCCGATCCACATGGCCGGTCCTGATCGAGCAAGACGATAATGCCGTTGACTTGGTTTTGGAGAGCTTCGAGGTATTGACGCTTTTCGGAAGGGGGGCGGGCATCGGTGGTCGCCAAATTTTCCGGCAAATGCATCGCCGCCTCTGCCAGGGTACAGAGAACCTCCAGTCCTCCGGTGAGCCGCAGGGCCTTCTCCGCATGAAACGCCACCTCCGTGGATTGCAGCAGCCGGTCAATGACGCCCGCCCGCTGCTCACGGTGGTCGAACAGGAAAGCGTGCGGCTTCTCGGCAAGCATCTCCGCCTTTATGGTGCTGGCCGCCTTGATGAAGGCGTCAGGCATCGGAATGTCAACGGGCTCCCGGTGGTGGGCAGGCATCGGTCTTCCTCCAGCGCGGTCATGTGGCGTCATGACCATTCTGCCGAGGTTCTGCGTGTGGATACAGCCCGCTTCGCCGCGCTCCGCAAGGGTTCGCGGAGCAACGCTGCACTTACAGCTCACTTACAGCCGGGTTCGCCCCAAGCAGCACTGCGCGCTAACTCATTGAAAAAATTGGTGGGCCCGGAGGGACTCGAACCCCCAACCAAGCCGTTATGAGCGGCCGGCTCTAACCATTGAGCTACAGGCCCCACCGAAGACGAAAAGCCCCCGCTCGCAACACGGGCGGGGGCTTTTGATAGCGCAATTGCGTCTAGGTGTCGAGGAAGCTGCGCAGCTTGCGTGAACGCGACGGATGCTTGAGCTTCCTGAGCGCCTTGGCCTCGATCTGGCGAATACGTTCGCGGGTCACGCTGAATTGCTGGCCGACCTCTTCCAAGGTGTGGTCGGTGTTCATGCCGATGCCGAAACGCATGCGCAGCACCCGTTCCTCACGCGGCGTCAGGCTGGCCAGCACCCGCGTCGTGGTCTCGCGCAGGTTGGCCTGGATGGCGGCATCCAGCGGCAGCACCGCGTTCTTGTCCTCGATGAAGTCGCCGAGGTGGCTGTCTTCCTCGTCGCCGATGGGGGTTTCCAGCGAGATCGGTTCCTTGGCGATCTTCAGAACCTTGCGCACCTTCTCGAGCGGCATGGAAAGCTTTTCCGCCAATTCTTCCGGGGTCGGCTCGCGGCCGATCTCGTGCAGCATCTGGCGCGAGGTGCGGACCAGCTTGTTGATGGTCTCGATCATGTGCACCGGAATGCGGATGGTGCGCGCCTGGTCGGCGATCGAGCGCGTGATGGCCTGACGGATCCACCAGGTGGCGTAGGTCGAGAACTTGTAGCCGCGGCGGTATTCGAACTTGTCCACCGCCTTCATCAGGCCGATGTTGCCTTCCTGGATCAGGTCGAGGAACTGAAGGCCGCGGTTGGTGTACTTCTTGGCGATCGAGATCACCAGACGCAGGTTGGCCTCGATCATCTCCTTCTTGGCCTTGCTGGCCTCGCGCTCGCCCCGCTGCACGGTCTGGACGATGCGGCGGAATTCAGAGATCGGCAAGCCGGATTCGCCCGAGACGATGGCGATCTTGGCACGGATGTCGCCGATCTCGCGGCCGTGCTTCTCGGCGAAGTCCTTCCACTGCTTGGTCTTGACGCCGACCACCTCGATCCACTTGGGATCGAGTTCGTTGCCGAAATAGCTGTCCAGGAAGTCCTGGCGCTTGACGCGGCACGATTCGGCCAGACGCAGCAAGCGGCCTTCAAGCATCATCAGACGCTTGTTGAGGCCGTTCATCTGTTCGACCAACTGCTCGATGCGGGCGTTGTTGAGGTGCACGCCGTCCATCAGGCGGATCATCTCGTCACGCAGCTTGGCGTATTTCTTTTCCGCCGCCGGGCTGACGGTCTCGCCCTTGGACAGGATGGCCAGGCGGTCCTTCAGCGCCTTTTCCATCTTGGAATGGGTGGCGGCGATGGCTTCGAAGGTTTCCAGCACCTGCGGCATCAGCGCCGCTTCCATGGCCGCCAGCGAGATGCCGGCTTCCTCGCCGTCTCCTTCGCCTTCGCCCTCACCCTCACCCTCGCCTTCGGCACCTTCCTCGCCCTCGGCGCCTTCGGGTTCCTCGGCTTCCTCGCCTTCCTCGGCGCCTTCCTTGACCTTGGGTTCGACGTCGTCGCCGGCGACCTCGCGCTCCAGGTCTTCCTCTGTCATGTCGGCGCCGGGGCCGTTGCCGTAGGTGGCGTCCAGGTCGATGATGTCGCGCAACAGCATGCGGCCCTGTTGCAGGGCGTCGTGCCAATCGACCACGGCGCGGATGGTCAGCGGGCTTTCGCAGATACCGCCGATCATCATCTCGCGGCCGGCTTCGATACGCTTGGCGATGGCGATTTCGCCCTCGCGGCTCAGCAACTCGACCGATCCCATCTCGCGCAGGTACATGCGCACGGGGTCGTCGGTGCGGCCCAGATCCTCTTCGTCGACGTTGCCGCTGGCGGAATAGCCTTCGGCCTCCTCCTCGCCTTCGGCCTCGGCCGGGGCGGCTTCCTCGCCTTCCTCGCTTTCCACCACGTTGACCCCAAGCTCGCTCAGCATGGCCATGGTGTCTTCGATCTGCTCGGACGACACTTCGTCGGGCGGCAGCGCCGCGTTCAACTCGTCATAGGTGACGTAGCCGCGCTCGCGGCCACGGGCCACCATCTTCTTGACGGCGACGCCAAGGGTATCGAGCAGCGGACCGTCCAGATTCTCGTCCTGGCTCTCGTTCACTTCCGCCGTGTTCTGGGATTTGGTCGCCATTAAACCACCGCTCCTGGGATACTTGCCTGGGCCGGCGCCGCGTTCCCCCCTGGAACGTGGTTCCGACCGCCCTTGGTCCAAAAAAGAAAACGCGGCGTCTCCCGTCAGGGGTCGCGCCCGTCGTCCTGGTTCAGTCGTTTCCCGCGGCTGCTCAGCAAGGCCGCGAGGTAATTGAAGTTCGCTTCCGACGGGTCCCGCGCGAAGCTCTCGACGGCGTGTGCCACGTCGGTTTGGATTTCCTTACGGGTGTAAAGAGTGAAAATATGGTCCCAAAGTGTTCTGGCCTCGTGGATCGCATCGGGCCGGGCGATCTTATATGCATTCGCATCCAGCAATGAGTCCAGCACTTGGGTGTGCCCGTCCGACCTTAGATGGCCCTGCAATGACGGCGAGTCAAGGTCGCGGGCAATATCGAGGTGCTTTAGAATCCCGCGTCTCAGCTTGTCAAGCTCGGAATCGGTGAAAGTGGTTTCCCCCAACCGTTCGGCCACGTTTTCCACCAAGGGTGGATGCACCACCAGAAGGGTCAGCAACAACCGCTCCTGACGCACCCGTGGCGAGGCGGGCGGCAGCGGCCGGCCGGCGCCGGGCAGGCGTCCGTCGGGGGCGCGCAAGGGCGGGTCGCCAGGGCGGCGTCTGATTTCAAGGCGCTTGCCGCCGCCAAAGCCGCCGCCTTGCGAGCGGGGTTGCCATTGCGGCCGGAACGCCGTCCTCATGCGTTCGCGGAAAGCCGACAGATATTGATAGCGAACCGTTTCGTCGGTGATGGCGAAGGCTTTGTCCTTGAGCTCCTGTTCAAGGGCGGCGCGGCGTTCGGGGGTGTCGAGCTGCCGCTCGCGGGTCGACAGTTCCCAGACCACGTCGAACAATGGCCGGGCGGCGTTCAGGACGGCCTGCATGGCCTCGGGCCCCTTGGCCTTGATCAGCGAATCCGGGTCCTCGGGATGGGGCAGGGTGGCGAAACGCAGCGACTTTCCCGGCTTCAGGATGGGCAGGCCGCGTTCGGCGGCCCGCGTCATGGCCCGTTGGCCGGCGGCGTCGCCGTCGAAGCACAGGACGGGTTCGTCGGCGAGGCGCCACAATTCCTCGATCTGTCCTTCGGTCAAGGCCGTGCCCAATGGCGCCACCGCATAGGTGAAGCCGGCCTGATGCAGCGCGATGACGTCCATGTAGCCTTCGACCGCCAGCGCCAGGTTGCGGTCTCGCGCGGTCTCGCGAGCATGGGCCAAGCCATAGAGCATGGAGCCCTTGTGGAACAGCGGCGTATCGGGCGAGTTCAGGTATTTGGGTTGGCCGTCGCCCAGCGTGCGGGCGCCGAACGCCACCACCCGGCCGCGCCGGTCGGTGACGGGAAAGGTGACCCGGCCACGGAAGAAGTCGAAGCTGGCGCCGCCGCCTTCCGGCTTCTTGAGCAGGCCAGCCTCCAGCAACAGGCTTTCCGGGCAGGCCTCGCTCATGATGGCTTTCTTGGTGGCCTCGCGCGAGTCGGGGGCCCAGCCCAGGCGGAAGCGGGCGATGGTCTCTTCCGACAGGCCGCGTCCGCGCAGATATGCCAGCCCCTCGCGCCCGGTGGTCGAGCGCAGTTGGGCCTCGTAAAAGCGGCAGGCCGCCTCCATGGCGTCGTGCAGGGAGGCGCGCTGGGCCTCGCGCCGGCGTTCCTCCGGGCTGGCCTTGGGAACCTCGAGGCCCAGTTCCTGGGCCAGCTTCTCCACCGCTTCGGTGAAGCCAAGATGGTTGGCCCGCATTTCGAAGCTGATGGCGTCGCCGTGCGCGCCGCAGCCGAAGCAGTGGAAGAAGCCCTTGTCTTCGTTGACGGTGAAGCTGGGGCTTTTTTCGTTGTGGAACGGGCACAGCCCGGAATATTCCCGGCCGCGCTTGGTCAGCTTGACCCGGCGCGAAATGATGCCGGGCAAGCTGACGCGGGCGCGAAGCTCGTCCAGGAATTCGGGCGGAAACGCCATGGCCGGCGCCTAGCCCAAAGCGGGGGTCAGGCCCCCAACTCCTTCTTGGTCGCCGCGCTGGCCTTGGTGAAGTCCATGCGGCCGGCGAAACGCTCTTTCAGCGCCGCCATGACCTTGCCCATGTCCTTGATGCCGCCGGCGCCGATCTCGGCGATCGCCGCGCGCACCGCTTCCAGCGTTTCGGCCTCGCTCATCTGCTGCGGCAGGAAGGTCTCGATGATCGAGATTTCGTCCTGTTCCTGCTGCGCCAGCTCCAGCCGGCCACCCTGTTCGTAAAGGGAGATGGATTCGCGACGCTGTTTGATCATGCTTTGCAGCATGGACAGGATTTCGTCGTCGCTGATGCCGTCCATGACGCCGCGCGTGCGCGCGGCGATGTCGCGGTCCTTGAGCGCGGCCAAGATCAGACGAATGGTGGAAACCATGCGGGCGTCTTTGGCCAGCATGGCGGTTTTCAACTTTTCGTTAAGCTGCGGGCGCAGCATGGGGCCTCCCCGGTGTGCGCGTCAATTCCCCCACGGGAAAGCGCCCAGGCTAGCGGAAAACACAGTCAAAGGCAAAGACTCTCTTGCAGTATAGTGCCTTGAAAAACAAAGCTTTTGCTAAAATGCCGGCGGGGCTTGACAGGGCGGCGGGATTTCTATAGAAGGCCGGAAATTTACCTGCCGCCACCCGGACCCGGATGGGTCCCGCCGGAGGACGTCGCCCCCTGAAAGCGAGTCCTCGCGCCCGTGTGCGGCCTGGTGCTATCTTCTCACCGCACCCGCCCGCCCGGGTGCGCTAATAAAAAGGACTGACATGCCGCAAGAGCACTCGACGGAGCCGGCCCTCGACCTCCCGCGTCCCCCCGGCGCCACCGCCGCCCTGGTGCTGGCCGATGGCACCGTGCTGTGGGGCAAGGGCATCGGTGCGGCGGGCATGTCGGTGGGCGAGGTGGTGTTCAACACCTCGATGACCGGCTATCAGGAGACGCTGACCGATCCCTCCTACGCCGGTCAGATCATCACCTTCACGTTCCCGCACATTGGCAACGTCGGCACCAACCTCGAGGACATCGAGACGGTGACCCCCGCCGCGCGCGGCCTGATCGTGCGCGCCGACGTCACCGACCCCGCCAACTGGCGTGCCGCCAAGCATCTGGACGAGTGGCTGAAATCCTATGGCATGGTCGGTCTGGCCGGGATCGACACCCGCGCGCTGACTCGCCGCATCCGTGACCAGGGCGCCCCCAACGGCGTGGTGGTACATGCCCCCGACGGCAACGTCGACCTTCGGGCCGCCTGGAAGATGGCCGCCGGCTGGCCTGGGCTCGAGGGCATGGACCTCGCCAAGGATGTGACCTGCCGTCAGCAATACGGCTGGGACGAGACCGAGTGGACGTTGGCCGAAGGCTACGGCAAGCAGTCCGAGCCCAAACACCACGTGGTCGCCATCGATTACGGCGCCAAGCGCAATATCCTGCGCTGTCTGGCTTCGGCCGGCTGCAAGGTGACCGTTCTGCCGGCCACCGCCACCGCCGAGGACGTGCTGCGCCATCAGCCCGACGGCGTGTTCCTGTCCAACGGCCCCGGCGATCCGGCCGCCACCGGCGAATACGCCGTGCCCATGATCCGGGGCGTGCTGAAGGCGGGAACGCCGCTGTTCGGCATCTGCCTGGGCCATCAGATGCTGTCGCTGGCGCTGGGCGCCAAGACCTTCAAGATGGACACCGGCCACCGTGGCGCCAACCATCCGGTCAAGGATCTGGCCACCGGCAAGGTCGAGATCACCAGCCAGAACCACGGTTTCGTGGTGGATGAATCGTCCCTGCCGGCCGATGTCGAGGTGACCCACCGGTCTTTGTTCGACAAGTCGGTCGAGGGTATCAAGTCCAAGGACAAGCCGGCTTTCTCGGTGCAGTACCACCCGGAAGCCAGCCCCGGCCCCATGGACAGCCATTACCTGTTCCACCGGTTCGTGGAGTTGATCGAGGCGTCGAAATAGGACGCGCCGTTTGATTTGAGTGACACGGATGGACGCGGATAAACACGGATGAACGGGAAAGTCTCAATTCTCATCCGTGTTTATCCGTGTCGATCCGTGTCTGATTGAAGAATTCCTCGGGAAGAAGCCGCCGCCATGCCCAAACGTACAGATATCAAATCCATCCTCATCATCGGTGCCGGTCCGATCGTCATCGGCCAGGCCTGCGAGTTCGATTATTCGGGCGTGCAGGCGTGCAAGGCGCTGAAGGAGGAGGGCTATCGGGTCATCCTGGTCAACTCGAACCCCGCGACCATCATGACCGATCCGGGCCTGGCGGACGCCACCTACATCGAGCCGATCACGCCGGACGTGGTCGCCAAGATCATCGAGAAGGAGCGTCCCGACGCCCTGTTGCCGACCATGGGCGGCCAGACGGCGCTGAACACCGCCATGAAGCTGGCCGACGATGGCGTGCTGGAGAAGTTCGGCGTCGAGATGATCGCCGCCAAGCGCGACGTGATCGCCAAGGCCGAGGACCGGCTGCTGTTCCGCGACGCCATGGACAAGATCGGGCTGGAAAGCCCCAAGTCCAAGGTGGTGCGCACCCTTCAGGAAGCGCGCGAGGCGCTGGACTTCGTCGGCCTGCCGGTGATCATCCGCCCCAGCTTCACCCTGGCGGGCACCGGCGGCGGCATCGCCTACAACATCGAGGAATACGAGACCATCGTCTCGGGCGGCCTGGCGGCATCGCCCGTGCACGAGGTGCTGGTCGAGGAATCGGTGCTGGGCTGGAAAGAGTACGAGATGGAGGTTGTCCGCGACAAGAAGGACAACTGCATCATCATCTGCTCGATCGAGAACGTCGATCCCATGGGCGTGCACACCGGCGACTCGATCACCGTCGCCCCGGCGCTGACCCTGACCGACAAGGAATACCAGATCATGCGCAACGCCAGCCTGGCGGTGCTGCGCGAGATCGGCGTCGATACCGGCGGTTCCAACGTCCAGTTCGCGGTCAATCCCAAGACCGGCCGCATGACCGTGATCGAGATGAATCCGCGCGTGTCGCGGTCCTCGGCCCTGGCGTCCAAGGCGACCGGCTTCCCCATCGCCAAGGTGGCGGCCAAGCTGGCCGTCGGCTACACCCTGGACGAGTTGGCCAACGACATCACCGGTGTCACGCCGGCGTCGTTCGAGCCGACCATCGATTACGTGGTCACCAAGATTCCGCGCTTCACCTTCGAGAAGTTCCCCGGCGCCGACCCGAACCTGACCACTTCCATGAAGTCGGTGGGCGAGGCCATGGCCATCGGCCGTACCTTCCAGGAAAGCCTGCAAAAGGGCCTGCGGAGCATGGAGACCGGCCTGACCGGCCTCAATGAAGTGGAAATCCCCGGCGCCTCGGCCGCCGACCGCAAGGACGCGGTCAAGAAGCAGTTGGCCATTCCGCGCCATGACCGCCTGCTGGTGGTGGCCCAGGCCTTCCGCCTTGGCCTGACCGTGGACGAGATCCACAACGCCTGCGCCTTCGACAAGTGGTTCCTGGAGCAGATCAAGGCCATCGTCGACGCCGAGGAGGAGGTTCGCGCCAAGGGCCTGCCCATCGACGCGCCCGGCATGCTGCGGCTCAAGAAGATGGGTTTCTCGGATCAGCGCCTGTCGCAATTGTCGGGCAAGACCTTGACCGAAACCGCGTTCCGCCGCGAGGTGCTGAACGTCAAGCCGGTGTTCAAGCGCATCGACACCTGCGCCGCCGAGTTTCCGTCCAGCACCGCCTACATGTATTCGTGCTACGAAGGCGATGGCGTCAATCCGGCCGAGTGCGAATCCGATCCTTCCGACCGCGAGAAGGTGGTGATCCTGGGCGGCGGTCCCAACCGCATCGGCCAGGGCATCGAGTTCGACTATTGCTGCGTGCACGCGGCATACGCCCTGGACGACGCCGGCAAAGAGACCATCATGGTCAACTGCAACCCGGAAACCGTCTCCACCGACTACGACACCTCGGACCGGCTGTATTTCGAGCCGCTGACCGGCGAGACGGTGGTCGAACTGGTGCGCCGTGAACAGAGCAAGGGCAAGGTGCTGGGCTGTATCGTCCAGTTCGGCGGCCAGACGCCGCTGAAGCTGGCCAATGCGCTGGAACAGGCCGGGATTCCGATCCTGGGCACCAGCCCCGACAGCATCGACCTGGCCGAGGACCGCGAGCGCTTCCAGAAGTTGCTGCACGATCTGGGCCTCAAGCAGCCGCCGAACGGCACCGCCCGTTCGCTGGAGGAGGCCAAGGCGGTGGCTGACCGCATCGGCTATCCGGTGGTCATCCGTCCCAGCTTCGTGCTGGGGGGCCGCGCCATGCAGATCGTCTATGACCACGAGGCGCTGGAACGCTACATGAAGGAAGCGGTGGTGGTGTCGGGTGACGACCCGGTGCTGATCGACTTCTACCTCAAGAACGCCATCGAGGTGGACGTGGACGCCCTGGCCGACGGCACCGACGTTTATGTCGCCGGCATCATGCAGCACATCGAGGAGGCGGGCATCCATTCGGGTGACTCGGCCTGCTCGCTGCCGCCCTATTCCTTGGACGACGTCACCATCGCCGAACTGGAGCGCCAGACGGTGCTGTTGGCCAAGGCGCTGAACGTGCGCGGCCTGATGAACGTGCAATACGCGGTGCAGGACGGGGTGATCTACATCCTGGAAGTCAATCCGCGCGCTTCGCGCACCGTGCCCTTCGTCGCCAAGGCCACTGGCATTCCGATCGCCAAGATCGCCGCCCGTGTCATGGCCGGCGAGACGCTGGCCAGCTTCAACATCCAAAAGCCGGTGTTCGACCATGTGGCGGTGAAGGAGGCGGTGTTCCCCTTCGCCCGCTTCCCCGGCGTCGATATCATCCTGGGCCCGGAAATGAAGTCCACCGGCGAGGTGATGGGCCTGGACAAGTCTTTCGCCATGGCTTTCGCCAAGAGCCAGCTTGGGGCCGGTTGCACCCTGCCGACCCAGGGCACCGTGTTCATCTCGGTGCGCGAGGGCGACAAGGCGGCCATGGTGCCGTTGGCCAAGCGCCTGCGCACCATGGGCTTCGGCGTCATGGCCACCGAGGGCACCGCCCGCACCCTGCGCGAAGGCGGCGTGGACGAGGTCACCGTGGTCAACAAGGTGTTGGAAGGACGTCCCCATTGCGTGGACGCCTTGACCAACGGCCAGATCCAACTGGTGGTCAACACCACCGAGGGCAGCCAGGCGGTCAAGGATTCGTTCTCGATCCGCCGGTCCGCCCTGCAATACAACATCCCGCATTATACGACCGTGGCCGGCGCGGGTGCCGCCGTGGACGCCATCGAGGCGTTGAAACGCGGCGCGCTTGATGTTGCGCCGTTGCAATCGTATTTTAAGGGTTCTTTCTAGCGTCCTGCCTGTGGGTGCCGTTCAGACGGCACCCGCGGACAAGCGGGCCGCTGTTCTTCAATGCCGCATCGCGGCTGGGGAATTTGCCTGTCGCAGGCCAATTCCCCAGCCGCGATGCGGGGGGGGAAGGGGCCGCGTCGGCGCTACCGACGCGGCCTTCCGCTTCAAACGGTTGGGGCTTTCGAGGTATGGAAAAGATCCCGATGACTCCGGCGGGCTTGGCTCAGCTGGAGGAGGAATTGCGGAATTTGAAGTCGGTCGAACGGCCGGCGGTCATCAAGGCCATCGCCGAAGCGCGCGAGCATGGTGACCTTTCGGAAAACGCCGAATATCACGCCGCGCGTGAGCGTCAGTCCTTCATCGAAGGCCGGGTGGCCGAGCTTGAGGACATCATCTCGCGGGCCCAGGTCATCGACGCCAGTCAGCTTTCGGGCGATCAGGTGCGCTTCGGCGCCACCGTCACCCTGGCCGACGAGGATTCCGACGACGAAGTGGTCTACACCATCGTCGGCGCCCATGAGGCCGACATCAAGGCGGGCCGCATGAGCGTGCATTCGCCGCTGGCCCGCGCCCTGATCGGCAAGCATATCGGCGACACCGTCGAGGTCACCACGCCGGGCGGTTCCAAATCCTATGAAGTGGTGGACGTCAAGTTCGGCTGAGCCGGCAGGTCCGCGCGCATGAAAAAGGCGGGTCCCGTGTGGAGCCCGCCTTTCGCGTTTCGCCGGCCGTCAGCCGATGGGCACCAGCAGGTCCAGTTTGACGTGCAGCGTTCCCTCGGGCAGCGTGCTGCCACCCTGACGCACCACCACCAGGGCCTGTGGTTCGGCGGCTTCCTTGGCTTTGCGTTCGCCGGGCAACAGCATGGATTCGGGGATTTTCTTGGCCTCGCCGCCGACGTCCAGAACCAACGGGCGCTCGCCTTCGGCGGTGCCTTGAAGCAGCGACGGGTCGACGGTGGTCAAGGTGACGCGATCGACGTTGGCGGTGGTGGTGCCCTGGCCGGTGGTGACGCTCAGGTTTTCCACATACATGACGGCACTCTTGCCGGCTTGCTCGGCCTCGGCGACCACTTGGTCCTTGGGCGGCCTGACGCCGACATTGTCGGCGGCCATGCGCTTTGCCAGGGCGCGGGCGACCTCGTCGATGTCCACCTTGGGCGGGCTCATGGCGTCGAACAACCACGACAGGTTCGAGGTGGCGCGGTTCAGGCTTTGGCGCATGGCGGCCTGAATCTCGGCGGCGCGCTGTTCGCTGCCTTCGCCGTTGGTGGTGCCCTGGGTCTGGCCTGCCGTCAGGTCGGGTGGGTCGGTCAGGTGCTGCAACCACGCTTCCGCCACCGTCTGGCGGCTGTCGATCTGTTGCATGACCTGACGGGCCTGCGCCGACAGCGTCACCGCATCGGTCATGGCCCGCATGTAGATTTCTGCGATCGTCGGCCGTTCGGCCAACTGGCGTTCCTGTTGGGCAAGTCCCGCGGAATGCGCCCGTGCGGCTGGTGCAACCTCGTCGACCATGGCCGTGACCCTTCTTGTCAGTAAGCCGAAAGCCTCTACGCGCTTCTGCGCGTCGTCCATTCTCTTACTTTCGATAGATGGATTTCAAGAGCCTCTTGCACAAGGAGCCGGAAAAATACGGTGTTTATCATATGTTTACAGTGGTTCGTCGTGGGGTGTGCCGCCTATGCCGATCGGTCGTTGTCCTTGAAGTTGCCTTTGCGGTTCCCCTTATCTCAAAGGAGCGAGGCGGGGGCTCGCCCCCTCCCCGAAGACCGAGTGGAGGAAGACGACATGCTGGTCAAAACCATTCTCAAGGCCAAGGCGCGGGGTGCCGGCGTGGTGACCATCTCGCCCGATTCCGACGTGGCCCAGGCTGCGCGCATTCTTGCCGAGCACAGGATCGGTGCCTTGGTGGCGGTCGAGGCGGACGGTCGGCTGGCCGGCATCCTGTCCGAGCGTGATATCGTTCGGGGTGTCGGGCAAGGGGGAGCCGTCTGTCTGTCGGGCCCGGTACGAGGCCTGATGACGGCGACGGTGCTGACCTGCACCGAGGACGATACGGTGGAGAGCCTGATGCAGACCATGACGTCACGGCGAATCCGTCACTTGCCCGTGGTGGACGGCGACGGCCGTCTTTGCGGCATCGTCACCATCGGCGACGTGGTCAAAAGCCGTCTGGATCAGGTGGACATGGAAGTGGACAATTTGCGCCACTACGTGGTGGCCGCCCGCTGAAGTCGCCGGGGTGGTGTCACGGCCGCCCCGGCAAAAGTGCAAAACCTGATCGAAATCAATTGCCGAGGAGTTGCGCAAAAGCGCGGAAAGGGTCAAGATTCGCCCCGGCTGACATCAGGGGTGATCGATGACGATCCGCCGAAAATTTTTTATTGCCTTCGCCCTCATCCTCGTCACCAGCCTTGCCAGTCTGGCGGTCAACGGATTGGTGGCGTTGAAACAGTTCCGGCTGACCGGTGACATGGCCCATGTGTCCGAGGTGGTGGCCCAGGAACACATCCCGCTGATCGAGCTGATCAAGAACATTCAGCTTGACGTGGCCCGCGTCCAAGGAATCCTGACCGACGTGGCTGCGGTGCGGACGCCCGAACGGCTGGAAAGCGGTTTGGCGGAAGCTCAGGACATCGCGGAAAGCTTCGAACACCACCAGTCCACCGCCTATTCCCTGGCGGAAGGCTTGGCGCTGGAGGATTCCATGCGGGCCCTGGAGGGGGTCAAGCTGGCGTTCGACACCTATTACGAAGCCGGGATCGTCATGGCGCGGGCCTATGTCGAACAGGGCGCCCCTCAGGGGCACGAGCTCAAGGCCGATTTCGAAGCCAGCGCCGCCGGCCTGCAATCGCTGACCGAAACCCTGGTCGAGGCGGAACAGATCGCCGTGGCGGAAAGCGCCACCCAATTGCTGGAGGCGCGCGAAGGGCTGGAAGCCCTGGTGCAGCGCCAGGCCATCATCCAGGGCAGTTCTGCTCTGCTGTCGCTGGCGTTGGTGGTCATCACCCTGTTGCTGATGGACCGCCAGATGGTCAAGCCGCTGGCCCGCATGACCGATGCCACTGCCCGCATGGCCGAAGGCGACCTGTCGGTGCAGGTGCCGGGAATCGGTCGGACCGACGAGATCGGGCGCATGGCCAGCGCGGTCGAGGTGTTCCGCGAGAACGCCCACAAGGTGCGTCAGGCCGCCGCCCAGCAGGAAACCGAACACCGCCGCAACCGTCGCAAGCTGCAATCCGAGATTTTGGCGCTGACCAACGCTATCGACGAGGAAGTGTCGGGTGCCATCGGTTCGGTGATGGGCCAGGCCGACACCATGCTGGCCGCGGCCGGAGCCATGGAAAACGCCGTCGAACATGTGCGCGAGCGCAGCCAGGCCGCCGCCTCGGCGGCCGAATCGGCCAATGGCAGCGTCGATTCGGTGGCTGCCGCCGCCGAACAGATGGCCTCCAGCGTCCAGGAGATCAGCCGGCAGGTCGGTGCCAGCACCCGCATCGCCGGCGAGGCCGAGAAAGAGGCGGAAAAGGTCAGCGACATCGTCCAGGGATTGGCCAAGGCGGCCGAAAGCGTGGGCGAGGTGGTCAGCCTGATCAACAACATCGCCGGCCAGACCAACCTTCTGGCCTTGAACGCCACCATCGAGGCGGCCCGTGCCGGCGAGGCCGGCAAGGGCTTCGCGGTGGTCGCCAATGAGGTCAAGGGGCTGGCCAACCAGACCGCCAAGGCCACCGAACAGATCGGCGGACAGATCACCTCGATCCAGGCGGCGACGCATGACGCGGTCACCGCCATTCGCGGCATTGTCGGCACCATCGAACAGATCGCCACCATTTCCGACGACATCAAACGCTCGGTGGACCAACAGAATTCCGCCACCCAGGAAATCGCCCACGCCGCCCAGACGGCGGCTGGCGGCACGCAGCAGGCTGCGGCCGAAATCGCCGAGGTGTCGCGTTCCACCGATGAAACCGGCGAAAAGGCGCATGAAGTACGCGGCTCCGCCACCAGCGTCCGCGAACGCCTGGGTACCATGAAAGCGGCTATCGACCATATCGTTCGGGCCAGTTCCGACGAAAACCGCCACAATAACCACCGCCATACGGTCAACATCGCCGCCACCGTGCACATCAACGACGAAAAGCGTCCCTGCCTGTTGCAGGAAATCGCTCTGATCGGCACCGGCGTTCTGGACCGGCCGCTCGAGGCGGCACGGGGTGTGGAATTCGACGCCGAATTGCCCACCTTGGGCACATGGCGCGGATCGGTGGTGGCGGTGACCGATCAGAACACCCATGTGCGCTTCGACCTGGACGAGGCCCAGTCGGCCCGTCTCGAGGAATTCCTGGCCGCGCGTGGCGCCAAGGCCTGAGGGGGATGACGTGAAGTACGAGATAACCGACGACGAGACCGGTCCCACCTTGATGTTGCGCGACCAGTTGACCTTCGCCGACCGCGAGGTGTTCGACAACGTCATCGACAAGCTTCTGGCCCGTCAGCGCCGTGTCGTCGCGGTCGATCTTTCGGCGCTGGATTACATGGATTCCGCCGGTCTTGGCATGTTGCTGACCTTGCGCGACCGTGCCGAACGGGTCGGCGCCGACGTGGTGTTGCGCCGGCCGCGTTCGGAAGTCCGCGAGCTTTTGGTGCTGGCCTGCTTCGACACGCTGTTCAAGATCGAACATGGCTGATTCGGGCGCTCAGAAGTCACGGCCCATCCGTTGCCTGGTGGTCGACGACGAGCGCATGAACCGCGAGGTGGTGATCGCCAATTTGCGCGCCGCCGGTTACGAGACGGTCGCGGCCGAGGATGGGCAACAGGCGTGGCTGACGGCGAACGCCGCCCCCGATGATTTCGACGTCATCTTGCTGGACCGCCGCATGCCGCGCATGGACGGCATGGAATTGCTGGCCAAGCTCAAGGGCGACGACCGGCTTCGCCATATTCCGGTGATCATGCAGACCGCCCAGGCCTCGGCCGAGGACGTGGTCGAGGGCATCAAGGCCGGCGTTTACTACTATTTGGCCAAGCCGCTGGACCGCAAGCTTTTGCTGTCGGTCACCGCCGCCGCCATCGAGGAACACCAGCGGTTCCTGCGCCTGCGTGACGACGTGGCGCGCCGCACCACCGCCATCATCCTGATGGACGAGGGGGTTTTCCGGTTCCGCACGTTGGCGGAAGCGAACAATCTGGCGGTGTCCCTGGCCCGCGCCTGTCCCCGTTCCTCCCATCTGGTGGTGGGGCTGTCGGAAATCTTCACCAACGCCATCGAACACGGCAATCTGGGCATCACCTTCGAGGAAAAGGCCCAATTGCTGGCCGAGAAACGCTGGCGCAAACAGGTGGACGCCCTGTTGGACGCCCCCCAGAACCGTGACAAGCGGGTCACCGTGACCTTCCGCCGTCTGGCCTGTGAAGTGCGCATCACCGTGCGCGACGAAGGCAAGGGGTTCGATTGGCGCCGTTACATGGAACTGGATCAGGCCAGGGCCTTCGCCGTGCATGGGCGCGGCATCGCCATGGCCCGGCAATTGTCCTTCGATTCCCTGGAATACCAGGATCCGGGCAACCAGGTGACTTGCGTCATCCGGGTCGGTGACGGTGATCTTGCCGGGCAGCCATGTGGCGCGTTGTCGGTGGCCGAAGAGGCGCCTCGCTCCGCTGCCGTTGCCGCTCTGGCCGGTGCCGCTCCGGCGGCGGCCAACGACGAAATGGCGGTGGCCCGCTCCATGCAGGCCGAGTTGTTGCCCCCCCAGGCGGAACTGGCTTGGCTGGCCCGACGCTATGGTGTGCACGTCACCGGTTTTTTCGAGACATCGTGCAGCCTGGGCGGCGACATCTGGGGGCTGGACCCGCTCGATGACCATCGCTTCATTCTGTGGCTGGCCGATTTCTCGGGGCATGGCGTCACGGCGGCACTCAATACCTTCCGTCTTCACACGCTGTTGGAACACACCACCGAGGACCGCGACCGGCCGGCGGTATTCCTGAGCGAGTTGAACCAGCGGCTGATCGGGCTTTTGCCCAAGGGACAATACGCGACCATGCTCTATGGCGTCGTTGACGTGCGCGAACGGCGTTTCACCTATGCCGCCGCCGCCGCTCCACGGCCGGTGGTGGCGATTCCCGGACAGCCGGCGGTTCCCGGCGACGGTTCCGGCTTGCCCCTGGGGGTGGCCCGTTCGGCGCTTTATGTCGAGCGCAGTCTGGATCTGCCGCCGGGAAGCGTGTTGTTCCTGGCGTCCGACGCCTTGCCCGAATCGCCGTCCGAAACCGGAAAGAAGCTGGGCCAGGGCGGCGTGGCGGATCTGGTGGCCGAGGTGGTTTCCGCCAGGGCGGGGCAGGTGGACGTGGACGCGATCCTGGCGCCGTTCCTGGCCACTGTCGCGCGGCCCTTGCGCGACGACCTGACGGCGGTATGCTGCCGGATGGCGGATTAACGCTTGATCTGACTTGCAGAAGGCTGTTCGCCGGTATTATGCGGCCATTGCGGCCGCGGCCAAGAGCGCGGATGCGCTCGCCCGGCGAGGGGCAAATTTCAGTGGCTCGCCGGTATAATCCGTCGCGCCCTGCGTTCAGGGCTGCGGCTTTCGCTCCAGATGATAAAGAACCTGTAGCGGCCCCATCGGCCCGGAATCGGCGATGGACGCGGTGAAATGGCCGAGATAGGCGTCGGTGCGCGTCTCGATGACCGGGGCCAGACGGGCTCGGGTCTGCTCGAAGTCGAAATATTCGATGCCGATCCAACTGCCCCAGGCGAAGATTTCCCACAAGATCCAGCCAAGCAGGAAACTGAAGATGCTGAACGGGATCACCCCGGTCCGCAGCAGGATGATCAGCACCGCCCAATACAGCAGGTAGGAGCCGAAATAGATGGCGGCGTTCTCGCCGGCCGAGAAAATGCTGCGGCCGTCGGAATCCACCAGGGCGGTCAGGTCGATGATGCTGGGAAGACGGTCGAAACGCTGGATTGCGGCGTCGCCGATGGCGTCGCCGATCTCGACCCAACTGGGGTCGGGGGAGGCCAGCGCGGCCAGCGGCACCTGCCGCCGCCGTCCGTGGGCGTCGGTGAAAACCAGCGGCGGATGGCGGGCCAGGAAGGTTTGCCAGTCGGCGAAGGAAATGGCGTCGTCGTTCTGAATCTCGCGCAAGCCGATGGCGACGCGGTTGGCGTAGCCGTCGGCCACATCCTGGGCGATGCGGCGCAGGGTGTGGCGGGTTTCGTCGGGGCGAAGCACCTGCTTGGCGAATTCCGCCTCGAAGGTGGTGATCAACTTGACCTGGGCGCTTTCCTGGCGTCCGCCGCCCATCCATTCGGTCAGGCGGTCGCGGGCATAGAGGTTGTAGGCGCCGAGTTCTTCCAGCTTGCGGCGACCGAACGACAGGTACCAGGGCAGGAAGGTACGTTCGACCCGGCCGCGCAGGGTCGAGGAAAAGGCGGAAACCCGCTCTTGCAGGGCCATGCTCTGTTGCAGGCGCGCGGTGGTCAGCAATTCGGCCACGCGGGATTCGACCTTTCCCCAGTCGCGGGCCGGCAACGGCCGCATGGCCGGGGTCAACGGGGCCGTTTCGGAAACCTTGACCATCGGGGCGGCGGGGCGGTAGGCGCGGCCGGGCCACAACACGAGCGTCAGCGCAGCCAATAAGGCGGCGGCCACGGCGGCGACGGTAACCTTGACCCACAGCCGCTTCGGGCGCGCGGCCGGGGTGATGTCCGTCGTCGTCGGCTCGATCACTGCCAATCCCCTTTCAACCACAGGCTTTTCCTGCTTTAACCATAAAGGCAACAAGATGACCACGGCTTTTGGGGGGGTGCGGTGGAAACGGCGCTGTTAATTCTGGCCGGATTGGGTTTTTTCTTCATCGGCGTCAAGCATCTTGGCTCCAACCTGACCCACATCGCCGGTCCACGTCTGCGCAAGGTGGTGCAGCGGGCGACCGCCAATGGTTTCCTGGCCGCTGTCCTGGGGTCCCTGGTCGGCATGCTGACCCAAAGCACCAACGCCATCACCTTCATCGTCATCGGTCTGGTCAACTCGGGTACGTTGGCGGTGCGTTCGGCGCTGCCGGTGATCGCCTGGGCCAATGTCGGCACCTCGGTCCTGGTGTTCCTGGCCACCATCTCCATCCACGACGCCATCCTGGTCATGGTGGTGCTGACCGGTTTCGCCTATTACCGAGGCGTTGAGGGAACGCCGCGCTGGCGTCACATGGTCGGCGCGTTGCTGGGGTTGGCGTTGCTGTTCGTCGGTCTGGAATGGGTGCGCGACGGTTCGACCAGTTTGCGCGGATCGGAAACCCTGCGGGACATCCTGCTGTTGGCCGAGCATTCGCCGTGGCTGGCTTTCGTCCTGGGCGCGTTGCTGACTCCGTTGGTACAGACCGCCAAGACGGTATCGACCATCACCGTCGCCCTGATCAGCGCCGGTCTGTTGGGGGTGGACCACGCGGTGCTGGTGGTGATGGGGGCCAATTTCGGGTCGTGCGTCAACGTCTTGTTCATGTCCTCGAACATTCGCGGCCGGGGGCGGCAACTCTCCATCTATCAGGCGTTGCTCAAGGTCGCCGGGGTGGCGGCAACCTTGCCGTTGATCGTGCTGTGGGTGGTGGAAGGCGTCTCGCCGGAACAGCTTCTGGCGTGGTTCGACGTGCCGCCGCATGTCCAGGTGGCTATCGTCTATCTGGTGCTTCAGGTCGCCGCCATCGTCGTTCTGGCGCCGATACAGGGTTGGGTGATCCTGTGGCTGGATCGTCTGTCGCCCATCACCGTCCAGGAGAAACTGGCCCGGCCCAAGTTCATCTTCGACGGCGCATGGCGGGCGCCGGAAACCGCCGCGACCTTGGTGGTGCGCGAACAGCACCGACAGATGTCGTATCTGCCCGGCTATCTCGAACCCTATCGCGAGGACAGCGAGGTCCAGGACCCGCTTCCGGCCGCCAGCCTGCATTCCGCCAACGCCTTGGTGATGCGCGAGATCGACGATTGTCTCAAGCGCAGTCTGGAGCGGGCGGAAACTGCGCGGACGGTGAACGAGCTTGGCAACCTGCAAAATCGCGGGACGCTGATCGGCCAGCTTCAGGACGACCTGCTGGATTTCGCCAAGCTTCTCGAGGCGGCGCGGGAGCGCAAGGTCGAGCATCGCATGATCGGCCATCTGGTCGAGGCCACCCACGCCCTGGTGTCTCTTGCCGCTGCCGCCATGGGGCCGGAATGCGATTTCGACACTCTGGATATGTTGAAGCGTCTGACCGGCGACCGGCCGGAACTGATGGACCGCGTGCGCAAATCGTTGGCCGGTGGCGGCAACGATACCGTCGAGGCCCAGGAAATGCTGTTCAACGCCACCATGCTGTTCAAGCGGATCGTGTGGGAAATGCGGCAATTGCTGTCGTTGCTGGATGCCGATGGGGAACGGTCGTCCGAGGCGGCCGGAAAATGAGCGAACGGAATTATCCGGTTGTAAATCCTGTGTGGGAAATGGACTTGGGCGTTTGCACCATCCCGGTGGCATGCTAAGCTTTTCCCGCAAAGGTTCCCGGTATTGGGGCGCCGGGATACCGGCAAGGGGGCAAAATGCGCACGTTTGTCGTGGTCGCGGCGGTTTCTTCTTTGGCCGCCGTCACCGCTGAAGCTAGTGATCTGCGTCGCGCCATGAGTGGGCGCCTGATTCCCGTCCAGGCGGTGGCTGTCGAGCCGCCGGCGCCCGAGCGTGCGCCGCGCGAAGCGGTGACCCGTGCGCCGCTGCCGACGCCGCCGGCCGTTATGGCCCAGGAACCCCCCGCTGTTTCGACACCGGGGCCGTCCTCGGTTCCGTCGCAGGAAGCGGCGGCGGCTCCGACCGCGGAGATCGTGCCCCCCGCGGCACGAGAAACAGCTTCGGCCGCTCCGGCCCCGGCCGCGACCGACGCCCCCCCGGCACCGACGCAACCGGCACCCGCACCGCAACAACAGCCGCCAATGACGGTTCAGCCGCCCTTGGCCATGGAGCCGGCGCCGTCCTGGACCTCGAACGACGTGACGTTTTCCATGCCGGCGGGACAGTTGGCGGCCATCGGCGTCGGCGTCCTGGGCGGTCTGGTGGTGTTGGACGGGATCGGCATTCCTGCTGCTGCCGCGGCATTCGTGGGGGGACTCGCCGGCCAAGCCTGGTATTCCTACACCTACACGCCGCCCGCGGCGGATTATTCCGTTACCCAGCGGATCACCACGCGGTCGTGGCATGACGCCGCCGTGCGTGACGGCGCGTCCATGAACCGCCGCTGGCTACAGCCGGTCAGCACCGGCCAGGGTGGTTGATCCATGGCGGTGGCCGCGTCCTCTTCCGTTCTCGCACCGCGCGCGCGCGTGGTTGTCGCCGCCACCGGCAAGGGGGGCGCGGGCAAGACGACCTCGGTGGCTTGCCTTGCTGTTTATTGGGCGCGGCGCGGGCTCAAGGTTTGCCTGATCGACGCCGACCCCAACCAGACACTGGCGCGCTGGCATGCCCGTGGCGATGTCTTGCGCGAGATTCCGTTGACCGCCGAATACGACGCCGACGCGTTGTTGCCGGCCATCGAGGATTACGCGGCGCGTTGTGACGTGGTGGTGGTGGATTGCGCCGGTTTTACCAGCCAGTCCATGCTGTTCGCGGTTGGCGCCGCCGACATGGTGCTGATTCCGGCGATGACCGACGAGGCCAACCTGTTCGAGGCGGCGCGTACCCAAAAACTGGTGCGCAACGCCTCGGCGCTGACGCGGCGGGCGATCGAGTCCCGCGTCCTGCTGTGTCGGGTCAAACGCTGTGCGGTCGCCCAGCATGCGCGCCAGGAATTGCAGAAATTGGGGTTGGTCGTTCTCGACGCCCAGTTGAATGATCGTGTCGCGTTTCAGGAAGCCAGCTTTTTTGGAACGGCGCCATCTGTGTTGCAGCCGAAAGGCGCGGCCAGCGGCGACATCGATTTGGTGGGGAAAGAATTGGATGCGCTGTTGTGGTCGCAGGGAAAGGGGAACTAGAGCATGAGCGTGCAACAGGATAACAGCGCCGAGGATCGCCCGGTGTTGCAGGCCCGCCCCGACGACAATCCGTCCCGTCCGCAGGCTCAGGACAAACCCATCGTGGTCATGCGCGGTGCCGGTCGCGGCACCACCGCCGTTGCCGCTTTCGCGTTGCTGACCGGTTTGGGGGCGCTGGTGGTTCCGGTGGGGGCGCCTCTGGTCGAACTGGTCTATCCCGACCATCCGGTGGTCAAGGCTTTGACCCAGAACGGCCGGGCCCTGCGCGAGGCGCAACTGGCGTTGAACGCCACCAACGAACGCCTTGCCGCCCAGACCACCCGCATCGAAGCCATCGAGGCCAGCCTTGCCGCCGCCGCCGAACGGGTCAGCCGGCTTGAGGTCGGCACCACGGCCGCGCCGGTCGCCGCCGAAGGCGCCGCCGCCCCGGCGGAACCGGCGGCACTTGCTGATGGCAGTGCCGATGCCGGACGTCTTGGGGTGCTGGAAACCCATGTGGGCGACTTGGCCGCCCGTGTCGGCGCGTTGGAGCCGGCGCTGGCCATCGCCACCAAACGGATCGACACCTTGGACACCCTGGGGTCCAACGGCAAAAGCTTCTCGCAGCGCGTGGACGAGGTCGAGGCCAAGGTGGCCGAGACCGACGCCGCCCTGGCCGACGCCGTCACCCAGACCAAGGGGGTGGCCGAGCAGGTGGCCGCCCTGGCTCCGCGTTTCGACGAGATCGGCACCCGTCAGGGGGCGGCCGAGGCATTGATCGACGGCCTCGGCCAACGTCTGGCCGGCATCGAAACTGCCGCCTCCGCCGCCGACGGCAGTCAGGCGGCGTTGCGTCTGTCGGTGGCGATCCTTCAACTCAACAACGTGGTTCAGACCCATCGGCCGTTCCTGCGGGAATTGGACGCGGTCAGCAAGCTGTGGCCCGAAACCCCGGTCAACGGCGAGTTGGAGGTTCTGGCCGCCCACGCCGAACGGGGGGTGGCCACCGTCGCCGAATTGCGCGACAGCTTCAGCGTGATCCTGGCCCCCAAGCTGCGGTCCCTGTCCGAAGGGGCGCAGGAAGGGTTCTTCGACCGCATGCGCGGGTGGGTGTCGTCGTGGATCGCCCCGCCGCAGCCGCAGGCGGCGGTGGCCAATCCCATCGATCTGGTGGTCGACGCCACCATCGAGAAGCTGGCCGAAGAGGACGTGCGCGGTGCCGTGGACCATCTGTCCAAGCTGGACGGCGCCCCGGCGACCCTGGCCACCCGTTGGGTGGTCGAAGCCAAAAGCCGCATCGCCATTGATCGCTCCATGGACACCTTGCTGTCCCTGGGACTGGAAGAACTCAGCAAGACCCATTGAGAAAGGGGATTTCGGATCATGCGTAAGACCGCCACCCTGGCGTTGACCGCCGCCCTTGTTTGTGCGGTTCCGGCCTATGCCGCCGAACAGCCAAAGTCGTTTTCCGCCCAGTTGATCGCCGCCACCACCACCGAGGCGCCGACTCCCGCCGCCGACGATGGCGGCAACCGTTTGCTGGTCGCCGGTCTTGGTGCCTTGGCCGGTGTGGTTGCCCTCAACCTGAGCATGGGCGGCACCGCCGCGTTGCCGTTCATGTACGAAGCCGGCGCCGGCGCCAGCTTCACCTCGGGTCCGGTGGCCGCCAGCCGTGTGCTGGCCGTCGGTTCCGGCGTGGCCGGCGCGTTGGTTGCCGATTATTTCTATCGCAAGTCGCCGCCCAGCGATGGCCGGACCATTTCGCGCAGCCTGTCGCAAAAGGTCGAGCCGCGCTGAAGCGCGGCCGGGCAAGGCCATGAAAAAAGGCGGCGATGCTTTGGCATCGCCGCCTTTTTCGTGAGTGAGCAGGCTCAGGCGGGAACCGCTGCCTTGGCGTCGGTTTCCACGGTGACATGCACGGCCACGGCCGGTGCCGTCGTGGGTTCGGGGGGCGCCTCGGGGGCGTCCGGGGTGGTGTCCGCCGCCGTGTTGGCCGGTGCCTGCGGTCCCTTGGCGGCGACCAGCAAGGCGGTGACGCCGAACACGGCGATGCCGCCGCTCAGGGTCAACAGCGACAGCGGCGCCAACGCCGCCACCACCCAGGCCAGGGTCCCCAGTCCCAAAAGTCCCAACGGGATTGCCCGGCCGGCGCGGCCGCGTGCGGGCGAACGCAGATTGCGGCGCAATTCCACCAAGATCGCCACCACGAACAAGGCGATGGCGGAGACGATGATGCCGTCGCGCGCCTTGTACAGCCTGTACAGCTTGGCACCGGGCAGAATTTTGCCGGCGATCGAGGCTAAATCGCCGCGCAGGCGGCGTTCGGTCTTTTGGATGGCGCGCAGCAGGGCGCTGCTTTCCTCGCCCAGCGCCGTCTGCTTGGGCGTCACGCTGAACGCCACCTTGGGCAGGGGCAACGCTTGGATTTTCAGTTCGGACACCTGATAGGCGCCGCCGGTGTTGATGCTCATGACCGTGCCGACGATGGCCCGTTGCAGCGCGGCTCCCAGGCCGGGCGTGCGGAAGCGCGACACTTCAAGGCGGTAGTCCAGGTAGTCCCAATCGGCCTCGGACAATTCGCGGGTCAGGGCGAACTTGAAGGCGATGGTGGGAATGACGCCAACCTGGCTGTCGATTTCCTTAAGCTTGTAGCCGGCATAGGACAACAGCGTGACCAGTTCGGCCTGGTCGTCGGAATCCACCGACTTCGCCAACGAGATGGGCGACGGCGGCAGGATCACCGAGATGGCGTCCGTGGTCTTGTCCCATGCCCATCCCAGGGCGGAACCGACGGTGCCGAGAAAGGTGGAGACCGTGGACGGCCGGTCCATGATCAGGTCCAACGGCTCGTCGCCGGCGGCGGTGGGGGCCATGGCCGTGGCGGGGGCTGAGCTCTGGGCGGCCAGGGCGGGCGCGCACCACAACAGCGAAGCCAGCACCGAGGCGGCCAGGGCGGTCTTGATCGAAGCCATCGCGCGCTCTCCTTAGCGGACCATCGGTTTCAGACGCAAGGCGGCGTCACGGACTTCGGCGCGCTTGCGTTCCGGCATGGACACCAGACCGAACGGCACCAGATAACCGTCGTCGCCAAAGGTGCTTTCCCGTGTCACCTCGGTGATGAACTCGCGCAGGCCGGGCACCAGCCCGACGCCGTTGTAGTCCTTAACATGGGCGCGCTTGACGTAATAATAGATGGGACGGGTGCCGATATACTCGCGGGTCGAGACGTTCTCACGGTTGGGGATCGTGGTCTCGAAACGCAGCATCTTGAGCTTGTCGCCGGCGTCGAGGGCGAAGCGCAACGGCATGATCGCCACTGTGCCGCGCGGCGCGTTTTCCAGTGCCTTCACCGCCAGCGTGTCGTAGGGAACGCCCAATTCGGTGACGTGGCCGTCCTTGCGCAGGTTGGTGCATTGGCGGACACGTTCGTCGGCCTCGAAGATGTTCTTGAAGGCGTGCATCTCGCGACAGGCGCCTTGCAGGAAACGGTTATCGAAGAAGCCGCGTGCGCCCAGCGCCGAAGACGGCAGGATGACGTTGATGCGGGTCTTGGGCAGCGACTTGTCGACGTCGTTCCAGGTTTCGGCCGCGTTGGGCAGGAACTCCTCGGATTCGGGCAGTTCAGCGGCGATGGCCCGGTACAGCGTGTCGAAGGTCAGCGCGAAATCCTCGTCGCGGGCCGACACGGTTAGCACCAGTGCCTCGATGCCCAACTGAATCTCGATGATGTCGGCGACGCCGTGCTTGGTGCAGGTCTCGAACTCGCCGCCGCGCATGCGCCGGCTCATGGCGACCACGTCGGGGGTGTCGGCGCCGGTCCCGGCGCAGAAATCGGTGATGCCCTTGGACGTTCCGCGCGAGTCGATGCGTGGGTCGGGGAGTTGGGGCGCGCGTTGCTTGAGGTGCTTGAACACCTCGATGGTCAACGGGTTCATCAGCGTCGAGCCGACGATCCACGGCGCGCGTTCCTCGCCATCGGCGGCACGGGCCGCCGATATCCCGAGGGGCGCGGAAAACAACAGCGCCGCCGCCAGTGCGGCTCGGCCTATCCATTGACAATGTTTCACCCGAGCCCCCTTTATTGGCAATACGAACCGAAACCGATGATATACTGATCCTCGCTTCTGTCTTCAATTATGTGTTTGTGACCTGGGGCGCGGCACCATGTTCTACCATGTCTTCATCCGCACCCTGGCGTGTGTCGCTTTCGTCCTGGCAACCTACAATCCGTCGGGATATTCCTATTGGGATTGGGTGGCCGAGGGGGTGACGACCACCAACGCGGCGGTGGGCATCATGCTCGTCATCATCTACGCCTTCCTGGTGTGGGTGGTGGTGGCGGAACTGGGGATTGTCGGCACGCTCAGCGGCCTTGTGCTGGCGGCCCTGGTGGGGCGTCAGCTTTATCTGCTGGCGGCACCCGACAGCGCGGCCGGCATGGTGTTCCAACTGGTCGCGCTGGTGTGTTTCGCCGGGTTCCTGGGGATTGGTCTGTCGTGGTCGACGCTGGTGACCCGGCTGAGCGGCCAGATCAACAAGCGTTTTCTGATTTATGCCGGCAAGAAGAAACGAATTCGCCCGTGAAGGAGAGATGTGATGAGCACCGCGCTTGAAACCGAGGGAAGCGCCCATATCGTGGTGATGGCGGGCAAGCTGGACAGCGCCAGCGCCCCCGAGGCGGAGAAACTGGTGCTGGGGGCTCTTGAAGGCGGGGCCGGCATCGTCATCATGGACATGGCGCAACTGGAATACGTGTCCTCGGCCGGGCTGCGGGTCATGCTGATGGCGGCCAAGCGGTTGAAGTCGTCGGGCGGCAAGTTCGCCTTGGCCGCGGTGTGCCCCGCCATCCTCGAGGTTTTGGACATCGCCGGCTTCACCGCCATTCTGGACACCTATCCCGACCGTGCGGCGGCGATGGCCGCGCTGGGGGGCTGATCACTCCTCCAGCCGTTTCACCAGGGTCAGCACGTTGTGCCCCTGGTCGCGGGCATAGCGCACCTCGTCCATCATGCTTCGGATCAGGTGGATGCCCAGACCGCCGATTGCGCGCTCCTCGAGCGGGCTGTCCAGGTCGGGGGCGGCGCGCTCCAGCGGGTTGAAGGCGGGACCGTCGTCCTTGATCGCCAGCACCAGCCGGCTGTCGTCCAGGACAAGCGTCACCTCGCCCCGGTGCGGTCCGGCTTCGCTCCAGGCGTGGTTGATCACGTTGGCCAGCCATTCGTCCAAGGCCAGTTGCACGGTGCCGAACACCCGCGGTGTCACGCCGTGACTGGTGCAAAACGTTTCGGCGGCGGCGATGACGCGGGGGATGTCTTCGATGCTGTCGGCGAAAACAAGCTCGAGCCGCCCTTGCCGGACGGTCGGAATGGTCCGCAGACAGCGCAGCACCAGACAGGTGATGTCGTCGGCCTGTTCACTCGATCCGGCGAAATCGGCGACGGCTTTGGCGGCGTGATGCGCCATCGCCTGAGCCGACAGGCCGAGGCCTTGTTTCAGGACGACGCTCAGGCGGGCGTCGCCGAACAGGGCGCCGCTTTCGTCCATGCCTTCGGTGATGCCGTCGGAATAGATCACCAACGACTGACCGGGCTGTAGCGTTTGGCAGGCCTCGCCGAAGCGAAGACCAGGCAGGGCGGCGACCACCATGCCGCCAGGGCGTGGCAATGGCGACACCATGCCGTCCGGGTCCACCACCAGGGGCGGCGGGTGCCCGGCGTTGGCGAAGGTCAGGACGCCGCTGGCGCTGTCGTAGACGGCCAAGAACACGGTGACGAACAATTCCAGCGGGTTGTTGCCGATCAGCGCGTCGTTGACCGAGGCCAGCGCTTCGGCCGGACCTTGACCGGCGGCGACCGCTGCCCGGATGGCGCTTCGCGCCTGGACCATGAACAATGCCGCCGGAACGCCCTTGCCCGACACGTCGCCGACCACCAGGCACAGCCGATGCTCGTCGAGTGGGAAATGGTCGTAGAAATCGCCCCCGACCTCGCGCGCCGGCACCATGAAGCCGAAGACTTCGTGATTGGTGTCTTGGATAAAACCGCGCGGCAGCATGGCGATCTGGAACGACCGGGCGATTTCCAATTCCTCGTCGATGCGGCGGTGCGCCTTCATCAGCAAGGTGTGCTTGTGCTCGATCTCGGCGGTGCGGGCACGGACCAGGCCGTCCAGCCGTTCCTCGCGCGCGGCCACTTCGCGGGCCATGGCCACGAACACCTTGGCCAGGGTGCCGAACTCGTCGCGGCGTGCGCTCATGGCTTCCAGCGTGGCGGGGTCGAAGCGGCCTTTTTCGATGGCGCGTGCGGCCTTGGTCATGGCCTCGATCGGCCGGCTCTGACGGCGGGCCAGAACCACGGCCACCACCGCGCCCAACAAGATGATCGCCAGCCCGGTCACGGCGGCCGTCCACATCTGGCTGCGCAAGGCGCGGTCCATGTAATCGGTGGACATGCGCACCAAGGCCGCGCCGATGACCGTCTCGCCGTCGCGCACCGGGGCGATCACCGTCAGTTGGTCGCCCTCCATCACATAGGCGCTTTCGCCCTGGGTCATGACCTGGCTCAGGGTCTGGGTTTCCAGAGAATTGGGTTCGGGGTTGGCCGGCGTGCCGTAAAGCGACGCATGCGCCAAGGTGTCGAGACCGCGGTTCAGCACCCAGATGGCGTTGATGTCGCCTTCGCCGACCAGGGCCCCGATCAGGCCGTTCAATCCCATGCGAGCCGACAACTGGTCCAGGAAATCGACGTGGATTCCCAATTCGACGATGCGGCGGTGGTCGACGCCGGTGACGGCCACGTATTTGAACACCTTGTCGTCCAGTTCGCGCCGCCGTGCTTCTTGCACCACCTGATCGGAGGCCCCGGTCAGCAATGGCCAGAACAGATGGGCCTGGGGTTGGCGTTCGGGGTCGGGATCGAAGGTGAAATCCACCCCCTCGACCGAATGGATGTAGGCGTGGCCCTTTTCGTCGGTGATCCAGAATTCGTCGATCAACGAGGTCTCGGCGATCCGCGCCAGGGTGCGGCTGATGGTTTCGGGCGGCTGGCCGGCCCGCTCCGCCGCCGCGACGTAAAGGGCGGTCAGCCGTGCCTGGGCCACCATCATGTCGCCGGTGACCGTTTCCAGGTCGCGCCCCACATGGGCCCCGAAGGCGGCGCTGCGCGCCATCAGGCGGGCCACCCGTTCGGCCGAACGCTGGGCCCCCTGAAGCAAGGCGTCATAAGTCTTCCAGGCATGCACTCCGGTATCGACGGCGATGGTCGCCGACAACAGTGCCGTCACCAGCAGGACCAATCGGGCCTGGAACTTCATGGGCTTTTCTCCCCTGGTAAGGCCTGGGCCAACCAGGGCGATTATCGACCGAGCCTTTCGTCGCGGCAAGGGTGGTGGTCGTCCACCGCCTCCGCTGAGTGGCGGTGAAAAAAGTTCATGGCGCATAAGGCCGTATCAAGGCACATTCTGTGCGGAAGCGGGGGGAGAGGGGCCATGGCGTCTGAAACGCCGGTCTGTTGGATAATGCAGCCCGTACATCCCGTGGCCGGTGTTCTTTTGGCCGAAGCGGGAATCGACGTTCATCAGGGCGCGCAAGCGCCAGCCGCCCCCGCACGGGTGCGGGCGCTGGTGTCGCGCAACGCGCCGGTGGACGCTTCCCTTATGGATCGCCTGCCGGAACTGGCGGTGGTCGCCAAGCATGGTGCCGGCATCGATGCCATCGACATGGCGGCGGCCGACGCCCGCGGGATTGTCGTGGTCGCCACTCCCGGCGCCAACGCCCAGTCGGTGGCCGAACATGCGTTGATGCTGATGCTGGCGGTGGCCAAGCGGCTGGTGGCGGCGGACAAGGCGATGCGCGCCGACGATTTCGCCTTCAAGTTCCGCAGCGATTTCCGCGAATTGCAGGGGCTGACCCTGGGGATCGTCGGGCTTGGCGACAGCGGTCGCAGATTGGCCCGCATGGCCGGGCTGGGGCTGGGGATGCGGGTGGTTGCCCATTCGCCGTCGGTGCCGGACGCGGTGTTCGCCGAATGGGGGGTGACGCGACTTTCGCTGGCGGAGTTGCTGGCGTGCGCGGACGTGGTGTCGCTGCATGTGCCGGCGCGGCCGGACAATGCCAGAATGTTCGGAGCCGCCGCCTTTGCCGCCATGAAGCCGGGGGCCATCCTGGTCAACACCGCACGCGGGTCGTTGGTGGACGAAACGGCGTTGGCCGAGGCGTTGTCCTCGGGACGGCTGGGCGGGGCGGGGCTCGACGTGTTCGCCCCCGAACCGCCGCTTCCCGGAAACCCGCTTCTGGTGCTGGACAACGTGGTGCTGTCGCCGCATGCCGCCGGCTCCACCGGGGCGGCGCTGGAACGCATGGCGCGTGCCGTGGCCGAACAGGTCATCGACGTGTTGGCCGGCCGGCGGCCGGCCCATCTCGCCAATCCCGCCACATGGGATCGGCGTCAAACAAAGGAGTAGGTTCATGGGCATCCGTTTCTGTGAAGCCCCTTTTCGTCGCCTGACCGAGGCCGAACTGGCGCCATGGCGCCGTGTTCCGGCGGCGGTGGCGTCCGATTGCCAGAACCGCAACATGGCCATGAGCGGTCGTATCCAGGCGTTGAAACCCGGTTGGCGCATCTGTGGACAGGCCCGCACGGTGGCGGCGACGCCGGGTGACAATGCCTGTGTGCATTGGCTGTGCAGCACGGCCCAACCGGGCGAGGTGGTGGTGGTCGCCGCCTGTGGTCTGGTCGAGGTGTCCATGCTGGGGGAAATGGTGACGCGCCAGTCGCTTTTGCGCGGTCTGGGCGGCATCGTGGTGGATGGCGCGGTGCGTGACACGGCGGCCATTCTTGATCTCGACTTTCCGGTGTTCGCCGCCGGCCGCGCACCGCGTGGCCCGCACAAGGAATTCGGCGGGTATATCGATCTGCCGGCGGCGGTGGGCGGCGTGGCGGTTCGGCCCGGCGACCTGATCCTGGGCGACGAGGACGGCGTCGCCGTGGTGCCCCTGGAAAAGATCGAGGTTGTGCTGGAATTGGCGCACCGCCATCTGGAAAAAGAGGAACGCTGGGTCAAGGCGCTGGAAGACGGGCGGACGCTGGTGGAGATTTTCGGCGTCGCGCCCCCCGAAATCGCGGAGTGCTGACGTGCGGCTGTGGCTTGCCATCGTGTTGATTGCCGTGGGCGTGCTGGTGGGCGGACTGGCTGGCGGGGCTGTGTTCAACAGCCTGTTCTTCCACCGCTTTCTGGTGAACACCCATGACGAACGGCTGTTGAGCGTGGCGTTCGACGTGCGCGACGTGTTTGCCCGCGCTGCCGGTCTGGGGTTGCCATTGGCCCAATTCGACGGTGGCGAACAGGTTCTGGCCGAGGCCCGGCATTTCGACCCTCTGATTACCGAAATCCTGGTGTTCCATCCCACCCCCGGTGGTTTCGCCACCCTGGCGCTGGGCGGTGTCCAGGCCGGCCGGCCGCTGCCGGTGAATTGGGCGGCGGCCCTGCGTCGCGACGCTTCGGCCCGGCATTGGCAAGTGGACGGGCCGGAAGGGTTCGGCGTGTTGGTGCCGGTCAACGGCACCTTTGGCACCACCATCGGCCTTTTGGCCTTTCTTCAGGATCGCAAGGTGGTGGCCGAGCCGTTGTGGCGATTCGACCGTTTCGTCGCCGTGGTCGCCCTGGGAGGCGGCGCGGCCGGGGCTTTGGTGCTGTTGCTGCTGTTGCCGTGGGTGGTGCGGCGCAACCTGTCGCGGCTGGGGACCTGGGCGATCACGGCGGAGCATTTGACCGTGGCCGCGCAAGGGGGGGCGCCACTGTCCTCTGTTCCCATGTCCCGGGGGCCTGTCGCGTCCGCGGACGACATCGTCGGTTTGGTTGTCGCCCAACCGTTGGCCGATTTGCGCGATGAACTGGCCGCGCGGGTCAAGGGGACGCCATGAGCGATTTCGATCTTGCGCTGGGGCGGTTTCGGACGCGGGTTCTGGTGGTCGCCCTGGCGGTGATCCTGGCCTGTTCGGCCTTGGTGCTGGGGGTGGTGGCGCGCCATCAATACGTGGCCCTGCCGCCGGAACTGGCGGCCAAGCACGTCAATGTCGGCAACCTGTTGGGCCGCGAGATCCGCCGCGCCGTCGATCTTGGCATTCCGCTGGCCGAGTTGCGGGGGCTGGACTTGTTGTTCCGCGACGTGCGTGTCGCCAACCCGGAAATCGCCTTCATTCATTTCACCCCTGGGAACGGCGCCGGGATGACGGCCGATTCCGACGGCACGATACCGGGAGATCGGGCCCGGTTGCGGAGTTTGCCGTTGACCGGGCATGGCAACGAACCGGTGGTCAGCGAACTGGACGGTCACGGTGTGTTGGCCCTGCCGGTGGCGGGACGCGACGGTGGTGTTCTCGGGCGGCTGGCCATCGGCGTGGACGGCCATTATGTCGCCCGTCTGGTCGGAGACCGGCTGTTCGACCTTGTGACGGTTCAGATCGTCAGCGCCATCCTGACCGTGGAAGTGCTGTTGCTGTGTTTCGACTTTTGGGTCACCGCCCCCATGCTGGGGATACAGGCCTGGGCCGGCGCCGTGTCGCGGCGGATGTTGCCGCTGCCGTTGCATTGGCGGGTGGACAATGAATTGGGGCGTTTCGTCGACCGCTTGCACGGCCTGGCCCACGCCATGAGGTGGCCGCAGCCGGAACACGGCCGGCGCGGTGCGGCGTTGCCATGGCCGGTCATGCTGCGCTTCATCCGGGTGGCGTTGTTCGCCTTCGTCCTGGCCGACACGTTGTCGCTGTCGTTCCTGCCGCTGTTCGCGCGTGAGGTGTTCACGCCGTTGTGGGGGATCGGGTCCGAGGTCGGCCTGTCGCTGCCGGTGATGATCTATTGGCTGACCAGCGCGGTGGTCCAGCTTCCGGGAGCGGGGCTGCTGGACCGTTTCAGCCATCGCGCGGTGTTCGGTGGCGGCGCGGCGGTGTCGGTGGCGGGGGCGCTGGTGTCGGCCCTGGCCCCGAACTTCGCCGTGTTGCTGGCGGGGCGCGCTCTTTCCGGGCTGGGGCTGGGGCTGGTGTTCATGGTCTGTCAGGCGGCCATTCTGACTCACGTTCCCCAGGAAAGACGGGCCTATGGCATCGCCACTTTTACCGGCGTGTTCTTTCTGGCGACTTTTTCCGGTGCCGCGCTGGGCGGTGTCGTGGCCGAGGAAATCGGTTTCCGCGCCACGTTCCTCGTTTCGGCGGTGGTGGCCGTGCTGGCGGCGCTGTTCGCGCATCTGAGCTTCGGTTCCTCGCGTGAGGATCGCCGTGCACGACGCGCCCAGGCGGCGGCGCCGGTGTCGGCGGCGGATTACCGGCCGCTGCTGGTCAATCCGCGTTTCGTCGGGCTGCTGCTGTTTTCGGCCTTGCCCAACCGCGTCTTCAACGTGGCCCTGGTGTTCTATCTGGCGCCGGTCTTCCTGTTCTCGCTCGACAATTCCAAGGCCGAGATCGGGCGTATCGTCGCCCTTTATGGTCTGACCATGGCATTGGTCGCCCCGCTGGCGGCGCGTCTGGTGGACCGGCGCGGCTGGCATTTCGCTTCGGTCGCCGCCGGTTCGGCGTTGACCGCCGCCGGCGGGCTGACGATGTTCTTCCTGCCGGGGACCTTGGGCGTGGGGATCGCTATCTTCGCCATGGGATTGGGGCAGTCGCTCAGCATTCCGTCGCAGATGGCCATGTTGCCCACCGTCACCGCCGGTCAGGCCGATGTGTTGGGCTTGCCGCGCATTTACGCGGTGTTCCGGGTGGGCGAACGCATCCCGGCCTTCATCGGCCCGGTGTTGGGGGGCGCCTTGGCCGCCTTGTTCGGGTATGGTAACGCCATCGTCGTGTTCGGCGGGTGGTTGGTGCTGGCGACGCTGTTGCTGTTGGGCCTGTACCGTTTCGCCCCCGCCCCAAGCGGAGTAGAGCCATGATGGGGCTGTCCCGTCGCCGCCTTCTCGCCCTCGGTTCCGGTCTTGTCGCCGGGGCGGTGGTGCCGGCGCGTGCGCAGGGCCGGCCGTTCCATGTCTTCGCGGTGCAATGGCGCGGCGCCACCGACGTCGATCGCGGCATGAAGGATTACCTAGCCCGCGCCGGGGTCGAGGTCCGCTACACCGAACGCAACGCCCGCCAGGACCACAAGGCGCTGGCCGCCATCGTCGCCGAGATCAAGCGCGAGCGTCCAGATCTGGTCTATGTCTTCGCCACCGAGGCGGCGCTGGGAATCGCCGGGCCGGTGGACGGCGATCCGGCCCTTTACGTCACCGACATTCCGGTGGTGTTCGCTGCCGTCGGCGATCCCTTGAGCGCCCGATTGGTGCACGACTTGCGCAAGCCGGGGCGCAACGCCACCGGCGTCATGCATCTGGCTCCGGTGTCGGTGCAGTTCGAGGCCATGCTGTCGCTGTTCGCCGCCAAACGGATGGCGGTGATGTACAACGCCGCTGAAACCTATGGACGCGGCGCGGTCGAGCAATTGCGCGAGGTCGCGGCGCGGGCGGGGGTGGAACTGGCGGTGGACACGCCGTTGGCGGACGACGGCAAACCACGGATCGAGCTGATCGGGCCGACACTGGCCCGTCTGGCGGCGACCCGGCCCGACGTGCTGTATCTGCCGTCCACGTCGTTCTTCATCCCCTTGGCCAAGCCCTTGACCGAACAGGCGGTGGCGCTGGGTCTGCCGACGTTCAGCGCCAACGAGCCGATGATCCGCTCGGGCGACGCCATGGCCGGGCTGGTGGCCTCGTTCTACGAGGTGGGACAGTTCGCCGGTTACAAGATCGAACAGATCCTGCGCGGCGGCAAACATCCCGAACAGGTGCCGGTGGAATCGTTGTCGCGCTTTTCCTTGCTGATCAACATGCGGGTGTCCCGACGCTTGCGGGTCTATCCGCCCATCACCATGCTGCGTTATGCCGAAATCATCGACGCGCACTGACCGCCGGCCCTTCTCGGCGCCATGGCTGCTTCTGGGGCGGCCGTGGTTGCGCGTGGTGGCTTTGGCGGCGCTGGTCGCCGCCGCGCTGGCGCTGTGGGGGGCCGTCGATCTGCGCCACCGCATGGCCGATCTGCGGGCGGCCCGGTTTCTGAATACCGCGCAAAATCTGAAGGTGACGCTTGAAGCGGGGATGACCCTGGGGCTTGCCCTGGAGCAATTGCCGCGCGTCCAGGAGATGCTGGAGCGCGAACAGGGCGCCACCCCCGCCACCTTGTCCATTGAGGTGTTCGATCCTCAGGGGCGGGTGCTGTTCGGCACCGACCGTTCCTTCCTGGGGGATCTGGTCGAGGAACGGTGGCTCGATCTGGCGGCCGCTTCGGGCGGCGGGCCATGGCGCAGCGGCGACGGCGCGGTGGGCGTGCCGCTGGTCAATGGCTTCGGGGTGACGGTGGGACATGTGGCGGTGCGTTACGTCGCTTCCGATCCTGGCAGCGTGCCGGCCTTCGACCGTTCCACCCTGGCGGTGCTGGGGGGGGGCGTCGCGCTGTTCGCGCTGATGCTGGCGGTGGTGTTCGAGTGGTGTTTCGGCCGTTTGGGGCGTGACTTGCGCGAAGCCCGCGCGGTGGTCGAAAGACGTGGCGCCGAGCCACAGTCGCCGCTGGCCCTCTTGGCGGCCGATGCGGTGGCGCGTGTCGGCGCCGGGCATAGGGCCATCGACGAGGCATTGGCCGAAGCACGGAGAATCGACCATGACGCCTGATCGCCGTGCCGCCATCCGGGCCGCCCTGGCCGCCGCCTTGCTGTTCGTGGCGTTGTGCGGGGTGATCGGCGGCTATCTGGTGGAGCGCCACCAATCGGTGCTGCGTCCTGAATTGGTGTCCAAGCTGGCCGCTGTCGGCCGTTCGGTGGCCGATCAGGTGGCCTTGACCATCGATGTGGGGGTTCCCTTCGACGCCATTCGCGGCATGGACGAATTCCTGGGCGCCATGGCCGAACCCAACCCGGAAATCGCCTATGTGGTGGTGGCCGATGGCGACGGGCGGGTGCTTTATGGTCTGGGCGGCGGGCCGGAACGGGTGCCGCCGCCACCCGAACGCCAGACGGCGCGGCGTGGCCACGGCATGTTGGACGTGGCGGTGCCGTTCCGTGTGGACGGCCAAGTCCGCGGCAGCGTGCACGTCGGCTTGGCCGAGGGCAATTGGATACCATGGCGGGCGTTGACCATCGGGACTGTGGTGTCCCTGGCGGCGGGGGCGTTGGCCGCGTGGCTGGTGCTGACGGCCCATGGCCGGCGGGTGACGCGGCCGCTGGCGCGGTTGCGGACCATTCTGGCCGATCCGCGAACCGCACAACTTTCCGGCCATCGCGTCATCGGCGAGATGGCGGCTTTGACCCAGGCTGTGCGGCGGCTTCAGGCCGGATTGCACGCTCACCACGCCGAGGCGCTGCTGGAGCTTGAGGAAATCGCCCTGGCCCAGCCCGAGGCCGAGGGACGCCGTCGGGTGCGGGCCATCCTGGAGCGGCTGGAACCATGACCGGCGGGCGCGACAGCTCTTTGCGCACGCGGCTCCTGGCGCTGGTCCTGGCGGCCATGGCGGCGTTGATCGCCATCGCCGTCGCCGCGGCGGTGGTGCGCGAGAACGACGCCCGCGCGGCGGTCGGCGAGATGATGCGCGACAACCTGCGTCTGGCCTGGCGCGAAGCCATGAACCAGACCGCGGGCGCCCTGGCCGGCGAAGCCCATGCCATCCTGGCCGATTTCGACACGGTGGACGCCATGAACATGGGCGATGCCACCCAGTTGTCGAGCGCGCTGGCCCCTTATCTGCACCGGCTGCGCGAACGTTTCGGATCGGGCCGGGTCGAGGTGCTGAGCGGCACCGGTCGCACGGTGTTCAATTCCGGCGGCGAGTTCGTCTGGCGTCCCATCTTGGGGGCCGAAGCGGTGGCCCATGTCCTGGAAGGCGACGCGCTCGACGTCCTTCAGACCGACTGGACACGCTCGGTGGTGGCGGTGCATGCCGCCGCCGTCGGGGCCGATCTGGTGCTGACGGTCAGCGCCGGTGTGGCGCCCACCTTGAAGCAACTGGCCCAGGCGGTGGGGGGCGAGGTGATGATCGTCAACCGGCGCGGCCGCCTGCTGGCCGGCACCGCCCCGGATTTGTGGCAGGCGCTGGACGACGGCAATCCCGACATGCATTGGGTCGAGGTGGACGGGCGCGTGTTGGCGGTGGTGTCGCTGCCGCTGTCCTATCCCGATGGGTTGACGGCGCGGCTGGTCTCGACCCGCGACGTCACCGAATTGGCCACCCGCCGTTCCCGGACCCAAGCCTGGTCGCTGGGGCTGGCGGCGTTGGGCGTGTTGGCGGTGGCGGTCGGGTTGTGGGTGTGGCTCAAGCGCATGTTCGCACCCCTGGCGGTGGCGGTGGGCGCCTTGCGGGCGCTGTCGGCGGGCGACACCTCGGTCGTGGTGGATTCCGGTGGGCGCAACGACGAGATCGGCCGGATGGCCCAGGCGGTGGATTCTTTCCGCGACCGCATGGCGCGGTTGGCGCGGTTGGACCGTGCCCAAAAGAACCAGCGTCGCCGGCAAGAGCGCTTCATCCATCACGAAATGAACACCTTGGCCGGCACCTTGGACGAATTGGCGCGTGACGAGATCTTGCGCGATTTGGCCGAGATCGAGAAAGGCGGCGGCGACGAGGAACCGGGCGACCTGGGCATGATGGCGCGGGCATTGCACAAGATGTCGTTGCGGGTGCGCCAGCAGCAACAGCACCTTCAGCAACTGGTTGATGACCTGACCGAGGCGCTGAAGATGAAAGCGGCCTATTTTCAATTGCAGCAGGAATTGGATATCGCCCGCCAAATCCAGTTGTCCATGCTGCCGGTGGACTTTCCCCGCGACAATCCCAGGGTCGAACTGCATGCCCGCATGCATCCGGCCAAGGAAGTGGGTGGCGATTTCTACGACTTCTTCTTCATCGACGACGACCGGTTGGGTGTGGTGATCGCCGACGTGTCGGGCAAGGGCGTTCCGGCGGCGTTGTTCATGGCCATCTCGCGCACTTTGCTCAAGGCTACCGCGCTGTTCGGCGCGACGCCGGCCCGGTGTCTCGCCAACCTCAACAACCTGTTGGTGGAAAACAACGAAAAGGACCTGTTCGTCACCGTCTTCTACGGCATTCTCGATCTGCGCAGCGGCGAGCTGTCCTATTGCAACGCCGGCCACAACCCGCCTTTGCTGCTGCATGCCGATGGTCGAACCAGCGTGTTGCCGCGGACCAAGGGAGCGGCCCTGGCCATGTTCCCCGACATGCCGCAAAAAGACGGAGCCATCCAGCTCGGGGACGGCGACCTGTTGTTCCTGTTCACCGACGGAGTCACCGAGGCCCAGGACGTCCAGGGCCAGTTGTTCGGCGATCCGCGGCTGGTTCAGGTGCTGTCGGCCCTGGCCGGGCAGGACCCGGCGACGGTGATCGAAGAGATCAACCGCGCGGTGGCTGATTTCGCGGACGAGGCGCCGCAATTCGACGACATCACCTGTCTGGCCGCCCGCTGGAAACCGACGCCATGAGAACGGTGCGGATGGCGGCAATTGCCGCCGTGCTGGCCTTGACGGTCCTGGCCGGTTGCGACGGCGATCCCGAAGAGGGCAAGGCGGTGCCGCCCTTCGTCGTCGAAGCCCCCGGCGGGACACTGGAACTGCCCGTTGCCGGCAAGGGAAAGGTGACGGTGGTGGCGTTCTGGGCCAGCTGGTGTCCGCCCTGTCGCCAGGAACTGGCCCAGTTGCAGACGCTTTCCGAACAATGGAACGGCGATCTGGCGGTGTTCGCCGTCAATGTCGGCGAGGAGCCCGAGGTGGCGTCGCGGGCCCTGGCCGCCGCCGGTGTACGCTTTGCGCTGCTGCGGGATCCACAGGGCGTGGCGGCGCGTGTCAACGACGTGCATTCCTTTCCCCACATGCTGGTGTTCGACCGTGACGGTCGCCTGCGCCATCGGCTGGTCGGGGCCGAGACCTCGGCCGGGTTGAGCCGGATGCTCGGGCAATTGCGCTGAACGACAAACAAAAAAACTTCGAAATTGCCCGGCGTCATTTATCCGGCGGCGGCAATGGTTAAGCTATGGCAGGTCTTTCGAGGAGTCTTGCGCATGCGTGCCGTCCTTTCCCTTGCCGTCTGCGTGACGGTTGTCATGACGGCGGTTTCCGCCCACGCCGTCGACCGTTGCACCGCGCCTCCCGCGCCGGCGGCGGATTTCTCGCGATGCAACCTTGTCGGCAAGGATATGAGCGGAGCCAACCTGGCGGGGGCGAAGTTCGAGAACGCCGATTTGCGCGGCGCCCGCTTGGATCACGCCAACCTTCAGGGCGCCAACCTGAAATGGGCCAATCTGCAAAAAGCTTCGGCCCGTGACGCCGACATGTCCGGCGCCCAGTTGTTCCACACCATCTTCGACGAAGCCGACGTCAGCGGCGTGTCGTTCCGCCGGGCCAACATGTTCGGGGCCAAGATGAACTTCGCCAAGGCGGTGGGGGCCGATTTGACGGCGGCCTACCTCAAGGACGTCAACATGGAAGGCATCGATCTCAGCCATGGCCGGATCGTCGATTCCTACATGCTGCGGGCGGTGATGATCGACGGACGTTTCGCCGAAAGCGAAATCATCGGCAGCGATCTGACCGGGGCCAGCGCCGACGGTGCGGTGTTCACCGGCGCCAACCTGTCGGGCACGGTGCTGAGCGGGGCGGGGCTGTCGCGGGCGGATTTGCGCGATGCCGACCTGAAGGGGGCCGACCTGACCAACGCCGACCTGAGCGAGGCCCGGATGGAGGGCGTGCGCAACAGACCTGCGCCATAGACTTGACTGCGGTCAACGTGGAGCATCGCCGGCCGGGCGTAGGCTTTTCCTGTGAGGGAACAAGCTGCGCCCGAGGCCGCGATGAACCACATGTGCTCCAGCGACCGTACGCGATCCGAATGTTTGCGGTGCGACATCCGCAAGGCGGTGTTGTTCGCCGAACTGACGCCTGACGACATCGCCCGCATGTTCCTGCCGGTGTCGCAGGTGGTGGCGGAGGTCGGCGACAGCCTGTTCGAGGAAGGCGATTGCGGTGGCGCCATCTACACCATCCGGGAAGGGGTGGTGAAACTGGTGCAGTACCAGCCCGACGGCGGCCAGCGAATCGTGCGGCTGTTGGGGGCGGGCAGCACCATCGGGCTTGAGGCCCTGGTGGACCAGCCCTACGAACATCACGCCATCGCTCTCCAGGACGTGCGGGCCTGCCGGATTCCAGTCGAGGAAGTGCATCGGCTGTGTGTCGAGACGCCGCGCCTTTACCGGCAATTGATGCGGCGGTGGCACGATTCCATCCGGCTGGCCGATGAGTGGCTGACCAACATGTCCACCGGCAGCGCCCGGACCCGTCTGGCGCGGCTGTTCCTGTATCTGACCCAGGACGGCCGCCATCAGCGTTGCGGCCTGTTCCGGCGCGAGGATTTGGGCGCCATGCTGGGCATCAGCACCGAGACCGCCTCGCGCATGGTGGCCGATTTCAAACGAACCGGAACCATCCGCCAATTGCGCCGCAACATGTACGAATGCGACGTCAACGGCCTGCGGGCCATCGCTTCCGACGGCCCGTGAACACCGACCCATGAAGACATCTCAGCCGGCCGGGGTCACCGTGGCGCGGGCCATGACCGCGTCGGCCATCACCGCATAGGGCACTGTACCGGTTTCGGGGGTGGCCAGCGCGGCGAAGCCGAAATCCATGGGGGTCGTGGCGCCCGGCGCATAGGCCGCGACGCGGGCGTCGAGCCAGGTCTTGCCGTCCCGGCTGTTCATGACCCAGAACTCGGTTTCCGGCGCGTCCTTCCACGCCACGCCCTGCATCCATTGCACGGCGCAGCCTATGTCGTCGAACTTCACCAGCTTGCCGCGTGGCCCGCCGCGAATTTCGGCGGCATAGCGGATGTCGCTGATGATCATCCGGCACAACTCGCAGACGTCGCGGTCCAGCTTGACCGCTTCGGGTCCCTGGCGCTGATTGCCGCAGCCGCCGGTCATGGACAGCATGACCAGGGCGGACGCGGAGGAAAGGAAATCACGACGGCGCATCATGGCTGTTCCTTGGCCGATGGAGGGGCGATGTTGGCGTTCAGGGACGGGCGGGCGTCGCTCAGCAACAGGCGGGGTTCGCTGAACGGCAGCAACCGTTCCATGAAATCCAAAAGCTCAAGGATCACCGAGCCACGGAAGAACTGGGCCTCGGGGATATCCATCCACAGCCGGTCGGCGTACTGGAAGTGCTGGAACGGCGTGTCGCCGATGCCGTCATGGTCGCGGTCGAAGCCTTCATAGGCGTCCCAATGGTTGGACTCCCACTGGTGTTTGGTGGCGCCGCCGCCGCCGTATACCGCCACTTCGGTGAAGTTGCTGATGAAGTCGTTGGCGCGGAAGACGTTCCCCGACCATTCGTTGTGGAACAAGATGCCGATGCCGTTATAGGCGATGCGGTTGCGCTCGATGGTGTTGGTCATGTCCCGGTCATAGGGCGAGACGTCCATGTAAAGCCCGGTGGCGTTGCCCAGCACCTGGTTGTCGGCGATGGTCACACCGCTGGTTTCCTTGAAACCGATGCCGATGCCCGAGGCGCCGTGGCTGCGTTCGATGTGGTTGCCGCGCATGACGATGCTGTCGCTGTACATCAGGAAAACGCCGACCGTGTTGTCGTAATAGCTGTTTCCTTCGAGAAGGTTATAGTGAGAGTACATGAAATGCATGCCGTAGCGGCCGCGAATCACCACGTTGTCGCGGATGATGTTGTCTTTCGAATACCAAAAAACGGTATCGCGTGAATCCTCGATGTGGTTGCCGACGATCTGGTTGTCGGTGCTGTACCACAACCGGATGGCGTCGCCGCGCATGCCCTGGTCGATATGTTTCGAGGAAATGACGTTCTGTCGCACCACGTTGTTCGATGCCTGTTGCAGGTTGACGCCGAACAGGCAGTCCTCGATCACGTTGTTCTTGACCACGTTGGAGCGGCCGCGCACGTCGACGCCGGAATCGATGCGGTCCAGCATGTGGCCGGAATTGCGCAAGGTCAGGTTCTTGACGGTGCTGCCGTCGCCGTTGAGGGTGACAACGCTGCCTTCGCCGCCGTTGTCGATCACCGCCTTGTCCTGGCCGTCCAGGGTGATGGGACGGTCGATCACCGCCGGTCCGGCATAGGTGCCGGGGTCCAGCGTCAGCGTGCCGCCGTCCGGCGTGGCGTCGATCAGCGGCTGTATCGGCGGATAGGCCGAGGCGGAGCCGGCGGGTTTGTCGTCCGCCGCCTCGGTGACGCCGTGGGCGGCGCCGGACAACGCCAGCGCCACCAGCACGACCCAAAGACGGCGGGCCATCACGCACCGTCCCGCGCCGGACCGCGCAA
>NZ_JAAIYP010000037.1 GCF_011022235.1 Magnetospirillum aberrantis SpK | reverse complement strand
TCTAGTGCGATGACGCATTCAGATGCGTCATCGCACTAGGTTTGCCTTTGGCGGCTGTGCCTCCGGCACAAGCCAAGCTCAGGCGCCGCTCAGGCTTGGTGCATTGAATCATCTGAATGCTTCAATGCACTAGTGCCGGCTATTCTTCCATGCTGGCACCAAGCGCCTTGGCAAGGTCAAGCACCCGCTTGCGTACCTGGGGGTCGGTGATGCGGTAATAGGCGCGCACCAGTTCCAACGTCTCACGCTTGGTCATGGGATCGGCTTCGAAACCGGTCGGTTCCTCGGAAATGCCCGAGATCAGACGCGGCGACAAGGATTCCACCTCTTCGGACATGTCGTCGAAGAAGAAACTGACCGGAACGTCGAGAACGCGCGACAGGTCGAACAAGCGCGAGGCGCCGACACGGTTGGCGCCGCGTTCGTACTTCTGCACCTGCTGAAAAGTCAGTCCCAGGGCTTCGCCCAGCTTTTCCTGGCTCATGCCAAGAAGCGTGCGACGCAAGCGCACGCGTGCACCCACATGCACGTCAACGGGATTGGGCTTGCCCGAAGGAGTACGGCCACGGCTGGAGTGACGACGGGTAATGGTTTGATCGGCCAATTTGGCGGTAGCAGTCATCTTGGTTCCTGTAACACAACGCCCCAGTTGCATGGTGTCATAAAAACCACACACATAGCAACTACTTGTTGTCATACCCCCCTCAATTACATGAGCGTATCCGAAAGTTGGAAGGATACATCACCCGTCAAGGATGTACATGCGGAGACACTCTGACAGTGCCTTGGCAAAAGATTTTTTGTTATGAGAACAATTCGCAAGTATTCATTTGCAGCAGGACTGGTATAGACCGAAACTGACTTGCAGGATTGATGAAGCGATGCCTATGCTGCCGACTGTCGGCGCATTTGCCACACCCGATAGGTGTATGCCTTTTAGCTTAGAAGAACAGCAGGCGGACAACATGGCGAAACGGAAACTCATCACCGTAGACGGTAACGAGGCCTGCGCCTCGGTGGCTTATCGCGTCAGCGAAGTGGCTGCCATCTACCCGATCACCCCCTCTTCGACCATGGGCGAACTGGCCGACCAATGGGCGTCGGAGGGACACCCCAACCTGTGGGGCTCGATTCCCGACGTGGCCGAGATGGAGCACGAAGGCGGCGCCGCCGGCGCCGTGCACGGCGCGCTTCAGGCCGGCGCGCTGGCGACCACCTTCACCGCCTCGCAGGGCCTGTTGTTGATGATCCCGAACATGTACAAGATCGCGGGCGAGCTGACCTCGTTCGCCATGCATGTGTCGGCCCGCACCATCGCCACCCACGCGCTGTCCATTTTCGGCGACCATTCCGACGTCATGGCCTGCCGCCAGACCGGCTTTGCCATGCTGGCTTCCGCCAGCGTCCAGGAAGCGCACGACATGGCGGCCATCGCGCACGCCACCACGCTCAAGGCCCGTGTGCCTTTCCTGCATTTCTTCGACGGCTTCCGCACCTCGCACGAGGTGGCCAAGATCGAGGAACTGACCGATGCCGACCTGCGCACCCTGATCGACGAAGACCTGATCACCGCGCATCGCCACCGCGCCATCAGCCCCGACCGTCCGGTGCTGCGCGGGTCGTCGCAAAATCCCGACACCTTCTTCCAGATGCAGGAAGCGCGCAACCCCTGGTACATGGCCTGTCCCGGCCTGGTCCAGGAAACCATGGACGCCTTCGCCAAGCTGACGGGCCGCGCCTACAAGCTGTTCGACTATCACGGCGCCGCTGACGCCGACCGGGTGATCGTCGTCATGGGCTCGGGCGCCGAGACCGTGCACGAGACCGTGGACTACCTGAACAGCCAGGGCGCCAAGCTGGGCGTGATCAAGGTGCGGCTGTTCCGGCCGTTCTCGGTCGATGCTCTGGTCGCCGCCCTGCCGCCGTCCGTGCGCGCCATCGCCGTGCTTGACCGTTGCAAGGAACCGGGCGCGGTGGGAGAGCCGCTGTATCTCGACATCGTCACCGCCCTGGCTCAGGCCAAGGCGCAAGGCTTGCGCGCCGCCGCCGCCGATCCGGTGGTGATCGGCGGCCGTTATGGCCTGGCCAGCAAGGAATTCACCCCGGCCATGGTCAAGGCGATCTATGACGAACTGGCCGCGCCCAAGCCCCGCCACGATTTCACCGTCGGCATCATGGACGACGTCACCCACCTGTCGTTGCCGGTGGACGACGATTTCCACCTGCCCATGGGTAAGGTACGCACCGCCTTGTTCTTCGGCCTGGGGGCCGACGGCACGGTGGGCGCCAACAAGAACTCCATCAAGATCATCGCCGAACAGGCCGGGCTCTACGGCCAGGGTTATTTCGTCTACGACTCGAAAAAGTCGGGCGCGGTAACCATCTCGCATCTGCGCACCAGCCCGGAGCCGATCCGCAGCGCCTATCTGCTGGACCGGGCCGGCTTCGTCGCCTGCCACCATTTCGTGTTCCTGGACAAGTACGACGTGCTCGAACACGCCGCGCCGGGCGCGCGTTTCCTGCTCAACTCGCCCTATTCCAAGGACGAGGTGTGGGACCAGTTGCCGCGTGAAGTGCAACAGCAGATCATCGACAAGAACATCGAGATGCATGTGATCGACGCCCGTACGGTGGCCATGGCCGCCGGCATGGGGCAGCGCATCAACACCATCATGCAGACGTGTTTCTTCGCGCTGTCCGGCGTGCTGCCCAAGGACGAGGCGATCAAGCACATCAAGAAGGCCATCGAAAAGACCTATGGCCGCAAGTCGGAAAAGCTGGTGGCCAAGAACTTCGCCGCCGTCGATCAGGCGCTGGCCCACCTGGAACAGGTGACCATCCCCGCCGCCGTCACTTCGACCCGCGTCAAGCCGCCGATCGTGCCCCAGGAAGCGCCCGAATTCGTCCAGCGCGTCTCGGCCGTGATGCTGGCCAACAAGGGCGACCTGTTGCCGGTCTCGGCCTTCCCGCCGGACGGCACCTGGCCCACCGGCACCGCGCGCTTCGAACGGCGCAACATCGCCGCCGAAATCCCGGTATGGGATGCCAGCGTGTGCATCCAGTGCAACAAGTGCACCCTGGTCTGCCCGCACGCCGCCATCCGCGTCAAGGTGGCCGACCCCGCCGCGCTGGACGCGGCACCGGGCACGCTGAAGCACGTCCCCTACAAGGGGGGCGAGTTCAAGGGCGCCGAATACCTGTTGCAGGTGGCGCCCGAGGACTGCACCGGCTGCACGCTGTGCGTCAAGGTCTGCCCCGGCAAGGACAAGAAGGACCCGTCGCGCACCGCCCTGCGCATGGTCGACAAGCAGCCGATCCTGGCCGACGAAAAGGACAATTGGGACTTCTTCCACGCCTTGCCCGAGGCCGACCGTACCGTGCTGACCGCCCCCACGGTCAAGACGGCGCAGTTCCTTCAGCCTTTGTTCGAATTCTCTGGAGCCTGCCTGGGCTGCGGCGAGACGCCGTATCTCAAGCTGCTGACCCAGCTTTACGGCGACCGGCTGATGGTGGCCAACGCCACCGGCTGTTCCTCCATCTATGGCGGCAACCTGCCGACCACGCCTTACGCCACCAACGCCGACGGCCGTGGCCCGGCCTGGTCCAACTCGCTGTTCGAGGACAACGCCGAATTCGGCATGGGCTACCGTCTGGCGGTGGATGCCCACAAGTCGCACGCCAAGCACATGCTGACCCATCTGGCCGGGACCGGCAAAGTGCCGGAGCAACTGGCCAACGCCCTGATCCACGCGACGCAGGCCAACGACGCCGAGATCGCCGCCCAACGTGCCCGCGTCGATGAATTGCGCAAGATCCTGGCCGCGGTTCCGGGAATCGAGGCGGCACGCCTGAACGATGTCGCCGACTATCTGGTGGAAAAGGTCATCTTCATCATCGGCGGTGACGGCTGGGCCTATGACATCGGGTACGGCGGTCTCGACCACGTCTTCGCGTCGGGCAAGAACGTCAACATCCTGGTGATGGACACCGAGGTTTACTCCAACACCGGCGGCCAGCAATCCAAGGCGACGCCGCTGGCCGCCACCGCCAAATTCGCGGTGGCCGGCAAGTCCCTGCCCAAGAAGGATCTGGGCATGATGGCCATGGCCTATGGCGACGTCTATGTCGCCAACGTGGCCTTCGGCGCCAAGGACGTCCAGACCCAGCGCGCCATCCAGGACGCGGTGTCGTGGCCGGGCGTGTCGCTGATCGTGGCCTATTCGCACTGCATCGCCCACGGTTACGATCTGGCCCACGGTCTGGACCAACAGAAGCTGGCGGTTCAGTCGGGATATTGGCCGCTGTACCGCTGGGACCCGCGCAAGCTGACCACCGGCGAACATCCGCTGACGCTCGACAGCGCCGAACCCGTCGGCCATCTGTACGACTTCCTGAAGAACGAAGCCCGCTTCACCATGGTCGAACGCCACGATCCCGAGCGTTTCCGCGCCCTGGTGTCCCAGGCCGAAAACGCCATCCACGCCCGTTTCGCCAAGCTGCGCCGCTTCGCCGGCCTGCCCGAGGGCGGTGCGGCGGAAAACGCGGGCTAATAACCTCGACAAAAATCAATCCCCCTCCCGCCATTGGCGGGAGGGGGATTTTACTTTGGGGAAGGGGTCCCGGATCGGCGGGAATGCCTATAGCTGACGGACGTTATCCAGGAAGGCGTTGACCGTCCCGCGCAGGTTGTCGGTGCCGTGCGACACCGTGCTCGAGCTGTTCAACACCTGTCCGGCGGCTTCACCGGTGTCCCTGGCCGAACCGGTCACTCCCGCGATGTTGGCGGAAACCTGCTGCATTCCCGCCGACGTCTGCTGAACGTTGCGGGCGATCTCGCGGGTCGCGGCCGACTGTTCCTCGACCGCCGAGGCGATGGCGGTACCGATCTGGTTGATCTCTTCGATGCGCGACACGATGCTGGCGATGGCGTTGACCGTCTCGCGCGTAGCCGATTGCACGGCCTGGATCTGCGAGGTGATTTCCTCGGTGGCCTTTGACGTCTGGTTGGCCAGGTTCTTGACCTCACCGGCGACCACGGCGAAACCCTTGCCGGCCTCGCCGGCACGGGCCGCCTCGATGGTCGCGTTCAGCGCCAGAAGGTTGGTCTGCGACGCGATGTCGTTGATCAGCTTGACCACGTCGCCGATCCTGGTCGACGTGGAGGCCAAGCCCTGGACCAGGATGTTGGTCTGTCGCGCTTCCTCGGACGCGGCCTGAGACGCCTGGCTGGACTGGGTGACCTGACGCGCGATCTCGGCGATGGAGGCCGACAGTTCCTCGGCCGAACTGGCCACCGTCTGCACGCCGGACGACGCTTCTTCCGACGCCGTCGCCACGTTCGTCGCCTGCTCGCTGGTCTGGCGGGAAATCCGGTGCATGGCGGCGGCGGTGTTCTCCAGCACGGACAGCGCCTCGCCCACCTCGGTCAACACCCCGGAAACCTGGGTATCGAAGCCGTGCGCCAACGCCTCCAGCCTGCGTCCCCGTTCCTCACGGGCGAGACGGTCGCGCTCCTGCTCCTCGGCGACCTTGTCGGCCTTCACCGCGTTGTCGCGAAGCACCCGCACGGCGGTCGCCATCGACCCGACCTCGTCCCCTCGGTCACAGCCGGGAATATCAACCGTCAGGTCATGGCGTGCCAACCGGTCCAGAACAAGGGTCAGGGTGCCCAACGGCTGGATGACCTGGCGCGACATCACCAACAGCACGATGACGCTGGCGACCACCACGGCAGCCAGGACCGCGAGCGACAATCCCAACCGGAAGCGGGCTTCGTTGACGGCCTGGGCATTCGACTCATAGGCATCCTTCACGGCGGCGTCGCGCAGCACGAAAACGGTGTCCAGATTCTCGGTGGTCCATGTGCCCCATTTTTCCGGCGACGGCAAACCCTGGCGCGCCGCCTCCAGGACGGATTGGAAACGCTTCTCGCCCGTCCCCATGAAGCTGCCGCGCACAGAGTCGATGGCGTCCTTCAACACCTGGGGTTCGCCCATGTTGACGACCTGCTGTTGCACCATCTGCCACAACAGGGCGATCTGGCCGGTTTCCTCGATCACGCCACGCAAGCGCTCGGGCGTGAACGGCTGATTGCGGGCATAAATGCCCAAGGACGACGACCGCAAACCTCCGATTGTACGCATATCCTGGGCCATCAACGCCAGACTGGCGGCGTCACCCAGGTTGGGGGCCGCCGACAACAACGCGCTGTAGCTTTGGTTGATGCCCGAGTTCAGTGCCACGACCACCTTTCCCAGACCGTCGACATTGGCGAGCAGAGCATTCTCGGGGCGTTCGGACTTCGCCTTGGCCAGCGCGGCAAGGCTTGTCGCCCGCAGGTTCTTCAAGGTCGATCGGGCGTTTTCCAGTTGGGTCAGCGGCAGACCGGCCGCCTGCGTCGAATCGATCGCGCTCTCCAACAGGTCGTCGGTGGTTTTCGTGAACTTGGAGATATCGGCAAGTTGGTCCTGGGTCGCCGGGTCCGGCGCCTGTAGCGCCCGCCCCCAGGCGCCGCGCTCGGCGCCGATGAAACCGTTGACCGCCAGTCCCCTTTCGAAGGCCGCCAGGATCTTTCCCGCTTTCGATTGCGCCGAGAGGTCGCTGGCCGCTTCCCATGCCATCGTGCACGAGACCACCGCGGCAAAGGCGGCGATGGTCAAGTTTCCCAGAAGGACTTTGCCCCGCAACTTCATGTGCCCGCTCCCCATACGAACCGTCTCACCCATCCGGCTTCACGAAAATAGCCTATATTTCATATCGTCAGAACAATTTATTACAGAACGCAGAGACGTTTTATTCCGCTTTATCCGAAAAACTATTCCCGATGAACAGTACTCACCGCAGCACGCCAGAAACCTCTGATTACCAATACACCAAGAAAAATAACCGCATTAGATGTGCGCCGTTCATGTCCCCTGGCCGCCATCGCTGCCGTAACGGGCGCTGATCAGCGCCCGCGTCTGGCCGCCTGCATCACCTTTTCCAGACCGTCGAGAAACCGCGAGCGGTCCTGTTTGGTGAAACCCGACGGGCCGCCGGTCACTTCACCGGTCTCGCGCAGGCCCCGCATCAATTCACGCATGGCCATCTGCATGCCGATATTGGCTTCCTCGAACGGACGGCCGCGCGGGTCGATGGGATGCGCCCCTTTTTCCAGGCAGCGATTGGCCAGCGGGATGTCGGCGGTGACCACCACGTCACCCGGACCGATCCGGTCGACGATGATATCGTCGGCGGCGTCGGCGCCTTCGGTCGCCACGACCTGGGTCACCAGATAATGGTCGATGCGGTGCCAGCGGTTGGAAACGATCACCACCGGCGCCTGATGGCGTTCGGCGACACGGATGGCCTCGTCCTTCACCGGACAGGCGTCACCGTCGATGTAAAGCGTGGGAACGGTCATGGCGCGTTTTTACGGTACAGCACGTGGCGACGCAACCAATGCCCCGGTGGCAGCGCGGAATGTTCGAACTCTCCCGCCGCCGTCATCCCCAGCCGCCGCATGACCGCCTGGGAGCGCAGGTTCGGCAAGGCGGTGAAGGACACGATTTCGCGCAGCTTCAGCACGGCGAAGCCATGATCCAGGGCAAGACGCGCCGCCTCGGTGGTATAGCCTTGTCCCCACAACATCGGATCCAGTCGCCACGCCACCTCGACCGCCGGGACGAACGGCAGGTCCTCCGGCACCGGTTTGAGACCGACGAAACCACCGAATTCGGTCTTTCCCGGCACCTCCAACGCCCACAGCCCCCAACCGCGCCGATCCAGGTCGGCGGCGATCCGTCCGGCCAAGTCGTCCGCCGCCTCCGCCGACAGCAAGGACGGCATGAACTCCATCACCTTGGGATCGGCCCCCATCGCGCGAAATCCCGGACGATCCCCGGCCCGCCAGGGACGCAGCCGCACCCTCTCCCCATCAAGCACAACCATTTGTCATCATTCCATCACCGGCACGACACCGCCGCGTCACCGTCCGCCGCTAAGGTCGAGAAAACAACAATTCGCAGAGGCATCCCATGAAATGTTGCGCCACCTGTCCCCATCGGATCAGTTGTCGTGTCCCCGGCGACCTTCTGCGTTTCGGCGAAGTGGCGCATCGCCTGGAACAACAACACCGCAGCCCGCTTCTGCAACAGCGTTTGCATTACTACATGGATCGTCCTGATTGTCTTGTCGATGCCGGCTATGTGGATCCGTGAGCGAAGTCAGTGACAATTCGCACACAAAGTACTTGCGGCCAGGACATGGGCGCTTCGCTCAGACAAGCATAGCGCACTACCCCTTCAGTATATTAGAAAGGGTTCCGACAGGACAGGAGGACTCCAGGCATGAGTACGGTCTCAGAACCAGAAACGGTTCCCACCAGCACCATCCACAAGGGCGAAGTGCCGTTCTACCGCGAAAAGGGCCAGGCCCAGCCGCGGTCGGTCAAGGGCATCTTCCGCTCCATCAAGTGGTGGTTGATGATCATCCTTTTGGGCTGGTGGCATTTGGCCCCGTTCATGCGCTGGGACCGTGGTCCGGGCGCCCCGGATCAGGCCATCCTGATCGACATGGCTGGCCGTCGCGCCTATTTCTTCAACATCGAAATCTGGCCGCAGGAAGTCTATTACGTCACCGGCCTGTTGCTGATCGCCGCCATCTCGCTGTTCCTGATGAGCGCCCTGGCGGGGCGCGTATGGTGCGGCTTCCTGTGCTGGCAGACGGTCTATACCGACCTGTTCCAGAAGATCGAGCATTGGGTGCTGGGCGACCGCAACGCCCGCATCGCCTTTGGCCGCCAGCCCATGACCGCCGGCAAGGCCGCGCGCCAGGGTCTGGTCTATCTGCTTTGGGCGGTGGTGTCGTTCCTGTGCGGCCTGGGGCTGGTCCTATGGTTCGGCGACGCCTTCGTCATCGTGCGTGAAATCTTCACCCTTCAGGCGGCGCCGGCGACCTATCTGTTCATCGGTGTCATCGGCGGCTTCTGCTTCCTGTTGGCCGGTTTCGCCCGCGAGCGCGTCTGCGTCTACATGTGCCCCTATTCCCGTTTCCAGTCGGCCATGCTGGACGAACATTCGCTGATCGTGTCCTACGAAGCGTGGCGCGGCGAGCCGCGGGCCCCGGCCCCCAAGGACCGCAACTTCGAAGGGCGCGGCCATTGCATCGACTGCAAGCTGTGTGTCCAAAGCTGCCCCACTGGCGTCGACATCCGCTTCGGCAACCAGTTGGCCTGCATCGGCTGCGGCCTGTGCATCGACGCCTGCGACGCGGTGATGGACAAGTTCGGCCTGCCGCGCGGTCTGATCAGCCTGGATTCCTCGGCCAACCAGGAAGCCCGCAACGCCGGCGCCACCCCGCCCGGCAAGCGCATCGTCCGTCCGCGCACCATCCTTTATATGGCGATCCTGACCATCGTCGGGACGGTGATGCTGACCGCGCTGCTGAACCGTTCGACCATCGAAGTCAACGTGCTGCATGAACGCAGCCCGCTGTTCGTGCAATTGTCCGATGGTGGTGTCCGCAACGGCTATTCCTACAAGATCCTCAACATGATCCGCGAGGACCGCACCTATATCCTCACCACCCAGGGGATCGACGGGGCGACCATCGACGTGGTCGGCGGTGACAGCAACGCCACCCAGACCGAGCTTGAGGTCGAGGGCGACACCGTCGGCACCTTCCGCATCTTCGTCTCGGCGCCCGACAGCTCGCTGAAAAGCGCCCGACAGCCGGTTGTGTTCGTGCTGACGGAAAAGAGCACCGGTCAGGTGATCCGCAACGAGAGCATGTTCGCCGCCCCGGATCGCTGATCACAGCATAGAAACAAAGGGCTATTAAACGCGCACCTGCCCATGACTTGGGCGGGTGCGTCTTTTTTTTAAATACAAGCCTCGGGCGATTGCGCCATGGCGGCGGAACAGCTCCGCGGCAGGGGTTGCCACGAACAGGGGAAGGTCCCACACTCCTGTCATTCATCTCGAACAGGAGCACCCCATGGCTACCGTCACGTTGAAGGGAAACCCCATCCACACCGCCGGCGAGCTGCCGGCAGTGGGCACCGCCGCCCCCGACTTCACCCTGGTCAAGACCGACCTGTCGGCGGTGTCGCTCAAGGATCTGACCGGCCAGACCGTGGTGCTTTCCATCTTCCCCAGCGTCGACACCCCCACCTGCGCCGCCTCCGTGCGCCGGTTCAATGCCGAATTGGATAAGGCCGGCACCGTGACCGTGCTGTGCGCCTCGGCCGACCTGCCCTTCGCCCATAAGCGCTTTTGCGGCGCCGAGGGCCTTGAGCGCGTCGCCAGCGTGTCCGACCTACGGGACAAGGATTTCGGTACGCGCTATGGCGTGACCATCGTCGATGGCCCGCTGGCCGGCCTGTTGGCCCGCGCGGTGGTGGTGATCGGCGCCGACGGCAAGGTCAAGTACACCCAGTTGGTGTCGGAAGTGGCCGAGGAACCCGATTACGACGCCGCCCTGGCCGCGGCCAAGGCCTGAGGAGTCGGGGGCGGAACCGTCTCCGGTTCCCGTCCCCTTGTCCCCATGATCCTGCCGACGCTTCGCGATTTCGCCGCCGAGGCCTTCGACCCCGCCCGCTATGCGGTTCTGCCCGACGACTGGGCCATGGCGGTGTCGGATGTCGAGGGCAGCACCCGGCTGGCCGACCAGGGTCGCGACCGCGACGTCAACTATGTCGCCGGGGCGGTGGTCGCCGCCTTGTCCGCTGTTTGCGGCACCCCGGACAATCCCGCCGCCTGTCAGTTCGGCGGCGACGGCGCCATGGCCGCCGTTCCCCCCGGATACGCCGATTCCGCGCGTGACGCGCTGGCGGCGCTGGCCCATTGGGCGGCCAGCGAATTGGATATCACCTTGCGGGTCGGCGTTGTGCCGGTGGCCGAGTTGCGGCGCGCCGGCCACACCGTACTGGCCGCGCTTCAGGATTTCGGCAACGGCAACGTCTTCGGCCAGTTCCTGGGGGACGGTGCCGCCATGGCCGAACACTGGCTGAAGACCGACCCGCGTTGGCGTCTATCCCCCCGTGCGGGCGAGTTGCCCGGCCTTGAGGGATTGTCGTGCCGGTGGCGACCGGTTCCCCCCCGGCGCGGCGGGGTGCTGTGCGTCATCATCGACCCCCTGCGCCCCGGCGCCGAGGGACTGGCGAATCTGCGTCGGCTGCAAACCGAGATCGAAGGCGTGATACCCACCGGCGCGGCCGCCCCCTTGGGCGACGGTGAAAGCCTGGTGCCCGGTGGCATTCCCGATGCCCACGCGCTTGAGATCGAGGCCCGAACCGAGCCCAAGGCCCGGCGGCTGGCGCGCAAGCTGCGCGCCCTGGCCGGCGGCGTCATCCTGCGCCTGACCCATGTGGCGGGCGGACGGCTGTTGGGGGTGGATTCCGATTTCTACCGCCGCCGTCTGGCCGAACGCACCGACTACCGCAAGCAATCTGGCGGGCCGCGCTTCGTGCTCGACGTCACCGAGAGCGAGGCCGCACGTATCGAAACCCTCCTGGCCGAAGCCGAAGCGCGCGGCGACATCCGCTTCGGCACGGCACGCGCCAAGGCCACCACGCTTACCTGCATGGTCGGCGACTTCGCCGCCGACCGGCATGTACACTTCGTCGATGGCCAGGGGTTGGGGTTCTGGCGTGCTTCGGTGATGCTGAAGGGTAAACGTATCCCTTGACCGCTCACCCCTTCAGCCAGCCCTCGATCTTGTCGGCGGAGGGAACGCCCCCGGCATGAACCACCTTGCCGTCGACCACCACGCCGGGCGTGCTCATCACGCCATGCCCCAGGATAGCCGCCATGTCGGTGACCTTTTCCAGCGTGATCTCGACGCCCAGGGCGGCGGCACGTTCCTCGATCATCTTGGCCGTCGTCGTGCAATTCTTGCAACCCGAGCCCAACACCTTGACCGTCTTCATGATCCTTCCTCCCATCACGACATGACCGCGTTCAGCAAGACGCCGACCAGCATGAAGGCCAGCGCCAGATACAGCGCGAAATAGATAAGAAGCCGCGGCTTCAGCACCTTGCGCAGGATGACGAATTCCGGCGGCGACAGCGCCACCACGCTCATCATGAAGGCGATGACCGTGCCGGCCGGCAGCCCCTTGCCCAACAACGCCTCGGCCACCGGAATGATGCCGGTGACGTTGGAATAAAGCGGCAGGCCCACCAGCACCGCCAACGGCACCGCGAAGGGATTGTCGGGGCCGGCATGGGCGGCGAAGAACTCGGCCGGCACATAGCCATGCAGGGCGGCGCCGATGGCGATGCCGGCAACCACGTACAGCCAGACCCGCCGCACCAGCGCCGTGGCCTCGTCCCAGCCATAACGCATCAATCCGCGCAGGCTGTAATCCACCTCGCCCACCGCCAACTGCCCCATGCGGATCTGCCAGACATAGTCCTCGACATAACGTTCCAGGCGGAACCGGTCGATCAGCACGCCGCCGACCACGCCGACCGCCATGCCGACCGCCACATAAACCGCCGTCAGTTGCCAACCCACCACCGAGCCCAGGATGACCACCGCCACCTCGTTGACCAGAGGCGAGGTGATGAGGAAGGCCATGGTCACCCCCACCGGGATGCCGGCTTCCAGGAAACCAATGAACAGTGGCACCGACGAGCACGAACAAAACGGCGTCACCGCCCCCAACAGGGCGGCCAGTCCATAGGCGACCCAGCGCGACCGCCCGTCGATCATGGCGCGCACCTTTTCCGGCGCCAGCCAGCGGCGGAACAGCGCCATGACGAACATCACGGCGAACAACAGAAAGAATATCTTGGTGGTGTCCTCGACAAAAAAAATGCAGCGCGTCAGCCAGCTTGCTTCCCCGCTCCAGCTTCACCAGGTCGAACACCGCCCAATCGGCCAGCAAGGTGAACCAATGGAACATGCTTACCCCGCTGCGATCTTCGAGGGACGAAGGGTCACGCCGTCCAGACGGGCGGTGTCCTCGGCACAGACGGCCGAGGCGGAAACGCCACGCACCGCCGCGTCCACCGCGTCCGCCACCCAATCGGGAAGGTCGTCAGCCGGAGCGTACAGCACCCACTGCGCCTCGCGCCGGTCACGGACCAGCCCGACTTCGCGCAGCACCGCCAGATGTTTGGAAACCTTGGGCTGGGCCACCGCCAGGGCGTGCGTCAACTCGCACACGCACAATTCGCCGCGACGCGCCAGCAACGCCAGACAGCGTAAACGCAACGGATCGGACAGGGCCGCGAATAAAGAGGATGCGTATTCCATGGAGAGAATATGCGCCGGAACGCATATCCCCGCCAGAGCATATTGCGCGGGTCAGCCCCGCGTCGTCCGCGTCACCGCGCCAGCTTTACCGCCGTGCCGTTGGCCACCACCATCAACAGCGTCTTGTTGTCGCCGCCGATGGAATGATAGTCGAGGTCGATGCCGATCACCGCGTCGGCGCCCAAGTTCTTGGCGCGCTCGGCCATTTCCTTGAGCGCGGTGTCCTTGGCGTCCTGAAGCTTGCCCTCGTACGACCCGGAACGGCCGCCGACGATGTCGCGGATCGAGGCGAAAAAGTCGGAAAAGATGTTGGTGCCCAGAACGGTGTCACCCGAGACGATGCCCAGGTACTGGCTGACGGTGGCGCCGTCGACGCCGTCGGTGGTGGTGAGAATCATGAACTCGGCCCTCCCATATTCTGTTCGGCGGAAATAGGGTCGCATGCCGCCTGGGCAAGAGACAGCGGGCGGCGCGGATGCCATTCCCACCCCAGCGGCCGGTGCAGATACCAATAGCGGATGGCGTCCACGACCGCCCACAGCATGCCCAAGCGGTAACCGTGCCGCAACACGGCGCCTCGCAACGGATCGCCCGACGTCCAGACCAGACGAATGCCAGCAAGGCGCTGGCCCACGGTCCCACCCAGGATTTCGCCCAACGGCTGGGAAAACAGGCCGACAGCGAAAATCATGGCGATCGTGCTCAGCGGCTCCCGAACACCGGGCCACCCCAGGACGAGAATCACGACGGCCGCCGCCAGCAGCAGATAATCGATTCCGCAGGCCAACAGCCAGCGCAGGAAAAGCGTCCTGGTCACGCGGGAAGAATGCGGAGACGTGCTGGCCATCCCCACAACTGCCTCAGATATCCAGGTCGCGCGCGAAGCGGGCGTGTTTCTGGATGTAGTGAAAGCGCAGTTCCGCCTTCTTGCCCATCAGGGTTTCCACCAGATTGGCGGCATCCTTGGCCTCTTCCTTGTCTTCCTCGGTGCGGCCCGATGGCAGCGTCACCTTGATCAGGGTGCGCTTGCGCGGGTCCATGGTGGTTTCCTTGAGCTGGGCCGGCGGCATTTCGCCCAGACCCTTGAAGCGGCTGATTTCGATGTTCTTCTTGCCGGCGAAGGTGGTGCGCAGCAACTCGTCCTTGTGGGCGTCGTCGCGGGCGTAGACCACGGTCTGGCCATGCGCCAGACGATAAAGCGGCGGCAAGGCCAGGAACAGGTGGCCATCGCGAATCAGGTCCGGCATTTCCTGATAGAAAAAGGTCATCAACAGGCTGGCGATGTGGGCGCCGTCCACGTCGGCGTCGGTCATGATGATCACACGCTCATAGCGCAGCTTTTCGCCGTCGTAGCCGTCGCGGGTGCCGCAGCCCAAGGCCTCGATCAGGTCCTTGACCTCCTGATTCTGGCGCATCTTATCGGCCGAAGCCGAAGCGACGTTCAGAATCTTGCCCTTGAGCGGCAGGATGGCCTGGGTCTCGCGGCTGCGGCTAGACTTGGCCGAACCACCGGCCGAATCGCCCTCGACCAGGAACAGTTCGGTGCCGACATTGATCTGGCGCGTGCAATCGGCCAGCTTGCCCGGCAGGCGCAAGCGCTTGGTGGCGGTCTTGCGGCTGGTTTCCTTGGCCGCCCTCTTACGCTGGCGTTCCTCGGCCCGGTCGATGATCCGGCCCAACAGCGCCTTGCCCGATTCAGGGTCGGCGGAAAGCCAATGGTCGAAATGGTCCTTGATCGCGTTTTCCACCAGACGGGCGGCTTCGACGCTGACCAGCTTGTCCTTGGTCTGGCCCTGGAATTGCGGGTCGCGGATGAACAGGCTGACCAGGACGCAGGCGCCGCCCATCACGTCCTCGGCGGTGACCGAAGCGGCCTTCTTGTTGCCCAGCAAATCGCCGTAGGAGCGCAACCCCTTGGTCAGCGCGTTGCGCAACCCCTGTTCGTGGGTACCGCCCTCGGGCGTCGGCACGGTGTTGCAATAGGTGTTGAGGAAGCCGTCCTCGTCGTCGTCGGGCCAAGCCACCGCCCATTCCACCTGGCCCATGTCGTCGGCCAAGGGAGAGGTGCCGGCGAAGAAGCCGCGCGTCAACAACGGCCGCCCCTTGAGCACGCTGTCGAGGAAATCCGACAGACCATTGGGGAAATGCAGCGTGTCCTCGGCAGGAATGTCGTCGCCGTCGTCGATCAACAGCGGATCGCATTTCCAGCGGATCTGCACGCCCCGGAACAAATAGGCCTTGGAACGGGTCATGCGGTAAACGGTGCGCGCCCGCAGCCGGGCACGATCGCCGAAAATCTCGGGGTCGGGATGGAAGATGACGGTGGTGCCGCGCCGGTTCTGCACCGCGCCCACCTCCATCAACGGTCCCTGCGCCACCCCGCGCGAGAATTCCTGGCGATAGAGCTTGCGTTCGCGCGCCACCTCGACCACCAGCCGGTCCGACAGCGCGTTGACCACCGACACGCCGACACCGTGCAGACCGCCCGACACCTTGTAGGCGTCGCCGCCGAACTTGCCGCCGGAATGCAGCGTGGTCAGAATCACTTCCAACGCGCTTTTGTCCGGGAACTTGGGGTGCGGATCCACCGGAATGCCGCGGCCGTTGTCGCGGATGGTGGCGCAGCCGGTGGTGTCCAACTCCAGTTCGATCCAACTGGCGTGGCCGGCCACCGCCTCGTCCATGGCGTTGTCCAGGACCTCGGCCACCAGATGGTGCAGCGCGCGGTCGTCGGTGCCGCCGATATACATGCCGGGACGGCGGCGGACAGGTTCAAGACCCTCGAGGACCTCGATGTCCTTGGCCGAATATTCGGTGCCCTTGGGGGCAAGCTGTTGGAAGAGATCAGACATGCGCGCATTATAGGGGCGGCGCGCCCGCGCGCAAGCGGCGGCTGCGTCCGCCAGCGTTCCACACAACATCTTGTAAGCGTGGAGTTTTCCCGCCGATGAGCGCCCCCGAAAGCATCGAGACGACCACCGCGCCCAAGGGCCGGCTGTCCATCCGCACCGTCGCCATGCCGGCCGACACCAACCCCAACGGCCAGATTTTCGGCGGCTGGCTGATGAGCCAGATGGACCTTGCCGGCGGCACCCACGCTTTCCAGCGGACCCGTGGCCGGGTGGTGACGGTGGCGGTGGACGCCATGGAATTCCACCAGCCGGTCCATGTCGGCGACGAGTTGACCTGTTACACCGACATCATCCGAATCGGCCGCACGTCGCTGGCCATCCGGGTCGAAGCCTGGGTGCGCCGCCGCTGTCTGGACGCCAACCAGCTCAAGGTCACCAGCGCCACCTTCACCTATGTAGCCATCGACGAAAATGGCAAGAAAATGCCAGTTCCAGACGAGGAATAGAGGCGCAAATTGACAATTATCAATATTCATGATGGTACAGGGGCACCACATCAATATTCATAGGTGACTATCCGCATTGACAATGCGTAATTATCACAACAGTCTTACACACCATGATGCGCAAGACTGCCAAGAAGCCCATTCTTCGCTCCGCCTTATCGATGCGGAAACGGGGAATTTTGGCAGCTTGGCTTGGTTTGGTGGTGCTGGCGTTCAACTTGGTGGCAACGATGCTGCCGATGGCGCCCCCGTCATCGGACCTGCTGTCCAGCCGCTTCGTGGTCTGCACCGCCTACGGCATGATCTCGGTGGACGCCGACGGCCGACAGGAACAGACAGCGCCCGATCCTCTGTGCGTGTTCTGCCTGCCGCTGATGCACGCCTCGGCCTCGGAAACGCCAACGGCACCGCCGTTGCCGCCACCGCCGTCATCCGGCGAAGCCGTGGCGCTTGCGTCCTTCGTCGACGACCATCTGTTCCCCACCTTGCCGCCGGGGGCCGTCGGCCCACGCGCGCCCCCCATGGGCTGATCCCGACAGAATGATCCGTCTGGCCGGCGGCTTCGCCGCTCCGGCCACCTTGGAAATTCCTGCGTCTGGAGCAGGCCGTGACCACCACGTCACCGGCTTTCGCCATTGGCATGCCGAAACACGTGTGCCGTGGCATATCCAACACCCTTGCCACACCGTTCCAGGTGCAGCCATGGCAGCAGCCCGGCTCAATGGGAACGCATGCCCAGACCGGGCATTGCACGGCCGTTCCTTTCGAACGGGCGAGCGCCCGCACTGTGCCCTATCAAGCCCGCTCGCCACCTCCCCGGATGACACGAACAACCTGAACCGTCTGTAATAAGGGGAGTTTTCCATATGAAGAGCCATTCTTTCCGGCTGTCCGGCGTATCACTGGCGGCCCTGACACTGTCGGCCGTCGCCCCCACTCACGCCTGGGCTCAATACGTTCTGCCCGAGGTGGAGGTCATCGCCGAACCACCCGCCGATCCTAATCAGATCACCATCGATCTGAACGATCCCACGATCCCGCCCGCCGTCGATGCTGGCGAACTGCTGCGTTCGGTTCCAGGAATCAGCGCCGGCCGCATGGGCGGACACGGCGTCGACCCCGTGATCCGGGGACAGAAAAGCAACCAACTCAACATCATCAACGACGGCGCCTTCACTTTCGGCGGCTGCCCCAACCGCATGGACCCTCCAACCTCGACCATCGCCCCCGAAACCATGGACAGGGTCACGGTGATCAAGGGCTATCAAAGCGTCACCAACGGTCCCGGCGCCACCGGCGGCACGATCCGTTTCGACCGCGACCCTCCCAAGGTGACGGCGGACAAACCCTATGCGGTCAAGGCCGGCGGCGGTTACGATTCCAACGGCGCCACCCGTGACGGCTGGCTTCAGGCCACCGGCGGCACCGAAGCCGGCTACGTCCGTGGCGGCGGCAACTGGAAAAGTGGCGAGAATTACAAGGATGGCAACGACCAGAAAGTCCGCGCCGCCTTCAGTCAATTCGGCGGCGGGCTCGAAGCGGGGTGGACACCCCGCGACACCCTGTTGTCCCTTGGCTACCAATACAACAAAGCCGAGGACGTGCTGTTCGCCGGAGCGAGCATGGACGCCCCCCTGGACGAAACAGACACCATCCGGCTCAAGTTCGAAACCCGCAGGCTGGCCACCGGTGCGTTGGATACGGTGCGTTTCAACGCCTACGCCTCGCTGCTCGACCATGTGATGGACAATTACTCCCTGCGCGTCCCGGCCTCAGCCGCCACCAGACGAAACGTGGTGGACGCCGATTCGGACACCTATGGCGGCCAGTTCGCCGCGGATTGGTTGGTGGGCGACACCAAACTGACCACCGGCATGGATGTCCAGGTCAACAACCGCGACGCCCGCCGCTATAGCCGGGTCGGCAGTGCAGTCGATCTGGAAAGCGACGCCTATCTCGAGTCCGTGACCTGGCCCGATGTCACCATCGGCCAATACGGCCTGTTCGGGGAAGGCACCATTCCATTCCAGTCGGCCCGCCGTCTCAAGCTGGGTGCACGATACGATCATGTCGCGGTGGATTACGGCGCCGCCGACCAGACCACCAGCCAAAACACCGGCACCTACAACACAGCCAACGACCTTTACAGCGCCTATTACGGCAAACGTGCGGGCGACCAAACGGAAAACAACCTCGGCGGCCTGATTCGCTTCGAACAGGATGTGGGCGGAACAACCCTGTTCGCCGGTCTCAGCCGTGCGGTTCGCACCGCCGACGCCACCGAACGCGGCATCGCCCACAAACCCCTGGGAACCAACAAGGCCTGGGTGGGCAACCCGAACATCGACCCCGAGGCCCATCATCAACTCGACCTGGGAGCCACGACCAAGGCCCAGGACTGGAGCCTGAACGGCTCGGTCTATTACGACCGGGTTCAGGACTTCATCCTCAGGGATTCCGCCCGTGGCCAGTCGGGCATCCTCAAGAGCGACAACGCCACCATCTACCGCAACGTCGCCGCCCATATGGCCGGCCTCGACATCGGCGGGCAATACCGCGTCGCCACCAACTGGACCATCGCCACCGACATCGCCTACACCTACGCGAAGAATTTGGACGATGACAGCGCCATCGCCCAGATTCCCCCGCTTTCTGGTAGCCTATCAGTGGCTTACGCCCCCGAAGGCTGGTCTCTTGGCTCGCGGATGCGTTGGGCGGCCACCCAGACACGGGTGGACAACGACGTCACCACAGGCAGTGGCCAGGACACCGGTGAAACATCGGGCTACGCCGTGTTCGACCTTTACGGCTCGTATGCCGTAACCGAAGGCTTCGTGCTGGATGCCGGCATCACCAACCTGCTCGACCACACCTACGCCGAACACCTTAACCGCTCCAGTTCCTTCGACAACGCGGTCACCCAAGTCAACGAAGCGGGACGTTCTTTCTATCTACGCACCCGCGTCGCCTTCTGACGGCATGCAAGGAAAGGCCGCGGGCGTGGAAACACCCGCGGCCGGCCCGCCGAAATCAGTTTGGTGTCGGCCGGCCCGCCGAAATCAGTTTGGTGTCGGCCGGCCCGCCGGCCAGGTCACCTTGAACCCGACCACCCGGCTGTCAAGAACGTCAACGCCGATGGGGAACGACGCCCACATCCAGGTGTCGGGCCGGGCGCCGCCAATGACACAGCGTTTGTCGGGCTTCCCCAGTCGGTCCAACACCATCTGCTGGGAATCGCCCAGCGCCAGGCCGGAAAAGCTCACCGGCATCTCGGTCGGCGGGCCGATCAATTGCACCGCCACCGCCACCTCGTCCTGGTAGGTGACCACATAATAGGGCTCGGGGACGGAACGCTGGTGAATGGGATAGACGCGAACCTCGGTTCGCCAGTCCAGGTCGTTGACATGACTGGGCTCGCCCAGCAATTCCTCGACCTGGGTGCGGCCATCGGCAATGGCTACCGCCCCAATCTTCAGGCAGGGCAGGAAGCTGACCGGCTGCTGATGGCGGCTCATGGCGTCGCCCGCATCCTGGCTGACGGCACAGGCCAGTCCCTTCCCCTCGATACGGTGGAAATGTCCGGCAACCGGCTGATCTTGCGTGACCGCCGCCGGTTCCGGCAAACCGCCATTGTCACGGCAAGTCATCTGGGCATGGGCGGAGGGCGCAGCCGCGATCGCAGCCAAGGCAAGGATGAAAACACGCATGGCGGCGATGATAAGCGGCACACGCAACCTTGTCACGCGGTCCGCGCCTGGACCAAGGCCGACACGCATGCTCGTATAAAAGCGGTTGACTTGGCGGCCGAGGGGCCGTAAAAGCACGCCCGCTTCTGGAGTAGCTCAGCGGTAGAGCAGCCGGCTGTTAACCGGCTGGTCGGGGGTTCGAATCCCTCCTCCAGAGCCAGAGCGGGCGTAGCTCAGGGGTAGAGCACAACCTTGCCAAGGTTGGGGTCGAGGGTTCGAATCCCTTCGCCCGCTCCAAATTTTCCTTATTGTCCGTGTTGTCGGGGCGCCGTGGAGTATTCCACGGCGGCGCCCGGCTTGTTTCGCGACTCAGCCTCCCGGAAATGCCGGTTGGTCCGCCCCTTCCCCCGGAGCAAAATGATCGGACGATCATGAAACGGAGGGACACCATGCTCCGCAAGGTCAAGGCCGCCCAGTACGGCTGCGGCAAGATGAGCGTCTATCTGATGCGTTATCTACTGGAAAAGGGGGCGGACATCGTCGCCGCCTTCGACGTCAACCCGGCGGTGATCGGCAAGGACATCGGCGAAATCATCGGCGGCGGAAAAACCCTGGGGGTCGTCGTGTCCGACGCCCGCGACGCTGAACGTATCCTGGCCGAACGCAAGCCCGACGTCTGCGTCATCGCCACCCTCAGCACCATGGCGGACGTCGGGGAAGCCTTCACCGCCTGCGCGCGTAACGGCGTCAACGCCATCGCCACCGCCGAGGAAGCCATCTTCCCGTGGAACTCGTCCCCCGCCATCACCGCCGAACTGGACGCCCTTGCCAAACAGCACGGTTGCACCCTGGCGGGCAGCGGCTATCCCGACATGTATTGGGGCGTCCTGGTCGACACCTTGGCCGGGTCGCTGCACAAATTGACCCGCATCGTCGGCTCCAGCAGCTACAACGTCGAGGATTACGGCATCGCCCTGGCCCGTGCCCATGGTGCCGGCCTGACCCTGGCCGAGTTCGCGGAACAGCTGGGTTGCAACAACGATCTCGGCTCTCGGGACATCGCACAAAAGATCACCACCGGCGAGGTCGCCCCCAGCTACATGTGGAACCAGAACGGCTGGCTATGCGCGCGGCTGGGCCTGACGGCAGTGTCGCAGGTGCAAAAATGCCTGCCCATGACCCACGCAACCGACCTGCACTCCTCGACGTTGGGCATGACCATCAAGGCCGGCTGCGCCACCGGCATGTCGGCGGTGGTGGTCACCGAAACCGCCGAAGGCATCACGCTCGAAACCCAATGCATCGGCAAGGTCTACGCCCCGGACGAGTTCGACCGCAACGAATGGTGTTTCGAGGGCGAACCCGACGTCACCATCACCGTCGACCGTCCAGCCACGGTGGAACTGACCTGCGCCACCCTGGTCAACCGCATACCGGCCTTGATCGACGCCGCCCCAGGCTACATCTCGACGGACAAGCTTCCCAACAACGTCTATCTGGTCCGTTCGATGGAAAGTTATGTGAAGGGCTGAAGAGAAGCCTATGCCGGGCGGCACATGGCCGCCCGGCCCCTGGGTCATATATCTTTTGCTGATTTTCCCATTGCAGCTTATTCGTAATTTCACGAATGTATGAAATCCGCCGCCCTTCCCCAGCCTGAGGATCAGGCATCGAGGCATTTCCCCATGCAGGACACAGGAAAGACATTGCCCCTGGGCACCTTGGCGAAGGGCACGCGGGCGGAAATCACCGCCTTGGACGAAAACGCCGTCAAAACCCCGTTGCCCAAGGGAGAGCTTGAGCGCCGGCTGATCGAAATGGGCTTCGTCGAAGGGGCCGTGGTGGAAATCCTGCACGAGGGCTTCCCAAGGCGCGATCCCATCGCCGTCAGGGTCGCCGATCACACGGTCGCCCTGCGCCGGGCCGAGGCCGACGCCATCCTGGTGCGCCGTCTCGACGTGCAAAAGGCCAGTTGATGAGCGACGACATCCCGCCGCCGCGCGTCGCGCTGGTCGGCAACCCCAACAGCGGCAAGACAGCCCTGTTCAACGCCCTGACCGGCAGCCGCCATAAGGTGGCCAATTATGCCGGCGTCACCGTCGAAAAGAAGGAAGGCAACTTCCACAGCCCGGCCGGCACCCGCGTCAAGGTGCTGGACCTGCCCGGCACCTATTCGTTGCGCGCCCGCTCGCCCGACGAGGCGGTGACCCGCGACGTGGTGCTGGGCCGCATGGACGGCGAGGACGTGCCCGACGCCATCGTTTTCGTCGCCGACGCCACCAACCTGCGGCTGGCGCTGCGGCTGGCGCTGGAACTCAAACAACTGGGCCTGCCGGCGATCCTGGCGCTCAACATGATGGACGCCGCCGAGAAACAGGGGTTGGGGGTCGACCCGGCGGTGTTGTCGGCGGAACTGGGCATGCCGGTGGTGCCCACCGTCGCCATCAAGAAAGGCGGCATCCAGCCGCTGTTGGACCAGATCGACCGCACCCTCCAGGTGGCCGAAAGCGAAGGTTGGGCGGTACGGCGCACCGAATGCGGCTGGAGTGAGCCGTCCTCGCACCAGTTGCGCGACCTGACGCGCGAGGTCGAACGCATCCTGGCCCGCGCCATCCACGCCCCGGCCCAGCCGCATATGGCGACGCGACGGCTGGACAAGGTTCTGTTGCACCCCTTCGCCGGGCTCATGATCCTGCTGACGGTGCTGTTCCTGATGTTCCAGGGCGTGTTCAGTTGGGCCCAGGCCCCCATGGAACTGATCGACGCCGGTCTGGCGGCATGCACCGACTGGATCACCGCGTCCTTCCCCGACGGGGCGTTGCGCAGCCTGGTCACCGACGGCGTCATCGCCGGCGTCGGCTCGGTGGTGATCTTCCTGCCGCAGATCCTGGTGCTGTTCTTCTTCATCCAGGTGCTGGAGGATTCCGGCTACATGGCCCGTGCAGCCTTTCTGCTGGACAAGCTGATGGGCGGCGTCGGGCTGCACGGCCGCGCCTTCATTCCCCTGCTGTCCAGCTTCGCCTGCGCCGTTCCCGGCATCATGGCGGCGCGCACCATCGAAAACCGCACCGACCGCATCGCCACCATCATGATCGCGCCGCTGATGACCTGTTCGGCCCGGTTGCCGGTCTATACCCTGATCATCGCCGCCTTCGTGCCCGACCACGACGTCCTGGGCGGCTGGGTCGGGCTGCGCGGATTGGTGATGTTCACTCTTTACGCCGCCGGCATCCTGTCGGGGCTGTTGGTCGCCTTCGTCATGAAGCGCACGGTGCTCAAGGGCGCGCGGGAACCGCTGTTGATGCAGTTGCCGGCCTATCGCCTGCCGCATCCGCGCAACGTGCTGCTGGGCCTGTACGACAAGGGCAAGGCGTTCCTGATGCGGGCCGGCACCACCATCTTCGCCTTGATGGTGGTGGTGTGGTTCCTGGCCAGCTTTCCCGCCCCGCCCGACGGCGCCACCGATCCGGCTATCCGCTATTCCATCGCCGGCGCCATCGGCCACGCGCTGGAACCCCTTCTCGCCCCCATCGGCTTCAACTGGCAGATCGCCCTGGCGCTGGTTCCCGGCATGGCGGCGCGCGAGGTGGCGGTGGGGGTCTTGGGCACCATCTACGCCTTGTCCGACAGCGGCGATTCGTTACGCGGGTCGCTGGCCAACGTGCTGTCCCATTCCTGGAGCTTGCCCACCGCCTTGTCGTTGCTGGCGTGGTACGTGTTCGCGCCGCAATGTCTGGCGACGCTGGGCGTGGTCCGGCGCGAACTGAATTCCCGGTTCTGGCCGGCGGCGATGTTCGTGTTCCTGACCACGCTGGCCTATGGCGCAGCCTTCGCCACCTACCGCATCGCCGGCTGGATGACCGGCGGATGAACGGCCAGGACCTGACCGTCGCCGCCATCGTCGGCTTGGCCGCCGCTTGGCTTGTGTTCAAACTGTATCGCGCCATCCGCAAGCGCTGCCGCCCGGCGGACAGCGGCGGCGGGTGCGGCAACTGCGGAAAATGCGGATGAGCCTCAGGGCGCCGCGGCGAAGATAGGGTGAACCACCCGATCGCCAGTCGCCAGCCCCAGCCGGGCCACGGTGCCGCCGTTCAATTCCAGCACGGCACGAATCATGCCCGGCGCGCTGATGATCTCTTCCGAACCGGGCACCGCGCGTTCCTTGAACCCCACCACTTTACCGTCCTTGGCGATGAACAGCATGTCCAGGGGCATGAGCGTGTTGCGCATCCACATGGAAACCGGGCGTTCCATTCTGAAATCAAACAACATGCCAGCGTCGGCGGCCATCTTGCGGCGGTACATCAGTCCCTGGGCCAATTGCTCGGGCGTGGTGGCCACCTCCACCGTGAAACGATGGTGGCGTCCATCGGCCGTCACCACCTCGACGTCCGAACGCGGAAAGGCGACCAGCGCCTGGGCCGACGCCACAGCCGACGCCAACATCAAACCGGCGCCAACCAGCACCGCCATCACACGCCGTCTGCTAGACATCACGCCTCTCGCTCTGTCCGTTGCCTGATGGCAACTGCTCAACCCACGTTGTGGAACTCTTTGAACCACTCGATGAACTTGGGCACGCCGACGCTGATCGGCGTGGTCGGCGCGTAGCCGACATCGCGGGCGATGGCGTCGATGTCGGCATAGGTTTCCTTGACATCGCCGGGCTGCATCGGCTCGAACTTGTATTCGGCCTTGCGCCCCAGGTTCTGCTCGACCAGGCCGACGAAATCCATCAACCGTTCGGAACGGTTGTTGCCGATGTTGTAGACCCGCGCCGGCGGCGCCACCCCGTCATCGGCCATGGGGGTGTCCAGCACCCCGACGATCCCCGAAACGATGTCGTCGATGAAGGTGAAGTCGCGGCGCATGTCGCCGTTGTTGAAGATGGTGATCGGCTTGCCCGCCAGAATGGCCTGGGCGAACAGATAGGCCGCCATGTCCGGGCGCCCCCACGGGCCGTAGACGGTGAAGAAGCGCAAGCCGGTGGTGGGAATGCGGTACAGGTGGGAATAGCAATGGCTCATCAGTTCGCCGGCCCGCTTGGTGGCGGCATAAAGCGAGATGGGCTGGTCCACCCGATCCTCGACCGAGAACGGCAGCTTTGTGTTGGCGCCGTAGACCGAGGACGAGCTGGCATAGACGAAATGCCGGCACTTGTCGTTGGCCCGCGCCAGTTCCAGCATGACCAGATGCCCCTCGACGTTCGAGTGGGTGTAGTCGTGCGGCGCCTTCAGCGAATGGCGCACACCGGCCTGGGCCGCCAGATGGACATAGCTGTCGATTTCGGGATGGGCTGTCGCGATGTCGGCCATGGCGACACGGTCGGCGATGTCGGCCTGATGAAAGGAAAAACCGGGATGGCCGCGCAAAATGGCCAGACGCGCCTGCTTCAACGCCGGATCGTAATAGGCGTTCATGTTGTCGACGCCCACCACCTTTTCCCCCCGCGCCAACAACCGCAACGAAGTATGGAAACCGATGAAGCCGGCGGCGCCGGTAACGAGGATGGTCATAAGGCGATCCCGCGAGTGAAACCAAAGGCCGCCCTGATATAGCCTGAACCGGCCCAGGAATCATCCCCGGAAACGTTGGGGTCACGTCACGATGACCGACCCATTCGAGGACAGATTGCCGGCCGTGGTGTCCGAGATCGTGGCGATCTGATAGGATTCGTGATCGCTTGTCACGTAATAGAGCTCCACCGAACCGCCATTCTCGACACCGATGATCTGAGTGGTGTTTTGGGTCAGCGCCGTCGCCAGATCCGTGGCGTAATTGACAACAAAAGAGCTCAGGCCCACGAAAACGTCGCTGTCGATCTGAATGGTGTCGGAACCGGCCTCGAAGTTGGTGATGGTGTCGTTGCCAGCGGCGGAAGCACTTGAGCCGGTGATCTTGACGACGTCGGCCTGGTTGTCGCCGGTCAACTCGATCAAATCGTTGCCGTCGCCGCCAATCAGGCTGTCATTGCCCGTCCCGTCATACAAGGTATCGTCGCCGGCACCACCTTCCAACGTGTCGTCGCCACCGTTGCCGTTCAGAACATTAACGCCGCTGTCGCCGGTCAGCCGGTCATCTCCCGAACCACCGGTTAGATTCTCGAAATTGGCGATAGTGTCGGTATAGGTCTGCATGTCGTCGCCGACATAGCTGAACGAACCATTGTTAAAAGACACCTCGACCGATTGAACCTCGTCTTCAAAAGACAAGGTATCCGTGCCGGTGCCACCGTCGAACAGGTCGTTGGCCACGTCCAGCGTCACCTTGATGATGTCGTCGCCGGCATTGCCGTGAATGGTGTTCGCCCCGTTGCTGGCGACGATGACGTCGTCATGATTGGAGCCCGAGGCGTTCTCGATGCTGTTAAGCCCGTCGGTGTCGCCGTCGCCGTAAACCATCTGGTCGCCAAGATCGATGGTCACGCCCATCCCTGACAACACGTAGGAAATGGTGTCGTTGCCGTCGCCACCGAAGAAAGTGTCGTAGCTTGCGTCAAGGTCGGCGAAGATCACGTCGTCTCCGGCCATGGCGTAGACCTTATCCCCCCCCTGACCGGGATAGATCCAGTCCACCCCGCTCGTGCCGGTCAGGGTGTCGGAATTGGCCGTCCCGGTGATTACGTTGACCTGCGTCAACTGATCCAGAACTTCGTCCACTTGCTCGTCGTTGTCGTCGTCAAGAGCGTCCAGGAAATCCTGGAAAGCCTCCTTGCCGGCGGCGGCGGCGACGACAGCTTGGGCGATGGCCTGTTGCGCCGCGCCGCTTTCCTGACCGACCAAATCCCCAAGCTGGCCGATCATCCCCGTCACTTCGCCCGAAGGGATCAGGGCGTCGCCTTCCCCGGTGCCGCCATTGATGAACTGGGCCCCCTGGTCGCCCTGGTTGCCATTATCTTGCGGCTGTGGCTCCGGCGGCAACGCCGGCGGCTGTGGCAGCACCGACAACGCCGAACCGAACATGCCCATGATCTGCGATGGCGGCAGGATGACCGGCGGCGGCGGCGGCTGAAACGCGCTGGACAGAGAGATGGCGCCCATGGGCGAATTGACGACCTGCGAACCGCCGGCGTTGCTGACCACGATTTCGCCCACGTGCCCGTCGGGATCGGCCAACAGGACGATGGTGTTCCGTTGTCCCTCGCCAGCGGCCTGGCCGGCGACGGTGGTGCCGCGCACACCGATGGTCATGACCGGCGTCTTGACCTGCATGGCGCCGGGAGAGGTCTTCGCCACCATGCCCGACACCACCGAGAAGGTGCCGTCATGAACGGTCAAGTGGGCATGGCCGCCCCCCAGGTCAGCAGGGTCGAACGCCATGTCGTCCAGCGACAGGCGTCCTCCGGGACCAAGCGAGACGGAAGATTTGTCCACCAGATTGACGGCAAGGCTGCCGTTGCTGTCGGTGCGGATTTCGTCGCCTTCGCGGATTTCGCCACCGACGGCCAACCGTTCTTCGCTGCCGTCAGCGTGGCGCACGCTGGCCCCGCCCTGCATCTTGCCGACAGTACCGATGACTTTCGTAGCCAAAGCCGTCCCCCTGCTCCTGACGCCCCCCTGGTGTTATTTAACACGCAACAACTAATCACGCCATGCGCGGCAAGCCGATGCCTCCCCCTCGTCTTTGCCGCTTTGGGCTTGACCCCTTGCGTCGGGCACGGTTGACTCGGCCCTGCGGGGGCGCACACAAACCGAAACTGGGGAGACCGGAATGGGGACGTTGGAGGGGCAGGCGCCCGAACTGGCCGAGGCCGAAGCGGCGCGTTCCGCCGGTGACTACGCCTTGGCGCTGACCCGCTATGACGCCATCTTGTCGATCTATCCCGACCTTGCCGACGCCCTGGCCGGACGGGGGGGCGCATTGCGTGCCCTGGGCCGCCCGCGCGAGGCGCTGCTGGCGCTGCTGGAGGCGCTGAGCCGTGCCCCCGACCACGCCATGGCCCGGCTGGAACTGGCCCTGGCACTGCGCGAGACCGGCCGGCGCGACGAAGCCCGCGTGCTGTACGGCCTGTTGCTGCGCGATCCCGATGCTCCGGCGCAGGCTTGGCACGGCATGGCGCTGCTCAACCAATCCGAAGGCCACGACGACGCGGCCGAGACCTGCCTGGGCCGCGCCGCCGCCCTGGCTCCGGGCAACGTCGGCGCCCGCCTGGACCTTGCCGATCAGCTTGCCCGGCGGGGCGCCCTGGCCGAGGCGGCCGACCTGTTCCACGGCGTCCTGGACATCCATCCCGGCACCGCCGCCGCCCATGCCGGCCTGGGTCAGGCATTGATCGGACTGGGCCGGCTTCAGGAAGCCGAGGACCAGTTGGAACGCGCCCTGGTGATGGAACCCGGAAACGTTGTCGCCCATCTGGCCCGCGCCCGCCTCAATCTGCTGTCGGGCAATCTGGCGGCGGCGTGGGAAGACCTGGAATGGCGCTGGTCCAGACCCGGCTTCCGCCGGCCGGAACCACCGGGCGTGCCGTGGGACGGCAATTCCGACCTGGCCGGGCACACCATCTTGCTGTGGGCCGAGAACGGGGTGGCAGAAACCATCCACCTGTTGCGTTACGTGCCCATGGTGGCCGATCGCGGCGCCCGGATCGTACTGGGGGTGCCGGCCAGCCTGGGGTCCCTGGCCGCCGGCTTGCGCGGCGTCGAGCGGGTTCTGGTTTCCGGCAGCCCGCTGCCCCAGGGGCTTGTCCTCGATTATCAGGCATCGCTGGCCGATCTGCCCCGTCTGTTCGGTTCGAACCTCGCGCAATTGCCGCCCGAGCCGTATCTGGACGCCCCCGAACCACGCCACCAGCCGGTGCGCGCCCCCATCACGGCACTGCTCAAGGTGGGGCTGGCCTGGGCCGGCAGCCGCCCCGACCACGCAGTGCCGTTGACGCAATTGATGCCGATCCTGGCGCTTCCCGGCATCGCCGCCTACAGCCTTCAGACCGGGCCGCGCGCCCGCGACGCCGACGCCCTGGCCCATCCGTCGCTGTTGGCCGACCTGTCGCCGTCCCTGGGGGATTTCGCCGATCTGGCCGCCCGCATCGCCGAAATGGATCTGGTGGTCGCCGCCGACGGCGCGGTGGCCCATCTGGCCGGTGCCATGGGCAAGCCGGTGTGGGTGCTGGTGCCGATGGTCCCGGATTGGCGCTGGATGCTGGAGCGCGACGATTCGCCCTGGTACGCCTCGGCCCGGCTGTTCCGTCAGGTCCGTGCCGACAATTGGAACCGTCCGGTTCAGGAAATCTGCGCCGCGCTGCGCCAGCGCATGGCGACCACCACGGCCGAACGCACCGCCCGCGCCGCCGCCCATACCGGCACCCGCGAGGCAGTGCGGGCCTTTCTCGCCACCCACCTTCAAGCCGGCGACCTGTTGCTGGACGTCGGGGCCGGCGACGGCACCATCGCGCTGGACGCCGCCGCCCACCCGGCCGACGACATCCGCGTTCTGGCCATCGAGGCCCGCCCGGTCGAGGCCGCCATCCTGGCCGACACCATCGCCATTTCCGGCGCCGAGGAAATGGTCGAAGTGATCGCCACACCGCTGGCGGCCGAAGCCCGGCCGGCGGTGGTGGCGGCACGCCCGCGCGGCGGCCGCACCGTCTTCGCCTTGCCCAACTGGGTGCGCGGCCAAGCGACCACGGTGACCCTGGATTCCCTGCTGGCGGAACGCCCGCATCTGGCCGGGCGGCGGTTGTTGCTGCATCTGGGCGCCAAAGGGGCCGAAGACGACGTGCTGGCCGGATTGTCCGCCCAGCCGGCGGTGGTCACCTTCGAACATCGCGCGGGGCCGGACGTGGCCGCACGCCTGAACCAGGCCGGCTATGCCCTGTGGCGCTTCCCGGACGCCGTCGCCGGCGGCCCGGTGACGCCGTTCGACGGACAGGCCGGCCCCGTGCTGGCGCTGGCCCCCGGAACCGCCAAGGCCGAATTGTACGGCGATGTCGCCGACCCCACCTCGCCCGCCGCCATGGCCCGTGCCGCGACAGATTCCCGCCGCCTGTCGGGCGAAGGCACCGCCGCCGCCTTGGCCGGACGGCTGAACGACGCCGGACGGCTGTTCGCGCGTGCGCTGGCGCATGATCCCGACAACGCCGAGGCATTGGCCAATCTTGGCACCTTGTTGCGCCGGGTCGGACGCGGCGACGCCGCCGCCGCGTGCTGGAGCCGGGCGTTGGCCAACGGTGCCTCTCCCCAAATCCGCGCCAACCTCGCCAACGTGCTGCGCGAGTTGGGCCACCTGTTCGCCGCCGAGGAATATTTCACCGAATCCCTGGCGGCCGAGCCGGCCAACCCGCAATTCCTTTACGGATTGGGGCTGCTGGAACGCGAGCGCGGCCGTGCCCGCGAGGCGGTGGCGTTGTTCGAACGCGCCGAACAGCTTCGTCCCGGTCTGGTGCCACGGGTCGAATTGGCCGGTGCGTTGCTGAAATCGGGAAACCTGGCGCGCGGCATGGCCGAAATGGCCCACCGCCCGGCCTTTTCGTCGGCACCGGTCGAAGCCCCGACCTGGGACGGTGGCCGACTGGACGCCCGCACCATCCTGGTGCGCGACGAGGACGACGCGATAGACACCCTGATGCTGGCCCGTTTCATTCCCCAGGTGGCCCGCCACGGCGGCTTGGTGGTGGTGGAATGCCGCCCCGACTGCGCGCGATTGCTGGCTGGGTTGCCCGGCGTCGAACAAGTGGTGCCACGCGGCGAAAGCTTGCCGGCGGTGGACGTGGTGGTGCAGTTGCCCGACGTGCCGCGCCTGATCGGCACCACCTCGCGCACCACTCCACCGCGCGACGTCCCCTATCTGCATCTGCCCGACGACCTGGCGCCACGAAACTTTCCCGACGACCGCCGCCTGCGTGTCGGCATCGCCTGGAGCGGCCGACCGACCGACCGGGCGGTGCCGCTGCCGATGCTGCTGCGTCTGGCCGCCGATCCCCGCATTTCACTGGTCAGCCTGCAACGCGGATCGCGGGCCGCCGACATCGCCACCTTCGGTGCTGGCCCCTTCCTGCCCGATTTGGGCAAGGAATGCGGCGATCTGGCGGAAACCGCCGCCTTGGTCGCCGGGCTGGATCTGGTGATCGCCGCCGACACCGCCGAAGCGCACATCGCCGGCGCCATGGGCAAGCCGGTGTGGGTACTGTTGCCCACCACCTGCGACTGGCGTTGGGTGGACAACCGCGACGACTGCGTCTGGTATCCGACCATGCGGGTGTTCCGCCAATCGATGGATGGATCGTGGCACGCCGCCATGGCCCGCGTCGCCGAAGCGGCCAGCGTCATGGCCGCCGGCAAGGCGGGGCGCTAGGGCGATGACGCATTCAGATGCGTCATCGCCCTAGGTTTGCCTTTGGCGGCTGTGCCTCCGGCACAAGCCAGGCTCAGGCGCCGCTCAGGCTTGGTGCATTGAATCATCTGAATGCTTCAATGCATTAGCTCCCAGGGCCAGGGCGGCGACGGCGGCCACCACCCCGCCCGCCGCCAGCACGGCGAACGCCCATCCCCAATGGCCGGTATGGTCGAGGACCGCGCCGAACACCACCGGTGCCACCGCGCCGGCACCGAACCCCAATAGCGAACGCACCGCCAGCACGGAGCCGAGATGACGGGGATGCACCGTTTCGGTCATGGCCGCCGACAACACCCCGGAATCGGCATAGGCCGCGAAACTGGCGGCGGCGGCCAGCGTCAGCACCAGGGCCGGCGCCGCCCCCGCGCTCCATCCCGTCGCCACGGTCAACACCCCGCCCATCGCCGCCGCGCCGATCAGCACCACCCGACGCCCCAGCCGGTCCGAGGCGGTGCCGGCGAGCAAGGTGGCGACGATGCCGGCCAGATGCACCGCCGACGCCACCACCAATCCCAACGCCACGGCCCCCAGCCCGGCCCCATCCAGGGCATGGGCCAAAAAGGCCGGCAGCCACGTCCACAGCCCCAGCAATTCCCAGGTGTGCGCCACATAGCCAAGGGTCAGCAACAGGGCGGCGGGCGACAACAGCGCCGCCCACACCCCGGCCCCGGCGGCCGAGGCGCCGCCGCCCGGCCGGTCGGGATGCCCACGCAGGGCCAGCCATCCGGCCACCGCCCCGATCAGCGGCCCCACCGCGCACAACGCGAAGGCCCAACGATAATCGGCCCAGGCGGAAATCCCCAACCCGCCGCTGACCGACAGCCAATAGCCGAACGAGCCCGAGGCCAGCAGAAATCCCATGGCGATGCCGCGTCGGGCCGGCGGCGCCAATTCCGCCACCAGCATCAGGGCTGGCGCGTAGGCGCCGCCCTGGGTCGCGCCGACCAGGGCGACCAGCACCAGCGCGCTGGCATGCGACCGCGCGAACAGCGCCATCGCCACCGCCGCCACCGCCGCCGCCCATGACGACGCCAGGAACACCCGCCGCGCCCCGACCCGCCCCGCCAGCCACGACGCCACCAACAACGCCAGGGCGACCCCCAGGTTATAGGCCGATTGCACCGATCCGGCAGCGGCCGCGTCCATTCCCCACACCGGGCGCAGGAACGGCAACGCCCCGGCATAGGTCATGGCGACGGTGCAGGTGGCAAGCCGCGACAGGTAAAGCAGACGAAGGCGAACAACGTTTTCCATGACCGCAGCCTAGACAGGACAAACGACAAGGGACAAACGAGTTTGCCGCCGGAAATCGTTGAGATAAACTCAACCGAATGCACAAGCTGCCACCGCTCAACGCCCTGCGCACCTTCGAGGCCGCTGCCCGTCACCAGAACTTCACCCTGGCGGCGGCGGAATTGTGCGTCACCCCCGGTGCCGTCAGCCGCCAGATCAACGCGCTCGAACAATATTTCGGCATCCGCCTGTTCGTCCGCGCCAACCGCTGCGTCACCTTGACCGAGGCAGGCCGCCGCTATTTCGCCGCCGTCGCCGCCCCCTTGGCCGAAATCGCCCGTGCCGGCACCGTGCTGGACCATGACCACGGCGGCAAGGTGGTGGTGGATTGCCTGCCGACCCTGGCCATGCATTGGCTGATGCAACGATTGCCGGCTTTCCGCCTCGCCCATCCTGACATTTTGGTGGACGTGCGAACCGCCACCGGCCCGGTGGACACCCGACAGCCCTTCGACCTGGCCGTTCGCCGCGATCCGGCCCATTTCGCCGGCCTGACCGCCACGCCGCTGATGACGGAATGGAGCGTGCCGGTCTGTTCCGCCGAATTCGCCCGCCTTCATCATCTGGAGACCTTGGCCGACCTGGGCCGCGTGCCGGTGCTGCATATCCGCGCCCGTGCCGACCTGTGGCCGTCCTGGTGCCGGGCCAAGGGGATGGCGCCCGCCGCCCTGGGGCCACGCCAGGACGTGGACCACACCTTCGTCGCCATGCAAGCGGCCGAGGACGGGCTGGGGGTCGCGATGGTGCCGCTGATCTTCGCCAAGCGCCTGTTGAAGGCCGGCCGCCTGAGCTGTCCGCTGAGCGGGGCGGAAGCGGTCACCGGCACCTATTCCCTGTTGCGTCCGGCCACCCCGCCCACCGCCGAGGCCGAAGCCTTCGCCCGGTGGCTGGCGGCGGAATGCGCTACCGCACCGCCTTCCGAAAGTTGAGTTCCCCCCTTTGCGTGCCGGTGTCTTGGCGATAGGCTGGCGCCGTCAGCCGATTTCGAGGAAACCATGGGCCTGAGTGCATTGCTTGAGGAACGGGACGCCATCGGCCAGCCGATCCGAGTCGGAGTAATCGGCGCCGGCAAGTTCGGCACCTTGTTCCTGTCCCAGGCGCGACGCATGCAAGGCGTCCATGTGGCGGCGCTGGCCGACATCGATCCCGAACGCGGTCCCACCGCGCTGGCGCTGGCACAATGGCCGCCGGCCAAGGCGGTGGCGCGGTCCCTGGCCGACGCCCTGGCCGGCGGCGGCACCTGGGTCACCGCCGACCCGATGGCCCTGTTCGAACATCCCGGCCTGGACGTGGTGGTCGAGGCCACCACCCAGGCCACCCACGGCATCCGTCATGCCTTGGCCGCCATCGAACGCGGCGCGCACGTGGTGATGGTCAACCTGGCCGCCGACAGCCTGGCCGGCCCCATCCTGGCCGCCAGGGCACGGGAAAAAGGGCTGGTGTATTCCCTGGCTTACGGCGACCAGCCGGCGGTGATCTGCCAGATGGTCGACTGGGCACGGACCGCCGGCCTTGAAGTGGCGGCGGCCGGGCGCGGCGTGCGCTGGCTTCCGGGATACCAGACGGCGACGCCGGACAGCGTCTGGCAATATTGGGGCAGCACCCCGGAACGGGCCAGGGCGGCCGGCATGAGCGCGCGGGTGTTCACCGCCGCCATCGACGGCACCCGCACCGCCCAACAACTGGCGGCGGTCGCCAACGCCACCGGCCTGCGCCCCCCTTCGGCGGGGCTTGCGGCGCCACCGTGCGGAGCCCACGACCTGGCACGCATCTTCAAGCCCCATTGGGACGGTGGCCGGCTGGAAGACATGGGCATGGTCGAGGCGGTGTCGTCGCTGGAACCCGATGGCCGCGCCGTCGTCGGCGACCTGCGCTGGGGGGCCTTCGTCACCTTCCGCACCGCGTCGGAATACGCCATGCAATGCTTTGCCGAATACGGTCTGCCGTGCGACGGCCCCGGCGATTACGCGGCGCGGTGGCGAACCCATCACATGGCCGGCATGGAAGCCGGCGTCTCGGTGGCCTCGGTGGCGTTGTTGGGCCTTCCCACCGGATGCCCGAACTCTTTCGTCGCCGACGTGGTGGCGGTGGCCAAGGACGATCTGGCCGCCGGCACCGAACTGGACGGTGCCGGCGGTTTCGCCGCATACGGCAAGCTGATGCCGGCCGAGGATTCGGTGCGCCAGGGCTTCCTGCCGCTGTCCTTGGCCCAGGACGTGACCTTGCTGCGCGCCGTTCCCGCCGGTCAGGCGCTGACCTGGGGCGACGTCGCCTTGGCCGAGGACGACACGCCGGTCGCCCTGCGCCGCGAGTTGGAAAGCTGGCTTCCCCGTTAAACGTCTTTTGTCGTCGAAAGCAATTCCATGGCCGCCACGCCCACTTTCGCACTGCCCCCGACTTTCCTGGGCACCACCAACCGCGACGCCGACGCCCCCGTGGTGGTCGCGGGAATTCCGTTCGACCTGGGCACCACCAACCGCCCCGGCGCCCGGCTGGCCCCCAACGCCATCCGCGCCGCCAGCCGCATGCTGGTGGACGGCGAGAACCCGGCCAACTGGCGCGACCCTTCGGCCATGGGAATCGCCGATCTGGGCGACTTCGCCGTGGCCTTGGGCGACATCCCCGCCTCGCTGGCGCTGATCGAGCGTCAGGCTACAGCGTTTTCCCATCTGGTGACGCTGGGCGGCGACCACACCGTCACCTTGCCGCTGTTGCGGGCCTTGCGGAAAAAGGTGGGCGAACCGCTGGCCCTGGTGCATTTCGACGCGCATGTGGACACCTGGCCCGACAATTTCGGACAGGTGCTGGCCCATGGTTCGGTGATGTGGCATGTGATCGAGGAAGGACTGGTCGATCCCACCCGCATGATCCAGATCGGCATCCGCAGCCCGGTGCAAAACGCCGTGGCCGAATGGGCACCGGCCAAGGGCGTCACCGTCGTCACGGCGGAACAGGTGCACCTGTCCAACCCGGCGGCGGTGGCCGAACGCATTCGCGCCGTGGTGGGCGGATGCCCTGCCTATCTGTCGTTCGACATCGACGCCCTGGACCCCGCCTTCGCCCCCGGCACCGGCACGCCCGAGGTGGGGGGACTGGCCAGTTGGCAGGCCATGGGCATCTTGAACCGGCTGGACGGAATGGACTGGCGCGGCATGGACGTGGTCGAGGTGGCACCGCCTTTCGACCACGCCGAAACCACCGCCCTGGCCGCGGCGTCGGTCGCCTGGGCCTATCTGTCGCACCTGCCCCGCCCCCATTCCCGGTAGGTCGCTGGGGAACGCCTACCATTAATCGGGCTTGATCCCCACGAGGACAGCGGGTATATACCTTGTCAGACGCATAACGCACGTGCCTATGGCCCTTGCGGCGATTCGCCGTTTAGCCAGTGGGTGGCCAGGATTTTCCGGCCAGGGGGTCAAGCAACGACGGACGCGTCCTTTTCGGTGGAGAGTCGGTCAGGTGGGCCGGCAGCCCCTTAAGGGAGGTGGACATGGTCGTTACGACCCACGGGAATAACCCGATCCTCATCAATATTTCCAGTATCTGACGACAGTCGGGGAACGCGCCTTTTCGCGTCCCGCCCCCGCTGTCGTCCCGTCGAGCCGCGTTCCTGGGAACCGATGTCCCGGAGGACGCGCCCCGTCGTCTCGCCGCCGCGAGGAGGTTCCGGCCATGCGCCACAAGCGTTTCAAACCATAAGCCTTTCATCCGTCATCGGTGCGAATCCGCATCGGTGGAAAGATGCTTTTGAAGACAACGGGCCGCGGCCCACCATATCCCCATCGCGCAAACAACAGGCCGAGAGGTCAGAATCGTTGAAGAGGAGTTTCAGGAAATGAGCAAGCACGCCACCTTTGCCGGCCAGCTGGTCATCATCGGCTTCGGCAGCATCGGTCAGGGCAGCCTGCCTTTGATCCTGCGTCATTTCGACATGGATCCGTCGCGGATCACCATCATCACCGCCGACGAGCGGGGCCGCGACGTGGCCGAGAAATACGGCATCCGCTTCATCATCAACCCGCTGACGCCCGACAATTACCGTCAGAACCTGACCCACCTGCTGGGCGACGGCGACTTCCTGTTGAACGTCTCGGTGGATGTTTCCTCGCTGGCGCTGATCGAATTGTGCTGGGAACGCGGGGCGCTTTACCTCGACACCTGCATCGAACCGTGGGCCGGCGGCTATACCGACCCGTCGCTGTCGCCGTCCCTGCGCTCCAATTACGCCTTGCGCGAACAGGCGCTCAAGCTCAGGGCCAAGGGTGGCCCCCGCAAGCCGACGGCGGTGCTGACCCATGGCGCCAATCCCGGATTGGTCAGCCATTTCATCAAACAGGGCTTGTTGGACATCGCCCGCGATTCCGGCCTGGACGTGGACGAGCCGGAAACCCGCGAGGAATGGGCGGAACTGGCCGAACGCTTGGGCGTCAAGACCATACATGTGGCCGAACGCGACACCCAGGTGGCCAACGTTCCGAAAAAGGTCGGCGAATTCGTCAACACCTGGTCCATCGACGGCTTCGTCGGTGAAGGTTGCCAGCCGGCCGAATTGGGCTGGGGCACCCACGAACGCCATTGGCCCGACGACGCCCAGCGCCACGATTTCGGCTGCGACGCCGCCATCTATCTGATGCGTCCCGGCGCCAGCACCCGCGTCCGCACCTGGACCCCCCGTGAAGGGAACTTCCACGGCTTCCTCATCACCCATTCGGAATCCATCTCGACCGCCGATTTCTACACGGTGCGCGATGGCGACGACGTGCGGTATCGCCCGACCGTGCATTACGCCTATCACCCGTGCGACGACGCGGTGACCTCGCTGCACGAACTGGCCGGCAAGAATTGGGAAATACAGCCCGAAATCCGCCTGATGGGCCGCGAGATCGTGGACGGCATCGACGAATTGGGCGTGTTGCTGGCCGGACACGACAAGGGCGCCTATTGGTTCGGTTCGCAATTGTCCATCGACGAGGCCCGCGATCTCGCGCCGCACAACACCGCCACCAGCCTTCAGGTCACCGCCTCGGTGCTGGGCGGCATGGTGTGGGCGCTGGAAAACCCCCAGCGCGGCATGGTCGAACCCGAGGACGTGGACTTCCAGCGCATCCTGGAGATCGCCACCCCCTATCTGGGGCCGGTGGTCGGCGCCTACACCGATTGGACGCCACTTGCCGGCCGCGGCCAGTTGTTCCCCGAGGATCTGGACCACGACGACCCGTGGCAGTTCAAGAACGTGCGCGTGTGCTGAGTTGGCCAACGACGCGCAGTTGGATCTGATCCGCATCGGTGCCACCCCCGGCCGCTGGCCGGGGGACGAACTGGTCGCCGAGGCCCAAACCGCCGCCCGCACCGGGCAAGAGGCGACAAGCCTTTCCGTCTCCCCTCCACCACCGCCCGTCATTCATGACGACAGCGGGCGGCAATACACCCTTTCACTAGAACCGCTCAAGAGTGAGGCGAACTGTACTTATGACGAAAGCCATAAGGTAAAGAACCCATGCGTTAATATAAGTACATAGTAAAAACTCTAAAAGTAAGTTATCTCCGGTTTACACCCGATTGCGCACAGCGCCCTCAGGAAGCATTTTCCCCGCACCACGGCAACGCCACCGCCTGGACGGAAAACATGCTGATCTCCTGGAACGAACATTTCACGCTTGGCATAGATGCCATCGACAACGGCCACGGCCTGACCATCGAAGCCATCAACCAGTTGAACGAAGTCGACACGCCCGAGGACAACCGGCGGGTGGCGGCATTCATGCTGCCGCTGTTGCGTCAGCAATTCGCCATGCAGTTCGAAATCGAGTCCCGGTTGTTGGCCAGCCATCCAGATGACCTGCGCATCCAGCACGAGGGCGAACACCGCCGCATGACCGAGGTGCTTGATTACCTCGCCCAATCCTTGGCTGGCGGTTCCGACATATCAGCCATGCTGCTGCTCAATCTGGTGTGCTTTCTGGTGTCGCACCTGCGCGGCAGCGACACCGACACCTATGCCGCCCGCTGCGCGCACCCCTGTGCGGCCTGAGCCCAGGGACACGCCGCCACGGAACACGTTCCCGCCTCCATCTCCGACAGGACACCCCCGTGAGGCGGGAAAAGGGAGGGAGTTTCGGGGGGCCGAGCTCCCTCCCTTCCCCTTGTTTCCAGACAACGAAAAACCCCTGGCGCAGCGACCGCGCCAGGGGTTTTCACATCAATCGACCGCGTGGCCGAAGGCGTAGCCTGGGATCAGGCGTGCAGCGCCTTGTACTTGGCCATCAGCGCGTCCTGGCTTTCCGCCAGACCCGCGACGATGCAGTCAGCCGGGCAGACCAACTGGCACTGGGGGCTATCCTCGGCGCCGACGCACTCGGAGCAACGGTTGGCGTCGATCACATAGATCACGTCACCGGCCGAAATGGCCTGGTTCGGGCAGACGGAAACGCACGCATCGCAGCTGGTGCAATCGTCGGTGATCTTCAGAGACATGGTTCTACCTCTCTCGATTTCCCCCATCGGGCAGCCCGGATGGCAACCCAACTGCTTTGCGTATAGCCCCCGCGACCCCGCCTTGACAATGACAATTCACCTTTTAATGAAATGTCGCGGCACCCCATACTCAGGGCATCAACATTTCGCGCGTGCACCTGCCCGAAGGCACGGGTATGATCCTGCTCTCCGGTGTTGGGCGCCTGTCTTCGCCCGCCGGTCCCTAGGGTCTGCGACAGACGAGGAACTCGCGGCGCGCGCCCGATCGTTGAGAGGTCAAACTATGGCTGGGCCCATCCGACGTGGGCCTTTCGGGGGTATGAAGACATGACCAGAAGTGCTGGTGCTTCCTGTTCCGTTTCCATTGCCATGTGCGGCAGTGGCGGTGCCGGCGTGATGACCGCCGCCAACATGTTGTTGGACGCCGCCGCAGACGCTGGCTATTACGCGTTGTTCGGCCGTTCCGCCGGTCCGCAGATCCGTGGCGGCGAAGCCGCGGCCCTGGTGCGGCTGAGCTCGGAACCGGTCACCTCGGTGGACGACACCACCGAGATTCTGTTGGCCATCGACTGGCAGAACGTGCACCGCTTCGCCGCCGAGCTGCCGCTCGACGCCAAATGCGTCATCATCACCGACCCGACTCAGGGCGACGTTCCCGAGGTGATGGCCAAATCCGGTGCCCGCATCGTCGAATTGCCCATGAAGGATCTGGCCAAGGAAATTCCCGGCGGCCGTCCCAACATGATCGCCCTGGGCGCCATCTGCCAATTGATCGGCCTGCCCATCGACACCGTGACCGAGGTTCTGGGCAAGTCGCTCAAGAAGAAGCGCGCCGACGCCTATGAAGCGTCCGTCGCCGCGGTCAAGAAGGGTGCCGAGGCGGCCGGTTCCATGGGAACCACCAAGCGTTTGCCCCCGGTTTCCGACAAGCCCCTGCGCTGGTCCATCACCGGCAACGAAGGCGCCGGCCTTGGCGCCGTGCGCGGCGGTGTCACCTTCTGCGCCGCCTATCCCATCACTCCGGCCACTGAAATCCTGGAATGGCTGACCGGTGCGTTGCCGAAGATCGGCGGCACCTTCGTCCAGGCCGAGGACGAATTGGCCTCCATCAACATGTGTGTCGGCGCCTCGTTCGGCGGCGCGCCGTCCATCACCGCCACCTCCGGTCCCGGCCTGGCGCTGATGACCGAGGCGCTGGGCATGTCGCTGGCGTCCGAAACCCCGGTGGTGGTGGTCGACGTCCAGCGCGGCGGCCCCAGCACCGGCATCCCCACCAAGTCGGAACAGTCCGACCTGAACATCGCCCTTTACGGCATGCATGGCGACGCCCCCCATCTGGTGGTGGCGCCCAACTCGATCGGCGACTGCATCTTCACCACCCAATGGGCGGTGAATTTGGCGGAAACCCTTCAGGCGCCGTGCATCGTCCTGTCGGAACAGTCCCTGGGCCAAAGCCGCGGCATCATCCCGGCCCCGGCCGACGTGGCCTTCACCGGCAAGCGCTCGATCGCGCAAAGCCCGGCCGAGGGCGAGACGTTCAAGCGTTACGCCCTGACCAACACCGGCGTATCGCCCATGCCGGTGCCCGGCACCCCGGGGTGCCAGTATACCGCCGACGGTCTGGAGCACACCGAGACCGGTCTGCCGTCGTCGCAGGCGGGCGACCACTTCGCCCAAACCGACAAGCGTCTGCGCAAGCTGACCGGCCACGAATACGGCGACCATTGGGCCACCGTCGAAGGTGAAGGCGAACTTGCCGTCATCACCTGGGGTTCGAGCACCGGCGCCGCCCGCGAGGCGGTCGAACGGGCCCGTGCCGACGGCATCAAGGCCAAGCTGATTTCTCTGCGTCTTTTGGCACCTTCCCGCCCCGAGGCCATGGGCAAGGCTCTGGCCGGCGTCAAGAAGGCCCTGGTGGTGGAAATGTCCCAGACCGGACAGTTCCACAAGTACCTGCGGGCTGAATACGACCTGCCGGAAACCCAATTGCTCAACCGTGCCGGCCCGCTGCCCTTCCGCCCGCACGAAATCCATTCGCGCCTTCTTGCCATGGGAGGGAAGTAAGCCATGACCGAGTGCACCGCTATCACCTACACCGCCAAGGACTACAAGTCCGAGGTCAAGCCGGTCTGGTGCCCGGGCTGCGGCGACTACGCCGTGCTGTCCTCCATCACCAAGGCGTTCGCCGACCTGAACCTTGAGCCGCACAATACCGCGGTGATTTCGGGTATCGGCTGCTCGTCGCGCATTCCGGCCTACACCAATTGCTACGGCTTCCACACCATCCACGGCCGTTCGCTGGTGGTGGCCACCGGCCTGAAGCTGGCCCGTCCCGACCTGACCGTCCTGGTCGCCGGCGGCGATGGCGACGGCTTCTCGATCGGCGGCAACCACTTCCTGCATTCATGCCGCCGCAACGTGGACATGACCTATGTGGTCATGGACAACCGCGTCTACGGCATGACCAAGGGCCAGCCCTCGCCCACCACCGAGGCTGACTGGGACGCTTCCGCCATGGCTCCGCCCGGCGGCACCGGCCTGACGCCGTTCAACCCGCTGGCCATCGCGCTGTCGGCCGGGGCGAACTTCGTGGCCCGCGCCTTCGCCGGCGACCCCAACGGCACCGCCGCGCTGATCGCCGAGGGCATCCGCCATCCCGGCTTCTCGTTCATCGCGGTGATGAGCCCCTGCGTCACCTTCCGCGAGGAACAGCGCGACTGGAAGAACGTGGTCCGCAAGACGGAAACCGCCCCGGCCACCGACGCTTCCGAGGCGGCCAAGCGGCTGTTGCAGGACGACGGCTACAATATCGGCGTCCTGTACAAGGGTGATCGCCGGTCGTACAAGCCGGTGACCGGCACCGGCAAGACCGTGGCCGACCTGGACGCCCAGTTCGCCCTCTAGGGATCACGGCCCGGACATGACCAACACATCCGGGCCAGCCCTAACCTCCGCCGACCTTCTCGCCATCGCCCGCGCGGTGGCGGAACGGTCGGCGGAGCGTTATGGGGAACTGGCCGAAGCCTTCACCGTATCGTGCAATCTGGCCACCGCCGAAACCTTCGCCTTGTTGGCGGCGCTTTATCAGGATTTGGCCGAGAGCTTGCCTCCCGCGCCGCCGCCGCCGCGCGGCGCCCTGGACTGGTTCGAACGCTCGCCCGAGATCGCCGATCCCGATTCGGTACATTACATGATGCTGCCGTGGCACGTCTTCGACTTGGCCCAACGGGCCGAGGAACGGGTGGCGGCTTATTGGGACGGCCAATCGGGCGCGAACGAATACGCCAGCGCCAGCAAGACCCGCCGTGACGAGTTCCGCACCCGTCGCGATTCCTGCCCCGCCCCCCATCCGGGATGGTGGGAGGACCAGGACGGCCCCAATTGGGATTCCGACTGAAGGTCCTGTCTCAGCGAATTTCGCGAAAGCGGAACAGCATGTAGGCGATGGAGTCCTGAAGCGCCTCGAGCGAGGCCTCCAGGACGTTGGTGTGCACGCCCACCGTGGTCCAACGATGCCCCTGGCCGTCGGTGCTTTCGATGGTGACGCGGGTCTTGGCCCCGGTGCCGGCCGTGCTTTCGACGATGCGCACGCGATAATCGGCCAGTTCCAGCCCGGCCAATTCGGGATAAGCCCCCATCAGCACGGCGCGCAAGGCCACGTCGAAAGCGTGGACCGGACCGTTGCCCTCGCCCACCTGCATGAACTCGCGGCCATCCACCTCGACCTTGACGGTGGCTTCCGACAGCGTCACCCAATCGCCCTTGGCGTTGCGGCGGCGCTCGTCGATGACGCGATAACGTTCCAAAGTGAAATAATCCGGCACCTGCCCCAGGGCGCGTCGCACCAGCAACTCGAAACTGGCGGCGGCGGTGTCGTAGGCGTAGCCCTCGTGCTCGAGACGCTTGATCAGATCGACCAGATCGGCCACCTCGTGCGGGTCGAAATCCACCTGCATGGCTTCGACCACACGGACCAGCGCGTCGCGTTTGACGCTTTCGATCTCGATCCCCAGATCGGCCATGCGGGCGACGATGTTCGACCGTCCGGCCTGATCCGACACCACGATCTGGCGGGCGTTGCCGACACGAGCGGGATCGACGTGCTCGTAACACGCCGGGTCCTTGGCGACCGCCGACACATGCAAACCGCCCTTGTGGGCGAAGGCCGAAGCGCCGACATAGGGCTGGCTGCGGTTGGGCTTGCGGTCCAGAACTTCGTCCAGGGTTCGGCTGACCGCCACCAGATGCTTCAACCCCTCTTCCGAGATGCCGGTCTCGAACCCCATTTTCAGCATCAGATTGGGAATGATCGACACCAGATTGGCGTTGCCGCAGCGTTCGCCCAGGCCATTGATGGTGCCTTGAACCTGACGCACGCCGGCCTTGACCGCCGCCAGCGAGTTGGCCACCGCCGAATCGGTGTCGTTGTGGCAATGCACCCCCAGCCGGTCACCGGAAATACCGGCGGCCACCACCTCGGACACGATACGCTCGACCTCATGCGGCAGCGAGCCGCCGTTGGTGTCGCACAGCACCGCCCAGCGTGCGCCGTTGTCCAGCGCGGCCCGCAGGGCGGCCAGGGCATATTGCGGGTTGGCCTTGTAACCGTCGAAGAAATGTTCGGCGTCCAGCATGACCTCGGACACACGGGTGCGGGCATGAGCGACCGAATCACCGATCATGCGCAGGTTTTCGTCCAGTTCGATGCCCAAGGCCACCGTAACCTGGAAATCCCATGACTTGCCGACCATGGTCACCACCGAAACGGCGTCATGGGCGAACAGCGCGTTCAGGCCGGGATCGTTGTTGGCCGAACGGCCGGCACGACGGGTCATGCCGAAGGCGGCCAGCCGGGCCTGTCCCAGATCAGGGGGATTGGAGAAAAAGGAATCATCGGTGGGATTGGCCCCCGGCCAGCCGCCCTCGATATAATCCAATCCCAACGCGTCAAGCGCACGAGCAATTCGCGCCTTGTCGGCGGCGGAAAAGTCCACACCTTGGGTCTGGGCGCCATCGCGCAAGGTGGTGTCGTACAGATAAACTCTGGAGCTATTTTCCATTGTTTTTCAACCAATTACAGCCGCAGAAACGCGCTGTGTACAGTTTGTGTATCAGTCCGCTTCACCGCAGATCGCACTTTCAAAGCTAGCGCGTGCAGATCACGGGCGCGTTTCCTGCGCAGGGCCAACAACATATAGAATGCTGGCGCGCGAGCCAACCGAAACGCTCGCAGACACGCGGAACTTTTGCGGAACACTAATTTACATGACGTAAGTTCGTATATTTCTTGCCCCTGAGGTCGAAGCCAGCATTCTTAGAGCCCGTCCGGAAGGTTCTTGAGTCCGATGAATCAGTTGGATCGTGTCCCAGGGATTGGTGTAACAGCGCAGTCGCCGTTTGATCTCCGGCAGGCTTGGCCGGTTTGATCAGGCTGCCGCGACGGGCGGCAGGCTTGTCAGCGGATCATCACCCAAGGGGGCGACGGGTTCCAGGGTCATGTAGCGGGCTCGTTGGACGGCCCATTCGTCGTTCTGCTCCAAGAGGATGGCGCCGATCAGGCGGGTGATGGCTGCTTTGTTGGGGAAGATGCCGACGACCTCGGTGCGGCGTTTGATCTCGCCGTTGAGGCGCTCGATGGGATTGGTCGAGTGCAACTTGGTGCGGTGGGGTTGCGGGAAGTCCATGTATGCAAGGACATCCATCTCGGCTTCGTCCATCAGGTCCGCCAGTTTGCGCGCCCTCGGGCGAAGCTGGTCGGCGACCTGTCGCCATTGGGCATGGGCGGCGGTGGCGGTTTCCTGGGCAAAGGCGGTGCCGATGAAGGCGGAGACGACGCGGCGCCCCTGCTTCCCGGCATGGGCCAGGACGTTGCGCATGAAATGGACGCGGCAGCGTTGCCAGGTGGCGTTGAGCACCTTGTCGATGGTGGCCTTCAGTCCCTCGTGGGCGTCGGACACCACCAGCTTGACGCCGCGCAGGCCACGGCGGGCCAGCTTGCGCAGGAAGTCAGTCCAGAAGGTCTCGGCCTCGCTGGGGCCGATGGCCATGCCCAGCACCTCGCGGCGGCCGGCGGTGTTGGCGCCGACCGCGATGGTCACCGCCACGCTGACGATGCGGCCGTCCTGGCGAACTTTCACGTAGGTGGCATCCAGCCAGACATAGGGCCAGTCGCCCTCGATCGGCCGCTCAAGAAAGGTGGCGATCTTGCCGTCGATCTCGGCGCACAGGCGCTCGGCGGCAAAGCCGATCATCTCGCGCAGCAGGTCGGCGTCTGCGCTCTTTTCCAGCAGGCCACGAAGGCTCATCATCTCATTGGTCATCGTCTTGATCCTTGGTTCGGTTGAAGGTCGCAACCAAACCCTACCGAAGATCGACGATGACCACCCCGAATTCGGGGCCGCCTGGGGATGATGTCTCCGGGCGCTCCGCGCCCTGCGCCATCATCCCCAGGCAAACGCTGCTACACCACTCGATGGGACGTGACCGCGCACTTGTGTCGATACGCCCCGAAACCCGCAGGACAGCGTGAACGCCTGGAAGGCAATCGTGACACCATCCCCTTGATTTTACAGGGGTTCACTACCTTGACATGGAAGGGGTCACAAGTTCGATCCTTGTACCGCCCACCATCGGCCCTCCTGGGGAAACCCCGGGGGGGCCGTTCCCGTTTGGGGCAGTCAGAAGGCAACGGGATTACTGCATCACCAACTGGGCGTAGCCGGCGGCGGTCTCCAACGCCTCGCGCAGTTTCTGCGGCGGCACCGGCTTGGACAGGAACTGGATGTAAGGCCCCAGATGCTGGTTCGAGGCGCGTTCGTCCCAATGCCCGGACAACACAATGGGCATGACGTCGGGATGGTCCTGATAAAGACGCAGGATCAGTTGCTCGCCGTCCATCCCCGGCATGGCGATGTCGGTGACCACCACGCCGATTTCGTTGGTGGTCAACATGTCCAGCGCCTCGGCACCGCTGTTGGCGAACATGATGTTCCACCGCGTTTCGCCGTACAACAGCCTGCGAAGGCCGTTGAGGAGATTTTCGTCGTCGTCGACGAACAGCACGCCCATGCGTTCCATGACATCCTCCCGACCTGTTCTTGACTGTTATTTTAGAACGCCGGTGCCCCCTGCCCCATCCCCATCTGCGGACAAGCCACCTTGTGATTAGACGTCCGCGAACGGGTTTGCTAACGTCTTGGAAGCACACCCCGCTCTTTTCCGGGAACCACACCCCCTTGAGCATCTATCTTCCCATCGCCGGTCTGTCGGTGGACGTCTACGCCCTGTTGGTCCTGGGCGGCGGTGTCGGCTTTCTGTCGGGTCTGTTCGGCGTGGGCGGCGGTTTCCTGCTGACGCCGTTGCTGATGTTCATGGGCATTCCGCCGGCGGTGGCGGTGGCCACCGGCGCCAACCAGGTGGTGGGCGCGTCGGTTTCCGGCCTGATCGCCCATTGGCGGCGCAAGAACGTCGATTTCCGCATGGGGCTGGTGCTGCTGGTGGGCGGCGTGGTCGGCTCGACGATCGGCGTGGCCCTGTTCGGCTGGCTGAAAAGCCTGGGCCAGATCGATCTGGTGATTTCCCTGTGCTACGTGGTCTTCCTGGGCTTCATCGGTGTCACCATGGGCTGGGAATCGCTGATGGCGCTGAAGCGAGGCAGCGGCGGCCCGGCCACCCGCAAGCGCCACCGCCATCCCTGGCCGGGACTGCCGCTCAAGATGCGATTTCCCCGTTCCGGGCTTTACATCAGCGTGCTGATGCCGGCGGCGGTCGGCATGTTCGGCGGCGTATTGTCGGCGATCATGGGGGTCGGCGGCGGCTTCGTCATGGTGCCGTTGATGATTTACATCCTGGAAATGCCGACGGCGGTGGTGGTGGGCACGTCGCTGTTCCAGATTTTGTTCGTCACCGCCAACGTCACCTTCCTTCAGGCGGTGCACACCCAGACGGTGGACGCGGTGTTGATGGTCACGTTGCTGGTGGGCGGCGTGGTCGGCGCACAGATCGGGGCGCGCTTTGGTGTCCGGCTGCGTGGCGAACAACTGCGCCTCGCCTTGGCCTTGATCGTGCTGGCGGTGTGCTTGCGCCTGACCTTCGACCTGGTGGTGACCCCGGACGACCTGTTTACTCTGGAAGCGGCCACGCCGGGCTGAGTCAGGGCTGGACGGTCGGCCCGCCCACCGCCTTCCAACCGAAGATCCCGCCTTCGAGACGATAGAGATCGCCCTTGTAACCGCCCATCAGGGCGCGTTCGGCGGCGGTGCCGCAGCGCACGCCGGAACGGCAATGCAACACCAGACGCTTTCCCTCGGGAATTGGCGGCAATTCGGCCGGATCGAACGACGACAGCGGCATGTTGATGGCGCCGGGGATCGCCTCGGCCCGATATTCCACCGCCTCGCGCACGTCGATCAGAACCACCTCCCCCGCTTCCATCCAGCGTTTGACGTCGTAGGCGGGAACGATGCTGACGCGGGTGTCTTCGGATTCCGGGGACCGGCCGAACAGACGGTTGAACATGGGAATGGAAATCCAGGAATTGGTTTATGACTGCTCTAATTTAGCGTGAGTGGGCACAGATTCAAGATGAACACGACGCGTTCGCCCTATTCCCACCGGCAAGGGATGACGAAAAGGCGAACCCATGTCATCCTCTTCCCTCAAAGAATAAAACCGGTCCAAAGAATATAAACAGGAGGACATGTGCCCATGGCCGCCAGCTTCGCCGACGCCACCCGGTCCTATCTGGAATGGATGGGAACACGCTTTCCCCTCGACCCGGCCGGCGTCGTCCATCGTCGCCGGGCCCTGAGCGCCGACCCCTTCGCCTTCTTGCGCGGAACCTTCTATTGGTGGCTGGTGCGGTGGGACGAGTTGATGCCGCAGCCGGTCCGTCAGGCACCGAAAATCCTGTCGGTGGGCGACCTGCACCTGGAAAATTTCGGCACCTGGCGCGATGCCGAAGGGCGCATGGTGTGGGGCATCAACGATTTCGACGAGGCTTATCCCTTTCCCGTCACCATGGATCTGGTGCGGTTGGCGACCTCGGTTCTGTTGTCCATCGACGAGGGTCACCTGAAGCTGGACCGCCGTGTCGCCTGCGCCTCGTTGCTGGAAGGCTATAACGCCAATCTGGTCAAACCGGCCGGACGGCCGGTGATCCTGGAAGGCGAGGCGGCGTGGCTGTTGCCGGCCTCCACCCCGCACTGGTCCGAAACCGCCCTTTATTGGCGTAAGGAATTCAGCGACCTTGTCGCGGCACACGGCCTCGACGACCTGCGGGAATTGCTGGCCGAGCACATGCCCGAAGGCGTCCCGGTCGAGGAGTTCCTGAACCGCGGCACCGCCGGCAAGGGATCGTTGGGCCGGCCGCGCGCGGTGGCCTTGGGGCAATGGCGGGGTGGACCGGTGGCGCGTGAAGGCAAGCGCGCCCTGCCGTCAGCCGGACGCTGGCACCAGGGCGACGACGCCCTGGGCCCGGCCACGCTGGATTACCGCATGATCCTGGCCGCCGCCTTCCGCTCGCCCGATCCATGGCTGACCCTGACCGAGGATTGGGTGATCCGCCGTCTCAGCCCGGAAAACCACAAGGTGGTGGTCGAGCAACTGCGCGGCCACGTCCAGGCCGAGGCGCTGATCCGTTGGATGGGATGGGAGGTCGCCAACATCCATCGCGGCCAGGCCGGCCGTCACGACATCGAGGATTGGCTGGCGGCGCTGCCCATGGGCTGGCTGCACGACGCCGCCCTGAGCATGGCCGAGGCCACCACGGCCGATTGGCGGAAGTTCCGGGAAAGCGTGGACAGCGATCCGTAACGATCAGTAGGCGCGTTCGATACAGAAATCGACGACGTCGGCCATCGCCTGCTTCAGCGGGCTGTCGGGGAACACGTCGAGAGCGGCCACCGCCAGATCGCCGTATTCGCGGGCCCGCGCGATGGTGTCGTTCAGCGTGCCATGCTTTTCCATCAGGTGGAAAGCATGCTCCAGGTCGCCATCCTGCTGCTCCAGACGTTCCACCGTGCGGCGCCAGAACTCGCGTTCCTCGTCGTCGCCGCGACGGAAGGCCAGGATGATCGGCAAGGTGATCTTGCCTTCACGGAAATCGTCGCCCACCGTCTTGCCCAGCACCGCCTGCTTGGCGGAATAATCCAGGACGTCGTCGATCAACTGGAAGGCGATGCCCAGGTTGAGACCATAGGAATCCAGCGCCTCCTCGTCCGCCTGGGGACGGTCGGCCACCACCGCGCCGATGCGGCAGGCGGCGGCGAACAGCGCGGCGGTCTTGGAACGGATGACTTCGAGATAGGCTTCCTCGGTGGTTTCTGTGTCGTTGGCGGTGATCAGTTGCAACACCTCGCCCTCGGAAATGATGGACGAAGCGCGCGACAGGATGGCCAGCACCGGCAACGAGCCGTCCTCGACCATCAGTTCGAACGAACGCGAAAACAGGAAGTCGCCCACCAGGACGCTGGGTTTGTTGCCGAACAAGGCGTTGGCCGAAGCCTGACCACGCCGCAATTCGGATTCGTCGACCACGTCGTCATGCAGCAAGGTGGCGGTGTGGATGAACTCGACACAAGCCGCCAGCTTGACGTGGCGTTCGCCCTGGTGACCGGCGAGACGGGCCGAAGCCAGGGTCAGCACCGGGCGCAGACGCTTGCCGCCGGCGGCGATGATATGACCGGCAAGTTGAGGAATGAGGTCGACCGGGCTGTGCATCCGCTCGACGATCTGGCGGTTGACCTTCTCCAGGTCGTCCTGGACCAAAGCCACCAGTGAGTCGAAGCTTTTCGCCTTTTCGCCCGGTTCTTTTCGCAGATTGGCCGCAATCGCCACGATATCCCACTCCTTGATCGCGGAAGTCCCCCATCCGCGCGCACGAACATAGTGTTGCCATGGAAAGTCGGTCAAGCTTACATCGGCGCTTGCAACCAGTTTCCAGGACTCGACATGACCACCCCCGCCCCGTTCGCCACCACCGAAGACCACTTTCTGGGCGGCCGGCTTGTGGTGCGGCAACCGGAGAACGGGTATCGCGCCGGTTCGGACCCCTTGTTTCTGGCCGCCGCGGTGACGGCGAAACGCGGGCAACGGGTGCTGGACCTGGGCTGTGGTGTCGGCACCGCCTCGCTGTGCCTGTTGGCACGGTTGGCGGATGTCGAAGTCACCGGCCTGGAACTTCAACCCCCCTTGGCGGAGCTCGCTCGCGTCAACGCCCGCGCCAACGGATTGGAAGACCGCCTGACCGTGGTCGAAGGCTGCGTCACCCGGCCACCGGCCGCCGTTCCCCTGCACCATTTCGACCATGTGATCACCAACCCGCCGTGGTACGAGCCCGGCACCATCCAGCCGCCCAGCGCCGAGACCAAGGCCATCGGCCACATGGAAGAGGTGAGCCTGAGCGAATGGCTGATCCAGGCGATTCGCTTCCTCAGGCCCAAGGGGCGGTTGTGGGTGGTCCACCGCGCCGACCGGCTGGGCGACATCCTGGCGGCGCTTTCTCCGCTCAAGGTCGGCGGCATCCGCGTGTTGCCGTTATGGCCCAAGGCCGGCAAGGCCGCCACCCGCGTCGTGGTGACGGCCCGCAAGGATGCAAAGACGCCGCTTGCCCTGTTGCCCGGTCTGGTGCTGCACCACGACGACGGCACCTACACCGCGCCGGCCGACGCAGTCTTGCGCCTTGGCGCCGACCTGCCGCTGGTCAGTTCGGCGCCATGACCTTGGGATCGAGCTTGTACCCCCACGGCAGGCCGGAATTGCGCCAGCCGTCCACGTCGCGCACGCCCTTGGACGGCCCGTCCTTACGGGTTTCCCCTTCGAAACCGTCAACCATGGTGTAGGCGTTCTTCCAGCCGCGCGCGAAAAGCTGGTCGGCGGCCGGGGCCGAGCGGGTGCTGCCCGAGCGGCACATGAAGACCACCTTGGTCTTTTCCTTGTCGGCACCCAGGGCCGTCAGCTTGGCCTCGACCTGATCGGCGAAGGCCGGGTTCTTCTCCATCAGGAAAACCCCTTTTTCCGCGTTGAAGCGGGTCCGGTCCGCGGTCTGGTAAGGCACATGGACGGCGGTGGCCGGGGCATAGCCCGTGAACATGATCTCGACCGGATCGCGCACGTCCACCAGCACCGTGCCCTTGTCGTCCGCCATCAATTGCGCGGCTTCCTTGGCGGTGACGTAAAGCCCGCTTTTCACCTGGGCGGTGGGCGAGGACGGCATGTCGGCGGCCATGGCCGACGGGACGGAGGCAACGCCCAGAGCAAGGGCGACAAGGGCGGCGTGGGACAGTTTCCGCATGGGATTTTCCTTGTTGGTTGGGGAAGGCGACGGCATCAGTGACATGCCCTACATACATTAGCATATGATATTAACCTAATTCACTATCGAAGCGCCGGCCAAGGCCCTATGGTGAAAGGCATGACGATTCCTCGATTTCTTGCCGACGCCGTCAGTGGCGTCATCCGTCCCGCCCCCGTGGTTACGGTGGTCCGCCTGTCCGGGGTGATCAGCGCCGGCGGCGGATTGGGGCGCGGCGGGCTGAACCTTGCCGCCCTGGCCGGCACGCTCAAGACCGCCTTCGCTCCACGCCGGCTGGCGGCGGTGGCGCTCGCGGTCAACTCGCCGGGCGGGTCGCCGGTGCAAAGCGCACTGATCGCACGACGCATTCGCGACCACGCCGCCGAGCGCAAGGTCCCGGTCTTCGCCTTCGTCGAGGACGTGGCCGCCTCGGGCGGATATTGGCTGGCATTGGCGGCGGACGAGGTCTACGCCGACGCGGCCTCGATCGTCGGTTCCATCGGCGTGGTCTCGGCCGGGTTCGGCTTCGCCGAGGCGCTGGGGCGGCTGGGTATCGAACGGCGCGTGCACACCCAGGGCGAACGCAAACGCATGCTCGACCCTTTCCTGCCTGAACGTCCCGAGGATGTGGCGCGGCTTGAGGCGCTTCAGGCCGACATCCACGCCGGTTTCAAGGATTGGGTCCGCACCCGCCGGGAATCCAGGCTGAAAGCCGCCGAGGAAACCCTGTTCAACGGCGATATCTGGACCGGCCGTCAGGCGGTGGAACTGGGGCTGGTGGACGGATTGGGCGATTTGCGCACGGTGATGCGGACACGGTTCGGCGACAAGGTACGGCTGCGGCCGGTGGGCGGACGGCGAACACCGTGGGCCCGCCTGTTCTTCCCGCGCGGACAGATGGCCGCCGACGTTCTGGCGGCGGCCGAAGAACGGCTGGCCTGGGCCCGCTGGGGGCTGTAAAATAGGGCCATGTTCTCGAAAATCCTGCTGACCGTCGTGGTCGTCGCCATCATCTGGTTCGGGTTCAAGTACCTGCAACGGATCGCCGAATTGCGGGCCGGACGGCCGTCACCGCCCGACGCGCCGCATCCCCCTTCCGCCCCGACCCAAAGCCAGACCGCCCAGGACCTGGCTCTATGCCCCCGCTGTGCCACCTATCGGGCGCCGAACCAGGGACCGTGCGGCCGCAAGGATTGCCCCTATTGACCGGCACAGGAGGCTGACCATGCCCTTGCGCACCCTTGCCTGCGTTCTTGCCGTCCTGCTTCTCGCCTCATGCGCCCTGCCGCCGCCCGACCAGCCGGCGACCCCGAACCGTATGGGCCGTTTCCTGGGGTTGGTGGCCAATTGCGGCTGTTCCGACATCGACCGCGACCGCATGCTGGCCGATTATCCGCGCGCCGTCGCCGGCCGCTATACCGAGGCCGAGATCAAAACCATGCACGGATACGTGGATGTCGGCGCCACTGAAAATTTCGACAACCAGTTGATCATTTGCGCCGACACCTGTGCCAAGACCTGCATGGTCAACGCGGTGGCGGCACCGCTGGGCGGACGGCTGTCAGGGGACGGCACCACCTGTCTGGTGTCGGAACGCGACCTGAACTTGGTCGAGGGAACCAGAAACGACGAGCATGGATGGTAAGCGCAACCGCGCCTAATCCACCAGCACCCAGTCGCCATTCTGAATTTCCACCATATGAAAGGACGACAGGTCGAGCCCCAGATGATCCTGGGCGCTCATGGTGAAGACGCCACCGGTGCCGACCAGTCCCTTGGTCGTCTCGATGGCGTCGCGCACCGCCGCCGGATCGGCGCTGCCGGCTCGGCGCAGCGCGTCCATGACGATGGCGAAGGCGTCGTAGGCATGGCCGGCGAAATGCGTCACCTCCTGCCCCCACCGGGCCTCGTACGCCGCCTTGAAGGCCAGGGCCACCGGCTTCTGCCGATCATCGGCGGGCAATTGCCGGGCGACGGTCAAGGCCATGGCCGGCAAGCGCATGCCGTCGGCGGCGCCCCCCACCAGCCGCAGGAAGTCCTTGGACGCCACTCCGTGCGATTGGTAAACCGGCAAGGTCAGCCCCAATTGGCGGATGTTGCGGGTGACCACCGCCGGCCCCTGGCCGGTGCCGAACACGAACAGGGCGTCCACATCCGAGGCCATCCGCACCTTGGTCAGTTGCGGCGTGACGTCGGCATCCTTGGGGCCGTAGGTTTCGTCCACCACCACCCGGATGCCCCAGGCCGGCGCCAAGGCCAGAACCTGATCGCGACCCGACCTGCCGAAACCGACGTTCTCCGACAGCAACGCCAACCGCGTCAGCCCACGGCGCTTAAGGTCGGCCAGCACCTTCTCCGCCCCCATGCGGTCGGTATGCGGCACCTTGAAGGTCCATTTGCGCAAGGGCTCGACGATGCCGACACCGCCGCCCATCGACACATAGGGAATTCCCGCCCGTTCGACCAGCGGCAGCACCGCCATGCTGGTGGGGGTTCCCGATCCGCCGATCAGCAGGTGGGCTCCGTCGTTGTCGATCAACCGCTTGACCGCGCTCATGGCCCGGTCCGGCTCGGAGGCGTCGTCATACCAGATCAGACGCAAGGGGCGCCCCAGCACGCCGCCTTCGGCATTGGTGCGTTCCACCATCATATCGAGCGCCTTGCGTTCGGGATCGCCCATGATGGTATAGGTGCCGGTGGTGGACAAAAAGGCGCCCAGACGCAACTCATCCGCCGCTGCCGCCGCGCCCCGTGCCGCCAGCGCGGCCATGGTCAACGCCCCACAAAACCTCCGGCGTGACAGCATGCCCTCTCTCCCCCGCTCTCGTGCACCACACCTTGGGTTATGGCACGAACCGCAGCGACGGCAAAGACCACGGCGTCAGGACATGATCCCGATGACAGCCATGGGAATGGCTACGATAGCCATGCCCAGGGCGGCAACACAGAGGTCAAGGGCGATGGCCTGAAGGAAGCGGGGAGCGGACATGGCGACCTTCCTGGCGGAAAATTAAAATCAGACAGCACCGAAACGGGAAGCCGACGGGGTTTCCAGCAACCCCTGCAACTGCACCCGCAAGGTGCCCGCCGCTTCGGTGCAGGACAGTCGCTCGGCACACCCTTCGCGTTCCGCACATTGCCGCAGCCCATTCAGGATGGCATGACAACTGGCCCATTCGCCCCGTTCCCGGTGGCGGGCAAACCGAGCGACACGGGAAGCAAGACATTCCGGCGGCATGGAAGAAAGCATGGTCTAAACCAAAAGAAATAGCCATGAATGACTAAAAGTATCTCTACCATAGAACGAAAGGCAATCAGGTTATGACCCTATATTTTCAGTGAGCGGGTCATTGTTTGTATTCTCTTCCGTCGAAGAGTGACGTTCTGAATCATTTTGTGTCGAAACCAGCCGCCAGACCATGACGCCAAGCCCCAGAACCCCCAGCCCGATAGCTCCCCCCAGGGCAAACATCAGCATTTCCATGCCATGATGGATGATCCAGGCGACCACGGCGGCATAGGCCATGACCGACACCATCAACAGCCCCTGACGCGCGCGGAGAATGGAATAGGCAACCAGGATCGAAACGGCGGACAAAACGACAGCCTGCGCACTCATCGGGCACCTCCCCCGAGGGTCATGCCAGGGCAGGACCCTCATCAAATACCCGCATGTATTTTGGCGCTTTTCGCATACCGGATTTCAAGTGCCACGAGGAATCCTATACGATCGAGTTACCACCTCCACCGGTTATCGGACGACGAAAAGGCGAAGACGGTCAAGGCATCGGCCGGCGGTGGGATTCCCGGTGGCCGCGCTTCGACCCCGGCCAAGAGGTCAAGTTCCCTTTGGGAAACTGGCACCAGGGCGAAGGCATGGTCTTTTCCGAACAATATTGACCCGCCAACGACAGCCATCAGGGGTTGTGCCACGCGAAGTGATCGGTAGAATGGCGGCAGACGACGTTGGAGGGGAACCGTGCGTTTGTTGCGTCAATTGGCGTGGGTGGCCGCATTGGCTCTCGCGCTGTCCGCCTGTGCCACCCAAAGCTACTATACGGCCGAGACCCTGAGACGTGACGGGGACGGTCACGCCCCCCGTATCCTGATGATGCCCCCCGACGTCGAATTGTACGAGTTCGACGCCACCGGCAACCTCGACGTCAACGCGCTGTGGACACGTGACGCCGCCTCTCATCTGGCCTCCGGCACCCGTGCCCATTTGGAAGACATGCACATCCGCTTCGCGTCCTTCTCGCCACCGGCCGAGGACAGCCCCGAAGCGATGCGTCTTGATCAGGTGCAGAAACTGCACGGCGCCGTGGGCACCACCATCCGCACCTACCATTTCAACCAAAACAACCGCCTGCCGGCCAAGAACGGACAGTTCGACTGGAGCCTGGGGTCCGAGGCACAGGCCCTGGGCGAGCACGCCGAGGCCGACTACGCCTTGTTCCTCTGGGTGCGCGACAGCTACTCCACCCCCGGCCGGGTGGCCTTGCGCATGGTCGCGGCCCTTGCCGGGGTCAGCGTTGGCGGCGGCATGCAATTGGGACATGCCTCCCTGGTCGACCTGAAGACCGGACAGGTGGTGTGGTTCAACGCCTTGCACGCCCGTCAGGATGGCGACCTTCGCGATGCCGCCAAGGCACGCGAAACCGTCGCCCTGTTGCTGGACAAGCTGCCGAAATGACCCTGTCGCGCCGCACTTTCGCCTTCGGCCTTGCCGGTTGCGCCATCAGCTCACTCGGAGGCTGCGTCACCGGCGGCTACCAGACCGCCGGCCCCACCACCGATCTGGTGCAACGAGGATACCGACCAGACCTGAACACCGACGAAGCGGGTGTCTGGCTGACCGCCGAAAAGAACGAGAAGCTTCTGCGGACCTCGGCAACCAGAATCCGTAACCCGGAAGTCAACGCCCTGGTAGCCGACATGATGTGCCGGCTGGTGGGCGAATATTGCCCGGATCTGCGCACATACGTGGTGCGCCAGCCCATCTTCAACGCCTTTTGCAGCCCCAACGGCATGGTCCAGGTGTGCACGGGGCTGTTGCTGCGCTGTAATTCGGAATCACAGTTGGCCGCCGTGCTGGGCCACGAATTCGGTCATTACCTGCACCGCCACACCATGCAGCGCATCCGCGACGACCGTGAATGGCAGGCGTGGACCAACGCCATGATCGTGCTCGGCAATTCGCCCAACGTCCAGGTATTGCGCCACAACATCCTGCAACTGCGCCGCATGAGCTATTCCCGCGACAACGAACGCGAATCCGACGAGGTCGGTTTCCGCCTGATGGTCAAGGCCGGCTACGATCCTAAAGCCGCCGCCACCATCTGGAAGAACGTGGCCGAGGAACGCGACGCCGGCGACATCGACGATGATTTCGACGCCTTCACCGCCACCCATCCTCCCACCGACGAACGCATCGAGACGCTGACCGAATTGGCCAAGCAGGCGAAAGACCAGGGACGCGGCGCCTCCGACCGTCTGGCCGACGCCATTGCCCCCATTCGCGGCATGATGATGGCCGACGAGATCAATCTGGGACATTTCAAGCAGACCGAAACCGTTTTCAACCGTCTGATCCATGCCGGCCGCGACGTCGGCGAGGTGCTTTACTACAAGGGCGAGCTGTACCGCCGCCGAGGCAAGGACGGCGACGAAGCCATGGCACTGGGGTTCTACCACGAAGCCTGCGAGGCCCCGGGAGCGCCACCCGAGGCGTTGCGTTCGGTGGGGTTGATGCGCTGGCGGCGCGGCGAGAAGGAACAGGCGCGGGAATATTTCCAACGCTATCTGGCGGTCAAACCCGACGCCGATGATCGTGCAATGATTCAATCCTATCTGGTGGGGGCATGATGAAGCGCCTGTTCGTCCTGGGGCTGCTGCTGACCGTGGCGGCGTGCTCGCAATACCAACTGGTGCCGGCCGGCAACGTGAAGTTCGTCGATGACGGCGCCACCACCTCGACGCCCGTCGCCTGGAACGGCCACAACACCGAATCGCTTTATACCTGGACCCAAGATGGACCGTTGCTGGAGAACATGCTGTTCCACATCAACGTCAAGGACGGCAAGACCCTGACCAAGGGACTGGATGTGGAACGGACTTTCGATCCGTTGGCCGTGCTGTTCGGAACGGTACCCGACGAAGTGTCCTACCGCTTCAACAAAGCCATGACCGAACCCGAGATCATGGACCTGTTCACCGCCAGCTACGCCAGGATCTTCGGTTCCCCGGTCACCGCCACCAACCTGCGCCCGGCCACCTTGGGCGGGGAGCCGGGATTCCGCTTCGAGTACGCGTTCACCGGCAAGGACGAAGTGCGCCGCATCGGCATCGCCGTCGGCGCGGTGGTGGATTCCAAACTCACCTTGGTGCATTACTACGGGACGGAAATGTACCATTTCCAGAAACACCGCGACGACGCCGAACAAGTGATCGCCGCGTTCCGGTTCGACAAGAAGAGTTGACGCCCGACACCATGACCTCCCGCCGCACCCTGCTTGCCGGCCTGGCCGGCACCGCCGCCTCGGCCGCCCTTCCCGCCCACGCCCAATTCAGCCTGGGCAACCTGATCAATTCCGCCAGCCAGGTGGTGGGCGCCTATGCCGCCGGCGAAGGCGACGAGATCAAGATGGGCGAAAGCTTCTATCCCGACTACCTCACGAAATCGGGTGGCGCGGTGGACGACCGCAATGTCCAGGAAGCCTTGCGCGGTTTCGCCAAGCCGCTGTTCGCCGTCGCCGACCGCAAGTCCCTGCCGTGGGAAATCACCCTGGTCGAGAACCAGCAGGTCAACGCCTGGGCGCTGCCGGGCGGCAAGATCGCCGTCAATTCCGAACTGGTGCGCCAATGCGCCCACCCGGACGAACTGGCCAGCGTCATCGCCCACGAGGTCGGCCATGCCGACCACGGCCATTCACTGACCCAGATCCGTAACCAAGCCTTGGTTTCCTCGGTCGGCAACCTGGGCAAGGAAGCGCTGTCGGGCTGGTTGGGCGGCGGGACCCTGGGCAGCGACGTGCTGAGCGCGCTGGAAGGTCCGCTTTACACCATGATCCTGACCGGCTATTCGCGAACCCACGAGTTCGAAGCCGACGCCCACATCCTGCGCATCTTCCAGCAGACCGGAAACGATCCCAGCCGGGCCGACGACTTCTTTCGTACCTTGATGCGGCTTTATCCCGAATCGGGAAGCGAAACCACGTCCCTGTTTTCCACCCACCCCGGCACGCGCGAACGCATCGCCCGCATCGAACAGACGGCGGCCAAGACGTCTGGCGGCAGCGGCGGTTCGACCACCGGCTGGGATGTGCTGAAGGCCAAGTATCCCACGCCGAAGGCGTAACACCGGCTCCGCTTGCGGTGCCGGTCAGCGCCCATTGAGGGCGCGGCCAAGCGGCCGGAGAGCCGCGCCCGGCGAGGGGCTGAAACGAGTATCAGGAATCAGGACTGGCGGCGTTCGGGGCCTTGCCCCCGGCCCGCCAGCCGCACCGCCGAGGCCAACAGCCGGTAGACGCTTTCCAGCCGGCCCAAAGCCAGGTGCTGTTCCAGGGTTTCCGCCACCACCGACGCCCGCACCCGAGCCAGATGACGGGCCAGGGTGCGGCCGGTCAGCATGGACAACGGCACGGCCGGCGACGCCGTCACGTCGAACGCTTCCCCCACCGCGTCGAAATGGCGCGCCACATAGGCCCAATCCTCGGGACACAGTGCCAAGGGGCGGTCGGGGGCCTCGCGGGACAGACGTTCAAAGCGGATGTCGTGAATTGCAGCCATGGGAATCATGAAACGTCGAGGGTGTGGGTCTTTCCCATAGATGGGGGGCCGGAAGACCGACGAAAAGGGGTCAGCGACACCCGCGCCGGGCCAATTCCGCGGCGACGAACTCGACGAAACGGCGCACCCGTGGGGCACTGGCGCGGGCTTTCGGACTGACGGCGTGCAAGGCCATGTCGGGCGAACGCCATTGATCGAGCACCGGCACCAGCCGCCCCGAGGCCAGATCCCCTTCCACGTCCCAGATGGATTTCTGCACCAGCCCCAGCCCCTCCAGCGCCCAGGCGTGCACCACCTCGCCGTTGTTGCTGGCCAGGGAACCACCAACCCGCACCGCCACCTCGCCGCCGGGACCGACGAAGGTCCAAACCTTTTCGTTGCCGTCGCCGATCACCAGACATTGGTGCGCCGCCAGATCGTCCGGCGTTTCCGGCCGCCCGGCCCGTTCCAGATAACTGGGCGCGGCACACAGCACCCGCCAGTTGCCGGCGATCCGTCGCGCCACCAACGCCGAATCGGCCAAGGCCCCGAACCGCAACCCCACATCGACGTTTCCTTCGACCAGATCCACCACCTGATCGGTCAGCAACAGATGCAACCTGAGGCGAGGATGCCGGCGCAGGAACTCTGCGGCCAGTGGCGCGATGTGCCGCCGCCCGAACGCCACGGCCACCGTTACCCGCAAGAACCCCGAAAGGTCGCCTTCATCGGTGGCGACCACGGCCTCGGCCTCGGCCAGATCGGCCAACAAAGCGCGCACGCGCGGCAGGAAAGCCGCGCCTTCGTCGGTCAGCGACAGCGAACGGGTGGTGCGCAGCACCAGCCGCGCCCCCAACCGGTCCTCAAGCGCCGCCAAATGCTTGCTCACCGCCCCCACCGACAGCCCCAGAACCCGCGCCGCCGCCGACAGGCCGCCGCTGGCCGCCACCTGGGCGAACACCTCCATCTCACGCACACGGTCCATGACTGTTTCCCATTTGGAAAAACTGATTTGCCATATCGCCATCTTTACCGGCGCTTTGGAAAGTGTGAACAATCGCGGCAATTCCCGCAAGGCCCCCAACACGGACACAAGGAGCCCATCCCATGTCCCAATTGTTCACCCCCATCAGCCTGGCCGGCCTGACCCTGCCCAATCGCGTGGTGGTGGCGCCCATGTGCCAATACAGCGCCAAGGACGGCGTGGCACAGGACTGGCACACCCAGCATTACGGCGCCCTGGCCGCGTCAGGCCCCGGCATGATCGTTCTGGAGGCCACCGGAATCGCCCCCGAAGGCCGCATCAGCCACCTTTGCCTGGGACTTTACGACGACGCCACCGAGGCGGCGCTGACCAAACTGGTGACCCAGCTCAAGAGCTTCGGCCCCAGCGCCATCGCCATTCAGTTGGGCCATGCCGGACGCAAGGGCGCCTCCGACGCGCCGTGGCTGGGCGGTGCCCCCACCGGTGCCTGGGAAAACGTGGCGCCGTCGGCCCTGCCGTTCGACGAGGACTGGCCGGCCCCCAAGGCGCTGGACGAAGCCGGTCTGGCCCGCCTGCGCGACGCCTTCACCGATGCCGCCTTGCGGGCCTTGCGCGCCGGGTTCGACGCCATCGAGGTTCATTCGGCGCACGGCTATCTGCTGCACCAGTTCCTGTCGCCGCTTTCCAACACCCGTACCGACGCCTATGGCGGCAGCCTGGAAAACCGCATGCGTTTCCCGCTCGAGGTCATCCGGGCCATGCGGGCCGTCTGGCCGCTGGGCAAGCCGCTGGGCATCCGCGTCAGCGCCACCGACTGGACCGAGGGCGGCCTGACGCTCGAGGAATCCCAAATCTACGCCCAGGAATTCGCCAAGGCCGGCATCGACTATGTCTGCGTGTCGTCGGGCGGCGTGGTGCCCAAGGCGGCCATTCCGGTCGGCCCGCTCTATCAGGTGCCGCTGGCCCAGGCCATCGGCGAGGCGTCTGGCCTGCCGGTGCGGGCCGTCGGATTGATCGCCACGCCGGAACAGGCGGAAGGGGTGGTGGCCGAGGGCAAGGCCGACATGGTCGCCATCGGCCGCGGTTTCCTCGACAACCCACGCTGGGTGTGGCACGCCGCCCAACGGTTGGGGGTCGAAATCCCTTACGTCAACCAGTACCGTTTCGCCTCGGGCCGTTATTGGCCGGGAGCGGCCATGGCCCGTCCGATAGCGGCGGAATAATACCGGCCAGCCTTTCATTTGACGTGCTGGCCGGTATCATGCCGCCATTGCGGCGGCGGCCAAGCGGCCGGATGGCTGCGCCCGGCGAGGGACAATACAACCGGTCAATTCATTGGCCGGTTGGAATAAGGCACGCCATCTCAACCACCCGGTCCACCGCCGCCGACACTTCGGGCGACAGCCCGGTGCCGGCGGCGAAATCCTTGCCCTCGACGCCGATGACGGTCAGACGCGGCGGCAAGCGTCCCAACAATCGGGCCATTTCCACCGCCTCGGCCAAACCGAAGACATGGCTGCTTTTGGGAAACAGGCCGGCCGGCAACTTTTCCGCCCCCGCGTCCCAGCACCGCACCGTGCCGGGGGGTGCGCCCGAACGGGTGGCGTCCACCACGACCACCGCGTCGATGCCTTGCCAGCATTCCATCAGGCTGGTGCCCTCGCCATGATGGGCAAGGGCGGTCACGTCGGGCCGGGCCAGGGCGGCGACCCGTTCGGCGACCACGGGCCCCAGCCCGTCGTCGCCCCGGAACGGATGGCCGACGCCCAGCACCAGAACGGTCATGAATTGTCGGCGAACCAGCGGGCAAAGAAGGTGTCGTCGCCTTCGCTGCGCAAGTTGCGGGTGGGCCGACCGCCGTCGTCGATCAGTTCCATGTCGCGCAGCCAGCGCACGATCTTCTTGAAATGGCCGACGTTTTGCAGGTTGGCCCCGCCTTCCATCCAGTTCTGTTCCAGGAAGGCCAGGATGGCGGGGTGGCCCAGTTCGGCCTCCCACAGGATGCCGAGCAGCGAACACAGCGCCTCCTCGACATCGCGCTCGGGACAGAACAGGGTCTGGACCGCGTCCGCTTCCTCGCGCTTGCCGCTTTCCGGGCCACACCCCAGACCGAAATCCAGCACCGCACGCCGTTCCGGCGCCGCCAATTGATAATGCCCGACCTCGTGGATCAGCACGCTGGGTTCCATGCGGGTGGCGACGTTCTGGCCGTCCCAGGTGAAATGGCTTTTCGGGTCCACGTCCAGGATGCCGAAGCCGAATTGGCGGCACAGTTCGACACCATCGGCGCGATGGCGTTCGTCTGTCGACAGCGTCATCAGGTCGCCGTCTGGAATGACGGCGGTAACGCGGTCGAACACCTTCAGCGCCAGCGGATAATCGGACAGCGCCCCCCGGAATTGCGGCAGCAGGGGACGAAGGGTTTCGTGGTCGACGGGTGTCAGCATCATGATGGCCGGTTTTTACCGCCAACACCCCCGCCAAGCCAACGAGAAAGCATCCAATGTGCTATAGTGAGGACCTCTCGTCGGAGGGCATGCCCATGTTCCGCGACTTTCCCCTGTCCGAGGTCTACCGCCTGCTCGAACCCGGCCCGGTGGTGCTGTTGAGCACCGCCGAAGGGGGGCGGGCCAACGTCATGGCCATGTCGTGGCACATGATGGTCGAGTTCACCCCGCCCTTGGTCGCCTGTGTAGTCAGCGGCGCCGATTTCAGCTTCGCCGCGCTGACCGGAACGGGGCAATGCGTCATCGCCATTCCCAGCGTCGAACTGGCGGAAACGGTGGTGGCGGTGGGGAATTCGTCAGGCCGCGACACCGACAAGTTCGCAACTTTCGGCCTGACGGCCCAACCGGCCCAGGCGGTGGCGGCACCATTGGTGGCGGAATGCTTCGTCAACCTGGAATGCCGGGTCGCCGACACGACGCTGGTGGACAAATACAATTTGTTCGTCCTTGAGGTGGTCAAGGCGTGGATCGACCCCGACCATCCCGACCCGCGCACCATCCACCATCGCGGTTTCGGCAAGTTCACCGTGGACGGCGAGACCATCGCGCTGAAATCCAAGATGCCGTGACCGCCGGTTCCTTTACCCGCGCTCCATCTCCAGCTTCAGGAAATGGGTCGCGCAGGAAATGCACGGGTCGTAATTGCGAATGGCCTGTTCCGCCCGCCATTTGATGGTTTCGTCCGCTTCTTCCAGATTGGCCTGAACCACCTTGGCCAGATCCAGTTCCATGACTTTCTGGTTCTGGGCGGTGGGCGGCACGATGCGAGCGTCCAGCACCGCCCCCCCCTTGTCGATGCGATAGCGGTGATAACAGATGCCGCGTGGCGCCTCGGTGCAGCCATGTCCTTCGCCGGCGCGGATCGCCGTCTCGATGAAGGCGACGTCCGGTTCCTCGTAGCCGCGCACCAGGGCCAGCGCGTCCTCGCAGGCCTGAACCAGTTCGACGGCGCGCACCACGATGCTTTGGAACGGGTTGCGCACCACCGGCCCCAGGCCGGCGGCGGCGGCGGCGGCGCGCGCGGTGTCCGACAGCTTGTCGTAATTGAGGTTGTAGCGGGCCAGCGGTCCGACATGGTGGGCGCTGCCGTTCTTGGCATAGCCGTGCAGGGCGTTGGACCACGGCACATGTTCCTCCTCGACATGGTCGAGGAAGGCGGAAACCGGAATGTCCAACCCTTGCGACGTCACCAGCCGGCCTTCGTGGATGGCGTATTCGTCCGGGTGGCGCAAGGCCATGAAGTTGTAATCCTGCTGGATGTCGGGAAACTCGAACCCGCCGACCAGCGCCACCGTGGCGACGGATGTTTCCACCGCCCATTCCAGATCGTCTTCCAACGCGCGCAATGCCTTGCGCGACGGCAGCTTGTAGAAACCGCCGACCCGCAGGTTGACGGGATGGATGGCCCGGCCGCCGCCCACCACCTCAAGAATGTCGTTGCCGATCTTCTTGAGCCGCAGCGCCTTTTCCACCAGCGACCGATCGACCGCCGCCAGTTCCAGCGCGTCGGCAAGCCCCAGGAAATCGGGGGCGTGCAGCATGTAGACATGCAGCGCGTGGCTTTCGATCCATTCGCCGCAATAGACCAGCCGGCGCAGGTCGCGGATCGGCCTAGTCACCCGCAGGCCCAGGATGTCCTCCATGGCCTGGGCCGCCCCCATCATGTAGGCGATGGGACAGATGCCGCAGATGCGCGCGGTGATGTCGGGCACCTCGCGGAAGTCGCGGCCCTTGAGGAAAGCCTCGAAAAAGCGCGGCGGCTCGAAAATGCCGAAGCGCAGTTCCTTGACTTGGCCGTCACGGATCTTCACCGACAAAGAGCCCTCGCCTTCCACACGGGCCAGGGCCTCGACCTTGATGGTGCGGGTGTCAGCCATGGCTGTCGCCCTCCTTGCGGAATGCGTCGGAATTGGCGTTGAAACTGCGGAACAGACGCTGGATTTCGTCGCGCGACCGCCCCTGGGCGGCCAGGGCGGCGGCCAACGAGGCGGTGTTCGGCGTCTCCATCGGCCCGAAACAGCCGTAACAGGCACGGTTGACGCCGGGGCACAGGGTGCCGCAGCCGGCTTGGGTAACAGGTCCCAGGCACGGTTCGCCGGCCGCCACCATACGGCACACCACGCCGTTGGCCTTGCATTCCATGCATTGCGAATGGCGTGGGATGTTGGGCCGCCGGCCATTCAAGGTGGCATTCAGCACTTCCAGCAACTGGTATTTGTTGATGGGACAGCCGCGCAGTTCGAAATCCACCGACACATGGTCCGACACCGCCGTCGAGGTGGTCAGCGTGTCGATGTATTCGGGATGGGCGTAGACCTTGCGGATGAACTCCTTGACGGAACCGAAGTTCCGAAGCGCCTGGATGCCGCCGGCGGTGGCGCAGGCGCCGATGGAAACCAGGGTCTTGGACATGCGCCGCACTTCGCGGATGGCCTTGATGTCATGCGGTGTGGTGATGGACCCTTCCACCAGCGAGACGTCGTAAGGCCCCTTTTCCACCTTGCGGGTGGCTTCCAGGAAATAGCTGATGCGCACTTCGCCCACCAGGGCCAGCAACTCGTCCTCGCAATCGAGCAAGGTCAACTGACAGCCGTCGCAGGATGAGAACTTGAAGACGGCGAGTTTCGGCTTCTTGCGCTCGGGCATGTCAGCCTCCTCACAACTCGGACACGCTGAACAGGTCGGCAACGCGGTCATAGCGGAACACCGGCCCGTCCTTGCACACGAAATGCGGCCCCCATTGGCAATGCCCGCACAGGCCGCAACCGCACTTCATGTTGCGTTCCATGGACAGCCAGATGTGGTCGCGCCCGACACCACGCTTTTCCATGGCCTGGGCGCCATAACGCATCATGACCTCTGGGCCGCAGATGAAGGCGGTGGCCTGTTGCGGGTCGAAACCGCCCTTCATCACCAGATTGGTGACCACACCGACATTGCCGCTCCACTTGCCGGTGGCGCGGTCCACGGTGACCAGGACGTCCATGTCGAAACGGCCGCGCCAGCGCTCGACCTCTTTCTTGTAAAGAATATCCTCGGGCGTGCGGGCGCCATACAGCACCATGACCCGGCCGTAACGGTCGCGATTGCTCATGGCGTGGTAGATGGCCGGCCTGAGCGGGGCCAGTCCGACGCCGCCGGCCACGAATACCAGATCGCGGCCATAGGCGGATTCGACCGGCCAGGCGGTGCCGAACGGACCGCGCACGCCAATGCTGTCCCCTGCCTTCAAGGCGTTCAAGGCCTGGCTGACCTGTCCGACGGCGCGGGTGGTATGCACCAGGCACGAACGGTCGGCGGGATCGCCGGAAATGGAGATGGGAATTTCGCCGACGCCAAACACGTACAGCATGTTGAACTGGCCGGGGCGAAAGACGAATTCCCAACCGTCCTCGGCCAGCAATTCCATGGTGAAGGTGTCGGACAGGTCGCGCCGCACCTTCTCGACCCGGAACAGGCGGGGCAGCATGGGGTCGCGGTCTTCGGCAAGGGAATGGGCCGTCATGGTCATTTCCCCTTCTTCTTCGGCGCCTTGTCGGCTTTCTTGCCCTTTTTCGCCAGCTTGAGCTCGGCCTTGGTGGCGGCGGCTTCGGCCTTGACGCCTTCAAGGGCGGCGACGGCCGAGCGGTTGCGCCCCTTGGAATCCCTGACCGCCTTTTCCACCTTGGGCTTGGCCGGCTTGTCCTTGGGCGCCACGGCCGGTCCGTAAAGGTCAAGCATCTGCATGCGCGCCGCCGCCAGACGATGGGCCATCACCGGCACGAAGCGGGCCAGGACGGCATAACCCAACTGCGGATTTTCCAGCATGGCCCGGCGCAGGCAATCGGCGTCGAAGGCCAGGACCCGCAAATCCGTCTGGGCACGGGCGGCAAAGGCAGCGCGATGCGGCGGCACCAGCCAAGACCAGCCCAGCACGTCGCCGGCCCCCAGGGTTTCCAGCACGATGGGCTTGCGTACCGGCGGCTCGACCTCGACCGCCACCTGCCCCTCGCGGATCACATAGAACTTCCTGGCCTCCGCGCCTTCACGGAACAGGTGCTCGCCGGCGGCGAAACGTTCGTTGACCGCCAGACACACCAGGGCGGCACGCAAATCGGGCGCCATGTCGCGGAAAAAGGGATGTTCGTCGATGACGCGGCCGAGATCTCGCGGCTTGACCATGGTCGTCCTCCCCTAGCCTTGGGTGCCCTTGCGCGTGGCGGCGATGGCCGCCACCTCGGCGGTGATGTCGATGCCCACCGGACACCAGGTGATGCAGCGCCCGCAACCGACACAGCCGGAACTGCCGAACTGGTCGGCCCAGGTGGACAGCTTGTGGGTGATCCACTGGCGATAGCGCGACTTGGCCTCGGTGCGGACGGCGCCGCCATGGATGTAGGAAAACTCGACCGAGAAGCAGGAATCCCACTTGCGCCAACGTTCGGCATGGTCGCCCGACAGGTCGGTGACGTCCTCGACCGTGGTGCAAAAACAGGTGGGGCAGACCATGGTGCAGTTGCCGCAACTCAGGCACCGCGCCGCCACGTCGTCCCAGCGCGGGTGGTCCGGCATGGATTGAAGGGCCGCCGCCGTGTCACGGTCCAGCACCCGCCCCTGTCCGGCCCGCGCCGCCTTGCGCGCCGCGGCCACCATCTTCAGGTCGGCGGCGGTGGGAGCGGACAGCGAAAGTCCGGTCAGAATCTCACGCCCCCGGTCGCTTCCGGCCTCGGCCAGGAAGCGCTGCCCCTTGATCTCCAACAGTCGAATGTCGTGGCCCGACGTCACCTCGGGCCCGGTTCCCATGGAAGCGCAAAAACAGGTGGAAGCGGCTGCGCCACATTCCACCGCCACCACGAAGGCGGCGGCCAGACGGGCCTGGTAGCCGGGATCGGGAAAGGTCTTGTCGCCGAACACCCGAGCCTGAAGGGCGACGGCCGCCAGTTCGCAGGCCCGCGGCCCGAGAAACGCCATGGGCGCCTCTTCGCCCTCCTCGGCTTCGACCTGAAAACCAGCCCCCTGGCGCCGTGCGGCGAACAGGCGTTGGCGCGGCGGATACAAAAAGCGTTTCCACCCCTGCGCCCCAAGGGTATAGCCGAACAGCACGTCATCCGTCCGTTTGCGCAGACGGTAACGCCCGCCTTCGGTCTCGTCGCCAAGACCGGCCGGCAAGTCCTCGATGTCGTCGATGTCGTCGTAAACGATGGCGCCATCGGCGGAACGGGGGCCGACGACCCGATAGCCCTTGGTCCGCAGCGCGGCGATCAATTGGCCCAAACCATCCTTGTCCAGAATGGCGGGCGCGCCATTGGAGGCGTCAACCCCAGGCATCGCACCCCCCTTGTTTCAGTAAGGGATGAAATACTGTACACCCTGGTTGCATCTCTGCCAACCGAGGATACAGCGCAAGTTCTTGGTAATACAAAATAATGGATGCCAATATTTTAGGTTCTTCGCCGATTTGCGGGAAAGAGCCCATCAACAAGGCGTCACCCGGTCACGTCCCATCGAGTGGTGTAGCAGCGTTTGCCTGGGGATGATGGCGCAGGGCGCGTAGCGCCCGGAGGCATCATCCCCAGGCTTGCCCGCGCGTGTCGCGGGTGGTCATCGTCGATCTTCGGTAGGGTTTGGTTGCGACCTTCAATCCCATCGAGCGCCTCAACGGCGAGATCAAACGCCGCACCGAGGTCGTCGGCATCTTCCCCAACGAAGCAGCCATCACCCGCCTGATCGGCGCCATCCTCTTGGAGCAGAACGACGAATGGGCCGTCCAACGAGCCCGCTACATGACCCTGGAATCCGTCGCCCCCTTGGGTGATGATCCGCTGACAAGCCTGCCGCCCGTCGCGGCAGCCTGAGCAACCCGGCCAAGCCTGCCGGAGATCAAACGGCGACTGCGCTGTTACACCAATCCCTGGGACACGATCTCAGCAACTTCAGCTTCCTCGGTTCAGACCGAGTGGGCAACCTCCTGAGACTTCACAACTAGACCCTATGCTCGCCCCCTGAAACGGCTGGCGAACATAGGGGCTAAAGCATATACATCATATGGTCTGGGCTTCCTTTGTCCCTCACCGGGCGCCCTCCTCCGCGGGCTTGGCCGCGGCCTCAACGGCCGCAGGTCGCAGCCTGCGTCCGATCGAACGCAGGCTGCTCTACTCCACCACTTCCCTCAGCGCCTTGAGCGAGCGTTCCCACAGGTCGGGCAAGGCCTTGGCCCAGGCGACGCTGGCCGGGTCCTCGGCGCGGGCCATGTTCTCGATGGTGCGACAGCGTTCGTTGAGCGCCAGAAGGTGCAAACTGGCCGAGGCCGAGGCCATGCGGTGCACCGACGCCGCCAACGGCGTCAGGGATTGCGCCTCGGCATGGGCCAGAACCTGACGCAAATCCTCGGACGAAGACGTGCGGAACAGTTCGACCAGCCCGCGCATGCGGTCACGCCCCAAATCCTTGAGGTCGGCCAGGAAATCGGGCAACGCCAACAACGACACCTCGGGCCCCACCGGGATTTCGTCTCTGCCCGGCGTTTCGGTGGCCGCCAGCAGCCGCACCACCTCCTCGACATGGAACGGCTTGGCCAAGCAGCCGTTCAGGCCGGCGTCGCGCCACAGACGGCCGTCGCGTTCGGTCGGGTTGGCGGTCAGCAGCCACATGGGCGTGGTCGCCGCCGTTCCCCCCAGGGCACGGATGCGTCGGGCGGTTTCCAGCCCGTCCATGTCCGGCATGTGCATGTCCAGCAAGACCAATTGGAACCCACCCAGGCGCATGGCCTCGATCGCCGCCAGCCCATCCTCGACCGCGGTGACCCGGTGCCCCTGGCGTTGCAACAGGCCGGCAGCCACCTCGCGGTTGACCGGGTTGTCATCCACCAGAAGAATATTGCAACTGGGGCGGTCATCATCGACCACCGTCTCTTCCGTCTGCACCGCCGTCGCTTCGGCCGGCGGCAGCGCCACCACGAACCAGAAGGTGCTGCCCGTCCCGTCCTGGCAGTCATAGCCGATGTCGCCACCCATCAGCGTCACCAGCCGCTTGCAGATGGCAAGCCCCAGGCCGGTACCGCCGAAGCGGCGGGTAATGGACGAATCGGCCTGCCAGAATTCGGTGAACAGACCGCCGCGCGCCGCCTCGGGGATACCGATTCCCGTGTCGGACACGGCGAACCGCAGGACTACCCGGCCATCGGCCAGGGAATCGATGGCCTCGACCGACATGGTGACGGAACCGCTGTCGGTGAACTTGATGGCGTTGCCCACCAGATTAAGCAAAATCTGACGCAATCTCAGCGGGTCGCCAGAGACGAAAGACGGCACGCCGCCTCCGAAACGGCACCCCAGGATCAGCCCCTTCTCGGCGGCTCGCGGCGCCATCATCAGACGCAGTTCATCGATCAGATCCAGGGCGTCGAAAGCGACGGTCTCCAGCGTCAGCCCGTCCGCCTCGAGCCGCGAGAAATCCAGAATGTCGTTGACCAATCCCAACAGCAACTCGCCCGAACTGACCACCGTCTCGGCGAAGGTCCGCTGTTTGACATCAAGCGGAGTGTCGAGCAGCAACCGCGCCATGCCAAGAATGCCGTTCAAGGGCGTCCGCACCTCGTGCCCGACGGTGGCCAAGAACACCGACTTGGCGTGCGCCGCCAGTTCGGCACGGTCGCGCGCCTCCTTCAGCGCCCGTTCCGCCCCCTTGCGTTCGATGGCATAACGGACCACCCGCGACAGCATGTGGCCGTCGCTGGCGCCTTTGACCAGATAATCCTGGGCACCGTGTTTCAACGCCTCGATGGCCTGGAAATCGTCGTCATTGCCGGTCAGCACCACCACCGGCAGATCCGGCGCGGCGGCGGTCAGCGCCGTCAGCGTGGACAGGCCCGCGCTGTCGGGAAGCGACAGGTCGGCCAGAACCACGTCGATGCCGCCAAGCGCCAGACGTTGCGTGGCGCCCCCCAGGCGACCGCAGGTTTCCACCAGAAAGTCGGTGTGGGTGACCCGCCGCAGCATCCGTTCGACCAATTTGGCGTCGGCGGGATCGTCCTCAAGCAGCAAGACGTGGATGGTCTCGCTCATATCCCCCCCTTGGCCGGCAGACACACCACACGAAACCAGTAATCCTGGACCGCGTGGATGGCGCGGCTGAAATCCTCGACGTCCATGGGTTTGGACAGAAAGGAGTTGGCCCCCATCTGGTAGGCCTTGGCGACGTCGCGCTCGGCCTCGGAGGTGGACAGGACCACCACCGGAATGCCGCGCAAGGCCCGGTCCCCCTTCAACTCCTCAAGAATTTCGTGCCCGGAACGGCCCGGCAGGTTGAGATCGAGCAGGATCAGCGCCGGGCGTGGCGCCGAACGGAAATCGGCACCGATGCGCCGCAGGAAGGCCAGCGCCTCCCCCCCGTTTTTCACATGGTGAAGGGTCACCGGATAGGTCCCGCGCTTCAGCGCGATCCTGACCAGCCCGGCGTCGCCCAAATCGTCTTCGACCAACAGGATGTGGAAGGTGTCTTGCGGCTCGTCCATGTCGTTCCCGCTTGTCAGGCACCCGCCGGTTCGGGCAACCGGCGCATCTTGGGCCAAGTGAAATGGAAGATGGTCCCGGTCGGCGCCCCCGGCTCCACCCAGATACGCCCGCCCTGGCGCTCGACCACCTTGCGGCAAATGGCAAGGCCGATACCAGTGCCTTCGTATTCGTCACGGGCATGGAGACGCTGGAAAATACCGAACACCCGCTCGGCATGTTCCGGGGGGACGCCGATACCGTTGTCGGCCACCGTGAACTGCCAATAATCACCCCAGTCCCCCAAGGTCACCACCACCTCGGGGCGACGCTCGGGTGAACGGTACTTGACCGCGTTTCCGACCAAATTCTGGAACAAGCGCGTCATCTCGCCCGCATCGCCCAGAACCACCGGCATCTTGGCCGGCAACACCACATGGGCGCCGGCCTCGTCGATCTCGGTTTGCAGGTCCATCAAGGCGAGATCGGCGGCGCGGCTGGTGTCCACCGGCTGGTCGGTGCTGGCACGGCCGACACGGGAATAGGCCAGAAGATCGGTGATCAGCGCGTCCATGCGCCGCACGCCGTCACGGATGAAGTCCATGAACTCGCGGGTTTCGACATCCAGCTTGTCGTCCAGGCTTTCCTCGATCAGCGACACATAGGAGCGCACGGTCCGCAACGGCTGCCGCAAATCGTGCGACGCCACATAGGCGAATTGCTCCAGTTCTTCGTTGGAACGGCTCAACTCGACCACCAGGGCGTCCAGTTTCTCCTCGAGCCGCTTGCGGTCGGTGATGTCCTGGATGGTGACGTCGACGCGGGTCGGCAACCCGTCGTCGCCATAGGCCACCTCGGCACGGAACTGGCCGACCCGTTCCTGGCCGTCGGGGCGCATCAAACGGATATCCTCGACCACATGGCCATCGCCTTGACGGGACAGGGCGGCGTCAAGGGCGGCGGCCAGCCGTTCGCGGTCGTCGTAATGCACCCGCCGGAAAAAGGCGGCACGGCTGGGGTCCTCCTCGCCGGGCACGGTCCCCAAAAGAGCATGGAACTGATCGGACCACACCTGGCGACCGGTGGCCGATTCCCAGGTGGCGCTGCCGATGCGGGCAACACGTTCGGCATTGGACAGCAAGGTCTGGCTGCGGCGTTCCAAATCCTGGTACGCCGCATCCAGGCGTTCGACCATGCCGGAAAACGCCGCGCCCAACCGGGCGATCTCGTCGTCGCCGTCGATGACGAACGCGGCACGGTCGCCTTTGCCGAAAGCGAACGATGTCGCCGCCTCGGCCAGACCAGAAAGAGCGTATGTCAACCGCCGCCCCAGAACAGCGGCGAACAGCACCACCAACAAGGTGCTGGCGGCACCGATGGCCAGGAACGTGGTGGTCAGCCGCCTGAGCGGCACGTCCAGGGTCTGCGGCTGCGCGCCGACACGGACGAACAGACGGACCACCGACAATTGCGGAGCCAGCGGCACCGCCGCCTCGGCGATCATGGGTGCCTGGGCGTCGTCCAACCCCTTGTCCAAGCGGGCCACGTACGAACGGCCATCGGCCTCGACCCGCAATTCGCCGCTGACCACGCCAGCCTGTTGCGCGGCGCGTCGGGCCAGTTCGTCCAGGGTCACACGCCACACCAAGGCCCCTTCGGCAGTGCCGGTATTGGCATAGATCACCGGTTCGGCCACCCGTAACTCCGGGCCGTCGCCCCCCACCGTCACCGTCGCCCGCACGCGGCCGCTGGCCACCGCCGCCGCCACCCACGGGTCCGGTTCCATGTCGCTTCCGCCAAGCCCCCCGACCAACGGCCGGCCGATGAAGTCGGTGACCGCCAATGCCGTCCGCATGCCGTGCACTTCGGCGACGTCGGCCAACAGGGGGCGCAGGTAGGTTTCGCGTCCGACGCTGTCCACCAGGGCGTTGGCGATGGCGGAATTACCGGCCAAGGCATGGAACGTCGCCGAGATGCCGTCGATCAGGTCGCTCACCTTCTCGGCCCGCAAGGTCGCCTCGGTGGACAACAGCTCGGAAACCTGGCCGCGAATCAGCTGCGCCGTCACCAACCAGGCACCGCCGCCCATCAACAGAACGAAGAACACGGCCAAGGCCGAGGCGGAAACCGCGACACGAGTGGAAAGCCGGGAACCCAACCGGGGAATCACCGCCCCCCTCCCGCCGGCAACGGCACGATGGTTCCATCGGCGCGCGGAACAGCCATGAACACGTTCTCAGGCCCCAGCGCGTCGTGGTCTTCCGGTGTGAACGGCGGGGCATAGCGCCGCACCAGCCCATCGTAAGGCGGCGAATGCTCGAGCGCATCGCGCACGCGGGCACGGTCGGTGGACCCCGCCCGGTCGATGGCTTGCGCCAACAGATGCACCAGATCGTAAGCATGGGCGACACCGACCGGCGAGGCGATTTCCGCGGCCTCGACCGGACCGTACATCTCGCGCCACAAGCCAAGGAAACGCATCGCCTTGTGCGGGTCGGCGGTCAGGAAACTGAACGTCTGAACCACCGACAGATCCAACGTGTCCATGGGAACCCCCACCTGCGCGGTCAAGGTTCCCCCGGTCACGCCCCAATGCATGATCAGCGGAAGCTGTTCCGACCGGGGCATCATGGCGACCTCGCGCAACAGCACCGCCCCTTCGGCGTCGTTGGCGATGAACAGGATTGCCTGGGCTCCGGCGCGCAACAGTTCCACATAGGGCCGCGCCAGACTTTTCTCGCCCCAATTGTACCATTTGACCTCGACCACCTGGGGCATACCCGGCCCGGCGGAGCGGTCAATGGCGGCGACGCCGGAACGGCCCCAACCGGTGTTGGGAGCCAGCACGCCCACCCGTTCCGCCCCCTTGGCGGCGGCGTGGCGCAGCAAGGCGGGCATGGCCCAACGGTCGCGCAGCGAAAGCCGGAACACGTAATTGGGCTTGCGGCCGTTATCGGTGATGCCGTCGGCCGACGCCCAGGGGTCCATCAGGATCAGCCCCAGATCGTGCAGCAAGCCGATGTTTTCCAACACGACCGGACTGAAGCGGCCACAAAACACCGCCACAAGGTCGGGCATGGTCGCCAGTTCGACCAGGTTCTCGCGCGAGCGGGCGGGAACCGAGCGGTTGTCGCGGATGGCCAGTTCCAGGGGCCGACCGCCCAGAACACCGCCGGCCGCGTTGACTTCGGCGATGGCGATGCGCATGCCGCGTTCGATGGCCTGGGCCGACGTACTGCCCAACAGGCCGAACTCGGCGTCGAGCCCGATACGGACCGGCTCGGCGGCCCAAACCGGCCGCCCCGCCGCCAAAGCAGCCACGACAACCAGAAGCCCCAGCAAAAGTCTCATCGGCTTCCCCCACGGAACCGCGCTAGGATAGGATGGCCCGTCTCCCCCGGCAAGCGCCACAGCGACGCCACGATGAACCGCGACTATCCGCCCCATCCGATCCCCGCCGCCCTGGCCATGGTGGTCCGCGATGGCCGTGTCTTGCTGGCGCGGCGCGGCAAGGGAAACACACCCGACCCCTGGGGCTTTCCCGGCGGCGCCGTCGAGGTGGGGGAAACGGTGCTGGCGGCGGCACAACGCGAACTGGCCGAGGAAACCGGAATCCGGGCCCGGCCTGAAAGGGTGGTCGAGGTGTTCGACATCATCGTCCACGATGCGTCGGGACGGGTCCGCACCCATTTCGTGGTCAACGCCGTGCGCATGACCACCCCCGAAGGCGAGGCGCACCCCGCCAGCGACGTGATCGAGACCGGCTGGTTCACCCTGGACCAGATCTCCACGTTGCCGCGTCACCCGAACCTGGACCGTCTTGCGGCGGCCATGCTGGATGCGTCACCGGCCTGACGGAAAGCGAAGCCGCCCCGGCACCGAGGGTCGCCGGCATTTTCACCAAAGCGTCACGCTGCGACCCCGAACCCATCCCTATGCTGCATCCGGCCCGACAATGGACGTCAGATCCGGCATGAACACCGAAACCGATCTCACCATCGAAGACATGATCCGCGCCGCCTACCGCCTGTCCTGGCCGGGGCCGGCGCCCCGTCCGCCCACGCCTGTCGCCCAGCTTCGGGCGCGGGTCAGCAATTGGTGCCGACGCGAGAAACTGACCGGCTGGCCGGTGGTGCTGTCCTCCCCCCAGGGTTGAACACTTGCCCTTGGCCGTCCGAGGCTTTATCGCTTAGCGAACCAAAGCCCCGACGGTCGAGGACGCCATGGCCGCACCATCTTCCCCACCCGCCCCCCAGGCGGACGTGCTGCATTTTCTCAGCCGCAGCGCCACCCATGGCGGCCGACGGCCGCAACGTCTGGACACCCACATCTCCACCATCTTCCTGGCCGGCGAGCACGCCTGGAAACTGAAGAAGGCGGTGGTGCTGCCTTTTCTCGACTTCAGCAGCCTGGAAAGCCGCCGCCGCGCCTGCGAGGCGGAAATCGAGATCAACCGCCGCGCCGCGCCCGACATCTATCTGGGCGTGGTCGCGGTGACACGCGGCCCGGACGGGGCGTTGCGACTGGGCGGCGATGGCGAAGCGGTGGAATGGCTGGTACACATGCGCCGCTTCGACCAGCGCACCTTGTTTTCCAAGCTGGTGCCGGCCGGCAGGGTCGACCGGCACCGCATCCAGGCGTTGGCCGAAGCGGTGTGGCGGTTTCACCAGGGCGCACCGCGACGACCCGACCGGGGCGGAGCCGCCGCCATGGCGGCGGTGGTCGATGGCAACGCCGCCAGCATGGCCGCCCATGCCGACATCCTGCCGCCCGCCCAATGCGCGGCCTTGACCGAGGCGACGCACGCCACCCTTGCCCGGCTGGCCGGGCTTCTCGATGAACGGCGGGCCGCCGGGCTGGTGCGGCACTGCCATGGCGACCTGCATTGCGGCAACATCTGTCTGGTGGGCGGCCGGCCGACACCGTTCGACGCCATCGAGTTCTCCGAGACCTTCGCCTGCATCGACGTCTTCTACGACCTCGCTTTCCTGTTGATGGACCTGGACCGGCGCGGTGCCCGGCCACTGGCCGGTTATGCCTTCAACCATTACCTCGACCTGTCTGGCGACTATCAGGCGGTCGCCACGCTGCCGTTGTTCCTGTCGGTGCGGGCCGCCGTCCGGGCTCATGTCTCGGCCACCATGGCGGCCGGGGCCGAAGGCGCGGAACGCGACCGCCTGACCCAGGCGGCACGGGATTACCTGATCGCGGCCCAGGATTACCTGTCGCCCCCCGCCCCCACCTTACTGGCGGTCGGCGGCCTGTCGGGCAGCGGCAAGTCGCGCATGGGACGTGAACTGGCACCGCTTCTGGCCATGCCGGCGGCGGCGGTGGTGCGCACCGATTCCTTGCGCAAGCACTTGATGGGAGCCGGTCTATTGGACAAGCTGGGCCCCGAGGGCTATACCCCCGAAATGGGCGAACGGACCTATCAGGCGTTGTACGAGACTTGCCGCCAAGTGCTGCGCGCCGGCCATGCGGCGGTCGCCGACGCGGTTTTCGCCAAACCCGAACAACGCGACGCCATCGAACGTGTCGCCCGCGAGGCCGGCGTGCCGTTCAAGGGATTGTGGCTGTTCACCCCGCCCGATCTGGCGGCAAACCGCATCCGCACCCGCCGGGCCAACGTGTCCGACGCCACCGTCGAAGTGCTGGAACACCAGTTGTCCTACGACCTGGGAGACATTACGTGGCCCCAGGTCCAGACCGGCGGCTCCAAGGTCAAGGCCCTTGCCGACGGCCGGACGGCATTGGGGCTATGACCACGCGGCGGGGCTCCGGCATTAACAAGCGCCACCATGCGGCGCATAATTGAACCCCTGATCACGGGAGGAACGTCATGACCGAATTCAAGACCGCCTTGGTTCCGCTGAGCGAGAGCGAGGGCGCCGACGCGTCGCTGGACGCCGCGTTCGGGCTGGCGGCCACCTTCGGCACCCATGTACTGGGCCTGCATGTCCGCTCCGACCCCACCACCGCCGTTCCATTGGTCGGCGAGGGCATGTCGGGCGGCATGGTCGAGGAAATGATGACCATGGCCGAACGTCAGGCCGCCGAACGCGCCGACAAGGTCCGCGCGGCGTTCGACGCCGCCTGCACCCGCCACGCCATTCCCCGTGCCGACACTCCGGTCGAGGGGCCTTCGGCGGCATGGCTGGACATCACCGGCCGCGAGGAAGAGGCCATCGCCTGGCGCGGCCGTCTGGCCGACCTAGTGATCATGGGCCGACCGGCCGACGGGCTCGACCCGGCGGCGTTGCTCAACCTCAATGCCGCCTTGATGGAAAGCGGCAAGCCGCTGCTGCTGACCCCGCCGACACCGCCGGCCGCCTTGGGACGCCGCGTCGCCATCGCCTGGAACGGCAGCGCCGAAGCCGGCCGTGCCGTGGCCGCGGCCCTGCCGCTGTTGCGCCGGGCCGAAGCGGTCACCATCCTGACCGCCACCGAAAGCGGCTCGCAATCCGCGCCGCTGGCACCGCCGCCGGCATCCGAACTGGCTTCCTACCTGTCCTGGCACGGCATCGCCGCCGCCACCCAGGTCGTCCCGGCGGGCGCCAACGCCGGCGTGGTTTTGCTTGAACAATGCGCCGGACTGGGGGCCGACCTGCTGGTCATGGGGGCCTATACCCATTCCCGTCTGCGCCAGTTGATCCTGGGCGGCGTCACCCGCCACGTTCTGGGACACGCACCGATTCCATTGTTCCTGTGCCACTGATCCCAAGCGAATTCACGGGCGGCCGCATGTCAGCCATGCGGCCGCCCGTGTCGTTTCCCCCCCGCGACATCCTCACGGACGGTCAAAGCAAGGCCCCATATGGCATCGCTGCACTGCACCCGTAATATTGTGCACTGCCATATTTAAAGTGTAATAAACAACGCGACATGCAATTGGTGGTGTAAAAAGCACAACCACCCATGCTATGGTTCTTCTTACGACGACGCGTCCGAGAACATATCGGAACTTGCCGAATTCCCAGATATTAGGGAGGGTGGCCATGTTGTCCCTGGTTGACTGCATCGCGTTCAGCGGGCTTACGCCCGACCAGTTGGAAGCCGTCGCCTGCCACAAGCACGTGCCGGTCATCGTCGCCGCCGAATGGGCGGAAACCGCACTCGACACCGCGGACGGCACCCACGAGGTGGAAACCGCCCTGGCCAAGGAAGCCAAGCTGGCCGCCGACCATCATCTGGCCTGTGCCGAATGTTGGGGCCGGGCGCTCAGCGAATTCCGCACCCAGCACCCCGAACTCTGATCAGAACAGTTCCCCCTGTGCCGGTCGGGGAGTGGGCGGAACCGGTGCCGGTTCGGGCACGGCCGCAAGCTCGCCGTCATAGGGGGCCAGGGCCGATGCCGCCACCGTAAACGGCAGGCTGGCGTCGGCCCACATATCTTCCGCCTCGGGGCTCAACACCACCGGCATGCGATCATGCACAGAAGCCAGTGCCGGACTTGCCGCGCAGGTGACGATCACCAGCCGGTCACCCCCGAACAACCCGGCCAGGGCGAACAATCGCCCGTCGCGACGGGCCAGACGCATCCTGGTCCGGCCACCATCCGGCTCGGCTCTCCATTCCCACCAGGCGGTGGCGGGCACCAGCACCCGTGACGACGACGCCATCTGCCGAAAAGCCGGTCGCTGGTCCAGCGTCTCGGCACGGGCGTTGATCAGCGGGCGCTTGTCCCAGTCGACCGCCAAGCCCCAGCGGAACAGCTTGCCCCGGCCGCCACGCACCGCCAGCACCATGTCGGTGGGGCGGATTTCGGCGGCATTGGGCCATGGCGGCGTTTCCCTCAGGCCAAAGCGCGCGGCCACGGCATCCCGTTCGCCCCGAAGTTCGAAGCGCGAGCACATCAGGGAGCGAAACGCCCGACGATCAGGAATTCCTTGTTGCCCTCGGGGCCGGTGATCGGGCTTTCGCACAATCCCGCCACCGACCAGCCGGACTGCGCCGCCAACCAGGCGGAAATACGCTCGCAGACTTCGGCATGCAATTCCGGTTCGCGCACCACGCCGCCTTTGCCGACGCGGCCCTTTCCCACCTCGAATTGCGGCTTGATCAATGCCGCCAGCCAACCGCCGGGCCGCACGAACCCCATGGCCGCCGGCAGCACCGTCTCAAGGCCGATGAAGCTGGCGTCGCACACCACCATGTCCACCGCTTCGGGAATTTGTTCGGCGGTCAGATGGCGGGCGTTGGTGCGTTCCATGACCACCACGCGCGCGTCGGTGCGCAGCTTCCACGCCAATTGCCCATGGCCGACATCCACCGCGAACACCTTGGCCGCGCCACGGGTCAGCAGGACGTCGGTGAAACCGCCTGTGCTGGCGCCGACGTCGATGGCGACAAAGCCCGTGGGATCGATGGCGAAACGGTCCAGCGCCTCGACCAGCTTGAGACCGCCGCGCGACACCCACGGATGGTCCTGTCCCTTGAGTTCCAGGGGGGCGTCGACCGTCATCTGCTGGCCCGGCTTGTCGACGCGCTTGCCGTCCGAAAGCACCAACCCGGCCATGACCAGGGCCTGGGCCCGCGACCGGCTTTCAACCAGTCCGCGATCCACCAGAAGCTGATCCACTCGCTTGCGTTCACCCATTCGACATGGCCCTATGCGAAAAACGGCTATGGAAATTGCCTTTACGATCCGTCAGCATAACCGAAACTAACCCTTTAAGGGACGTCCGAAGAAACAAGATGGCCACACTCCTTTTCACGCACCCCGTCTGCCTGGAACACGATACAGGCGACTATCACCCGGAATGCGCCGATCGTCTCAAGGCGGTGCTGAACGCCCTCGAAGCCGAAGAATTCATGACCCTGCTGCGCGAGGAGGCGCCGCAGGCTACCCACGAACAGATTCTGCGCGCCCATTGCCCGCACCATATCGAGCAGTTCCTGGCGACGGAAGTGGCGACGGGGGAACATCATTACGTCGATCCCGATACGGTGATGTCGCCCAAGACCGTCGAGGCTGCGCTGCGCTCGGCCGGCGCGGTGGTGGCGGCGGTGGACGCGGTGGCCGCCAAACAGGCGCGCAACGCCTTTTGCGCCGTGCGCCCGCCGGGACACCATGCCGAACGCGACGCATCCATGGGCTTTTGCTTCCTCAACAACGCCGCCATCGGCGCGTTGCACGCCCGCGATGCCCATGGCTTCAAGCGGGTGGCGGTGATCGACTTCGACGTCCACCACGGCAACGGCACCCAGCACATCCTGTGGGACGAACCGAACGTGTTCTATGGCTCCACCCATCAGGAACACGCCTATCCCAACACCGGGCTGGCACATGAAACCGGCGGCAAGGGCCGCATGGTCAACGTGCCGCTGCCGGCCGGCACCGGGTCGGACGATTTCCGTCAGGCCTTCGACGACCTTCTGGTCTACAAGCTGCGGGAATTCGCCCCCGACTTCATCATCATCTCGGCCGGGTTCGACGCCCACGCCCAGGACCCGCTGGCCCATCTGCGCCTCAAGACCACGGATTTCCGCTGGGCCACGGAAAAGCTGCTGGAAGTGGCTTCCGAAAGCGCCGGCAACCGCGTGGTCTCGGTGCTGGAGGGCGGGTACGAACCGCCGGCCCTGGTGGCTTCGGTCAAGGAACACGTTCGCGCCCTGATGGGGTTGTGACACGAGAAAGGCCCCTTCCGATGGAAGGGGCCTTTCCTTTTACTCCCACAGCCAGGCGGCGCCGCGCACACCCGACGAATCGCCGAATTTCGGGGCCACCAGCTTGGTGTCCACCGCGTCCGAGAACACGTATTCACCCCACAATTTCGGCACGTTGCGGTAAAGCCGCGACACGTTGCCCAAGCCGCCGCCCAGCACGATGACGAAGGGGTCGAAGACGTTGATGACCGAGGCCAGGGCGCGGGCCAACCGGTCCTCGTACCGCGACAGCACGCCTTCGGCCTTGTCGTCGCCCTCGGTCGCCAGACGCACCACCTCGGCTGCCGGAATGCCGCCGCCAAAATCGCGTTCCAGCGCCGGCCCGGCCAGAAAGGTTTCGATACAGCCGGTCTTGCCGCAATAGCAGTAATGTCCCGGCAATTCATCCCGACCCGGCCATGGCAACGGATTGTGGCCCCATTCGCCGGCCACCGCGTTGGGGCCGCGCACCAAACGGCCATGTACCGCCAGACCACCGCCGACCCCGGTCCCCAGGATGACCCCGAACACGCTTTCCGCCCCGGCGCCGGCGCCATCGGTGGCTTCCGACAGGGTGAAGCAGTCGGCGTCGTTGGCCAGACGCACCGGACGGTCCAGAACCGCCGAAAGATCGCGGTCGAACGGCTTGCCGATCAACCAGGTGGAATTGGCGTTCTTGACCAACCCGGTTCGCGGGCTGATGGTGCCGGGGATACCGACACCGACCGTGCCGGCACGGCCCAGTTCCCCCTCGACCCCTTCGATCAGTTCGCGGACGACACGCAAGGTACCGTCATAGGAACCGCGCTCGGTGGGAACGCGCCGCCGCGCCAGTTCCTTTCCGCTTTCGCGGTCGAGCGCGATGACCTCGGTCTTGCTGCCGCCAAGGTCGACGCCGATGCGCAGGCTGGTCCGCTCTGCCATCATGCACCTCATGCGTGTGCTGTGATCCCTTGAAAACTATTACCCCGGCGCGCTATCCCTGTCTTCGCCTCAGTATGGTTAACTGGCATGCCATAACATCAGGACACAGCTTGTGACGCGCGCCGCCTTGGACCATCCCTTCCCCATCCCGCCCGATTCCGCCGCCGTGATCGAGGTCGCCCCCGGCGTCCACTGGCTGCGCATGGCACTGCCATTCGCGCTCGACCACATCAACCTTTGGCTTTTGGCCGATGGCGACGCCTGGGTGGCGGTGGACACCGGCGTCGACGACGATGGCACACGGGCCGCCTGGACCGCCGTGCTGGCCGAACGCCGGCTGTCCCGACTGATCTGCACCCATTTCCATCCCGACCACATGGGACTGGCCGGCTGGCTGTGCCGGAACCAAGGCGTGGACTTGACCGCTACCTTGGGGGAGTGGACCTTCGGCCGCATGCTGAGCCTGGAAACCGGCGACGACTATGCCGCCAATCAGGTCGAGCATTACCGCCGTGCCGGTTTCGACCCCGAATTGCTGGAAGGCGTGCGAACCCGCGTCGGTTCCTATCGCGGGCGCGTGTCGCCGCTGCCGACCTCGATTTCCACCATCAAGCACGGCAGCCGTCTTGCCATCGGCGGACGGACCTGGCGGGTGGTGGTCGGGCGCGGCCACGCCCCCGAACACGCCAGCCTGTGGTGCGAGGAATTGGGAGTGCTGATCTCGGGCGACCAGATCTTGCCGCGCATCAGCCCCATCGTCGGCGTCTGGCCGCAACAGCCCGACGACGATCCCTTGGGCGACTTCCTGGCATCCCTGGAAAACCTGAAGGTGCTGCCGGCCGACACCCTGGTCCTGCCGTCGCATGGTCTGCCGTTCAAGGGGCTGCACACCCGCGCCGACGAATTGCTGGACCACCATGCCCAGCGCCTTGACCGCCTGCGGACGGTCGAGAATGCGGCGACCGCGACGGAACTGTCACGGGTGCTGTTCCGACGCGAGTTGGACGCGCAACAGATGGGCTTTGCCGTGGGCGAGACACTGTCGCATGCCAATCACCTGGTAGCGCGGGGCGAATGGCGCCGCGAAAGCCGCGAAGACGGGGTGTGGCTGTTCGGAAAAGCTTAACCGCAAGCGGCGGTGGGGGCACAATAAAGACCGTACAGGGTCTCGATCACCGCCGCCGCCTCGGTCCCGGCCAGGGAATAGAAGATGGTCTGGGCCTGACGGCGGGTCTGAACCAGGCCGTCACGGCGCAGACGCGCCAGATGCTGGCTGAGCGCCGATTGCGACAGACCAATGATGCGTTCCATCTCGCCCACGGATTTCTCACCATGCAGCAACTGGCACAGGATCATCAAACGGTGCTCATTGCTCATGGCCTTGAGCAACGTACTGGCGCGACGAGCACTGTCCTGAAGCTTTTCCAGTTCCATCGCGACGCTCTTATCCTCTAAAGGCCATACCAAAGACCACAATACCATTCCGAAGCCAGCTTTCAATATTTAACATTGAAGTTATGCATATTTCGACCACGACGGGTGGATGCACATCCGATCCGTGTTTTATCCCCTCGCATTGAGCACTTCACCTGCCTATGGTGTCGGCCTGACGTCACCGAGCCGGACCATGCCCCACACCCCGCCCCCCAACGTCCTAGAACAGCCGACCATGTCCCGCCTTCTGGCCCTGGGGTTGGTGGCGGCGGCGTTGTTTTCCGTCACCTTCATCCTGAACCGGGCCATCAGCCTGGGCGGCGGCCCATGGCAATGGTCGGCTGCGCTGCGTTATGGAGACATGGCATTGTTGCTGGGCGGCTGGCTGATGGTTCGGCGCGGCCCGGCCTATCTGGCGGTGGTGGTGCGGGCTTTCGTCCACCGCCTGGGCTTTTGGCTGTGCACCGGTGGCGTGGGCTTCGGCGTGTTCTACGCCGGATGCTGTTACGCCGCCGACCATGCGCCGGGCTGGGTGGTGGCCGCCACATGGCAGATCACCATCTTGCTGAGCCCCCTGGTGTTGCGCGGTTTCGGTCTTCGGGTCCCGTTGCGCGGCATCGTCTTCCTGTTGGTGGCGTTCGTCGGCATCGTGCTGATCAACGGCCAGCGCCTTGGCGACGGCATCGGCCTTGAGCAATTGCTGCACGGCGTGGTGCCGGTGGTGATCGCGGCTGTCGCCTATCCCGTCGGCAACCAACTGCTCAACCGCGCCCGCCATCGGGGTGGCCCCGAGGCGGCGCTGTTGGCCGACCCGGCCACCGCCGTCTTGCTGCCGACCCTGGGGGCGCTGCCGTTCTTTGCCCTGTTGCTGATCGCCACCATGCCGCCGCCGCCGACCCCGGACCAGATCGCGTCAACGGCGGTGGTGGCGCTGTTCGCCGGCTGTCTGGCCACCGCGCTGTTTTTGTACGCCCGCAACCTGTCGGCCGAGCCCTACCGTATCGCCGCGGTGGACGCCACCCAGGCCGGCGAGGTCGGTTTCGCCCTGTTGGGCGAGACGCTGTTGCTGGGTGAACCCCTGCCCGGCCTTGTGGGCTGGCTGGGACTGGCGGCGGTCACCGCCGGCCTGACCGGTTTCGCCCTGGGACGCAAATAATACCATGTCTCGGTGATCGGAACCGATCACCGAAGCCCTCAGCGGCGGGCGGGTTTCTCCGAAACCCTTGCCTCCCGCGGCATAAGCCGCGCAGCCCCTTGGGCCTAACCAAATCCCGGTGAGTTTTACTCACCGGGATTTGGTATAAGGTTCAGGCGCCGACGGCGTCCTGACCGGCGGTGCCCAGCGCGGACAGAACCGTCGCCACGATATGCGGGGCGTTCAGCCCGGCCTGGTCGTATTGCGCCAAAGGCTGGTCGTGGTCGAGGAAACGGTCGGGCAAGGCCAACGGCCGCACCTTGAGCCCACGATCCAGGGCGCCGTTTTGCGCCAGGAAATGCAGGACGTGGCTGCCGAAGCCACCGACCGAGCCCTCCTCGACAGTGACCAGAACTTCATGCTCGCGGGCAAGACGCAAGATCAATTCCTCGTCCAGCGGCTTCATGAAACGGGCGTCGGCGACCGTGGCGGACAGGCCGCGCGCCGCCAAATCTTCCGCCGCCTTGCATGCCTCGGCCAAGCGGGTGCCCAAGGACAGGATGGCGACGCGGCTGCCTTCCCGCACGATGCGGCCCTTGCCGATGGGCAGAACCTCGCCGCGCTCGGGCAGGTCCAGCCCCACCCCTTCGCCGCGCGGATACCGGAACGCCGACGGCCGGTCGTCCAAGGCGACGGCGGTGGCCACCGCATGCATCAGCTCGACCTCGTTGGCCGGGCACATGAACACCAGTTCGGGAATGCAGCCCAGGAAAGCCAGATCATAGGCGCCGGCATGGGTGGCGCCATCGGCGCCGACCAGTCCGGCGCGGTCGATGGCGAAACGCACCGGCAGTTTTTGCAACGCCACGTCATGCACGACCTGATCGTAACCGCGTTGCAGAAACGACGAATAAAGGGCGCAAAACGGCTTGAACCCCTCGCAGGCCAAACCGGCGGCAAAGGTCACCGCGTGCTGTTCGGCGATGCCGACGTCGAAACAGCGTTCGGGATGGGCCTCGGCGAACTTGTCCAGACCGGTACCGGCCGGCATGGCGGCGGTGATGGCGACGACGCGGTCGTCGTGCTTGGCCTCGGCCAACAGGGCGCGGGCGAACACCGAGGTATAGCTGGGGGCGTTGGCCTTGGGCTTGGCCAGGGCACCGGTGACCACGTCGAACTTGCCGACGCCATGGTACTTGTCGGCGGCCGCCTCGGCCGGAGGATAGCCTCGCCCCTTTTGCGTCACCACATGGATCAGCACCGGCTTGGTATCCTCGGAATCGCGGACGTTCTTCAGCACCGGCAACAGATGCTCGAAATTGTGGCCGTCGATGGGACCGACGTAATAAAAACCCAATTCCTCGAACAGCGTGCCGCCGCCCGAGACGAAGCCACGGGCATATTCCTCGGCCCGGCGCGCGGCGCGTTCCAGGGGCGGCGGCAAGGCGCGGGCCAGATCCTTGGCGAAGCTGCGGATGGACAGATAGGGACGCGACGACAACAGCCGCGACAGATAGGCGCTCATGGCGCCCACCGGCGGCGCGATGGACATGTCGTTGTCGTTCAAGATGACCACCAGCCGCGAATCCATGGACCCGGCGTTGTTCATGGCCTCGTAGACCATGCCGGCGCTCATGGCCCCGTCGCCGATCACCGCGACGACGTTGAAGTCGCCCCCCTTGAGGTCGCGCCCCACCGCCATGCCCAGGGCGGCCGAGATCGAGGTCGAGGAATGGCCGGCGCCGAACGGGTCGTATCGGCTTTCCGAGCGCTTGGTGAAACCCGACAGGCCGCCGGGCTGACGCAGGGTGCGGATACGTCCCTTGCGCCCGGTCAGGATCTTATGCGGATAGCATTGGTGGCCGACGTCCCAGATCAGCTTGTCCTTAGGCGTGTCGAACACATGATGCAGCGCCACCGTCAATTCCACCACGCCCAGACCGGCGCCCAGGTGACCGCCGGTGATGGACACCGCCTCGATCATCTCGTGACGGACCTCGTCCGCGAGTTGGCGCAGTTGGTCGATGGAAAAGCCCTTGATGTCCTTGGGCTCGTCGACCGAGTCAAGCAGGCGGGAAACGGACGGAAGCGATGGCGTACTCATGAAGGAATCCTCTCAGGCCCGGCGCTCGACCACGAAACGGGCAGTCGCGCGCAGCAGGTCGGCCTTGTCGCCGAACGGATCGAGATGGGCGCAGGCCTGATCGGCCAACAGGCGCGCCTGGGCGCGGGCGCGCTCACCTCCCAACAGGGAAACGAAGGTGGCCTTGCCGGCGTCGGCGTCCTTGCCCACCCGCTTGCCCACTTGGGCGGTGTCGCCTTCCACGTCCAACAGGTCGTCGGCGATCTGGAAGGCGAGCCCCAGGTCGTGGGCATAGTTCCGCAGCGCCAGACGCAGGTTGGGCGACGCCTTGGCCAACACGGCCCCGGCCTCGCACGAAAAACCGATCAGGCGGCCGGTCTTCATCTGTTGCAGACGGGTGATGGCGGCGACGTCCATGTCCAGGCCGGCGGCACGCAGGTCGATCATCTGACCGCCGACCATGCCCGCCGCCCCCGAAGCATGGGCGAGATCGCTGACCAACTGACAGCGAACCGCCGGGTCGGCATGGGTCGCCTCGGCCGCCAGCACCTCGAAGGCGCGGGTCAACAGGGCGTCACCGGCCAACAGCGCGGTTTCCTCATCGAACGCCTTGTGGCAGGTGGGACGGCCACGGCGCAAGTCGTCGTCGTCCATGCACGGAAGGTCGTCATGCACCAGCGAATAGCAATGCACCAGCTCGATGGCGCAGGCGACCCGCAACGCCGACGCGGCGGAAACGTTGAACAGCGCCGCCGATTGCAGCACCAGGAAGGGCCTGAGCCGCTTGCCGCCATCAAGGGCGGCATAACGCATGGCCTCGACCACCCGCGCCTCGGGGCCTTCGGGCAGGGGCAACAGACGGTCCAGTTCGCCGTTGACCCGTTCGCCCGCCTCCTTCAACGCCCCGACCAGCGCCGGTTCATCTCCGCTCACGTCGCGTCCCCTTGGCTTATTGGATGTTGGCCGGTTCGACGGCCGGCTGGCCATCGGGACCGAACGAGATGCGTTCGACCTTGGCCTGGGCGTCCTTCAGCTTGGCCTCGCAATGACGCTTGAGCAACGCTCCGCGTTCATAGGCGTTGATGGCGTCATCCAAGCGGGTGGCGCCGGTTTCCAGCGCACGCACGATGCGTTCCAGTTCCGCCAGGGCGTCTTCGAAACTCATGGCGGCGATTTCGGGCGGCAACTCGGCCATGGAGACCCGTTCCTTAAGCAGGGGCTAAAACGAAGGGCGGAAGTTTACGAACCCGCCCGCGCAAAGGCAAGCAGGACCCACCCCCGCCGGTTTTCTTTGTGCCCCTATTCCTGGACGGGACGCATGGCCGACTGCAATTGCTCGCGCTGGGCCAGCACGTTGCGGGCCTGATCTTGATAGCCCAGGGTCGCCAGGATCGAGGCGAAGGTCTCCAAGGTGGCGGCCAACGGAACGATGGCGCTGGCGGCGTCCACCTCGGCCACTTCCTGGAAGACGTTCACCGCCTCGACCGCGGTTTCCAACGCTTCCGCGTCGGCGTGGGCTTCGTGCTGGCGACTGGCCAGATTGGCCAGACTTTGCGCCAGGAACAAACGGTATTGCTGGGGCTGGGCCTCGGCCAGGGCACGGGCCAGCTCGGCGGCCTCCTCGACCAGCGGCAGCGCCTCGCCGGCATGGCCGTCACGGCTGAGCGCGAACGCCGCCTGTTGCAGGGTCAGCGCCAGAAGGTGGTCGACCGGCGCGGGAACATGCTCGGGGGGAAAGGCCTTGACGGTCATCCGCCGCACCATGACCGCCTCGTCCCAGCGCCCGGCCTCGGACAACGCCATGGCATTGCGGTGCAGGGCGTCGACCAGGGTACCCAGGAAAGAGTAAAGCGCCTCGCCGCCGTCGCGGAAGACATCGACGGCGGTGCCCATTTCCTCGATGGCGCGCAGGGACTGGCCGGCCCGCCACGAGCGGCCAGACTGGTTCATCAGCACCGAAACCTGAACGAAACGCGCCTGATCGGGAACGATTTCGACCGCCTTGCGAGCCAGCACCAACGCTTCGTCGCCAGCGGTGCGGCCATCGTCGTCGCGGCCCAGTTCGGACAGGCGGATCGACAGGCTGTTGAGGGCCGAGGCCAGTTCCAGGGCGAAATCGGCCGGTTGGGCCAGGAACAGCCGACGGTACTGTTCCACCCCCTGTTCGGCGGCCTCCAGGGCGGCTTCGGGTTGTTCGGCCTCGACCAAGGCGGCGGACAGGTTCAACAACGCCTCGGCATGGGCGGGAAAGGCTGCCTCGGGTTCGACGGCAAGCTTGGCCTCGAAATCGGCGATGGCGGCTTCGAGTTGGGCGATGGCCTCGGACATGAATGCTCCTCTTGGCTTGGCAGGACGCATCCTCACCAGCCTGGACCGCGAGGGAAGCGAAAGAAGGAAAGACTGGGCGGCCTCAGTGGCAGCGTTTGACCGGCAACGCCTCGACGCTCTGCAACTTGCCGGACAGGCTGAAGTTCCTGAAGCTCTGGACGATGCTTTGGGTCACGCCGTTGGGATGATAGGCCAGCGCCATCTCGAAATTGGGCAGCGGGTCGGGGCTGGATACCGGATAGAACGCCAGACGCATGGGCCAGGATTCCGAGGCCAGCAAGGGACTGACCTCGACCGCGCCCAGATTCCGGCTCGGCACGCCGATCAGGGCGTTGACCTCATAAGGGCCTTCGGTGCCGGAACCGTCGAACACCACCCGCCAGAACGAATGCCCGCCCGACTTGGCGGCATCCAACAACCGAAAGGTATGTTCCGTCGGGAACATGGTTCCCTTGGGCAACGGCACGGTCAGCGGTTCGGGCCGGGTAAAGCGCGCCACCCCGCCCTGTCCCTTGCCCTTCAGTTCGGCCGATCCCTCGACGTCCTCGGTCACCTGACCGTCGCGGGTGTTGCGCATGCGGAACTTGTAATGCAGACCGTCCTTGGATTCCCAGGTGATGAAATCGGTGGTCGACAGCACCTGCCCGCCTTCGGTGTAGGCATAGTTGATGGCGATGCGGTTCTCCACCACCCAGCCATCGCAGGAATCGTCGAATTCATAGCTCATGGTGCCGGTGGCGGCGGCGATGCCGGCTCCGGGTTTGATCGACGACAGCCCCATGGCGTAAACCGCCCGGTGCGGCGCCATATCCATCGGGCCTGCATTCGCGGCCCCCGCGCCGACACATCCCGCGACCAAGGTCGCGGCCCAAACCGAGCGAAGCATCAAACGGCCTCCAGAACAAAACTTGGTGGCATTATACATTGCATGTTCCGCGCCACCAGCCCTTCCCACATCCGACCTCGGGAGGAATACGCATGCCCGCCGTGCCGTTTCTGCCCAGCGGCCGGCATTTTTTGCCGAGTCGGGCAGGAATTGCCGAGCGGGCCAACCATAGAATCGTTTGAAGTCATGGTCTTGTACATGGCACGGCCCATGCTTGGTTTCCAGTGCTGGGGGACATTCAACGACGACAGGAGGGACAGCGTGACTTTCGACTTCGCTCCCGACTGGCGAGACAGCTCGCCGTCCGCCGACACCGCCCCCCAAACCGCCTTGCCCACCGCCGCGACCGGCTTTCCGCCGCTTTCGGTCAGCCCTCCACGCGCTCCCGCTCATCCCACCCGCCACCAGATGGCGTCGCTGGTGGGGGAATTGTTCGCCGAAGGCTCGTTGAACTTCGAACAATTGTGTTCACTTTCTAACGCACCGGAACTGGCCGACCTGTTGGGCGACACCGTCGCCGCCGTCGTGCCGTCGCGGCGATAGGACGCACCGACGGCATGGGTTTCCTGGCCACCATCGCCCGTTACATGATCCCAATCCCCGTCCCATCGACGGTGCGGAGGGAACCGACGGCCGACATCGGCGCCCAGTTGCCGGTGCCGGTCACCCCCGTTTTGCCGCCCGCCGCCAAACCGGCACCGCCAGCAGTCATCACCAAGCCGGCACCGCCGGCGGTCATCGCCCTGCCGCCGCCGCGCCGGCCGCGTCACGATTTGCGCCACGTCTCGCCCCGCCGTTTCGCCGAGATCGTCCACGAATTGTACGTCGAGGGCAGCCTGAAGTGGCACGAGTACCAGACGGTCGGCTTCCCCAGCGAACTGCATCCCGATTACGACAACACCATCGGGGCGCTGACCGGTCAAAAGGCCGATCCCAACCGCCCGCGCGATCTGTTGGCGGAATGGGAACAGCGGCTGGATTTCATGCGCCGCCATCGCGACCCGACGTTTACAGTCGCCGAACGCGCTTTGGCGGTGTTGCGTCGTCAGGCCGAACCGGCCACCTGAGCTCTTTCAGCTTGGCTGCGTCGCCACCACACCGCCCAGCCCAGCGCCAGCCGGGGCCAGCCACGCCGCGGGAAAAGCCGATATCCGCCGCCCCCAGGTGGCGGCACTGACACGGGCCAGCGCCTCGCCACAGCGGCCATCCTCGTAATCGGGAACGACCACGGTGTCACCCGCCACCAGACAATCGGCATAACAACGCCCTTCGCGTTTGGAAGCGGGCATTTCCACCAGTTGCAGACGGCGGCCACGGGCGTCGCGCGCCGCTTCGAGCAGGCGATGAAGATCGGGATGCGGCGGCAGCAGCACCAAAGCGGGCGCCAGGAAGCGGGTGGAACCGGCCGCATCGCCGCCTTCCAGCCACAGGACGCGCTCCACCCCCAGCCAATCGCGCAGGACGGTTTCGGCCAAGGTCCGCCGTTCCGGCGGTACACTGGCCAGCACGGTCCCTTCGCCGTCACCTTCGATTCCCGGCGGCAAGCCGACCGGCGGCTCCAGCACCGGCACCCCGGCCCGTTCCACCAACTCGCGCCCCACCGCCGAAAAGGCCACCCCGGCCACCAGACGGCCGTCGCCGTCGACCAGCCACAACGGCGCCTCGGCCCGCATCAGCCAGCCGCCGTGGCTTGAGGCCAGCGCGGCGACGTTGGACGAGGTGCGCAAGGCCAGACCGGCGGCATCGCGGCTGGAACAGATCAGCGAAACCGGCGCGTAATCGGCCAGCAACTCGGCCAGCCCCAGACAATCCTCGCGCGCCATCTGATCGTCGCGGAAATCGGGCCAGCCCATCCAGAAACGGGCCGGACGGCTCCAGGCCGGAGCCAGCCGCCAGCCAAGGTCACGCGGAACAGGTTGTGCCATTGCCATACCTCCCCCAAGTCGCGCGCGGCGATTGCATTGGGCAGATGGGACGGCGGATCAAGGTGCGCAAGAGCCCCAAACCGATGGACAGGGCCGATCACGCCATCCACGACAAACAGCATGACCGGTTTTCAGTTTTTTGTCAGCGACCATGAAAAAGAGGGCCGAAAGGCCCCCTTTTCGCATACGGACTCAAAACGTCCTCAGCCTTCCTTCTTGGCCTCTTCCTTTTTCGGCTTCGGCAGGTCGGGCTTGATGTGCAGTTCCTTCCAGCGGCTGGCATCCACCTCGGCCGGCGCCCCCATCAACAGGTCCTGGGCCTGCTGGTTCATGGGGAACAAGATGACCTCGCGGATATTCGGCTGGTCGGCCAGCAACATGACGATGCGATCCACGCCCGGCGCCGAACCGCCGTGCGGAGGCGCGCCGTAGCGGAAGGCGTTCAACATGCCGCCGAACTTTTCCTCGACCACTTCCGGGCCGTAGCCGGCGATGCCGAAGGCCTTGATCATGATGTCGGCGCGGTGGTTACGAATAGCCCCCGACGACAGTTCCACGCCGTTGCAGACGATGTCGTACTGATAGGCGTTGATGGTCAGCGGGTCCTGGGTCTCCAGCGCCTCCATGCCGCCCTGGGGCATGGAGAACGGGTTGTGGCTGAAGTCGATCAGGCCGGTTTCCTCGTTCAACTCGTACATGGGGAAATCCACGGTCCAGCAGAACTTGAAGACATCCTTTTCCAACAGATCCAGATCGTTGCCGACCTTGGTGCGGACCAGACCGGCGAACTTGGCGGCCGGCAGTTCCTTGTCGCAGGCGAAGAACACCGCGTCGCCGTCGTTCAGGTTGGCGGCAGCCTTGATCGCGGCGATGCGCTCGGGCTCCAGGTTCTTGGCGATGGGACCCTTGGCACCATCGGCGGCGAACTGGATGTAGCCAAGACCGCCGGCACCGTTCTCGCGCGCCCACTCGTTCAGCTTGTCGAACCACGAGCGCGGCTGGTTGGCGGCGCCGGGGGCCGGGATGGCACGCACGACCGAGCCCTTGTCCACCAGCTTGGCGAACAGGCCGAAGCCGGAACCACGGAACGGCTCGGTCACGTCGGCGATGACGATGGGATTACGCAGGTCGGGCTTGTCCGAACCGTATTTCAGCATGGACTCGGCATAGGGAATGCGCGGGAACGGCGCCGGGGTGACCTTGCGGCCGCCGCCGAATTCCTTGAACACACCCTCAAGCACCGGTTCGATGGCGGCGAACACGTCGTCCTGGGTGACGTAGCTCATCTCGAAATCGAGCTGGTAGAACTCGCCGGGCGAACGGTCGGCGCGCCCCGCCTCGTCACGGAAGCACGGCGCGATCTGGAAGTACTTGTCGAAACCGGCCACCATCAGCAATTGCTTGAACTGCTGCGGCGCCTGCGGCAGGGCATAGAACTTACCGGGGTGCAGACGGGCCGGCACCAGGTAATCGCGGGCACCTTCGGGCGACGACGCGGTCAGGATCGGCGTCTGGAACTCGGTGAAGCCCTGGTTGATCATGGCATTGCGCAGATACGCGATAACGCGCGAGCGCAGCATCATGTTGGCGTGCACGTCCTCGCGGCGCAGGTCGAGGAAACGGTACTTGAGGCGCATATCCTCGGGGTATTCCTGGTCGCCGGCCACCTGGATCGGCAGCACGTCGGCGATGGACTGGATTTCCACCTCGGCCACCTGAAGCTCGATGGCGCCGGTCGGCAGCTTGGGGTTGACCGTGTCGTTGGTCCGGGCCACCACCTTGCCGGTGACGGTGATGACGCTTTCCGGCCGGGCCTTTTCCAGCGTGGCGAACACCGCGCTGGAGATGTCGAGCACGCACTGGGTCAAACCGTAATGATCGCGCAGATCGACGAACAGCAGATTGCCGTGGTCGCGCTTGCGATGGACCCAGCCGGAGAGACGCACGGTCTTGCCGGCATCCTCGATCCGAAGCTGGCCGCAGGTGTGGGTACGGTAGGCGTGCATGAAACAATGTCTCCGCTGACGGATTCGCCCCCGCGGGCGAGAACATTCGAAACGGGGAAAAAGGCATACGGGCACGAATTCGTCAAGGCTGGCAATCGCGAACCGCCACCAAGAACGTAATCCGTGCGTAACCGAAATTTTAAATTGTGAAGACCCCGCTTTGTCCATAGCCTCCGATTGCATGCCACCTTGGCGCGCAAACAACGCGGAGAACACCAATGGGCAAGTGTATACAACAGATCATCATCGACACCGACATGGGCTGGGACGACGTCATGTCCATCTTGTTGATGATGAAGGACAAGGACGTCGAAATCGCCGGCATCACCGTCACCGGCTGCGGCGAGACCAACCTGGAAGACGGCGTTTCCATCGCCCGCGGCCTGTTGGCCCTGGCCGACAACCCGGCCCCGGTCTGCGCCGGCGCCGCCACCCCCAGCAGCTACGACCACACCTTCCCCCGCTCGTTCCGCGCCAACATGAACGACGTCATGGGGTTGGCCCCCACGTTGCCGCCGCCCTGCACGCCCCTTGATCCGCGCAGTGCGGTGCGATTGATGATGGACGTGCTGGACGCGGCGCGCGAACCGGTGACCATCATCTCGATCGGCGGCCTGACCAACATCGCCTGCCTGCTGACCTGGGCCAGCCCGGCGCAACTGGCGCGCATCGGCAAGATTTCCATCATGGGCGGCGCCATCGAGGTGGACGGCAAGTATCCCGGCAACGTCGCCGACCTGAACAACGCCAAGCCGCAATGGAACCAGGGACCGATCTACGCCACCAACACCAGCGCCGAATGGAACATCTTCCTGGACCCGCTGGCGGCCCAGACCGCCTTCCGCTGGACGGTGCCGACCCTGCCGCTGGAACTGGTGCCGCTCAACGCCTGCAACAACGTCATCCTGACCCCGGAATACGCCGACCTGATCAAGGCCACCGACCCGGTCGCCAGCTTCCTCAAGGCGGTGATCGAGGAAAAGTGCGGCACCTCGGCCGAACCCGACCCGGTGCCGGTGTTCGACCCGCTGGCCACCACCTACGGCGTCGGCCTGTTGAAGGACGTGAAGGTCGAAACCATGCGCCTTGACGTCAAGGTGGTGGACACGGCGGTCGCCAATTGCTGCGGCACCACCTTCACCACCGACAATCCCCTGATTCCGCCGAAACAGGTGGTGATGTGGGCGTCCGAGGCCGAATTCAAGGCCGTGTTCGCCCGCCTTGCCAACGCGCCGCTGTGCAACGCCCCCAAGGAGTGATCGGCATCGAAAATTGCGGGGGAGCCACGTTCCCCCGCCCCTTGCCCGGCACCGGGCTTGGGTGTATCACTCTTGCCCATGCCGATGATCGCCGATACCCAGGAACTGGCCGCGTTCTGCGCGCGGCTGTCCTCCGCCCCTTACGTCACCGTCGACACCGAGTTCATGCGGGAGAAGACCTACTTCCCGCAACTGTGTCTGGTGCAACTTGCCGGCCCGGACGAGGCCCGCGCCATCGACCCGCTGGCGCCGGGCATGGATCTGGCGCCGCTGTTCGCGCTGATGGCCGACACGTCTGTACTCAAGGTGTTCCACGCCGCCCGCCAGGACGTGGAAATCTTCCTGCACCTGTCGGGCGCCGTGCCGACGCCGCTGTTCGACACCCAGGTCGCCGCCATGGTGTGCGGGTTCGGCGATTCGGTCGGCTATGAAACCCTGGCCAGCCAGTTGGCCAAGGCGCGGATCGACAAATCAATGCGCTTCACCGACTGGTCGCTCAGGCCGCTGACCGAGAAGCAGATTCAATACGCCCTGGCCGACGTCACCCATTTGCGCGTGGTCTACGACAAGCTGGCCCGCAAGCTGGAACGAAACGGCCGCCTGGAATGGCTGGGCGAGGAGATGGCCGAACTGGCCGCTCCCGGTACCTACCGCACCAATCCCGAGGATGCCTGGCGCCGGCTCAAGCCCCGTTCGTCCAGCCCCAAGTTCCTGGCGGTGCTCAAGGAACTGGCGGCGTGGCGCGAGCGCGAGGCGCAGGAACGCGACATTCCCCGCCAGCGCATGCTGCGCGACGAGACGCTGATGGAAATCGCCGCCCACCACCCCGCCGACGTCGCCGAACTGGGCCGCACCCGCGGCCTGGGCAAGGGACTGGTCGAGGGCAAGATGGGCATCGCCATCCTGGAGGCGGTGAAGCGCGGCCTGTCCCTGCCCGAGGACCAGATCCCCAAGCCGCCCGAGCGGGTGGAACTGCCGCGCGGCCTGGGTCCGGTGGTGGACCTGTTGAAGGTGCTGCTCAAGATGAAGTGCGATGAACATGGCGTCGCCCAGAAGCTGGTGGCCAACACCGCCGACGTCGAGGCCATCGCCGCCACCGACGATGCCGACGTTCCCGCCCTGCACGGCTGGCGCCGCGAGTTGTTCGGCGAGGACGCGCTGGCGCTCAAGCATGGCCGCCTGGGACTGGGTTTCTGTACCGACGGCCGCCGGCTGCGGCTGGTGCCGCTGGACCCGGCGGAAGCGCCGAGCGAATGACCGCCCAACCGGCCGCGCCACGCTATTCCGACATCCAGGCCGAAGCCCGAGCGGCGGCCAAGGCTGTCCTGGAGCGTGGCGAAGGATTAACGGCGGCGGCCCACGCGGCAATCGCCACCGCCGATTCCTTTTGGACGCGGGTGGTGGCGACGGTCGGACTGGACCAACAGATCGCCGCCATCCAATGCGGTGCCGGCTGCTTCCATTGCTGCCATCAGATGGTCGGCGTCACCGCCGCCGAACTGGAACTGGTGCGTGCGGCGGTGGCCGCCTTGCCGGAACCGTTGCGCGGACAGACCCGTGCCCGCATCAAGAAGGTGGCGGCGCGCGGCAAGAAACTGGATCAGGCGGGATGGTGGCGGGCCAAGCTGCGGTGCGCCTTGCTCGACGACCAGGGACGCTGTCTGGTGCACGAGGCCCGGCCGCTGCCATGCCGGGCGATGAATTCGTCCAACGCCGAAACCTGCCGCCGGTCGCTGGCCGGCGAAAGCCTGCAAATCCCGGTGCTGGCCGCCCAGCACAAGGTGTGGGGCTCGGCGCAACTGGGTTTGGCCCAGGCGGTGGCCGAGGCCGGCCACGGCAGCAAAATCGTCAACCTGGGCACCGCGCTGTAACCCGCCCCCTCATTCCTCGCAGTTCCTTCACCTCCTGAAAGCAAGGCGTCGCCTTGTCTTGAGCAAGCTTTCCACAGCCGAATCACACCCCATGCGGTTAAGCAGTGGCTTTTGCCCGCAATCTCATATAAAACGCCCCCCAAACCAGTTCGGAGTTACGGCCTGGGTGGGGATGGTTTGCCCCGCCACGGGCTTTGCCCCTTTCACACAACGGACCGAAACCACATGGCTCGCCAGACTCCTCTTTCCGACATCCGCAACATCGGCATCATCGCGCACGTCGACGCCGGCAAGACCACGACGACCGAGCGCATCCTGTATTACACCGGTCGCAAGCACACCATCGTCGACGTTCACGACACCAAGGACCTGAAGTCGTCGACCACGACCGACTACATGGAACAGGAGCAGAAGCGCGGCATCACCATTCAGTCGGCCGCCGTGTCCGCGTTCTGGAAGGGCAAGAAGATCAACGTGATCGACACCCCCGGCCACGTGGACTTCACCATCGAGGTGAACCGTTCGCTTCGCGTGCTGGACGGTGCCGTGGTGGTGTTCGACGGCGTCGCCGGTGTCGAGCCGCAGTCGGAAACCAACTGGCGTCTGGCCGACAATTACAACGTCCCGCGTATCTGCTACGTGAACAAGATGGACCGCGCGGGCGCCAACTTCCGCCGCTGCGTCGACATGATCCGCAACCGCCTGGGCGCCCGTCCGCTGCCGATCTTCCTGCCGATCGGCTCCGAGGACAACTTCCGCGGCATGGTCGATCTGGTCGAGATGAAGGGCTACATCTGGGAATCCGACGACAAGGACGCCCAGTGGGACATCGTCGACGCTGACGGCGCCGCCATCATCGAGCGCTGCAAGATCTCCGTGTCGGAAGACAAGGAAATCCTGAACGCCATCGCCGACTACCGTGCCGAACTGGTCGACACCTGCCTGGAGCAGGACGAAGCGGCCATGGAAGCCTATCTGGAATCCGGCGAGGAACCCTCGGCCGACGTCCTGCGCGAGTGCATCCGCCGCGGCACCCTGAACGGCGCCTTCAACCCCGTCCTGGCCGGTTCGTCCTACAAGAACAAGGGCGTGCAGCAGGTTCTCGACGCGGTTATCTGGTACCTGCCGGCCCCGACCGACGTAGAATCCATCAAGACCGTGGACGCCGACGGCAACCCGGTCGGCGAGCGCAAGTCGTCCGACGACGAGCCCTTCTCGGCCCTGGCCTTCAAGGTCATCAACGACGCCTACGGCGCCCTGACCTTCTGCCGCGTCTATTCGGGCGTGCTGACCAAGGGCATGTCGGTGATGAACTCGACCCGCGGCAAGCGCGAGAAGATCGGCCGCATGGTGGAAATGTTCGCCCAGCAGCCGAACGCCATCGAAGAAGCCCGCGCCGGCGACATCATCGCCCTGGTTTCGCTGGCCGAGACCGAGACCGGCGACACCCTGTGCGACGCCTCCGCTCCGGTGGTGCTTGAGCGCATGAAGTTCCCCGAGCCGGTGATCTCGGTGTCGGTGGAGCCGAAGGCCAAGGCCGACCAGGAGAAGTTCGGCGCCGCGCTGGGCAAGATGGTCCGCGCCGACCCCAGCTTGCGTCTGGAGACCGACCGCGAAACCGGTCAGACCATCCTGCGCGGCATGGGCGAACTGCACCTGGAAGTGACGCTCGACCGCATGCGCACCGAGTTCAACGTGGAAGGCAACATGGGCAAGCCGCAGGTGGCTTACCGTGAAGCTTTCACCCAGTCGGTGGAACACACCTACACCCACAAGAAGCAGACCGGCGGTTCCGGTCAGTTCGCCGAGGTGAAGATCGTGTTCGAGCCGCTGGAGCGCGGCGAGGGTTACCAGTTCAAGGACGAGACCGTCGGCGGTTCGGTGCCGAAGGAATACATCCCGTCCGTGGACAAGGGCCTTCAGATGCAGAAGGAAGACGGCGTCCTGGCCGGTTACCCGACCGTGGACTTCCGCGCCCGTCTGGTCGACGGCAAGTTCCACGACGTGGACTCGAACGCCCTGACCTTCGAAATCGCCGCCAAGGCCTGCTTCCGCGAAGCCATCCGCAAGGCCAGCCCGATCCTGCTGGAGCCGGTGATGAAGGTCGAAGTGGTGACCCCCGAGGATTACCTGGGCGACGTCATCGGCGACGTGAACCGTCGTCGCGGCATGATCCAGGGTCAGCTGGAGCGCGGCACCAACATCGCCGTCGAGGCCTTCGTGCCGCTGAACGAAATGTTCGGCTACATCGGCCAGCTGCGTGGCATGACCTCGGGTCGCGCCTCGTACTCGATGGAGTTCTCGCATTACGAACCGGTTCCGCGTCAGGTCGCCGACGAGATCATCGCCGGTAAGAACAAGGGCAACTAAGCCCGACGCTTCCGATCGAAACGCCCGCCATGGGAGACCATGGCGGGCGTTTTCTTTTGTGAAATTCACCCAGAGATGGCGATAAAATAAGGTTGTCACCCTAATCCAGGCCTATCCCTTCAGACGATGTCCGCACCAGTACACGATACCCAAGAATAGAACCCATCTGATACGTTGACCACGACAGCCACAGGCCACATTTATTAAACGGGGAAGGACAAACATCGGAGGATGACATGGTCCGGGTCCTTGCTGCGACATTGACATTATTGTTAATGAGCCTTGAACCGGCCCATGCCGATTGGGAATGGACGCGGTGGGGCATGACCCCGGTCCAGGCCATGTCCGCTTCCCAGGGCAAGGCCCTGTCGGCGACCAGCGACGAAAAAAAGCGCCGGACCTATCGCAAGGGCTTCGTTCCCATCCGCGTCCCCCAGCTTGTGGCCGACCACCACGTCCAGGGCGCCGAACTGGTGGCATACCTTCTGTTCGACATCGATTCCGCCAAGCTGGTCTGCGTCGATTTGCTGCCCAAGGCCGGCAACACCTTGCCGGGCGACCTCAAGGCCAGCTTGACCACGGCTTATGGCAAGCCGGCGGGTGAAGAGGAAAAGCAATTGCCGGGGTTGCACTGGACCACCACCACCTGGATTGCCGGCAGCGACCGCATCGAATTGCAGCAAGGCGGGTTGGGGAGCAAGCTGCAATATTGCCAAAGAGGGAGCTAAGGTCGTCCACGTCTTGTCCTCAGCCGACGTAAAGCACCAGGATCAGCGACAGAACCGGCACCGAGGCGATCGTCGACAGCAAGATCACCTGACTGGTCTCCTCGACATAGGTCTGATACTGGCTGGCAACCACGAAGGTCAGCGCCCCGGTCGGCAACGCCGCCAGCAACAACGTCGCCCCGGTCCAAAAGGGATCGAGCGGAAACGCCGTCTTGATCAGCACCCAGGCCAGCAGTGGCTGGACCACCAGCTTCAGCGGCACCATCCACCCCACCTTGCGCCATGCCAAGCTCAAAGGGCGTCCCGCCAGGAAGACGCCGATGGCGAACAACGCGCACGGTCCCGCCGCCGCCCCCACCAACTGACAGAAGTTGACGGCCGGCGTCGGCAGCGGCCATCCGCCCAGGTTCCAGGCCAACCCCGCCACCGAGGACACGATCAGCGGATTGCGCACCAGGGCGCGGCCGACATCGCGCAGCGCGTGGACGATGCCGTTGCCGGCCGATTGCGCCAGTTCGATCCAGATCACCGCCAACCCCACCATGACCACGCTCATGACCACCGTGGCGATCAGCGCCGGCAACAGGTGGTCGGCGCCGTAGGCGGCGACGAACAACGGAATGCCCATGTAGCCGGTGTTGGAGAACGCCGCGTTCAGCCCTTGCAGCGAATGCTCGGCCCAGGTGCGGCGACCGACCAGCCGCCCCAACAAGCCGCCGCCGAAATACACCACCAGCATGGAGCCCAGGAAAGCGCCGAGGAACGAACCGTTGAAGATCTGTTCCAAGGGCTGGCGGGCCATGCTGAGAAACAGAACCGCCGGCAGGGCGAACCAATAGACGAAAGCCGACAACGCCGTGGACGCCGTTTGCCCCAGAACCGACCGGCCACCGCCGTAACCGGCGGCGACGATGGCGAAAACAGGCAGGACGACGTCGAAAACAACTTGCATGGGGCACCTTTCCAGAGGACGTCGAGCATGGATTGGTCCGACCACCTTGGTCAAGCGCAGCCCGTCCCACCGTTCCCCCGCTGGTGTTTCCACGCGGGCCATGGTTTATTGTGGTGAATACGGATGACTAGGCCTTTTGGGGGAGATGGAATGACGGCGGAGGGAGCGGCGCGATCATCGGCCGGAGAACCCCCACCCGCACGCGCCAAGGGTTTTTTCCGTCAGTTCCTTGACCTTGCCGGCCCTTATTGGTCGTCCGACGAGAAATGGGCGGTGCGCGGCATGACCGCGCTGTTCATCCTGCTGACCATCGCCCAGGTGATCGTGCCGATCATGGTCAACCTGTGGAGCGCCAAGCTGTTCAACGCCTTGGAACAACGTTCCATGGAACGCTTCCTGGTCCAGGTGGTGGCGTTGCTGGGCATCCTGGGCATCGCCATGGTCATCACCTCGACGCACCTGATCGTCAAGCGCAACCTCCAGATCGGCTGGCGGCGCTGGCTGAGCCGGCAAGTGCTGGACAATTGGATGGCCGAAGGGCGGCACTATCTGGTCAACCACATGCCAGGCGACCACGACAATCCCGACGGCCGCATTTCCGAGGACATCCGCAACACCTGCGAAAGCGCCATCGACCTTGCGCATTCGCTGTTCTATTGCCTGTTGCTTCTGGTCAGCTTCACCCAGATTTTGTGGTCGTTGTCGGGGGTGGTCACGGTCACGCTGTTCGACACCGCCATCGCCGTGCCCGGACACATGGTGTTCGTGTCCATATTGTACGCCACCGCCGGCACCACGGCGGCCGTGCTGATCGGCCGGCCGCTGGTGCGGACGGTCAACATGCGCCAGACGGTCGAGGCCAATTTCCGCTTTGGCCTGGTCCGCGTGCGTGAAAATTCCGAAGCCATCGCCCTGCTGCACGGCGAACCCGACGAACGTCGCCGACTGTCCGACCTGTTCGTGGCGGTGCGCAAGGGCTTCAACCTTCAGACCACGGCTTTGGCCAAGGTATTCGTGTTCTCGTCGGGCTACAGCGTGCTGGCCAGCGGCTTTCCCTTCCTGATCGCCGCTCCGCGCTACATCGCCGGCGTCATCTCCCTGGGTGAACTGATGCAGATCGCCCAAGCTTTCCAACAGATGACCAGCGCCCTGTCGTGGCCGGTGGACAACCTGTCCAAGGCGGCGGAATGGAAAGCCAGCGTCGAGCGCGTGCTGTCGTTGCACAACGCCCTTCAGGCCCTGAAACAGGAGCAGGCGCGAACCGACAGCGCCAACACCATCCAGGTGGAGACCGGCGACCGGCCGGCCCTGGTGTTCGACGACCTTTGCGTCGCCCGCGTCGATGGAACCCCGGTCGTCAACAACTTCACGGAGACCATCGAGGCCGGCGAGCGGGTTCTGATCTCGGGCGACCCCGGTGCCGCCATCAAGCTGTTCAAGGTGGTGGCGGGGCTGTGGCCGTGGGGATCGGGCCAGGTGTTCAAACCCAACGACACCGGCATCTTCTTCATGCCGCAGCGTCCCTATCTGCCCATTGCCCGGCTGCGCAGCGTGCTGGCCTATCCGGCCGGACCCGACAGTTTCGACAACGATTTCCTGATGGCGACCCTGTCGCGGGTCGGGTTGGGACACATGTCCGAACGGCTTGAGGAAACCAATACCTGGGAAAACGTGTTGACCTTGGGCGAACAACAGCGCCTGGGCTTCGCCCGGCTATTGCTGCACCGTCCCAACTGGATCTTCATCCAGGAAGCCACGGACGGACTACACCCCGACGGCGAGCACGAGATGATGCAGTTGGTGCGCGAGGAATTCCCAGCCGCCACGGTCATCACGGTCGGCTATCACTCAGCGCTCGAGGCCTATCACGAACGCAAGCTGACGCTTGAACCCAGCAAGGACGGACAGGTTCAGGTCAAGGCATCGACGCTGGCCGGCGCCCCTCCCCCCGACCGTCGCCGCAAGATGAGCCCGCTCGATCTGCGCAACTGGCTGGTCCACCCCCTGCGCCGCCAGGGCGAACGCCGCGAGAACTGATGGAAGCGCTGATTTCGGTCATCCTGCCGGCGGGACGCGCGGCGGTGGAACTGTCGCTGTTCGTGCTGTTGCCGATCATGGTGGTGATGCTGTCCATCATGCGGCTGCTGGAAGCGCGCGGCGTCATGGATTGGCTGGTGGCGCGCCTGGCGCCGTCGCTCAGGCCGTTCGGCCTGACCGGGCTGGGCGTGTTCGCCGCCCTTCAGATCAACTTCGTCAGCTTCGCCGCGCCGCTCGCGACCTTGTCCATGATGGAAGGGCGCGGCGCCTCTGATCGCCATCTGGCCGCCGCCTTCGCCATGGTGCTGGCCATGGCCCAGGCCAACGCCACCTTCCCGTTGGCGGCATTGGGCCTTTCGGTGTGGCCGACCCTGGCATGGTCGCTGGTGGGCGGCCTGGCGGCGGCGGCGGCCACCACCTACGTTTTCGGCCGGCACCTGTCCGAGGACGAGCATGTCATGGACGAAACCTTGCGCCACCCGGTGGCCGAGGACGCCAAGGGCGTGCTGGACGTCATCAACCGTGCCGGGGCCGAGGCGTTCAAGATCGCCATCGGCGCCATTCCCATGCTGGTGCTGTCGCTGGTCGCGGTGACCGCGCTCAGGAAACTGGGCGCCATCGATTCCTTGACCACGCTGCTGGCCCCTGCCCTGACCCTGGTCGGCATCGACCCGGCGGTGATCCTTCCCACCTTCACCAAATATCTGGCCGGCGGCACCGCCATGCTGGGCGTGGTCGACGAACAGGTGCGGGCGGGAACCATGCCGGCCGGACTTTTGAACGCCAGCGCCGGCTTTCTGATCCATCCGCTGGACGTGCCCGGCGTCGCCGTGTTGATGAGCGCCGGCCGCCGCGTCGCCGCCGTCTGGAAACCCGCCTGCCTGGGTGCCGCGATCGGCATCGCCGTGCGCACCGCCGGACATCTGCTGGCGGGTTAAAGCCCCGCCACCTCGTCCGCCGTCAGGAAACGCCATTGTCCCTCGGGCAGGTCGCCCAGGCCCAAACCGCCAATCGCCGAGCGGTGCAGGCTTTCCACGTGGTTGCCGGTGGCGGCGAACATGCGCTTGACCTGATGGTAACGGCCTTCGGTGATGGTCAGACGGGCCGAACAATCGCCGGTCGCCTTCAGCATCGCCGGCAGCAAGGGCGTGGTTTCCGAGCGCAGAAGCAACGTGCCGCTGGCGAACAATTCCCCCTCGTCCCCCGTCAACGGCCGGGCCAGGGTGACGTCATAGGTCTTGGGCACATGGTGCTTGGGCGAGGTCAGACGGTGCAGCAAGTCCCCGTCGTCGGTCAGCAGCAACAAGCCGGTGGTGTCGCGGTCCAGCCGCCCGACCGGGGCGACGACCGGATTGCGGCGCATGAAACGCGGCGGCAGCAACTCGTAGACGATACGGCCAGGGTCCGAGGTCGAACAGGTATAGCCCTGCGGCTTGTTGAGCATCAGCACCATGCCCTGGGGCGGGTCCAACACCTCGCCATCCAGACGGATGTCGGCGTGCTCGACCCGCGAGCTCTCGGCCAGTTCCGTGCCATCGGCCAAAGTCAGGCGGCCGGCGCGCAGCATCGCCTTCACCTCTCGCTGGCTGCCGTAACCGAGATTGGCGATCAGTCGGATCAGTCTCATCGCACCACGTCGTGCCGGTTGCTGGCGAGGTACACCTTGAACCCCTCGCGCACGGTCAAAAGCTGGACGTCACGGAAGCGTTTGCGCAGTTCCGCTTCGTAAGGCAGGTGCTGGTTGGCCACCATCACGAACTTGCCGCGGCGCCGGATGGCCTTCCACGCCGCCGCGATGAAGGCGCGGCCGATGGCCGGGTCGGCCTTGGCGCCCTCGTGGAACGGCGGGTTGCTGACGATCCAGTCATAGGGTTGGACTTCCGGCATGCCGCCGGCCACGTCCAGCCAATGATAGTTCCGGTGCGCGCCATGGGGCAGCCGGTCAAGGTTGCTCCGCGCGTCATCAAGCGCCAACGCCTCGGCCTCATAATTGTCCAATTCGCTGACGGCGGCGAAACGACCCAGGATTTCCGCCCCCAGATAGCCCCAGCCGGCCCCCAAATCGGCCACGCGCCCGGCGACGTTCTCGGGCAGACACTCCACCAGCACCTTGGAACCGGTGTCCACGTGATCGGGGCTGAAGCAGCCGGCGCGGGCCAAAAGCCCGCTGTCGCCCACCGGGCGCGGCCGGGCGGCGGCCAGCCATTGCGCCAAGACCGGCGGCGGCTCCCCGCCGGTGCGCGAAAGCCAGAAAGTGCGGGCCTGATGCTTGGAAAGGGTGCCGGCCAGCCCCATCTCCTTTCCCACCTCGCGCTCGAAGCTGGCGGCGCCGATGGCGTTGGCGCCACATGCCACCAAGACGCCACCCGGCTCCAGCAAGCCCCAGGCACGGGCCAGGTTGGCGCGATTTTCCGCCTTGTGCTTGGTCAGCAGCAACAGACCGGCGGGAAAGGTTCCCTCAAGCCTGGGGACGGCGTTGAACCCAGCCGCCGCCAAGGCGTCGAAGGCGGGACGGAAGCTTTGTTCGCAGGTCAGAACCTGGCGCCAATCGGCGCCGAAGGCGTCGGACGGTTGGGCCCGCATCAGGAAGGCGCGGTCGGGGAAGTCGAGCAGGCCCCGCTCGAACGGCAGGACCAGGGCGTGGGGTGTGAGATCGTGCATGCGGTTTGCATAGCACGGCCATGTTCCGCCGTCGATTGACTTGACCCCCGGCAAGGAGCGATGGTTCCGCCCCTCAGCAAAGGAGGCCGAAATGGCCAAAGGCGATTCCCTGGACACCGAGGACAAGGTCCGAATTTTGCGGTCCTTGGCCTTTCACGTCCACCGTAAGAGACCGGCGGACGAAGCGCTGATGGAACTGGTGGAACAAGAACTGCGCGGCACGCGGCGCCGGGTCTACCGGGCGGCGGCCGAACGCATGGCGGAAAGCGACACGTTGGGCGCGCTGTTGGCCATCGGCGCGGTCAGCGACGAAGTGGCCTGCGTCCTGGGACCGGTGATCGACGACGGCGACCACCGTCTGTTGTCCAACGCGCTCAACCGGCTGGCCGACTGGACCGAACAACAGGGCTGAGCTCACGCCGGCAGGGTAAAGCAGAACGTGCTGCCCTGACCTAGGGTGGATTCCACCCAGATGCGCCCGCCATGGGCCTCGACCACCCGTTTCACCAGGGCCAGCCCGATGCCGGTGCCCGGATAGGCGCCGCCGCCATGCAGGCGCCGGAACATGCCGAACACCTCGTCAGCGTATTCGGGCGCGATGCCGATACCGTTGTCGCACACGGTGACCAGCCAGCAATCCTCGCCGCGATGGGCGGCCACCGTCACCACCGGACGCTGCCCCGGCGGCTGGAACTTGATGGCGTTGCCGATCAGATTGGCGAACACCTGACGCAGTTGCACCGCGTCGCCGCGTACCGTCGGCAAGCCGCCAAGCTGGATGTCGGCGTCGCTTTGGCTGATGGCGGTGGACAGGTCGGACAACGCCGACTGCACCAGTTCGGACAGGTTGACGGGTTCGAAGCGGATGGAATTGCGGTCCACCCGCGAATAGCCCAAAAGCCCCTGGACCAGTTCGCGCATACGATGGGCACCGTCCGTCAGATAGCTCAGGTATTCGCGGCCCTCGTCCCCCAGGACGACGCCGTAACGGCGTTCGAGCAACTGAGCGAAACTGCAAATGGTTCGGCACGGTTCCTGAAGGTCATGGGCGGCCACATAGGCAAAGCGTTCCAATTCGGCATTGGATCGATGCAATTCCTCGGCGGTGCGGCGCAGCAAGGTTTCTTCCGTCTTGCGCTCCGTGATGTCGTGTCCCGACATGATCAGGCAATCGCGCCCGTCCAACACCGCCGCCTCCACCGAAATCAACGCAGTGAAGACGGTGCCGTCCTTCTTGCGGAAACGGGTCTCGAAATTGCGCAGATAGCCCTGAGCCGCCATCTGCCCCAGCATTTCCTGGCGATGTTCGACCGTTTCCCAGATGCCCAATTCGACCGAGGTCAGGCCCAGCACTTCCGCCCGGCGGTATCCCAAGGCTTCTTCGAACGCCCGGTTGACATCCAGATAGCGTCCGGTGTTTCGATCCGTCAGGGCCAAGGAATCGGGACAGACGTCGAACACGGTGGCGAACTTCTGTTCCAGCAATATCTGCTCGGTGATGTCCTGGGCCATGCCCACCACCCCAACCACTTTTCCTTCGGAATCGGTCAGGTTGGCCTTGTGGAACTGCACCCGGCGATGGGGGCCGGGGCCGGTTCCGATATCCCATTCATACCGTTGAACGGCGTTGGCGCCGCCTTCCATCAGCTCCAGATCCATCGCCCGGTATTTGTCGGCCAGTTCGGCGGGGTACAGATCGTGGACGGTACACCCCACCACCTTGTCGGCCGTCATTCCAAGCAACTCGGAAAAGGCACGGTTGCACCCCAGGTAATAGCCGGCACGATCCTTCCAGAACACCGGAATGGGCAGCGGGTCCAGCAACGGGATGACGTGCCCGTCGGCCACCGCCGGCGTCAGCATCACCGCCCAACCACCCTCGACCTCCTCGCACTCCAACCGGCCGGCCGGCACCGTGCAGGAGCGGCCGGGAACGAACCCGCCCGGCAACGTCATCGCCTCCCCGGCGCCGACCCATGTCGCCGTCCCCCGCTCATCCACCAGCCAAGCCGGGCGTCCGGCTCTCCGTAACAGACGGGAATAGACATCCCAGGCGGTTGGGCCGGCGGTCATCGCCTTATCCCTTCCGCGTCCGCTGGATCAGGTCGGCGTACCACGAGAACGAATCCTTGGGGGTGCGCGTCTGACTGGCGAAATCCACATGCACGATGCCGAAACGATTGCCGTAGCCCGATCCCCACTCGTAATTGTCCAAAAGCGACCAGATGAAGTATCCGCGCACGTCGACACCATCGGCGATGGCCTGCTCCATGGCCTGGGTATAAAGCTTGAGATAGGCGATACGGTAAGGGTCCTCGACCCGGCCGCCCACCACCTTTTCCTCGTCGGCACCACGCCCCATGCCGTTCTCGGTCACATAGACCGGCAGGCGGTAACGGGCGGCACAGCGCTTGAGTTCGGCGGTGAAGGCATCGGGATAGATGGGCCAGCCGATGTCGGGATGGGGCACCGGATTGGGATTGTCGCCCCAGGCGAAACCCAGTTGGCTGTCGGCATCGGCCCGTGTCCAGATGGGGCCGTAATGATTCATGCCGAACCAGTCCACGGGCCGGCAGATGCGGGCCATGTCGCCGGCCTGGACGTAGGGTTCGAAATCGCCGGCCACCACCGCCGGATAGGTTCCCAGAATCTGGGGGTCGGCGTAGACCAGATTCCAGTGGGCGTCCAGCACCTTGGCCGCGTGCCGGTTCTCGGCGGTATCGGATTCGGGGTGCACCGGCTGCATGTTGTAGATGGCGCCGATCCGCGCGCCCTTCACATGGTCGCGCAACACGTCCACCGCCGCCCCATGCGCGAGGTTCAGGTGGTGGGCGGCGCGGAAATAGGCGTCGCGGTCGGCCATGGCCGGCGCGCACCACGTCATGGCATAGCCGAACAAAGTGGCGACGTTGGGTTCGTTGAAGGTGGCGAAATGGCGCACCCGATCGCCGAAGCGGCGGGCGACCAGCGTGGCGTAGTCGGCGAACCAGCCGGCGACGTCGCGGTTGGTCCAACCACCCAACTCGTGCAAACGCTGCGGCAGGTCCCAATGATAGAGGCACAGCCATGGCTGGATGCCGGCATCCAGCACCGCGTCGATCACCCGGTCGTAGAAATCCAGCCCCTTGTCGTTGGCCGCGCCGCGCCCGCGCGGCAATACACGCGGCCACGCCACAGAAAAGCGATAGGCGTCGACCCCCAGCCTTTTCAGCAGGGCCAGATCCTCGGGCCAGCGATGATAGTGGTCGCAGGCCACGTCGCCGGTGTCGCCGTTGTTGGTGCGGCCGGGAATACGGGAATGAATGTCCCAGATGCTGGGCCCGCGCCCGTCCTCGGCCGCCGCCCCTTCGATCTGGTAGGCGGAGGTGGATGCCCCCCAAACAAAGCCCGGCGGCACCTTCAGCGCGGTCATGGATTTTCCCCAACGGTATATCCGTTAAGTCTACTCTAAGCGTCCAGCCGACGGAAGAAGCCCTCGAGCGCCTCCACCGTGTGTTCGCCATATCTTTTGCGCAAGGCCGCCGCGTCGCCGGCCAGCAGCGCTTTCAGATCGGCGAACAAGGCGCGCATCATTTCGGCGAAGCCATGTTCGGTCAATTGCCAATGGGCGTCGATGGCACCGGCCTCGGCCGGGCCGAGATGCGAGTTCACCAGCGTCACGAACCAGTCGCGGCGGCGGTCGAAATTGGCGAAGGAATGGGCCACCACCACCAACACGTCGAAACAAAGCGCCAGGGTCTCGCGGTCGGCGTGCACCTGGGCCCAATCGGTTCCGTCGTCCGCGCGATGGCGGTCCAAGATGGCCTGGGACTTACGCTGGCATTGTTCGAACAGCGCCGGGCCGATCATCTTGTCCACCGCCATGTGAAAGCCGGGCAGCATGCGCCGGCTGAGCACCCCCGAGACGCCGTCGTCGCCCTGGCGTGGCGGGAACAAATGGGCGAAGGGTTTGATCAGGATGCGGTCGAACGGATTGTGGCGGGCGCTTTCCCATTGCCGCGCCTCGCGCATCTTGGTGCAGGCGTCCCACGATCGCCGAAGCACCGGGGCGAAGCGAGCCGCCTCGTCGGCCATGAACCGTTCGGCCAGCGCCCGGATGGCCGCCACCGTCAAGGTTCCGCCCGCCCGGTGCGCCTCGACCTCGAGGCGGGTGACGAAATGGCCGATCATGGTGTTGGCCACGGCCTCGCAAGCCTTGGCTCCCGATGACGACGGCGATGACGGTGACGGATGGGTGATGGTCATGGGCGTTCCCTCTTGCCCGGCCATTTTAACAGATTTGGCCCCCGGTGCGCGCATTGACAGGTCCGGCCTCCTGTCGTTAAGTCAGGGCTTGGCATTTTCTAGGCATCTTCCCCCATGTCCGAAGCCCTTTCGATCGCGCTTGCCCAGATCAATCCCGTGGTCGGCGATGTCGCCGGCAACATCCGCCGCATCCGCGATGCCCGCGCCTTGGCCGCCGGCGACGGCGCCCAACTGGTTGTGTTCCCGGAACTGACTGTGTCGGGCTATCCGCCCGAGGATCTGGTACTGAAATCAGCGTTCCTGGATGCGGTCGAGGCAGCGGTCGAGGATTTGGCCAGGGACACCGCCGATGGCGGCCCGGCGCTGTTGGTCGGCGCGCCGTGGCGAGTGGGCAACGACGTGCACAACGCCGTGCTGTTGCTGGACAAGGGCGCGGTGGCCGCGACCCGACTCAAGCACCATCTGCCCAATTACGGCGTGTTCGACGAAGCCCGCGTCTTCAGCCCCGGCGCCGTGCCCGGTCCCATCCAGTTCCGCGGCGTGCGCCTGGGCGTGCTGATCTGCGAGGACATGTGGTATGCCGACGTCGCCGAGACGCTGGCGGAATGCGGGGCGGAAATCCTGGTGGTGCCCAACGGCTCGCCGTTCGAACTGGGCAAGGGCGACGTTCGTCTGGGCCGCGCGGTCGAACGGGTGGTCGAGACCGGCCTGCCGCTGGTCTATGTCAACCAGTTGGGCGGCCAGGACGAATTGGTGTTCGACGGCGCGTCCTTCGCGCTGGACGCCAAGGGCAAACTGCGGCTCCGCCTGCCGGCATGGCAGGAACGGGTGGTCACCACCACCTGGAGCAAGGGCGCCGATGGCTGGACCACCCAAGGCACCGTCGCCGAGGAACCGGGAGACGACGAGAACATCTATCAAGCCATGGTGCTGGGCCTTCGCGACTATGTCGCCAAGAACGGCTTCCCCGGCGTGGTGCTGGGGCTTTCCGGCGGTATCGATTCGGCGCTGGCGGCGGCAGTGGCCGCCGACGCGCTGGGCGCCGACAAGGTGTGGTGCGTGATGATGCCGTCTCCCTATACCAGCCGGGAAAGCCTTGAGGACGCGGCCGGGGTCGCCCGGCTGCTGGGATGCCGGCTGGACAATGTCAACATCGGCCCGGCCATGGGCGCCTTCGACGCCATGTTGTCGCCTTTGTTCCATGGCAGAACACCCGACATCACCGAGGAAAACCTGCAATCGCGCTCGCGCGGTCTGGCCCTCATGGCTTTGTCCAACAAGTTCGGCCCCATGGTCCTGTCCACCGGCAACAAGAGCGAGATGAGCACCGGCTACGCCACCCTTTACGGCGACATGTGCGGCGGCTACGCCGTGCTGAAGGACGTCTACAAGACGGCGGTGTTCGCCGTCTGCCGCTGGCGCAACGCCGGCCGGCCCGAGGGCGGCCTGGGCCCCAACGGCCCGGTGATGCCCGAGCGCGTCATCACCAAGCCGCCCAGCGCCGAGCTCAAGCCCGACCAGAAGGACCAGGACACCTTGCCACCCTACGACGTTCTCGACGGCATCCTGCATTGCCTGATCGAGGGCGAAATGGGGGTCGAGGAAACCGTCGCCAAAGGATATGACGACACGGTCGTCCGCCGCGTCTGGCGCATGCTGGACCGAGCGGAATACAAGCGCCGCCAGGCCCCGCCGGGCGTCAAGATCACCGGCCGCTCGTTCGGCCGCGACCGCCGCTATCCCATCACCAACGGCTTCACCAGGACGATCTGACCGTGAGCGTGCTTGTTCGTTTCGCCCCCAGCCCCACCGGCTTCCTGCACGTGGGCAACGCCCGCGTTGCCCTGATCAACTGGCTGTTCGCCAAGGCCCATGGCGGCTATTTCCTGTTGCGCTTCGACGACACCGACCTGGAGCGTTCGAAACAGGAATACGTGGACGCCATCGTCCGCGACCTGTCATGGCTGGGCCTCGACTGGGACAAGAAGGCCTATCAGTCCCAACGACTGGCCGCCTATGACGCGGCGGCGGAAAAGCTCAAGGCCGAGGGACGCCTTTACCCCTGCTACGAGACGCCCGAGGAACTGGAATACAAGCGCAAGCGGCTTTTGTCGCGCAAGCTGCCGCCGGTCTACGACCGGGCCGGCCTGCACCTGAGCGACGACCAGCGCGCCGCCTTCGAGGCCGAGGGGCGCAAGCCGCATTGGCGCTTCAAGCTGGAACACCGCACCGTCGAATGGGACGATCTGGTCCGCGGCAACAGCCATGTGGATTGCGCCAGTCTGTCCGATCCGGTGCTGATCCGCGGCGACGGCAGCTTCCTCTACACCCTGCCGTCGGTGGTGGACGACGTCGATTTCGGCGTCAGCCACATCATTCGCGGCGAGGACCACGTCACCAATTCCGCCCCCCAGATCCAGTTGTTCGAAGCCCTGGGGGCCCCGGCCCCGCGTTTCGCCCATCTGCCGCTGATGACCGACATCACCGGGGCGGGATTGTCCAAGCGCCTGGGCTCGCAATCGCTTCAGGATTGGCGCGACCAGGGGATCGAGGCCATGGCGATGAATTCGCTGTTGGCCAAGTTGGGCACCTCCGACGCTATCGAGGTGCGTACCAGCCTCGAGCAATTGGAGGACGAGTTCGACATCGGCCATTTCAGCCGCGCCACCCCGAAATTTGACCCGGCCGAACTGGGCCATCTCAACGCCCGGCTTTTGCACGCCCTGCCGTTCGAAATGGTGACCCCGCGCCTTGAGGCGATGGGCGTCAACGCCTCGCCCGCGCTGTGGACGGCGGTGCACGGCAACCTGTCCTCGCTGGCCGAACTGCGCGACTGGGCCCAGGTGGTGGACGGCCCTGTCGTTCCGGTGATCGAGGACCCGGCCTTTACCGCCGCCGCCGCCGATCTGCTGCCGCCGGAACCGTGGGACGACACCACCTGGACGACCCTGACCAACGCGGTCAAGGCCGCCACCGGCCGCAAGGGAAAAGCGTTGTTCCACCCGCTGCGCCTGGCACTGACGGCGCGGGAAAATGGACCGGAACTGAAGAACCTGTTACCCCTTGTCGGCCGCGACAAGGCCGCGAAGCGGCTGCGCGGCGAGACCGCCTGACGAAAGAGGAAGAAAAGACGTGGCGCTGGCTCTTTACAACACGCTCACCCGCCGGAAAGAGGCGTTCCAGCCTCTGAACCCCGACCATGTGGGCATGTATGTCTGCGGCCCCACCGTGTACGACCGCGCCCATATCGGCAATGCGCGGCCGGTGATCGTGTTCGACGTGCTGTACCGCCTGTTGTCGCGGCTTTATCCCAAGGTGACCTACGTCCGCAACATCACCGACGTGGACGATAAGATCAACCAGCGCTCCAAGGATTCGGGCGAACCGATCGAGGTCATCACCGCCCGCACCACCCGATTGTTCCACGACGACATCGCCGAGTTGAACGCGCTGCCGCCCACGATCGAGCCGCGCGCCACCGCCCATATCGCCCAGATGCTCGACATGATCGGGCGATTGATCGCCAAGGGCCATGCCTACGCGGCCGAGGGGCATGTGCTGTTCTCGGTCCCGTCCATGTCCGATTACGGCAAGCTGTCGGGGCGGTCCATGGACGAAATGATCGCCGGCGCCCGCGTCGAGGTCGCTCCCTACAAAAAGAATCCCGCCGACTTCGTGCTGTGGAAGCCGTCCACGCCCGATCTGCCGGGTTGGGACTCGCCCTGGGGGCGCGGCCGTCCCGGCTGGCACATCGAGTGCAGCGCCATGAGCGGCCAATACCTGGGCACCACCTTCGACATCCATGGCGGCGGCCTGGACCTAGTGTTCCCCCACCACGAGAACGAGATCGCCCAAAGCCAATGCGCCAACGGCGCCCCCTTCGCCCGTTTCTGGCTGCACAACGGCCATCTGATGGTCGAAGGCGAAAAGATGTCCAAATCCCTGGGCAACTTCTTCACCGTGCGTGAATTGCTGGATCAGGCACCGGGCGAGGCGCTGCGCCTTTACATGCTGTCCACCCACTATCACCAGCCGTTCGACTGGACCGCCGACGGGCTGAAACAGGCCCGCGCCGTGCTGGACCGCATGTACACCGCGCTGCGCAACAGCGCCGAGGTGGCGGCCGAAATCTGCGACCCGCCGGCCGAAGTTCTGGCCGCGCTCGAGGACGACCTCAACACCCCCCTGGCCATTGCCCATCTGCACGAACTGACCACCGTCCTCAACAAGGCGACCGAGGCGGCGGACAAGGCCCGCGCCAAGGGCGCGTTGCTGGCGGCGGCCGGAATGCTGGGCATCCTGACCCAAGACCCCGAGGCGTGGTTCCGCTGGCAGCCGGCCAACACCGCCGCCGGCCTGTCCGACGCCGACATCGAGGCGCTGATCGTCGCCCGCGCCGACGCCCGCAAGGCCCGGAACTTCGCCGAGGCCGACCGCATCCGCAAGGAACTGGCCGATTCCGGCGTTCTGCTCGAGGACGGCGCCCAGGGCACCATCTGGAAGCGGGCGTGAACAGCCACCACCTGCCAACCGTCCCCGACCTCTTCCATTGGAAGGGATGGCGGATTTTCGGCACCCTTGCGGTGGCCGTCATGCTGTTGGCGCCGGCTTTCTGGAACGGCTATCCGCTGGTCTATTTCGACAGCGAGGACTACGTGGAGATTTCCTTCACGTGGCAGCCGATCATCTACCGCATCATGACCTACGGCGCCTTCGTGTCCGTCGCCAAGCCGTTCGGCACGCTGTGGGTGGTGGTATGGGTCCAGGCGCTGATGATGGCCTGGATGCTGCACGAGGCGGTGTGGGCATGGGTCGGACGCTGGCGGCCCTATGTGTTCATGGGCCTCGGCGTATCCTTGTCGGTGTTCACCGGCCTGCCGTGGGTGGTGTCGCAGGTGATGGCCGACATGTTCGCCGGCCTGTCGGTACTGGGCATCACCATCCTGGCTTTCGGCAGCGCCTTGCCGCTGTGGCGGCGCTGGCTGTTGGTGCCGGTCGTGGCCCTTGCCATCGGCGTGCACATGTCGCATGTGGCGGTGGCCGCCGGACTGGCGCTGGTGCTGATCGCGCTGTGGCTGGGCGTGCGCCTGTCCCTGCGCATGCCGCGCCCCCGGCTTGGTCTGGCGTTGCTGTCCATCGCTCTTGGCACCGCCTCGGTGCCGGCCGTCCATTATCTGGCCACCGGCCGCGCCTTCTTTTCCGAATCGGGGCAGGTGTTGCAACTGGCGCTGTTCGTCCAGGACGGTCTGGCCAAGAAATACCTGGATGAAGTCTGTCCGAACGGCGCCCAGCTCAAGATGTGCGAGCACAAGGAAGAACTGCCCTATACCGCAGACGAGTTCCTGTGGGGCGAAAGCCCGTTCGACGAGATGGGCGGCTGGAAGGCCATGCACGACGAGGCGGGGGTCATCGTCAAGGGTGCCATCATGATGTTCCCGGCCGACGTGGCGCGGGCCATGTTCGACAACACCGTGAGCCAGCTCGGACTGATCGCCGCCGGCGAGGATCTGGTGCCCATGACCTGGCACTTCGTCCACACCCAGCTCAAGCATTACCCGGCCGATTTCCGCGCGTTCCGCTTCGCCAAGCAGCAACGGCGCGAAGGCATCTCGTTCGAGGCCATGAACAAGCTTCAGGTGCCCATGGCCCAGGCCGCCGAAATCGCCATGCTGGGCCTGCTGTTTTTTGCCTGGCGCCGCCGCGACCGCATCAGCGGCGGCATCCTGATCACCGTCCTTCTCGCGCTGTTGGGCAACGCCTTCGTCTGCGGCGCGCTGTCCAACCCGCATGACCGCTACCAGAACCGGCTGGTCTGGCTGGCCTTGATGAGCACCGTCATTTGCGCCGTGCGCCTGGACCAGCGTTTCGCCAACCGCAAGCCGCTGGACGAGGCGACCCGTCAAGCCCTCATCAGCCTGCGCCTGCCGCACAAACCCGACGACAGGGACTGATACCTGTTTCAGAAATTCCCGACCTGCGGTCGGAAATTTCTTATCGCCCCTCGCCGGGCGAGCGCATCCGCGCTCTTGGCCGCGGCCGCAATGGCCGCAGCATACAGGTTCCACAAATCGGAAATTTGTGGAACCTGTTATAGTTCACATCCGGCGACGGATTTCGTAGGCCTGGACGTGGCAATGCGCCAGGGCCAAAAGCGGCACATGCACACCCGCCACCTGGGCGCGGTGGACCATGTCGCCCAGGATGTGTTCGCCCTCGGTCCGATGGCCGGCCTCGATGTCGCGCAGCATGGACGCCACCACCGGCGAGGCAGGATCGGTCAGAATCGCCATGGCTTCTTCCTGTGCGGTGACGCCGGGCGGATGACCGCCGGCGGTGGCGACGGCGCGGGTTTCGCCATAAAGACCGCGCAGAACCGCCTCGCCGCCCGGCGCGGCCATGATGGCACCCACGTTGGCCCGCATCAGGCAGGTGGCGCCGGCCAGGGCGGCAAGAAAGCTGAATTTTTCCCACGCCGCCTGCATCAAAGCATCGCTGACCACCGTCTGGAACGGTGCCAGCGCACACAGACCGGCCAGCGCCTCGACCCGCGGCGAATGGCCGCCGAGCCGTTCGCCGATGGTCAGCCGGCGGATCGGAATATGCCGGACGATCTCGCCCTCGGGTCCCAGCGAAGCGGAGATATGGCAAAGCCCGCCCAGCACCCGTTCGGCACCGAAGGCGGCATCCAGGACGGTGTAATGCGACAGCCCGTTCAGCAGCGGCACGACGACGGTTCCCTCTCCCACCGCCGGTGCGATGGCGGCAACGGCGCTTTCCAGGTCGTAAGCCTTGCAGCTGAGCAGGACCACGTCATAGGAACCATCAAGCGTTTCGGCGGTCACCGTGCGCACCGCAATGGTGTCGGTCCCTTCCGGCGTCTTGATCACCAGGCCGGCGCGGGCCAACGTCTCGGCCCGCTTGGGCCGCACCAGGAAGGTGACGTCCGCCCCGGCCTGGGCCAGACGTCCGCCGAAATACCCGCCGGTCGCGCCGGCGCCAAGGACCAGGATGCGCATGGGAACAACTCCTAGGATTTAGCCGGCAGGCGGCGGGCGACCCAGTCCATGACCGCGTCGGGCAACGCCGCCGTCAACCACGACGCCAGGGCCATGGGCCACGGATAGCTGATGCGGCCACGGTCGGCGGCCAATCCCTTGGCCATCACCGCCGCCGCCTCGTGCGCGTCCATCAGGAACGGCATGGGAAAGGTGTTGCGGGCGGTGATACGGCTTTTGACGAAACCGGGACAGATCACCGAAACCCGGATGTTGTCGCGCGCCAGTTCGCCGCGCAGCCCCTCGCCCCATACCCGCACCGCCGCTTTCGAACCGCAATAGGCCGGGGCGCCCGGCATGCCGCGAAACGACGCCAGCGAGCTCATGATGGCGATCTGGCCGGCACGGCGCGGCCGCATGGCCGCCACCGCCGGCAACACGGTGTTGAGCACACCGTCAAGGTTGACGGCGAAGATGGCCCGCGTCTGCTCCTCGTCCTCGCCGCCCAGCCCGGTTCCTGCCGAGATACCGGCATTGGCGACCACCAGTTCCAGGGCGCGCACGCCGTCGCAACGGGCGATCCATTCGGCCATGGCGGCACGATCGGTGACGTCGACAACCTCGGTGTGGGTGTCGGCCCCGGCGTCGCGGCAGGCATGGGCCACCGCCTCCAGCCGCGCCCCGTCACGCCCCGACAGGAACAGGTGGCGGCGCGGCTGGGCATAATGACGGGCCAGCGCCTCGCCCAGGCCAGACGACGCGCCGGTGATCAGAATAGAGGTGGGCATGGCGTCAATCCTCGCCGTTGTCGGCCAGTACGGCGCGCAACGGCCCGACCAGGGGTGGCAAGTCGTTGCGGGCGGCGTCCAGCACGATCTCAGGATCCACCGAATGATATTCGTGCACCAGAATATTGCGCATGTCGCCGATGCGTGACCAGGGAATCTCGGCGTGGCGGTGCTGAATGTACGACGGCACCCGCTTGGACGCCTCGCCCAGGACTTCGAGGTTGCGCAACACCGCGTCCTGGGTGCGGTTGTCGCGGACGAAATCCTCGCGCCGCATGCCGTCCACATAGGTCGTGACGCGCTCGATCGCCTCCAGCATGTCCTCGACCCGGACCCGCCAATCCTTGCTCACGCTTCACATGCCTCCTCGCCGATGACCGGCAGGCACTCGGACAATATCCGCCGACGCAGCCTGGGTCTGATGTTGCCCTTGGTGATCAGGTCCACCGGCCGCCCCAAGACCCCCTCGAGGGCATGCTTGAGCTCGACATAGCGGAACAGGCCGCCCGGCTGGCCGGGAGCGAACTCCACCATCAGGTCGACGTCGGACATGGGCTTGGCCTCGTCGCGGACCACCGACCCGAACAGCGACACCGACACCACGCCGAAGCGGTCGAACAGGTCGCGATGGGCGCGCAACGCCTCGATGACCTCGTCGCGGGTGACGGGGGTGCGCTGGCGCGAGATGCGGGCGGCGTAGTTGCGAAGCGCGTCCACCTTGTCGGCGGGAACACGCACGGTCACTTCCAGGACGTTGGGGCGCCCGCGTGCGGGCCTGCGGCGTTCCTTCATACCCGAAAGGATAAACCGCCATGGCGTCCGGCGAAACCGGGATTGTTGCCCAGGAGGCTTGCCGCTATAACCCATGGCGGAACATCAAAGCCAAGGAGAGCCGCCTTGTCCGTCGCCAGCATGACCGGCTACGCCCGCGCCGAGGGACACGACGCCCAGGTCAGTTGGGTGTGGGAAGCCAAAAGCGTCAACGGACGCGGCCTGGAAATCCGCTGCCGTCTGCCATCGGGCCACGACGCGCTGGAAGTGGCGGCGCGCGAGGCCTGTAACCGCAAGCTCAAGCGCGGCAACCTGCAATTGTCGCTCAACGTTCACCGCGTCGCCGACGCTCCGGCGCTGCGCGTCAACCAGGAATTGCTGGATCAGATCCTGACCCTGGTCGACAACATCGGCGCCGCCCACCAGAACATCGCCCCCGCCCGCTGGGACGGCATCTTGTCCATCAAGGGCGTGCTGGAACCGGCCGAGACCGAGGAGGAAGACGCCGAAGCCACCCGCACGACGCGCGAGACGGCCATGAAGGCGACCTTGGAAACGGCCCTGGACCAGTTGGCGGCCATGCGCGCCGCCGAGGGCGCACGCATCGGCGCCGTGCTGGTCGGCCAATTGGACGAGATCGCCCAATTGGCGGAAAAGGCCGGCGCCACCGCCGCCCTTCGTCCCGAGACCCTGCGCGAACGCCTGCGCCATCAGGTGGCCGCCGTGCTGGACGCGGTGCCCAGCCTGCCCGAGGAACGCATCGCCCAGGAAGTGGCGCTGCTTGCCGTCAAGGCCGACGTGCGCGAGGAACTGGACCGGCTGCGGGCCCATGTGGCCGCAGCCCGCGAACTGATCGCCGATGGCGGCGCGGTCGGACGCAAGCTGGACTTCCTGTCGCAAGAGTTCAACCGTGAAGCCAACACGCTGTGTTCCAAGGCGTCCGACGTGGAACTGACCCGCATCGGCCTGGACCTCAAGGCGGTGATCGACCAGTTCCGCGAGCAGGTCCAGAACATCGAATAGCCAGGAAGCGATCATGAGCACCCCGCCCGCCAACCTTCCCACCGTCGCCCGCCGGGGCTTGATGCTGGTGCTGTCGTCGCCCTCCGGCGCCGGCAAGAGCACCATCGCCCGCGCGCTGTTGGAACGTGACCCTGACATCGCCATGTCGGTGTCGTGCACCACCCGCCCGCCGCGTCCCGGCGAGGTGGACGGCAAGGATTACCACTTCGTCAGCGTCGAGAAGTTCCAGTTGATGGTCGAAAGCGACCAATTCCTGGAACACGCCCGCGTGTTCGACAATTACTACGGCACCCCGCGCGACCCGGTCGAGGACGCGCTGGCCTCGGGCCGCGACGTGCTGTTCGACATCGACTGGCAGGGTACCCAGCAATTGGGCCAGAACGCGCGGGCCGATCTGGTGACCGTGTTCATCCTGCCGCCATCGGTCGAGGAACTGGAACGCCGCCTGCGCACCCGCGCCCAGGACACCGTCGAAGTGGTCAAGAAGCGCATGGCCAAGGCCGGCGACGAGATGAGCCATTGGTTTGAATACGACTACATCCTGCTCAACACCGAGGTCGACCGTTCCATCGCCCGCGTCCAGGCGATCCTGGACGCCGAACGTCTCAAGCGCGACCGTCAGGTGGGCATGGCCGCCTTCGTCAACCGCCTGCGCGGCGAATAGATGACACTGTCCCCCCCGGCCTCCATCCTGGTCTATGTCGGGCTTGACGCCGTCGGCGACGGGCTGATGAAGCTGCCGTTCCTGCGGGCGCTGCGTTCCGCCTTTCCCGAGGCCCGCATCACCTGGATGGCCGGCAAGGGTCACAGCGTCTATGCCGGATCGCTGGCCCCCTTGGTCCAGGGATTGGTGGACGAGGTCCTGGATCAGGCGGATGTCGGCAGCAGGATCGGCGAATTGTTTGGCCGCCGCCCGCTTTCGGGCCGGTCGTTCGATCTGGTGATCGACACCCAGCGGCGGTTGCTGACCTCGCTGATCGTGCGCCGCATCCGTCACCGCCGTTTCATTTCCGCCGCCGCCGGCTTCGCCCTGTCCGACGCCCGCCCGACCAGGGGCTGGCGACGCCCGCCAGCCATGGTCGGACAATTGCTCGACCTTGCGACCCTGGCCGCCGGCCGGCCGACCGAAGCCCTGGCGCCGCTGCCCGCCGACCCGGCGGTCGAGGCCCTGGCCGCATCCTTGCTGCCATCTGGTCAGACCTATGTGGGGTTCGCCCCCGGTGCCGGCGGCCGCCACAAGTGCTGGCCGTTCGAACGCTTCCTGGAACTGGCCGCCCGCATCCAGGCGGCGAAGAACGTTCCGGTGTTCCTGTTGGGCCCCAACGAGGCGGCATGGGCCGACGACATCCGCACCGCCCTGCCGGACGCCCGACTGCCGCTTCAGGCGGTGGACAAAGCGCCGCCGGCGCTGACCATCGCCTTGGGCCGGCGTCTGACGGCGGCGGTCGCCAACGATTCCGGCACCGGCCACATGCTGGCGGCGGCCGACGTGCCACTGGTGTCGCTGTTCGGCCCGACCCCGCCCGAGAAATTCGCCCCCGCGGCCCGCCGGCTGACCGTCGTCCGCGCCCAGGATTTCGGAGCGGACAGCATGGACGCCATTCCGGTCGACGCGGTGGCCCAGGCTCTTGAACGGATGGCAAAGCCTTTGCTTTGACCGCGGCCGGGGGGTCCGCTACCATCCTGCCGTCATTTTTCTTAGTCACATGTTCAATCCGGGGACTTCATGGACATCAAGGACCACATCCGCGGCATCGCAGATTTTCCCAAGCCGGGCATCCTGTTCTACGACATCTCGACCTTGCTGGCCCATGCCGACGCGTGGCAGGTGGCGATGGGCCGTCTGGCCCACGCGGTGCGCAAGTACCAGCCCGACATCCTGGCCGGCATCGAGTCGCGCGGCTTCCTGGTGGCGGCGCCGCTGGCGCTGAAGCTGGGTTGCGGCTTCGTCATGCTGCGCAAGCGCGGAAAGCTGCCGGGCAAGACCATCCGCCACGAATATTCCCTGGAATACGGGTCGGACATCATCGAGATCCAGGAAGACGCCATCCAGCCGGGCCAGCGCGTGGTGGTCCTGGACGACCTGTTGGCCACCGGCGGCACCATGGCGGCGGGCGTCGAGCTGTTGCGTCAGGTCGGAGCCGAGGTTACCGGCGCGGCCACGCTGATCGAACTGAACTTCCTGTCCGGCCGGCGCAAGCTGGAAGCACTGGATGTTCCGGTGACCAGCTTGGCTGCCTACGACGAATGAGGTGACTGCGCGCTGCCTTCAACAAAAGGCGGCGCGCGGCTAGGGGAGCGGGCCCGGCCATGGAATTCGCGCTGCAAGCGGCGCTGTTGGGAGCGGTCTTGGGCTCGGCCTTGCTGGCCGTGACCACGCTCTATGGCTGGAGCTTGCCAGCGGCTCCCAACGCCTATGGCTGGTGGGCGGCCGCCTTCACCCTGGAAGCCGCCAGCAAGGCGGTCCTGTTGTCGGGTGGCGACAGCATCCCCATCGAAATTTCTGACCTTCTGCATGGTCTGGCCGCCGGCCTGTCGTTGTGCGGCGCTCTTTCCTTCGCCGGCTGGCGCATCACGCCGACGTTGATGGCCGTCGGGCTGGTCTCCGCCCTGGGCTGGGACTGGCTTGCCCATACCGTGCGCCCCTTTTTGCACCTCGATAACCTGCCATTGTTCGGCATCGGCGGCATTCCGCTGCTGATCGCCGCCTGGGCCTTCCTGTGGCGCGGTGGCCTGACCGCCGGCAGCGGCGCATTGCGGCTGGCGGCCATTGCCTTTGCCGCCGCCGGCCTGCATCAATTGTCGGCCCCCTTGCTGCATTCCCATACCGGGCTTGCCACCTGGAGCTTCGTTGCCTCGCAATTTCTGTCCATGGTCATGGCTGTTGCACTTTTGGTGGTGGTGCTGCGCCGGCAACAGGCTTTGGTGGAAAGCGAGGGACAGCGCGCCAACCTGCTCCACAGCCGTCTGGTCGATGCGTTGGGCAGCGTCCAGGACGCGGTGGCGCTGTTCGACGGCAACGACCGGTTGGTCACCTGCAACAGCCTCTACCGCGCGTTCCTGGCACCGGCCGCCGAAGTCATCAAGCCCGGCCGCAGCTTCGAGGACATCCTGCGCATCGAGGCGGAACGCGGCGTGGTCCCCGAGGCCCAGGGGCGCGAACAGGACTGGCTGTTCGACATGCTGGCCGACCACGTCGGCCCGGACGCACCCAAGGGTGCCGGCCGCGAGTTCCAGTTGTGGGACGGCCGCTGGGTGGCGGTCAGCGTCTACCGCACCGCCGATGGCGGCCATCTGCGCATCTTGCGCGACGTCACATCCCGCCGTCAGGCCGAAGCGTCGCTGCAAGAAGGTCTGAACTGGCTGCGCGGCATCATGGACACGGTGGTCGACGGCATCGTCACCATCGACGATTCCGGCTCGGTGCTGTCCTACAATCCGGCGGCCGAACGTATCTTCGGCTACGACGCCACGGAAGTGGTGGGGCGCAACGTTTCCATGCTGATGCCCGAACCGTTCCGGTCGGCCCATGACGGCTACCTCAAGCATTACGCCGAAACCGGCGAGGCCCATGTCGTCGGCATCGGCCGCCAGGTCCGCGGGTTGCGGAAGAACGGCGAGACCTTCCCCCTGGATCTGGCCGTTGCCGAAATGCGCCAGGGCGACATGATCACCTTCATCGGCGTGGTGCGTGACATCACCGACCGCAAGCGGGTCGAGGACGCACTGGTGGAAAGCGAACAACGCTTCCGCGATCTGGCGGAATCGGCGTCCGACTGGTTCTGGGAAATGGATTCCGAATTCCAGTTCACCTTCGTTTCCGGCCGCGTGCGCCAGATTTTGGGCGTCGGCCCCAGTTTCTTCATCGGCCGCCAATTCATGGAACTGGCCGAAGCCGGCGACGCCATCGAGGAATGGCAACAGCAATTGGCGATGATGCGGGCCCACCGTCCATTCCGCGGCTTCGTCTTTTCCCATCGCCTGCCGTCGGGCGCGGTCAAGTTCGTGGAAATGGCCGGACGGCCGGCTTTCGACGCGGACGGCCTGTTCTGCGGCTATCGCGGCACGGCGACCGACATCACGCCGCTCAAGCGCCACGAACAGGAACTGGCGACCCAATCGGCGCAGCGTCAGGCGATCATCGACAACATGGGCCATGGCGTGGTGGTGTTCGACCGCGAGGAACGGCTGGTGGCCATGAACCAGCCCGCCCGCGCCCTGTTGGACATGCCGGTACTGTCCGAGAAGAAGGAAACGCTGGAGACGTTGTTGCTGCATCTGGCCCTTTTGGGAGAGTTCGGCCGCGGCAACGCCATGACCAAGACCGCACGCCGGGTGGAGCGGCTGCGCCGCAACCCCTACCAGATCTTCGAGCACGCCCGCCCCACCGGCATGGTCCTCGAAGTCCGCTCGACCTCCATGCCGGGCGGCGGCCTGATCCTCACCTTCGCCGACATCACCGACCGCAAGCGGGTCGAGGACACCTTGCGCGAAGCCAAGGAAGCCGCCGAACGCGGCAACCGCGCCAAGGCCACCTTCCTGGCCAACATCAGCCACGAACTGCGCACGCCGTTGAACGCCATCATCGGTTTCTCCGAACTGATGAAGCACGAAATCTTCGGCCCCCTGGAGCCGGTTTCCTACCGCACCTATGTGGACGACATCCACGAAAGCGGCATGCATCTGCTGGAACTGATCAACGACATCCTGGACATGTCCAAGGCCGAGGCCGGCATGACCGATCTGATGGACAGCGTGGTCGACGTCGCCGCCCTGGTGCGGTCGTCCCTGCGCATGATGTCGCGCCGCGCCACCGCCAACGGCGTCGAGTTGATCGAAGAACTACCCCAGAGCCTTCCCCATCTGCGGGCCGACGAGCGGCGATTGCGCCAGATCGTGCTCAACCTGGTGTCCAACGCCGTCAAGTTCACCGACGATGGCGGCACCGTCACCGTCCTGGCGCGCATGGACGAAGCGGGCTTCCACCTCTGCGTCGCGGACACCGGCATCGGCATGAGCCCGGAAGACATGGAACGGGTCATGCTGCCGTTCGTTCAGGCGGATACCCGGCTGTCGCGCAAATACGAAGGCACCGGCCTGGGCCTGCCATTGACCAAGGCGTTGGTCGAAGCCCATGGCGGCACTTTGACCTTGAGCTCGGTTCCCAACCAGGGAACGACGGTCGAGGTGACTTTTCCCCCTGGAAGGATCATCGCCGACGCGACCCAGGCCATCGCCGCCGACGAAACCTTGCGCCGGGGGTGACCGGTTCGCGAGATAACTCGGAAATTGGAGGAATTTTCATAAATATATGCGGCAATAGACCGCGAGACATGGTTGAATCCGCCCATCAGACAGTGATCCGAGGTTAACCCCCATGCGTCTGTCCATGCTGGTTCTCTCCCTGATTCTGGCGATGCCCGCCGTGGCTTCCGCCCAGGAAAATCAGGCTCCCATCAACCTTTTGCCCCAGAACCAGCATGACGCGGTGCCGCCGGCCGACAAGCCGTTGCTGGAGGAACCGTCTCCCAATTTCCAAGCGATCCGCCCCAACGGCACCGAGGTCATGCCTGGGGTTCCGGCGGTCCAGCAACAACCGTTGCCCGTGGTGGAGCAAGCCGTTCCGGCCCCCCAGCCGACCGCGCCCATGGTTCAACAGCTTCAACCGCCCGCCGCCCCGCCGCCGCCTGTGGCGGCGGCCCCCGTCACGCTTCCGGCGCCTGTGGCGACGGCCCCCGTCACGCTTCCGGCGCCACCGCCGGCCATGGTTCCCCCGCCCTCCAACGACCAGTTGCCGCCTTGGCTGTTGCCGGTATTAGTTCTTGCCGGCGCCTTCCTGGCGACGCTGTTCGGCATCCTGACCGCATTGTCCATGCGCCGGGCCGAAATCGGCGCCCGCCGCCGCGCCGTGGCCGCCACCCTGGCCACCGAACTGGAAACCCGGCGACAGGCATACGAGGCGGTTCCCCTGCCGCCCAACGTGGAAGCCGGGGTGTCGTTCGTTTCAGCGGTCACCTCGTTGGCCGGGTTCGACGCCGGCTTCCGCTCGACCCAGGGGGCCTTGCACCTGTTGCCGGAAAAGCTGGCGGCGCATGTGTCGGTACATTACGCGGCGGTGCAACGGGTGTCGGATTTCGTCAAGGGCCAAAGCCTGGCGGCAGCCGTTCGCATGCTTCAGGCCAACCGGCTGGGCGGCCACCCCTGCCCCGACGCCGGCACCATGCGCGAGGCCCACACCGAACTGGGCGCCGCCTTCCGCGGCCTGGACAAACTGGTCCAGACCTTGCGTTCCTTGAGCTGAGGTCCGCCACCCAACCGATCACCAGGTTGACCGGTTGGGTGGTCCCTATGCCTAAGCGCGGATACCGGACAGGAAGCTGTCCACTTCCTGACGGAGCGAACGGGCTTCCTGCATCAATGCCTGGGTCGCCGACAGCATGCCGCCCGCCGAGTTTCCGGCTTCGGACGTCGCCATGGTCAAGTGCCCCAGATAGGATGTCACCTGCGCCGTCCCCGCCGCCGCTTCCTGAACGTTGCGGGCGATTTCCTGGGTAGCGGCGCCTTGCTCCTCGACGGCCGCCGCGATGGCGCCGGCGATTTCGTTGATGCGGGTGATGGTGCCGACGATGGCACGGATCGCCGACACCGCCTGATGGGTGGCGCCTTGCACCGCCCCGATCTGGCTGGAAATCTCTTCGGTGGCGCGACCGGTCTGGGTCGCCAGACTCTTGACCTCGCCGGCGACCACGGCGAAGCCCTTGCCGGCCTCGCCGGCACGGGCCGCCTCGATGGTGGCATTCAACGCCAGCAGGTTGGTCTGGGACGCGATGTCGTTGATCAGGCTGACCACTTCACCGATACGTGTCGCGCTTTGCGCCAAGCCTTCCACCAACTCGTTGGTGTGGCGGGCTTCGTCCACCGCCTCGGCGGAAATGCTCGACGACGCCTGCACCTGACGGCTGATTTCAGCGATCGAAGCCGACAATTCCTCGGCCGCGGTGGCCACCGTGGCGACGTTGGCCGACGCCTCTTCGGCGGCGGCGGCCACCGAACTGGCTTGGACCGAGGCGGTGTCCACCGCCCCCGACACGATTTGCGCGGCCCCTTCCAACTCTCCGGCGGCCGAGGTGATGGTGTCCGCCACCCGTTTGACACTCCCCTCGAAACCGTCGGCGACCCTCAGCATGTCGGCGTGCCGTTCGGCCTCGGCCTCGGCTTTCATCGCCTCCTGACGGTGACGCAAGGCCTCGGCCTCGGCGGCACCGTCGCGTAGAACCACCACGGCACGGGCCATGTGGCCGATTTCGTCGCTGCGCGTCGTTTCCGGCACCTCGACCTCATAGTCGCGCCCGGCCAAGCGCTCGGTAACCGCCACCAGCCGCACCACCGCGCCGCCGATATGGCGTGACAGCGCCACCACCAGGGACACCGCCAGCACCATCACCACCACGAAGATCACGCCGAACTTGAAGGCGATGGTCCTGAACTCGCTCTTGACGTCATCGATATAGATGCCGGTGCCGACGAACCAGTTCCAAGGCTCGAACCCGATGGCATAGGACACCTTCTCGACCGGCACGTCGGAGCCGGGGCGCGGGAACTTGTAGAACACGGTGCCGCCACCGGCCTTGGCGGCCACGATCATCTCGCGGATGATCTGGACGCCGTTGGAATCCTTTAGTTCGACCATCGACGTACCTTCGGCGGCCGGTTTTGGCGGCAACAGGGTGTTGACGCCCTCCATGGTGTAGGCAAAGAAATATTCGACCTTGTCGTAACGCACGTTACGCAAGGTTTTGCGAGCCATGGCCTGTGCGGTGGCCTGATCGAACTCCCCAGCCTTGGCCCGGTCATAATAACTTTGCAAGATGCCGCGCGCGGTCTCGCTTTGATTGCGGACCTTGGTGACGCGGTCCTCGATCATCACGTCGTAAATCTGCGACAAAGCCACCACGGCCAGGATAAGGAAGCCGGCAGCGGCAAGGACCGCGGTAGACAACAGCTTGACGGTGATACCGGTCTTGACGGCCATGACACGATCCCCCGATCGACGACGTGGCTTTCATTATACCTACAACGGACATACAGGCTTCCTATCCATAAGATGGAAGCTTTCCCATCAAGGTTGCAGTATGCCCCCTGAAACAACTGCTGAAACGCAATCACGCCCGCCGACCAAATCAGGTCGACGGGCGCGATCGTCGGAACGACAACAAACGGAGAGAGCTAACCCTGCTTTTTGGCCATCGCCAGCGCACGCTCGCCCTTGAGCGCGTCGGCGATCAGGAAAGCCAGCTCCAGCGCCTGATTGGCGTTCAGGCGCGGGTCGCAATGGGTATGGTAACGGTCGCCCAGATGCGCCTCGGTCACCGGACGGGTGCCGCCGACGCATTCGGTGACGTCCTGGCCGGTCATCTCGAAATGCACGCCGCCGGCATGGCTGCCCTCGGCCTTATGCACGGCGAAGAAGGCGCGAACCTCGCTCAGGATGCTGTCGAACTCGCGGGTCTTGAAGGCCCCGGCCTTGACCGTGTTGGCATGCATGGGATCGCACGACCACACCACCTTGCGTCCCTCGCGTTCAACGGCACGCACCAGACCCGGCAGCTTCTCGCCGATCTTTTCCGCACCCATGCGGGTGATGATGGTGATGCGCCCGGCTTCGTTCTCGGGGTTCAGGATGTCGAGCAGGCCCAACAGGTCGTCGGCCGACATGGACGGGCCGGTCTTGAACCCGATGGGATTCTTGACCCCGCGCAGGAACTCGACATGGCCGGCGTCCAACTGGCGGGTGCGTTCGCCGATCCACAGCATGTGGGCGGAACAGTCGTACCAGTCGCCCGTGGTGGAATCGACGCGGGTCAACGCCTGCTCGTACGGCAGCAACAGCGCCTCGTGCGAGGTGAAGAAGTCGGTCTCGCGGATTTGCGGGGTGGCGTCGCTGGTCAGGCCACAGGCTTCCATGAAGGCCAGGGTCTCGGACAGACGCGCGCACAGATCCTCGTACAGCTTGCCCTGAAGCGAACCGGAGACACAGCCCAAGGTCCACTGGTGCACCTTGTGCAGGTCGGCATAGCCGCCCTGGGCGAAGGCGCGCAACAGGTTCAGCGTCGCCGCCGACTGATTGTAGGCGCGCAACATGCGCTCAGGGTCGGGGATGCGGGCCTCGGGGGTGAATTCCGAGCCGTTGATGATGTCGCCGCGATAGCTGGGCAGTTCGACGCCGTCGATCACCTCGATATCGGCGGAACGCGGCTTGGCGAACTGGCCGGCCATGCGGCCGACCTTGACCACCGGCATGGCCGCGCCATAGGTCAGCACCACCGCCATCTGCAACAGCACGCGGAAAGTGTCGCGGATATTGTTGGCGGAAAACTCGAGGAAGCTTTCGGCGCAGTCGCCACCCTGCAACAGGAACGCCCGCCCTTCGGCCACATCGGCCAGCGACGCCTTGAGGCGGCGGGCCTCGCCGGCGAACACCAGCGGCGGATACTTGCCAAGGGTCGCCTCGGCCTCGGCCAGCTTGGTCTGGTCGGGGTAGGTGGGAACCTGAACGATCGGTTTAGAGCGCCAGCTGTCCGGCGTCCAATCTGCGGCCATCGAGTCCTCGAAACATCTTATGGTGGGCACCCCACCGGCGTGGGCTGCGAAGCGTCCTCTATATAGTGTCGAGCCCAGGAATTCCAGCCCCCCGGCGCCCCGCCGCCACGTTCTCCGGTCGACGCCCCAGGCTTATCGTTCGATAATGCGCCACACCTCGGCCACCAAGGCTTGAAATCTCGATAGATGTTCATATATACGGATATCACATGCGACGTGTAGCCTCCGACGAAGAACAGATCGCGGTCATCACCGAGACCTTCCGCTTGCTGGGCGACCCCACCCGGCTGCGGATTCTGCTCGCCTGTTTGTTCGAGCCGAAATGCGTCAACGACGCGGCGGCCGAAGCGGGGGTCTCCCCCTCGCTCACCAGCCACCACCTGCGCCTGCTCAAAGGGGCCAGACTGGTGCGGGCCGAACGGGTGGGACGCCAGATTTTCTATTCGGCGGCGGATGCACACGTGAATGGCATGTTGGCGGAAATCGTGGCCCATGTCCGCCAGGCCGATATAGATGACGGGACGACGGACGACGACTGACCCCGCCGCCCCCGAAACGGGAGATCATGAAAAGACTTGAAGATATCGCCGCCGCCGCCCCCCGCGTTGGCGTTCTGCTTTCTCCTGACGCCGCCACCGTGCGTGGTCAGTTGGCATCCATCGGTTTCGCCCCCCAAGACGACATCGCCAGTGCCGATTGGATCGTCACCGACAGCGTGGACGGCCCCACCGGCGTCAAGGTGCCGGTGCTGCACATCGAGGGAAAGGTTTCCATCTACAACCTGAAACAGGCGATCATCGCCCTGTTCGGCGACCAAGGGAAATAACCTCTTGCCCGAATCCGGTGGTCCCGAGATGGCGTTGGTGACCTGTCGCGTCGACAGCGTCACCCGCGTCAACCATCCTCATCTGTTGGCGTTGGCCTCGGCCGAAATCGAGGTCAGCGGCATCGCCTTCCGTCTGGACGGCATCCAGGTGGTGACGGGCCACCGGCGCGGCTTCGCCACCTTGGTGGTCAAGCTGCCCACCTATCGCGGCGGCGATGGTCAATGGCGGCCGGCGGTGGCGCTTCCGCCAGAATTGGAACGCCCCTTGGGCGACGCCGTGCTGGCGGCCTATGGAGCCCTGCAATGATTTTCGGGCAATAATCCCTGGAAAGCCCTTGGCATCTCGGTCATTGTGCCGCCCCATCATGGACGTGCAAGACGACGATCTTTGGGTGTTCGGCTATGGCTCGCTGATGTGGCGGCCGGGCTTCGACTTCGCGGAATCGCGCCCTGCCCTGCTCAAGGGCTGGCACCGCTCCTTCTGCCTCTATTCCCTGCATTACCGCGGCACGCCGGCCCATCCCGGCCTGGTGCTGGGGTTGGATCGCGGCGGCTCGTGCCGGGGTCTGGCCTTCCGGGTGCCGAAATCCGACGCGGACATGACCGTCCAATACCTGAACGAACGGGAACTGGTGGGATACGCCTACATCGCGCGCACCCTTGCCGTCAGCTTGGACGATGGCCGCAAGGTTCCCGCCTACACCTTCGTCGCCGACCGCCAGCATCGGCAATATGCCGGCGACCTGGGCCTGGAACGTTCGGCGGCGATCATCATGGACGCCCAGGGCTGCACAGGCCTGAACCGCGACTATCTGATCAACACGGTCCGCCAGTTGGAAGCCGATGGTTTCGTGGACAAGGGGTTGCACGCCCTGCTCAAGGAAGTGGAACGCCAGACCGGATTGATCGAAGCCGGCGCCGGCATTTAGTTACGGCACCTCGTTCTCGCGCAGAACCACAATGCTGATGCGGCGGTTGCGTGGGGCCTTGGGGTTGTCCGCATCCAACGGCTCCTGGTCGCTGACACCAAGAACACGCCGGATTTTCCTTTCCGGCACACCCGAGGCGACAAGTCCTCGACGAGCGGCAAGAGCGCGGTCCGCCGACAATTCCCAATTGCCATAGCCGGAAGGGTCCTGAAATGGCGTGGCGTCGGTGTGCCCCGCGACGGTCACGTTGTTCGGCAGTTGGTTCACCACCCGCGCAATCACGTCAAGCAGCGCCCGCGTGTGACCATACATGGCGCTGGAGCCCAACGGGAACATCGCCAGCCCTTCCTGGTCGGTGAGTTGGATGCGCAGCCCCTCGGGCGTGTTGTCGACCAACATCGACCCTTGGAACTGCTTGAGTTCCGGGATACCGCGGACGGCGGTTTCCAGGACGTTCCTGGCTTTGTCGAACCTGGCCTGTTCCCGTTCCGCCAGCGCCGCCTTGAATTCCTTTTCCCCCATGCCCTCCGTCGGTTCTGTGGAAGGGGTCGTCAGATCCTCGCCGCCTGGACCGACCGAGGATGGCGGCAGGTGCTGCACCAGGCTGGGCGACGAGGTGTTCGACATCTGAGCCCCCTCTCCGATGGTCTGCCCCCCCAACATGCCCCCCGCGCCGGATTGGCTTTTCGAAGCCATGGTCGGCGCGAAATAGTTGGATATCCCCTGCAACTGTTCCTCGGTCACCGAACTCAGGAGCCACAGCAGCATGAAGAACGCCCACATGGCGGTCACGAAATCGGCGTAGGCCACCTTCCAGGCGCCGCCATGATGCTCGCCGCCGACGACCTTCTTGGGCCGTTTGATGATGACCGGTGCGTTTTCCACGATGCCCACCAAAATGATACGATACGGTATCGTTTTATATCAGATGGACAGCGCGCCGTGGCGCACTAAATTCTCGACGGCATCCGCCAGCGCCAATAGCATCCCCCGACCAGCACCAGAGAGGCCAAGGTGACGGCAACATCGACCAGGAAACCGGGCAGACCCTCGGCAGGGGAAAGCGAGGAACGTATCCGCCACGTTCTCGAAACCGCCCGCCGGGTGTTCCTCGAGCTAGGATACGGCGCCGCCAGCCTGGAAGGCATCGCGGCGGCAGCAGGGGTGGCGAAGACGACCATCTACCGGCATTTCGGCAGCAAGAAAGCCTTGTTCGAAAAATGCCTGAGCGAGACCACAGCGGCCTTGCGCCTGCGACTGGCCGCCGCTTCCGAACCCGCCTCGGCGGCGGAAAGCTTGCGCTACATGGCCCGCTGCCTGCTGGATGTCATCTACCAGCCGGAAAACATCAAACTCATGCGGCTGCTGTTCGCCGAATCATCGCGTTTCCCGGAACTTGGCCGCGCCTACGGCACCCATGCCAAGTCGGTCTTCATCACCAAGATGGTCGCCGTTCTCGACACCCGGCCGGCCGCATGGACCCTGGATATCCCGAATGCCGGGGCAGCCGCCGAGGATTTCCACCATCTGGTCATGTCCCCGCGCTATTTCGACGTGCTGATGGGGGTGGCGGCCATTCCCGACCCGCAGGAAAAAGACGCCATCGCAATACAGGCCGTCCGGCTGTTCCTGTCCGGTCACGGGGCACCCCGGATGGACTGAGGCTGTTTCTAGATCAGGAACAGGCTGTCCAGCGCCTTGAACAGGCCATCGCCGAAATCGGCCCCTTTGTGCACGACCGGAATTCTTTTGGGCAGAAGGCTCAGGCGTTCGTCGTCGGGATCAAGCGAGGTGATGACGGCGATAGGGATATTGCGGGTCGACGGCATCGCCGCCAGCCCGATGGCCAGGTCGATGCCCTCAAGGTGGGGCATCAGCGCGGAAATCACGATCAGGTCGGGTTTGGATTGCACCACCTGGGAGAACGCCTCGATGGTGTCGTCCAACACGCTGACCCGATAGCCGCATTGCTGAAGCTCACGCTCGACATAGCGGGTCTGGGCGCCGTGCGGCATGACCAACAGAACCTCGACGCAGCGTATCTGGATATCGCCCAGTTCGAAACCCAGACGGGGCGGCAACGAACGGACCAGACTGGCCGCTTCGGTGCTGTTCCCCGCCTCCCCCTCGGCCAGGGTCAGCATCAGATCGATGAAGCGTTGCAGGTCGTCCCACACGCGCGGCGGCAACACCGCCGGTGCGTGGGTCAAATAATCATCCAGCCGATGGCAGACCACGGCCAGGGCCCGCATGCCGAAATTCCCGGCCGGTCCACGCAGCCGCACGGCGGCACGGCGGAAAGCGTCGACCACCTCGTCTTCGGCGGCATGCCCATGACGGCCGGAATCAAGGATGACGTCCAGCCCTTGCAGCGTCTCGACCGCCTCGTCGACGAATTCCTGTCGCAACTGGTCGACGACGACCGTGGCCGACTTGCCCTCTTCGTGCATCGCACCCTGGCCCTTCCTGTGCCACCTTCCCCTGCCGGCTTCCACTGTAGCGGACCCGCCCCGCTGGCGACACCCCCTCGGTGGGACTAAGGGGCTTGCCGAATTGCGTACCCCCCCTTTTGACGGCAATGCACCGCAATATTCACAACCAAAAGGAATCCGTTTCTAAAGTCACCCGAGGAAAAGGCTGAACACGTTTGCCGAACAGGGTTGTTGCATCCTCGCAAAAAGAGAAAGAAACTGATGTAACTGGAACTTAAACGTGGAGCCGCTCTTGGGTTCGGATCACGCCGTCGAGCGAATCGTCAAACGGGAAATCCTGAGCTGCCCGCCCGACACCCCGGTGTTGGAAGCGGCACGCAAGATGGCGACACAACGTTGTTCCTCGATCATCGTCATCGACCAGGGGCAGCCGATTGGCATCTGGACCGAACGCGACGCCCTGGCCATCGACTTCGACGACCACGAAAGTTTCGTGCGGCCCATCGCCACGGTGATGAGCCACCCCATCAAGACCGTGCATTACAAGACCTCGATCGGCGACACCGGCCTGCGGTTCCAGATGGAGGGCGTGCGCCATTTCGTCGTGGTCGATGATTCCGGCCACCCCATCGGCATCGTCAGCCAGTCGGACGTCATCTTGCGCCACGGGGTGGAACACTTCCTGGTGCTGCGTAACGTGCGTTCGGGGCTGGCCAAGCCCATGGTGGCCATCGACGGCAATTCGTCGCTCAAACAGGCGGTGGCGCAATTGCGGGCGGCCCGCGCCGACGCGGCGGTGGTCCTGGCCGCCGATAATGGTGAGCCGGGCATCATCACCGAACGCGATCTTGTCCGCGTCATTGCCGCCGACGGCCCGTTGCCGGCCTGCGTCGATTCCATCGCCAGCCGGCCGCTGTTGTGCGTGTCCGAGGACGACAGCCTTCTGGCCGCGCGCAGCCTGCTCGAGGAGCGCCACATCCGCCATGTCGGCGTCAAGGACGCCAGCGGCAAGCTCAAGGGCCTGCTGTCCTTTTCCGACATCCTGTTCAGCCTGCAATACGAATACGTCCAGCGCCTGGACGAGGCGTTGCGCGAACGCGACGAGGCGTTGCTGCGCTCACGCAAGGACCTGCATCTGGCGCGCAAGGTCATCGAGGCGTCGCTGGACGGCATCATGATCTGCAACCCGCAAGGCCTGATCGAGTTCGTCAACCCCGCCTTCACCCAATTGACCGGCTACACCTTCGAGGACGTGTTCGGCAAGAACCCGAACATATTGAAGTCCGGCCGCCACGACGAAGCCTTCTACCACCGCATGTGGGGAACGCTGGAACGCGACGGCGTATGGCAGGGCGAAATCTGGAACAGGCGCAAGAACGGCGACATGTTCCCAGAATGGCTGACCATCAACGTCATCCGCGACGACCACGGGGTGATCAGCCAATACGCGGCGGTGTTCAGCGACATCACCGAACGCAAGAAGGCCGAGGAGCGTATCAAGAACCTGGCCTATTTCGACGTGCTGACCGGCCTGCCCAACCGCCGGCTGTTCACCGACCGGCTTCAGGTGGCCATTGCCAACGCCCACCGCCACGGCCAGCGTCTGGCCATCATGTTCCTTGACCTCGACCTGTTCAAACGCATCAACGACACGCTGGGCCACGGCGTCGGCGACACCGTTCTGGTGGAAACCTCGAAACGGCTGGGCCAGTGCGTGCGCGAAGGCGATACGGTGGCGCGGCTGGGCGGCGACGAATTCGTGGTGCTGTTGCCCGAACTGGAACAGATGGAAGACGCCGCCAAACTGGCAGAGCGGGTCATCAGCCACGTCAAGGCGCCGTTCGTCATCGACGAACACGAGCTCTACGTCACCACCTCGGTCGGCATCGCCGTCTATCCCGACGATGGCCAGACGGTCGAGCAATTGATCAAGAACGCCGACACCGCCATGTACCGGGCCAAGGACCTGGGACGCAACGCCTACCAGCTTTACACGCCGTCCATGAACGCCCGTTCGTTCGAACGACTGGCCATGGAAAGCTCGTTGCGCCACGCGCTGGCGCGGGGCGAATTCACCCTGGTCTACCAGGGCAAGGTGGATCTGGTGTCGGGGCGGCTGTCGGGGGTCGAGGCGCTGGTGCGCTGGCGCCATCCCGAAATGGGATTGGTCAGCCCGGCAGAATTCATCCCGTTGGCCGAGAACATGGGCTTGATCGGCGACATCGGCGCCTGGGTGCTCAAGGCGGCATGCCGTCAGTGCAAGAGCTGGCACGATTTGGGACTGCCGCCGGTGCGCATCGCCGTCAACGTCTCGGCCCTGCAATTCCGAGAGGGCGACGTGCCGGCCATCGTCGCCGAGGCGTTGCGGGAAAGCGGATTGCCGCCCAATTACCTGGAACTGGAATTGACCGAATCGGTCCTGATGCAGCGGGTGGACGAGGTCGCCCACGTCCTGCGGGAACTGCGTCAGATGGGGGTGCACATTTCCATTGACGATTTCGGCACCGGCTATTCCTCGCTGTCCTATCTCAAGCGCATGCCCATCGATGCGCTCAAGATCGACCGCTCGTTCGTCCACGATTTGCTGGAAGACGGCCACGTCGCCGATGGCGAAGGCGCCGAAATCGTCTCGACCATCATCAATCTGGCCCACAATCTGCGCCTGCGCGCCGTGGCCGAAGGCGTGGAAACGGAAGAACAGGCCGATTTCCTGCGGGCCAAGGGCTGTGACGAAATCCAAGGTTACCTGATCAGCCGTCCCGTATCGGGAGAAGACCTCGTCAGCCTGTTCGACCGCAACTTACTACCTCCAAGCTGATACTTTCATCCCACGGTATAGCCCCCCATGCTTGAGTCCTGGCAGGGAGATACACAGTAATTTCTTAATGCCGGCCTTAATATCTATGGCATGATTATGGATATTGTCCTTCGCTCCGTCGCATCGTCATCCCTGCCGGAGAGAGCGCCATGTCCGACGCCATCGCTATCAGCCGCCGCAAACGCTTCGTCGTCAAGATTCTGGCGGTCGCCACGATCCTGATCGCCGTCTCGTTCGGCACGCTCAGCGCCTGGATCTACAAGGTTTCCCGCGACGGCCTGATGGCGGAAATCGAAGGCGAGGTGGCCATTGCCGGTTCCTCCACCGCCGACGGCATCCAAAAATGGCTGGATGGCCGCTTGCTGGCGGTCTCCTTGCTGGCCGAGGACGTGAAGCGTGCCCCCGACGCGGCCGAAATCAAGGCACTGGTCACCCGCAAGACCCTGACCGACATTTTTTCCGAGGTGTATTTCGGTGTCCAGTCCGACGGCAGCTTCATCACCTCCAACACCCTGCCCTTGCCCGAAGGATACGACCCCCGCAAACGGCCGTGGTACGACACCGCGGTCAAGGCCCAAGGCGTCGCCTTCTCACCGCCCTACGTGGACGCCACCACCAAGAAGCTGGTGATCAGCGCCGCGCAAGCGGTGCGCGATGGAAACAGCGTGCAAGGCGTGATCGGCGCCGACTTGCCGCTCGACGCTCTGCAATCCTTCCTCGCCTCGCTTGATCTGGCGGGTAAGGGGTTCGTCTTCCTGGTCAAGGCGGATGGCACCGTCCTGGTCCATCCCGACAAGAACCTGCTGCTCAAACCACTGGGCGTCACCCCCGGCCCCGGGGTCGAAGACGACGGCGAGCGCGTCCTTCGCTTCTACCCCATCAAGGGATTGAGCGCGGCCAACTGGTTCGTCGGCGTCTCCATGGACCGGGACAAGGTCTTCGCCCCCCTGCGGACCCTGACCACCGTGTTGCTGGTGTCCATCGTGCTGACCCTGGCGGTGGTGGTGCCCTTGCTGGGCAGTCTGATCCTCCGTCTGGTGTCGCGCCCCATCACCGCCATGACCCAGGCCATGACCGCACTTAGCGCCGGCCGGCTGGAAACGGCGGTGCCGGGCCTCGACCGCGCCGACGAAATCGGCGCCATGGCCCAGGCGCTGGAGGTGTTCAAGCGCAACGCCCAAGAGATTAGCCGCCTTCAGATGGAGCAGGAACGCATGCGCCAAGAGGCCGAGGAGGCGCGCAAGGCCCTGTTGGAACGGCTGGCCCATGAATTCGAGGCGAACGTGTCCACGCTGATCGAAACCGCCTCGGCCTCGACACGGGGCATGGGCGACATCGCCACGACCATGCACGGCGGCATGGACACCGCCCGCACCAGCGCCGACGCCGTGGTCCGCGCCACCGACGAAACCACCGCTTCGGTCCAGACCGTGGCGGCGGCCACCGAGGAACTGTCGGCATCCATCGACGAGATCGCCCAGCGGGTCACCCAAAGTTCGGACATCGCCACCCAGACCGCGCGGGGAGCAGAAAAGGCTCGGGAAACCGTCGAGAACTTGGCCCGTCACGCGGAAAGCGTCGGCGCCATCGTCGGATTGATCAACGACATCGCCAGCCAGACCAATCTGCTGGCGCTGAACGCCACCATCGAGGCCGCCCGTGCCGGCGAGGCCGGCAAGGGCTTCGCCGTGGTGGCCGGCGAGGTCAAAAGCCTTGCCAACCAAACAGCCAGGGCGACCAGCGAGATCACCGCCAAGATCGAGGCGACGCAACAGGCGACCGTGCTGGCGGTCAACGAAATTCGCGCCATCGCCACCATCGCCATGCAATCGCAGGAATTGGCCGCCGGCATCGCCAGCGCCATCGAGGAACAAGGCGCCGCCACCCGGGAAATCTCGCAAAACGTCAATCTGGCGGCCAACGGTACGCAGGTGGTGGCGAACAACATCCACGCCGTCGGCAGCGTGGTGAGCGACGCCGCCAGCCGCAGTGAAAGCCTGCGCGACGCCACCTCACGGCTGACGGACGAATTCTGCCATCTGGCGACCCAGGTTCAGAACTTCGTGGCCAAGGTCAGATCGGCGTAGTCACCGCCCCTCGGGAAACGACACCCGTTCGACCACCGGCGGTAAATTGTCCTCGACCAGTTTGGCGAACAGCCGAAAATCGTCGGCGCGCGAGGTGGTGCGGCGCCAGACCAGGTCGATCGCCCGCGTCGGCGCCTGACTGAAGGGACGCACCGCGATCTGGGTGTCGGCCAAGGCTTCGGCTTCGACGTAAAGGCCCGGCAGCAAGGTACAGCCCAGCCCGGTCGCCACCATCTGACGCAAGGCGTCCAGCGATGTCGCCCGGAAATCAGGATGCTCGCGCGCGCCCGCCGCCTTGCACAGGCTTAGCCCCGGATCGCGCAGACCGTCACCCAATTCCAACAGGATCAGCTTTTCCCCCGCCAGATCGGCGGGGTCGAGAACCGCCTTGCCGGCCAGACGATGGCCCAGGGGCAACACCGCCCACAAGGGCTCGCGGAACAACGGCACCACCGTCAGGTGATCGTCGTCGTCCGGGGCGTTGTGCAACAGCACCACATCCAACTCGCCATGGGCAAGGTCAGCCAGCAATTGCGCCCGTGGTTCCTCGCGCAAATAGAGCTTGAGGTCGGGATAACTCGCACGCATGGCCGTCAGCATGTGCGGCAAGAGATAAGGCCCCAGCGTGCGCAAAACGCCAAGCCGCAGCGTCCCGGACAACGGCGCGTTGGCATGGCGGGCTATTTCCTCGAGGTCGGAAACGTCGCGCAGGATGGAGCGTGCCCGGTCCGCCACTTCACGCCCCAAGGGAGTGAGCAACACTCGGCGGCGGGTGCGTTCCACCAACAGCCCGCCCAATTGTTCCTCGAACTGCGCCACCTGGGCCGACAGGGCCGGCTGCGACAGGTTCAACCGCTCGGCCGCACGACGGAAATGCAGCAGATCGGCCACGGCGACAAGGCATTGGAGCTGGCGAAGAGTGATCATGACGCCATGTGATAACAAATTCCTATCAATTTCTCAAGAAAGTTCGATTGGAATGATCAGAGTTCTCCCCCTACCTTTAAGTCACGAACACGAACCAACCGGAGACGACCATGTCGATCCCCCGCACCGCTTCCGATCCCGCCAGTGCTTTTTACCGCACGGCGCGTGAGGTCCCCCTGCTGACCGGCGAGGAAGAGGCGGATTTGGTGCGTCGCTGGCGCCAGGACGGCGACGTCGCCGCCCGCGACCACCTGATCGAGGCCCATTTACGCCTGGTGATCAAGACCGCCTCGCAGTTCAAGGGCTATGGCCTGCCCACCGCCGATCTGGTGGCCGAGGGCAACCTGGGCTTGGTCCGCGCCCTTGAAGGCTTCGACGTCGAGCGCAACCTGCGTTTTTCCACCTACGCCCAGTGGTGGGTGCGCGCCGCCATGTTCGAATATGTCCTGCGCTTTTCCACCCCGGTCAATTTCGGCCTGTCGGCAGAACGTAAAAAGCTGTTCTTCAAGCTGCGTGGCCTCAGGTCCCGCCTGACCGGCCCCTCGGGCGGCGCGCTCAGTCAGGCGGAAACCCGTCAGGTGGCCAAGGAACTGGGTGTCCGCGACACCCGCGTCGCCGAAATGGAACGGTTGTTGACCCAGTCCCCACGCTCGCTCGACGCGCCAGTCGGCGAAAGCGGTACGCCTTATGGCGAGTTGCTGATGGACGACCGCCCCGACGCCGAGGAAATCCTGGGCGAACGACAGGAATTGATGTACCGGCGCGAATTGCTGAAATCGGCCTGGGGCGAGTTGACCGAGCGCGAGCGCGATATCGTCGCCGAACGCACGTTGCGCGAAAACCCGCTGAGGCTGGAAGACCTGGCGCAGCGCTACAACATCAGCCGCGAACGCGTGCGCCAGATCGAAACGGCCGCCTTGGCCAAGCTCAAGACCCTGGTGCGCGCCGCCGAGACCAAGCTGGCACCCAAGGGCCGGACCAAGCCGGCCATCGCCTAACAATGAACGGGGTATTCGACACTCGACCCTTCCCCACCCCATGTCGAATGCCCTCAGTTCCCGTCGATCCCCGTGGCGGGAACCGGCGAGGCCGCTTCCGTGACCCTCTCGGCGGCCTCGCCTTCTTTTTTCTCGGTGGGCAACAGGCTGGCCGCCGCCGCCACCATCAGCGCCGCCCCGGCCATCAGCCACAACAGCACCTCGAAACCACCGGTCAAGCCCCGCAACAGCGACACCAGCGGCACCGCCAAACCCGACACCCCGAACGACAACACGAATTTCAGGCCGAACGCCGTGCCCCGCCACCGTGCCGGAGTGTATTTGGCCAGCAACAGATTCTCGGCGGGAATGGCCCCCATGTTGCCGGCCACCGCCAGCAACGCCACCGCCACCATGGGCAGGCCCGAAGCCCCGGACAGCAGGGCCAGCAACGGCGCCTGCACCAAGGCCGCCAGCACATAGATCCGCTTGGCCGGGAAGCGGTCGGCCAGATGTCCGGCGACGATCTGGGTCAGCCCGGCCACCAGATAGACCACGGTCACCGCCAGGGCGGCGTCGGCGACGCTGACCGTGTCGCCCAACCGTTCCTCGAACAGCTTCGGCAGGGCCGGCTGTGACGCCTGATAGATCAGCCCAGCCCCCAACATGGTGACCGACAAAACGATGCCGGCCCGCATGGTGTCGCCCCTGGACGGTTCGCGCATGGGGGCACGGTCGGCCTTGGCCTCGACCACCCAGCCACGCCGCAAATACCACAGGAACACCAAGCCGGTCAGCAGGACCACCGCGCCCGGCACCACAAAGGCCGTGCGCCAGCCGAAAGCGGCGATCAAGGTACCGGCCACCAGCGAGGCGACACCGGGACCGATGCCGCCGAACACGCCGTTAAGGCCGATGGCCTTGCCCTTGTCCACCGCGTTGCGCAACAGCCAGGCGATGCCGACGGGATGGTAGATGGAGCCGAACGTCCCCATGGCCGCCAGAGCCAGGGCCACGCCCCACGGCCCCTGAACCACCCCCATGGACAAGGCCGAAACGCCCAGTCCCAGGAAGAACACCACCATCATGCCGACCGTGCTCCAGCGGTCGCCGGCCCAGCCGGCGACAGGCGCCAGCACGCCGTACAACAGCTTGCCGGCGATCACCAGGGCCAGGACCTCTTCATAGGACAGTCCCAACTCACCCGGCAGCACCAGGGCGGCGATATAGAAGATCGGCTCGAACACATGGGCATAAAGGTGCCCCAGACAGGAAAAGGCCAGCGAGGCGCGAGCGGAACGGGCGGTCATCGATGGTCGTCTCCACACAGGGTCAACTTACGGCCGGCTCCCAGTCCGGCGACAAGGGCCGCCACGGCGACAGCGGCGAACAACGGACCGGCCGGGTCCCACGACCCGGCGGCGTCGCGCAGCAAGCCCAAGGCCATGGGACAAAAAGCCGCCACGGTGTAACCGACGCTTTGCGCCATGCTGGACAATTGCGCCGCCACATGGCCGTCGCTGGAGCGCAGCACGATCAGCGCCAAAGCCACCGAGAACGCCGCCCCCTGCCCGATGCCCAACACCGCCGCCGCCGCCCACAATTGCAATCCGTCCACCGGCAGATAAAGGCATCCCAGCAACCCCGTCAGCGTGCACGCCAACGCCACCACGACGGCGCCCCGCTGGTCGCGGGCGCGACCGGCCAGCACCGGCGCCACCAGGGCGGCCGGCAATTGCAGAACCACGGAAAACGACACCATCCAGCCGGCGGCGGCGGCATCAAGGCCACGGTCGCGCAGGATCGGAGCCAGCCAGCCGAACACCGCATAGGCCAGCGACGATTGCAGCCCCATGAAAAGAGTCACCTGCCATGCCAGCGGATTGCGCCACAAGCCCCGTACCGGGGCCGGCGGCACCAGCGGCACCGACCCACGGCGCGGAACCATGGGGGCCCAGATCAGGGTGGCGCAGAGCGCCGGCACAGACCACGCCGCCAACGACCACGCCCAGTGATCGCCCAGCATCTCGGTCAACGGCACCATCACCCCGGCGGCGAAGGCCGCCCCCCAGCACAGGCACATGGTGAACAGACCGGTCATCACCGTGCCATGGTCACGGAAATCGCGTTTGACCAGACCGGGCAGCAACACGCCGACCACGCCAATGGCGGCACCGATCACCGCGGTTCCCAGGAACAGCGGCCAAGGGGTCGCCATACCGCGCACGGCAAGACCGGCCACCAGCACCGCCATGCCGGCCAGCACCACCCGCTCCGCCCCCCAACGCCGGGCCAGTCCCGGCGCGCTTGGCCCGGCCAGCCCCATGCACAGAACCGGCACCATGGTCAGGAAACCGACCCAGGTGTTCCATTCCGGCAAGGCGGCGCGGATCTCGTTCAAGACCGGCCCGACACTGGTCAAGGGTGGGCGAAGGTTGCACGCCACCACCAGCATGGCCACCGCCAGGACCCAGCGCGGCCAAGCCGGCAAGGCCGGAGGAACGGCGACCGGCACATCCTCGACATCGACCAGCAACTCGTCCGCCAACTCGTCTCGCGGCGCGGTCATGGCCGCACCAACAGGCTGTCGAGGCTGGCCAGCAACGGGGCGAACATGGCGCGCGCCGCCACGGCGGCGCCGTCGGAATCGCGCCGGGCGATGGCTTCCAGCACGTCCCGATGCTGTGCGGCGCTGGGTTCCGGCAGTTGGGCGTCGCCGATGCTGTGGCGGATGCTGGCGCGGATGGCGGTGGCGAAATAAAGGTAAAGTTCTTCCAGCGCGGCATTGCCCGAGGCGGAGACGATCCGGCGATGGAAGGTGAAATCGTGGGTGATATACTCATCTATACGACCAGCGGCAATCAGCCCGTCACAACGGTCGCGTGTCGCCCGTAAGGCCGCGACATCGTCTTCGCTGCGCCGCGCCGCCGCCAAACGCGCCGCGTTTTCCTCGAGCGCGCAGCGCACCTCTATGCGGTCACGCAAGCTGGCATGGGCGATCCGGCGCAAGGTCTCGCCACTGTCGGCGGTGGCGCGGACATAGGTTCCATCGCCCTGACGCACCTCCAGCATGCCGGCATGGGCCAGACAGCGAACCGCCTCGCGCACGGTGTTGCGGCTGACTCCGAACAGGCGGACCAGCTCTGCCTCGGGCGGGATGCGGGCGTCCACCGGCCATTCACCGGTGGCGACACGGGCGCGCAGGGCTTCGGCGGTCTGTTCGACCAGGGACCGCCGTTCGATCAGCGGAAGCGGCATGACAGGAACCTCGTGGTAATACCTCCAATCATCCTATCTTTAATCGCGACAGACGACAACACCAACGCAAGCCGTGTCACAGACGCAACCCTTGGCCCTCTCCGCCTGCGTTCTCGGCATACTTGCAAGTTCAAGGGCTGTTTATAATCGACTATCGGCCTGTCCGAAGGTCATGGGAAAGAGGGGACGCCATGCAGTTCAAGAGCGTCACCGCCTATCTGAAGGCGCTACGGGACAACCCCGACTTGGCCATGATCCCGCTGAGCATGGTGGCGGAATGGAAGGGTATCAGCCGTTCGGCGGTCTCGGAACAGGTCAAGAGCGGAAATCTCGAAGGAATCGAGATCAAGGGAAAGAACAAGGTTTGGCGCGGAATCCGTCCCCAGGCCCTGTTCGTCCAGGAAGCCGGGATCGAGGCACAATCCCGCCAGCGTCGCGATCAGGTGCGAACCACCCTGGCCCAGGCGGCGGCCACGGGGCAGCAGATATCTTATGGCGAAGCCATGGCTCCGGCCGGATTGTCGTCCCGCAACCCCCGTGACCGCGCCGAGATCGGTACCCTGCTGTCGGAACTGTCGCGGGAAAGTTTGGCCGGTCAGGGCATCCTGATCTCGGCGATCGTGGTGCAAAAGACCACCGGCCGCCCCAATGCCCAGTTCTTTGCCCTGGCGCGCGAATTGGGCTGCCTGAGAAATGGCGCGGACGAAGCGACCTTCTGGCACGACCAGAAGGCCCGCGTATTCCGGGCCTTCTCCGCACCGTCGAAATAGGGACCGCTCAGCGCTCTTTCCTGGTCATGGACAACCGCCACGCGACAACGATCAACACCGCCACCACACACACGATGATGGTGCCAAGCGCGTTGACCTGGGGCGACACGCCCAGACGCACCGACGAAAACACCTCGATCGGCAAGGTGGTGGCGCCGGGACCCGAAACGAATTGCGCGACCACCACGTCGTCCAGCGACAAGGTGAAGGCCAACAGCCATCCGGCCGCCAGGGATGGCGCGATCACCGGCAGCGTGATGACGAAGAACACCTTGATCGGCCGTGCCCCAAGATCGAGCGCAGCTTCCTCAAGGCTTTCATCCATTTGAGCCAGACGCGAGCGCACAACCACCGTGGCATAGGCCATGCCAACCGTGGTGTGAGCGATGACGATGGTGGAGAAGCCGCGTCCGTCCGGCCAGCCGATGGCCTGTTCGAGCGCCACGAACAACAGCAGCATGGCCAGACCCAGGATGATCTCGGGCATCACCAGCGGCGCGGCGATCAGGCCATTGAACAACAGCCGGCCATGGAACCGGCCGAACCGCACCAAGACCACGGCGGCCAGCGTGCCAAGGACCAAGGCGGCGGTTGCGCTGGTCGCCGCCACCTTGAGCGACAGCCAGGCGGCGGCCAGGAAATCGTCGTTGCGCGTCAGCTCCCAATACCACTTGGTCGAGAAGCCGCCCCAGATGTTGACGATGCGCGAGGCATTGAACGACCACACCACCAGCAACGCGATGGGCAGGTACAAGAAGGCGTAGCCGAAACCCAGGCACGACAGCAGGAAGACCGAACGCCTCATTCCTGGCCCTCCGGGTTGTCCAGCTTGGATTGCCATTTCTGGAACAGGGCGATAGGCAGCGCCAGCGCCGCCAGCATGGCCACCGCCAGCGCCGCGGCCGAGGGCCAGTCGCGATTCAGCGCGAACATGTCCCACAACGCCTTGCCCAGCATCTGGGTGTCGCCGCCGCCCAACAAATCGGGAATGACGTATTCGCCCACCGCCGGCACGAACACCAGAAGCGAGCCGGCGACGATACCCGGCACCGACAACGGCAAGGTGACCGACCAAAAGGCCCGGATCGGCCGCGCGCCCAAATCCGCCGCCGCCTCCAGCAGCGAGGGATCGAGCTTTTCCAAGGTGGCGTAAAGCGGCAGCACCATGAACGGCAGATAGGAATAGACGATGCCGATATAGACGGCGGTGTCGGTGTTGAGAATGACCAAGGGTTCGGAAATGACCCCCAGCCACATCAACACGCCGTTCAGCAACCCCTCGTCCTTGAGGATGCCCATCCAGGCGTAGACGCGGATCAGGAACGACGTCCAGAACGGCAGAATGACCAGCAACAGCAATGGCGGCCGCCGTTCCGGCCGCGCCCGCGCGATGGCCAACGCCATGGGATAGCCGATCAGCAGGCACAGCAGCGTCGAGACACCGGCGATGGTCAGCGACTGGAAATAGGCGCTGACATACAGGTCGTCCTCGAACAACAAGACGAAATTGGTGACGGTGGCGCGCACGCCGATGAAGGCGCCATCGGCGAATTCCAGCAACGGTTCATAGGGCGGCACGCCGACGCGGATTTCCGAAATGGAAATCTTGGCGACGATCAACAGCGGCACCAGAAAGAACAGCAGCAGCCAGACATAGGGAATGCCCAGCACCGCCCGGCGCCCCCACACCTGGCGCCAGCTTCCCACCCTCACGGCAACACCACGGCGTTACCGGGGTGCCACGACAGCACCACCTCGTCTTCCCAGGTGACGGCCGGTTCGGCGGAATGGCGCAGGTTGGCGTTGGTCACCAACACCGTCGGCCCGCCCGCCAGCTTGACGTGATAGATGGAAACGTCGCCCAGATAGGCGATCTCGACCACCTTGCCGCGCAAGGTGTTGAGCGCGCCGGGATGGACCTCGCGGCTCATGGCGATCTTTTCCGGGCGAACCATGATCGAGGCCGCCGTCCCGGCGGCCAGATCGCCTTCCACCACCAGCGGCGCGTCGACGCCGTTGGCGCGGAAGCGAAGTCCGCCATCCTCGCCTTTCTCCACCACGCCGTCGAAGAAATTGGCGGTGCCGATGAAGTCGGCGACCAGACGGTTGACCGGATATTCGTAAATCTCGTGCGGGCGGCCCACCTGCATGATCCGGCCGGCGTCCATCACCGCGATGCGGGTGGACATGGTCATGGCCTCTTCCTGGTCGTGGGTGACCATGACGAAGGTGATGCCGACGCTTTCCTGGATGTTGACCAGTTCGAACTGGGTCTGCTCGCGCAGCTTTTTGTCCAGCGCGCTCAAAGGTTCGTCCAACAGCACCACCTTGGGCCGTTTGACCAGACAGCGGGCCAGGGCCACGCGCTGACGCTGGCCGCCCGACATCTGATGCGGCTTGCGTTTGGCGAAACCGCCCATGCGCACCAGTTCCAACGCCTCGGCAACGCGGGTTTTGATCTCTGCCTTGGGCACCCCATCCTGCTTGAGGCCGAAGGCGACATTGTCCTCGACCGTCATGTGCGGGAACAGAGCATAGGATTGAAACATCATGTTGACCGGACGCTCATAGGGCGGCACCCCGGTCATGTCCTCGCCGGCGATGAGAATCCGGCCGTCGGTCGGCGTCTCGAACCCCGCCAGCATGCGCAACAGCGTGGTCTTGCCACAGCCGGAAGGACCGAGGAGGGAGAAGAACTCTCCCTCCTCGATCTTCAGGTCGACACCGGCGACCGCCGTGGCGTCGCCGAACTGCTTCTTCACGCCCTCGATGTGGATGGCGGGAGGCTTTCCCGCCTTGTCTTCCACCTCGCGGGTCGAACGAACAACGATCGCCACGTGCCGGTTCCCGTTACTTGGCCGTGCGGAACTTGGCCCAGGCACGGGCACGGGCACGGTCGTATTCCTTGGTGGCCGGCGGCGCCGCGGTGAACAGCTTGGCCTTGACCTCGGCCGGCGGGAAGATCACCGGATCGTTCTTGATGGCGTCGTCCACATGGGCCAGCGAGGCGGGAACGGCGTTGGAATAGCCGGTCTCGTTGGTGATCTCGGCGATGATGTCGGGGCGCAGGATGAAGTTGATGAAGGCCAGCGCCTCGGCCGGATGCGGCGCGTCCACCGGAACGGCCATCATGTCGATATTGACGATGGCGCCTTCCTTGGGGATGGCGATGCCGATGTTCTGCGGCTTCTTGGCCTCCAGGGCGCGGGCGCGCGACTGCACCAGATCGCCCACGTAACCATGCGCCAGACAGATGTCGCCGTTGGCGAGGTCGGCGCGGTACTTTTCCGAGTTGACGTAGCGCAGGCTGGGACGGATCGGCAACAATCCCTCCATCGCCACCTTCAGCGAATCGGTGGTCTGGGCATGCGGGTCCATGCCCTTGTAGGCCAGATAGGCCGGCACCGCCTCGGTGGGGGTGTCGAGCATGGAGACGCCGCAGCCCTTGATCTTGGCGACCTCGGCCGGGTCGAACAGGATCTTCCACGAATCCAGCGGCGCGTCGGGATAAAGCTTCTTGATCTTGTCGATATTGTAGCCGATGCCGGTGGCCGACAGCATGTAGGGAATGCCGTAGGCGTTGCCGGGATCGACCTTGGTCAGGCTGTCCATCACCGTCTTGTCAAGACCCGCCGCGTTGGGGATCTTGGACATGTCCAGCTTCTGGAAGATGCCGGCCTTGACCTGTTGGGCGAAGAACGGCGACGCCGACGGGAACACCACGTCATAGCCCGACTTGCCGGCCATCAGCTTGGTGTCCAGCACCTCGTTGTCGCCGTAGGTGTCGTACTTGACCTTGATGCCGGTTTCCTTGGTGAACTTCTCCAAGGTGTCCTTGGCGATGTAGTCGGACCAGTTGTAGACGTTCAGCACCTTGTCCTCGGCATGGGCGGCCGAAGCGGCGGCCACGCCCAGGATGGCGGCGGCGGCGAAGCGGGTCAGGCGAGCGAACATAAGGCGTCCCCCGTGAGGTTCATGGGATGGAACGGTCTCGGGGAGCCTCCCAGCCTCCCGACCAAGCGCCGGTATGCCGACGTTGGGGGCGTGAGTCAACAATCCTTGCGCCCCCCGTCCCCACATGTTTCCCAGACGCCCGGAACATGCGGACTTCATCATTTTGAATCAAACAACTAGGCAATGACGCCTCACCGCCCGACAAGACTTCTGTCGGGCGATTTCACAACCATGAAACCAAACCTCCGACAGCTTTTTCTTCTATCGGAAAAACGAATGTGTATGATCGAAAAAAATCATGCATCAACCATGGCGCAGCGAGGCCCGAACATGAAAGTCGGCTTAATCGGATTCGGCAAGACCGGACGCGCGGTCGCCTCGGTGCTTTTGAAGTCCGAACGGACACGGCTGCAATGGGTTTTGCGCAAGTCGCCCACCCCGACCATCGAGACGGCAGCCGGCGTGCTGGGGATCGCCTCGGACACGCCAGGCCTGATTCATTGCGTTGACGACATGGATGCCGGCCACTTCCTCGACCGCCACCCGGTCGATGTGATCGTGGATTTTTCCTCGGCCGACGGCCTCACCTATTACGGACACGAGGCGGCACGGCGCGGCATCGCCATCGTCAGCGCCGTGTCGGCCTATCCCGAAAACAAGCTCAGGCTGCTTCATCGGCTGGCCACCAGCACGCGGGTCCTGCATTCCCCCAACATCACGCTGGGCGTCAACTTCCTGATGATGGCCGCCAAGGTGCTGAAGAACATCGCCCCCCAGGTCGACATCGAGATCGTCGAGGAACATTTCAAAAGCAAACCCGAGGTCTCCGGCACCGCCAAGGTCATCGCCGGCACCCTTGGCCTGGAAGAGGATTCCATCAAGACCGTGCGGGCCGGCGGCATCATCGGGGTCCATGAAATCCTGTTCGGCTTTCCCCACCAGACGGTTCGGCTGAAGCACGAATCCATTTCCCGCGAAGCGTTCGGCAACGGCATCGTCTTCGCGCTCGACAACCTGCCCCGGCAACGGGCCGGCCTGTTCACCGTCGAGGACCTGATGCGCCCCTATTTCACCCTGGACGACCCGGAAGGCCGCTGGCGCGACCTTCCGCGTTACGCCACCGCCTGAGCATCACACGTTGAGCAACAGGTACTCCCGCTCCCAACTGGACACCACCCGCTGGTAGGCCCCCCATTCGGTCTCCTTGACCGCCATATAGGCCTCGCAGAAATCCTCGCCCAGGATTTCGCGCACGCTGCGTGCGCCTTTCAGCTTTTCCAGCGCATCATGCATGTGCCACGGCAACGAATGCGCCCGCGTGTAACCGGACCCCGACAGCGGTTCACCGGGATCGACCTCCTTGATCATGCCAAGATAGCCGCAGGCCAAAGACCCGGCGATGGCCAGATAGGGATTGGCGTCGGCGCCGGCCAGACGGTTCTCCACCCGCCGCGCGCCTTGTCCCGATTCCGGCACCCGCAGCCCCACCGTGCGGTTGTCGCGGCTCCAATGCAGGTTGATGGGAGCATCGAAATCGGGCACCAGCCGCCGGAACGAATTCACGTTGGGGGCGAACATCAACATCATCTGCGGCAGGTACTTGCGAAGTCCGCCGATGAAGTGGCGAAACAGCGGCGTGTCGGAACCGTCGTCATTGGCGAACAGGTTGCGTCCCGTGGCGCGATCCACCACGTTCTGGTGGATGTGCATGGCGCTGCCCGGTTCGTTCTGCATGGGCTTGGCCATGAAGGTGGCGTAGACGCCGCGCCGCATGGCGACCTGACGCACCGTGCGTTTGAACAGGAACACCTGATCGGCCAGTTCCAGCGCCTCACCATGGTCGAAGTTCACCTCCATCTGGCCGTTTCCGGCCTCATGCGACAAGGTGTCGATGTCCAGCCCCATGACCTCGGCATAGGCGTAAAGCTGGTCGAACAACCCTTCGAACTCGTTCACCGCGTCAACGCCATAGGCGGGCCGTCCCGACTCGGCGCGTCCCGAACGGCCCACCGGCGGCTCCAGCGGATAGTCGCTGTCGGTATTCTGCTTGACCAGGAAGAACTCGATCTCGGGCGCGACGATGGGTTTCCATCCCCGCGCGTCGTAAAGGTCCAAGACCCGCTTGAGAACGTTGCGCGGCGAAATCTCCACCGGGCGGCCGTCCAGATAGGCGCAATCGCAGATGACACAGGCGGTGGGCTCGTCGTACCACGGCACCTGACGGATCGTTTCGGGAACGGGACGAAGATAGACGTCGCCATTGGCCACCGAGGTCACGTCCTCTTCCGGGTAGTCGCCGGTGATGGTCTGGACGAAGATGCTCTCGGGCAGGCGAAGGCCGCGGTTTTCGGCGATGTTGACGAACTTGCCGGCGGGCACGATCTTGCCGCGGGCAACCCCCGACATGTCGGGAACCAGGCACTCCACCTCGGATGTGCCGCTTTTCTTGATCCACTCGGAAAACACGCTCATGGGTGCCCTCGGGCGATTAGGCGTCGGAAAGGAACATCATCATCCGGCCGGCCCATGGCGAAAAGAGGGCGAAATCACATTCCGCCAATGCAACGACAGCAAATCTTTTTGCAGTTGTCATGTGCCAGAGCCGCCAAACCCGGAACAAGTGTTGCAAACACACTCCCGTTGGCGGACATTACGCAAGTTTCGACGTTCATCGGCATCACGGGCAAACCATGGGTTTTTCCACGGTCCTGATCATCAGTTTGGCTGCCGGCGCGATCCTGATCGTCGGCGGCGGCCTTATGATGTACATGGCCAACCTGGTCAAGTCCGCCTACGAGATCAAGGTCCAGATCAACACCGACGTCGAAGAACGCCTGACCAAGATGGGCGAGGACCTGGACAAGAAATCGCGGTGGATCAAGCGTGACCTGCTTGAGGAAATCGACAAGATCAAGACCGCCCTGCAAACCGACAACGCCCGCAAGATGGAGGAATTGAGCGCCCCCCTGTTGGCCAAGATCGAAGGATTGGAGGGCCAGTTGCGGGCCGAGCGCACGGAATGGGTCAAGGCGGTCGAGGCCGACCGCGCCGTCATCGCCAGCTTGGACAGCCGGCTCAAGGTCGCCGCCAAGAAGAAACCCGACGAAGCCAAACCGGCGGACGGTGGCCCCCTACCCGCCCCGACGTTGTTGGGGGAGACGTCTGCACCGGCCGCCGCCACCGATGCCCAGAAGCACGCCCCGTCTTCCGCCGCCCCCCGCGCTGGTGGCGCCACACCGGTCGGCGACTTCCTTCAGGAACTGGGCAGCCGCTAAGGACGCTTTCCCGACCATGCCCGTCAGCTTCCACCGCCATCTCGCCCGCCGGCTCCTTGTCGGCGGCCTTGTTATCGCCACCGTCCTGGGCAGCATCGTCCTGTGGCTGGACGCGGAGCGACTGGACAAGAACATCGTCGCCATGGGCGTGGCCGAGGCCCGGACCCAGGCGCCCCAGCTTCCTCCCGATCTGGTGTCGCTGACCGCCGGGCAACGCGCCGAATTCGAAGAAAAGATGCAGCGGCTGATCGCCGAACGCGCCAACGCCCGCGGCGACCATTTCGTCGTCGCCGAAGTCTACGACCTCAAGCACGACAAGGTGGGCGAGGCGGTGGCTTCCGACGCCGACGACATCGAAGGCGCCATCGACCGCTCCGTTCATCATTTCCCTCCTCCCGGGAAAACCTGGTACGACAAGCATCTGATCGGCGGCCAGTTCTATCTTCAGATGGTCATTCCGCTGAGCTCATCCGACGGACACCATCTCGGCTGGTTCGAAGGCGTGTACCACATCCCGCGTCAGGCGGCGCTTCAGGTGGCGTTGGGCGGGCTGCGCGCCACCATCTTGGTGGTGGTCGCCGTGCTGGCGACGGCGGCGCTTCTCTATCCGCTTCTGGCGGCGCTCAATTCCCGTCTGGTTGCCCGCTCGCGCGATCTTCTGCGCGCCAATCTGGGCACGCTCGAAGCCCTGGGCAGCGCCATCGCCAAGCGCGACAGCGACACCAACGCCCACAATTACCGCGTCACCTTGTACGCCGTGCGGCTGGCCGAGGCGGTGGGGGTCAAGGGAGACCAGATGCGCGCCCTGATCAAGGGAGCGTTCCTGCACGACGTCGGCAAGATCGCCATTCCCGACGCGGTGTTGCTGAAGCCCGGAAAGCTGGACCCCGACGAATTCGCCATCATGCGGACCCACGTAGCGCACGGTCTGGACATCGTCGGACAGTTCGACTGGCTGGCCGACGCGGCGGCTGTGGTCGGCGGCCACCATGAAAAGGTGGACGGCAGCGGCTATCCGGCCGGCACGGCGGGCGACGACATCCCGCTGCTCGCCCGCATCTTCGCCATCGCCGACGTGTTCGACGCCCTGACGTCACGCCGGCCATACAAGGACCCGTTCCCGCTGGAACGCGCCCTGAGCATCCTGGATGAAGGCGCCGGCAAGCATTTCGATGCCGGGCTAGTCAAGGTTTTCGCCGCGCTGGCCCCCGCCCTGCACGCGACACTGTCAGCCGAAGATGAAAAGACCCTTCAGCGCGACCTGCGCCACCTGGTCGAAACATACTTCGCCAACAGTGAATTGACGGCGGCGGTCATTCGGACCCGTCTTCCGCAGCCGGCCTGACCGCAGGGCGGCCGGAATCGGCCGGGCGTTGAGAGCGCGGCGGCCGGTTTTTCTCTTCGTTGGAAAAACGGAACCGCCCGGCCAGAACACAGCCCTTCATGCCCGGATCGCACGGCCGGTCGGCCACCCGCGAACACAATCCATTGACTTCGTGAACACAGCCCCAGCCGCTCATGACCGCACCTCCAACGCCAGAATATTAGCAAGCCATGAAACGAACGTCGACAAACGCCCGCCCGTCCCTGGACTAAATTATACGTGCGCGCGCCGGCTTCCTTGATGCAGACTAAGCCATCCCCCGACCACGAGGTTCGCGTATCCATGTCCACCTCTTCCGCGCCGGCTTGGCGCACGCCTCAGGGCGAGCCGGTAAGCTGCCTGGAGAAACTGAAGGTTCTGGCCCAAAATCTCGAGGAATTCGAGGAGATGGCCCAAGACATTCTTGAAGACGCGGCACTGATGGGATGCGACGTCGAGCAAGTTCGCAGTGCATTGGCCGAACGTCTGTCCGCCATTCAAATACGTTACGCAGATGCGAAGTAACCATTCTGTTAACGGAATAAAACAGCATTCGGGATGTACCGTTCCGACAAGTTGGCATTGACCCGAATGCTTGCAATGTCGATATTCGACGCAAGGACGACAAGAACGTTCCACCAACAAATAAAAACAAGACCGGCCGCCGCCAGGGAGGGCACATGGCGCATCAGATGGACGAGACAGGCCACGACGGCGACAAGGCCGACGCTTTCGCCACCGAAGTCCTGGAAAAAATCGAAACCCTAAGCCTTGAGGTCGCCGACATCGCCGGCACCATCGATGGCTTGGCCAAGTTCGTCCACCATCAAGAAGACCTGTTCGCACATCTCAAATCCATCGCCCACACCATGGCCGAGGCGATCCGCAGCATCGATGACGCCGGTCGGCAAACCCGCGACGTCACCACCCAGGCTGGCCAGCAATCAGCCGAATCCTTGCGCACCATCGACGCTGCCTTGGGCGACATCAACCGTCTGGTGGGGGCCGTCCAGGGCATCGAGGAACGGCTGGAGGAACTGGAAGGCGCGTTGGGCGAAGTCAGCACCCGGTCACGCGACATCCAGAAAATCGCCCGTCAGACCAACCTTCTGGCCCTGAACGCCACCATCGAGGCGGCCCGCGCCGGCGAGGCCGGCAAGGGCTTCGCCGTGGTCGCCAACGAAGTCAAAGGTCTGGCGCGCCAGACCGGCGAGGTCACCTCGGGCATCGACCAGACGGTGGAGAAATTGGCCGGATCGGTCACCGATTTGATCGACTCCTCGACCGCCACCTTGGACATGGCCGATTCGGTCAACGCCGGCGTCGGCGTCATCAACCACGCGATGGCGATGTTCGGCGAAGCCATCGACACCGTCGAAGCCCGTGTCGGCGACATCTCGGCGGCGGCCAGCACCTCGCTCGACCAATGCGCCGACGTGATCGGCGAAATCGACAAGTTCTTCGACGGCATTTCCATGACCAGCGAATCGCTGCGCCGGGCCGACGAACGCATCGGCTCGCTGCTCGACCATTCGGAAGAACTGATGGGCTTCATCGCCGCCTCGGGCTACCGCACCGGCGACACCACCTTCATCGAACTGGCCCAGAACACCGCCAAACGGATCGCCGCCGTTTTCGATCAGGCGCTCTCCAGCGGCCGCCTGACCACGGCCGATCTGTTCGACGAATCCTACCAAGCCATTCCCGGCACCAACCCGCAACAACACACGACCCGCTTCACGTCGTTCACCGACACGGTGTTGCCGGAAATCCAGGAACCGGTCCTCGGCATCGACAGCCGCATCACCTTTTGCGCGACGGTGGACCGCAACGGCTATCTGCCGACCCACAACCGGAAATTCTCGCAACCCCAAGGGCGCGACCCGGTGTGGAACAACGCCAATTGCCGCAACCGCCGCATTTTCAACGACCGCACCGGCCTGAACGCCGGCCGCAACACCCTGCCCTTCCTGTTGCAGACCTATCGCCGCGACATGGGCGGCGGCCAATACGTGCTGATGAAGGACATTTCGGCGCCCATCGTCATCCAGGGGCGCCATTGGGGCGGCTTGCGCATCGGCTACCGCATCTGATCCAGCCGCAGCGACTGATCCACCAGGTCCACCCCGACCTTGCGGTGGGTGATGAGAATCAGGCTGCGGCGTCCCAGATTGGCGACCACCGCGGTCAACAACGCCCGTTCCGTCGCCGTGTCCAGTCCCTCGCCCGGCTCGTCCAGAACCAGCACCGGGGTATCGCGCAGCCAGGCGCGGGCCACCGCCAACCGCCGCGCCTGTCCCCCGGACAGCGTCAGCCCAGCCTCGCCGACCGAAGTTTCCAACCCTTCGTCAAGGTCTTGCACGAAACCGTCAAGCTGGGCGACGGCAAGCGCCCGCCATAAGGCCTCTTCCGGGGCCTGGGGTGCGGCCAGCAACAGGTTGGAGCGGATGGTCCCGGTGAACAGGGCCGCATCCTGGGACGCCACGGAGAAACAGCGGCGCAGGGTTTCGGGTTCGTATTCCCCGATATCATGGCCGCCCAAGGTGATGGTTCCACCGCTCGGCCGGCGCAATCCGGTCAGCACCCCGACCAAGGTGCTCTTGCCGCTGCCCACCGGCCCCAGCAACGCCATCCGCCCTCCTTGGGGCAAACTGAAAGCGATGTCGGCCAACACCGTCGGCCCGTCGTCGCCATAGCGGAAACACACCCCCGTCGCCACCAGATCGCACCGTTCTGGAACATGGCACAACGTCCCGCCGGCCGGCCCGTCCGAACGGTCCGCGGCCAACGCGAACAGCCGGCGGGCGGCCTCGCCCACCGCCCCTAACGTGAACAACGCCGCAGGTACGGGCGCCACCGCCTCGAATCCGGCCAGCGCCACCAACGCCACCATGACGAAATCGGCGGAATCAAGAGCGCCGCCACGAACCAGCGGTATCGCCACCACCACCACGCACCACAGCGCCAGATTGGCCGCCAACAGCATGCCAGCCTGTCCCAACGCCGTCAGGTTGCCAAGACGGGTTTGGACATGGATCAGTCGGTTGCTGGTAGCCAGGAATCGCTGGCGGAAATGGGACACGGCACCGGCGAAGACCACAAGCTCGCCCATGCCCTGGACCGCGTCCACCGCCGCCTCGGTCAAGGAGGAGGACAGACGCACCCGATCGCGGCCATGCCGCGCCGACAGGCGAACCAGCGCCAACGGCAGAACAAGGGCGGCCGACAGCATGCAAACCGCTTCGACCGACGCCAGGGCGGTGTCGAAGCGCGCCAGGAACCACACCACCACCACAGCCGCCGCCGCTCCCACCACCAACGGGCTGAAGACCCTCAGATAGGCGGTTTCAAGACGGTCCACGTCGGCACGCAAGCGGGTCGCGACATCGGCGCCGTGCCACAGGGCAAGCCGGTCCGGCGATTGCGGTTCCAATCGCCCGTACAACCACACACGCAACCGCGCCAACAGCCGGAAGGTGGTTTCGTGACCGACCAGACGCTCAACATAGCGGCCGCCGGTGCGAAGGATGGCGCAAGCCCGGATGATGGCCGCCGGGGTGAAATAGTTCAGGCTGGCGCCCGCCGCCCCGGCCACCGCCATGGCGGCGATGAACCATCCCGACATGGCCATCAGGGCGATGTTGGCCAGCAAGGTCGCCAACCCGACCACGATGGACAGCACCAGCCACGGCCAATGGGGACGGCACAGCGTCAGCAATTCGCGCAGCATGGTCACGGCGTTTCGACCTCGCCGGCCCGGATCAGGGCGGCGTAAACGCCATCCATGCCCAGCAATTGGGCGTGCCGGCCCTGTTCCACCACCCGTCCGCCCTCCAGCACGGCGATATGATCGGCACCGGTCACCGTCGCCAGCCGGTGGGCCACCACCAGCACGGTCCGGCCCTGAGCCAACCGCCGCACCGCCTCGCCCGCCAATTGTTCCGCCTCGGCATCCAGGCTGGCGGTCGGTTCGTCAAGAACCAGCACCGACGCATCGCGCAACGCCGCCCGTGCCAGGGCGATCAACCGCACCTGACCGCCCGACAGGCCGCCGCCACGTTCGCCGACCGGATGGGCGTAACCGTCCGGCAAGGCGGAAATGAACCCGTCGGCGCCAACCAAACTGGCGGCGGCCCGCACCGCGTCGTCACCGGCGCCGCCGAAACCCAGGCGGATGTTGTCGGCGATCGTGCCGCGAAACAGATAGGGGCGTTGCGGCACCCAGGCCAGACGGCGGCGCCAGTTTTCCAGCCCCACCTCCTCCAGCGGCCGTCCCGCCACCAGCATGCGGCCCGCCTGGGGCTGAACCAGGCCCAGAACCACCGACACCACCGAGCTTTTGCCTGAACCGCTGGCTCCCACCAAAGCGGTGGTCGTTCCTGGTTCCAGCCGAAGGTCGAGATCGTCCAGACCGACACGGCCACCGTCATAGGTCAGCCGTACGCCCTCAAGCTCCACCGCCACCATGCGAGGCAAAAAGACCTGCGCCCCGGAAACAACCGGACACGGACGGGCCAGGATATCCACCATGCGGGTGGCGGCGCCGATGGCTTCCATGCGGGCATGGTAATGGGCGCCCAGCGACCGCAGCGGCAGATAGAATTCGGGTGCCAGCAGCAAGATGAACAGGCCACGCTGGAATTCCATGGTACCGGCAAGCAGCCGAAAACCGATGAACACCGCCACCAGGGCAATGCTGACGGTAGCGAAGAACTCCAGGGCCAGGGCCGACAGGAACGCCACCCGCAGCACCGACATGGTGGCAAGGCGGTAATCCTCGGACACGCGGGCGACCATCTCCGCCTCGCGGCGGCTGGCGTTGAACAGCTTGAGCGTGGTCAGGTTCTGCACCACCTCAAGGAAATGGGCGCTCATGCGGGCCAGCCGCGCCCATTGCCGCTGGTTCAGCCGTTCGGCACCCTTGCCGATCAGCACCATGAACAGCGGAATCAAAGGGGCCGTGACCGCCAGGACCACCCCCGACAGCCAATCCAGCGGCACCACCACCACCAGGATGGCCAGCGGAATCACCGTGGCCGTCACCATGGCCGGCAGGAAACGGGCGAAATAGGGCTCCAGCGCCTCGACACCATCGACCACGAGCGCCGACAGGTCACCGCTTGCCTCGGAGGCCAGACGCACCGGTCCCAAGGCCAACAGATGGTCAAGCAAGGCGGTGCGCACGTTGCTCTTGGCCATTGCCGCCGCCTCGACCGCCGCCCGTTCGCCCATCCAGACCAGGACGGCGCGGCCGACGACCAGCGCCAGGACCATTTGCAACCGGGGCCAGACCGCGTCCAGTCCGGCGGCGGCGAACACCACGTCAGCCATCACCGAGGCCAGAAGGGCGTATTGCCCCACCAGCAAGCCGGCGCCCACCACGCTGCACAGCGCGGCCACCCGCAACGGGGTGCGAGCCACACGGCTTTCGTGCTTCAGGAAAAGCGACGGTGTCATGATCTCTCCCGAAAAGCGGAGCTTCCGGCATCCCTGCCGGAAGCTCCGCCCCGGTTCAGTCAGCCTTCGACGGATCGAAGGATTGTTCGGCCTCGTACCACATGACGTTGATGACGCCGATGGACAGCGCCGCCGTCAGGCCGAGAATCCACACGAAATACCACATGGTGTTCCTCCTAATAGGCCGAATGGCTGCGGGCCTGAATCTCCTGTTCGGTGACCTTTCCCCACATGCGCGAATAGCACCAGACGGTGTAGCCGAGCACGATGGGCAGGAAGATCACCACCGCCCAGAACATCACCGCCAACGTCAGGTGGCTGGACGGCGCGTCCCACACCGTCAGGCTCGACTTGGGGTCGATGCTGGACGGCATGATGAACGGGAACATGGACAGGCCGGCGGTGCCGACGATGCCGGTCATGCCGATGCCGCTGGTCAGGAAGGCCCAGCCGGGACGATCCATGCGCGACAGCAAGATGGTGGTGAAGATGCCGGCGAACCCGGCGACCGGGGCCAGGATGGCGACCGGCACCTGGTCATAGATGGCCAGCCACGCCCCGGCCTCGACCACCACGGTCTTGGCCAGCGGGTTGGGCAGGGCGTCGAGCGCCGGCTGGCTGACCACCCTGAAGCCGTCGATGCCGTAGGTGATCCACAATCCGGCCAGCGCGAAGCCGGCGGCGGCGACCAATCCCATGATGGTGATCGCCATCTTGACCCGCTGGGCGATGGGGGCGTTGGTGCGCAATTGCAGCCACACCCCGCCATGCATGGTCAGCATGGCGAAGCTGATGACCCCCGCCAACAGGGCGAAGGGATTGAGCAGCGGCAACAGCGCCCACAGCAGCGAACCCTGGTAATGGGAGCGCAGGAACTCGTCGAGGTGGAACGGCACGCCCTGCAACAAATTGCCGAACGCCACGCCGAAGATCAGCGAGGGCACGGCGCCACCGGCGAACAGGCCCCAATCCCAGGCCCGGCGCCACCGCGGGTCGGCGATCTTGGACCGGTAGTCGAAGCCGACGGGACGGAAGAACAGGGCGAACAGCACCAGCAGCATCGCCATGTAGAAGCCAGAGAACGCGGCCGCGTAAACCGCCGGCCAAGCGGCGAAGATGGCGCCGCCGGCGGTGATCAGCCACACTTGGTTGCCGTCCCAATGCGGGCCGACGGTGTTGATGATGACACGCCGTTCGTCGTCGGTCCTGCCGATGAAGGGCAGCAGGTTGCCGACGCCCATGTCCATTCCGTCGGTGACGGCGAAACCGATCAGCAATGCGCCGACCAGAATCCACCAGACGAATTTCAGGGTTTCGTAGTCGAGAATCATCGTGCGCTCTCCTTACTCGGCCGGGGCCGGATGGGGCTGTTCGCCGTGATAACGGCCGGTACCCAGCGAGGCCGGACCAAGACGGGCGTACTTCTGCATCAGGTAAACCTCGATACAGAGCAGGAAGGTGTAAAAGCCGATGAAGCCGGCCAAGCTGAAGGCCAGTTCCCCCGAAGTCAGGCTGGAGGTCGCCAGGAAGGTCGGCAGCACTTCGCCGATGGCCCAGGGCTGACGCCCGAACTCGGCCACGAACCATCCCATCTCGCAGGCCAGCCACGGCACCGGCAGGCTCCACAGCAGCATTTTCAACAGCCAGCGCTGGCGCTCGATGGTGCGGCGCACGGTGAACCAGAACGCGGCACCGATCAGGAACAGCATCAGGAAGCCAAAGGCGACCATGACACGGAAGGTCCAGAACAGTGGCGCCACCGGCGGCACGGTGTCCTGAACCGCCAAGGCCACCTGTTCCGGCGTGGCGTCGACCACGTCGGCGGTATAGCGCTTGAGCAGCAGGCCGTAACCCAGATCGACCTTGTGGGCCTCGAACGTCGCCTTGGTTTCGTCGTCTGCCGCCCCCTGGCGAATCTTCTGAAGGGCGCCATAGGCCACCATGCCCGAGCGGATGCGCTCCTCGTGCCGAACCATCAGATCCTTGAGGCCGGTGACCTCCTGGTCGGTGGAACGGGTGGCGATCAGTCCCAACGCATAGGGAACCTTGACCGCGTAGTCGGTCTGCATGGTTTCGTCGTTGGGCAGGCCGAACAACGTGAACGGCGCCGGCGCCGGCAAGGTTTCGTATTCCGCCTCGATGGCGGCCAGCTTGGTCTTTTGGACGTCACCCAACTCATAGCCGCTTTCGTCGCCCAGCACGATCACCGACAACGCAGAAGCCAGGCCGAAACCGGCGGCGATGGCGAAGGAACGCTTGGCGAAGGCCAGATCACGCCCCTTCAAAAGGTAATAGGCACTGATCGCCAGGACGAACATGGACGCCGTGACATAGCCGGCCGACACGGTGTGGACGAACTTCACCTGGGCCACCGGATTGAACAGAACCTCGGCGAAGCTGGTCATTTCCATGCGCATGGTCTGGGCCGAGAATTCCGAGCCGACCGGATTTTGCATCCAGCCGTTGGCCACCAGAATCCACAATGCCGACAGGTTCGACCCGAAGGCGGTCAGAAAGGTGACCATCAGGTGCTGACGTTTGGAGAGCTTTTCCCAGCCCAGGAAGAACAGGCCGATGAAGGTGGATTCCAGGAAGAACGCCATCAACCCTTCGATAGCCAGCGGCGCCCCGAACACGTCCCCCACATAATGCGAGTAATAGGCCCAGTTGGTGCCGAACTCGAACTCCATGGTCAGGCCGGTGGTGACACCAAGCGCGAAGTTGATGCCGAACAGCTTGCCCCAGAACTTGGTCATGTCCCGGTAGATTTCCTGGCCGGTCATGACATAGACCGCTTCCATGATGAAAAGGATCCACGAGATCCCCAACGTCAGCGGCACGAACAGAAAATGGTACATTGCGGTCGCGGCGAACTGCCACCGCGACAGGTCGATGAAAAGCTCATCCATGGCTTGGTCGATCCCATAGGAGAGCGTTTCGTCACACCGAACGGCATGGCGAGCGGACTCTCGGATAGAACGCACGGCGCGGCTGTGGGCCGGACCGCGAGGAAATGGCGGGAAACGGTTTACAGAGCGGGGGGAGAGCGCGCGGCCGGTCGCAGAACCGGCCACGCCACGGGAGCCTGTTGCTGCCGCCACGGCTGGAGAGAAGCCGGTCGCGGCGCACGGACGATCCCGCCATCGGGCACGCAGATCGCCGCGCTCATCAACGGCAGACAGTTGACGCAAACGTCGGAATGGCTTGCCGCCTCGCCCGAGACCGGCGAGCCGTCCGCATTCCATTCCACCAGACCGGCGGCCGTGCACACCAAGATGCGGCCACCCAGGCCGGCGACACCCGCGGCCTGAGGTGACGCCCCGATCGGCACCATCAGCATCGCCACCGTGTTGAAGGCGACGATGGCGACCGAGGCCCAGGCCACCAAACGGGCCAGCCGACGACGCCAAGCGACGGTCGCAACCGCCCTTGATGTCGTGGGTCTTGCCTTGGTGCGCGGGGGCGCAACGGTCATGGATGGCTCCGTTCCCAGAACGGGATGCTTTCATCCTCGTCTGTGCGGCAACCCTAGCGCCCGACCAAGTTTAGGGTAATAACAATTGTTATGTTTCGTGGTCCTAATGCAGCCGGGGCAGCGAAAACAGGAGCCGGCGGAGGGTGGCTTTCGCCACCCTCCGCCCGGGCATCAGAGATTGCGCACACCCTTGGCCCATTCCTCCATGGCCTTGTTGGCCGGCGGCATGGGGGCTTCAAGGAAACTGATGACGAAACCGTCGCCCACGTCGCACACACCGATCGAGCGGGGACGAACCGCCATCACCATGGGATTGGGCAACGCGAAGCCGAAACAGAAGACCACGTTCTTGGCCGCCTGAATGCGCGCCTCGATGTCGCCACCGATGGAGCGGGTGTGTTCGTAATGGTCGAACACGCCGATGAACGCGACCTTGTCTTCCTTGTCGACGCAACCGCGCAGGTACTCGACGATTTCATCGACGGTGGTGAAGGAGGTTTCGGTCTTGGCCACTTCCAGCACGAAAACCGGATACTTTTCCATAAGCGTCACTTGGCGCATCTGTCTTCCTTTGACCTTGAGGATACGGGCAGGGCACCGAACCTGAAGGAAAAAGGCAAGAAACGGCCATGACAATTCTTGGTGGTCAGCCCGCCATGCCCAGGAGGATCAGCCCGCCATGGCGGCGTCGATGGCGGCACGCAACGGGTCGGCCTGGATGGGCTTGTGCAGGAAGGTCAGATGGCGCCGCAATCCCTCGGCCAGTTCCGCCTTGCCGGTCTCTCCGGTCAGGATGATGGCCGGCACCTTGGCCCCCAGCACGTCACGCACCTTCTCGACCACCTCGAAACCGGTCAGGCCGGCCCGCAGGCGCAGATCCGACAAGATCAGGTCGGGGCGGGCACGGGCCACGCAAGCGAGCGCCTGCGCCATGTCCTCGGCCGGCAAGACCTCCATGTCCCAGGTCTCCAGGATCATCTGGAGACCCATCAACACCATGACGTCGTCCTCGACCACCAGAATGGTCCGCTTCTTCCCCGACATGTGGTCGTCCCCATCGGTTTGCCGGTCGCCGCCCGCTTCTTTATCCGCCGGTCATATAGCTAGAATACATAACCTTGCCGCAAACTGGAATGGACCTTAGGCACAGGCCGAGACAGGGAAACCTTGAAGGGCTGCCATGCGGCGCCACCACTGGCGGCACCTCCTCCGAAGGCGCATATCATAACGATGTCGGCCACCATCCGAAGGAGGATGATCATGCGCCGCCTTCTGCTTTCCGCCACTGCCGCGATGATCGTCCTGGCCGCCGCCCTGCCGGCGCGCGGGGGCGATGCCCCCTATGACCCCAATTGGGCCGTCGCCCTCAAGGGGGGCGTGTGGGATTCCGACATTAAAGGCGTCGATGCCGCCGCCGCCTATGGCGTCGAAATCTCGGTGGATGACCCGCTCATCGATCCGGTGATCGGCAAGGTCCGCCACATGATGTCCTTCAACCACGCCGACCATGACGGCCTTGACCTCAGCACCGTGGAATGGAACGCGCACTGGGTGTTCGAAACCCACCGCGATTTCTGGCTCGGTGCCGGCCCCGGCATCGGTTACGTCTGGGCCGACGGCCACAACATGGACAACAGCCCGGCGGCCCAGTTCGGCATGTCGGCCACCTATTTCCACGACCATGCGATGGTGGGGTTCGAAACCCGCTATCAGTGGACCAGCGGCGATTCGACCGACAACTGGCTGACCATGGTCAAGGTTGGGTATCGCTTCTGATACCCTAGTCAAGCGCTACGGATTAAGCGAGCACCGTAGCGCTTGACGACAATCAAATAGCATAGTGTTTTACTTGGCTATTATCCCTTCATCATCACGACGGGAGAACGCCATGCGCAAGACCGAAACCTATCGCCAGCACCATCAGGAATTGCGGGCGATCGCCAGCCGCATCGAAGCGGTGCTCGACCCCGACAGCATCGCCGCCACCCCCGACGCCGTCGCCCAGGTGGTCCGTGAATTGTTCGGCAAGTTCTCGGTTCATCTGGCCATCGAGGACAACAGCCTTTACCCCCGCGCCAAGTCCACAGGCGACGCACATTTGCGTAGCGTGGCAAGCCGCTTCGAAAGCGAGATGGGTGATTTGGGGAAACGTTTCGACGCCTATCGCCACACCTGGCCGGGACCATTGGCCATCGGCCGCGACCCCGTGCGTTTCGCGACGGAAACCCGCATGGTCCTGGAGGCGCTTCGGGAACGGGTGGCGCGCGAGGAAAGCCAGCTCTATGACCTGATCGACGCTGCGTGAGGAGCCGTGCTTCGGCGGCCCGTCAGCGGTTCTCCGCCGCCTCGGCCGCCAGTTCCTCTTCGCTCATCTTGCGGCCACCGGCCATCAGAAAAACCAATCCCCCCGGCAACGCGGTCAGCATGGAGACCATGCCGAACAGGATGGACAGCACCAGGGTCGAGGACGCCGGCAAACCGACGAAGGAAAAGGCGGTGACCATGGCGGTTTCGCGCACCCCCCAGCCGGCGATGGAAATGGGCAGCGTCATGATCAGAATGACCGGCGGCACCAGCACCAGACAATCGAGGACATGGACGTTGAGCCCCAGCCCCACCGCCAGACAATAAACCACCAGCGACAGGTTGGCGTGCCCGACCAGGGCCACCACGATGGTTCCCAGGCTGAAACCGGGATGGAAAAACAGCTTGCGGGTGTCCTCGGCCAGAACCGCCAACGCCCGCATCACACGCCAGCGCAGCCAGCGTTGCGGCAAGCGGTCCAGCGCGGCAAGCGTCAGGATCCCCAGCACGCATACCGCCAACAGCGCTGGGAACACCCAGATACCGGGAAGGTCGGGCAGACGCATCACCAAGACCGGTTCGCTGAGGCATACCAGCAGCACCAGGGCGAACACCGTCACCGCGCGCTCCAGCGCCACCGAATTGACGGCGGTGGTCAGCGTCAGGCCGTTGCGGCGGGCAAACCACATCCGCACCGCGTCGCCCCCCACCGCGCCGGGCAGCACGATCGAGAAGAACACCCCGATGTAATAGACGGAAAAAGTCTGGACCCAATGGAACGGGGCCGACAGGGCACGCAGCACCAAAGCCCAGCGCACCGCACCCAACAGGATTTGCGCCACCATCAGGCCCACGGCCAGCAGCAGCAACCCGATATCCATGCCCTTGGCCTGGTCCCAGGCGGCAGCGGGGTCGATCTTCGACAACACCCAGCTGATCAGCCCGAGAGAGATCCCACCCTTGAGGACCCAAGGCAACCAGCGTTTGACGATAGCGGACAAAACACCCTCGGCGAAATGGCGGCAGGCTCGGCGCGGCCGAGCTTTAGCATAATCCCGCCCGCAGGGATAGTCAGCGTCCCGCCCGGAACCGCACCGGCTGGCGCTTGCGCCCCCAGGTTCCGGGCATGGGTTCGAACAATCCGGCCAGCCGGGCGCCGCAATCGGGACAGCATCCGTCCGCGGTCAGGCGCCACGCCGTCAATTCGTACCAATCCCGCCCGATCAGCAAGCCGCCGCAGCCGGGACACCAGGTCGAGCCTCCCTCGGCATCGTGCACGTTGCCGGTATAGACGTGACGCATTCCGGCGGCGCGGGCGATGGCGCGCGCGCCGGCCAAGGTGGTCGCCGGCGTCGGCCCGACGTCCCGCATCCGCCAGTCGGGATGAAAGGCGGAAAAGTGCAACGGCACATCCGGCCCAAGATTTTCAACCACCCACGACGCCAGCGCCGCCACCTCGTCGTCGGAATCGTTTCGGCCGGGAATCAGCAAGGTGGTGATCTCGGTCCATACGTCGGTCTCGTGGCGCAGATAGCGCAAGGTGTCCAGTACCGCCTCAAGATGGCCACCGCACAAATCGCGGTAGAAATCCTCGGTGAAAGCCTTGAGATCGACGTTGGCCGCGTCCATGTGGGCGAAGAACTCGCGTCTGGCCTCGGGCGCGATGTAGCCGGCGGTCACAGCCACCGTCTTAAGGCCGCGCGCATGACAGGCCCGCGCCGTGTCCACCGCGTATTCGAGAAAGATCACCGGGTCGTTGTAGGTGAAAGCCACCGACCGGCAACCCAGTTGGACCGCCGCCTGGGCAATGGCGTCGGGGCTGGCGGCGTCGTTCAGGCGGTCGATCTCGCGCGCTTTCGAGATGTCCCAGTTCTGGCAAAACTTGCAGGTCAGGTTGCAGCCGGCGGTCCCGAACGACAGGATCGGCGTTCCCGGCAGGAAATGGTTGAGCGGTTTTTTTTCCACCGGATCGACACAAAACCCCGACGACCGGCCATAAGTGGTCAACACCATGCCTTCGCCGACCCGCGCCCGCACGAAACACAGGCCGCGCTGGCCGTCATGCAGTTTGCATACGCGCGGACACAGGTCACATTGGACCCGCCCATCCTCAAGGACGTGCCAATAACGCGCCGGATAATGGCTGCCTTGCACCTGTTCCATAAGGGAATGCTACGCCCGCCCCCGCCCCCCTTCAAATGCTTTACAGCGGGGGCGCCATGGCGCTTAACTTTGGGACAAAATAAGGAGTTCGCGCCATGACCGTGCTTCGCCCCGCCGCCGTGGCCGGCATGTTCTATCCGGCCGACGCCGCCGAATTGTCCCGACAGATCGCCACCTTCCTGGCCGCCGCGCCGCCGGCCGAGGCTGGCGCCCCGGTGCCGAAGATGCTGATCGCCCCGCATGCCGGCTACGTCTATTCCGGGCCGGTCGCGGCGCATGCCTATGCCCTTTTGACCGCCGCGCGCGGCCGGATCAGCCGCGTGGTGCTGATGGGTCCCAGCCATCGCGTCGCCTTTCGCGGCATCGCCACCAGCGGGGCCGATGTCTGGACCACCCCCTTAGGCGAAGTCGCCATCGACCGCGACATGGTGGCCCGCCTGATGGCCTTGCCCATGGTCGGGGAACTGGACAAGGCACACGCCATGGAACATTCGCTGGAAGTGCACGTACCCTTCCTTCAGACCACCTTGGGCGACTTCCAACTGGTGCCGCTGGTGGCGGGCGAAACCCCGCGCGACATGGTCGCCGCCGTGCTGGACGCGGCGTGGGGCGGGCCAGAGACCTTGATCGTCGTCTCCACCGACCTGTCCCATTACCTGGACTACGATCAGTGCCGGGCCACCGACGCCGCCACCGTCACCGCCATCGAGGCCATGAATCCCGACGCCATCGGCAGTTCCCAGGCCTGCGGCCGGGTGCCGGTGGGTGGGGCGTTGCTGGCGGCCCGCCGTCGCGGATTGTCCATCAAGACCCTGGACGTGCGCAATTCCGGCGACACCGCCGGGCCGCGCGACAAGGTTGTGGGATACGGCGCCTGGGCGCTGTACGAACCAAAAGGCGATCCCATGGATCATATCGGCCCGAAATTGCTGGATCTGGCCTGGGCGTCGATCCGCGCCCGTCTCGACAACAAGCCCGCCCCGAAGCCGGACGATCCCGCCCTGGCGCGGCCCGGCGCCTGTTTCGTCACCCTGAAACGCGGCGGCAATCTGCGCGGTTGCATCGGCTCGCCCCTGGCATGGCGGCCGTTGGGCGAGGACGTGGTGGACAACGCCGTCAAGGCGGCCTTCGCCGACCCGCGCTTCCCCCCCTTGTCCGCCGCCGAGTTGGATCCGTTGACCCTGTCGGTGTCGGTGCTGACACCCCCGGTTCCCATGCGTTTCGAGTCCGAGATGGATCTTCTGGGGCAACTTCGTCCCGGCATCGACGGCCTGATCATCGAGGACGGTGGCCGCCGCGCCCTGTTCCTGCCCTCGGTGTGGGAGCAATTGCCGGACCCGGCGCAATTCCTGGCCCATCTCAAGCACAAGGCGGGCATGGCGATCGACCATTGGTCGGCGCATTTCAAAGCCAGCCGGTTCCAGGCGGTGGAAGTGAAACAACAAGGCGATTGAACAACCGATAGGATATATTATCCTCGCCCCGCATTCGTCGAAAGGGGCGCCGCCGTGATCATGGTTTCCGAGACCTTCGCCCGCTATCTGGCGCGGTTGTATGTCGCCCGCCACGGCTATTCCCAACAACCGTTGCCCGAGGCCGAAGCATTGAGCGCGGCCTGTGACATGGTATTGACCCGTTGGGACGGCATGACATTGGAAATGTTGTGTCTGGTGGACCGCGAGGCGAACCCCACCCGGCGTTTCACCATGGAACTGGCCGAGTTGCGCGAGATCGGCGAGGCCTGTCTGGTTCATACCGGCCGCCTCAACCGCTCGAAACTGCCGGTGGTCATCCGCGTCGTCGAAATCGGCGGCACCCCGGACGCCGAACGGCTGAAGAACTATCGTACCAGCCCGTATTGCAAGGCCCGGATTTCCGCCTATGCCCTTGACCCGGCCACCGCCACGGTCTGGCGCAACACCTGGATTCATGGCTGGTTGTTCACCCGGCGGATGACGGCTCTGATGCAAAAGCCGCGCATGGCCGAAATCGTGGCCAAGGAACCGGCGCTCACCCGGCCCAAGGTGTTCCCCATCCTGACCCTCGCCATGCTGGCGACATTGGCCGGCGTGTTCGCCCTGGAACAGTTGTTTCCAGTGGATTCCATCTCCGGCAAAGGTTTTTGGGCGCCGTCGGTGCGAACATTGATCGCGCTGGGCGCCCTGGACGGCGAATTGGTGTGGCGGGGCGAATGGTTCCGGCTGTTGTCGGCGGCGTTCCTGCACGGCGACGCCTTTCATCTGTTGATGAACTCCATCGCGTTCTACTACGCCGGCTCGATGCTGGAGCGTCTGGTCGGCCGCGCCTGGCTTGCGGCGCTGTTCCTGGTGGGCGCCGTCGCCGGGTCGGCGGCGTCGATGACGCTGAATGATCCCGGCACGGTATCGGTCGGCGCCTCGGGCGCCATCATGTGTTTGGCCGCCGCCACCTTCGCCGTGAGCTTTCGGCTGCCTAGCGGGGCCGAACGGCTGACGCTACAGACCAATCTCGGCCAAGTTCTGGTGCCGGCGCTGATCCCGTTGGCTGGAGTGTTCAGCGGGCACAAGGTCGACTTCGCCGCCCATCTGGGCGGCGCCGTCGCCGGGGCGGTGCTGGGGCTGGGGCTGCTGCGGGCATGGCCGCGCGCCGAGACCTTGCCCCGCCTGCGCCGGTTGGCGACGGCCATGGCCTTGTGCGGGTTGGCCGCCATGGCGGTCACCACCACCCAAATCGTCGAACGCCAGCCGGTCTTCGCCGCCATGACCAAACTGGCCCCGTCGTCGGAATTTCCCGCCGACCGGGCCGAGGCGCGACGTCGTTCGGCCGAACTGGTCGCCCGCTATCCCGCCGACCCGCGCGCCCATTGGGCGCGGGCCCTGGCGCTGGTCGAAGCCCGCGACCTCCCCGCCGCCGAACGGGAATTGCGGGCGGGTCTGGCCCTGCCCACGGCGCTGGCGCTGTTCGAACCCAGATTGCGCTGGGAAATGAGCGGCATGCTGAGCATCATCCTAAATGAGCGCGGCGAACAGACCGAAGCCAAGAGCGTCGCCGCCCCGGTTTGTGCCGAGGAAAAGGGTGAAATGCGAGCACAGTTGGCGGAAACGGGGCTGTGCGGCTAAAGTACCGCCCCCGCTGTCGCCCAAGGTCTTCTGCATGTTCTTTGCCCCCGCCGCCTTGTTGCCCGAATTGGAACGTCTGGCCCGCCTGGCCGGCGCCGCCATCCTTGACGTCTACGCCACCGATTTCGCGGTCGAGCGCAAGGGCGACGATTCCCCGGTGACCGAGGCCGACCAGAAGGCCGAGGCGTTGATCCTGCCCGGTCTGCGCACCTTGACGCCCACCATCCCCATTGTCGCCGAGGAAGAGGCGGCCGCCGGCCGCATCCCCGACGTGGGCGCCACCTTCTGGCTGGTGGACCCGCTGGACGGCACCAAGGAATTCATCAAGAAGAACGGCGAATTCACCGTCAACATCGGCCTGATCCTGGACGGCGTTCCGGCGGCGGGCGTGGTGTTCGCCCCGGCGCTGGACGTGCTGTGGAGCGGCGCGGGCGGCAAGGCCTGGCGCGAGGACGCGACCGGACGCACCGCCATTTCCTGCCGCCCGGTGCCCAGCAAGGGCGCGGTGGTGCTGGATTCCCGCTCGCACCGCGCGCCGGAACGGCTGGAGGCGTTCCTGGCCGCCCTGCCCGGCGCCATCTTGGAAAACGCCGGGTCCAGCCTGAAATTCTGCAAGGTCGCCGACGGGTCGGCCGATTTCTATCCGCGCTTCGGCCCGACCTGCGAATGGGACACCGCCGCCGGTCATGCCGTGCTGCGCGCGGCGGGCGGCGAAGTGGTGGATTGGGATTTCCGCCCGCTGGCCTATGGCAAGCAGCCCACATTCCGTAACGGCGATTTCCTGGCGCGGGCCCGCGTCTGACAGTATTTTGGCAACCATGACCACCCTGCCCGACACCGTCCACATCGAGACAGCCACCCCCGCCGCCATCGCCCAGGCCGGCGCATTGCTGCGCGACGGCCGGCTGGTGGCGTTCCCCACCGAGACCGTTTACGGCCTGGGGGCCGACGCCACCAACGACCGCGCCGTCGCCGCCATCTTCCAGGCCAAGGGCCGCCCCAGCTTCAACCCGCTGATCGTCCATGTGGCCGACCCGGCCGATCTGGAGCGGCTGGTGCACGTCACCGACACGGCGCGGGCCGTCATCGCCCGCTTTTGGCCGGGGCCGCTGACCCTGGTGTTGCCGCGCCGGGCCAATTCCCCCATCTCGCTTTTGGCCTCGGCCGGGCTGGACACCATCGCCGTGCGTCTGCCCGACCATGCCGTGGCCCGCGCGGTCATCGCCGCCTCTGGCCGTCCCATCGCCGCGCCCAGCGCCAACCGCTCGGGCGCCGTCAGCCCGACCCTGGCCGAGCATGTGGCGGAATCCTTAGGGGCACGAGTCGGCCTGATCCTGGATGGCGGGCCGTGCCGGGTCGGGGTGGAATCCACCGTCCTCGACCTGTCGGGCGACGAACCGGCCCTGCTGCGCCCCGGCGGCGTGTCGGTCGAGGCGCTGGAGGAAGCGCTGGGCCGCCGTCTGGTGCGTCCCACCGACCATTCCGACGCGCCGAAAAGCCCCGGCATGCTGGCCAGCCATTATGCCCCCGGCCTGCCGGTGCGGCTGAACGTCACCCAACCCGCGCCGGACGAGGCCTATCTGGGTCTGGGTGCCATGGACTGCACCGCCAACCTGTCGCCCACCGGCGATCTTGAGGAAGCGGCGGCCAATCTGTTCGCCCTGTTGCGTGCCCTCGACCGCCCGGAATTTTCCGCCATCGCCGTGGCCCCCATCCCCGACCACGGCTTGGGCCTTGCCATCAACGACCGTCTGAAGCGGGCGGCAGCGCCAAGGAAACCGGCATGATCCCCGATTTCGCCGCCATCGTCGGCCCCGGCAACGTGTTGAGCGGCACCGACATGGCGCCCTATCTCGAGGAACAGCGCGGCCTTTATCAAGGCTCGGCCCTGGCGGTGGTGCGCCCCGGCAGCACGAAAGAGGTGGCGGCGGTGGTCCGCGCCTGCGCCCAGGCGGGAATCGCCATGGTGCCGCAGGGCGGCAACACCGGCCTGTGCGGCGGCGGTGTGCCCGATGGCCGGGCGGTGGTGATCTCGACCGAACGGCTGAACCGTATCCGCGAGATCGATTCCGTCAACTTCACCCTGACCGCCGAGGCCGGCTGCGTCCTCTCCACCCTGCAAGCCGCCGCCGAGGACCTGGATTGTCTGTTTCCGCTGGCACTGGCGGCCGAAGGGTCGTGCCGCATCGGCGGCAACATCTCGACCAATGCCGGCGGCGTCGCCGTACTGCGTTACGGCAACACCCGTGATCTGGTGCTGGGTCTTGAGGTGGTGTTGCCCGATGGTCAGGTGTGGAACGGTCTTCGGCCGTTGCGCAAGGACAATACCGGCTACGACCTCAAGCACCTGTTCGTCGGTGCCGAGGGCACGCTGGGCATCGTCACCGCCTGTGTGCTGAAGCTGTTCCCGCGTCCGCGCGAGATGGCCACCGCCATGGTCGCCCTGCCCGATCCCGCCGCCGCCCTTTCCATCCTGGCCGCCGCCCGCGCCGCCTCGGGCGACGCGGTGACGGCGTGCGAGTTGATCCCCCGTATCGGCGTGGATTTGTGCGTCCGCCACGTCGCCGGCGCCCGCGACCCGTTCGACGCGCCGCATCCGTGGGTGATGCTGATCGAATTGTCGTCGTCGCGCCCCGGCGGCCTGGGCGAAGCGCTGGAAAGCGTGCTGGCCGACGCCTTGGAACGCGGACAGGCCTTGGACGCGGTGATCGCCGAATCGGGCGAACAGCGCAAGGCGCTGTGGCGCATCCGCGAAGGCGTACCCGAAGCGCAGAAGAAAGAGGGCGGATCGATCAAACACGACGTCGCCGTCGCCACCTCGCGCGTGCCGGAAATGCTGGAACGCTGCACGGCGGCGGTCGAGGCGGCCCTGCCCGGCGTGCGGGTGGTGGCGTTCGGCCATCTGGGCGACGGCAACATCCATTTCAACCTGAGCCAGCCGGTCAACGCCGACAAACAGACGTTCCTGGAGGCATGGAAGGCGATGAACCGCATCGTCCACGACATCGTCGCCGACATGGGCGGTTCGGTGTCGGCCGAGCACGGCATCGGCATGCTGAAGATCGAGGAAATGGCCCGCTATAAATCGCCGGTGGAACTGGACCTGATGCGCCGCATCAAGACCGCCATCGACCCGCAGGGCCTGATGAATCCGGGCAAGGTGCTGCCCTAAGCCCTTCGACACAACCTGCGCCTTCCGCCCGTTCCCTTGTGAATGGCATAATTTGCCCAAGGGGAGAGAACGCATGACCAGCACGCCGCGTTGGACACCGGACCTGAGTGTCGGACACAAGGAATTGGACGGACACCACCAAACCTTGTTCAACCTTTTGGCCCGCCTTGACCATGGATTGGAAACCGGGCAGGGCACAGGCTGGGCACAGGCAATGGGGCAAGAGCTGACGGCTTACGCGGATTACCACTTCCAGGCCGAGGAAGCGCTGCTGGAAGCCGCCGACTATCCCTTCTTGCAATTCCACCGCGCCTCGCATCAGGCCATCGCGCTGCGCATGCATGCCCTGGTGGCGCAACTGGCCGGCCCAACCCTGGACCAAGCCGTCCGCGACCTGCGCGACTTTGTCGCCGACTGGCTGGCCCACCACATCGAGATCGAGGATTTCGAGTACAAACCCTATCTCGACGGCAACGCCTGAAGCCCCGTTTCCGGCCGACAGCCCCGCCCGCATGGCCCCATGCGCGCGAGGCCCCTTGACGCGCCAGGGGCGAAATCGTTCCCTGACAGCCCAACGATAACGAGGAGCGTACACCATGCCGACCTATGCCGCCCCCGTCCGCGACATGACCTTCGTCATCGAGCACCTTGCCGGGTTGAACGAGATCAACCACTTGCCCGGTTTCGAGGAAGCCACCGACGATCTGGTGGCGGCGGTACTGGAAGAGGCGGCGCGTTTCGGCGGCGGTGTCCTGGCGCCCTTGAACCCGGTCGGCGACCACCAAGGCTGCCGGCTCGAAAACGGCAAGGTGGTGGTGCCCACCGGTTTCGCCGACGCCTATCGTCAATTCGTCGAGGGCGGCTGGAACGCCGTGCCGTTCGAGCCCGAATGGGGCGGCCAGGGGCTGCCGCAGGTGGTGGCGACCGCCGTCCAGGAAATCTGGCACGCCGCCAACATGAGCTTCGCCCTGACCCCCATGCTGACCCAGGGCGCGGTCGAAGCGCTGAGCGTGCATGGCTCGGACGAGCTCAAGCAAACCTATCTGGCCAAGCTGGTGTCGGGCGAATGGACCGGCACCATGAACCTGACCGAACCGTCGGCGGGCTCCGACGTCGGCGCGCTGCGCGCCAAGGCGGTGAAACAGGCTGACGGCAGCTACCGCATCACCGGCCAGAAAATCTTCATCACCTCGGGCGACCACGAGATGGCCGAGAACATCGTCCATCTGGTGCTGGCCCGCCTTCCCGACGCGCCGGCCGGGGTCAAGGGCATCTCGTTGTTCGTGGTGCCCAAGTTCCTGGTCAATCCCGATGGCTCGTTGGGCAAGCGCAACGACGTCGCCTGCATCAAGCTCGAGGAAAAGCTGGGCATCCACGGCAGCCCGACCTGCGTCATGGCGTTCGGCGAGAACGAAGGCGCCATCGGCTGGCTGGTCGGCGAGGAAAACAAGGGCCTGGCGCTGATGTTCACCATGATGAACAACGCCCGCTTGTCGGTCGGCCTTGAGGGCGTGGCGCAATGCGAACGCGCCACGCAAAAGGCCGTCGCCTATGCCAAGGAACGCATCCAGGGCGGCGGTCCCATCATCATCCACGCCGACGTGCGGCGCATGCTGCTGACCAACAAGGCGCTGACCGAAGCGACCCGCGCCCTGGCCTATTACGCCGCCAGCCGTCTGGACATCGCCCGCCACCATCCCGATTCCGCCGCCCGCGCCGAGGCCCAGGCGCTGGTGGACCTGCTGATCCCGGTGGTCAAGGCGTGGAGCACCGACACCGGTCTGGCCGTGGCCTCCACCGCCATCCAGGTGTTCGGCGGCATGGGTTTCGTCGAGGAAACCGGCGTCGCCCAGCACATGCGCGACGCCCGCATCGCCCAGATCTATGAAGGCACCAACGGCATCCAGGCCATGGATCTGGCGGGCCGCAAGGTGGTGCGCGACGGCGGCGCGGCCTTCGGCCGGTTGCTGGAGCAGATCCGCGCCGTCGATTCCGAACTGGCCGCCGCCGGCCCGGCCTGGGACGGGCTCAAGCGCCGCCTGGGCGCCGCCGCCGCCGCCGCCGAACAGGCCGCCCAGTTCATCATCAAGAACGCGGCCGCCGATTCGGCATTGTTGGGTACGGTCGCGGTGCCGTTCCTGGAACTGGTCGGCATCACCGTCGGCGGCTGGCTGATGGCCAAGGCCGGCCTCAAGGCCGAGGAATTGCTGGCCCAAGGCGCCGACGGCTCGGATTATCTGTCGGCCAAGGTGGTGACGGCTCGTCATTACGCCGATGCCGTGCTGACCCGCGCCGGCGGCCTGTTGGCCCAGGTCGAGGCCGGATCGGGACAAATCATGGCGTTGGACGCGGAACGGTTCTAAGCCGCGCGTCGGGCGCCGAATCCGTTTGGTCGGCGCCCGACGGCTGTCTATAATCCCGCCGCCATGACGGGGATTACACGCTACGTGTTGCGCCAGTTGACGGTGGGGATGGTCTTCGTCTCCGCCGCGTTGGCGTGCGTGCTGTGGTTGACCCAGTCCTTGCGCTTCGTCGAGATGATCGTCAGCAAGGGCATCTCGAGCCTGACCTTCATGGGCCTCACCTTGTTGCTGATGCCGACCTTCCTGGTGGTCATCCTGCCCATCTCGCTGTTCGCGGTGGTCTTGTTCACCTACAACAAGCTGAACACCGACCGCGAGCTGGTGGTGATGCGCGCCGTCGGGCTGTCCCATTGGGCACTGGCCCGGCCGGGTCTGATCCTGGGGGCGGCCGTCACCGTCGTCGGTTGGATGCTGTCCTTGTGGATCATTCCCGCCAGCGTCGGCGCCTTTCGCGAATTGCAATGGGGCATCCGCAACGACCTGACCAGCATCCTGTTACAGGAAGGCGCCTTCAACAAATTCGGCCAGGGGCTGACCATCTACGTCCGTTCGCGCTCTCCCAACGGCGAGTTGCTGGGACTTTTGGTGCACGACAAACGCAACCCGGAAAAGCCGGTGACGCTGATGGCCGAGCGCGGCTCGTTGGTGAACACCCCGACCGGCCCCCGTGTGCTGATGGAAAACGGCAACCGCCAGCAACTGCCCCGTGGCGGCGGACAATTGTCCATATTGTATTTCGACAGCTACACGGTGGATCTGGCCACCGCCACCAACGGCGACAACACACGTTACCGCGACGCGCGCGAACGCAGCGTGCGGGAATTGTTGAACGCCAGGGAAAGCGATTGGGGCCTATCGGAATACCGCCGCTCGAAAGTCGAGTTGCATCAGCGCGTCACCTCGCCGCTTTACGGCCTGGGCTTCGCGGCGGTGGCGCTTGCGGTGCTGTTGACCGCCGGTTTCGACCGTCGCGGCCAGATGGTCACCATCCTGAAAGCGGTCGGCGCCATGGTCGTCATGCAGGCTCTGGCACTGGGCAGCAACAATTTGGCCACCGCCAACTTGGCCTTTGTGCCGATCATGTATATGGTCGCGTTGGCTCCCATTGCCGGGAGCTGCTGGATTCTGCTCAAGCCGCCGCGGCTGTCGCGCCGACGGCGACGTGCCGTTCCCGCCTGATCGCCGGAGGTCAAGCCTGTTGCGCGCCCGTCGTTTGTTCTTGTTCGCCGGAATCGCCGGCAGCGCCCTGATCGGCGCCCTCACCGCCCACGGCTCGTCCGCGCTGGCGGCGTCGTCCGATGTGGGTTCGTGGGGGCAAGCCTGGGGCGACGACGGCGCGGCGCTTCCCGCCCCCGCCCCATCCCGCCCGCGTGCCGTCGTTCCGACGGTCTCTCCGGTGCCGGCGGCGGGCGCGACCATGACACCCATGCCCAAGGGACCGGCCGCCGCCGAGATCGGCGGATGGGGCGACGCCTGGGGCACGGACGCCGTACCGGCGGCGGTCCCGGAACGTCCGCGCGCTGTCGTGCCCACGGCTTCCCCGGTCGTCACCGCGCCGACCACCCCCATGCCGTCCATGCCGAGTGGGCCGTCACCGGCCGAAATCGGCGGATGGGGTGACGCCTGGGGCTCCGACGCCCCGGCAACGGTGCCTTCCCGCGCCGTCGCGACCGCTCCAGCCCCCATCCCCACGGCCGCCAAGCCGGCTTCGGCCGCGCCGTCGCTTCTCGACGCCGTCATGGGGGCGCCTTCCGCGGACAGCACGGAAGACCAGGACCAGCCGGTGCAGTTGACCGCCGACCAGATCACCCACGACCGTGAACTGGGCATCGTCACCGCCCGTGGCCGGGTCGAGGTCACCCAGGTCAACCGGACGCTGATCGCCGACCAGATCAGCTACAACCTCAAGCAGGACATCATCAGCGCCTCGGGCAACGTCATCCTGGCCGAACCCAATGGCGAGACCCTGCACGCCAATTATTTCGAGCTGACGGGCGACCTCAAGGAAGGCGTCGCCAACCAGATCCGCGCCGTGCTCGCCGACCGCTCCAGCCTGGGAGCGACCACCGGCCGCCGAGTAGCGGGAGACCGCACCGATTTCGAGGACGGCGTCTACACCGCGTGCGAACCGTGCCGCGGCAAGCCCGACCGCGAACCGCTGTGGCAGGTCAAGGCCAAGCGCATCACCCACAACCAGGCCGAACAGAACATCGAATACCGCGACCTGTGGATGGAGATGGCGGGGGTTCCGGTGTTCTACGCCCCCTACCTGTCCCATCCCGATCCCTCGGTGAAGCGCAAGAGCGGCTTCCTGCCTCCCACCATGGGCCAGTCGTCCAACATCGGCACCAACGTGACCGTGCCTTATTTCTGGGCGATCAAGGATAACCAGGACATCACCTTCGCCCCGCGCTTCCTGTTCCCGTCATCCAGCACCAAAAAGGCCGACGAGTTCGGGGATTCCGACAACGTGCTGCGTCATCTGGTCCTGGCCGGCGAACACCGCTGGCGCGGCAGGCAAGGTGAAGAACGCACCGTCGCCAGCCTGACCGCCGACAAATACAGCGGCGACCTGCGCGGGCACGTCGATTCGCGCGCCCGTTTCGAACTGGACCATTCCTGGCGCGCCGGCTACCTGCTGGAACGCTCCAGCGACGACACCTACACCACGATCTATTCCTACCGCATGCAAAACGAGCGGCCATGGTTGACCACGCGCCCCTATGTGGAAGGGTTCGGGCGGCGCAACTACACCATGGCCGAAGCCTTCGCCTATCAGGGATTGCGGGATCAGGACGACCAGGGAGAGTCGCCCATCGTGCTGCCGCACATCACCACGTCACGCATGACGGTGCCCGATTCCAAGGGTGGCTATTACACCTTCGATGCCGACATGTTGGCCTATGGCCGCAGCGAGGGAACCAATTCGACCCGACTGTCCAACCGGGTCGGCTGGCAGCGCCCCTACATGGGCAGTTTCGGCGACATCACCACCTTGAACGCCAGCCTGCGCGGCGACGCCTACCATTCCGACCAGGTCACCAACGTCGGCAGCGCCAATGCCGGGCGCGCGATCCCGCAAATCTCGGCCAACTGGCGCATGCCGTTCGCCCGCCCCTCGGCCACCATGCCGCAGGTCATCGAGCCCATGGCCATGGTTGCCGCCAGCCCCAACGGAGGAAATCCGGCCAAGATTCCCAACGAGGATTCCATCGGCTTCGAGTTGGACGAAACCAACATCTTCCGCGCCAACCGCCTGCCCGGCCTGGACCGGGTCGAGAGCGGAGTGCGCGGCGCCTACGGCCTGCGTTGGCACGCCTATCCCGGCAGCAGTTCCTGGATCACCGCCGCCATCGCCCAAGGGTGGCGAGCCCGCAAGGACAGCGTCTTCGCCGAGGATAGCGGCATGAACGGGACCTTGTCCGACTACGTGGCGCGGCTGGACGTGTCTCCGTCGCCCAACCTGGCGTTGCTGAACCGCATGCGTCTGGACCGCAAGAGCGGGGACATCCGCCGCAACGAGAACACCCTGAGCGTCGGCAGCCCGGTCCTGCGGACCGACATCAGCTACATCATGATGGACCGCAACGACCAGCCGGACCTGTCTTTCGTCCGCCGCCACTCAGCGACCTGGTCCGTCAGTTCCGCCCTCAGCCGTTATTGGAGCATGCGTGGCGGCGTCAGCTACGACCTCACCGACAATGGCGGCCCCACGGACTGGAACCTGCGGGTCACCTACGACGACGAATGCTTCGCGTTCGTGTCGGACCTTCAGCGCACCTACACCTATGATCGCGACTATCTTGCCGGCTACGCCGTGACCTTCAACGTGGTCTTCAAGACTTTGGGCAGTGTCCCCTTCAATGTGTTCTAGCGAAGGAACCCGCATGTTCGCACGTGTCGCCGCCAGCGCCTGCCTTCTGTTGACCCTTGCCGTGCAATCGGCCACGGCGCAGGAAACCGACCGCATCGCGGCCGTGGTCAACGACGACATCATTTCCATGCGCGAGCTCAGCAACCGTTCGCTCATGGCCCTGGTGTTCTCGGGCATTCCCGACAGCATGGAAAACCGTCGCCGGGTCGCGCCCCAGGTGTTGCGCAAGCTGATCGACGAAAAGCTGCAAATGCAGGAAGCCACGCGGGTGAAAATTTCGCTCACCCCGGCCGAAGTGGACAACGGCATCGCCATCTTGGAACAACAGAACCATCTGCCGCGTGGCGGCCTGTTGGGCGGCTTGACCCGGGCCGGCGTCGACCCGGAACTGGCACGCGACCAAATTCGTGCCGACCTGACCTGGATGCGGGTCACCGCCCGCGTCTTGCAGCCCCAGGTGCGCGTCGGCGAGGAAGAGATCAACGACCGCCTGGAAATCCTGCGGGAACGGCACGGTCAGCCGGAATACCTGTTGGCCGAGATCGTGCTGCCCATCGACACCCCGGCCCAGGAAGACGACGCCCGCCAGACCGGCGAACGCCTGTTGGAACAATTGCATTCCGGCGCCCCCTTCGCCGCGCTGGCCCGCCAGTTCTCTCGCGCGCCGAGCGCCGCGAACAACGGCACCATGGGCTGGCTGGCCCAGGCGGCCCTGGATGAAGATGTCGCCGGTCCGGTCTCGCAATTGTCCAAGGGACAGGTCTCGCCGCTGCTCCGTACCGCTTCGGGCTACACCATCCTCAAGTTGCTGGACCAGCGGCTCGCCGGCCAAGTCGCCAACCCGGAAGACGCTCAGGTGACCCTGAGCCGCATCATCCTGCCGGTTCCCAAGGATGGCCCGCCCAAGCAGCAATTGATGGGACGTGCCGCCCAACTGACCGCATCGGCCAAATCCTGCGCCGACCTGGAAGCCATTGGCCGCAAGGTTGGCGCCAACGCCGAATCGCTGGGAACCAAGCGGGTCGGGGAACTGGATGGCGCCATGCGCAACGTGGTTGCGGCCTTGCCGGCCAACCGGGTCGGCCCGCCGATGGACGCCGGAGACGGCATCATGGTGCTGATGGTGTGCAACCGGGTCGAATCGCTGACCTTCGCCGAGCCGACCCCCGATCAGATTCGCCGCCGTCTCGAGGACGAACGCATGGACATGCTGTCCCGGCGTTACCTGCGCAATCTGCGTCGTGCCGCCTTCGTCGACATCCGGGGCTGAACGAGTGCCTCTGAAAGGGAACCTGCCGCCGCCGGTGGCGGTAACCATGGGCGAACCCGCCGGCATCGGCGGCGAAATCACCCTCAAGGCGTGGTTGCGCCGGTCCGAAAACCTGCCGGCCTTCTTCGCCATCGACGACCCGTCTCGGCTGCAAGCCCTGGCCCGGCGCCTGGGATGGGATGTGCCGGTGGTCGCCGTCGATTCGGCCGCCGACGCCACGGCCGTCTTTGATCGGGCGCTGCCGGTGTTGACGCAGCCCCTGGCCGAAAGCGTCGAGCCCGGCCGGCCGGCCATCGCCAACGCGGCATCCATCCGCGCCTCGATCGCCCGCGCGGTCGAGCTTGCCCAGGATGGCCAGGCGTCGGCGATGGTCACCAACCCCATCCACAAGGGGGTGATGTACCAAGGCGGCTTTCATTTCCCCGGACACACCGAGTTCCTGGCCCATCTGGTCGAATGCCAGGGCGACGAGGTGATGATGCTGGCATGCCGCACCTTGCGTGTGGTGCCGGTAACCATTCACGTCGGCTTGGCCGAGGCGATCCGCACCCTGACCAGCGACGCCATCGTCGCCGCCGGTCTGGCCACCGACGAAGCGCTGAGGCGCGATTTCGCCATCGCCAACCCACGTCTGGCCGTGGCCGGCCTCAACCCCCATGCCGGCGAGGACGGCGCCATGGGACGCGAGGAAATCGACATCATCGCCCCGGCAGTGGCTGAATTGCGGGCGGCAGGAGTGGACGCCACCGGGCCGTTGCCACCCGACACCATGTTCCACGCGGCGGCGCGGGCCGGCTATGACGCCGCCTTGTGCATGTACCACGACCAAGCCCTGATCCCGTTGAAGACCCTTGGTTTCGACGAAGGTGTCAATGTCACCTTGGGCTTGCCCATCGTGCGCACCTCGCCCGACCACGGCACCGCCTTCGCCATCGCCGGCACCGGCCAAGCCAACGAGACCAGCCTGATGGAAGCGCTGCGTCTGGCCGCCACCATCGCCGCCAACCGACAAGGACACGCGCCGTGAGCCCGCTTCCGCCGTTGCGCGACGTCATCGCTGCCCACGGGTTGGCGGCGCGCAAGTCGCTAGGGCAACACTTCCTGTTCGACCTGAACCTTACGGGCCGCATCGCGCGCGGGGCCGGCAAGCTGGAAACCGGAACCTGCATCGAGATCGGCCCCGGTCCCGGCGGCCTGACACGGGCGTTGCTGGATGCCGGCGCCGCCCAGGTCATCGCCGTAGAACGCGACGACCGCGCCATCGCCATCCAGAACGAAATCGCCGCCGCCTATCCCGGCCGCCTGACCATCATCGCCGCCGACGCCCTCGAGGTGGACTGCGCCACCTTGGGAACCGCGCCGCGCCGCATCGTCGCCAACCTGCCCTATAACATCTCGACGGTCCTGTTGCTGCAATGGCTGCGTCAGGCCACTGCCTTCGAAAGCATGACCTTGATGTTCCAGAAAGAGGTGGTCGACCGTCTGGCCGCCGAACCGCGCAGCCCCCATTACGGCCGCCTATCGGTGATCACCCAATGGCTGTGCCAGGTGCACCCATTGTTCAATGTGGACAAGCGCGCCTTCACCCCACCGCCCGCGGTGATGTCCACGGTGGTCAAACTGGTGCCGCGTGCCACCCCCCTGGCCCCCGCCCGCTTCGAGACCATGGAGCGGGTGACCGCCGCCGCCTTTGGCCAGCGCCGCAAGATGTTGCGCTCCAGCCTGAAGGCACTGGGCGACGCCGAGACGTTGATCGCCGCCGCCGGCATCCCGCCCACCGCCCGTGCCGAGGAATTGCCGGTGGAAGCGTTCTGCGCCCTGGCCCGGGCGGTCGACGCCAACCACCTTCCCTAAGCGCTGTCGCCATGATTTCCGCCATTCTTCCATGGTCGCTGGCGTAGGGCTCGGCTATGCTGACGCCATGACGACACCGCCCGGCCCTCGCTCCCCCCATGGAACGGCAGACCTTATCGGAACGTCGGCGGACGAGCTTGCCGACATGCTGGACCATGCCTTGCAAGAGGACGTCCCGGCGGCGTTCGCCAAGGATGGCGCCCCTTACAGCCTGGAAGACCTGCTGTCCGGGCTGGAGCCGGCACCGACCGACAACGGCCCGGACCTTGAGCCGGCTCTTTTGCTGACCGAAGTCGCCGTGCCCGACGAACGGCCTGCCAACGGCTGGCCGGCGGCCGAACCCGAGCCTCCGTCAGCGCCTGCTCCACAACCGGAGCCGGAGCCGGAGCCGGAGCCGGAACCCGATCCCGAGGCCTCCCCACTGGCCGCCGACGCCGACCCCACCACCATGGCGTTGTCTTCCATTGTCGAAGCCTTGCGGCACATGACCGAGGCCGAAGACAATCCTCCCCCCCAGCCAGCCCCTTTTGAGCCGGTGGAGGAAAGCAGGGACCTTGGCGAGGACGACGAACTGGTCCTGACCGAAGACTTCCAAATCGCCGACACCGCGCCTGAAGCCGTGGAGGAAGAAGCAACAGAGTCGGACGACGAGTTTGTACTGACCGACGATTTCCTCGTCCCGGAGCCAGAACCGGAACCGGAGCTCGTGCCGAAAGAAGACGTCGACGAAACCTTGGCGGCGCTGGCAACCGTCGCGTCGGCGCTGCAAGCCTTGGCCGAGGCCCAGGATCGCAGCGAGGCGGAAGTTGTCGGAGCCGGCGACGAACTGATCTTGACTGACGATTTCTTGGCGCCGGAACCGGAAACCCCAGCACCGCAAGCCGAACCTCCACCTCCCCAGGAACCGGCGGAAACGACGGAAACGACGGAACCGGAGCAAGTCCAGGACACCGCACCGGCCTCTCCCCTGGATACCGCCCAGTGGATCGCCCTGGTCGACGCCGTCATCGCCGCCCACGCCGCGCCCGGAACCCCACCGACCATCAAGGGCGACGCCACGCTTCCCGACGATTTGGACGCCCTGGCGCGCCTGTTGGCCGACCCGCCGCCGTCCAACGATTTCGCTGCGCTGGACGCGCTTTACACGTGCTGGCCCAAACACACCGCCGACAGTTCCAGCCGCGCCCTGTTGGCCGTGGCCCAGGCCCTGTCGCGTCAGTTCGGCCTGCCCGGCAAGCTGCCCATGTCCATGGCCAAGGCGTGGCGCATGCTGTCGCCCAGCGAGTTCGAGGCGGAACTGGCGCAACGGCTGGCCGACGTGGGCACCTTCATCGCCGATTGGCAGAAAACCCAACGCACCTTCCTGATCCTGGAGTTCGGCGAGATCGAGTTGATCGAATATCTGTTCGAGGCGCTGCACCCCGGCTACCACGCCGACATCCTGGCCGGGGTGATGAACTTCAAGGTGCTGTCCAACCGCCGCATGGGATTGCTGCGCCGTATCCCCATGCGGATCAAGAAACAGATCGCACCGTTGCTGCCCGCCAACAAGGAACGGGCGTTGACCGAACTGGTGCATGTCCGCGCGCTCTTGGAACGGGTGGCGACCGAAACCGGCTTCGCCCCCATCGTCGAAACGGCGAACAAGGCCCAGGAAGAGGTGGAAAAGATGATGAAGGCGGTCGCCAACATCGGCGCGCCGCCACCGCCCCCCGGTGCCGGCGGCGGGGCTTTGGGGCGCATCGGCTGAACGATGCGTGGCGGCGAGTACCACGAAATGACGAGCCGCACGGAACACGCCAGGAACGACAAAGTTTAACGTTAGACTTTCACGGAGTTTAACAACGCCCTAACGTTCTCACGTTGTTCGCAAAGAGAAACCCCCGGAAATCCAGGATTTCCGGGGGTTTGAACTTGGTGGGCGCACAAGGACTCGAACCTTGGACCCGCTGATTAAGAGTCAGCTGCTCTACCAACTGAGCTATGCGCCCGCAATGCGGAGGCCGGTTTATAGGGGCAGCGGGTTTTCGATGCAAGTGGAAAATCACGCCCCAAAAGCGAAAGGCCCGGTCCTGACGGACCGGGCCTTCCTGAACTTGGTGGGCGCACAAGGACTCGAACCTTGGGCCCGCTGATTAAGAGTCAGCTGCTCTACCAACTGAGCTATGCGCCCCAAGTGCGACGGAGTGTTTCCGCCGTGAAGGCCGGCTTTATACGTCGAACTTCCCCACCGCGCAAGAGGGAAAATGCGCACGAAACAGCATTCTTTCTCCAGTCCGGCGACGATGCTTGGCGAGGCGTAAGGCGCGGGGTAAAACACGGATCAGCAAAGGGAGCAACCCAAAGGGACCCGCCGACGATGACCGATTCCGTGAAGTATCTCCTGCCCGAGGAGAAGATGCCCAAGGCCTGGTACAATCTGGCCGCCGACCTGCCCGAACCGCCGGCGCCGCCGTTGCACCCCGGCACGTTGAAGCCGGCCAGCGCCGACGACTTGGCCGCCATCTTCCCGCGCGCGGTGATCGAACAGGAGATGACCACCGAACGCTGGGTGGACATTCCCGAACCGGTGCGCGAGGTCTATCGTCTGTGGCGTCCGGCGCCGCTGATCCGCGCGCGACGGCTGGAAAAGGCGTTGGACACCCCGGCCCGCATCTACTTCAAGTACGAAGGCGTTTCCCCCGCCGGCAGCCACAAGCCCAATTCGGCGGTGCCTCAGGCCTTCTACAACAAGCAGGAAGGCATCAAGAAGCTGTCGACCGAGACCGGCGCCGGCCAGTGGGGCTGCTCGTTGGCCTTCGCTGGCTCGCTGTACGGGCTTGAGGTCGAGGTCTACATGGTCAAGATCTCGTACAACCAAAAGCCCTATCGCCGCGCCCTGATGGAAACCTACGGCGCGCGCTGCATCCCCAGCCCGTCCAACCTGACCGCCGCCGGCCGGGCCATCCTGGAAAAGACCCCGGATACCAACGGGTCGCTGGGCATCGCCATCTCGGAAGCGGTGGAAGTGGCCGCCAGCCGCCCCGACACCAACTACGCGCTGGGCAGCGTGCTCAACCACGTCTGTCTGCACCAGACCGTCATCGGCGAGGAATCGCTGTTGCAGATGGAAATGGCCGACGACTATCCCGACGTAGTCATCGCCTGCACCGGCGGCGGCTCCAACTTCGCCGGTCTGGCGTTCCCCTATGTGCGCGAGAACCTCAAGGGCGGCCGTCAGACCCGCGTGGTCGGCGTCGAGCCGGCGTCGTGCCCGACGCTGACGCGCGGCCGTTATGCCTATGATTTCGGCGACACCGGCCACCTGACCCCGCTGATGAAGATGCACACGCTGGGCAGCACCTTCATGCCGCCGGGCAGCCACGCCGGCGGCCTGCGCTACCACGGCATGTCGGCCATCGTCAGCCAGGTCAAGGAACTGGGGCTGATGGAGGCCCGCAGCTATTGGCAGACCGAATGTTTCGCCGCCGCCGTCCAATTCGCCCGCGCCGAAGGCATCGTGCCGGCCCCGGAATCGTCGCACGCCATCAGGGGCGCCATCGACGAGGCCCTGCGCTGCAAGGCCGAGGGCAAGGCCGAGACCATCTTGTTCAACCTGTCGGGCCACGGCCATTTCGACATGCAGGCCTATACCGACTATTTCGCCGGCAAGCTGGTGGACGCGCCGTTCGAGGAAGCCGCCCTCAAGGAAGCCTTGGACGCCCTGCCGCAGGTGGGGTGACACGGGCCATCCGACACGAGCAGGCCGCCACGTTCCCGGTGACGTGGCGGCCGCTTCGCGACCACGCGCATATGTTGACTCATTAATTAGATCCAGGTTATATTAGGTCAACCTAATTAACCGAGGTCCGCCATGCTGCGCTTCGACATCGCGCCCGTCTGTTCCAACGCCTATCGCTTCGTCGCCACCGTCAGCTTCCTGACGGCCGCGATCTATCTGTTCACCCCCTACAAATGGATCGCCGCCGTGCTGGTGATCGGCGGCCTGGTGCGTGGCTTCATCTCGCCGCACCGCTGCCTGTCCTACAAGCTGTTCGAACGCATCACCGCCAAGCTCGGCTGGAGCAAGACGGTCAACGCCGGTTCCAAGATGTTCGCCGACAAGATCGCGTTCGTCGCCGGCTCGGCCATGCTGGGCACCTGGCTGGCGGGGTCGAGCATCGGCATGATCCCCGGCTACGCCATCCTGGTTTTCGCCTTCCTGGATCTGGCCACCGGTTTCTGCGCTGCCTGCTGGGCCTACACCCTGTATTACCGCGTCAAGGAAGCCTGAGGCTTTCCCCAAAGAGAAAAAGGCCGGGAAGCCATCGCTTCCCGGCCTTTTTTGCGTTCAATATCCCTACATCACCTCGCCGCCGTCGTCGATTTCGGCGACACGCAAGATGTTGGTGGTGCCGGAACAACCGAACGGCACGCCGGCGGTGATGACGATGCGGTCGCCCACCTTGGCGAACCCTTCCCGCTGGGCGGCCCGACAGGATTTCTGCACCATCTCGGAAAAGCTGCGCACCTCCGCCGTCTGCACCGAATGCACCCCCCACACCAGGGCCAGCTGGCGCGCCACCTCGATATCCGAGGTCAGGTTGATGATCGGCTGGTCGGGACGTTCGCGGGCAGCCCGCAACGTGGTCGAACCCGACGAGGTGAAGGTGACCACGGCGGCACAATTCAGCGTCTGCGCCACCTGACGGGCGGCGGCCGAGATGGCGTCGCGTGTGGTGTTCTCGGGTGCCGAGCGCGAGGCGTCGATGATCAGGCGGTAATGCTCGTCCTGTTCCACCCGGTTGATGATACGGTCCATCATGGTGACCGCATCCACCGGATAGTCGCCGGCGGCGGTTTCCGCCGACAGCATCACCGCGTCGGCACCGTCATAGATGGCGGTGGCGACGTCGGACGCCTCGGCGCGGGTGGGAGCCGGAGAATGGACCATGGAATCCAGCATCTGGGTTGCCACCACCACCGGCTTTCCGGCGGCGCGACAGGCCTTGACGATGCGCTTTTGCAGGATCGGCACGGTCTCGGGCGGGCATTCCACGCCCAGGTCGCCGCGCGCCACCATGATGGCGTCGCTCATCTCGATGATCTCGTCCAGATGCTCGATGGCCTGGGGTTTTTCCAGCTTGGACAACAGCCGCACACGGGCGCCCACCTTCTGGGCGATCAGGCGCCGCGCCTCGGCCACGTCCTCGGGCCGCTGGACAAACGACAGGGCGATCCAATCGGCGCCCATGGCCACGGCGAAGTCCAGGTCGGCCTTGTCCTTTTCCGTCAGCGGGGAAATGGGCAGGAAGGCGTTGGGGACGTTGACGCCCTTGTGGTTGGACAGGTCGCCGCCGACCAACACACGCACGTCGGCGAAGTCGGCGCCGTGCTTTTCCACCCGCATCCGCAGGCGACCGTCGTCAAGCAACACCTCGGTCCCTACCGAAAGCGCGGCGAACACTTCGGGATGGGGTAACGGCGCGCGTTCGGTGGTGCCGATCTCGGGCGACAGGTCGAAACGGAACGGCGCGCCGCTTTCCAGGTGAACCTTGCCGCCTTCGAACTTGCCGACCCGCAACTTGGGGCCTTGCAGGTCGGCCAGCACGGCGATGGGGCGGCGCAAGCGCTTCTCCAACTCGCGAATGGAATCGTAACGGGCCTGATGATCGGCATAGGAGCCGTGGCTGAAGTTCAGCCGGAAAACGTCGGCGCCGGCAACGAACAGCCCTTCGATCGCCTGGGGAGTCGAGGACGCCGGCCCCAACGTCGCAATGATCTTGGCATTTCGTGTTCTGCGCATCGCAAAATCTTCCTCTGGATGATGGCCGCAGGGGGGCAGGTGGCGCACCATAGCAGAGGAAAAGCGAACAGCATACCGCGCCCGCGTGACATCGACGCGCGGCCGCCATGGCGAAATGAACGGGCTTTAGCCGCCAGGTAGCGAGGTCTGACGCATTCTTTGCCGTTCACGGTAACGCGCCACCACCCAGCCCAGATGGGTCTGCATGGCCCGCTCGGCACCGTGGGGATCGCGTCCCCGGATACCTTCGAAGATGGCCCGGTGGTGGGCAAGGATGGTCAGGTCGTCCTCGTTGCTCGAGAACATCTCGTAGCGATGATAATCCAGCATCTCATGCAAGATGCCGCGGAACAGCCCCATCACATGCATGTAGATCGCCGAGCCCGAGGCCTTGGCGATGGCCAGATGGAAACGGATGTCGTTTTCCGTCTTGTGCTTGCCGCGGTTGATGTCGGCTTCGGTGGCGACCATGATCTCGGCCAGTTCGGCGACCGCCTCGGGACTGGCGTTCTCGGCGGCGCGGCGAACCGCCCACACCTCGAGGATACCGCGAATTTCCGCCAGATCGGCCAGATTGTCCTGGTTGACCCGCACCAGACTGGCCAACCCCGAATCCATGCGCTGGGCGTTGGACACCACACGGGTACCGCCGCCCTGAACCGCATCGACCAACCCTTGGGTCTTGAGCATTTGCAGCGCGGCGCGAACCGACACGCGGCTGACGCCCATTTCTTCGGCCAATTGCCGTTCACCTGGCAATCGTTGTCCGGGAGCCCACTCGCCCGAGGCGATGCGGGCCAGAAGACGATCCGCGACGCGATCCGAAACCCGTTGGCACGGGACGGGACGAGACGAAGGCGAAGCGGTGGTGGAGGGAGTGTTCATCTTGGCAGGCATAAAAGAATCCTGCGGCAGGCGACGCCACAAAGTCAAGGGCATCTCGCCTTATGCGCGATACGAAGAGCAACTGAAACAGTTACCTAAACAAGGGATTGCGCGTATCCCCCACTTCTGACGATGAGGGGGACACGCAAAGACATCAACCCAGGGTTTTTTTGATTTCCCTACTTCCCTTGGAATTTCTCTAGGGAAAGCCCGAGAAGACCGCCCAACCGCCAATTAAGCGGACGGATCAGCGGGCACGGACGCATTGGCGGCCCAGACCGCCGACCTCGACTTCCAACAGGTCTCCGGCCATCAGGAATTCGCCCCGCCCCAAGCCGACGCCCTTTGGCGTGCCGGTCAAGATGACGTCGCCCGGCGCCAGACGCATGAAGCGCGAAAGATAGGACACCAGGAAAGCCATTGGAAAAACCATGTCGGCGCTGGTTCCGTCCTGCTTCGTCCGGGCGTTGACGCGGGTGGTCAGACGCAAGGACCGAGGATCCGGCACTTCGTCCGCCGTCACCAGCCATGGCCCCAGCGGACAGAAACCGGGACCAGACTTTCCCTTGATCCATTGGCCGCCGCGTTCCATTTGCCAGTCGCGGGCCGAAACGTCGTTGGCTGTCATGTAGCCGGCCACATGGGAAAGGGCCTGTTCCTCATCCACCTGCCACGCCGGGCGGCCGATCACCGCCGCCACCTCGACTTCCCAATCCAGCTTGGCGGTTCCCGGTGGAATGTTCAGGTCGTCGAAAGGACCGGACAGCGCCCCGGTGTGCTTGCTGAACACGACCGGCTCGGCCGGCAGGGCCAGCCCGGTTTCGGCGGCATGGTCGCGATAGTTGAGCCCGATGCCGATCAGGTTGCCGATGCCGGTCAACGGCACGCCCAGACGGCAATCGGACCCGGCCAGGGGCAAGGTCTGCGGATCGATGGCGGCCAACCGCGCCAGACGCTCGGGCGCCAGCATGTCGGGGCCGATCTCGGTGCAATGGGACGAGAGGTCGCGCACATGTCCCATGCGATCGACCATTCCCGGACGTTCCTGTCCGAGCGCCCCCCACCGTACCAGCTTCACGACGTCACCTTGCGGACCAGGGCGGTGGGCGGTTCGGGACGGGCCAGGAACGCCGTCGCCTCGTCGGCGGGCATGGGACGCGCCAGCAAGAAGCCCTGGACCTGATCGCAACCGAACGACGCCAGGAAGGACAATTGTTCCGGCGTCTCGACACCGGGGGCGATGACGTTCATGTGCAGGCCCCGCGCCACCGCGACGATGGCGGTGACGATTTCCGAATCGTCCGAGGAATTGGCGACGTTGCGCACGAACCCTTGGGACACCTTGAGCGCGTTGGCCGGCAGGCGGCGCAGGAACGCAAACGAGGAATAGCCCGAACCGAACTCGTCGATGGTCAGCCCCAGGCCCAGCGCGGTGAAGCGGGCGAAGATGGCGCCCGGATCGTGCCCCTTGTCGAGGGCACTGGCTTCAGGAACTTCAAGCACCAGGGCGGACGGCGGAAGCCCCGATTGTTCCAGTGCCTCGGCGATCTGTTCCACCAGACCGGGCTCACGCAACTGGCGCCCCGATACGTTGACGTGCAGGCTGAGGTCGGCGTAGCCGGCATCCCGCCATGCCTTGACCTGGGTACAGGCGGCTTTCAGCACCCAACGGCCGATGGACACGATCAACCCGGTTTCGTCGGCCAGGGCGATGAACTGGCCGGGGACCACCATGCCCACCTCGGGATGGCGCCAGCGCAACAAGGCCTCGACCGCCACCACCCGGCCGGTGCGGAAATCGAAGATGGGCTGGTAATGAATGGCGAATTCGCCCCGGTCCAACGCCTGATGCAGGGCGTTCTCCAACGCCAGACGCTCGAACGCCTGGGCGTTGACCGCCTCGGAATGGAACTGGCAGCCGTTGCGTCCCAGGTGCTTGGCCCGGTACATGGCGGCGTCGGCCAGTTTGATCAGGGTTTGGGAATCGCCGGCGTCCACCGGATAAAGGGCCACGCCGATGGACGAACTGATATGGGCCACATGACCGGCAAGATCGAAATCCTCGACCAGCATGTGCAGGATCTTGTGGGCGACCACGGCGGCGTCGCGCGGGTCCTGAACGTCTTCCAGGATCACGGTGAACTCGTCGCCGGCCAGACGGGCCACGGTGTCGCCCTGACGGGTGGCGCCGGTCAGGCGTTCGGCCACCTGCTGCAACAGCATGTCCCCAGCCAGATGGCCCAAGGTGTCGTTGACTTCCTTGAAATGGTCGAGGTCGATGAACAGCAACGCCACCAGACTTTGGTTGCGGTGGGCACGAGCCACGGCGCGCGACAGGCGTTCGTGGAACAAGGTGCGGTTGGGCAACCGGGTCAGGGGATCGTGGTTGGCCTGATAGGACAGCCGTTCCTCGACCTGCTTGCGCGAGGTGATGTCGCTGATGACCGCGACATAATTGGTGATCTCGCCCAAGGAATTGCGCACGGCGGCGATGTTCTGCCAGCCGGCGAACATTTCGCCCGACTTGCGGCGATCCCAGATTTCCCCCTGCCATTTGCCGTTATTGCGCAGGGATTCCCACATGCGCTCGTAGAAATCGGGACCATGGCGTCCCGACGACAGCACCTTGGGCGTCTTGCCCAGCACGTCCTCGGGTTCGAAGCCGGTGATCTCGCTGAAGGCCGGGTTGACGTGGACGATGTTGCAATGGTCGTCGGTGACGAACAGGCCGTCGCCGGAATTCTCGAACACCGTGGCGGCAAGCCGCATGTGGTCTTCCAGACGCTTCCTTTCGGTCACGTCCTCGACCACGGTCACGGTAAAGCGGATGGCCTCGTCGTCGTCGTCGGTGCCACGGACCATGGTCACGGTCATCCGCCCCCACACCACGCGGCCGTCCTTGGCGATGTAACGCTTGGTCAGGTTGTAGGATTCGCGCCCGCCGGCCAGCATCTCGTCGCGCAACGACCTGTTGCGGGCCGCGTCCTCGGGATGGCTGATGTCCTCGAAACACCGCCCGACCAGTTCGTCCTCGGCATAGCCGACCATGGTGCAAAAGGCGGGATTGGCTTGCAGGAAACGGCCATCGGCAGCCGACAGCAAGACGCCGACGCCAGCGTTCTGGAACACCGCACGGAACCGGTCCTCGGACAGCCTGAGCGCCACCTCGACGCGCGAGCGTTCGATGGCGTAGCGGATGGCGCGCCGCAACAGCTCGCCATCGTCGCCGCCCTTGACCAGATAATCCTGGGCGCCGCGCCGCAGCGCCTCAAGCGCCAGCATCTCGTCCTTGGTGCCGGTCAACACCACCACCGGCACCAACGGCCGCACCGACTTGACACTGGCCAAGGTGGCGAGCCCGAAGGAATCGGGCAACGACAGGTCCAACAGGACCACGTCCACATGTTCCGCCGTCAGAACCGTCAGCGCGTCGGCCAGCACCCCCGCCTTGAGGATGCGGAACGGGTCGGCGGTTTCCTCGCGCAGGAACAGTTCCACCAGACGGGCATCGCCGGGATTGTCCTCGACAACCAGGACGGTGCGGCGTGAGGACGGGGCCTCTGCCATGGCTATGGCCTCAACGCGGCGGCAGCGTGACCACCGAGCACCAGTATTCCTCTATGGAGCGCACCACCGAAATGAAGCGGTCAAGGTCCACGGGCTTGGTGATGTAGCAATTGGCGTGCAGGTCGTAGGACCTGAGGATGTCCTGCTCGGCCTGGGAGGTGGTCAGCACCACCACCGGAATGCGGCGCAGTTCCGGGTCGGCCTTCATCTCGGCCAACACCTGGCGGCCATCCTTGCGTGGCAAATTGAGGTCAAGCAGCACCAGATTGGGGCGCGGCGCGTCGTTGAAGGTTCCTTCGCGGCGCAGGTAGGTCATGGCCTCCACGCCGTCCACCACCACCTTGAGGCGGCTGGACATCCGCCCTTCCTTCAGCGCTTCCTGCGCCAGTCGGGCGTCGCCGGGATTGTCTTCGACCAACAGGATGTCGAAGGTTTCGGGGGCGGTTCGCAAGCTCACAGGGCGGCTCCTCGAGATCCCGGATAACGGGCTTATCCCAAGGACTATAATGTCGTTCAGGCTCGTTGAAAACGACCTTGCTAAGCCGAAAGCATGAGTCGTGCGTTTCCTTTGGGTTTTTGCCGCCTTCGCGCCGAAAGGCGCAAGGTCACTACCCATTTTCCACCGTGGCGCGACGCACGGCCTCCGCCAAAGTTTCTCGACATCATTACAAGAAGAAAACATGCCAAGACAAAGTCGGCCGGGTCCGCTTTGAGGGGGGATCGCGGACCCGGCCTTGTTTACCCGGAGCGTTCGGCAGAGCGTCAATGGGTATGGTTGAAGACTGACACAAAGAGCCAATGAATTCGTTGACTTCCGTCAACTCCGCTCAGACAACGTTCTTTTTAACGGTTTCTTGACATTGATCAAGCCCCCCCCGGACGTTCTGTCGAAACGGCCCATCATCAAGGACCGCCATCATGTGGGCGGCCACGGACAACCGTTCGGCGGCGACGGCCCGCGCCACCGCCTGATGCAATCCTTGATCGGCCAGCCAATGGACGGAATGGGTGGCGACCGGCTCATAGCCCCGCGCCACCTTGTGTTCGCCCTGGGCGCCGGCCTCGACACGGGCCAAGCCATGGACGATGGCGAAATCGAGGGCACGGTAATAGCACGCCTCGAAATGCAGGAAGGGAACGTCCCGCCCCGCCCCCCAGGTGCGGCCGTAAAGGGTGTCGCCGCCCAGCATGTTGAAAGCCGCGGCGACCGGCTCGCCATCATCCTCGGCCCATATCAGCACCACCTGCCCGCCCAATTCGGAAGCCGACAGCATGTCGAAAAAATCTCGGGTCAGATAGGCCGATCCCCATTTGCGATCCACCACCACCTGATGGAAACGATGAAAGGCGTCCCAATGGCGTGCCTTGACGTCGTCGCCGACCAGGGTTCGAAGCGTCAGCCCGGACGCCGCCATGGCGGCGCGTTCCTTGCGGATCTGCTTGCGTTTGCGCGACGACAGCGCCGCCAGGAAATGGTCGAAACTGTCGTACCCTTGGTTATGCCAGTGGTACTGGTGGCCCAGACGGCGCACGAAACCGTTTCGCTCGAACGGTTCCGCTGAAATGTCGCCAAGGAACGTGACATGCACCGAAGACGCCCCCAGCACCCGCGTCGCCTCGATCATGGCGGCGGGCAAGGCGTCCGCCAGCCCCGCCGGCGCCTCGGGATGCAGGCCCAGACGCGGGCCGGCCACCGGGGTAAAGGGAACCGCGCATTGCAGCTTGGGATAGTAGCGGCCGCCCGCCCTGGTATAGGCTTCGGCCCAGCCCCAGTCGAACACGTATTCGCCATAGGAATGGGTCTTGAGATACATGGGCGCACAGGCCACCACCTTGCCGTCATCTTCTGTCGCCACCATATGGCGGGGATGCCAGCCGGTTTCGGGAACGGCCGAACCGGAACGTTCCAGGGCCTCCAGGAAGGCATGGCGGACGAACGGATTGTCCGTTCCCATACAGGTGTCCCACGCCGCCTTGTCGATATCGGCCATGGCGCCGGCCAGATGGATACTGGGCATTGACCCTCCGTTTCCGCGCTCCAGGGAATGAACATGGCGCCGACCTTCGCCGATTCCAACCGTGCCACCCGGTTGCGCCGCATGAAAATCCTGGCCGGTGGCCTGTTGGCGCTGATGGTGGTTTTGTTCGTCACCGCCAGCCTGACCCAGGATCGCTGGCCCGCCTTGGCTTATGTTCGCGCCTTCGCCGAAGCCGCCATGGTCGGCGCCGTCGCCGACTGGTTCGCGGTGGTGGCGTTGTTCCGCCGCCCCTTCGGGCTGCCCATTCCCCACACCGCCATCATCCCGCGCAACAAGGACCGTATCGGCCGGGCGCTGGGCGAGTTCGTCGCCAACCACTTCCTGGCCCCCGAAGTGGTGGCGGCCAAGCTCGACTCGCTGGACGCCGCCGGCTGGCTGGCGCGCTGGCTGAACCAGGGCGACAATGCCACCCGGCTGGCGCGACGGCTGGCCGGACTGGCCCCCGCCTTGCTTGAATCGCTCGACGCCGACACCGCCGGCCCGCTGGCCCGCGCCGGCCTGCGTCAGGGGTTGGCGGCGGTGCCGGCGGCACCGTTGCTGGCGCGACTGGTGGCGGCATTGGCGACATCGGGGCACCACCAATCCCTGTTCGACCAGTTGCTGGACGCTGCCGCCGGCTTGCTGGACGGTCACGGCGAAACCATCCGCGAGCGGATGGCCGAGCGGTCGTGGAAATGGCTGCCGCGTTGGGTCGACCGCAAGCTGGCGGACAAGATGGTGGACGGATCACGCGCCGCCTTGGCCGAAATGCACGCCCCCGACCATCCCTGGCGACTGGAGGCGCAGGTCCTGGTGCTGGAATGGTGCGACCGGCTGACCCGCGACCCCGATCTGGTGGCGCGCGGCGAGTCGTTGAAGGCAGAGATGTTGAATCATCCAGAAATGGCCGCGGCTCTGGACGCCGCCTGGATCGCCGCCCGCGACCGTCTGCGCGATGCGCTTGCTTCCGACAACGCCCCGCTGGCGGCCCCCATCGAGCAATTGCTGCGCAAGGCCGGGGCCCGCCTTGCCGGCGACGAACATTTGCGGGCCGTGTTGAACCGGTGGCTGCGCCGGGCCGTGGACCGGGTCGCCGTCCCGCGCCGGGCCGACATCGGCGACTTCATCGCCGGCGTGGTCGAACGCTGGGACGGCCGCACCCTGACCCGCCGGCTGGAACTTCAGGTCGGCCCGGACCTGCAATACATCCGCATCAACGGCACCGTGGTCGGCGGTCTGGTGGGACTGGCCATCCACGGGATTTCCCGGCTTCTAGGTTAACCCTGGAAGCCCTTTGCCGCCTCGGAATCGGTAGGAATGCAACGCGGCTGGGTTCCGGCGAATTGCGCCAGGGCGGAACAGGCCTGGGACAGCTTGCCGTCCCATTGCTGCCACACCAGCGAAAACAGCTTGTCTCCGCCGCCATCCGCCATGGTCAGCAACTTGCTCGATGACGGGTCCAGGGGCTGGGCCAAACCCGCCTTCCAGGTTGCGCAGCCGCTAGCCGTCGCGCAATTGGCGGCGATGGCCATGGACAGCCGGGCATCCTTGAAATAGGCCGATCCCAAGGTGTCGAGCACCAGCACCTTGCCCACCGCGCCCGCCACCACCTGACCGGCGTCGCGCAGTTCAAGCATGTCGCCCGACGCCACCTTCAATGCCGAAGCCACCAGCGTCCGCCCGCGGTTGAGGCCGGGCGCCTCGGATTTCAACGCCAGCACCACCACCGGCAGTATCCGTTCCACCACCCGATCGACGTCGGGCGTGGGACTGGGCAACACCGCGCTCTGGGTCAACTGGGCCAATCCGTAACGCATGCCCAGTTCGCTGTTGTAAACATGGGTCAGGATGGCCGCCGCGTCGTCTTCCATGCCGTCATAGGACTTGAAGCCAAGGTTGACCGAGGGGCCGACGCGGCCGGTGACGTTGAACTGAGCGTATTTCGCCGCCAGCGCCACCAGCATGTGGCCGCGCAACAGTTTGAGTTCCGGCGTCGGCGCGCGTCCCATCCCGCAATCGAGCAGCAGTTCGATGTTGTCCAGGTCCCGGCCGACATATTCGTAATAATCCAAGGTCAGGTTGCCGTCGGCGCCGGCAACCGTGCCGTTCACCGTCTTGCCGTCACGCACCAAGGTAAACGTGGTGCCCTGGCAGTCGTGCAACGCCTGAGGATCGCGAAGCGCCAGGTCCGGGGCCATCAACACCCCGGAACAGGCGGACAGACCGAACAATGCGGACAACGCCGCCAGCAACCGCAGATAAGGTGCCATACCCGCCTCCTGACTTGCCCCGTCGTTCTTGTCCGGGCCGTTACAAGGTTGCCGCCAGTTGATCCGACAGGTCACCGGCCAGTTCGAACCCGAGGCGGCGATACGCCTCGAGCTGGGCCTCGTCGAAGAACTGGTCGGCGGTGCTCTGATGGGGAAACTCGGAATTGGCCGCTTTATAGGCGTAGATGGCTTCCGGCAGGTCCGGCCGCAGCGTCGCCTTGACGTAATAGAGATCGCAGCGGAAGCCGTCGGCATAGGTCACCGATCCCAACACCCACCCCTTGCGCGCCAACCCCAAGGTGGCGGGATAGGTGTCGCCCTTGGTCGGCACCACCTCGTCCAACCCGTCGCCGGAAAAGGTGATCGAGGCGCCGAAATCGGCGAACACCCGTTCCAGCGCGTTGCCCAGATCGGCGAATTGGAAATCCGGGTCGGCGCCGCCATCGACCACGATCATGGTCCGCACCCGGCGCCGCACCAACTCGTAAAGGGCCAGATTCTCGAAATGCCCACCATCGGACAATTGCAGGAAATCGGCGCGTTCGTCGAAGCCGCGCCCCACCAGCGACGTCTTGGCCGCCAGCACGAAATTGGGGGTGGCCGCCGTACAGCCGCGCCGCGACACCCAATAGCCCAGTTGCAGACCGAACAAGGTCATCAGCATGGACACCAGGGCGTTACGCATGGGTCCCTGGCCGGCACCGCCGCAATGGGCGTTCACCGCCGCGCCGGAAACCGCCATGGCGGTGGCCAGCGTCAACCCCTCGGGGCCGCTGCCGGCGAAATCGGCGGCCGTCGCCCATCCGATCGCGTCGCCGCCGCACAAGGCGGGGCTCAGCACGAAATTGTCGCCGCCGCGACCGCGATAAAGGGTGTCGGCGGAATCCACCAAAATCAGGTTGGTGTTGACCAGATGCAGCGGCGGCTTGTCCGCGCACATGGCGGCCAGGGGCGCCTGGTTGGCCGCTTCGGCCAAGCGCGAGCGCTTGCCGGTCATGTCCTCGGGCGACGGCATGAACGCTTCCATCAGCCGGTCGCGGTACATGCGGTGCGGCGTCACCATGTTGACGTTGGCCCGAACCGCCAGCACGCCGACCAGCAGCGCCAGCGCCCCCCACACCACCATTCCGGTGTCGCCGGCCCCCAACAGCATTTGGGCCAGCCAGTCGGCCAACAGCAACAGACCGTAAAGCCCCGCCCCCACCGACAACCACAGCGTCAGGCCCGACGTCAGCTTTTCCCCGGCCTTGCCGGCCTGGGCGTTGCGGAACTGGGCAAAGCCCTGGATGGCGCCGATCACGCTGCCCACCGCGCCCACCAATCCCGGTTCCAGCCACTCGGCGACCGCCGCCTCGGCCCACGGCAGCACGCCGACCAGGGCCAAACCGCCCGCCAGCCCCAACAACCGCCCGAACCACACCTGGAACCAGGTGCGCAGGCGATAGCGGGCGGTTTCCGCCGAGCCGCCGCCGGTTCCGATCCGTCCGGTGCCCAGCGCGAAATACCACGCGGCCAGCACCAGAACCACCGCCACCCCGACGGCCAGGACCAGCAAGGCGTCGAACAGCACTTGGGCGTCGCCGAACAACGCCCCGACCGCCCAGCGTGCCAGGGCCAGCACCACCACCACCGCCCCCAGATAGACGGTGGCGTTGACCAGCATGGTGCGCAGCACGATCCCCAACAGCGACAGCACGTTCAAGCGCTGGGTCGGGTCGAGGTAGTTGCCGCGCGAGCGCAGGTAATCGGCGAAACGCTCCAGCAATCCGGCGAAGGCCGTGCTGTCACGCGAACCGTCGGGCGGATTGTCGCGCTGGGCGGCGGCACGCACGTCGGCCTCGGCCTGTTTGCTGTGGGTGTGACGCAGCCAGGTGATGGCCGAACCGGTGTACCCGCCGCCCGACACGGTGGAGAGGTAATGCAGGCGCTCCAAGAGCTCGTTCTTTTCCAACGCCTGGGCCACCCCCAGCGCGAACGAGGCGGAACGGATGCCGCCACCGGAAAACGCCAACCCCACCAACTTGTTAGGATCGGCGCTGGCACATCCAATCCGGGCCATCTCTGCCTTGATAAGCTCTTCACGACGCCTTTGCCGCCAGATGGAATCCGCCATGGCCGCCCCCTTGAAGAAAATTCTCGCAAGGGTAGCGTAATTGAACGAGCAAATCCACCAGGACACAACCATCCATACGCATGGCAAGGCACGCCATCAACCAAGGCCAGGATCTCCCGCCTGTTGGGGTGACGGACTGCCAACCCGTGCGGGTCGGTGCCGAGGCATGCATGGCCGTATCGACGAAAGCGCCGTCATAGAATGGTTTATTCCGCCGCGTCGTTGGTGGTATGGTCCGCCCCTCTTTTTTCGAACCACGCCCCAAGACCGTCGGACCATGACCTCGGCATCCGCGCAGCCCGTCGATTTCGCCAGCCTTCCCCATGCCGAACTTGCCGACGATGGCGGCCGGGCTGTGGACGCGGCGCTTCTGGTCACCTCGGACATCGTCGGCGCGGTGGCGCAGGCGGTGGCCCAGAATTACGCGGTGATGCCCACCGGCGGCCTGACCAGCGCCATCGGTTCGTTCGACTACAAGAGGGAAACGGTGTCGGGCTTCACCGGCGTCGTCGCCATCCGCCCCAAGGGCGCGGTGAGCCCCGAACCGGCCCCCGAAGGAACCCCGCCCGAAGGGTTGGCCACCAACCAGATCATGGTCGACGCCCAGGCCGGCAAGGTCGCGGCAGGCGCCGGCCTGACCTTCACCCAGGTCAATTCCTTTCTGGCCGAACACGTCGGCCCCACCGCCCGCGTATTGGTCGATCTGACCAGCATCGGCTCGGCCTATGTGGGCGGCGTTGTCGCCACCGGTGCCATGGGCCCCATGCGCATGCGCCCCAGTTCCACGCTGGAGGCGGTGGTGCTGGCCGATGGCGGCCCGGCCCGCGTGCTGTCCGGCGAGGATTTGGACCAAGTCGAGGGGCTTCAGGGCTGGACCGGCATGGTGGCGGCGGCGGTGTTCCGCTTTTACGAGGTTCCGGCCTCGGAATTCGGCCTTGTCCTGCCGGTTCAGGGATCGGACGTGGACGCGGTGGCCGGATTGTTGTCGTACCTGGACCCGTGGACCCGGATCAGCCTGCCGGAGGCCGGCGGCCGCCTGGGCAACAACGGCACGGTGGTCAACGGTGTCGAACTGGTCAGCAAGGACTCGCTTGAAGCCTTCGTCGCGCACGCCCCAGAGCCGGCCCGCACCAAGGCGCAAGGCTTGCTGCAATCGTGCGAATATGCCGGCGCCGACCAGTTGGCCTGTATTACCGGCTGGTCGGAAGACGGCATCGACGACGTCTTGTTTTCCCTGATGGACCCAGAGACCGAAACCATCGGCGGGGTGATGATCGAATACGGCGTCGGCTTCTCCTCGGGCCAGGAAATGGAAACCTTCCGCGCCATCCGCGAGGGAGCGCCCGACATGGCCCGCACCAAGGCGCGGGTCAAGCCGCCGGGCAAGCTCAAGCCGTGGACCTCTTCCACCGACGTCAACGTGGCGGCGCCGGCCGACACCGGCACCATCGCCGAAGTGCTGGCCGCCTATGCCGATTATCGTGGCGCCATCCGGGCGTTGGGCCGCGAACTGGCGACCACCGGCATCGAGGTGGAATTGTCCGCCTATGGCCACCTTTTGCCACACGGCATCGACCCGCACCACCGCGTCACCGTCTTCGCCCCGGAAGGGGCCGAGGCGGCGCTGGCCGGGGCGCGACAGGCGGTGCTGGCGTGCAAGCGCACGCTGATCCACGATCTTTTGCACCTTACCCGCCGCAGCGAGGCCCGCATCACCGGCGGCGAGAAGGGATTGCCGTCGCTGGTCGAGATCGCCCGCGCCGGCGGCGGCGAAAACCGCTTGCCGACCGAGTTGAAGAACCGGTTGGCTCGCGCCCGTACCGCCGTGATGGCGGCGCCGGCCAATTTCACCTTCCGCGCCCCGGCCGAACTGAAAAGCGCCCCCTGAAAGCGCCGTTTCATGGCAGCTGCGCACAGCGCGCAATGCCCGCACACCGTCACCTTGGGTAGAATGGCATAAGGCACAGTCCGCTTGCGAGGGAGGCTCGTATGGCTGTCTTCATGCCCAACGCCCAACGGATGCTTCAAAACCAGCGCATCGGTTTCGCCGGATGTCGCGCCCTGATCCTTGATCCCGCTCTCGCCAACCGCCGCCTGCTGCACGACATCCTGTCCGACCTGCGTTGCGAACGGGTGGTCAGCGTCGCCATGATCGACGACGCCTGGGGCGAATTGCAAAAGGGCGGCGTCAACGTCTTCTTCCTCGACTGGTCCGGTGACATGGACGCCCCCGGCGTGTTGCGCATGCTGCGCTCACCGGGTAGCCCGGAACGCTATGTGCCGGTGGTGGTGGTGGCCTCCTATGGCGGCATCGACGAGGTGCTGCGCGCCCGCGACGCCGGAGCGACCGAGTTCATGCTGCGGCCGTTTTCCAAGCAGGTGGTGGCCAGCCGGCTTCAGGCCATCGTGCGCATGCCGCGCCCGTTCGTGGAATGCGAGAGTTTCTTCGGTCCCGACCGCCGCCGCCACCATCTGCGCTGGCCCGGAAGCGAACGGCGCCACCACCGTCAGATAGCCGACCGCCGGGCCACCCCCGACCCGACCTATTCCGGCCCGGAACGGCGTTTGGAACGCGCGCACGAGCCCCCCTTGCCGACAGCGGGCAAAGCGCCCATGTCCACCCTTGAGGGAACCGCGTGGCGGGTCGGCTGACCCACAGAGCCCCACCGTTTCCCGCGCGTCGCGGGCAAGAGCCTCCCGCCCGCGCCCGCCTCTTCCGCGTCCGGCGGCACCTTTGGCCGTCATCATGGCCGCCGGCCGGAAGAGCGCGGGACATCAAGCCTTCAGGTCAGGATGGAATAGACCATCCGGGCCGAGGTGAAGGCCAGGAACAGGGCGAAGATGCGCTTGAGCATCCTGGTGTCCAGACGGTGCGCCAGACGCGCGCCCAATGGCGCGCACAGCACAGATGTCGGCGCCACCAGCGCCAGCCCCACCAGACTGACGAAGCCCAGGCTGCCCGGCGGCAGGTTGGCGGCGTTCCACCCGCCCGCCACGAAGCCCAGCATGCCCGGCACGCCGATGACGAAACCGGTGGCGGCGGCGGTGCCCACCGCGCGGTGAACCGGCGCTCCGTACATGGTCATCAGCGGCACCGTCATGGTGCCGCCGCCGATTCCCATCATGGACGACAACGCCCCGATCACCGTGCCATAGGCGGCACGCGGCCAGCCGGTCGGCAACGTCTCGCCCAGCTTCCAATCGGGGTTGCCGAACGACATCTGCGCCGCCACCACCAACGCCACCACGGCGAACACCGCAGTCAACACCGGCCCCTTGACCGCCGCCGCCACCGCCGCGCCCATCAGCACGCCGACGACGATGAACGGGCCAAAGCCGCGCAGGAAGTCGCGATCCACCGTGCCCCGTTTGTAATGCGCCCGGGCCGATGACCAGGCGGTGGCGACGATGGTGGCAAGCGAGGTTCCCACCGCCACCTGCATGCGGATCGCCTCGTCCACGCCAAGGGTGGTGAACAGATGGAACAGCACCGGCACCACGACGATGCCGCCGCCGACGCCCAACAGCCCGGCGATGATGCCGGCGCCGGCACCGGCCACCAGCAACAACCCGGCGAAGGGAAGCAATTGCGAGATGTCATTCATGATACATGGCGGTATACGTGCTTTTCCGCGCCGGTGCTAGACTGCGCCGTCTTGAGGACCGCCATATTCGGGGTACATGGCATGGCCGACGGGCCGACACCGGAACAACAGGCCGATTATCTGGTACGCAAGCTGGAACAGACCATCCGCGACAACCGCACGGTCAAGGGCATGTCGTTCCGCACCTGGCAGGCCATCGCCCGCGAAGAGATCACCAACGCCATCCGCGCCGTGGAAAAGCGCCATGCCGACCACGACCGCTCGGTCGGACGGGGATTGGTGGTAGCCGCCGCCTCGCTGGTCAGCATCGGCTTTTGGGGAGCGGTGGTGGCGGTGGACCACGCCTATGGCGGCATCGCCGCCTTGGTCGCCCTGGTGGCCGGTGCCGCCTTGTTCTTCGTCGGCGTCGAATGGGGCTTGCGCCGCGTGGGCGGAGACTGGAGCCGGCGGCGCCGTGCCGAACGGCTGGCCCATATCGATGACCTTGATCGCCGCATCAAGCGCATGGAGGAGACCTTGCGCAAGAAGCACGACCGCCTCAAGGACCGCATGGAAGAGATGGGACCGTTATGAAGGGGCTGCGGTCGGCTTGAGAACCCGCGTTTCCATCCCCGCCCTTTGGCGGACGGTTCCCCGCCTTCTGGCTGGTGCCACCCTTTGGCCCTTGGGCGGCCATGACAGCCCCACCGGGGGCATGCTAACCTCTTCCTCAGAAAGCTCTCCGTCAGAGAGAGCCTCCTGAACGGGAGAAACGCCATGCCCCCTTGCGTTCTGGTGGTCGACGACGAACCCAACATCGTCCTGTCGTTCGAATTCCTGCTCAAACAAGTCGGCTACGAGGTGCGGGTCGCCCGCGACGGCGAACAGGCGTTGGCCGAAATCGCCCTGGCCAAGCCCGATCTGGTGCTGTTGGACGTGATGATGCCCAAACGCGACGGCTACGACGTGTGCCGCACCATCCGCGCCAGCGCCGACTGGGCCGACATGCCGGTGATCATGCTGACCGCGCGCGGATCGGATTCCGACCGCCGGATGGGCATGGACGCCGGCGCCAACGAATACATCACCAAACCGTTCTCGACCCGCGACGTGGTCGAAAAGGTCCGGCACTTCCTCGGCGTCCCCTGACCATGCCCGGCCCTTCGCCGCGTCCTGGAGCTTCGCCACGTCCCGGCCGGCGGACCGAGCGACTAGCCGCTGTTTTCCTGTTGGGGGTGGCACTGTTCCTGCCGCCGTTCCTGAACGTCGCCTCGCGCCAGGTGACGATCGGCGGCGTGCCCTCGCTGTTCGTGTGGCTGTTCGGCGGCTGGCTGGCGCTGATCGTCGTCCTCGCCCTGGTGATGGAGCGAGGCGGCACCAAGGGTGACGGGCCATGAACACCCCCTTGGTCGCCGCCATCTCGTTGGGCTACCTGTGCCTGCTGTTCGCCATCGCCTGGATCGGCGACCGCCGGGCGGAACAGGGGCGTTCACTGATCGGCAACCCGCTGACCTATGCCTTGTCCATCGCCGTCTACCACACCAGTTGGACGTTCTACGGCTCGGTCGGTCTTGCCGCTGAACAGGGGATGGGCTTCCTGCCCATCTATCTTGGCCCGACCCTGACCTTTTGTCTGGCCGGCGTGGTGCTGGTCAAGATGGTGCGCGTCAGCAAACAGCACCGCATCACCTCGATCGCCGATTTCATATCCGCCCGCTATGGCAAGTCGGCCCTGGTCGGCGGACTGGTCACGGTGATCGCCGTGATCGGCGTCATGCCCTATGTGTCGCTTCAGCTCAAGGCGGTGTCGGCCACCTTCACCGTGCTGACAAGCTGGCCCGACCGGACGGGAGCGCCGCTGCCCTGGCTGGGCGACAGCGTGGCGGTGGTCGCCGTCATCCTGGCGGTTTTCGCCATTCTGTTCGGTACCCGCCAGATCGACGCCGCCGAACGCCACGAAGGCATGGTCGCCGCCATCGCCTTCGAATCGATCGCCAAGCTGTTGGCGTTCCTGGCGGTCGGCGTGTTCGTCACCTACGGCCTTTATTCCGGTTTCGGCGACGTGTTCACCCAAGGCGCCGCCCACCCCGAGATCGCCCGCCTGTTCACCTTGTCGGGACCGGCGGCTTATGGCGACTGGGTGAGCCTGTGCGTGCTGTCCATGCTGGTGATCCTGTGCCTGCCGCGTCAATTCCAGGTCAGCGTGATCGAGAACGTGGACGAACGCCACCTGAACCGCGCCATGTGGCTGTTCCCCCTTTACATGTTCCTGATCAACCTGTTCGTGCTGCCCATCGCGGTGGCCGGCCGGCTGGCCTTCGGCGACGGCGTCGATCCCGACCTTTACGTGCTGGCCCTGCCCTTGGCCAACGGTGCCGACGCCTTGGCGGTGGTGGCGTTCCTGGGCGGATTGTCGGCGGCGGCCAGCATGGTCATCGTCGAGACCGTGGCGCTGTCCACCATGCTCTGCAACGATCTGGTGATGCCGGTTCTGTTGCGCATCCGCGGCCTGGGTCTGGCGGGCCGGGGCGACCTGACCGGATTGTTGCTGACCATCCGGCGCGGGTCCATCGTCGCCGTCATGGGCCTGGGCTACGCCTATGTGCATCTGGCCGGCGAATCGCGCGCCCTGGCCTCGATCGGTCTGGTCAGCTTTTGCGCCGCCGTCCAGTTCGCCCCCGCCCTGGTCGGCGGCGTGATGTGGAAGGGCGCCACCGCCAAGGGGGCGCTGGCCGGGTTGTCGGCCGGTTTCCTGGTGTGGCTTTACACCTTGCTGTTGCCCAGCCTGGCCAGTTCCGGGCTGATGCCGCGCGCTTTCGTCGATTCCGGCATCCTTGGCCTCGACCTGCTGCGGCCGCATGCCCTGTTCGGGCTCGAGGGCATGCGGCCGTTGACCCACGCCCTGGTGTGGAGCCTGATGGCCAATGTCGGTGCCTATGTGGCGGTGTCCCTGTGCAGCCGCGCCAGCGCGGTCGAGCACGTCCAGGCAGCGCGTTTCGTCGATGCCCTTGGCCCCTTGAACGAAAACGAGCCCCGGCTGTGGCGCGGCACGGCGGCGGTCGAGGATCTGTCGACCCTGGTGGTGCGTTTCGTCGGGCGCAAACGGGCCATGGCCGCTTTTTCCCACTGGGCGGCAGGGCGCGGCCTGGACCTGGGCCGGATCGAACGCGCGCCGCCCGATCTGGTGGAATTGGCCGAACGCTTGCTGGCGGGCGCCATCGGTACCGCCTCGGCCCGTGTCATGGTGGACAGCGTCGCCCAGGGCGACGACATCAGCCTGGACGAGGTCATGGACATCCTGGACGAGGCCAGCCAGATCCTGGCCTATTCCCAGAAACTGGAAAGCGCCACCAGCGAATTACGCGCCGCCAACGACCGGCTTCAGGAACTGGACCGGATGAAGGACGACTTCCTGGCGACGGTGACACACGAATTGCGCACGCCGTTGACCTCGATCCGCTCGTTCTCGGAAATCCTGTTCGACAATCCCGGCCTCGCGGAAAGCCAGCGCCAGGACTTCCTGGAAATCATCATCAAGGAAAGCGAACGCCTGACCCGGCTGATCAATCAGGTGCTGGACATGGCCAAGATGGATTCCGGGCGCATGACCTGGACCTGGCAGGAAACCGACCCGTCGGAAATCGTCGGCCAAGCCATCGCCGCCACCTACGCCTTGTTTGAGGACCGTGGCGTAACGCTGTCGCAATCCCTGGCGCCTGTGCCGCCGCTTTTCACCGATCGCGACAAGCTGACCCAGGTGGTGGTCAACCTGTTGTCCAACGCCGTCAAGTTCGCCCCCCCCGACACCGGCCGGGTCTCGGTACGGCTGGAGCCCGATTTCGGCGGCCTGCGGCTGGTGGTGGCCGACAACGGTCCCGGTATCCCGCCACAGGCCCGTGACAAGGTTTTCGACAAGTTCCATCAGGTCGGCGACACCATGACCGCCAAACCGCAAGGCACCGGCCTGGGCCTGACCATCTCGAAATCCATCGTCGAACATCTGGGCGGAAGGATCTGGGTCGAGGGAGAGGAAGGACAGGGCGCGGTGTTCATGGTGTTCCTGCCGCGCCTGGAAACGCCGCCCGAGGGTTGTGGCACGCCCCCCAATGGGGCATAACCGTCCTTCCTGTCCCTTGATCACGGAGCCCGGTCCATGCCGTTCGCTGGCCGCTTGCTTGCCGTCGCCTTCTGCCTGACGTCCGCCGCCGCATATGGCGCCGACCCGGCGCCGCCTCCGTCCCAGGACCCGCTGACCACGCCGTCGTCGCCGCTGTACCAGCCCAGTCCCGGCATCCGCGCCCAGGTGCGCGAGGTGATCGCCGAGACGCCGCCCACCACGGTTCAGCCGGCGCCATTGCCAGAACTAACCCCCAACATCCCGGTGCCGCGCGGTCTGGTGGCGGTGGCCCAGCGCGAGTTGACCGCGCTGGGATACGATCCCGGCCCCATCGATGGCCGCATGGGTCCCATGACCCGCAAGGCGCTGACCGCGTTCCAGACCGACAAGGGATTGCCCGCCGACGGCCAGTTGACCTTCGCCTTGCTCGACAAGCTGATGGTGCGTGCGGTTCCCAAGATCACCCCGCCGCCGACCCCGGTCCCGCCACCGCCGCCGCCGGTCAGGCAATGGACCTTCCGCGCCGTGCAGGGCAAAAGCGTGCATGGCGCCGCCGGCGACCTGTTGGGCAAGATCGCCGATTTCGTGCTGGCCGCCGACGGCCAGAGCGTGGCCGCCATGGTGATCAAGACCACCAACGGCTACGGCACCCATTGCGGCCGTGCCCTGGTCCCGTTCGACATGGTGGGCCATGCCGTCACCCGCGCCTCGGTCATCCTGCCGTTGCCCGCCGGCAAGGCCCTGGCCCTGCGCGACAAAGCGCAGAAGATCGAGTTGAAGGACGGCGAGAAACTGCTGAGCACGGTTCTCGACGACGAAGACACCGACGCCACCGCCGACACAGACGGCCACGTGGTGGCGCTGCCTGCGGCAAAGTGACGCTACGCCCTTGACTCGGGCCGCACGCCACGCCTATAAGCACCGCTTCATTCTCGAGAATGTGGGTGACGTGTGTGTTCACCACGCCTCCGGCTTGCCGGGCAGGGACTATCGGGACAAACCCCAACCGGTAACAGCCGGGACTGTTTAAGGACGTAACATGACCAAGCGCGTCGAAGCGAAATTCAAGATCAACCGCCGTCTGGGCGTGAACCTGTGGGGCCGTGGCAAGAGCCCGCTGGCTCGCGGCAAGGAGAACCCTCCCGGCCAGCACGGCGCCCGCCGCAAGAAGCCGTCGGATTTCGGCACCCAGTTGATGGCCAAGCAGAAGCTGAAGGGCTATTACGGCAACATCTCGGAAAAGCAGTTCCGCAAGCTCTATGACGAGGCCGTGCGCCGCCGTGGCGACACCTCCGAGAACCTGATCGAGCTGCTCGAGCGCCGCCTTGACGCGGTCGTCTACCGCATGAAGTTCGCGGTGTCGCCGTTCCAGTCGCGCCAGATCATCAACCATGGCCACATCATGGTGAACGGCAAGCGCGTCAACATTCCGTCCTATCAGGTCAAGGACGGCGACCTGATCCAGGTGAAGACCAAGTCCAAGGACCTGGCCATCGTCGTGGAAGCCGCCAACTCGACCGAGCGCGACATCCCCGAATACGTCGAAGTCGACCTCAAGGACATGAAGGGCAAGTTCATCCGCGCCCCCAAGCTGGCCGACGTGCCGTATCCGGTGCAGATGGAACCGAACCTGGTCATCGAATTCTACTCGCGCTAATCAGCGCGGGAGTTCCGACCCGAAACGCCCCGGCCAGACGGCCGGGGCGTTTTGCGTTCATGGCTACAACAGCCGCAGCAAGGTGAAGTGGAAGGTGGCGCCGACACCGTCTTCGTGAGGTTCCGCCCAGATACGGCCGCCATGGCGTTCGACGATACGTTTGCAGATGGACAGCCCCAGGCCGCTTCCCGGCATCTCGCTGCCATGCAGGCGCTGGAACACCATGAAAATACGGTCCACCTCGCCCACAGGCAGCGACAGGCCGTTGTCGGTGACACGGAAATGCCAGCCGCTCTCGACCTCGGTGCCTACCACCTGAACGGAAGGCGGGCGGGCGGGATGGCGATAGCGGATCGCGTTGTCCAACAGATTGGAAAACAGACGGTACAAGGCCTCGGGATCGGCTACCACCAGCGGCATGCCTTGGGCGACGACCGACGCCCCGCTTTCGGCGATGGCCGGGGCCAATTGCGCCAACACCAACTCCAGAACGGCGGCACTGTCGCATGTCCCCCGCCGAAGGGGGGAACGGCCGGCGGCGCCATAGGCCAGCAAATCCTCGGTCAGGCCATGCATGCGCTGCGCGCCGTCGGACACGAAGGTCAGGAAATCGTCGGCTTCGGCATCCAGTTGGCCGGCATAGCGCCGCGCCAAAAGCTGGGCATAGGCGTTGACCATGCGCAACGGTTCGTGCAGATCGTGAGACACCGCCTGAACCAGCAGATCCATTTCGGCATTGACCCGCGCCAATTCGGTCGTGGCGTGATGCAGCATGCCCAACACCACCTGAACGTCCGGCGCGTCCACACCCCGGTCATTCACATCCCTTGAGGGCATCATTGGCAACACCGTACCGTTATTTTCCATTCGTGCCATCCGCGCGAAAGGAGAGCACAACGTCAAGTATTGCCGGTACATCTTTAATGTCAAACCGGCAACACGCCAAGGCAGCCATGCGCCGGAAGCGGGCAATTCCCGCTAAACGGGTCGGGTGCCATGAAAGTCAGTCCGGTTCCAGCGTCCCCCGCGCCAGCGTCAACGGCACCACCCCCGCCGCCACCGGCCGGTCCCGGTCGTCGGGGCGATCCACTGGCGGCCCCGAACGGGCTTTCAACGAGGCCTCGGCGACAGGCAGGGCGAAAACCGCGGTGACCGCCACCTCTTTCGGCTCCGGCGGACGCACCTGCGATGCGCGGCCAGGAACCACATGATCGACCAGAGCGGTCAACACCTGGGTTTTCTCGGCCTCGTCCGTCACCTCGTGGGCGACCCCGAACAGCATCACGGAACGGTAGTTCATGGAATGATGCATGGCCGAACGGGCCAGCACCAAGCCGTCCAACACCGTGGCGGTGACACACAATTCCGCCCCCGCCGCCATGGCCTGGGCCAAGCGGCTGCCCCTTGCCAGATGAAAATACAGGTGCCCCCCCACCCGCCAGGCGTTCAACGGCAACACCAGCGGCTGGCCGTCCTGCACCAGCCCCACATGAACCACCAAGGTTTCGTCCAGCACGGCGGCGATGGCTTCAAGGTCATGGCTGACCCGGTCGGCCTTGCGGCGGGGCGTGGTCCGCGGTGTGCGGGGAAGCTGGGGCATGGTGGAACTCCGTGGTTGCGCCGCATGGTGCCGTCAAACAGCGCCAAACCAAACGAAAAAAGCCGCCTTCCAAGATGGAAGACGGCTTCTTGAGGAAGGCGAAGCCGGCCTCAGGCGGCGGTGGCGACACCCTTTTGGTCGAACAGCGCCTTGAGTTCGCCGTTGCCGGCCATCTCGCGCACGATGTCGCAGCCGCCGATGAACTCGCCCTTGACGTAGAGCTGCGGCAGGGTCGGCCAGCTGCTGAACTGCTTGATGCCTTCGCGCAAGCTGGGATCGACCAGGATGTCGACGCCCTTGAACTTGACGCCGAACTCGGTCAGCACCTGCACCACGGCGGCGGAAAAACCGCATTGCGGGAACATGGGGGTTCCCTTCATGTAGAGAACGACGTCGTTTTCGGTCAGGTCTTGCTTGATGCGTTCGAAGACGGGGTTGGTCATGGCTCGGCCTTGTGAAAGGGAGGGATTTAGAATGACTTCAATCTAAGCCGCGTTTGTGGGCAGTGCAACATTCCTTGCCTGCCTCAGATGGGAACGGCCTTGAGCCCGGTCAATCCTTGGCCCAATCGGGCATGGTCTCGGGCGTCGCGGTCTGAAGCGCCAGGGCGTGCAACTCGCCGCCCATCTTGCCTTGCAGCGCGCCATAAACCATCTGATGCTGCTGCACCCGGCTTTTCCCCTGAAAGGCCGTGGACACCACCAGGGCGGAATAATGGTCACCGTCACCGCGCAGATCCTCGATGACGATGCGGGCATCGGGGAAAGCTTCGCGAATCATGCGTTCGATGTCACCGGCTTCCATGGGCATGGGCGAAACTCCTGTCGCTGTGAGTGAGGCGGGCGCCGTATTGTGCCCGCTTGCCGCGACAAACGAAAGCCGCATCGGCGAGTGGCGCGGAACATGGCCGTCACCCCGGCCGTCGTCCCGTTGACGGCCACGCATACAGCGCCACGCCCGCCCAGATAGCGGTGAAGGTGACGGCGTGGGCGGTGGTGAAGACCTCGCCCAAGGCGAACACCGCCACCAGCATCTGGACGGTGGGGTTCATGTACATCATCAGGCCGATGGCCGAGAGGCTCAGCCTTCGGGCGCCAAAGGCGAACAGCGCCAGCGGCACCGCCGTCACCGGCCCGGCCAGCGCCAGCAAGGCCAGGGTGCCGCCGCCCATGCCGGGCGCCGCGCCGCCCTTGACCGCCACCAGATAGATCAGGGCAAGCGGCACCAGCCACGCGGTTTCCACCAGCAACCCGGCCAGGGCCGGCACGGCGATGGTCTTGCGCAGCAAGCCGTAGACACCAAAGCTGACCGCCAGGATCAAGGCCACCCACGGCACGCCCGAGCCGTGCGACACCTGCCAGCCGACACCCAGGGCCACCAAGGCCACCGCCCCCCATTGCCGGTTGCTCAGCCGTTCACCCAGCAACAGCCGCCCCAGCAGCACCGACACCAAGGGATAGATGTAATAGCCCAGCGATGCTTCGAGCGCCCGGCCACGGGCCACCGCCCACACGAACACCCCCCAGTTGATGGCGATGGCCAGCGCCGACGCCCCCAGCCGCAACAAGCGGGCGCGATCGGACAAGAGCGGCCGCAACTCGCCCCAGCCGCCAAGCGCCGCCAGCAAGATGGCGGCGAAAACCGCCCCACCCAGCACCCGATGGGCCAGCACCTCGGGGGCGGGGATCTCGCCCAGCGCCTTGAAATAAAGGCCAAACAATCCCCAACACAAGAAGGCACCAAAAGCCGCAAGGGCACCGGCACGGGCGGTATGATGTTTCAGTTGGGCATTCCTTGATCAGCGCGGAAGGATGGCGAACGTGACGTCCTTTCCTTCATACGCGGTCGACCACGCCAATTCGGTGGTCACACAGGCCATGCGCATGGTCTTCAATTCCTGGACCCCCATGCGGACCCCAGGAATCAAGCGGTAACCGGGCGCCGGGTCAAGCGCGATGGTCACCGGTTGCGCCTTTTCCGCGGCTGGCGGCGTGATGGTCACCGCCGACATGCCGGGATATTCGCGCCGCGCCTGTTCCCACAGCGATGCCGGCCCACGATAGACATAGGACATGCAAACGCTCAGACGGTCACCATCAGGGCGCACGCGAAACGCGTTGTCCACCTGGAACTGGGTTCCGCGAATGGCCATCAGCGAGGACAGGATGCGTAGCTTGCCATCCATCATCACCTCGCCGCTCACCGGATAGGTTTTGACCACAGGCCGGTTAGCGCAAGCCGACACGCTTAGGACAAGAGCCAAGGGCAATAAAACGGCGATGACGCGCATGGATATCACCACTATCTGGACTTTATCGCCGCATCACTACCACGAAAAGCATCAAGCAAAAAGGGGCCGCCCGACACCGGACGGCCCCCTTGAAACGCGCGGACAGCCGAGGATCAGTGACCCGACATCTCGGCGCCCATGAAGGCGGGAAGCCAGCCCTCGTTGGCAGCCTTCAACTCGTCCACGGCGACGGCACGGCCGCCGACGCTGATGACGTGGCCGCCGGTCTTGCCGATGACGCGGGCGCCGACCTCGCGTTCCTTGGCCGCTTCCAGAACCGCCACCAATTCGTCGTCCGAGACTTCGAGCACGTAGCGGCCCTGATCCTCGCCGAAGCACCAGGCATGCAGCGGCAGCGTGCTGGGAGCTTCCAGCGCGGCGCCGATGCGGCTGGCCGAGGCCATGGACATCTCTGCCACCGCCACCAGCAACCCACCGTCGGAAACGTCGTGGCAGGCCAGGACCTGACCATCGTGGATCAATTGGCGCACCAGTTCGCCCTTGCGCCGTTCGCGGTGCAGCGCCACCGGCGGCGGAGCTCCCTCCTCGCGGCCGCAGATTTCGCGCAGGTACAAGGACGCACCCAGCCAGCCCTTGGTCTCGCCCAACAGCACGATATTGCTGCCGGTCTTCTTGAAGGCCACGGTCATGTGCTTGCTGACGTCGTCCAACAGGCCGACGGCGCCGATGGCCGGGGTCGGCTGGATGGCCGTGCCCTGGGTCTCGTTGTAAAGCGACACGTTGCCCGACACGACCGGAAAGTCCAGGTCGCGGCAAGCCTCGCCCATGCCTTTGATGGCCTCGACGATCTGGCCCATGATCTCGGGCTTTTCCGGGTTGCCGAAATTCAGGTTGTCGGTGACCGCCAACGGCACGGCGCCGGTGGCCGACAGGTTGCGATAGGCCTCGGCCACCGCCTGACGGCCGCCTTCGTGCGGGTCGGCCTGACAGTAACGGGGCGTGCAGTCGGTGGTGATGGCCACCGCCTTGTTGCTGCCGTGGATGCGCACCACCGCCGCGTCGCCGCCGGGGCGCTGGACGGTGTCGCCCATCACCATGTGGTCGTATTGCTGGTAGATCCAGCGCTTGGACGCCAGATCGGGACAGGCCAGCATCGTCTTCAACGCCTCGACCGGGCACACGGCCTCGATGGTCTTGGCGTCGACCACCGGCTGCTTGGCCGGGCTGACCCACGGCCGGTCGTATTCCGGCGAAGCCTGGGCCAACGGATCGATGGGCAGATCGGCGACGATCTCGCCATGGCGCTTGAGCACCATGCGGCCGGTGTCGGTCAGCGTGCCGATCACCGCGAAATCCAGTTCCCACTTGTCCATGATCGCCTTGGCAACATCTTCCTTGCCGGGCTTCAGGATCATCAGCATGCGTTCCTGGGATTCGGACAGCATGATTTCGTAAGCGCTCATGCCCTGTTCGCGCATGGGCACGGCATCCAGGTCCAATTCGACGCCCAGGCCGCCCTTGGACGCCATCTCGAACGACGACGAGGTCAGGCCGGCGGCGCCCATATCCTGAATGGCGACGATGACGTCGGTAGCCATCAGCTCAAGGCAGGCTTCGATCAGCAGCTTTTCGGTGAAGGGGTCGCCGACCTGGACGGTGGGACGCTTCTCCTCGGACTTCTCGTCGAATTCGGCCGAGGCCATGGTGGCGCCGTGGATGCCGTCGCGGCCGGTCTTGGAGCCGAAATAGACCACCGGGTTGCCGATTCCGGCAGCGGCCGAATAGAAGATGTTGTCCTTGCGCGCCAGACCGACGGTCATGGCGTTGACCAGGATGTTGCCGTTGTAGCTGCTGTGGAAATTGGTCTCGCCGCCCACGGTGGGGACACCGACGCAATTGCCGTAGCCGCCGATGCCGGCCACCACGCCCGCCACCAGATGACGGGTCTTGGGGTGGCTGGGATCGCCGAAGCGGAGCGCGTTCATGTTGGCGATGGGCCGCGCGCCCATGGTGAACACGTCACGCAGGATGCCGCCGACGCCGGTCGCCGCGCCTTGGTAGGGCTCGATGAAGCTGGGGTGGTTGTGGCTTTCCATCTTGAAGACCACGGCGTCGCCGTCGCCGATATCGATGATACCGGCGTTCTCGCCCGGACCGCAGATCACCCACGGCGCCTTGGTCGGCAGGGTCTTCAGCCACTTCTTGGAGGATTTGTACGAGCAATGCTCGGACCACATGACCGAGAAGATTCCCAACTCGGTCAAATTGGGCTCGCGGCCCATGATCTCGAGGATCAGCTTGTACTCATCCGGCTTGATGCCGTGTTGGGCGATGACGTCAGGGGTAATCTGGCTCACGACAGCGCCTCCACCAGCGAATCGAACATCAGCTTGCCGTCGGACCCGCCCAGCAGATCCTCGGCCAGACGCTCGGGGTGCGGCATCAGGCCCAGCACGTTGAACTTGGAATTGTAGACGCCGGCCACGTTGCCCAACGATCCGTTGGGATTGAACTCGGGCGCCACCCGGCCGTTCTTGTCGCAATAGCGAAAGGCGATCTGACCGTTGTCTTCCATCTCGCGGAAGGTATGCGGCTCGACGAAGTAGTTGCCTTCGGCGTGGGCGATGGGATAGCGCACCACGTCGCCCGAGCGGTAATAGCGGCAGAAGTCGGTGCGGTCGTTCTCGACCCGCAGATAGACATCCTTGCAGATGAATTTCAGTTGGGCATTACGCATCAGCACGCCGGGCAGCAGCCCCGCCTCGGTGATGATCTGGAAGCCGTTGCAGATGCCAAGAACGCGGGCGCCCTGGTCGGCGCGGGCCTTGACCTCGCGCATGATCGGCGAATGGGCGGCCATGGCGCCGCAACGCAGGTAGTCGCCATAGGAAAAGCCGCCGGGAACGACGATCAGGTCGACGGCGGGAAGTTCGGTGTCGCGGTGCCAAACCATATACGGCTTGGCCCCCAGGCTGGCCTCAAGCGCCACGGCGACGTCGCGGTCGCAGTTGGAGCCGGGAAAAACGATGACGGCGGCTTTCACGGGCGATCCCTGAGAGAATTGGGTCGGAAACCGTCTTCTTAATACGGAACCCATCCACTTTCCAGCCCGAAGGGGGACAAACCGCTTGCCGCGGTGCGGCGATTGCTATCAACAATCATTTTCAATAGCATCATTCCCATGCTCCTTCGTCCACAAACGGCCTGTCGCCCTCCCAACGCCTGGGTCCTGACAATCTCTGTTCTGGCCGGGTTGGTGTCGCTGCCGGTTCTGGCGGTGGTCGCCAATCTGGCGGCACCGTCGCTCGACATCTGGCGGCATCTGGCCGCCACCGTGCTGCCGGCCTATGTGGGCAATTCGCTGTTGCTGATGTTGGGGGTCGGCCTGGGCGTGGCGGTCGGCGGCGTGGGCGCGGCGTGGCTGGTGACCATGTGCCGTTTTCCCGGCAGCCGCGGCCTGGAATGGGCGCTGTTGCTGCCCATGGCCATGCCGGCCTATGTCGTCGCCTACACCTATACAGGACTATTAGACTTTGCCGGGCCGGTCCAGGGTGCGTTGCGGCTCCTTGGCGGTTGGGCCAGCGCGCGGGATTACTGGTTCCCGGAAATCCGTTCGCTGGGTGGGGCGGTAACGGTGATGACGCTGGTGCTCTATCCCTATGTCTACATCCTGGCGCGCACCGCCTTCCTGGAACAATCGGTGTGCGTGCTCGAAGCCAGCCGCACCCTGGGGCGCACGCCATGGCAGGCCTTTGTCGGCGTCGCCCTGCCGCTGGCCCGCCCGGCCATCGCCGCCGGCGTCGCCCTGGCGCTGATGGAAACACTGAATGATTTCGGCACCGTGCAGTATTTCGCCGTCGACACCTTCGCCACCGGCATTTACCGCACCTGGATGGGCATGGGACAGCCGGCGGTGGCGGCCCAGCTTGGGGCGATGCTGATGCTGTTCGTGCTGGTGCTGATCGTGGTGGAACGGCTGTCGCGGGGCGCGGCACGCGCCCACCACACCACCCCGCGCTATCGCAGCTTGCCCCGCATCCGCCTGCGCCGCTGGCGCGCTTTCCTGGCCTTCGTCTTTTGCGCGGCGCCGGTGGCATTCGGTTTCGCGATCCCGGCGATCACCCTGGCGGCATGGTCAAGCGGAAGCGAAACCGATGTCGCCGCGTTCGTCGCTTTAGCCGGCAACTCGCTGATCCTGGCCACGGTCACCGGAGGTCTGGCGGTTCTGGTGGCGCTGGTTCTGGCCTTCGGCCGCCGCCTGCATCCGACCCTCTTCCTGGCCGTCCTGCTACGGCTGACCTCGTTGGGTTACGCCATTCCCGGCGGAGTCATCGCCGTCGGCATCCTGGTGCCGCTGACCGCCCTGGACCGGGAAATCGCCGCTTTCGCCCGCCAGCATCTGGGATTGGGCGTGGGCTTGCTGATGACCGGATCGGTGGGGGCGCTGGTCTACGCCTATCTGGTGCGTTTCCTGGCGGTGGCCGCCAACACGGTCGAGGCCAGCCTGGACAAGGTCACCCCCAACATGGAAGCGGCGGCCCGCACCCTGGGGCTTTCACCGCTGGCGACACTGCGCCGCGTCCATGCCCCGATCATGCGCGGCAGCCTGTTGTCGGCGGCGTTGCTGGTGTTCGTCGATGTCATGAAGGAATTGCCGGCGACCCTGATCATCCGCCCGTTCAACTTCGACACCTTGGCCACCCGCACCTTCACCCTGGCCTCGGACGAGCGTCTGGCCGACGCCGCCTTGCCGGCCCTGGCCATCGTCGCCGCCGGATTGGCGCCGGTGGTGTTGCTGAGCCGGGCCATCGCCCGGTCCCGCCCAGGAGACCACTCATGACCGAGGGATTGAAGATCGAGGGATTGTCCCATTTCTATGGCACCCGCGCCGTGGTGCGCGACGTGTCGTTGCATGTGGCGCCGGGCGAGTTGGTCTGCCTGCTGGGGCCATCGGGCTGTGGCAAGACCACCACCTTGCGTCTGGCTGCCGGGCTGGAGACCGCGCGGCATGGCCGGGTGGTGCTGAACAACCGGATCGTGTCGGGCGATGGCCGGCATGTCCCGCCCGAGGGACGCCATGTGGGTTTCCTGTTTCAGGATTACGCGCTGTTTCCCCATCTCGACGTGCGTGCCAACGTGGAATTCGGCATCCGCCACCGACCGCCCCCCGAACGACACGCCCGCGCGCTCGACATGCTGGAACAGGTGGGCATGGCCGATTACGCCAAATCCTGGCCGCATCAATTGTCCGGCGGCCAGCAACAGCGCGTCGCCCTGGCCCGCGCCCTGGCGCCGGCCCCCGGCCTGATGCTGTTGGACGAACCGTTTTCCGGGCTTGACCGCCGTCTGCGCGACCAGATTCGCGACGAGACCCTGGGCGTGCTCAAACGCAACCGCGTCGCCACAATGATGGTCACCCACGATCCCGAGGAAGCCATGGCCATGGCCGACCGCATCGCCATCATGCGCGACGGCCGCGTGGTGCAGATGGGTCGTCCGGCAACCTTGTACGACGCCCCTGCCGACGCCTTCGTCGCCGCCTTTTTCGGCGAGGTCAACACGCTGGCGGCAATTGTGCGCGACCAGAACGTGGACACGCCCTTGGGGCGCTTTCCGGCGACAGGCACCCCCGACGGCGCCGTCGTCCAGGTGGTGGTGCGCCCCGAAGCCATCACCCCACACCCCAGCGCCGATGGCGTCGCGATGGTCCGCGCCGTCCGCCCCCTGGGGGCGGTAACCCAGGTGTTGCTGGAACTGCCCCAACCTGATGGTTCGCCACTCGACCTGCGGTGCCGCCTGTCCGGTGCCGGCATCCCCGCCGAAGGAGAACGGGTGGCAATCAGCATCGACAGAGCCCTCGTCTTCGCCCCCCCCCTTACCGGCTGACGAAAATTTTCCCGGCCCCTCTTGGAAAAGGCAGTTATTGCGATTAATTCGCATCATCATGTCGAACAAGGGGAACACTCCATGCGCCGTCTATCCCGCCTCGCTGTCGCCACGCTGACCTGCGCCTTGACCGTCGGCACCGTTCAAGCCGCCGAGGTCAACGTCTATTCCGCCCGCAAGGACCATCTGTTGAAGCCGGTTCTGGATGCCTTCAGCCACAAGACCGGCATCAAGGTCAACCTGTTGTCGGCCAGCGAGGACCAGTTGCTGGAACGCCTGAAAAGCGAGGGCAAGGACAGCCCGGCAGACCTGTTCGTCACCACCGACGTCGCCCATCTGCACGCCGCCCGCGTCGCCGGGGTATTGCAGCCGGTCACCAGCAAGGCGATCGAGACGGCCATCCCCGCCGCCTATCGCGATCCACAGGGCTATTGGACCGGGCTGTCGGCGCGCTCGCGCGTGGTGTTCTATGCCAAGGACCGGGTCAAGCCGTCCGAGATCACCACGTATGAGGATCTGGCCGACCCAAAATGGAAGGGCCGCATCTGCGTGCGGTCGTCGTCCTCCACCTATAACCAGTCGTTGCTGGCCGGCTTGATCGCGGTAAACGGCCCGACTAAGGCCGAAGCCTGGGCCAAGGGTGTCGCCGACAACATGGCCCGCAAACCCCAGGGCGGCGACCGCGACCAGATTTCCGCCGTGGCCGCCGGCCAATGCGACATCGCCATCGCCAACACCTATTATTACGGCGGCATGCTGACCTCGACCAAGGAAGCCGAGCGTGAAGCCGCCGCCAAGGTCGGCATCGCCTTTCCCAATCAGCAAGGACGCGGAGCCCACATGAACGTGGCCGGCGCCGGCGTCACCGCCTCCGCCAAAAACCGGGGAGAAGCCGTGCAATTGCTGGAATTCATGGCCGGTCCCGAAGCCCAGGCACTGTTCGCCCAGGCCAACAACGAGTTCCCGGTCCGCCCCGGCGTCGCCGCTTCGCCGGTGGTCGCCGCCTGGGGAGTGTTCAAGGCCGAAGACATCAACGTCGCCATGCTGGGCGAAAACCGCGCCGAAGCCATCCGCATCTTCGACCGCGTCGGCTGGCGATGACGCCGGTTTCGTGCGGTGACCACAAAAAAGCTGTTGCCATCCGTAAATGCGAATGATTATCATAAACAACAGACAGCAGCACCGCTTCCGAAAGGAAGCACGCGGATAAGGCCGAAAGGTGATCGGATGTCCTGTCTGGACGCCGGGGACGAGTGGATCGGACCGGGCACCAGTCCCAAGCGCGGATGATGATCCGCCTTGCGGTGGCGGGGAGGGGTCTCCTCTCTTCTCTCCCCCCTCCCCGCCGCACCTTCGGCTTTCGCCGCCAACCTCGCCGAGGCGCCATGTACGTTTGTCTCTGTCACGGATTGAACGACCGTCAGGTCCGCGCGGCCATCGACGAAGGTCAGGCCGGCTCTGCCGCCGAGGTCTACCGCCATTATTCCTGCAAGCCGCAATGCGGGAAGTGCGTTTCGACAGTACATGACATGGTTCGCGCCGCCCAAAGCCCGGCCACCACTGGCTGCGGCCGCTGTGGCGACGCCTGCGCCTGTGAAGGTGCCTGAAAAGCGGGCATCTTATCGCGCGAAAAATGCACACCCGCGCGGCAATCACGGCAGCCATGTGAAGGCTCTCTTGCGGAATCTCTTGAAATCAAGGCCTTACAAATGGCATCCCTGTCGCGAATTGTGGCACACTGATTGCCTATGAGTGTGCGCAGCGACACTGGCTTGTGCGTGAGGGGATGCAAACTTTGGACGGCGGCGACGCCATGATTGACAAGACGTCGTCCGGCGTGACGCCCGAAGCGCCGTCCGGCGTGACGCCTGAAGCGCCGTCCGGCGCGGTGCTCAACGCGCCGTGCCATGCGCTCGACCAGTACCGCTCGCTGTTCGAGAACGCCATCGAAGGCATCTACCGCACCACCCCCGATGGCCGCTACCTAGCCGCCAACCCCGCACTTGCCCGCGTCTACGGCTATGACGGTCCCCAGGCGTTGATTTCCGGCCTGACCGACATCGCCCGCAATCTTTATGTCAACCCCGCCGACCGCGACCGCTTCAAACGCGCCCTGGCCGTCGATTCCGAAGTGCGCAATTTCGAGGCGCAGGTTTTCCGCAAGGATGGCAGCGTCATCTGGATCGCCGAAAACGCCCGCGCCGTGCGCGACGACGATGGCGAGGTCGTCTGCTACGAAGGCACCGTCCAGGACATCACCGCCCGCAAGGCCGCCGAGGAACGGCTGCGGCTGGCGGCGGCGGTGTTCGACAACGTGGGCGAAGCCATCGTGGTCGTGGACCGCGACCAGATGGTTCGCGCCGTCAACTCGGCCTTCGAACGCATGACCGGTTTCGCCGCCGAGGGCGTGGTCGGCGTGCGCCTGTCGCTGTTCGCCGCCGAAGTCAACGAACCGGCCTTGATCGAGGAAGCCTGGGTCACTGCCGCCAAGGGCGGAATCTGGCAAGGCGAAGTGTGGGCACGCCGCGCCGACGGCGACGTTTTTCCCGCCGCATTGGCCATCACCGGCGTAGTCGGCGAGGACGGGCATGTCGGATCGTTCGTGTTGCTGGCGCATGACGTGACGCGCCGCAAGATGGACGAACAGCGCATCCGCTTCCACGCCAGCCACGACACGCTGACCAAGCTGGCCAACCGCCACACGGTGATGGAAGCGCTGACCGACGCCATCGTCCGCGCCGAAGTGGGCGGCCACCGCCTGGCGGTGCTGTTCCTCGACGTCAACCGCTTCAAGGACGTCAACGACAGTTTCGGCCACGCCGCCGGCGACGAATTGCTGCGTCAGGTGGCCCGCCGGCTCAAGGGATGCGTGCGCGCCTCCGACATCATCGGCCGGCTGGGCGGCGACGAATTCGTGGTGGCGTTGCCCAACATCAGCGACCCCACGGGCGCGGTCGCCTGTGTCGAGAAGATTCTGTACGCCTTTTCCGAACCGTTCTCGGTAGCGCACCGCGACCTCTACTGCTCGACCAGCATCGGCGTCGCGCTTTATCCCGACGACGCCGACACGGCAGAGCAACTGCTCTCCAACGCCGACGCCGCCATGTACCATTGCAAGGCGGGCGGACGCGGCTACAGCTTCTACGACCAGGACATGAACCGCCAGGCGGCAGAGCGGGTGAACCTGGAAAATGACCTGCGCCACGCCATCGCCGAGAACCAGTTCCGCCTGCATTACCAGCCCAAGCTGGACGCCCGCACCCGCCGCATCGTCGGCGCCGAGGCGTTGATCCGCTGGTCCCATCCGGTGCGCGGCGACGTCAGCCCCGCTTTGTTCATCCCGGTGGCCGAACGCGCCGGTCTGGTCGGCGCCATCGGCGACTGGGCATTGGGCGAGGCCTGTTACCAGATGCGTTGCTGGCGCGACCTGGGACTGGATTTCGGCTGCGTGTCGGTCAACCTGTCACCGGCCCAGTTCCACGACGCCGGCCTCAAGGAAAAGGTCGAGCGCGCCCTGGCCGCCAATCATCTGACGCCCAGCGATCTGGAATTGGAAATCACCGAGACCATGATGGCCACCGAAGTGGACCGCGCCATCTCCATCCTGACCCAATTGGGGGCAATGGGCGTGCGCATGTCGATCGACGATTTCGGCACCGGCTATTCGTCCATGGCCTATCTCAAGCTGTTCCCGGTGGACACGCTCAAGATCGACCGCGCTTTCGTCAAGGAACTGCCCGGCAACGGCAAGGATGGCGCCATCGTCGCCTCGATCGTCGCCCTGGCCAGCAACCTGGGCTTCGACGTCATCGCCGAAGGCGTGGAGACCCCGGACCAGGCCGAGTACCTGTTGACCAAGGGCGTTACCTCCATGCAGGGCTATCTGTTCAGCCCGCCAATCAGCGCCGAACGCTTCACCGCCTTGTTGCAACACGGGGTCTGAAGTCACTGTTTCCATAGGGAAACAGTTCTGTGCGAAATCGCCAGATTGTCTCCAACAAAGCCCAGAGCGACACTCTCGTCATGACAACGGGGCCGACGCCCCATTCCCTGACGGAGTTCTCGCCATGTCCCTTGCCTCTTCCGGCGCCCCGACCAAGCCGATCCTTGCGTTCGTCGCCCCGCTGACCGCCCTGTTGTCGCCTTTGGCAGAACCCATGGTGCGCATCGTCGCCGGCCTGACCCTGGTGCCGCACGGCGCGCAAAAGCTGTTCGGCTGGTTCGGCGGCTACGGGTTGGACGCCACCGGCCAGTTCTTCGCCAGCAAGCTGGGCCTGCCCGCCGGCTTGGCGACCGTGGCGGGAATGATCGAATTCTTTGGCGGCCTTGCCCTGGCCGCCGGCCTGCTGACCCGGCCGGTGGCGGTGCTGGCGACCGGCCTGCTGGCGGTGGCGGCCCTTCAGGTGCACCTCGGCGCCGGTTTCTTCTGGACCAGCGGTGGCTACGAATATCCCCTGTTGTGGGCCATCGTCACGCTGTCCTACGCCATCCGTGGCGGCGGATGGTTCTCTTTGGACCGGATCATCGGCCACGAATTCTAAGACAAAGCCCCCGGTTCACGACGAACCGGGGGCTTCGTTTATCTTGGCGTTTATTCGTCGTCGAAACGTCCCGGATAGCCGGATGTCGGCAATACCGCGTCCTCGTCCGGTTCCGCCGACGCCTTGGCCTTGAGGGCACGGCGCAAGATCTTGCCGGTAGTGGTCTTGGGCATGGCCTCGACGAACTGAATTTCGCGCGGGGCAATGGCCGACCCCAGATGCTGGCGGCCGTAATACAGCAACTCGGTCCGCAGCGCGTCGCCTTCCTCGAAACCGGGATTGAGCGACACGAACGCCACCGGCACCTCGCGCAGCAAGAGGTCGGGCTTGCCCACCACGCCGATCTCGGCGACCGCCGGGTGAACCATCATCGACGCCTCGATCTCGAACGGGCCGATGGTGTGACCGGCCGACTTGATCATGTCGTCGGAACGCCCGACGAACCAGAAAAAGCCGTCGGCGTCGCGCCGCACCAGATCGCCGGTCAGATACCAGCCATCGATGAAACAGGATTGGAAGCGCGAGGTGTCGCCGATATAGGACGAGAACAGCGACGGCAGGTCGGCACGCAACGCCAATTCCCCCACCGCGTCGGGGTCGTTCACCACCTCGACCTTGGACAGGTTGCGGTTGACCACCGCCGCCTGGACTCCTGGCAACGGGCGGCCCATGCTGCCCGGCCGACCGTCGTCGGCAAGGTTGGCGATGGCGATGGCCCCGGTCTCGGTCTGCCACCAGGTGTCGTTGAACTGGACCCCCAGCGTTTTCTCGCCCCAGGTCGCGGCTTCGGCGCCCAGGGGTTCTCCGGCGCTGGCGGCCAACCGCAATGAATTCTCGCGGTAGGTCCGGGCCAAGGCGGCGCCATAGCGCATCATCATGCGAATGTTGGTCGGTGTGGTGTACCACACCGTCACGGCTTCATCCTTGAGCACGCCGTACCAGCGGCGGGGATCGAACTCGGCCTCGTCCACCAGGGCGGTGCAGCCGTTGACCAAGGGTACGATCAGGCCATAGACGGTATTGGTGATCCAGCCGGGATCGGCGGTGCACCAATAGACGTCGTCTGGAACCAGCTTGAACACCTGTTGGCCAGTCAACAGGTGCGAAACCACCGCACCGTGGACATGCACCGCGCCCTTGGGAATGCCGGTGGTGCCGGAAGTGAAATGCATGAAGGCCGGCGACTGCTCGGTGGTCGCCACCGTCGCCGCCGGCTGGGCAGTGGCGACACGAGCACGGAAATCGTCGCAGCCGGCATGGTCGCCGATGCTCTGCTCGGGTTCATCGGCGACCAGCAGCACATGCCGAAGGTCGGCCAGATTGCCCCGTATCGACAAGACCTTGCGGGAATAAAGCGTTTCGGTGGCGATCAGCACCTTGGCCCGCGACAGTTCCAGGCGCGATCGCAACGGACCGGGACCGAACACCCCGAACAGCGGACAGAACACCGCCCCTGCTTTCCAGATGCCCAAGGCCGCCTGATACAGCTCGACCGAACGGCCCAGCAGCACCGCCACCGTGTCGCCCGGCTGGACCCCCAGTTCCTGCAACACGGCGCAGACGCGGGCCGAGGCAGCGGCCAGTTGACCATAGCTGATCTTGTGGCGTTCGTAATGACGCCCTAACGAAACCAGCGCGGTGCGTTCGCCCTGGCCCGCGGCCACATGGCGATCCACGGCCTCGTGGGCGATGTTGATTCCGCCGCCGGGTAGCCCCGCCAGCAAAGTGCGCGCCGAATTCCAGTCGAATCGAGAATCGTCCGCGGTCGTGCCGTTATTCGGCAAGGCCATCTCTCCTCCCGCTAGTTTTTGCGCGGAGCCCGTACATTGCGGTCTCCGTCCTCCCTGGTTTGGGCGCCATTTTGCTGAGGAGCCGGGTCCCACGCAATACGCCGATTTGCAAGCCTGCGATGCACGCGCTCAGGACGTCGCCGCCTTGCGTCGGGTCGCCAGGAAAATACCGGCGAAAATCAATCCGCCGCCCAGGGCGTGATACCAATGCAGACGCTCCCCCAGCAGCGGAATCGCCAGCAACGCGGTGAACAGCGGAATGAGATAGGAGTACTGGCCGGCGGTTGCCGCCCCCACGGCGGCGACGCCATGATTCCAAAAGGAAAACGCCACCAGCGAGGCGAACAGACCAGTATAGGCGACGGCCCCCCATTCCCACGGTCCCAATTCCGACAAGGCCGCGTGCCCGTCGCCCAAAAGGTAAAACGGGGTCAGCGCCACCAGTCCGACCACGATGAACGCGGTCAAGAGGGTGAGGGCGGGAACCGGCAAGGCGAAACGGCGCAACATGACCGAATAGACCGCCCAGGCCAGGGTGGCCAGCATCATCAGCCCGTCGCCCGGCGTCAGTTCCAGCGACCACAGACGGCCGGCGTCGCCGCGCGTCACCACCGCCAGCATGCCGCAGGCGGAAACCAGGATGCCCGCCAACTGGGCCGGCCGGATGGGATCGCCCAGCCACAGCCGCGCCAATATCAGGATCATCAGCGGCATACCCGACCCCATCAGCGTGGCGTTGATGGCGGTGGTGGTGTGCATGGCCATGTAAAGCAAGGTGTTGTAGGCGCCGACGCTGCACACCCCCATGGCCACCACCGCCGGCCAAGCGGACAACAGAACCCGGCGGTACAGCAGCAAGGAGCGGAAGGTAAAGGGCAACAGCGCGGCCAAGGCCACCGTCCAGCGCCAGACCGACAACTCGACCGGGTCAAGACGTCCAACCACCGCACGGCCCACCAGGGCGTTGCCCGCCCACAACAGCGGCGGCACCACCAGAAGGATCAGCCAGAGCCTGCGGGAATTCACGGCACCATCGAGGCGTCGAGCATGAACTGGCCGATGGTCTCGGCCAGGGTGCGATTGAAGCGCGGACTGTAATGGACGGTGTCCACATAGGCCGCGCCCTCGGCCGGCTCAAGCTCGGTCAGCCACAACACGTTGTCGGCCAGCAACTGGCCGGCGGCACGCATCTCCGCCATGCGCGGATAGCCCTTGGCGGAATTCATGTGGTTGGCCAGCAATTCGGTATCCACCGGCACCGGCCGCTTGGCGTTGTCGTAGGAATAGGTGGGAACCGGCTGTTGCACGAACACCGCCTTGAAGCCCAGCCGGTCGGCCATGCCGGCGACCATGCGCCGGTTGACGTCGAGACGACGGATGACCGCGTCCACCTCGGCGTCGGAACCGCATGGCGCGACGCGGTTGGGCGCCTCGGCCCGTTCCTCGCCGATCAGCCAGCGGCCAAACGCCAAAAGGTTGGAGCGTCCCGCCAGCTCCGAAGTCAACGGCAGCCGCGCCGCCACCCGCGTCGCCTGTTCCAACCGTCCGCTCCATGCGGTCCGGTCGGGCAGCGTACAAGCCTGGAAATCGCTGAGCCCGTCGACGAACACCGCCACGTCGGGACGAATACCGGCGGTCAACAGCCGCTCAAGCAGAATGCGTTCCTGGGTCGAGTAGTAGGAAGGGGCGCCGAAATTGAAGACCTGCACGTCCTTGCCGGCCGCCTTCAGCACTTCGCCCAATTGCGCCGGCAAGGTCTCGCTGTCGGCGACGCCGATGCCGAAGGTGGTCGAACCGCCGAACACGAAGACCTTGGTTCCCGGAGCCTCAAGTTCTTGCGGCGTGCCGTTGCCACGCCAGCCCTGTTCGGAAATCGTCAGACTGTGCCCGGCATGGGCCGGCAAGCGATATTCGACCAGCGGCGTGTAGACGGATGGCCCCAAACGCGAGAATTCGGCCAAGACGTCGCGATAGACCGCCGGATTGTCGGTGTCGTACAGACGCGCGATGTCGAGATCATTGAGCGAGGGGGTGGCGGCGGCCCGATTCTGGCGTATCTTGCCCATGGCCAGCCCAGCCCCCCATTCGCCCAGGCCAAGGGCGACCACGGCGGCCAAGGTCAGCTTTCCCAGCCGAGCGACCGTCAGGCCAAGGGAATTGGACTCGTCGTGATTGCGGGAACGGCGTCGGCGCATGGGGGCTTGCTCGGATGCTGGGAACCTGAGGTCTGGTCATAGCGCGAAAGCCGGGCCAGGGCAATCGAGGAGGGAAAATAACACCATGTTCGTCCTGCATGAGCGTCTTGACGCCGATACCGCCTTCGTCACCGACTGGCCGCTATGCCGGGTGCTGTTGCTCAACGACGCCAATTATCCTTGGGTGGTCCTGGTTCCACGCCGTCATGGCGTGTCGGAACTTCACGAACTGGACCCCGCCGACCGCCAGACCCTGACGGAAGAGGTGGCCGATGCCAGCCGCCGGCTTCAGAACCACGTCAAGGCGGCCAAGATGAACGTGGCCGCCCTGGGCAACGTGGTGCCGCAACTGCACGTGCACGTCATCGCCCGCTTCACCGACGATCCCGCCTGGCCCCGGCCGATTTGGGGTGTTTTGCCGACCAAACCGTACGACGACGACACGTTGACGGCCAAGGTTGCGGAATTGCGGGCTCTGTTCGCGTGACGCCATGCTGTTGAACGGCGTTCATCTGTTGCCCGACCTGTCCGGGGCATTGATCTGTCCCAAGGAACGGCTGGTGGCGGTGTCCGACCCCATCGGCGACCCGACGGCGCGTCAGGCTCCGGCCCTGGCGGCCGAGGCCCTGAAACGGCTGACCGCGGTGTTACGCCAGCGCCGCCCGGCACAGGTGGTGTGGTTGGGCGACGCCCTACCGAACTTGCTGTCCCGCAACGGCCTGGCCAAACGCGACGCCGACGAAATCGCCCGGCTGTGCCGGGACCATGACTGGCATTGGCTGGGAGAGGGCTTGGCGGCGGAATTGCCCGGTTCCGCCGCCATCGAGCTCAAGACGGCGGGACTGACCTTTCGTGCCGCCGGTTTGTCCGGGTCGTCGGCATTGGGCGAGGTATCGGCCAGCCCGTGGCCGGTGGCCGGGCTGGACGGCGCCTTGTGGTCGTGTTTCGTATTCGATGGCCGGCGCATGGTGATCCCGGCTTTCGGAGGACGGCGCGACGGCGTCAACGTGCTGGCACCGGCCTTTGCCCAGATGTTCCGCCGACCGTTCAACGCGCTGGTACTGGCCGGCAATCGCATCGTCACCCGACCGCGCGCCCGGCTGGAACCGCCCCCACCTCCACCGATACGGGAGCCCGCATGACAGTTCTGGTCTGGCTGCGCCAGGATTTGCGCCTGTCCGACAACCCCGCCCTGGCCGCGGCCCATGGCCCGGTGGTGCTGGCCTTCGTCCTTGACGGCACCGGGCCTTGGCGGCCGGGAGCCGCGTCTCGTTGGTGGCTGCACCAATCCCTGGCCGCCCTGACCGCCGACGTGAATGCACGCGGCGGCCGGGTGGTGCTGGCGCGCGGCGACGCCCTGACGGAAATTCCCCGATTGGCGACGACGGTCGGTGCCCAGGCCGTTCATTGGAACCGCCGCTGGGAACCGGGCGAACCCGAGCGCGAAGCGGAAATGCTCCGGCGTTTGGGGGAACAGGGATGCCAAGGCCGCGCTTTCGCCGCCGATCTGTTGTTTGAACCCGGAACGGTGCGGACCAAGACCGGCGGAGCGTTCCAGGTGTTCACCCCTTTCTGGCGCGCTGCCCTGGCCGCGCCGCCCCCGGCCCGGCCGCTGCCGGCGCCGCAGGGCTTCGAACTTCCTCCTTCCGTCCCGGACAGCCTTCCCCTGGACGCGCTGGAACTGATGCCGGCCAAGCCATGGTGGCGCACCATGGCCGAGACGTGGCAACCGGGTGAAGCCGGCGCCGCCAAACGGCTGACCAATTTTCTTGATACCGGCCTATCCACTTATGAAACACGGCGCGACCGTCCCGATTGCAATGGCACCTCGTGCCTGTCGCCGCATCTGGCGTTCGGCGAGATATCGCCTCGCCAGATCTGGCATGCGGTCCAAACCCGGCCACCGTCGGCCGGCGCCGACTGTTTCCTCAAGGAACTGGGGTGGCGCGAGTTCAGCCACACCCTGGTCGCCGCGTTCCCCAAGCTTCAGGAACAACCGCTCCACCCCGCTTTCACCGCCTTCCCCTGGAGCGAGAACCGGACGGCGTTCAACGCCTGGAAACAGGGATGCACCGGTTATCCCATCGTCGATGCCGGCATGCGGCAATTATGGGCCACCGGCTGGATGCACAACCGCGTGCGCATGATCGTCGGCTCGTTCCTGGTCAAGGATCTATTGGTGCCCTGGCAATGGGGCGAGCGCTGGTTTTGGGACACGCTGATAGACGCCAACGTCGCCGCCAACGCCGCGTCGTGGCAATGGGTCGCCGGTTGCGGCGCCGACGCCGCCCCCTATTTCCGGGTCTTCAATCCGGTCACCCAGGGCGAGAAATTCGACCCAGACGGCCATTACGTGCGGCGCTGGCTGCCGGAACTGGCCGGCCTGCCCGACCAATACGTCCACAAACCGTGGGCTGCGCCACCATTGCTGCGGGCTGGACTGAAATATCCACCGCCCATGGTGGACCATGCCGCCGCGCGTCAGGCCGCGCTTTCCGCCTATGACCGTATCAAAGGGCGGTAAAGCCCCTCCCCCTTCGGAAGGTGCCCCTTACAACCGAAGCCGAATGGCCCCATCTAGAGGGGCAAGGTAAGGTGGAACCGTCGTCACGAACCAGGAGGCGAACATGGATGATCGCGATTGGACCGGCACCGCCGCCGCCGTCTTCGCCCTGATCCTGACGGCCGGCGTATGGTTGTGGCCGTCGAACGAGACGCCGCGCCCGGTATCCCAGGACCGTTTCGCCGTTCTGCAAGGCTCCGAGGACATGGCCCGTTGGCGCGAGGAAGCGCGGCGCTGGGACACCGGCCCACAACCCGACGCCATCCAATTGTCGGCCACCGGCGACACCGCCCAGACGGTTCGCTGACCCCCGTTTTCAGCGCTCGCCGCGCTGGGGCGGCAGCAGCGCGTCCTGGCAGGTTCGAACCATGTCGGCCCATTCGCTGTACACGGTGCTCATGCCCATGGACAGTTCGTCGGAAACACTCAACAGGTCGGGGGGAGTCAGGGCCAGGAACGCCTCGGCCGTGCCGCTTTCGCGGTGAACCTGCATGTCCAGCTTGCGCGCCAGCGCCACCATGGCCCGGTTGTCCGACTGACACAGGGTATAAAGCTTTTCCGCCCGCCGGTTGCGCGCCCAATGGATGGCCCGACGGAACAGCTCGGCACCGATTCCCTTGACCCGATGGTCCATGTCCACCGACACCCCGACCTCGGCGAGGCCGTGATCGAAAGCCACGTGCACACCCGCCACCAATCGGTCATCGATGAAGCATCCCACCACCAGATGGTCGGAAGCGATGGACGCCACATAGGCGTCGATCACTTCGTCGCTGACGTTGGCGCGGGCGAAGCGGAATTGCCGGTCGTCGGCGGACAAACGCTTAAGATGGTCCGCAAACAGCGGACGCTCGTGCCCATGCAGCTTGCGAATCAGCATGTGGGGCCTCCGTTTCTGCGATGACCCATCCTAGCCACACCTCATTGTGCAGTGCAACATATTTTGTGCGTTCGCGAAATATTCCACCCTGGCGCTAGAAAAGGGCGCCCGAAGGCGCCCTGTTAATTGCACGGAGGAAAACCGCCGCCTATTCCAGTCGGCCCAAGGCACGGGCCAGCACCAGATAGAGCTTGCCGACCTCGGACGACGTGAAGGTGCCGGTCAGGACGTCGGCGTAGTCGGACTGGCGGGCCTGATTGAGCAGCGCCTCGAATTCCGACAGGTAGCGGGTGACGTATTCGCGGAACTCGCCATCGTCCTCGAACTTGTTCTTCATGGCGGCGATCTGGTGTTTGTCCAGGTTCTTCAGAATTTTGCGGACAAACACGCTCTGATCGCCGGCATGGAACTCCTTCCACGCCTTTTCGTCGATGTTGGTCGAGAAGATGCGGGCGATGTCCACCGACAGCGACTGAAGCTTTTCGACGATGAAAGCGGCGTTTTGCAGGAAATGCTCGACCGAGGCGCTGGCGCGGCGTTCCTCAAGTTGCTGCGCCCGAACCTCGGCCAGTTTCGAGGCGTTGACCAGATCGGCCGATTGGCGCGAGAAGGTGGCGGCCATGCTTTCCGCCTGTTGCGCCAGACGATCACCGGTGATGCCCAGATCGTTGGATTTCTGGCGGATCATCTCGAACGCGCTTTCCAGCTTGGCGCCGGTCCGTTCGGTGGATTCCTCCAAATCCTGGGCCTGACGACGCAAGGAATCGCCCGCGTTGCGGACCGAAGCGGTGATCCGTTCCGACGATTGCGTGAGGTCGCGGATGCCGGCGCGCAACATGTCGCCGGCCGCCGTGACCTGGGCCGCGGTCTTGTTCGAGGTTTCCTCGAAATCGCGACCGATCTGGCGCAAGGCGTCGCCGGCGGTCTGGGAATTGTGGAACACCCTTTGCGCGGCCTCGCCCACCTCGGCGGCATGCTTGGCGATGGCTTGGCCGAAGGCCTTCAGCACCTCGGACGAATCGTCGGCGACACGGGCCAGGGCGGACGCCTGTCCGCCCAGCTTCTCGCCCACCGCGCCGACGCTGGCCTGGGTTTGGTCGGCCGAGGCCACCACCTGCTCGGTCTGACGCCGCAGCACCTCGACCACGTCCTTGACCCGTCCGGTCGCTTCCTGGGACGCGACGGCGACGCCGCCGGCCACACGTTCCAGCAATTCGGAGACGTTGCCGGTCTCGGCGATGGCGCGGGTCGAAGCGACGCTGACCTCGCTGGTGCGTTGGCGCAACCCCTCGCCGACCGCCTCGATCTCGACGCCGACACGCGACGACACCGAGATCAGGTCGTTGGTGTTCTGGCGCAAGGTGTCGGCAATGGTCTTGACCTTGGCCATGACCTGATCGGCCGAGGACATCAGGTGGCGCGACTGCTGGTTCAGCGAGGCTTCCGACAGACGCGACTGGGTCGAAACCACGTTGGCGGCGTCGGCCAGTTCGTCGGCCTGCTTGCGCAGGCTCTGGCGGATGGCTTCGGCCTGACCGGCAGCCTTTTCCGAGCCCTTGCCCAAATCCTCGATATAAAGGCGCAGCGTTTCCGAAACCTCGCGGGCACGGGCCTGCATCTGGTCCGACGACGCGGAAAGGGCGCGGGTCTGCCCCTGGAACGCCTCGCCCACCTCGCGCACGCGGGCCAGCGCACGCTCGACGGCGGCGTCCATCTCGTCCTTGCGGGAAGTGAACACCTCGCCCACCTGCCCCAGTTGGGCGCTGGCTTCGTCGGCGGTAGCGCTGAGATGGTCGGCGTGACGCCCCAGCACCTCCTCCATTTCGCGGAAGCGGCCCATGGCCTGATCCGAGGCCGAGGACAGCTCGCGCGTCTGCACCGACAACGCCTCTTCGACGATCTTGATACGCGACAGCACACGGTCGGTGGTCTGGTCCAGGCTGATGGCCTGGGTCTGCAACGACGAAGCGATACGAGCGGTATGTTCGGCCAGACGCTCGGCGGAACTGTCGAGGTTGGCGTTCTGCCGGGCGAACAGCGTGTCCAGAGCATCGACGCGGTCGCCAAGGGTTCCGGCGGCACGTTCGGCGCGGTCGGTGACCGCGTCGGCGGTCTGTTGCAGGCGGGCGGACTGGCCGGCGAACAATTCGCCGACCTGTTCGGCCCGCTGGACGGCCAGGGCCGACACCCGGTCCAGTTCCTCGGCATCCTGACGCACGCGGCCCGACAGCATCTCGGCACGTTCGGCGGCACGGGTCGAGGTCTCCTCGATCTGCGTGGCCTGGGCATGCATAGCTTCGCCGAATTCTCGGACCTTCAAGGCCGAAATCTCGGTGACGGAGGCCATTTCCTGGGTCTGGAGGCGCAGCATGTGCTCGACCTCACGCGCCCGCAAGGTGGCGGTGTCGGTGGCCTGGGTCAGCCGGTCGACCTCGCCGCGCAAGGCGTCGAGCACGCTACGCGCTTCGCCGCCGATACGCCCGACCAGACCGCCCATGGCTTCGACCTGACCGGCCAGGACCTTGCGTACCGCCTCGGCCTCGGCCAGCGCCAGCCCCGACGCCTCGGACAATTCGCGGGTCTGGGACCTGAGCGCGTCGGACACTTGGCGCACCCGGTCCTCGGCATCCTCGGAGGGATAGGTCAGACGCGCCAGATCGGCGGTCAGACGCTCGGCCACCTGGCGCATCACCCGGCCGCGGTCAAGCCATGCCAGAACCAGCCACAGGAAAGCCGGCGGCAACAGCCCCGCCCCGGCCAAGCCGCCCAGTTCCTGCGGTTGCAACACCTGAAGGTTGTCCCAGCCGATGTTGTTGTCCACATAGACGGCGCAGGCGGCGACCCACAACACGGTCACCGTCAGCGTCCCCAAATGCAGGAGCCGTTCGAAACCTCGCTTGGGCTTGGCGGGAACATAGGCCAGGGGTTCGGCCCTCAGACGCGGCGGAACCGGCGGAGCGGCCTTCTGGCTGGACGTCGCGTCGTCAAGGGCGTCGCTTCCCTGTCCCTCGGCTTCGTCACGCTCGATCGTCGTCTCACCCATGTGCCGCCCCTTCATCGCGCCTGTTCTGCGCATGAATTTCCGGGCCGCCCTGAAGGAGACATCAACGAAGGCGGCCCCCGCTTCGCAAATGCCGGTCCATCTGTGTCGTCAGCACAAGGATTCGTGTCGCACCACGGATATCCAAGCCTGACGAGTCGTCCCCATCCTCCTGTCACCGGGTAACAGAAGACATGGGGCGATAACCCTTGAAAGTCTGGTCCGCCCCTATTTTGGCTAGGGTTGGACTATGCATCCCGCGAGAGGATGCCTTTGCCGTCGCCAAAATGCAAATATTTGCAGGCGAAGCCTTTGCATACGGCACGGTTCCGCCGCCAACCTTATAATCCATCAATCTAGTGGAATATCATTTTATCATTGACGCACAAATGAGTGTTGTTTAGCCTTCCGACCAACCGCATGGAGAAGCGTCATGGCCGACCACCCCCATCTCGACACCATCGCACGGATCGCCGCCCATTCCGGCCTGGCGCCAGCCGACCCCTTGCGCCAGCCCTTGGCCGAGGCACGGCGCCGGGCCTGGGACTACCAGATGCTGTGGAACACCCCCATGCCGGAGATCGGTGGCGTCGCCGAAACATCGGTGCGGGCTCCTCGCGGCAACGCGATCAGGCTGCGGATCTTCTATCCCGACCGCCGCCGTTCGGACCTGCCGGTCCTGCTTTATTTCCACGGCGGCGGCTTCGTGCTGAACGGCGTCGATACCCATGAACGGCTCATGCGCCTGATGGCTTTGCGCTCGGGGGCGGCGGTGGTCGGCGTCGGTTACTCACTGGCGCCGGAACTGCGCTTTCCCGGCCAGATCGAAGAGGCGCTGGCGGCCGTCGCCTGGACACGCACGGACGCCGTTTCGTTCGGCCTGGACGGCACACGGCTGGCCTTGGGCGGCGATTCGGCCGGGGCCAACCTGGCGCTGACCTCCATGCTGGCGCTACGTGACCAGGGAAAGCCTGCCCCGCTTCTGGGCATCTTGTTCTATGGAATGTTCTCGGCCGAACTCGACAGTCCATCGCATCGGGCATTCGGCGGCGGCGGCTTTGGCCTGACCACCGAGCGCATGGATTGGTTCTGGTCGCAATATCTGGCCGACCGCGCCCAACGCGACAACCCTGCGGCGGCGCCGTTGCTGGCCGACCTGGATGGATTGCCGCCGCAAGTGGTGATCGGTGCCGGTCTGGATTGCTTGCTGGACGACAGCCTGCGGCTGGCGGCCAAGCTAGAAACCGCCGGCACCGAGGTTCGCTTGTCGGTTTACGAGGGCGTCCCCCATTCCTTTGTCCAGATGAGCGCCCATCTGGCACCGGCAGCGGCGGCCATCGCCGAAGCCGCGGACGCTTTGGGGCGGGCGTTCAGCCGCCGACCGCAGCGTTCGGCGGCATAGAGCGGTCAGGGGGAAAGGTCAACAAGACCCGCGTTCCAAGTCCCGGCGCGCTGTCGATGGACAACCTGCCGCCATGCAGTTCCATCAGGCTGCGGGCCAGCGACAAGCCCAGTCCCAAGCCCTGGTAACACCGCTCCAGGCGGCTGTCGACCTGGGCGAAGGCCACGAGAACCCTTTCCTGCTCCTCGGCGGACATGCCGATGCCTGTGTCCTCCACCAGGATTTCCACCTCTCCGGCCGCCGACATCCGGGTGCGCACGCCGATCCGCCCACCGGACGGCGTGAACTTGACCGCGTTGGACAGCAGGTTGAGCAACACCTGCTTGAGCCGAGGCGCGTCGCCGCGCAAGTCCGGCAGGTTCGGCATCAATTCCGTTTCGATCCGCAACTGGCTGTCCCGCGCCCGCTCGCTCACCAGCACCTGGGCCGAACGCACCAGATCCGCCACCACCACCCGTTCATCACGCAAGGCGACACGGCCACTTTCCACCCGCGCCACGTCAAGCACGTCGTTGATCAACGCGGTCAGATGGCGGCCGGCATCAAGGATGTAGCCGCTGTATTCGCGATAACGTTCGTTGTCCAGGGGACCGAACAGTTCCTCTCGCATGCTTTCCGCGAAACCGTTGATGGCGTTCAGGGGCGTGCGCAATTCATGGCTGATGGCGGCCAGGAACTCGCTCTTGGCTCGGTTGGCGATGTCGGCCGCATGCTTGGCCTGCAACAATGCCTCGTCGGCCCGGCGGCGGTCGGTGACATCCACCCCCCACGCCACCAGCGCCTGACGGCCCTCGAACTCCAACGGCGTCCAGGTGACCATGTACCAGCGTCGCTCGCCCGCCGCCGGGATGCATTCGATTTCCCCGATGACCATCTGACCGCTCGCCAGCGCCTCGCCGACATAGCGCCCCCGCAAAGCGGGATCGGCATGGAAGGAATTGGCGTCCCGTCCCAACACCTCTTCGGACGGCACCCCCAGGATTTCCGCGTGCCGGCGATTGCAAAACAGGATGGTCCCGTCGGGAGCCGTCACCAGCACGCCGATGGGACTGCTGTCGAGCAGGTTCCGCAACCGGATGGCGGCTGCCTTGGAAGCGTTGGCCGTCGCCTCGGCGGTGGCGAGGCGTACCACTATCTCTTCCTCGGAATGAATGCCGGCGATCGAACGGGTGGTCAGCAAGGCGCGAACCATGCCGTGGCTGAGAACGAAAAAGCCGCCGGCGAAGATGGCGTGCGCCAACCACCACAAATGGGTCCATGGCGCCGACAGCAAAAACGCGAAGGACGACGTGGCAAAAGCCAACAACGCCATGCGGTATCCCTGCATGAGACCGGAGCGCAGACGCCGGCCGATGATAACCGCGACGCCTCCCAGTGCGAACAGGATCGACAACCCCTCGAGGGTCAGACGGATGCGGGGGTCGCCGGCCACCGGCAGATTGGCCAGAACCGCCACGACCACATCGACCACCACCACAGCCATCAGCCAGCCGCTCCAACTTGCCGGATCGGTTCTGGCGGCCGGTGGTTCGGCCATGTCGCCGTGACGCAGCAGCGCCTCCAGCAGAAACGCCGTCATCACCACGCGCGAAGCCGGCCCGTACAGCAGGAAAAACCACATGTTGTGGTCGTCCATCCGGGTCAGAACGCCGTGTGGAGCATACACCAGGGCGAAGGAGGCGAAGGCCAGGGTGACATAACGCAACGACGGTTCGCCGCTGGCACGGAAACAACGAAAAGCCACCCAGGCGGCGAACAAGGACAGGATGATCGAGACGCCGATGGCGACTTCATGAAACAGGTGGTCGTGAAACTCTAGATCCGACGATTGAAAGGCGCGGAGATACAGGACCAGCGCCAACGGAGCCAGCACGAAAACCAATTCCACCGCGTGCTTGTAAAGCGCGGCGACGCGCAACAGAACGCTGGATTCCAGACGTGGCCCCGTTTCGGACACCGCTCCCCCTGCCATGTCTGCACCCTAGACAAAAAGCATATGCGGCCCCCTGAACGCCATCAAGCAAAACCTCTGACTCACAGGGTTCACTTGATTCGGCCCCGCCTTCGCGCGACCATCCCCAGCCATGAACGATCATATCCCGTCTCCGGCCGCCCCCCAGGGCGAGCGCCGCACTGTCATCGTCCGCGCCTTCCTGTTGGGAGAACGGCTGGATATCCGCGGCTTCGAACAAAAACAGGCCCTGGCCACCACCCCCCTGACCGTGCGCATGGGCCGCAGCGGCTATGCGGTGCTGTTCCGTTATGGCGCGGTGGTGTTGTTCGACGTCACCGCCGAAGAGGAAGCCCATTGCCTTTCGGACCTGAACCGGCTGGTCACCGACCCCTTGCCCGAGCCGGGCCGCGATCAGGCCCATGTGGACATTGTTCCCGGCAGCGCCGAACACGTCGATCCCGACGGCAACATCGTGCTGTCGGAACTGTCACCGGAGCGTATGCAGATCGTCGCCGACGTCCTGGCCAAGGACGTCATGCTGGATTATTTCGAGGTCAAGGCCGCCGGCGTGTTCGACCGGGTCGAACCCTTGGCCGCCCAACTCAAGCGCAACGGCAGCCGCAACTTCAAGGTGCGCGAGTTGCTGAGCCAGATCGGCGACGTGCTGTTGACCCAACACCGCATGGTCGGTCGCGCCGAAGTGCTGGAGAAGCCCGAAGTGCTTTGGTACACCCCGGAACTGGAAGGGCTGTTCGGACGCCTGGAGCGGGAATACGAAATCCGCGAAAGGTCCCGCGCCCTGGACAACAAGCTCGAGGTGATCAGCAACACCGCCGAAACCCTGCTCGATCTGGTTCACGCCACGCGCTCGCTCAGGGTGGAATGGTACATCGTCGCGCTGATCGTGTTCGAGATCGTGCTCAGCCTGTACGAGAAGCTGTTCAACTGAACGGGATGTGAGGGTCAGTGGCGGAACGCCGGGTTTTCCGCCGCCATCCCGGCCATGCTGCGCAGCAAGGCGACGTCACGGCGAACCCGCTCCAGATCGTGGCCACGCCACAATTCGCCAAAGCTGCCACGCACGGGGCAGAATTCCTCGCCCTGCTGACGGCGGGACAGTTCCTGGTCGTATTGGCCGATCAGCCCGTCCAGGACGGCACGCCGCTCAAGCCCTTCAAGAAGATCCAGGAACGCCAGCTTGAGGCGCAGCCCCACCTGCCCAAGCACGGAGGTTGGCCGGGCGATGGGCTGGCCGAGCAGCAATGCCAGCGTCTCGCGCCCCCGTTCCGTCGGCACCAGACGATTGTCGCCCGCCCCCATCAGCTCGAGATGACCGCCGCGCAACATCTCGTCCACGCTGGCGCAGACCAGTTCGCCCACCGGCAACCATTGCCCGATGGTGATGACGTCGATGGCGTGGCAGAAATCCTCGATCCCGGCCGGTCCCCGTGCCGCCGTCCCCAGGACCGCCAGCCAGATGAAATCACGGGTTCCCATTTCGCGCTGGGACAGGGACGTCCCCCACAGATTTCCGATGAACCCCATGACCGCCTCCGCCAAACTTAATTGCGAATGATTATCATTTGCCCACGAGAATGCCACAGCCGACGGGGAAATCAACCCCTTTGACACCCCCGGCCACAACCGTAATGAAATATGACACTTTGCGCACATTCCGAGGTTGCCGCCCCCGGTCACCGAGCGTACAGTGCGCCCACGATTCATTGATTTTGCGGACCGGCTCAGAAACGAAAGGTCCAACCTTCCGTCTGGACCGGCTCATCTGGTGTTTTGGGGACATCCAATGGCCGTGCTGGAACCGACAGAAATGTCGACCGGCGTACGAGAGATCGACGCGGATATCGAGGGCTTGTGCTTCCTGATGGCGCGAATCTTCGATCCCCTGGTGGAATGCCGCCGGTGTAACGGCGTCTGTGACCACTCCAATTGCAGCCGCATCGCCGCCATCCGCGCCTATGTCCAGCGAGGCTTCATCCGCCAGGACACTTTGATGGCCGACGCAGCCTATCCCTTGCACGCCGACCATCAGGCCGAGCACCAAGCCCTCTTGAACCAACTGGCCGCCATGACCGAGGCCGGATTGTGCGCCGACCGCGACCGTCAGGTGGTGCGGGAAGCGGTCAACCGCTGGCTGGCCCGCCACCATCGCGGCTTCGACCGCCTGTTGGCCAATTGGACGGTCACCCGCCGGGTTCTGTCCCCCGGCCCCTGAACTTCCCTTCCGTCCGCGAAGCGCGCCTGACCGCAAGCCCCCTGGGTTTGTCGGGGCTTGACCAATGTTAAAGCTGGTTACTGGCGCCGCCGCCTAAGTTGACCTCGGAGGTGGGGAATATCCCCACGAAATCAACGGAATTCAGCCGCCGGCGGGGGGAAAACCGCGGCAGGTGGAGTTCATCCCTCATCCGAGGAGCGACCATGTCCGAGACACTGACGAAAGCCGCGGCCAGGAACATTTTCTATGGCGGCACGGCGTTCTTCTTCGTGGTGTTCGTCGCCTTGACCGCGCATAGCGTGACCAAGGCCAACGCGATCGCCGCCGCCAACCCCGTGACGCCTTCGGTGGCGGCGGGCAAGCATGTGTGGGAAAAGCACGCATGCATCGATTGCCACACCCTGATGGGCGAGGGCGCTTATTTCGCCCCCGAACTGGGCAACGTCTGGGTGCGCTATGGCGGCCGCGAGGACGCCGCAGGGGCGCGTGACGCCCTCAAGGCCTGGATCCAGGGCCAACCCTCGGGCATCGAAGGCCGCCGCCAGATGCCGCAATTCAACCTCTCCGATCAGGAGATCGACAACCTGGCCGACTTCCTGAAGTGGACCAGCGAGGTCGACACCCAGAATTGGCCGCCCAAGGTCAGCGGCTAACAGGGAAGGCACAACCATGAAATACCAATCGCAAAAGGTCGCGCTGTACTACTTTGCCGGCGCGCTCGCCCTGTTCGTCGCCCAGGTGCTGTTCGGCACCATCCTGGGCACCATCGTCGTCATGCCCAACTTCCTGTCCGACCTGCTGCCGTTCAACATCGGCCGCATGATCCACACCAACGCGCTGATCGTGTGGTTGTTGATGGGCTTTTTCGGCTGCGCCTATTACCTGATCCCGGAAGAGGCCGAGACCGAACTGCACAGTCCGAAGCTGGCGATCCTGCAATTCTGGCTGTTCCTGTTCGGCGCCGCCGCCGCTGTGGTCGGCTACCTGTTCAAGATCCACGAGGGCCGCGAGTTCCTGGAACAGCCGCTGTGGATCAAGCTGGCGATCGTCGTCGTCGCGCTGATGTTCCTCTACAACGTCACCATGACGGTGCTGAAGGGCCGCAAGACCGCCATCACCAACGTCTTGCTGCTGGGCCTTTGGGGCATCGCCGTCTTCTTCCTGTTCTCGCTCTACAACCCCGACAATCTGGTGCTGGACAAGATGTTCTGGTGGTGGGTCGTCCATCTGTGGGTCGAAGGCGTGTGGGAACTGGTGATGGCCTCGGTTCTGGCCTTCCTGATGATCAAGCTGACCGGCGTCGACCGCGAGGTGGTCGAGAAGTGGCTGTACGTCATCATCTCGATGACCCTGTTCACCGGCATCCTGGGCACCGGCCACCATTATTACTGGATCGGCACGCCGGGCTATTGGCAATGGATCGGTTCGGTGTTCTCGACCCTCGAGGTGCTGCCGTTCTTCGCCATGGTGGTGTTCACCTTCTACATGGTGTGGAAGGGCGGCCGCCAGCACCCGAACAAGGCCGCCCTGCTGTGGTGCCTGGGCTGCGCGGTGTTCGCGTTCTTCGGCGCCGGCGTGTGGGGGTTCCTGCACACCCTCGCCCCCATCAACTATTACACCCACGGCACCCAGGTCACCGCGGCGCATGGCCATCTGGCCTTCTACGGCGCCTACGTCATGCTCAACATCGCCATGTTCACCTATGCCATGCCGCTGTTGCTGAAGCGTGAGCCGTACAACCAGACCCTCAACATGTGGGGCTTCTGGGTCACCTCGTCGGCGGTGTCGTTCATGACCTTCGCGCTGACCTTCGCCGGCGTGGTGCAGACCCACCTGCAACGGGTGCTGGGCATGAACTTCATGGAAGTTCAGGACCAGTTGGGCCTGTTCTACTGGATGCGTCTGGGAGCCGGCGTGGTCACGCTGATCGGCGTTCTGATCATCGTGTGGTCGCTGGTGGTGCCGGGCAAGGCCACCGCCGCCGCCCGCACCGGCTATCAGCCGGCCGAGTAGTTGCTGTCCCGACGGGGCGGCCGCGTTCCCCTGCGGCCGCCCCTTTTTTCCTTCGGAGCGCGCCTTTCATGTCTCCTCCCGCCCCAATCCCCGAGATTCCCTTCTATCTGCCGGTCGGCAACGAATGCCGGCTGTTCGAACTGGCCTTCGCCCATCGGCTGCCGCTGTTGCTGAAAGGTCCCACCGGCTGCGGAAAGACCCGCTTCGTCGCCCACATGGCGGCCCGCGTCGGGCGCCCGCTTTACACCGTTTCCTGCCATGACGACCTGACGGCGGCCGACCTGACCGGCCGTTACCTGCTCAAGGGCGGCGACACGGTGTGGACCGACGGGCCGTTGACCGCCGCCGTCCGCCAGGGCGGCATCGCCTATCTGGACGAGGTGGTCGAGGCCAGGAAGGACGTCACCGTGGTGTTGCACCCCCTCACCGACGACCGCCGCCTGTTGCCGCTGGACCGCACCGGCGAGCTGTTACAGGCGCCCGACGACTTCATGCTGGTGGTGTCCTACAACCCCGGCTACCAGAACGTTCTCAAACAATTGAAGCCGTCCACCCGCCAACGCTTCGTCGCCATCGAGTTCGACTTCCCGCCGGCCGAGGTCGAGCGGAAGGTGGTGGTGGCCGAAACCGGCCTGGACGAAGGACGCGCCCATTCCCTGGTGATGCTGGCCGGGCGGCTGCGTTCGCTCAAGGGGCATGACCTCGAGGAAGGCGTCTCCACCCGTCTGCTGGTCTATTGCGCCACCCTGGTCCAGGCCGGCATGAACCTGCGCGAGGCGGTGCAGGCGGCGATGATCGAACCCCTGACCGACGATGCCGACGTGAAGAAAGGCCTGGACGAAGTGGTCCTGGCGGTCTTCGGGTAGGCCGGCCTTGTCCTGGACCGAAATCTTCGAACTCGAGGAACGGGTCGGCCGTTTCTGGCACCGACTGGTGGGCGAGCGCCCGTCCTGGCCCCGCCACCCCGAGGCGGCGGTCAGCCTGGACAGCGTGCGGGGCCAGTTGGCGGTGTTCTTTCGCGGCCTGGGCGGCGACAAGGGGGTGGCCGTCACCGCGCAAAGCGCCCGCACCTCGGTCCACCGCCTGACCTGGAAACAGCGCGTCGGCATGGAGGACGAACGCTTGGTCGTCGCGTCGCGCGACGAGGTGTCGCTGTCGCTGCCCGACAGTTTGGACGTCTTCGCCGATCCCCGTCACAACCGCGACCTTTATTTCTGGCTGGCGGCGTTCTTCGCCGCGCTGGAACCGGCCGAGACGGCGCCCGCCGATCCGTTGCGTGCCGACATCGCCTTTCTGATCCGCGCGCGGCGTGCTTCCGATGCTGTCCTGGCGCAATTCCCCGGCATGGCCGCGCGTCATCGCCTGTTGTGCGAACATCTGCGCGCCTTGCGCCCTCAACGCCCGTTGGCCGGCGTCGAAGCCCAGGTCGAGGCAATGGTGATGTCCATGCTGGGCGGCGAGGCTGTACCCGACCTTCCGGCCGACGCGGTCGCACCGGCCGGGTACAAGCCGTTCCTGCCGGTGCCGCTGTGGGGCGAGGCCTTACACCGCCCGCCCGAACATCGTACCGCCGAAGAGGAAACCGCCGAACCCGGCGCCAAGAAAGAGGAACAGGACAGCGAGGACAAACGCCGACGCGCCGAGCGCAAGCGCCAGGACAACGCCGACCGCAAGGACCCGTTGATCCTGAACCGTTTCGAGAAGGTGCTGGCCTTCGCCGACATGGTCAACGTCAACCGTGGCGCCGACGACCCCGACGAGGAAGAAGCCAAGCGCGCCGCCGAGGAGATGGACAAGATCGTCATCTCCAGCCACGGCAAGAAAGCGGCAACCAAGTTGAAGTTCGACCTGGACCTGCCACCCGAGGCCACCGACCCCACCCGGCTGACCGGCGGCCGGCTTTATCCCGAATGGGACCATCGCGCCGCCAGCTATCATCGCGACCATTGCCAGGTCGTGACCCGCACCGCCCCCGAGGACGGCGAGACCTGGGTGCCCGACGAACAGGCCAAGCGCCGCATCCGTCAGGTCAAACGTCAATTCGAGGCGCTGCGCACCAAGGCGCTGATCCTGCGCGCCCAGATGGACGGCAGCGAACTGGATACCGAGGCGGTGGTCCGCGCCCGCACCGATCTGGCCGCGTCCGGTCAGTGTTCGGACCGGGTGTGGATGCAACGCCGGCCCATGGAACGCGACCTGGCGGTGGCGGTTCTGGTGGATTCGTCCCTGTCCACCGATTCCTGGGTCGAGAACCGCCGGGTGCTGGACGTGGCCAAGGAAGCGCTGGCGGTGTTCGCCCACGGTCTGGCGGCGTGCGGCGACCCTTTCGCCATCTACGGCTTCACCTCGCGCAAGCGGGCATGGGTGCGGGTCGACACCCTAAAGGATTTCGACGAGACCATGGGCGAAACCGTCATGCGCCGGATCGGCGCCATGAAACCCGGCTATTACACCCGGATCGGCGCCGCGTTGCGCCATGCCACCGCCGAGTTGGAGGCACGCCCCAACCGCCATCGGCTGCTTCTGGTCATCACCGACGGCAAACCCAACGACATCGACCATTATGAAGGACGCTACGGCATCGAGGACACCCGCAAGGCCATCCAGGAAGCCCGAGCCAAGGGGCTGGCGGTGTTCGGCGTCACCATCGACCGCAAGGCCCAGACCTATTTCCCGCATCTTTTCGGGCGCGGCGGCTTCGCCATCGTCCACCATCTGGCGCAATTGTCCGCCGCCTTGCCGCGCGTCTACCGTCACCTGACGGGCTGATTTTCATCCTACCAGCGCCATTCCTTGACGAAAAAAGCGAAGGCGCTGGCGTCGCGGGTGAAAAACGCACAGCCGCTGCCCCGCCCGCGTTCGTTCTCGGCAACCATGCCGTGACGGCACGTTCCGCGATCCCAATAGGCGCATTGGGCGCATCGCTTGGCGGACTTTCCCTGTTCGGTCATTCGATCCTCCTCGCCTCGCCCCCCTGTGGCGAGCGGACTCTATGCGGCCCGCCCCCAGGCAGACCAGTGACGGTTTGTTTGCAATTTACCGGGAAACCTGCGTGCAATTCGTTGCGCAGCCTTCTGGACTAAGTTTAAACTGCGTAGGGTCATTACCGGTGTGAGAGAGAGAGGTCGTCCGTGCATTGCAATGACGAGGCGGTTCTACGTACCGCCCAAATTCGCCCCACCCGCCAACGCCTGACCATCCTGCGGCTGATCCGCGAGGGAGGGCACCGACACCTCACCCCTGACAGCCTGTATCAGGAAGCGTTGTCGTCCGGCGTCCGCCTGTCGTTGGCGACTGTCTACAACACGCTGCACGAATTCGCCCAAGGCGGGTTGGTCAAGCACGTGGCCGTGGGCGACCGCAGCTGGTTCTGCACCAACACCGCCGACCACCACCATTTCTACGACGTTCAGACCGGCCGGGTTCAGGACATCCCCGGCCCGCAGCCGCGCGTTCTCGACCTGCCGCCGCCGCCGGTCGGAATGGAGGTCGAGGGCGTCGACGTCATCGTGCGGTTGCGCAAGGCGTCCTGAACTTCGGACCCACGCCATGCACAAGCGGCTGTTGCTGATTGTTCTGATCGTCGCCACGGTGGCGGGCGCCTATTGGCTGACCCGCCCGGTGCCGTCTTCGGAAACACCGGAAAAGGCGCCTGAGATTTCAGGCGTCTACGCCGACGACTGGATGGCGCGATGCGGCGCGCTGGACGGCGACGCCCAGGAAAAGTGTACGCGCCTTTTGGACGCGGCCTACGGCCGGACCGCCGGCGCCCCCATCGGAAAATAATCCGGGCCGCCGCCGACACGGGCCAGACCGTCGGCATCTTGCCCGACAATCTTCACCGCCACATCGCCAGCCACCGCCAGCGCCATGACGTGGCGCGCAGCCGGGCGGAACCGGTAGAAATGCCAACGTCCCGCCTCGACGGCAGGAACATGGTCGAACCGGATCGAAAGCGGCTCCAAGGTAAAGGCGAAACTGGCCAAAGGCTGCGCCAACCCCTTGCCGATGGCTTTCACATAAGCCTCTTTCAGGGTCCAGAACCACAAGAACGCCTCGTCCTGGCGCTCTGGCTCCAGTTGTTCAAGTTGGCGACATTCGTCGGCGGCGAAGAACCGCCGTGCCACCGCCATGCCGGCGGCCTTTCGGTCCAGCCATTCCACATCGATGCCGATGTCGTGGTCAAGGGTCAGCGCCGCGGCTACCAATCCCCGGGTATGGGACAGGTTGAGGCGCAGACGCGGCTGGCCGACGGTGGTCACCACCTCGGGCTTGCCGTGTTCCCCCGCCACGAAACGCCAATGTTGCGGCGCCTGGCCGGCCCAATGGGACAACAGGCCGCGCCCCAGGGCATGGGCGGCGACATAGGTTCGCCGCTGTCCCTCGTCCCCCATACGGCCGGCACGGTGCCGCTCGGAATCGTCCAACAGCGCGAACAGACGCGGCCAACGGCTGTCTTCCACCGCCTCGACCGCCATCCACCATACTTCCGCCTGCCCTGGCTTCACACTCACCTCCGCCCGTTTCGGCCCGACAGTGTGACGAAGCAGGGCGCACAAGACCAGCGGGCAATAAGAAGCCCCGCCAGCAGGGGGGGTGGCGGGGCTTCGCGTCGGCATCCGATATATGGGGCAGGGCGGATGCCGATGAGACACATCCTATCCGCCTATTCCTTGTGTCCAGACCCCCATTTGGGGACCGGCCACGAAAAATCACGCCACCTGGCTGTGCCCGCCCTGAGTGTCCTTGTCCTTTCCCTTCGCCTCGGCCGCCATGGCCGAAGGCAAGGTACAGACGAAGCAGGTGCCTCCCTCGGGACAGGGCTCAGCGGAAATGCGGCCGCCATGACGTTCGACGATGCGGCGACAAATGGCCAAGCCGATGCCCCGGCCGGAATATTGCGGCGAATTGTGCAGACGGCGGAAGATCATGAAAATTTCGTCGGCACGGTCGGGATCGATGCCGATGCCGTTGTCGCTGATGCGGAATTCCGTCATGCCGTCGAATTGCGTGCAGGAAATGTGGATGCGCGGCACCTCGTCGGCCCGGCGGAACTTGATGGCGTTGCTCAGGATGTTCTGGAACAAAAGCATCAATTGGATGTCGTCGCCATGCACCGGCAACAACTTCTCCACCTCGATCTCGGCACCGGCCTGACGGATGGAATCGGCCAGATTGTCCAGGGCGGAGTGGACCACCTGCTCCATATCGACGTTCTTGAACGCCTGCCCTTTGGCGTCGATGCGCGAGAAATCCAACAAACCCTGGATTTGCATCGACATGCGCTTGCCGCCCTCGACGATGAACTCGATGAACTGGTCGGCGTCGGCATCCAGCTTGCCCTTGTAACGCTTTTCCAGCAATTGGGCGAAGCCGACCACGGTTCGCAACGGCTCTTGCAGATCGTGCGAGGCGATATAGGCGAAGCGCTCAAGGTCGGTGTTGGACGCCGCCAACTGGTTGATGGTGTGGCGCAGTTCGTCCTCGCGACGCCAGATGGTGTCGGCCATGGCGACGAAGGCCTGTTCGACGCGGGCGATCTCGTGAGCCGGCTGATCCAGCGAACGGATCTCGCGCTTGCCCTTGCGCAATTGGTCCACCGCCTCGCCCAATTGCAGGAAGTCCGAGGTCAGCCGCCGCGAAATCCACAGCGCGCACACCGTGCCGACCACGATGGCCGACAGGATGTAGAACACGCCTTCGACCGTGGTGGAATGGATGTTCGCGATTTCCTCTTGCTGGTCCAGCGCCACGCGGGCCCAGCCGATCACCCGGTTCTGCGACAGCACCGGCGTCGCCACCTCGACCATGCGCGTGCTCTCGATCACCGTCCGCAAGGTCGGTTCGCCCGACAGGATGTCCATGCTGAGGGGATCGGACACGTAATAGCCGATACGGTCACGGTCCGTGTGGGCCAACACCTGACCGCGCGGGTCGACCACCATGGCGTACATCAGGTGCGGGTGGCTGCGCAGCGACCGCACCACCTCGGACAACCCGCGCACGTCGTCGGCCAGCACCCACGACACGCTGTTGACCGCGATCACATGCGCCAGCCCCTCGGCACGGGTATGGCTTTGCCCCTTGAGGAACACCAGTTGGCGATGCACCAGATCGACCACGAACAACGTCATCAGCACCGCGTGCACCACGGCGATGCTGACCACCAGCCGGCGCCGGATCGAACCGGCGAGAAGAACGCGCGTTCGCGCCCTGAGGTCCGTCCACCAGTTCATGGCAGCGCCACCTCCCGCACCGTTTCGTTGAAATGCCTCAGGAAGTCCTGGACCGGCGCGAAGGTCGCGTCGTCGGCCGGCTCGAAACCGGAAACCATGATGTGTTCCAGCACCTTGCGGCCTTCGGGGTCATTGGGCATGCCGGCCAGGATCTCGGTCAGCTTGGCCACCACCTCGGGCGGCACGTCGTCACGGGCGACCCAGCCGTTGTTGGGCAGGCTTTTCGTTTCCCATTGCACCTTCAATTGCGCCGCCTTGAGCGGGTCGTCACGCTGGAACCGCGCCCAGGCCTGGGGCCAGGTGGTGCCGGCAACGGCATTGCCCAGGAAAACATTCAGGATGGCCGATTCCTCGGACCCCACATAGCGGTTGTCGATGTCGGTCTTGATATCGAGTCCGTTCTCGTGAAAGAACGCCTGCGGCAGCAAGGTCGAAGCCAGCGCGCTGTTGGCCGGATAGCTGACCGCCTTGCCGATCAGATTGTCCACCGACTGGACGCCGGAATCCCGTCGGACCAGAACCAGGCCGCGAAACTGGGAATCGTCGGCCATCTTGGCGAAGATACGATAGCCGTTGGGCACCGCCATCACCGTCTGGTAAGGATTGGCCAAGGCAAAGTCGAGATTGCGATAATAAAGCTTCTGTTCGAAGGATTCGTAATCCCGCGACGCCTCAAGCTTCAGTTTGGGACCACCCATGCGGGCGTTCACATATTCCACCAACGGCAGATAGGTGGCGAACAATGTCTCAGGGGTTGAAAACGGACAGCTGAAGCGGTAGCTGTTCTCACGAACAGACGACTTTATCGTGTAGTCCGGCTGATAATCCGCAGCACCGTTGTCGTCGCACCCCCACAGCGGCACCCCCAGAACCACAATCCCCAACAGCTTGCGGATCAATCCCCCGAAACGAGCCATTCTGCGTCTCCCTGACGGACGATTTTTCCCGTTTCGGCAGCAGAGTGCAACCCCTTATAGCAATCAAAGATCAGCAGCCACCCTTGCGCATTGTGCGTGCCTTGTCTTGAAAGCACTTGCGGCAAGGTGGAAATCCGATGGCATTACGAGAAAATTTTCAGCAAAATATCCCAATGAAATGATGAGAACGTCCGCAAGAAGACGAAAGGGAGGAATAGAATCATGAAGCGCGTTGCCATCGCAATCATGATCGCCGCCGGATTGGCCGTCACCCCAGCCCAGGCCGCCACCGTCACCCAGGAAGAGGTGGTGGCTTTCGTCGACAAGATGCTGGCCCATATCGAAGCGGTCGGCGAGGAACAGGCTTTCGCCGATTTCAGCGAAATCAAGGGGCCGTGGGTTCAGGGGGAACTCTATCCTTTCTGCCACAATCTGGCGGGCATCAACGTCGCCCACGGCGGCAACCCGAACATGGTCGGCAAGGGTGGCGTACTCGAAATCAAGGACCCCGACGGGCGCTACGTCAACCGCCTGATCTTCGAAAAGGTGCTGAGGGACGGCAAGGGCTGGGTGGAATACAAATGGCCCAACTCGATCACCAAGAAGATCGAAATGAAGGACGTCTATTCCGTGCTGGTGCACGGCAAGTACATCTGTGGATCGGGCCGTTACAAGTAACGCCACGCGCGACGCGCCAGGGACGAAAAACCCCCATTGCAACCGCCGCCAGTTGCATTATGGTCTTCGGGTCGCATGACGCGACCTTGTCCGACCAGCCTGAGGGAGATGCCCGGATCATGCGTCGACTGACTTTCGTGGCCGCCGCCGCGTTGCTTCTGAGCGCGTGCCAAACCGTCCAGAACACCGCCGGCACCCCCACCACCTATGTCGATCCCAGCACGTTGGGGCCGGTCAAGGGGGTCGGCATCGAAAGTCAGGACATCATCAGCATGACCGACCAGATGATGCGCGACATGCTGGCCGAACCGCGCCTGGGCAACGCCGCGACGCCGCCCAACGTCATCATCGACGCCGAATACTTCGTCAACGAAAGCTCGTCGCGGCTCAACCGCAACACCATCACCGACCGCTTGCGCGTCGGCCTTCAGCGCGCAGCCCAGGGCCGCATGCAGTTCGTCGGCCGTCACTACGCCAACATGGTCGACGCGGAACGCAAGCTGAAGCGCCAGGGCGTGATCGACCAGGGCAAGAACCCCGCCGCCGCCGCGCAGAAGGGCGGCGATTATCGGCTGGGCGGGCGCATCACCTCGCTTGATTCGCGCGATTCCAAAAGCGGCATGACCCAGCGCTATACCCAGATCGTGTTCGAAATGGCCGACCTTGAAAGCGGCGAGATCGTGTGGAGCGGCATCTACGATTTCGCCAAGGCCGCCACCGACGACGTCATCTACCGCTAAGGCGCGCCCAATCATGTCCCGCCGCCTTCGGCTGGCACCCGTGGCCGGTGCGACCGCGCTGGCCACGCTGCTTGGCGCGTGCCAGACCACCCGCGAACAGGAGGCCAAGATCAAGCCCGAGGTGGCCTATGCCTATCTCGAAGACAAGCCAAAGCCCCTCAAACGCCATTTCATGGTCGCCCTGAACCAGGGCAAGCGCAACCAGGTGCTCAACGACATGCGCCTGGGCCTGGCGAGCATGGACATGGGCGAAACCGCCCTGGCCGAGCAATTGTTCGACGACGCGCTGGCCAACATCGAGACCGTCTACGTCGACAATCCCGACGCCGCCCAGGCGCGCTCGCTGTTCGTCAAGGAAGCGGTCAAGGATTTCAAGGGCGAGCCCTATGAACGGGCCATGGCCTATTACTATCGCGGCCTTCTGTACCTGCGCGCCGGGGATTACGACAACGCCCGCGCCAGTTTCAAGGGTGGCTTCCTTCAGGATTCCTTTGCCGAGGAAGACCAGAACCGCGCCGATTTCGGGCTGTTGCAGTTCCTTCAGGGCTGGGCCTCGCATTGCCGCGGCAACGCCGTCACCACCGCCGACGACTTCAAGGAGTTCAAGGCGATCAACGCCGACTTCCCGTTGCCGGCCGAAAGCGACAACGTCCTGGTGCTGGCCGAGACCGGCAGCGCGCCCGTCAAATTCGCCGAGGCGGCGAAAGGCGGCAGCGTTCCAAAATACCTGAAAGTCCGCCGGGTCAGCGCCAGCGAGACGGCGCGGGTCAGCGTCCCCTCGCCGCTGGCCCCGGCCAAGAAGGGCGGCAAGGCGCCGGCCTCCCCCTCGACCCAAAAATCGCTGGCCCTGGGCCAGTTGGACGACGTCTTCTTCCAGGCTTCGACCCGTGGCGGGCGTCAGTTCGACGCCATCCTGGACGGCAAGGCACAGTTCCAAAGCATCACCGACACCATCGGCGACGCCGCCCTGGTCGGCGCGGCGGCGGCGGCCATGGTCGCTTCGGAGCGGCAGAATTCGGAACGTCAGCGCGACGCCGCCGTCGCCGCCGGCGCCTTGCTGCTGGTCGGGTTGATGGCCAAGGGCGTCGCCGCCGCCACCGAGGCCGAGGCCGACACCCGCTATTGGGACAATTTGCCCGACCGCGTCCACGCCGCCACACTGACCCTGCCGCCGACGGTTTCCGCCTTGTCGGTGGATTTCCTGGCCAGTGACGGCACGTTGCTGCGCACCCGCGAGGCGGCCGTCACCCATGCCGGCCCCTGCGGCGTCGCCTGGGTGCGCGGTGATTCGGCTCTGCCGGCCAATCCACGCGCCCCCAACAGCGCGCCCAAGGAAACCATGGTCGAACCGGTGGAACTGCCGCCGCCGCCATCGGCCACCGGCGGCGTTCTGCCGGGCGACAAGCCGACCGAATACGCCCCGGCGGTCAAAAGCGAACCCACATCCGATTCCGAACCGCAATCCTGACACCCGAACGAAGGGGACACGCCATGAACAAAGTGTTTGCCGCCATGGCCGGACTGGCCGGCATCGCCGCGCTGGGCGGCTGCACCCAGGTACAGGAACCGGCCCCCATCTGCAACATGGCCGGCATCGCCGCCCAGCGCCAGTTGGTGGCCCTGCCGGCCGCCGCTCCGAACGAGCCGTCGCCGTTGCTGGAAATGCCGCTCAACTCGGTGTCGATCACCGACTACACCGTCATGAACAAGCTGTTCGTGCGCAACGTCGTCGCCCAGCGCACCCCCACCGGCACGGTCAAGGTGGTCAGCCAGATCGTCAACTGCACCGACTATCCGCTGAACGTCGAGGCCCGCACCCAGTTCTATGACCAGGCCCAGGCTCCGTCCGAACAGGTCAGCGCGTGGAAGCGCCTTAATCTCGCCCCACGCACGTTCAATACTTACTCCGAGAACTCGATCGGCACGCGAACCGTGCAATACTACATGGTCGAGTTGAAGGAGACCCGCTGATGTCCTTGCGCCGTCTCGTGCTGGCGGCGGCCACCGCCGGAACCTTGCTTCCCGCAGCCGTCGCGGCGCAAGGCGTGCCGCCCTACGAACCGCCGGCCCCGGTGGGGCCGCCGGAACGCGACGGTCAGGTCATGGCCAAACCGTCCCGCGCCACCCCTTCGGGCGGCGCGTTCGGCGAACGCGGTTCCACCGTCGCCGGCTTCGCCGATTCCTACGCCCGCAACGGCAAGCCCCGGCTGGCGCTTTACTGGAACCAGCAATTGTCCGAGGCGTTGTCCGACTGGTATTCGGAAACCCGCGTGGTCAATTCCAGCCAGGACAATTCCACCATGTCCGGCGACTTCACCCTGAACCAGTCGTCCAACAGCCAGAACACCCTGGAGATCCAGCGCCGGACCCACGACACACGGCGTGGCACGCTCAACGAAAGCTTCGAATGGGAATTCCAGGAAGCGTTCCTGGCGCCCTTCCTGGAAGCCGGGGCCACGGTGGTGGACCGCGGCGCCATGATGCGCTTCACCGCAGCCGACAACGCCAGCGCCTCGGAAAAAACCGTCGAGGTGCGCGGCCTTCAGGGCAAGGCAGATTACGTGCTTGAGGTGCTGGTGTCGCCCAACTGGAAATCCAGCACCGGCTACGAACTGCGCACCCGCATCCTGGACGTGAAGACCGGGGCCATCGTCGCCATGGTCAACTCGAAGAACCTGCGCGAGTGGAACCCGGAAAAGGAAACCACCGTCGGCCCCAACGGCTTTTCCGTTCCCGACGAGGATGACGACGACGAGAATTTCGGCCCCAAGGGCGAGGACAAGTACCGCGCCACCGCCACCGGCTTCGAACGCAAGCGCAAGCCGCCGAAACTGTCCAAGATCGCCCGCAACCTCGCCTACAACACCATGGACGGCCTGATGCGCCAGTGGAAATGAGGCATACCATGAACAAGACCCTGCTGCTTCTCGCCCTGCCCCTGGCCTTGGCCGCCTGCGCCGACGAACGTCTGGCGCCGGCGCCGGGCGAACATCCCGGCTGGCCGCAACCCAGCCCGCCACAGCCGACCTATGCGCCGCTGCCGTTCACCGACACCTACGCCCCCCACAGCGGCAGCACGGTGGCCAGTCCGCCGGCCGACGCCAACGGCAACATTCCATACGCGGTACGCGGCCAGACCCAGACCCTTCCGCAGTGGCAGGAACCGCAGCCGCAAAGCGCCGAACCGCATCCGGGTACCGAGTAACCGAAGCGAGGGTTTTCTTCGCACTGCACCCCTGCTATCGTCCGCTTCCTGTTTGTTCGCAGTGAAAGCGGAGGTTCGTGATGTCCGAGGTGCGTGTCGCCATCCTGGGAGCCAGCGGCTATACCGGCGCCGAACTGGTGCGCATGCTGGCGGGTCATCCCGAGTTCCGCGTCACCGTGCTGACCGGCGACCGCAAGGCCGGCCAGCCGCTGGCCTCGGTGTTCCCGCATCTGGGCATGCTCAAGCTTCCCGATCTGGTGGCCATCGCCGACGTGGATTTCAGTCAGGTGGACGCGGTGTTCTGCTGTCTGCCGCACGGCACCACGCAAGAGGTCATCGCCGGCCTGCCCGAGCATGTGTCGGTTGTCGATCTGTCGGCCGATTTCCGCCTGACCTCGCTTGACGCCTATGCCCAATGGTACGGCCACGAGCACAAGGCGCCCGAGCTTCAGAAAAAAGCCATCTACGGCCTGACCGAGATCAAGCGCGACGCCATCCGCACCGCCCGGCTGGTGGCCAATCCCGGCTGCTATCCGACCTCGGTGCAATTGCCGCTGGTGCCGCTGTTCAAGGCCGGGTTGATCGAGGCCCAGGACATCATCATCGACGCCAAGTCGGGCACCTCGGGCGCCGGACGTTCAGCCAAGGAAGCCAACCTCTATTGCGAGGTGACCGAAGGCATCCACGCCTATGGCATCGCCAGCCACCGCCACGCCCCCGAGATCGAGCAGGAACTGGGGCTGGCCGCCGGCCAAGACGTGCTGGTGTCGTTCACGCCGCATTTGATGCCCATGAGCCGGGGCATGCTGTCCACCATCTATGTCCGCACCGCCAAGGGCGCCACGGCCGCCGACTTGCGGGCCGAGCTGAGCCGCGTCTACGCGGCCGAGCCTTTCGTCGGCGTGCTGCCCGAGGGCGCGGTGCCGGCCACCCGGCATGTGCGCGGTTCGAATTTCTGCCTGATGAACGTGTTCGACGACCGTCAGCCCGGCCGGGTCATCGTCACTTCGGTGATCGACAATCTGGTCAAGGGCGCGTCGGGCCAGGCGCTTCAGAACATGAACCTGATGTTCGGCCTGCCCGAGACCACCAACCTGGCGCAGCAGCCGCTGTTCCCGTAAAGGAGTTCCCATGCCTGGCCTGATCCTGCCCTATCGGGGCACGCTTCCGACCATCGCCGCCGACTGCTTCGTCGCCCCCAACGCCACGATCATCGGCGACGTGGTGATCGGTACCGGCACCAACGTCTGGTTCAACGTGGTCATCCGCGGCGACGTGCACGAAATCCGCATCGGCGAACGCACCAACATCCAGGACGGCACCATCGTCCACGTCACCGCCGGCAAGTTCGGCACCTATATCGGCAACGACATCACCATCGGCCATGGCGCCATCCTGCACGCCTGCACGCTGGAAGACGGCTGTTTCGTCGGCATGGGCGCCACCATCCTGGACGGTGCGGTGATCGAATCGGGGGCCATGGTGGCGGCCGGCGCGGTGGTGACGCCGGGGAAAAGGGTCAAGTCCGGCGAATTGTGGGCCGGCAACCCGGCCAAGATGATGCGCGAACTGAAGCCCGAGGACGTGGCCTTCTTCCCCCGTTCGGCCGAGAATTACGTCAAGTTGGCCGCGCAGTACCAAGAAGAGCTCGGCTGAGCATGGCCAAGCGTCCCTCCCGTTCCGGCCTGCTGTCCCGCATCGCCGCGCCGTTGGCCAAGGCGGCGCGCAAGGTGGTGAGGCGCAACCAGGACGAATGGGACGAGAACGAGGTCCACGAGTTGATGGAGGCGGCGCTGGCCGAAGCCGACAAGGCGCCGGCCCGCATGACCGACGACAATTTCCGTCTGTTCGCCGAACAATTGGCGAGACAGGAGGACGGCGCCTTCCAGGTCAAGCTGCATGTCGTCTCGCTGGTGGAGTTCCACGAGGCGGTGGGCGACAAATGGCCGAAGCTGGCGGAAAAGGTGCTGATGATCGCCGAAGGCGTCATCAACGCCCATATCGGCGCCGGCAACATCTTCTGCCGCCAGGGCGCGGATTGCTTCGTCCTGATCTTCCGCACCTGCGACAATTCCGAAGGCCGCCGGCGTGCCCTGATCATCGCCCAGGAACTGGGAACGCGACTGGTCGGCGACCAGTTCGTCGGCGGCGACATCCCGCTGGCGCTGGCGGCCGAGGTGTCGCTCGAAGATGGCCTGAACCCGGACGGATCGTTCAACCTGGCGGCCATCGACAACGCCGTCGGCGAGATGCGTTCGATCATCGCCGCCCAGGTCACCGGCGGCCAGCAACCCCGCGCCTGGATGCGGCCCGGCGCCAACACCGCCGACAAGGGTGGTGTCCGCCGCCATCTGCTGCCGGGTGAAGCGCCGCGGCGGCAAGCCGGTTCCGACGCCCCGCCCCCGATCCCCATCACCGACGAAGTGGCCCCCAAGACCGCCAAGGACCCGGAATGGAAACCGCTCGAGGTGAGCCGCCCCGAAACGCTTAAGGACCCCACCTGGGTCATCCTGGAAGGTGTCGCCGACCGT
>NZ_JAAIYP010000036.1 GCF_011022235.1 Magnetospirillum aberrantis SpK | reverse complement strand
GCCTGGGCCATCTGGCCGATCTCGTCGCCGCGCTCCAGCGCCGGAACGGTGACGTCAAGCCGGCCGCCGGCAAGATCGCCCATGGCCTCGGTCATGCGGTTGATGGGCACCAGGATCGAACGCGCGATCAACGCCGCCGACGTGATTCCGATCACCATGGCGATCACGCTGAGAATGCCGGTCAGAACCTTTTGGGCCGAAACCGTCCCCAAGGTGTCGACGCGCAACCCGTCCATCTCGCCCAGGTGGTCGTCGCGGGTTTGGGCCGCCAGTTCCGCGAAGCGCAGTCCGCGCGGCGCCAGTTCCTGATTGATGATGCGGTTCAATTCGAAGATCACGGCGATGGTTTCGCCGAAATAGTGCTGATATTGACCGAATTGGGTGGCCGCCTGTTCCGCCTGACGCCGCAATTGTGCGTCCTTCTCGCCTTCGGCAAGCTGTTGCAGGCGATCGATGGCCAGCCCCAACTGGTCCTTGGCGTCTTCGCCCAGCTTGGGCACCGGCGTAATGAAGAAGCGGGCGACGAACAGACGCGCGGTCAGAACCTGTTCATAGGCGCGACCGGTGGCGAACACTTGGTCGCCACCGCGTTGGCTGACGGCGTCGCGATAGCTCTGCAAGGCTCCCAATGCCTGGTTGCCCAGGGGAATCAGGGTTTCGTTCAGCAGGCTGGCCCGTTTGCGGCTCAGTTCCACCGCCTTGTCGAGAAGGGTGCCGTATTCCGAGATCAGGCGCCCCATGGCCTCGACATTGGCCTTGCGCTCGGGGGTGGAGGCGGACGTCGCCGCTTCGCCCACGTGGTTGCGCAGGTTGGTCTGGATGGTTCGGATCTGGGCCAGCGCGTTCTGGTCGTCCTTTTCGGTGAACAGCAGAACGTTGCGGCGCAGATCGGACACCTCGCGGTCGATCTGTTGAATGCGGACGGTGTCGGACGCGACGGTGGCGTAGCGTCCCACGTTGCCCCCCACGGTCAGGAAACCCCAGAATCCCAGTCCGGCCACCAGGGCCAGCAATGCCAGGATTCCAAAGAAACCGCCGTAGATGCGCTTGCGAACGGTCAGGCCGGTGCTCATGGATGTTCCTTTCGTTCGGCGTCAGGCCGTTGCGGCCAAGGCGACGCCGTCCATCGCGTCGAAGTCGAAAATACGGTCGAGGTCGAGAAGCGCCACCATGCGCCCTTCGACCGTCACCAGCCCGGTCAGGAAGCCGGCGGCCGAACCATGGTCCAGTTGCGGAACCCCCTGGATGTCGCTGGCGGCGACGGCAATGATGTCGGCGACCGCGTCAACCAGGATGCCGGCGACTCTGGTGCCGACGGCGACGACGATGATGACGTGACGTTCGGTGGTGTCGGTGCGTGCCGCACAGAAACGGGCGCGCAGGTCGAGAATGGGAACGATGGCCCCACGCAGGTTGATGACGCCGCGCATGAAGGGCGGAGTGTTGGGAAGCTCGGTGGTCTGCGTCCATCCCTTGATCTCGCGGATGGCCATGATGTCCACACCGTATTCCTCGTCCCCAATGGTGAACGAGATGAACTGTTTTGAATTGCTATCCGACATAGTTCCTCAACGTCCGCGTCAAACAGCGTGTAATTTCTAGTCAAGGACAATAGCTGATGCGCAAAGCTGCGAAAAGCGGCAACGGACTGTGCGTATTATTTTGCGTCTAATGTGGATCTGTGGCGGGGTATTTATTTGCATATGCAAATAAATATGGCGTCTGCTGGACGCGAAAAAGGCCGGACCTTTCGGTCCGGCCTTTTGTTGGCTCCGGAGGAGGGATTCGAACCCCCGACCAGCCGGTTAACAGCCGGCTGCTCTACCGCTGAGCTACTCCGGATCAGGGCGCGGCAGCGGTCCGCGCACCTGGAAACTTGCTCACACGCCATGGGCGATTGGAGGCCGGAGCCGGAATTGAACCGACGTACGCGGATTTGCAGTCCGCTGCATCACCACTCTGCCATCCGGCCCTCAAAACCGGCCAGAGGCCGTCGTGAGGAGGGTGCTTATACGCGGCTCGTTCTGGGGGGTCAAGGGCTTCGTGCAAAAAAACGTCGCCCTGTCGCCATGGGCATGGGCGAGGCATTGAGTTTGCTTTTGCGGGCCTTTATAAAACCATCGGTCGCCCCGCCCGAATAGGGGGGAGAACGACCCGCCTGTACGCTTCGATCGTGCGAAAAAGGGGAGCACTCATGGATTACACCGCCGCCCGTATCAACATGGTGGAAAATCAGATTCGCACCAACCGGGTCATCGATCCTGCGGTGACGGCGGCGTTGGCCGAAATCCCGCGCGAAGTGTTCGTTCCCAAGGCCCTGCGGGCCTGTGCCTATGTGGACGAGGATCTGGATGTCGGTGGCGGGCGTGTCCTTCCCGAGCCGCTGGTGGTGGCGCGTCTGTTGATCGGTGCCGGCGTTACCCCGTCCGACGTGGTCTTGTGCATTGGCGACGCCACCGGTTATGTCGCCGCCGTGCTGTCCAAGCTGGCGCAAACGGTGGTGTCCGTCGAATGCGACGCCGAATGGGCGGCGCGGGCCGGGCAGTCGCTGTCCGACCTGGGGATCGACAACGCCGCCGTGGTGCGTGGTCCGTTGGAACAGGGCTATGCCGCCCAGGCGCCTTACGACGTCATTCTGTTCGCCGGCGCGGTGAACGAGATTCCTGCCGGCATCTGCCGTCAGTTGGCGGATGGGGGCCGTCTGGTTTCGGTGCTTTCGACCGTGCCGGGGCGTGGCAAGGGGACCTTGGTGGTTCGTGTCGGCGACACCTTCGGTCGCCGCGTGCTGTTCGATTTGGCTGCGCCGCTGTTGCCGGGGTTCGAGAGCAAGCCCAAATTCGTGTTCTGACCGTCTTTTCGGGTGTTTCATAGACGACCGAAGGATGGGTGTTAAGACTTCGTAAATAACCTTGCAGTACGGGCCGGGCGAATCAACGTCCGGCCCGTGCCGTTTCCGGCGACGGTCAAGGCCGGGACTCCTGGGGAATCGCCAGGAAAGCAGGGAGGTGGCCGGCTGAGATGTCGTGTCGGGGTGTTAAGGAATATTTCTTGATCTTTCATTCAGGAAAGTTATTGTTCCAGGGGAATCTTTCGCCGCAGAGGATTGGGGGCGATCCAACATTGCAGGAAGGTGCGGAATGAGGAAAGCATGCTTGTTGGCCGGTGTGGCGCTGATCGGAGGAGGGGCGTTTCTTGCTCCCGCGATGGCCGGCGCCGAAACGTTGGAGGAGGTGCTTGTCTCCGCCTACAACACCAATCCGACCTTGCAGGCTCGGCGCGCCCGCCTGCGCGCCTCGGACGAGGGCGTGCCCCAGGCTCTCGCCAACTGGCGTCCCACCGTCACGTTGAGCGGCGATGCCGGTCGCGGCAAATATGAAAGCAACCAGGCCAATACCCGCGAAAGCAACCGCAGCCCGTCCAATTATGCGTTGAACGTGTCGCAGCCGCTGTACCGTGGTGGCCGCACCGTGGCTCAGACCAAGCAGGCCGAAGCGACGGTGATGGCCGAGCGCGCCTTGTTGCAGGCGACCGAGCAGAGCATTCTGCTCAACGCCGCCACCGCTTATCTCAACGTGGTGCGGGACGAGGCGGTGCTGAAGTTGAACATCAACAACGAGCAGGTGTTGCGCCGCCAATTGGACGCGGCGCAGGAGCGCTTCCGCGTCGGCGAGATCACCCGCACCGACGTCAGCCAGGCCGAGGCCCGGCTGGCGCGTGCCTCGGCTGATCGGGTCGCCGCTGAGGGCGCGCTGCAAAACAGCCGTGCCAACTTCACCAACGTTGTCGGCTACGCGCCCGAGGCGCCACAGGCGCCGCAGGAACCGGTTTCGGTGCCGGCCTTGTTCGACGAGGTCAAGGCCGTGGCCCTGGCCAAGAACCCCAACGTCGTCGCCGCCGACTGGACCGCTTCGGCGGCCAAGGAAGGCATCGATCTGGTGTTTGGCGAGTTGCTGCCGACCGTGTCGGTGGATGGCCAATATTCCCGCGGCCACGACACCAGTTCGCGCCCGGCCGGTGAGAACCGCCTGGAAACGGAAAATCTTCAGGCGACCCTGAACGTCAGCGTTCCGCTGTACGAAGGTGGCGGCACCTATTCCCGCGTTCGCGCCCAGAAGCACACCTACGGCCAGCGCCGGATCGAGGCAGATCAGGCGCGTCGCGATTCGCTCGAGACCGCGACCCGCGGTTGGGAAGACCTTCAGGCCGCGCGTGCCAGCATCAAATCCTACGAAAGCCAGATCAAGGCTTCGGAACTGGCGTTGGCCGGTGTCGAGGAAGAGGCCAAGGTCGGTTCGCGGACCGTGCTCGACGTTCTCGACGCCGAACAGGAATTGTTCGACGCCCGCGTCAGCATGGTGCGTGCCCAGCACGACGAAATGGTCGCCACCTACCAGGTCAAGTCGGCTCTTGGGCAGATGACGGCCGAGGGGCTTGCCCTGTCGGTCGAGGCCTACGATCCGACCCGTCATTATGACGACGTGCGCGGACAATGGATCGGTACCGGTATCGAGCCGGCCCCGGGTTACACCGACTGACGGCGAAACGGGGCGGGGGGCCGGATGGCCGGCCCGCCCTTCGCGGTCTGGTCAGGACGTTAATGAATTTTAGGGGGGCGTGCGCCATGATGAACGCAGCTTCCGAACCAGGGGACCATCGGACAGTCGAGCCATGAGTGACGACAAGGCCCAACAGGAACCGTCAATGGAGGACATCCTTGCCTCCATCCGCCGCATTTTGTCGGAGGATGAGGCCGAGGAGAAGCCCAAGGCTCCAGAACCCGAACCGATGCCGGAGCCCGAACCCGAGCCGGAGCCGGTGAAGTCGTCCCAGGACGACATCGACGCGTTGTTCGCCACGGCGACCCCGGACCCGGTTCCCGCCCCGGAACCCGAGCCGTTGCCGCAGGACGACATCGACGCCCTGTTCAATGCCCCGCCGGAACCTGAGCCCGAGCCGGAACCGGAAGAAGACATCCTCGAACTGACCGACGACATGGTGTTGGACGAGCCTGAGCCGGCTTTCGACATCAACCAGTTCAAGCCCGACATCCTGGACGATTACGAGCCCGAGCCGCCGCCGGCCCCCATGCCGCCGCCGCGCCGCATGGCTCCGGTCGATGACGACGGGTTGATTTCCGAACCTGTCGCCCAGCGTTCGACCTCGCTGTTGTCCGATCTGGCGCGGGAAATCGTACGCCAGCGTGCTATCGGCATCGGCAATGGCGGCGTCACCCTGGAAGACATGGTCCGCGAGCTGTTGCGCCCGATTCTCAAGGAATGGCTGGACGAAAACCTGCCGTACATGATCGAGCGCATCATCAAGAAGGAAATCGAGAAGATGGTAAACCGCGCAGAGAACTACTAGTCTCTGTCGGTTCCGGGTTTCGAGGCGGCTCGGGGGTATCTCCGGGCCGCCTTTCTCGTTTCAGCCCTAAAGACATCGACACAAAAGCAACAGGAATAGCCTGGTCATGCTGGACAAGACGTATCGCCCGTCCGAAGTTGAGCCGAAGCACTACGAGCGTTGGGAGCAATCGGGGGCGTTCGCCGCCCACACCGATTCCGACAAGGTCCCCTACACCATCATGATGCCGCCGCCGAACGTGACCGGCAGCCTGCACATGGGCCACGCGCTGACCTTCACGCTTCAGGACGTGTTGATCCGTTATCATCGCATGATCGGTCGCGACGCCCTGTGGCAACCGGGCACCGACCATGCCGGCATCGCCACCCAGATGGTGGTGGAGCGTCAGCTCGAGGCGCAGAAGATCACCCGCCATGATCTGGGCCGCGACAAGTTCATCGAGCGCGTGTGGGAATGGAAGGCGGAATCGGGTGGCACCATCACCCGTCAGCTTCGCCGTCTGGGAGCTTCGCCCGACTGGGCCAAGGAACGCTTCACCATGGACGAGGGCCTGTCGGCCGCCGTGCGTGAGGTGTTCGTCACCCTTTATAAGCAGGGGTTGCTTTATCGCGACAAGCGGCTGGTCAATTGGGACCCCAAGCTGCACACCGCCATCTCGGACCTTGAGGTGGAGCAGCGCGAGGTGAAGGGCCACATGTGGCACTTCAAGTATCCGGTCGAGGGGATGGCCGACACCTTCATCACCGTCGCCACCACCCGTCCCGAAACCATGCTGGGCGACAGCGCCGTCGCGGTTCATCCCGAAGACGAACGTTATACCCATCTGGTGGGCAAGATGGTGCGCCTGCCCATCGTCGGCCGCCTGATCCCCATCGTCGCCGACGAATATTCCGACCCGACCAAGGGCACCGGCGCGGTCAAGATCACTCCGGCCCACGATTTCAACGATTTCGAGGTCGGCAAGCGCCATAACCTGCCGCAGATCAATGTCCTGGACCGCGACGCCAAGATCACCGGCGACGTGCCGGCCGAGTATCTGGGACTTGACCGTTACGAAGCGCGTAAGAAGATTGTCGCCGTCATCGAGGAACTGGGGCTGCTCGACAAGATCGAGAACCACGTGCACATGGTGCCCTATGGCGACCGTTCCGGCGTGGTGATCGAGCCGTGGTTGACCGACCAGTGGTACGTGGACGCGCCGACCCTGGCCAAGCCGGCCCTGGAGGCGGTCGAGACCGGAAAGACCAAGTTCACTCCCAAGCATTGGGAAAACACCTATTACGAGTGGATGCGCAACATCCAGCCGTGGTGCGTCTCACGCCAGATCTGGTGGGGGCATCAGGTGCCGGCATGGTACGGTCCCGACGGTGCCGTGTTCGTCGAGAAGACAGAGGCCGAGGCCGCCGCCGCCGCCGCCGCCCATTACGGCAAGACGGTCGAGCTGACCCGTGACACCGACGTTCTCGACACTTGGTTCTCGTCGGCGCTGTGGCCGTTCTCGACCCTGGGCTGGCCGGAACAGACCCCGGAACTGGCCCGTTATTACACCACCGACGTCCTGGTGACCGGCTTCGACATCATCTTCTTCTGGGTCGCCCGCATGATGATGATGGGCATCCATTTCATGGGCGAGGTGCCGTTCAAGGACATCTACATCCATGCCCTGGTTCGTGACGAGAAGGGCCAGAAGATGTCGAAGTCCAAGGGCAACGTCATCGACCCCTTGGTGTTGATGGACAAATACGGCACCGACGCCGTGCGTTTCACTCTGGCGGCGCTGGCCGCCCAGGGGCGCGACATCAAGCTGGCGGAAGGCCGGGTCGAGGGCTATCGCAACTTCGCCACCAAGCTGTGGAACGCGGCGCGTTTCTGTCAGATGAACGAATGCGCCCCGGTCGCCGGCTTCGACCCCAAGGCGGTCAAGGAAACGGTCAACCGCTGGATTGTCGGCAAGACCGCCGAGACCGCGGACAAGGTGGCCGCCGCGTTGGACGGCTATCGCTTCGACGCCGCCGCCGGCGCGACCTATCAGTTCGTCTGGGGGACTTTCTGCGACTGGTATCTGGAATTCGCCAAGCCCATCTTCTCGGGTTCGGACGAGGCAGCCAAGGCCGAGACGCGGGCCACCGCCGCCTGGGTGCTGGACATGATCCTGCACGTCCTGCATCCCTTCATGCCCTTCATCACCGAAGAATTGTGGGCGCAGATGGGCGGCCGTTCCGACCAGTTGATGCTGCGGGACTGGCCCAAATTCGACGGTCTGCACGATTCCACCGCCGAAGAGGAAATGGATTGGGTGGTGCGCGTCATCTCCACCGTGCGCGGCGTGCGGTCCGAGATGAACGTGCCGGCCGGCGCCCAGGTGGATTTGCTGGTCTCGGGTCTGGATGGCGGCCGTGCCGGTTGGGCCAAGACCCATGCCGACCTGATCGTGCGTCTGGCCCGTCTGGCGGCGTTCGAACCCCATGCCGGCGCCGACCGCGTCGCCCAGGCGTTCTCGCACGGGGCCGCCCAGATGGTGGTGGACGAGGCGACGCTGGTCATGCCGTTGGCCGGGGTCATCGACATCGACAAGGAACGTGTCCGCCTGGAAAAGGAAATCGCCCGCGTCGAAAACGAAATCGCCAAGGTGGACAAGAAGTTCGCCAATCCCGATTTCGTCGCCAAGGCGGCCCCAGAAGTGGTCGAGGAGAACCGCGAGCGGCGGGCCGAATGGTCGGCGGCAAAAGAAAAGTTGCAAGAGGCCCTTCAGCGTCTGTCCGGCGCCTGAGGACGGGGAAAGGGGGCGCAAGCCCCCTCAGATTGCCGACAAAGCCCTCGCCCTTGGCGGGGGCTTTTGTGCAATGGGGCATGCTCAGGAAACCGACGCCCCAACAGACGGAACTGGAGATGGTGACCATCGCGTCGCTGGGCCAACAAGAACAAGTACGACCTGGCTCTGGTGGCAGCAAGCGCACCTCATGGCCGAAGCCGGCCACCGCCGCGCCCAATAATGATACCGCCCGGCGGTATCAATTCATTTGCCGGGCGATATCAGAGGATGCGGCCCATCTCGCGCCCCCATTGGCGATAGCGGTGGGCGAATTCCGACACCGTCGCGTCGTCGCCGACCAGTGAGGAAAAGTCGCCCAGCACCTTTTGCTGGCGGCGGGCGAAGTCCTGGGCGTCGATGTCGGGCCAATGGGGCAGCAAGGTGCTCATGCCCAGCAACAGCTCGCCGCCCAAGGGACGCGAGGCGACCATGCCCAATTTGTCCAACAACCCCGGTGTGGCGGCCAGCGTGGCTTCGGCATAGCGGCGCAGCAACGGCGCCTGCGCAAGAAGTTGGTTCCGTTCCGCGTCGAAATCGGCACGGTCAAGAATGTTCCGGTCCCGCAACACAATTGGTGCCGCTTCCGAAACGTCGCATTCCCAGCCCTTGCGCGGCAACAGTTGCGCGGCTTGTTCGGCGTCGTCCACATAGGGAAAGAACGGCATGGTTCGACACCGCGCCGGCTTGCTGTCGTGGATGGAGCATTTGCCATCCGGCGACAGCGCGGGACAGGGCAGGGATGGCGGCACGTAGGAAACGGCGGTGATACGGACGGCGACGCTCCGACGGTCGCGCAGCCGCACACTGGTTCCGATGCGGGCGGTGATGGCGTGGGCGCGCTGGTTGGGGCGTACCGGCATCCACAGCACCCCCAAGGGAAAGCGGTCGGCGTGGGCGCAAGCGTCGGCCAGGGTCAGCGGCAACAGCCCGTAACAGCATTTGCCGCAGGCGGTACAGGCGAAATGGCGTTCGTTCGCCATCAGGCGCCGCAGCACTTCTTGTATTTCTGTCCAGATCCGCATGGACAGGGATCGTTGCGTCCGACCTTGGCGGCCACGCGCGGCGCCGCTTTCGGGTTGACGTCGCCGTCCACGTACAGCCATTCCCCGCCCTCGCGACGAAAGCGGGCCAGTTCGTGGTGGGCCACCTGTTGGCCGTGCAGGCGGAAACGGGCGACGTATTCGACGGTGGCGGTGTCGCCATCCTGTTGGCTGGCGCGGACGTCGAGTCCCAATCCCTGCGCCTCGCGGGCCGAGGCCTCGACCTCGGCGTGGTCCACGTCGTCGCGCTTTTCCGGGGCCAAGGTGCGGTCGAGAAAGTCCATCCGGCCCGACACGAAAGCGGTGTAGCGGGCACGCATCAGGGATTCGGCGCTGGGGGCCGGGACGCCATCGATCACGGGTTGGCAGCATTCCACCAGGGAACGGCCGGAAGAACAGGGGCACAAGGACATGGCGACGGGGACTCGTGTCTGTGGGCGCGGGTGGCGCTACCTTACCGTTCCCGTCAGCGCCCCGCTAGCACCATGCCGTGAGCCCCCACCAGCGCCACCAGGACGCATCCCGTCCAGACGGCGGCGCAGAAGACGTGCAGGAACAACGCGACTGTCATGGCGGGTCCCCAATCCGGGATCGTGTTGCAGGTTCTACCACAATCGACGGCATATATCAGAAAAACCGGAAGTTTTCGGATAACCACAAGGAATTGCATTCCGCACATGGCTCCGATGCAAGGTCATCTGTAGTAATCGGCCGACGATTATCTGTATGCTGCGGCGCAATAATGGTTTGGAGCGCATTTCGATGCTCGAAGAATGGATTCGCAACGTTCCGGTCGCCACCCTGCGGGAAATCGCCGCCGATCCCAAGGCGCAGGGGTCGCGCATCTGGCAATTGGCCGTGGTGGAATTGCTGGTTCGCCAGAACGAGGACGCATTGGCCGCCTGATCGGCGTGCCGATGCCTTAGGTTTCGCTTCCCCTGTGACGGGGACGCCAATCGACGGGGCCGCCCGACCGGGTCTTTTTGACCGGTCCGCGGCCCTTTCGCTTTTCCGGGCGGCATGAAAGCGGCATGAAAATCGCTGGCCGGGGGTGCAAAAGCTGCCTTTTCTTCGCACATAATGACCCAAAGGGTGTTTCCTTGCCTTTACCCATGGGCGGGATGCGCATACCTTTTGGGAAACCAATCGCGGAGGGGGTGCTTCGATGACCTTGTTCAAAACGCTGGCGGTTGCCGCCGTTCTGACGTCTGCCGCTTCGTTGCCGGCCCATGCCGGCGCGACTTTCGACGCGGTCAAGGCCAAGGGGTTCGTCCAATGCGGCGTCAACCTTGGGCTTTACGGATTTTCCGCCCCCGACGACAAGGGCAATTGGGCCGGTCTGGACGTCGATGCCTGTCGGGCGGTGGCGGCGGCCATGTTCGGCGACGCGGGCAAGGTCAAGTTCACGCCGCTGTCGGCCCAGCAACGTCTTCCGGCGCTGCAATCGGGCGAAATCGACATGCTGGCCCGCAACACCACCTGGACGCTGTCGCGCGACACCGCCAACGGCCTGAACTTCGCCGTCACCACCTATTACGACGGTCAGGGCTTCATGGTGCCGCGCAAGCTGGGGGTCAAGTCGGCCAAGGAACTGGACGGGGCCACCATCTGCGTGTTGCCCGGCACCACCTCGGAACAGAATTTGACCGACTGGTTCCGCGCCAACAAGATGAGCTACAAGCCGGTCGTCATCGAAAAGAACGAGGAACTGACCAGCGCCTTCTTCTCTGGACGCTGTGACTCGTTTTCATCCGACACCTCGCAACTGGCGGCGGTGCGGGCCAATGAAGCGGCCAATCCCGACGATTACCTGATCTTGCCCGAACTGATCTCGCGCGAGCCGTTGACCCCGGTGGTGCGCCATGGCGACGACCAATGGCTGGATCTGGTGCGTTGGTCCATCTACGCCATGATCGCCGCCGAGGAAAAGGGCATCACCTCGAAGAACGTCGACCAGATGCTGACCTCGCCCGATCCCGAGGTGAAGCGCATTCTTGGCGCGACGCCGGGCAACGGCCAGTCCCTGGGCGTGGACGAGAAATGGGCCTACAACATCGTCAAGCAGGTGGGCAATTACGGCGAAAGCTTCGAACGCAACGTCGGCATGGGCTCCAAGCTCAAGGTGGAACGCGGGCTGAACGCGCTTTACAGCCATGGCGGGCTGATGTACCCGCCGCCGTTCAAGTAGGTTCCATCCGGTGGCGGTGGGCCAAGGGCATGTGGTGAAGCGGTCGCTGCTCAACAGCGCCCGCTTCCGCGGCATCGTCTATCAGGTGCTGGTGGTGCTGGTGGTGCTGGCGGTCGGCTGGTATCTGGTGCGCAACACCCTGGTCAACCTGGAGGCGCGCGGCATCGCCACCGGGCTGGACTTCCTGGAGCGCGAGGCCGGGTTCGGCATCGGCGAAAGCCTGATCGCCTATTCCCCGGCCGATTCCTATCTGCATGCCCTGGCCGTCGGGTTGCTCAACACCTTGCAGGTGTCGGTGCTGGGGATCGCGGCCGCCACGGTCATCGGTCTGGTGGTGGGTATCTCCCGGCTGTCCGGCAACTGGCTGGTGGCGCGGCTGGCGACGCTTTATGTCGAAGGCGTGCGCAACATCCCGCTGCTGTTGCAGTTGTTCGTGTGGTACGGGCTGGTCACCGCCTTGCCGGGGCCCCGTCAGGCGCTCAATCCGGTGCCCGGAATATTCTTGTCCAACCGTGGCCTCAAGGTGCCGCTGCCGGAATCTCACCCGCTTTATCCATGGTTGGCTTTGGCGTTGGCGGTGGGATTGCTGGCGGCGTGGGGTGTCAGGCGCTGGGCGCTGGGACGCCATGCCCGTTCGGGCCGGCCGTTTCCGTGGGTGCTGACCGGGATCGCGCTGGTGCTGGGGCTGCCCGCGCTGGTGTTCGTGGCCGGCGGCGCGCCGCTGGTGTGGAACGTGCCGCAATTGCGCGGCTTCAACTTCGTCGGTGGCGGCGCGCTCAGCCCGGAATTCGCCGCGTTGCTGGCCGGGCTGTCGGTCTATACCGCCGCCTTCATCGCCGAAATCGTCCGTTCGGGCATCCTGGCGGTGCCGGCGGGACAAACCGAGGCGGCGCAGGCGTTGGGGTTGTCGCGGGCCAAGACCTTGCGGCTGATCGTGCTGCCGCAGGCGTTGCGGGTGATCATTCCGCCGCTCAGCAGCCAATACCTCAACCTCACCAAGAATTCGTCGCTGGCGGTGGCCATCGGCTATCCCGATCTGGTCAGCGTCGCCAACACCACCATCAACCAGACCGGCCAGGCGGTGGAAGGGGTCGGCGTGGTGATGGCTGCGTTCCTGACCATCAGTTTGGCGCTGTCGCTGCTGATGAACTGGTATAACGAGCGTGTGGCGCTGGTGACGCGATGATCGACCGCCAGCCGCACGACCATTCCGCCACGGGCGTCGCCGCCGCCGACGTCGAGGAACCGAGCGCCGTCTCGTTGCAACCGCCGGGGCCGCCGCGTCTGTTGGGCTGGGCGCGCGAGAACCTGTTCGGTTCGGTGCCCAACACCGTCATGACCTTGCTGGCGTTGGCGTTGCTGTGGGAAGTGGTGCCGCCGTTCTTGTCCTGGGCCTTGGTGCACGCCCAATGGGGCGGCGACGGCGCCGCCTGCCGTCAGGCCGAGGGGGCGTGCTGGGCGCTGGTCGGCGAACGCCACCGGCTGATGCTGTTCGGCGTCTATCCCTATGACCAGCATTGGCGGCCGTTGCTGGCCACCGCCATCTTGGTGACGCTGTTGGCGACCAGCGCGGTCCGCGCCTTTTGGCGGCCGTGGCTGTTGTGGGCGTGGTTGGCCGGTTTCGCCGTCATCGCCCTGTTGATGTGGGGCGGCGTGCTGGGCATGCCTTACGTCGAAACCGACATGTGGGGCGGTTTGCCGCTGACTCTGGCGCTGGCGGTGCTGGGCATCGCCCTGGCCTTTCCGCTGTCCATCGTCCTGGCCTTGGGCCGGCGTTCGGAACTGCCGGTCATCCGGGCGTTCAGCGTCGCCTATATCGAACTGGTGCGCGGCATCCCGCTGGTCAGCGTGCTGTTCATGGCGTCCGTCATGTTCCCGCTGTTCCTGCCCGAGGGCGTCACCATCGACAAACTGTTGCGGGCGCTGGTCGGCATGGTTCTGTTCACCGCCGCCTATCTGGCCGAGGCGGTGCGCGGCGGTCTTCAGGCGGTGCCGCGTGGTCAGGAAGAGGCGGCCGACGCGCTGGGCCTGTCCTATTGGCGCAAGATGCGGCTGATCGTGCTGCCGCAGGCGTTGCGGCTGGTGATTCCGCCCATCGTCAACCAGTTCATCAGTTGCTTCAAGGACACCTCGCTGGTGACCATCGTCGGGCTTTACGACCTGTTGGCCGCCACCAAGGCGGCGCTGGCCGATCCCGAATGGCGCCCCTTTTTCGTCGAGGGCTATGTGGCCGCCGCCTTGGTCTATTGGTCCTTTTGCTTCTTCATGTCCCGATACAGCCAGTGGCTCGAGCATCAGCTCGCCACCGGCCAGAAACGTTAGGAGGGGGAATGGCCGAGGCGCCGGTGGTGGAACTGATCGACGTCCAGAAATGGTACGGGGCGTTCCATGTGCTGAAAGACCTGTCGTTGTCGGTGGGCAAGGGCGAGAAGGTGGTGGTGTGCGGTCCCTCGGGATCGGGCAAGTCGACCATGATCCGCTGCATCAACCGGCTCGAGGTGCATCAGGCCGGCCGCATCGTCGTGGGCGGCGTCGAACTGGGCGACGACGTCAAGGCGATCGAGACGATCCGCAAGGATGTCGGCATGGTGTTCCAGAGCTTCAACCTGTTTCCCCACCTGACGGTGCTGGAAAACCTGACGCTGGCGCCGCTGTGGGTGAAACACGTTCCCAAGGCCGAGGCCGAGGAACTGGCCATGCATTACCTGGAGCGGGTGCACATTCCCGAGCAGGCGAACAAATATCCCGGCCAGTTGTCGGGCGGCCAGCAACAGCGTGTGGCCATCGCCCGCTCGTTGTGCATGAAACCGTCGATCATGCTGTTCGACGAGCCGACGTCGGCCTTGGACCCCGAAATGGTCAAGGAAGTGCTGGACGTGATGATCGGCCTGGCCGAGGACGGCATGACCATGATCTGCGTCACCCATGAAATGGGGTTCGCCCGTGCGGTGGCCGATACCATGGTGTTCATGGATGAAGGCCGGATCGTCGAGACGGCGCCGCCCACCCAATTCTTCGCCGACCCCAGGAACGAGCGCACGCGCCAGTTTCTGGGGCAGATCATCGGGCATTAGATCGGGATGCCCGAAATGGGCATCCCGATCCAAGGTTCATCATGTTCCCTCGCCGAGCAGGCGCAGGAGCAACTTGCTCTGCCCCCTTAGGCGGCCATCTGGACGCCCAGAAGGCTGGACAGGGTGCCGGCCGACAAGTTGCCGGTGGTCGGCGTCGGCTGGTACTGCTGGCCGCGTGCCGCCTGTAGTTCCTCTTGCGACACGGTGCCGTCCTGGTTGGTGTCGAGCGGGTCGTAGCTTTCGCTGCTGGCCGAGGACGAACCGCCGCCCGAGGATGCCGCCGCTGTCGAGCCGCTTGTCGTCGAACTGTCGGTCGATGTGTTGTCGGCCGAGGTGGTGGCTGCCACCGTGCTGCTGTCGGCGCTGGAAGCGGCGGGCGGTGGTGGCGGAGGCGGCATGGCCGAGGCCAGTTCGCTTTCGCTGACCGAACCGTCGCCATCGGAATCGAGCTCGCTGTAAAGCGAATCCGCGTCGGTTTCGGAATCGTCGCCCAGGGCGGCGGTCAATTCGTCGAGGTCGATGCTGCCGCTGCTGTCGGCGTCGATGCTGCTGAACAGTTCTTCCACGAGGCCACCGTCACCGTTGCCTTCGCCCGAAGGCGGTGGGGGCGGCTGCATGGCGCTCAACTCGCTTTCCGACAACTCGCCGTCGCCGTCGCTGTCGAGCGAGGAAAACAGGTCTTCGTCGCTGCTGGCGGTTTCCTGGGCCGACAACAGGGACGAGCCGGTGTCGGTGTCGAACCGGCTGGTGAACGAGGAAAACTCGGATGTGCTGATCGAACCGCTGCTGTCGCTGTCGAGAGACGAGAACAGCTGTTGCGTCTGCGACGTCTGTTGGCTGCTGTCGGTGCTTGACGATGCACTGCTTGTGCTGTTGCTGCTGTTCGCCTGGGCGAGCATCTGCAACATCTGGGCGATGGAACTGCCCGAAGATGTGACGCTGGATACCATGGCGGGTGCCTTTCCGTTGCTGGTCGGTCCCGCGCGTGGCGGAACATGGTTGCTACGGAAAAATCGCCCGGTTCAGGCTTGGAATATTTTACGTGGCGAGACGCAGGAACGGGCGGGGTTCGGCGTGGACGAGTGGGGGACCCCGTCCACGCCGGCCCGATCAGGCCGCGACCTCGTTCACGCTGGCCAACAACGTGGCCAGGGTGGAACTGGCGAGCTTGCCGGTGGTCGCCGAGTTTTCCTCGGACGCCGCCATCCGCTCGCTCAGCGACACCACGCCATCCTTGTTGGTGTCGAGCGGGTCGTAGTCTTCCTCGTCGTCCTCTTCCGACGTGGAGGAGGCGCCGCCGGCGGCTTGAGCGCCACCGGTGGGAGCGGCGCCACCCGGCGGCGGGCCGGACGGGGCCTTGTCGGCAAAAGCCGTCAGCTCTTCCATGCTGACCGAGCCGTCGCCGTCGCTGTCCATGTCCGAGAACATCTCGTCCACGGACGGTCCGCCCTGGCCGTTCTGCGCGTGCTGTTGCAGCACGGTGGCCAGTTCGTCCTTGCTGATGACGCCGTCGCCATCGGCGTCGGTCTCGGCCATCATGTCCTCGGCCGAGGGGCGCTCCGGCGGTTCTTCCTGCGCCGACAGCAAGGTGCTGGCGGTGCTGGAATCGAACTTCGGCTGGAAAGAAGAATATTCGGACTGGCTGATGGTGCCGTCCTGGTCGGTGTCCATGTCGGCGAACATTTTCTCGGCCATGGCCGAGGCATCTTCGCCGTCCTTGCCTTTCGGGGCGTCTTCAAGAGCCGCCAACAACTCGTCCTTGCTGAGCGAGGAATCGCCGTTGGCATCGGTCTTGTTGAACATCTGCTGCCGCCATTGGGCGGCGTCGCTGGCCCCATATGATCCAAGACTGGAGATCATGGCGCGAGCCTTTCTGCTGCGGTGCCTGAGGGACACATCCTGTGTCCCGTATGGTAGAACGCGCCGGCCGCCCGTTCCCTGCGCGCCAGATGCAAAAATATTTTCCGCCCGGTTTTTGTCCGCGGTCCGTAAAAAAGCGCCTGGGTCTTGTATCCAGATGGCGCGGACGATAGATAACCGCTTTCACCAGTCGCGGGACCGTCATGGAATTGCATGTCATCGAAACCGGCACCGGCAAACCGCTGATCATCCTGCATGGTCTTTTGGGGTCTTCGCGCAATTGGGGCGGCATCGCCGCCCGGTTCGGCATCGACCATCGGGTGATGGCGCTGGACCTGCCCAACCATGGCGCCAGTTCGTGGAGCGAAACCATGGACTATCCGTTCATGGCGCGCGAGGTGGCGGCATTCATCGAACGCCATGTGGGCGGGCCGGCGGCGGTGCTCGGGCATTCCATGGGCGGCAAGGCGGCGATGACGCTGGCGCTGACGCGACCGGAACTGGTGGAGAAACTGGTGGTGGTGGACATCGCCCCGGTTTCCTACACCCACACTTTCGCCCCCTACATCAAGGCGATGCGCGCGGCCCCCCTGGCGACGGCGCAACGGCGCGGCGACGTCGAGGAGGCGATGGCCGCCACCATTCCCGATCCCCGCGTCAGGGCCTTTCTGATGCAAAATCTGGAAGGTGGCGCGGGTGGCTATCGTTGGCGGGCCAATCTGGCGACCCTGGGGGCGGCCATGGACGATATCCTGGCCTTTCCCCATTTTCCCGATGGCGTCCATTACGACGGTCCCGCGCTGTTCCTGCACGGTTCGGAATCCGACTATGTCCTGCCGGCGCACGAGGATCTGGTCATGGCGCTGTTTCCGGGGGCGCGTTTCCATTCGGTGGACGGGGCGGGCCATTGGGTGCACGCCGACCGGCCGATCGAATTCATGTCGGCGGTCGAGCTGTTCCTGGCGTGATGGCCGTGGCTATTTCTGTCGCCGGTTGAACTGGCGCAGGATCTCGTTGCCGCGCCGTACCGCGTCGTCAAGGGCGGTGCGGGCGTCCTTGCGTCCCGCCCAGACGGAATCCAGTTCCTCGTCGATGACGTCGCGGATTTTGGTGAAGTCGCCCAGCCGCACGCCGCGGGAATGTTCGGTGGGGCGATGCAGGGTGATCTGTTTGATGGCGATCTCGCTGTCGGGGCTGGTCTTGTAGAAGCCCTGGCGCCGCGACAGGGAATAGGCCTCGCGGGTGATGGGAAGGTAGCCGGTGCGCTGGTGCGAGGCCGCCTGGACCTCGGGTTCGGACAGATATTCGAAGAAGCGGGCGATGCCCTTGTAATCGCCCTCGGCGTGTCCGTTCATCACCCACAGGGTCGCGCCGCCGATGATCGAATTGCGCGGAGCCCACTTGATTTCCGGCCAATAGGGCAACATGCCGATGCCGAAATCCTCGGGCGTGCCCCCTTTCAGTTCGGCGAAGGTGGCCGAACTGGCGAACAGCATGAAGCATTCGCCGCTGGTGAACTTAGCCAACGCCTCGTCGCGGTGGCCCTGGGGAACGAAGATGCGCTCGCGGGCCCACGCCGCTAGCCGTTCGATGTGCTGGACGTGGAACGGGCTGTTGAATTTGAGTTCGATATCATAGCCGGCGATACCGTTCTGTTTGCTGGCAAACGGAATGTCGTGCCACGCCGACAGGTTCTCTAGCTGTATCCATGACTGCCATTGGCTGGTGAAGCCGCAGGTGGCGCCGGCCTTCATCAAGGTGCGGGCGGCCTGTTCCAATTCGGGCCATGTCTTGGGCGGGTTGTCGGGATCAAGGCCGACACGGGCGAAAGCCGCGCGGTCATAGAACAGAACCGGGGTCGAACTGTTCAGCGGCATGGACAGCAGGTGGCCGTCCTGGCTCGAGTAGTAAAGGGTCACCGCCGGCATGTAGGCATGTTCGTCGAACGGATGTTCCAGCGTCTCCATCACCTGGTGCACCGGGCGGATCACCCCCTTTGCCGCCATCATGGTGGCGGTCCCGACCTCGAACACCTGAAGCATGTGCGGCGGCTTGCCGGCACGGGCGGCGGCAAGTCCAGCTTCCATGGTGTCGGGATAGCTGCCCTTATAAACCGGCACGACCACATAATCGGTTTGACGGGCATTGAAGCCTTGGGCCAGATCCTCGATCCATCGTCCCAGCTTGCCGGGCATGGCGTGCCACAGGATCAATTCCGTCGCGGCGTGGGCCGGCACGGTCGCAACGATCCACGTCAGCATGGCGACAATCGCTGCGACGACCCGGCGCGACATTCGGTTTTCCTCCCCCGAGAAAACGCGGAAATCCGGCGGAACCGGTCCCCCTTTTCAATAGGATGGTACGGGGTCCCTCATCAATAGTTGAAAAGTATTATCCCTGTTCTGTCATATTTTGGAAACAGGGCGGCCGATCAGCCGGCGCAAGCGCTGCATGGCGTCGTCGGAACAGGTGACCGCCTGGGCGCAGCCCAATTGTCCCGCGCAACGCAGCATGGCCACCACCTGATCGTGGGCGCTTTCGGTGTCGCTTTCGCTTTCTTCCACTTGCGAGGTAAGACAGCGAGATTCCATCACCGTCATCGTGCCCCCCATCCTCGATTCTCGTTTTGATGAATGATACTAAACCTCAGCGCGAAATAATGTCAATGAAGCGCATTTATTGGTAATGCATACAAAAAAGTGACCGCTCGCCAAGGGGGGGAGGCGAGCGGTCGGGAGGTGTATCGATCTTAGAGAGGGAGGCTGACCTTAGGGGTAAGGTCAACATCTGGAGCCGATCATAGCGGCCAGCGCTGTCTTTGTCAAAACATTCTAAGATTGGTTCGCAGTTTTTTCAGAGGCCCTTTTCGTCGGCGATTCCCAAGACGCCGTCCAGCATTTCGCCGATCACCGCGCGGTCGAGGTCGCGGGTGATGAAGACGATGCGGGTGCTGTGATCGTCGTCGGGCCAGCCGGGCAACGGTGCCGGCGGATGGAAGACGTGCTGCACGCCGTGGATGGCCAAAGGCTGGGCGCTTTCCCGGGCGTTGACGATGCCCTTGATGCGCAACAGGTTCTCGCCGCGTTGGGAGATCAACAACTCCAGGGCGAAGGCCAGGGCCGGCCAACTGACGGCTTCGTCGCGGGTGAAGACAAAGGCCTGAACGCGGGAATCGTGGCGGTTGATGTCGTGGTGGTGGTGGCTATGGTCGTCGGGATCAAGCCCCATCTTGCGGTCGCGTTCGCGTCGCAGGTCGGCATAGGCTTCGGCATTCAGCCATTTGTGCACGTCGGGAATCTTGTCGGTGTCGTTGAACAGGCCGGCGTCCAGGATGTCCTTGGGTTCGACCGCGCCGTTCACCACCCGGATCAGCGGGGCGGCGGGATTCAAGCCGCGCAACCGGGCGTGCAGCACCTCGACCGCGGTATAGTCGGCGATGTCGGTCTTGGTCAGCAGCAAACGGTCGGCCATCGCGGCTTGCTTGACCGCCTCGTCGTGGTTGTCCAGGGTGGCCGCACCGTTGGCCGCGTCGATGGTGGTGACGATGCCGTCCAGGCGATAGCGGCTGGACAACAGCGGGTCGGTCATCAACGTGTGGATGATCGGCGCAGGATCGGCCAGACCGGTGGTTTCGATGACCACGCGGGTGAATTCCGGCACCTCGCCCTTGACCCGCTTCAGGAACAGGTCGCGCAGGGCGTTGACCATGTCGCCGCGCACGGTGCAGCACAGGCACCCCGATTGCAGCAGCACGATGTCTTCGGCCACATGCTGGACCAACAGATGGTCCAGGCCGACGGCGCCGAACTCGTTGATCAGCACCGCCGTCTCGCCCATGTCGGGATGGGAGAGCAGATGGTTCAAAAGCGTGGTCTTGCCCGAGCCAAGAAAGCCGGTCAACACGGTGACGGGAAGGGAATCGCTCATTTTCCGTACAAATCCTTGGGATCGACCTGGACCGTCGCGACCTCGACCAGCCCTTCGGGGCGGGCGGCGGTGTAGAAACAGGTGCGGCGGCCGGTGTGACAGGCGACCCCGTCCTGGTCCACTTTGACCAAGATGGTGTCGCCGTCACAATCGATCAGGAACTCTTTCAGGTGTTGTTGCTGGCCCGAGGTCTCGCCCTTGCGCCACAATCCCTTGCGTGAGCGGGAGTAATAGCACACCCGCCCGGTCGCCAGCGTCTCGGCTACCGCCTCGCGGTTCATCCACGCCATCATCAGCACCTCGCCGGTGTCGAATTGCTGGGCGATGGCGGGAACAAGCCCGTCGGCATTGAAGGAAATGGCGGCAAGCGCCGCCTGGGCGTCGGTCATGACCTGGGCTCCGCTTTGAAACGTCCTTACTCTATAGAACATTCATCCGGGCGTGCCCAGGCACGACACCAGATTGTCGGCCATGCGGCCCATCAGGGTGAAATACTGGTCAGGACCGGCGGCGATGTCGGCCCCCAGGGGATCGAGCACGCCTTGGCGGGCACCGGCGGAATCGGCCAGGGTCTTGACCACCGGGGCGGGGAATTGCGGTTCGCGGAACACACAGGCGGCCCCGGCGGCGCGCAGGCGGTCGCGCAGTTCGGCCAGACGGCGCGCCGATGGCGGACGGTCGGGATCGACGGTGACCGAACCGGCGGCACTCAGGCCGTAACGCTTCTCGAAATACTGGTAGGCGTCGTGAAAGACCACGAACGGCTTGTGCGTCACCGGCGCCAGCTTGGCCTTGATCTCGGCATCCAGCGCGTCAAGACGGGCGATGGTCGCCTTGGCGTTGCCTTGGTAGACATCGGCATGGGCGGCATCCACCTCGCTCAGCCGGTCGGCGACGGCAACCACCAGCAGGCGGGCGTTGGTCGGATCCAACCAGACATGGCCGTCGATCGGGCCATGGCTGTGGCCATGATGTTCATGCTCGTGCTCATGGTCGTGATCATCGTCACCGTGGTCGTCGTCCGTGTCTTCCTCCCACGCTCCGCCCTTGCGGGTGGCAAGGCTGACCGCGCCCGGCAGGTCGGCCATGGCGATGACGTCCAGACTGTCCTTGCGGCTCTTCAGCGGTTTGGCCAGGAAGGTTTCGAAGTTGTCGTCCACCAGTACGACCAGTTGCGCCGCCTTGAGGGCGCGGGCGTCCGACGGCTTCAGGGTATAGGTGTGCCCGGATTGGGGGCCAGAGACGATCAATCCCGGTTCGCCGACTCCTTTCATCACCGACGCCACCAGTGAATGCAATGGCTGGATCGAGGCGACCACCTTGGGTGTCTCGGCCCATGCCGGGGACACGGTGGCGCAAAGGGCGGCGACCGCGAACGCGGTGCGGGACAGCAACGGGGCGAGGGGCTTCCCCATGTCAGGGCTCCATGTCATGATGCGGGTCAAGAAGCAACGTTATAATATAACATTTCGGACCTGCCAAGCATGCCGACCGCGTTTCCATCCGCCGACCATGACCACCATGCCTGCGTAAGCCACGCCCTGGACGCGGCCGAGGCGGAATGTCGCCGTCGCGGGGCGCGTCTGACCGATGTGCGTCGCCGCGTGCTCGAATTGGTGTGGCAACAGGGGCATGCTCCGGTGGGGGCCTATGCCCTGTTGGACATGCTGGGGCGCGAAGGCTTCTGCGCCGCGCCGCCCACCGTTTACCGCGCGCTGGATTTCCTGTTGGCCCATGGTCTGATCCATCGGATCGAACGGTTGAACGCCTATACCGGTTGCAGCCGTCCGGGGGTGCCCCATGCCGGCCAGTTCCTGTTGTGCGAACGATGCGGCACGGCGGTCGAACTGGACGATCCGGCCATCGACAGCGTCATCGCCGCCGCCGCCGCCAGGCTGGGCTTCGCCGTCAGCCGCCAGACGGTCGAGGTGGACGGAATTTGTCCGGCCTGTCGGGCCCAGGGGGGCTTGGCATGACCGCCCCGGCGCTGGTGTCCATTGAGGGTGCGTCGCTGGTGCGTGGCGGTCAAACCGTGTTGTCCGGCGTGTCGCTGGCGGTGCGGCCGGGCCGCATCGTCACCATTGTCGGCCCCAACGGCGCCGGCAAGTCCACCTTGGTCAAGGTGGCGTTGGGATTGCTTGCCCCCGATTCCGGCAAGGTGACGCGGGCCGAGGGGATGGTGGTCGGCTATGTGCCGCAAAGTCTGAACGTCGAGCCGACCCTGCCGCTTTCGGTCCGCCGTTTCCTGTCCATGGCCGCGCCCCGTGCCTCGCGCCCGGAACAGGAAGCCGCGCTGGAACGGGTCGGCGCCGGCCATGTGTTGGGCCGTCAGGTGGTGCAATTGTCGGGGGGCGAGTTGCAGCGGGTGATGTTGGCTCGTGCCGTGCTGCGCCGGCCGCGTCTGCTGGTGCTGGACGAGCCGGTGGGCGGCGTCGACATGGCCGGACAGGCGGAAATCTACGATTTGATCGCCGATTTCGCCCGCACCCAGGGAACCGGCGTGTTGATGGTCAGCCATGATCTGCATGTGGTGATGGCCGCCACCGACGAGGTGGTGTGCCTGAACCGCCATGTCTGTTGCGCCGGCCATCCCGAAGCTGTCAGCCGTCACCCGGAATATCTGGCGCTGTTCGGTGCCCGTGTCGCCAACAGTCTGGCGGTCTATACCCACGTCCACGATCACCAGCATCTGGCCGACGGTTCGGTGGGCGGGACGGAACACGGACACGGACCAGGATGTTCCCATCATGGATGAGTTTCTTGCCCGTGCCCTGGCTGGCGGTCTGGCCTTGGCCGTGGTGGCCGGGCCGTTCGGCTGTTTCGTGGTGTGGCGGCGCATGGCCTATTTCGGCGACACCTTGGCCCATGCCGCGCTTTTGGGGGTGGTGCTGGGGGCGTTGCTGGATCTGGATTTCGGCATCGGCATCGCCGCCCTGTCGCTGACCTTGGCGCTTGCCGTCGGGTTGATGCAGCGTCGCCGCGACCTGGCGTCCGACACCGTTCTCGGCATCCTGTCCCACGGTGCGTTGGCTCTTGGATTGGTGGTGCTGTCGCTGATGCAGGATGCCCGGATCAACGTCATGGGCTGGCTGTTGGGCGACATCTTGTCGCTCGACTGGTTCGACGTGGCGGTGATGTGGGGCGGTGGCGCGGTGTTGCTGGCGGCATTGGCGGTGTTGTGGCGGTCGCTGGTGGCCATCACCATCGACGAGGATCTGGCCGCCGTCGAGGGGCACGCGGTGGAGCGCGCCCGGCTGGGCCTGATGGTGCTGGTGGCGTTGGTGGTTGCCGCCGCCATGAAGGTTGTGGGCATCTTGCTGGTCACCGCCTTGCTGGTGGTTCCCGCCGCCACCGCCCGCCGTTTCGCCCGCACCCCGGAACAGATGGCGGCGTTGGCCGTGCTGGTGGGGGCGGCGGCGGTGGTGTTGGGGCTGGGGGCGTCGTGGCGGTTCGACACGCCGTCGGGTCCGTCGGTGGTGGTGGCTGCGTTGGGGGTATTCCTGGCGTCGCGTGCCGTACCGGGGCGGGGCTGACCATGTGGCACCAGGCGGTGATCGACACCGAGTACACCCATGCCTTTTATCCCGAGATGGCGCCGGCCCACATGGCCTTCGCCTTGCTGGCACGGGGCCATGCTTCCCCCTTTGTCGCCGGAGACGGTTTTTCCTATGCCGAGTTGGGCTGCGGCCAGGGGTTGACCAGCATGGTGCTGGCGGCGCTGCATCCCCAGGCACGGTTCACCGCCATCGACCTGTTGCCGCGCCATATCGACGGGGCCAAGGCTTTGGCGGCGGCGGCGGGTGCCGACAACCTCGACCTTCGTTGTGAAAGCTTCGCCGACTTCGCCCGCCGCCAGGGCGGGGCCGATTTGGATGCCATCGTCCTGCACGGGGTATGGACCTGGGTGGACGCCGGGGTTCGCGCCACCTTGCAAGACATCGCCGCCCGCCGGCTGCGGCCCGGTGGGGTCTTGTACGTCAGTTACAATTGCCTGCCCGGCTGGGGGCCGGACATGCCGGTGCGGGCATTGTTGATGGATGCGGTGGAAAACGCCCAGGGGACGTTGTCCCAGCGCATCGACCATGCCCTGACGCGGTTGCGCCGCTTGGCCGACCAGGGCGGCTATTTCGCCGACAATCCCTCGGCCGCTGCCTTGGTCGAGGCGTTGCAAGCCAAATCCGACGGTTACATCGCCCACGAATACCTGAACCGCGCCTGGACGCCGTTCACCTCGGCCCAGGTGGCCCGTGACATGGCCAGGGCGGGTTTGTCGTTTTGCGCGTCGAGCACGCTGCTCGACCATCTGGACCATTGGCAGGTGGCGCCCGCGCATCTGCCCCTGCCCGATGGCGATGAAACCCTGCGCGACGTGTTGACCGCCCGCCGTTTCCGTCGCGACCTGTTCGTCAAGGCGCCGCGTCGTCTGGGGGCCGGCGAACGGCGCGCCGGGTTGGAAATGCTGCGTTTCGTGCTGACCGTGCCGGTGTCCGACATTCCCGATACCGTTACCGCGCCGGGTGGCGTCCAGGATTTTCCGCGCGCGATCTATCGTCCGTTGGCCGAGGCGCTGGCGGCGGGGCCATGTTCGCTGTCCGACCTGCCCGGCGATTTCGAAACGGTGGTCGAGGCGGTGCTGGCGCTGGTGGGGCTTGGTTTGGCGGCGCCGTCGCTGGAAGCGGGCGACAGCACGCGGTGCGCACGGCTGAACGCCGCCATTCTGGCCGCCAACCGGGGGGCGCCGGCGATCCGGCAATTGGCTGCGCCGGAATGGGGGACGGCGGTGGTGGTGGACTTCCTCGACCGTCTGTTCCTGGCGGTCGAGGCCGCCGGCGCCGCCGACGTGCCGATGGCGGTGTGGACGATCCTGAGCGGGCGGGGCAAACGGTTGCGCCGGGGGGGCCGCTGGCTCGAGGGCCAGGCCGAGAACCTGGCGGAGACGCGCCGCCTTTACGACGGGTTCATCGTGGAACGACGGCCGGGCCTGGTGGCCGCCGGGGCCGTTCAGTCCCGCCCGATCACCGCGTCGCCCACATAACGGAATTCGTCCACCACCAGATTGGCCCCCAATTCGCTGGCCGGGGTGCGTGAATAGCCGAAGCTGACGACGATGCAAGGCAGGCCGGCGCCCTTGGCGGCCAACACGTCGTTGACGGAATCGCCGACGAACACCGCCGCCTCGCGTGCGACGCCCAAGCGGTCGAGCACGGTGTCCACATGGACCGGGTTGGGTTTCAGCGCCGGGGTGTCGTCGCCCCCCACCACCACCGCGAAATATTGTTCGAGGTCCAGCGCCCGCAGAATCTCGCGGGTGGCGGCGGTGGGCTTGTTGGTGCATACCGCCAAGGCGACGCCGTGCTGCTTCAGACGGATCAGGGTGTCCACCACCTGGGGAAAGGGCCGGGTCAGCACGGTGGCGTTGGCTTCGTAGAAATCGAGGAAGCGCTTCAGCAGCGGTTCCACCGGGCCGGGCAGGCCACCCCGCGCGGCGAAGGCGCGCTCGACCAGGGTATGGGCGCCGTCGCCGACCATGGGGCCGACATCGGCTTCGGTGACGGCCGCGCGCCCCTCTTCGGCGAGGATGCGGTTGAGCGCCGCCGTCAGGTCGGGCAACGAGTGAATCAATGTGCCGTCAAGGTCGAACAAAACGGCGCGCCTGGCCTGATGCATTGAAACCTTCCGCAACAAAGATTGACTGGCTCACAAGCCGCCTTTGTGGCACCTTCCCGCCGCTACCGCAACCGCTTGGGTATGACCTTTCGGCATGGCCTCTTCTCAGCTCGCGATCATCGTTCTCGCCGCCGGCATGGGCACCCGCATGAAATCCGACCTGCCCAAGGTCATGCATCCCTTGGCCGGCCGTCCCATGGTCAGCCATTTGATGGATACCATTTCGGGCCTCAATCCCGACCGCGTGGTGGTGGTGGTCGGGCCCGGCATGGATCAGGTGGCCGAGGCGGTGGCCCCCGCCAAGACGGTGGTGCAGGGCGAACGCCAGGGAACCGGGCACGCGGTAAGGCAGGCGCGAGAGGCGCTGGCCGATTTCACCGGCGACGTTCTGGTGCTTTACGGCGACACCCCGCTGATCACCCGCGAGACGCTGGAGCGCATGCTGGCCGAACGGCGCGGCCCCAAGGACCCGGCGGTGGTGGTGCTGGGTTTCAAGCCTCGGGATGCGGGTCATTACGGCCGTCTGGTGGTCGGCGCCGAAGGGCTCAAGGCCATTGTCGAATGGAAGGACGCCAACCACGACCAGCGCGAGATTCCGCTGTGCAACTCCGGCGTCATGGCCATCGACGGCAACCGCCTATGGGGGCTGGTCGAGCGGATCGGCAACGACAACGCCAAGGGCGAGTATTACCTGACCGATCTGGTGTCTCTGGCCCGTGCCGACGGCGCCACCTGTTCCTTCGTGCTGGGCGAGGAAGAGGAGTTGCTGGGCGTCAATTCCCGTGTCGAACTGGCGGATGCCGAAGCCGTTGCCCAGGCCCGTCTGCGTGACCGCGCCATGGAAGACGGCGCCACCCTGATCGATCCGGCCAGCGTGTGGTTTGCCTGGGACACCAAGCTGGGCCGCGACGTGGTGGTGTGGCCGCATGTGGTGTTCGGTCCCGGCGTCACGGTCGGCGATGGCGTGGTCATCAAGGGTTTCTGTCATTTCGAGCAATGCTCGATCGCCGACGGCGCCGATGTCGGTCCCTATGCCCGTCTGCGTCCCGGCGCCGAGGTGGGGGCTAGGTGCCATGTGGGCAATTTCGTCGAGATCAAGAAGGCGGTGCTGGAAGACGGCGCCAAGGTCAACCACCTGACCTATGTGGGCGACGCCCGTGTCGGGGCCGGCGCCAATGTGGGCGCGGGGACTATCACCTGCAATTACGACGGCTTCAATAAGTCGTTCACCGATATCGGTGCCGGCGCCTTCATCGGTTCCAATTCGTCGCTGGTGGCGCCGATCAAGATCGGCGCCGGAGCCATCGTCGGCGCCGGGTCGGTGGTGACCCGCGACGTCAGTCCCGGCGCGCTGGCGGTGACCCGCGCCAACCAGATGGAACTTTCGGGCTGGGCCGACCGCTTCCGCGACAAGAAGCGCGCCGACAAACCCAACGGCAAGTAACGGGAGCAAACGCACATGTGCGGCATCGTCGGCATCATCGGCAAGGGCGACGTCGCGTCCTCGCTGGTCGAGGGACTGCGTCGGCTGGAATATCGCGGTTACGATTCGGCCGGCATCGCCACCTTGGTCGGCGGCCACATTGACCGCCGCCGGGCCGAAGGCAAGCTGGTCAACCTGGAAAACCTGCTGAAAACCAAGCCGCTGGCGGGCCATCTGGGCATCGGCCACACCCGCTGGGCGACCCACGGCGTGCCGAACGAGTGCAACGCCCATCCGCATGCCACCGCTCGTGTCGCGGTGGTGCACAACGGCATCATCGAGAACTATTCCGAGCTCAAGGCCGAACTGGTCGCCGCCGGCCAAGTCTTCGAAAGCGACACCGACACCGAGGTTGTGGCCCAGCTCATCGACTTCCATCTGGCTCAAGGCAAGCTACCTGAGGAGGCGACCGCCGCCGCGCTCAAGCGTCTGCACGGCGCCTTCGCCCTGGGCATCATCTTCGCCGGCCATGACGATCTGCTGATCGCCGCGCGCGAGGGCAGCCCGCTGGCGCTGGGTTACGGCGATGGCGAGATGTTCCTGGGCTCCGACGCCCTGGCCCTGGCGCCGCTCACCCAAAAGATCAGCTATCTCGCCGATGGCGATTGGGCGGTGATCCGCCCGGATTCGGTGCAGGTGTTCGACCGCGACGGCAAGGCGGTCGAGCGCGAGGTGCGGCTGACCCAATTGTCGGGGGCGCTGATCGGCAAGGGTCAGCACCGCCATTTCATGGTCAAGGAAATCTTCGAACAGCCTCAGGTGATCGGCGACACGCTGAACACCATGTTGAATCCGGCGACCCGCACGCTGACCCTGCCGGCGGTGCCGTTCGACCTGGGCGCGGTCTCCAAGGTAACCATCGTCGCCTGCGGCACCTCGTTCTACGCCGGTTCGGTGGCGCGCTATTGGATCGAAAAGCTGGCCCGCGTCGCGGTCGAGGTCGAGATCGCCTCGGAATTCCGCTATCGCGAACCGGTGCTCAGCCCCGGCGGTCTGGCCATCTTCATCTCGCAATCGGGTGAAACCGCCGACACCCTGGCGGCGCTGCGCTATTGCAAGGCGCACGGCCAGCACACTCTGGCCCTGGTCAACGTCGCCGAAAGCACCATCGCCCGCGAATCCGAGGTGGCGCTGCTGACCCAGGCGGGACCCGAGATCGGCGTCGCCTCGACCAAGGCGTTCACCACCCAACTGGTGGTGCTGGCCGGCATCGCCGTGTCCATGGCGCGGGCCAAGGGAAAGATGGATGCCGCCGAAGAAGCCCGGCTGTGCCAGGCTTTGGCCGAAGTTCCGGCCAACGTCTCGGCTGTCCTGCGTCAGGAACACCGTCTGCGCGAGATCGCCGAGACCATCGCCCCGGCTCGCGACGTCATCTATCTGGGCCGCGGCACCGGCTATCCCATCGCTCTTGAGGGGGCGCTCAAGCTCAAGGAAGTCAGCTACATCCACGCCGAGGGTTATGCCTCGGGCGAGTTGAAGCACGGCCCCATCGCGCTGATCGACGACCATGTGCCGATCATCGTCGTCTGCCCCACCGACGAGCTTTACGAGAAGACCGCCTCGAACGTCCAGGAAGTGGTGGCGCGGGGCGGCAAGGTGGTGTTCCTGTCGGACAAGCAAGGCATCGACCGTCTGGCGACCAAGGCGCTGGCGACGGTTGAGCTGCCGCAGGTCGATCCCTTCGTCGCGCCGATCCTTTACGCCATCCCGGTACAGCTACTGGCCTACCACGTCGCCATCGCCAAGGGCACCGACGTCGACCAGCCGCGCAATCTGGCCAAGTCGGTGACCGTGGAATAAGGCGCCAAGGATCACCGCACAGGTTGTGCGGTGACGAAATAGTTTCATACTCGACGAAATAGTCTCATACCGGACGAAATAGTTTCATACTGAATCACCTTGTCCTGAGGCTCTCCACGGGCGTAGGCTTTCCCGTGGATGGGCCGACAGGCCAGAGGTGCGCCCATGGCGCGACGGAAATATTCCGTGGATGAGGCGTTGATCGCCCGCTACCTGAAGGAAGGTCGCGGGGCAGGCTTCGGCGCCGATTACAAACCCTGGCTCAAAATCTACGATGTCCCTTCCTTGGGCCGCTCGCACCGCCTGCGAGGCATCAAGACCGGCCGGGTTCATCATTTCCTCTCCGACATCGAGGTCAGTCTTTTCTACCTGCTCGACTGGCACGACGCGGTCACCGATATCCGCGAGCAATTCCCGCTGGATCGCGAAGAAGCCCAAGCCATCGCCGACCGGGCGGGAATCCGCTATCCGGTCGATAGCCACACACGGGTGCCGTTGGTCCAGACCACGGACTTTCTCGTGGACTTCGTCGTGGACGGTGAGCATCGGCGTATGGCCTATGCCGTCAAACCCGTCGAGGCATTGTCCGAAAAGCGCAAGGCCGAGTTGCTGGAACTTGAGCGGCTGTATTGGCTGGCGCGGGGCGTTCCCTGGGGCATCGTGACCCGCGAAGAAATTCCCAAGGCTCTGGCCGGGAACATCGCCTGGGTTCACAACTACGTCTATGTGGACGATCTCAGACAACCACGCCCTGGTTTCTACGCTGAAAAAGCCGCCCTGGTCCTGAACGAGATCGCGTCATGGCGTGGTGTCTCGCTGAAACAAGCCTGTCAGGCGCTGGATGATCGTCTGGCCATGCCGCTGGGGACGGCGCTGTTGTTGGTGCGCCACCTGATCGCCTGCAAGCGGCTGCTCTGCGACATGTCCGAGCCGCAGGGCGAAGCCTCTCCGGTGGAAAACTTCCGTGCCGCGTCGCCGGCATCCCAACTGGGGAGGCTGGGATGACCGAACTGCTGACCAACCAACTGGTCGAGATCAAGTCGGAAGGCGTTATCTTTCGCGTCCTGTGGGTCGATCCGTTGGGGCGGGGATATTACGTCATCGACGTGCGCTCTCAGGCCGCCTTCCCCGAGTTTCGCGGGGCGCTGGAACTCCAGGAATTGATGGCTCACGACGAGGCCGCCCTTTTCCCCGACGACCAGTGGTTGGCGCCGCTCATGGATGCGGGATTGCCCGATAGCCACAAGGAACGGCGGGATCGGGCCTGGGACCTGATCCAGCCGCTTGCCCTGAACATGCCGGATATCTTCAAGACCAGGGTGCGCGGAGAAGCCGTCGCCGCTCTGGTCGATGCCGGCAAGGCGACCAAACAGACCGTGTACCGGCTGTTGCGGCGCTATTGGCAGCGAGGAATGGTGCCCAATGCCTTGCTGCCCGATTACACCCGAAGCGGTGCCCGTGGCCGCGAGAAGAGCATTTCCCCGGACAGACGGCGGAGCGGCGCCGAAGGCAACACCTACAGCGCCGTCATCGATGCCGATACAAGGCAACTCTTCCTGTCCTCGATCATGGCCTACAAACGCAACAAGCAGCTCGATTTGCGTGAGTGCCATGAGAAAATCGTCAAGCATCATTATTCCGAGCGGGTGCTGAACGAGCGCACTGGCCGATTCGAATACGTGGCCCGGCCGCCGTTTCCCACCCTGCGGCAGTTCCGCTACTGGTACGAAAAAGACAACGACATCTTCCACAACGAACGCATCCGCCGGACACCCCGCGTCTACGACAAGGACATGCGGGCCATCCTCGGTTCGTCCACGGCGGAAACCGTCGGTCCCGGCTTTCGCTATCAGATCGACGCCACCATCGGCGACGTCTACCTGGTGTCCCGCTTCGATCCCAACAAGATCGTCGGCCGCCCGGTGGTCTACATCGTCATCGACGTGTTCAGCCGGATGATTGCCGGGCTGTATATCGGCCTGGAAGGGCCGTCCTGGGTGGGGGCGATGATGGCCTTGGCCAATGCCGCCGAGCCCAAGGTCGAGTACTGTCGTCGCTTCGGGATCGAGATCGAGGACGCCGACTGGCCGTGCGAGGCCATGCCCGACAGGTTGCTCGGCGACCGTGGCGAAATGGCCGGGGCCATGGTGGAAACGCTGATCAAGACCTTGCGGGTCAACGTGGAAAACGCCGCCCCGTATCGGGCCGACTGGAAGGGGATCGTCGAGCAGCGCTTCAACATGATCCCGGCGAAGTTCAAAGCCTATGTCCCTGGCTATGTCGCCCCCGACTTCGGTGAACGCGGCGCACGCGATTACCGGCTGGACGGCAAGCTGGATCTGGCCGATTTCACGGAAATCTTCATCCGTTGCGTCCTCTACTACAACAACCATCACGTCCTGAAGGAGTACCGGCGGACTCCGGAAATGATCGCCGACGAGGCCCCGCCAGTGCCCATCGAACTGTGGCACTGGGGCATCGTCAATCGCAGCGGTTTCCTGCGGTCCTTTCCATCCGAGATCGTCCGGCTGGCCCTGATGCCCAGTGACGAAGCCACGGTGACGGCCAAGGGCATTCGCTTCTGGGGCGGCTTCTACAGCTGTGCCAAGGCGCTGGAGGAACATTGGTTCGAACGCGCCCGCCAGAAGGGCACTTGGAAAGTTCGCGTTTCCTATGATCCGCGTCTGATGGACGACATCTACGTACAGGAAGAGGGGGAGCGCGTCCGCTTCATTCCCTGCGCCTTGACGGATTCAAGCGCCGATTATCGCGGCAAATCCCTGTGGGAAATCGACCAGTTGCGCAAGGAAGACCGCCGCCAGGTGGCGGCCAGCCACCCCAATCAACTGAGCGGTCAGTTCAGCCTCAACGACGCCATTCAAGAGGTGATCGACAGGGCTGATAAGAAAACCCAGGCGGCACGGGCCTTCAATACCGAGAGCGACAGCCAGCGCACCAAGGGCGTTCGTAAGAACCGTGCGGCGGAAAAGGCGGCAAACCGGCCGGAAGAAGCCTTCCGCTTCGCCAAGCCGGAACAGCCATCGGCCACGGTGCTGCCGTTCCCAGGAAACCGGGCCGACGACACCAGCGAACCCGACATCACCGAGATCCTGCGCAGCTTGGGGGAGGACGGCGATGACGACAAATGAGCCCCAGGATCAGCAGTTACCCGAATACAGCGGCAACCCTTTCATCGCCAGTCTGCCGCCGATTCTGTCCATGGCCGAGGCGTTGAAGGCGCTCAACGCGCCACCGGCATTTCATGAACGGGAGCGCAGCTTCCCCGATGAATTGCGGGTGCACTGCATTCAACGCCTGAACAACTATTTCCTGCCGCTGGAGCAGCATCTGAAGCTGGAAATGGCGCTGTCCGTTCTGATCCGGCAGGGCTATGTCAGTCGGAACCCGCTTGATAAGACGTATTTTCAGCGCCTTCAGGACGGCCATGATCGGATAGTCCACAAGGATTTGCTCTTGGGGCGCCAACGATCGCCTTCAACCGCCTCCAGCATGGCCTTGGTTGGCTGTTCTGGCATGGGCAAGAGCAGGACGGTTGAGCGTCTCCTGAACCTTTACCCGAAGATTATTTACCACGAGGAACCGTACAGCTTTTACCAGATCGTCTGGCTGAAGCTGGATTGCCCCCTCCAGGGTTCGCCAAAGCAGTTGTGCATCAGCTTCTTCCAGGCCATCGATAACCTGTTGGGGACCGATTACATCCGGGAGTTTGCCGGTCCGCGCCGTGGTCTGGATGAAATGATCCGCCACATGTACCAGGTTGCCAATCTTCATGCCATCGGCGTGCTGGTCATCGATGAAATTCAGCATCTCAATCAGACACGTGGTGCTGGCCCGGACCTCCTGCTGAATTTTCTGGTCACTTTGGTCAACACCATCGGCATTCCCGTACTTACCGTGGGCACACATGGCGCAATGGCCGTCCTCCAGGGGAATTTCCGGCAGGCGCGTCGGGCCAGCGGCTTGGGGAGCCATGTTTGGAATAATCTGAAGCCTGATCGGACCTGGGACCATTTTGTCGATGCCATGTGGCGGTACCAATGGACCCAGGAATTCACGCCCCTAACCGACGACCTGCGGCAGGTTCTGTACGAAGAAAGCCAGGGCATCATCGATGTGGTGGTGAAGCTCTTCATGCTGGCCCAATTGCGTGCCATCCGCCTGCGGGCGGTGCGACGCCGCCCCGAACGCCTTGACCGCGAGCTATTGCTTCAGGTCGTGGCGCAGGATTTCAAGCTGATCGCTCCCATGCTCAATGCCTTGAAGCGCGGTGACGAGCGGGCGTTAGCAAAATACGACGACCTTAGGCCACTTCAGAAGCACGTTCAGCAGGTGTTCGCGGATTACGCTCCGCCCATGCCCGCTAGCGAGGAACCGCCGGCGGCAGAGGCGCCCCAAGTCTCGCCCCGCCAAGCGCTGGCCGCCATGGGCATTGCCGACGATCTCGTCGAAGTCCTGCTGGCCCGTGCACAACAGGACGGCGCCGACGAATTCGACCTCCTGGGGGCGGCTTTGGCGCAGCTCAAGGCCGGGAAGAAGTCGGCCATGCCGAAACGCAAGAAAGTCAACAAGCCGGAGGTCGATCCCCATTCCGTCCACGGCATCGTGCAAGCCAGTCTCGCCGCTGAACGTTCGCCCTATGAGGCGTTGAAGGAGGCTGGATACGTCCGCGATCCGCTCCAGGACTTGGCCGGATAGGTGCGGCCATGCTGCCCTATTTCCCGCCCGGCTATCCCGATGAACTGCTGTACAGCCTTCTGGCACGCTTTCATCGCCATGTGGGGGAAACCAGCCCCAAGCGGACACTGGATGTGCTGTTCGGTAACCGCTCAGTGCGGGCTGGCGTGCTGCTCCAGGGCCATCTCCAGGCGCTGAGCGAACGGCTGCCGCCACACCGGGAATTGACGCCGGGGCGTCTGCTGGCGGATTTCACCCTCTACCCATACCTGACGGCCTTCCAGCCTGCGGACGTGCGGCTGGCAGTCCGCGATGCCCTGTTCCTCGGCCATGCCGAATGGGTCACCGTGCGGCTTGGCTTGGCGGCCAGTCGGGTGCAGGGGGCGACGGGCTTGCGCTATTGTCCGGCATGCCGTTCCGACATGCTGAACCTGTACGGCGAACTCTATTGGCGCCGGGATCACCAGTTGCCCGGTGTAGCGGTTTGTCCAGACCATGGTGTGCGCCTGCAGGACAGCACCGTTTGTCCGGGCACCATCGGGCAGCACAGCTTTATCGCGGCTGACGAGGATAACTGCCCCAAGGTGTCGTCAGACGTTCAGGATGATGTCTCGATCCCATGGATGGTGGTGAAACGATGCGCCCGGCTGTTGCGGTCCCCGCCGGCGCCAATGTCGCTCCGTGAATGGGGCGCGCACTATCACAACGAACTGCGCCAGCGCGGGTTCGGCAAGGGCGATGACCGCATTGACCAGCGGCGGCTGAGCGCGGACTTCGCCTCGTGGTCTGGCGAACCGGAGATGGGTGGCACTGAAAACTGGCTGGCCGCCATGGCGCGCAAGCACCGCAAGGCCTTCCACCCGCTTGAGCATGTTCTGCTGGGCCTGTTCCTCGACGCCCATGCACCTGTGGCGGAAAACGCGCCCTTCGGCCTCGGCCCCTGGCCCTGTCGCAACCCCTTGTCCGAGCATTATGGGCAGCCGGTGGTCCAACTGGCCGGAACCCATCAGGAGGAAGGCAAGCTCATTGGCCAGTTTTCCTGTTCCTGCGGCTACGTGTTCAGTCTCGCCGCCGTTCCAGGCAGCAAGCCGCGCATCCTCGATCTGGGGCCGTTGTTCCGGCAACGCCTGCGGCAACTGGTTGCCGAAGGTGCCGGGCTGCGGGCGACGGCCAGGGCCTTGGGCGTGGATCCCGGAACTATTCGCCGTCATGCGGAACGCCTTGGCCTGGACGCGCCCTGGGCGCCGCTGAAATCTCGCCCGCACGTTCCACGATCACCCAGGGCTGCTTGCCCCCAGCCGCCCCCGCCAGACCCGGTGCCCAGGAGGGATTGGCCGGGGCTTGATGGTCAATTGTGCGGGGCGCTCCGGGCGGAGTCCGAGCGCATCAAAACGCTCTCGCCGCCCATCAGGGCCTCGGCGACGGTATTGCAGCGTCAGTTCGGTCGGCGGGATTGGCTGGCTTCGCGGTTATCCAAATTGCCGATGACCGCCTGTGCTTTGGCGGAGGAGGCCGAAAGCGTCGAGCAGTTTCGTCTGCGGCGAATCGTCTGGGCGGCGGAAGAGTTGAGACGTCGGAACCTGCCGCTGAAGCCTTGGCGATTGCGGCGTCTGGCCGGTCTGCCGGAACAGGCGTCGTCCCAGGTCGAAGCCGCACTGGAAGCGTACGAGGGGCTATGATCCGCTTCAAACCATGGGAGGAGGAGCCAGAGGATCTGGAACTACGCTGGCTGGGCGGCTTCCGCAACGCCGCCGATATGGGCTGGCAGGTGCGTGTGATCAGCCGCCGCCTGCGCTCCAAGACGCTGCGTGATGATTGGCTCCCTATCGGCCTGTTGCCGGTGCTGACGCCCGGCCATGTGGTCTCCGGCGGCGAGGTGCTGTCCACGGTGGCGACGGGTGTTCCCCTGCAATTCGATATCCCAGACCTCTCGAAGGGGATCGAGGAAGATGCTGCCAATGTGCCGCCCTCGTTGTACTTCTTTGATCGGCACTGGGGCTGGAAGCAGCGGGTGCTGCGCTACCTCGTCGGCGACGCGGTTTGCCTGATCCCCACAATAGAACTGGTCCGCCACCTGTTCCTTCTCAATAAGCGCCTTGCCTGGGCGATCATGGACACGGTCGGGCTGGGCCACCTGGCGGTGCCGGTCATGCCGGGTCTTTACACGGACCTGCATATCGATTTCACCGAGAACATGCCGCTGAAGTGCCTGGGAAAGCTGGAGGCGCAGGAATTCGCCTGGCTGGCCATTCATCCCGATGGTCGACGCTGCTGGGACAGTGTGCGCCGTCGCAGCCTGCATCGCCCCTATGTCTCGCTGGAGCCACCGCCCATCAGCACCCACATCGACTTTCGGGGCGTGAAGCTGGGGAAGCAATATCTGGTCCTGGAAATCGAAAAGCTTTTTGGCCGTTCATTGCCATGCGGCAGGCTGACCTATTCCCATCCCGCCGACCGGCATATCGTGCATGATGGCAGCGCTGATGATGCCGGGCGCACCCACAAGCGCACCACCAAGGCAGATGCGTCAGCGACCGGCGAGGGGACACCGGAGATTGATCCGCGGCTTGGCAGTCGCCGCAACCAGCATCAAAAGGCCTTGCCGCTGGTGGAGCGCTTCAGCACCTTCGACCGCGACATTCCGGTGGACCGCGTGAAAGTGCCCAAACTCGTTGCTGCCAGGGATACATCTGCCCAGGCTACCCATGATGGCGCTGCCAAATGCCGAACAGCGTCAACGGCTCCAGTCCGGTTTCCGGTAAGTCTCAATCCGGAGGCGTTGCAAGACGGACTGCCGCCCATTGACTTCAAGCATATGGAACGTGCAGACGATTACCTTGGGGAAACCGCCTGGCTGGCCGCCGTCGTGCGCCGGATCGCCGTTCTGCGCCCGCATATCCAAATTTCCATGTCTCATTTTTTCCTGAAGAAAGGTCGTGAGTTTTCCGAGACCGGCCGTGGTCGCCGGGCCTGCCTTGTCGCTCTGTTCCAGTTCCCCGACCGGCCGCCAGCGGTTCTAATAGACGTGGACCACACTGGCCTGAGGGGATTGGCTGCCATGATGTTGCGATACGCCGCCGAGTGCGCGTTCTCCGAGATGGAAGGCCACATCAAGACCCTGCTCGACGCCCTCGTGGACAACAGAGGGATATGGGACCGCAAGGGCGAGGGCAACCTCCCTTCGTTCGTAACCTGTAGGCGGCAGAAGAAGGTGTTGCGCCGACAGGGGGAGCGCACCCCAGACGAGATGCTGAGCGTGTGGACGGAGCGGTTGATCAATCGCTTGGTGGCTTAGGCTAGCGCTGGGGGCGCCTTCCGCCTACGAGCGGTGCAAGACACTCACTCGCGCATGTCAAATCAGCGATGGTGTTCAGAAACTTCGCTGTCGCACTGGCCGCCCTTCGGCCCATTCTCCTGCCATCCGTCAGCGGCCGCGGGCGCGTTCCCATTTACTGAGCTGGTGCAGATTCAGTCACCGCCCTCTTTCTCGGGCGTGGCTTAGGCCTGCGGCCGCGCCGGGCCTTTGAGGTCGGATCAACAGTTGGTGGGCCAGACAGTAGCGCGTCTAGCTGCTGAATGAAGCGAATTATCTCGCGGTGCCGCGCCGGGTGCCTCTCCAGTACCCGCCCCAGCGCAGCGCCAGCGACATGCCAACCGCGTTCCTTCTGGTTCTCCAGGAAATTCTTCAGTTTGAGCCCTTGGCGGGACTGTTCGGACACCTCGCCCTGCCGGAGCTTGGTGATATGCGGTTGGGACACACCGGATGCCCTGGCCAATCCCGTGAGGGTCCAGCCACTATCTATTGCATGGTCGATCAGCTCGGGGAGGGTGAGCTCGGATTGCGACAAAGAACTCAGCGTGGGTGTGGGCATGGCGCATTGACTTAAATGAATTATTAGGTGATCATGCCCTGATGTGCCGCGCCTTTCAATAGGCTATCGGGCGGGAGCGCCGAATGATCGTCAGTCAGATATCACCGGAAGGGCTTTCAAGGCGGGAGCGCCGGGCGGATGAGCGCCTCGATCCTCGCGGCGTTTGCAATATGATTCTGGACCATGTTCCGGACCGCGCCGTCACGAACGTCGCCCTGCAGAGGTTGCTCTACTTGGCGCACGGCCTTTCTCTGGCTCGCACAGGGCAGCCGCTGGTCTATGGGTACTTCGAGGCTTGGCGCCACGGGCCGGTCCATCCTGCGGCTCACGCCGCCTTCAAACTCGCGGCGCATCGCCCCATAACATTCCGAGCGCTCAAGCGACATCCGCTGACACATGTCCCATCAGCGATTTCGTGCTCCATCTCGGATGATCTGGCACAGATCATCCGGCAGGTAGCTCTCACCTATAGTTCGATGCCTGTCGAACACCTGGTTGAATTGTGCGTGGTTCCTCGCTCGCCCTGGGAGGCGGTGGTGGACGAAGCGAGAACAGGTGTGGTATTAGGGATGATCATTCCTGACGATCTGATTCTGGATCGGTACAAGTATCACAAGGTGCAGGTGGGGTTGGCATCTAGGGGGAAATGCCCGCGTGAGGACAGACCGTATTCATGAGATAGACTTGGCGTGTATCTGCCCCCTGCCCACGGAAATGAAGTGGGAGGCGCTGAGGCGGCTGAAGGTATTCGTTCCTCCACACACGTTTAGGCCTGTCCGAAGGACGCTGTTCGATATCTTTGGCGTGCAGCCGAACAGACACATTTCGCTTGCCCGCACCCCCTGGCCGTGCATCGACGCCAAAATAAGAAATTTATCGGCCAACGCCTCAGAGGAAGGCGCGAACCTTTGCGCGGCCGAGGGTCTTCACGCGTATGCGTCGGCACACTCAATCCACGGTGTCGCCAATCAGTTCACCCGAATGTCGCTTGGTCGGGGCGGCCTTTCGTACTGGTCCAACATGGTCTTGGACATCGGTGGGGTCACCGTTGTGCCGTTCCTTGATCCGAGGGTTTCGGGCGGTCTGACTGAAATCGGGATGCAGTTCGTATTTTCGGTTATGGATTTGCGGGTGCGCCAGTTGGACGTAGACTTCTACGACGCCTACATGGCCATACTCCGACTCTCTCCCCCGATCGACGGCCGGCGCCATGTCCAGCCGTATTTCGACACGGGGACCGAGCTGTTCTCGCAGGATCAGCTGAAGGCCATGGTTCGGGAAACCTACGACATCTGGAGGCTTGTCCTGCAGGAGCGCGCCGACGAGCGCCGAGAGAAGCCTCGGAAGGCAACCTCTCAAATAGAACTCCCCTTCGACGTTCGCAGCCCGGCACGGAAAGCGTCATAGCGACGTTAGGTTTGGCATCTGAGTGTCAGGATGGAGTTGTCCCACATGACATTTACGGCCTTCCCACCATGGACAGGAGGACACTCCATTCCTGCGTGCTCTTTACCGCCATGCGGCACGGAGCGGCTAATGCGAGGAAGCGGCCAGACTGAAGGTTTAGCTGGGTCGGGACGGATCATCCGTTGCTGCAGGCGGCGTTCCGATGCCCGGCTGACCTGTCACATCCCGCGCAGGTCCCGCACGAAATCGTCCAGCCGTGACGCCCCCGGCAGGTCGCGGGTTTCGAAGACCATGAAGTAGTGGAACATTTCCCCGGCCTTGGCTGCCCAGTCGCGGCCCAGGGCCAGTTTGGTGGCGGAATCGCTGTTGTCGCGGTCGTCGCCCTTGGTTTCCAGCACCACCACCCGGCCCGAGCGTAGTTGCAGGATGAAGTCGGGGTAGTGGTTGACGGCGCCGTTGATGCGAAAGCCGCTGCGCACCGGGTTGCGGTGCCAGAACAGCAGGTTGTCCAGGCCGCAGATGGTGCGGATGGCAAGATCCTCGAAGCCGTTGACGCTCCATTCCTCTTCGTAAAGGCGGCGTTCATAGGGCGTCGCCGTGGCGGTCGGGGTGATGGTGGTGGACAGGCGATAGCTGGGTTTGGCAATCACCTTGCCGGTGCGCAGCAGAACTTGAAACTGCTCGCCGGCATGGGTCTGCTCCAGTGCGCGGATCTTCTCCTGGATGCGTTTGGCATAGGCGCGGGGCCGCGCGATGCTGTCGTGCAGGGTCGCGTCGGGCATGGCCTCCAGGATGCGCAGGATGTATTTGCGGATGTCCTGGTCGGCGATGGGTGGCATGCGGCCGATCAATTGATACAGTCGGACGGCCATCTGCTGAATTTGCGACTCGCGTGACAGGCCGTGGATCAACGCGGCCACCTGCTGCTCGCGCCGGGTGTCCAGGGTGCGCACGCTGGGGCGGCCGGATTCCTCCACATCCACTTCGATGATGGGGTCTTCCAGCGATTCGAAGCTGATGGCGGAACTGCAGGTCAGCAGCCGGAAATCCTTGAGCAGGTTCTCGCGCTCCAGCAGCACCTCGGTACTGTCGGGCAGGAAGCCGATGGGCGGGATGGTCAGGAAGAATTGCGGCAGGTGCAGTGCCGTCGCCGCCTCCCGCAGCGAGGCGCGCATGGGCTTGCGGTTCATGGCGGCTTCCACCTCGGGGGCTTGCAGGTTTTGTTCGCGGCTGGCCGCCGCCAGATGCTCGAATTCTTCCGACTGGCGGGCGGCGGCATCCGCCCAATCGTCGCCGGCTTCAGCCGATTGGGCGGGCGGCGGCGGTGCGGGCTTGAACAAGGTCTCGCCGGCCTGCGGCGAGGGCGCGGCTTCTTCCTCTATCACGCGGTAGTCGCGCTCGCTGAAGCCGGCGTGCTTCAGGCCATCGACGATGTTGCCCAGGGTGCGGTGGAACTGGGCCGAGGCGGTCAGCACATAGGAGCAATTGAGCAGCCGGCTGGCGAATGGCCGGGCCTGGGGCTGCCGCAGGACGCGGCCCAGGATCTGCTCCACCTCGACCGGTGATTGGCGGTCGGCCAGGGATGCCAGCACATAGGCGAAGGGACAGTCCCAGCCTTCCTTCAGGGCGTTGACGGTGATGATGAAACGGATGGGGCAGTCGCGGGCCAACAGGTCGTGGCCCTTGATCTCGTCCAACTCGGCGGTCTTGATGGCGATGTGGTCGGCGGCGATGCCCATCTGCTCCAGCGTCTTGCGCACCCGCTGATGGGTATCGATCCCGATTTTGCTTTCCGCCTGGAACAGCACGATGGGGCGCAGATAGCGGCCGCAGCGGGTTTCCTCCGCGTTGGCCTCGGCCTCCAGCCGGCGTTGCAGGTCGACTGCATCCTGATAGACGGTCTCCTTGTCCGGTCGGTTGCGCACGATCACCGGCAGCTTGACCATGCCGGCATCGCGCAGTGCCAGGGCGTTCACGAACGAGATAATGTTGGCGTCCTTGCGCGGCGTGGCGGTCAGGTCCAGCACGAAGCTGGGGCCAAGGTCGGCGAGCATCTCGCGGCTGAGCTTCGATGTGGCGTTTTGGCTCTCATCCACTACCACCACCGGGGCGCAGGCGCGCAGCAGGTCGATGACGGAGGGAGCGCCCTTGTCGCCCATATCCAATTCGGGAAACCCGGTGAAGGCGAATAGACGGCCATTTTCGGTATGAAGGCGTCGGTTGTCCTTGTTGGCAGTGCGCAGAGAATCGTAGGACAGCACCACCACGGTCAATTGCTCACGCAGGGAATCCGGCGCCAACCCCGCGCCCTGCAACAGGCTTTCCTTGTCGTGGACGGCAATGCGGCCGGAAAAATCCTGGGCCAGACGGCGGCGATAGGGATGGGCGGGGTCCTTCAGCGCACGCAGGGTTTGCTCGACGATGGTCAGGGACGGCGCCAGCCATACGACCACGCGCGGCCGCAGTCGGATTTCCGGGCAGGCCCAGGCGAACAGAGGCTGCAGCGCCGCCGCCGCGATCAGGGTCTTGCCGCCGCCGGTCGGCACCTTGACGCAGACATGGGGCACGCCGGGCAGGGTGTTGCGATAGGCCGGCATGCCGCCGGCGCTCTTTGCCAGCCAATGGGCGCGAAAGGCCGAGGTGAGGCCGCCGCCGTTCAAATGGGACAGGAAGGCGCGCAGATCGGCCAGCACGCCATCCTGATGGGGCTTGAGGTCCATACCGGGGCTCCTTAGAGGCGGGTCAGATCGCGCGGGATCTTCTTGAAGACGATGCGGGCACGCGCCAGGAAGTCCTCGCCCAGCGTGCAGTAATCGGCATAGACCACCAGCCGCTCGGGCCGGGTCGCCGCGTCGAAATTCAGTCCCGCCAGGAAGTCGTAATCCAGGGTGGTGCCGGCATGGGGCTGGTAATGAAACAGCAGCGCCCGGCCGTCATGGCTGCCCACGTAGGCGGCGTTGATGGAATTGTCGCACCCGACCATGGCCTCGGCGGGCAGCCCCTCGGTATAGGCTAGGTAACGGCGCATGGTGTCCATGTCCACCGCCGGATTCAGGTGGCCGTCGTCGTCGAACAAAGCGTGCTGGCCGACGGCATAGAAGGCGAAGCCGCCGCCCAATCCCGGTACCCGCTTGTCGCCCTCGCCATAACCGTCCATCACCCGGCGCACCCGCTCGGCGGTGATGCTCTCGGCGTAATCCATCATCTCGACCAGGATGAAACGGCGGTTGCCGTTGTCGAGCCGGTTGGCCTCCAGGACTGCGTGGGCGGTGGTTCCCGATCCCGCATAGGAATCGAGAACTAAGCCATTTCTGGGGGCCGCGATTTGAACGATGCGCCGAATGAGGCGTTCAGGTTTCGGCGTGTCGAAGTGCCGTTCTTCGCCCAGGATGGCGAATATCTCCTTCTTGGACTCCTGATTGTGGCCGACTTCGTCGTTGGCCCACCACGTCCAAGCGCGCTTGCCTTCTGTTTCCGACAAATAAGTCTTAATGCGCGGTCTGGCGTTGCCGTCGTTGCCGAACCACATGCGGCCTTCACTCAGGAGACGCTGATATTCAGGCTCTACGCGTCCCCAGCACCGTTTCGGAGGAGGCTCATAGCTGGCTCCCCCGGGCGTCACGATGGTGTACATCTGATTGGGGCGGTATCCCTGAGCGGTGAAATCGGTGGAAACCCATGGTCCCCGCGGGTCATTGTCAGGGTTCTTAAATGCCTCGGCATTGATCGACGACGTGTCCAGTCGGTTCAGCCGACACCGGTTGATGTCTTTCGCGTAGGCGAGGATATAGTCGTGGGCCGCCCCGAGATTGACGCGGGCATCTGGAGATGTGCGCCGCTGCCAAACCACTGTGGCAATGAAATTTTTTGCCCCGAATATCTCATCCAAGAGCAATCGAAGATGGTGGGCTTCTGAGTCGTCGATACTGACGAAAACCGAACCTTCGTCAGCCAATAACCGATGCAGCAGCTTCAGCCGCGGATACATCATGCACAGCCACTTGTCGTGGCGGCTGAAATCCTCGCCTTCCTTGCCGACCACCTTATTCAGCCAGCGCAGGATGCGTGGGTCGTTGACCGCGTCGTTGTAGACCCAGTTCTCGTTCCCGGTGTTGTAGGGCGGGTCGATGTAAATGCAGTCGATACGGCCTTCGAATTCAGGGAGAAGCGCCTTCAGCGCCTCCAAATTATCGCCATTGATGATGCGATTTTCTGTTGACTTGGTGTGAGAATTTTGCGGGGGGGGGGGGGGGTAGTTGCCGAGCAAAATTCATAGCGCTTTTCAAGCGCCTTGAACGGGACGTCGTGGTGGTGAGCGACCACGCGGTCCTTTCCGATCCAGTTCAAGCTCGGCATTGCTGTGTGCTCGCAAAAGAGGAAACTCTTCTGAGTATGCGTATCCTAAGAGATTCGTGTCGTCAATCTCGCCGTGTTCTATCCGACAGAGGAACATTTTCAGGAGATGGCCGTGTTGCCGAGCAGCGTAAAATTTGGCAGCTTTTACGAAAGATGCCTTCTGAGGGTGTAGCGTGGACACATGGTCGTCATACGTGTTGGTGCCTGTTTGTCTGACAGAAGACGATTACGAGCGTATGAAGGTGCTCGGTTGGCGTGCCTGGGTCAGCAGGCTTAGCCACGACCGGCGCAACCACCTGCCTGACGACAGCGAATTTTTCATCCCCAGCGCGCGAAACTGGTACATGCCGACCGCTTCGGACCATTGGGCCTCGAAGCGATGGACATTCCCGCTCGAGACGTCTGACGAAACGCCGCGGCTACCCGGAAAAGATGGAATCCCCGTGGCCGAGGTCGCATGGGTGGACATCTTCAAGTTTCCGGAAACGGCGATGCTGGTCATCCACCTTGCCGCGTGCCGGCCGCTTAACGATGCGGATGTGCGCTGGGTTTCCAAGACGGCTTCCGAATGGTTGCCGAAGGACGAAGGGCACTGGCTTGCCACATGGCGTGCAGGGGGAGGCGATGTGGGAACCTTGCGGGATTGGGTCATGGCCCATTTGCTGGGGGTCAGCCACCAGCAAGACGTCCGCCGTGTCAACGGGGCGCTGCATTGGTTTGGGAACGTGGCGCCCACGCTGACCCTGCTGCGGCGCCAGGATGTTCCCAACTGGTCTGCGCCGGAGCTTACTTCTCTCATTACGCATATATGCCTCGGTGTTGAGGACGAGATAGAGCAGTACGGGCCGAGTGAAAACATTCGGAGGGCAATCGCAGGGCAGTTTGTCCAGGAATGGGAGAACTGGCGCCTTCACGAGTGGCGGAACCGGATGGTCATGGTTTACGGCGGCGAGGCGCGCGGGGGGCAGCCGGAGAATACCCGCCGCTATTACGTGCCGATCATCGCCTCGGTGCTGTATCAGCGCATTAGCATCACGTCCTACCTGGATCGCTTCATGGGCGGGGCTGAAGACGACCGTGTATTGCGCCGGGCATTTACTCGTTTTCGCCGCGAATTTCTCGCTCACCGCATCTCCAGCTACCCCATGGGCAATCGGGTGTACGAGTTTTTGCGCGAGGTGAACCGAATCCCCGAAACCTTCAAGGATGTGGAAGACGAACTTCAGGCTGCCGACCAACTCACCCGGCTGGAGCTTGAGCGTCAGGAAACAGGCCTGGTCCGCAACCTCACCATCCTTGCGGCCATCTTCGTGCCGGTATCCGCCATCAGCAGCATCTATGGCGCGGATCAGGATCAAATTTATAATGCCAATACTTGGTTCTGGAAGTTCTCCGGCGCTGCCACCGTGGCGGTCGTCGGCGTGCTGCTATATGCAATCCGCCAACTGAAAAAGGCGGGCGGCTGATCATGACCTCCGGCGACGAAAAGAAGCTTATTCCCGCCTCGGATCTGACCCGAGATGACCTTCTGGCCATGCTGGCCTGTGGCGAGACCCTGGAACTGGCCGACGGCACGGCCTTTACCATCGAGGATGAAACGGCACGCAAGGCGTTGTCTTGGTTTCTTGGCGATCCGGTCGGGAAGCGCTATCTGGAGAACGCCCCCACGCGAGGAAGCGGGGACATGGCGGGCCTCGTGACTTGGATGGAAAAGGGCTCGCTTCCAGCCAAGCCGGCGGTGAGCACCATGGCGGGAGATAAAAGGCTGTGGTCGCTGGTGTCCCTTACCGTCCGGCAATTCGGCGGGCTTCAGCCGTTCTGCTTGGCCGATGGTTCCGATGCCCCCGATATCTCGCTGGATATCTCCCGCCCGCTCTTCCTGGCGCAGGGACCGAACGGCGCTGGCAAGAGCTCGCTGGCGCGCGTTCTGACTTTCCTGTTGACCGGCAAGGTGGCGAGCACGCCCGAATTCCAGCATTTCGCCGACGCTGGGCAAGTCAACACCTACGAGTTTGACGACGGTTCGAAGGCGCCTTTGCCCAGTGTGGTGCCCATGCCGACCCAGCCCCAATGGCAAGCCCGCCAGGCCAAGGGGCTGCCATCGGTAGTGACCTCGGTCACCGCCGTTTTCAAGGCGGATGACGGCACGAAACGCACGGTTTGTCGCCGGGTCAAACAGGTGAAGACCGGTTTTTCCACGGTCCTGGAAGCGGACGATCTGCCGGTGGTTGGAGAGTTCTCCGCCGCGCTGGGTGTGTCGGCTCTGGCGGTCGAATTGAGCGCCCTGCATATGGCCCGCCTAGCCCATCTGGAATTGGGGAAGCGGGAGCCTTTGGCTGATGGCATCCGCGCGCTGACTGGCTTGCGGGAAGTGGCGGCGTTGGCCGAGGTGACCGCGCCCAAGGTGAAGGATTACGTCGGCACCAACTACGCCAAGAGCCAGCGGGAATTGGCGAAGGCCGCGGAGAAAACGTTCCAGCAGCAGATTGACATTCTCGCCGAATCCTTCAAGGACGCCGTGTCGCCACCCATGCCATCGGTGCCCGTGGGGGACGGGAGTGCTTGCCGGGGCAAACTGACGGAGCTTGAAAAGGATCTGGACGGCCGCGCCTCCAAGGTCCGTGTCGCCGTCGCCACTGCTGCTGGGATCGAAGAGAACAAGGTCGAGCTGGATGGCTTGGACGATGACTTGATCAAGGCCACCAGCTTGCTGACCGACCAAACGCTGAATTCAGCGGGCCTGGCGGCACTGGCGGCTGCCGCAGCGGCTTTGTCCGAGGAAGATGTTCGGGTGGTCGGCGAGCTTCTTGATCGGGTGGTCAAGCGCGCGAACGATTTCGCCGCCCTTAACGCCGACGAACTCAAGACGCGGCGCCGGCGGCATCATGCCCGCATCGCCGCCGGCTTGAAGGAGGACGAGCAAGCAATCCCGCCCGCCGATTGCCCGACCTGTCTTCGGAGCCTTGACGACAGCGTATTGGACGACGTTCTTGGGATGCCGGTGGCGGTGGCCATCGCGGCGGGGGCGGAAGAGACCGATGATCTGAGGTTCACGCTGGATCAATTCATCGAGGCCGCGCGGACCGATCTGCGGGATGGTCTGCCGGAAGCAGTTACATCCTGCGTGAAGCTTTGGGGAAAGCTACCTGGCTCTCCGTCACCAGCCGCCTGGGCGGCATCGGTCGTGGCGAATGTGGGTGCGGCTTTGGTTGGGTTCCCTGCCCTGAAACACCTGTGGGCTCTGGCTGACAAGGACTTCGAAGCCGATGCTGCTGCGCTGCCCGCATGCCCTGTCTCGGTGCGCCCGCCGCTCGATCCGATTTTCGCAGGAACACGGGTGGAAACGGCGGGCGAGGTTCTTACCGGCTTGCTGGACCTTCGGGATTGGGCGCTATCGACCCGGGACGCTCGCGCCAAGCTGGTCAATCAGGCCTATGGTGTTGGACTGGAGACCATTCCGGTCTCCAGCTTGGCCGGAAAAATCAACGAGCTGCGCGCCCTTCTCAATGATTACCGCCCGGTCAGCGCGGCCAAGAAGATCCTGACAAGCCTTCGGAGCCAGTACGACGCCTGGACGACAGCAAACAAGGCCGCCGAGGACGCCGTTGCCGCCGCGCAAGCGGTGGGCAAACTGGTGGCGTTGAAGCAGGTCGTCGATGTGCAGATGACCGGCCTGTTCCACGGTTTGAATGCCGACATGGAGCGTTATTGGCGCACGTTCTATCAGGCGCCGGGGCATGCGGGGCCAGAGGCTGGGCTTGTCCTGCATGATGGTTTCGCGCTTCAAATCCCCGCAACGCTTGAAGGGGTAAGGGGCCGCGCCAACAACATCGCCAATTCCTCCCAGGTCAGGGCTTTGCTGTTCAGCTTCGTTCTCGCCTTGCTACGAAGCGTCTGGAAGCGGAGCGGTGGTCTGACCCTGGTGCTGCTGGATGATCCCCAGCTATTGTTCGACGAGCGCAACCAAGCGCTTCTGGCCAAGGGCCTGGTCACCTGCACGGCCGACGACTTCCGGCCGATGGTCATGACGTTCGATCGCGTCTTCACCGCAAGGGTTGCCCGTGCGGGCGATTGCCGTATGGGGGCTGCGCTGAGTGAAAAGGTGGAGGCCTATAAAATTGTGGCGCGTGGCGATATCCATGCCTGCGTAGGTCTCAAGCGCGATGAATTGGCGCTGAACGCCTATCGTGCGTCGTGGCAGGTCGATAAGGCTGACGCTGATAAAATCAAGGCTTTCTGCCGCGAAACACGTCAGTTCATGGAACGTGTGTTGGTGGATCTATTGACCGAAGCCGGGGAACCGGTTCACGACCATCCAACCCTTGATCCGCTCTGCGCTCGGGTCCGAAACCTGTCCAAGCGTTCGGACCTGGTCCTGAATGCCCAGCCTTTCCGGCAGTTGTTGCAATTATTGCCGGATGGAGACCCCACCAAAGATACTCTGTCTCAAGCGCTCAATTGGTCGAACCACTTTCAGGCCGACGAAAGCCTGACGCTGCTCCATGCCAAAGCGGTGGATGGCATGCTCGACCGCTTCATGGATCTCAGGGAACGGTGTCTGGATATGCTGGACAATCGTTCGATGCTAAAAGCGGCCAATGCCAATGATCCGGTCGTCGGCGCCCCGGCGCCAACGGCAATGGTGACCGTCATTGGCTTAGCGGCCGCAAGCGAAGGCGCTTCGGGGCCGGATGCTGACCTGTCGGCCGACGAAGACGAAACCCGTTCCATCGACCCGGAAACCCATCAGGCGTTCGGGGTGGGGCAGGCGGCGCGGTGGCTTCCGTTCCCGCTTCAGCCCTCCAGCATGGTGATCTGCGAACGGGAGCCGACAAAGCCTGCAAAGGGAGAGTTCGTCGTCGTCGCCAACCGGGGCACCGGTCAGGCCCTGATCGGCTGGTGCCAGATGGATGGTACCGAGCGTGTCCTTCTGGCTGGATTGGGCGGAGAATTCATTGCCTCGTCGGTGGCTGCCGACTGCGATATTTATCGCGTGGTGGCCGGCGTATTCGACGGTGGCGCCACCAACCCGCGCCCGTGTCACCCCTTGGAAAAACCGGATCTGCTTCGGAACTTCAAGCACGCAGCGCAAATTTCCGTTGGCGACAGCGCCGAGCCGCTTCTGAAGAAGGGTGATCTGGTTCTTCTGGGAGCCGAGGTACCCCCCGACACGGTGTTCAGTGCGGCGGAGGATTCTGTTTTTGCAGTGCAACTCAGCGATGGCCGCGTGGTGATCAAGCGCGTATCGGGTCTCGCCAATCGGCCGTACAGACTACTCTTGCCGTTGGGCATGCGAGGTGCCGGTGAGGTCGTGACGAACGTGGCAGGAGACGTGGGGGTGACGGTCGAACAGGCGTTTCCGGTTGCTGGCTTCCTGAAGTGACGACAAATGGAAGGAACGGGGCTATTGCCCGCAGCCGAACACCCCATAGCCACCCCACTCGTACAAGGGGCGGTCGCGCCAGCGTAACATGGCCCGGCGCAGGGCCGATGCCTTGGGCATTCCTTCCACCAGCCAGTGACGGTAGAAGTCGGTGGCGATGGCTGGAGTTAATGAACTGCGGGCCAGGATCGGCCAAAAGCTGAGAATGGCGGAGCGGGCGCCACGGCCAAGCAGGATCGGCATGAAGCCCAATGCTTCCTGTCCTCGCAGGGGGTGGACGCGTCCGGTGTCGCAGCCGCTGAGAAAGACCAGATCGGCATCCAACTGGGCGCGGGCCAGCACTTCCAACGTGACGGGCGCCCCCATGCTCAAGCTTCCGGCGCGAGGGTCCGAGGGATCGAAATGGCCGTGGGCAGCCAAGTGGACGATTGCCGATCCCTGCCAGTCGGCGATATCCGGCGAGGAAATCGCCTCGAAGCCACGCGCGGACAGCAGCGCGGCGACCTGGCGGGCTTCCTGATCGAACAACGTCTGGGACTGGGGCGAATCGGTCGCCGCGGCGACGGAGAGGCATACCGCCTTGCGTCCCTCAGCCCGGCGGCTTCGGCTCGCGGCGTGGACCGTGGCGCTGGGGGCCTGGGTGACGGCTATGTGGTCGATGATTCTGCGTCCATCGCCGGTGGGCAACAGATGGAAAGGAATGCCCGACATGGCGCCACTGGGGCAGACCACCATGGTGTGGCGGTTTTCCAGCCAGGGGCGCAAGGGCTCGGCCAAGGCCTTGCCCAGTGCGTCCAACCCGTCGAAGGGGTCGTGCCGAAGTATCCATCTGGCCCAGGGCAATGAAGCACGAAAGACGTTCGCCGCCGCTTCCAGGCGGGTCTGGTCAACCGGCAGGTCCACCCGCACGGGCTGGTCGAACTCGGTCGCCGCCACCAGGCAAAAGGCCAGCGGACCATGGACGTAATATTCCAGCAGAATGCTGCCCTGCTCCAAGGTCGCGCGGAATTCCTGCCACCCTTCCATGGCGGGCGCGGCATGCCCCAGGGCGAAGGCCTTGGCGCCCTGCACGACGTGGAATAGGCGCTCTGCGTCGTCTTCCTCGGCCACGGCCTTCACCACTTCGGCGTACATTTGCTCGCGGGTCGAGGACAGGGTGAATTGCGTCAGTTCGCCGGAGACCAAATGGCGCAGGCCACTGTCGGCGGCGAACATCCGGGCGAACAGCGCATGGGCGCCATCGCGGTCGCCGGTCGCGTGCAGCGACAGGCCCAGATGGCCCAGGCCAGCATGGGCCAGTTCCCGATGCCCGGTTTCCTCGGCCAGGCGCAATTGCCGCAGGAACAGATCGACGGATTGGTCGATGCGCCCGCTCATCCGGGCGGCGCGGCTGACGCTTCCGGTCAGTGCCAGATATTCCGGATCGACGCTGTCGGGCAGGCGGTCCAGGGCGTCGCGGCCCAAGCTCCAGGCCCGCTCGGCATCGCCTTCGACCAAAGCCAGTTCCACCTCCAGGCGGATTTGCATCACCCGCTGGCCGTGATCGCCCTGCCGTTCGCAGGATTGCCTGAACATCTCGATCCACCGGCGCGCTTGCTCGGGCTTGCCGTGGCGGAGATGGAACAATGCCAGATTGGCCTGAGAGGTGATGACCGCCTGCCAGTCCCGGGCCTTGCCGCCAACCGGATGGCTGGCCAGGTCCAGCGTCTGTTCGCGCAGATGGTGTTCCTCGTCGTGCAACCCAAGGCGGCCGACCAGATTGGCCTTGTTTCCCAGGACGCTCACAAGATGGTCGTGGTCGCCGTCCCGGCGGCAATCCCGCTCCAGGTCATCGAGCAGGGCCAGGGCGGTGCCGATTTCGCCTTTTTCCGCATGGGCAAGGGCCAGATTGGAGCGGGCGGCCGCCCGCAGCACCTGATCGTCCAGTGTCCCGATCAGGGCGGTGTGGGCGGCGATGGCCTCGTCATACCGGCCCTGACGCAGCAGTACCAGACCATGATTGATGTCCAGCGCCTGGCGCACCAGCGGCTGGTTGTCCAGCCGAGGATCGGCCAGGGCGGCCTTCACCATCGTCTCGGCAGTCTGATCATCGTCGGTCAGCAGGGCCAAGGACGACCAGCACAAGTGCAGATGAGGCATCATGTCGTCGAAGCCGAAGCGGCGGATCAGGCGCCGTGCCAATTTCAGCAAGATCAGGGCGGTATCGGTGGCGGCGTGGCGATGGGCGGCATCTTCGGCCGTTTGCAGCACCGTATCGACGAAATCGGCGGTGATATCGGCGGCATGTTCCTTCTCTGCCTCATCCAGACGCCCTTCCTGCCACGCCTGCAGCAGCGCTGCTACCAGATGAACGGCGGCTACGTCCTGGGGGCGGCCGACCTCCATGGCCTCGATGACCAAATCCTCGGCGCGATCGGGGGCGACGTCGCGCAGGGCATCCATGAAAGCGGCGTCGATCAGCTCGGGATGGGCCTGCAACAAGGCGCGTCGGGCCGCCGGTTCCGCTTCGGCGGCGACCTGCCGTGCAAATTGGGTGGCCGCGCCGTCACTTGGCATTGCCGCCCCGGATGGCCTTGATGATTTCGGCCAGTTGCGAAAAGACCGAGCCGCCGTCGTACTGGAAACCCCCAAGCTTGAGCGTGTTCGAGGCCAGCATGCGCAACAGCAGGGCCACCAGGATTGTCGGTCCCGGATTGTCCCGGATGGCAGCCCACAATTGCCCGGCTTGGGATAGCATTTCCGGATCGCCGCCGCGCACCTCCTGCCGCTCGGCCAGGGTGTCGAGGAGTTCCTGCACCCGGGGTTCGGCAGCCAGGCACACCCGGGCGGTTTCGCTCAGGAAGGCGGGAACCGCGTCGTCGGGCAAGTCCCGCAGCGCAGCCGCTACCGCCTCGCATTCCTCGGTCGTCGCCGTTTGCCCCAGCAGATCGACAATCGCGTCGGCATTGAGCAGCAATTGGGCGGACAGGACGGGGGACAAAGTGGTCATTGGACACCTCACGAGAAGAGTGAAGGGAGGGCGCGCCTTAGTTCGCCGGTGGCGGAATCTTGCCGTGCGGGGGGCAGGCGTTGCAGCCAGGGCCGCACCGAGGCTGCCACATGGTCGCTGCTGTCGGGATCGACGTCCACCAACACCGCGCCGGCGTCGCATAGGCCGTGAACGTCTTGGTCCTGACCTTCCGTTTCCAGCAAGGCGAGATGAAAGGCGAAGGTTTGCCGTGCCGCCGCGACGGCCGTGTCGGCCCCTTGGGCGGCCAGGGCCATAGCGCGGGCATTGAGCGCCGGACCGCGCCAGAAATCGAAGTCGCAGGCCTCCATGTCGGCCAGGGCGGCATCGCAGCGGGCGACCGCCTCGGCGGGGCGTCCGACCTGGACCAGCAATCGGGATTCCGCCACTTGCACGCCGATGGCCGCTTGTTGTCCCGGCAGCCAATCGGCAGGAAGGGCGGCGGCGCGCAGGCGGGCGCGGCGGATGGCCTCCAGCCCGTCTTGCAAGCGCTCGACCATCACAAGGTAGATGGTCAGATTGCTCAGCCCCTCGATTTCCAGCCGCATCAGATCCAGCGAGGTGGCGGCGATGGGGGCCAGCACGTCGCAGCCTTCCTGTTGCAGGCGGATGGCGCTTTCGACGTCGCCTGCCGCCAGGGCGATAGTGGCGGCGTTGTGCAGGCCGTTGGCGAGGTCTTCGTGATGCACGCCGTATTTCACCAACCGGCGATAGGCGTCCATAGCCTCTTCCATTTCGTCCGTGGCCTTGCGGGGATCGCCGGAGGCGTTGGACAGCAGGGCGGAAAATTCCAGAGCCGAAGCCAGTTCGTTCAGATTCGAGCGTTCGTCGATGGCGACGCCCTGGCGCGCCAACGCCACCATTTCGCCGGCCAAGGCGGCAGCCTGCGGAAATTCCCCGCGCAGCCAATGGGCGCGGCCAAGCGCCTGAAGGGCGTCCGGCATTTCGTGGGCCGCCCAGTCAGGCGAGTGCTTGGCCAGGGCGCGGGCCTGATCGACCGCGCTGTGCGCGGTATCCAGCGCACCGTCCAAGTCGCCCAGATCGGTCAGGATGCCCGATTGATGAACGAGGGAATGGATCAGCACATTGCTGACCAATCCGCGCGAGGCTGTCTGGTGGGCGATGTCCACCGCCTCGCGAATGATGGCGATGGCTTCTCTGACTTGAGCGTTCTCGGCCAAATGGCGGGCGTGAACGTCGCGGATACCGGTACGGGTAGAAAGCTCCACATCTCCTTGGGTTTCCGTGGCCGTCAGCAGCGCATAGGCCTGGGTGGATAGGCGCAGGGCCTCGACGTTCTCTCCTAGCGAAGCAAGGGCGTCGGCGAGATTGGGCAGGATCTCCAGCCGCTTCATGTCCGCCATGGCGGGGGCCAGATTGGTGGTCAGGGCCAGCGCGGCCTCTCCAGCCTCGCGTGCTTCGGATGGATATTCGCAGTGCAGGCCTGTGTGGCAGAGGGCGATGCAGGCATCGATTTCTGCCTCCAGGAAGCGGTCGCCGTGGCGGCGGCGCAGGGTGCGAGCCAGGGAAAGCGCGGCGCGGACCTGTTCCATGGCGAAACCTGCGTCGCCCCGGTTCTGCTGGTCGATGGCGTGGTTGATCAGGCTGCGGACCAGCGAATCGCCATGGGCGTTTGACGCCATTGGGCTCAGCTTCTCGCCGTGCGCAACGGCCCGGGCGGAACAGGCACGGGCTTCGTCCATGTCGCCAATGGCACCAAAAATGGCAGAGGCATTGATCAGCGCATCGATCAAATCCGGCCGGTATCGGTCGGGATCGCGATTGGCTTGTCGTTCCACCATCGTCAGGACGGAACGGATGGCTGCGGCGGCGGCACGCAGACGCCCGGTTTCCAGCAAGTAGATGGCGTGGTTGCCCAGGGCGCCGGACAGCAGATGGGATTTGTCGTCGTCGGTTCCCCGTTCCCGCAGCAGCAGATGCAGGGCGTGGCGGCTGGCTTCCAGGGCGCCGTGTTGGTCGCCCAGGCCATGGCGCACATTGGCCAGGTTGATCCATTCCTCGACCATGGTCAGCGGCTCTACGCCCTGAGCGTTCGCAACGGCAAGAATCTGCTGCAAACGCCGTTCGGCTTCCTCCAACTGGCCGATGGCCGCCAGCATGCCCGCCCATTGGCACATCAGTCCCAGGGGAAGGGGCAATCCCTTGCGCCGCAGCCGAGCCAGGGCGCGGCGGATGAGCGCGATGGCCGCGCTCTGGCGCCCGGCCCGGTTCAGCCACACCACCAGTTCCGCCACGTCATCGGCTGCTTCAGCGCCATCGTCGGCCAAGCTCGCGTTGACGATCACCGTCCAACAGGCAATGCCCAGGGGAAGCATTTCCGGCGCGGGCTCGCCCAAGCCCTCCGCCACCCGCCGGGCCAGGGCGCAATCGCTCAGGCGGCGGATCGTCCGCGCCAGGATGCCGGTCACCGGCTCGCCGGTTTCCCGGGTGACGGTCAGCACAGTCGCGGCAAGGCGGTCCGGATAGGCGTTGATAAGACGGCGCAGCCGTCGGGCGCTTTTTCCACGCGGAAAATCCCGCGCCGCCCGCGCCAGACGGGTCATCATCTCCGCCGCCAACTCGGGGCTGGCGTTCAGCAGGGCCTGGTCTCCGGCGGCGGTCATGGCCCGTATTTCTCCATCACCGCATGGCCGATCAGGTCCGGTTGGATGGGGTTCAGAAAATGGGGGCCGGGATAGATGTCGTGGAAGATGTCGACGAGTTTGTCGATCACTGCTGTGGGTTGGCCCTCCAGCGAGGGGCATTCTTTCAGCAGTTTGAGGGCATCGCGGCGGGCGGGGATCGCTGCATCACGGGCGTAATAGATCCAGGCCAGCACTTCCATCATGGTCCGCTGCGGAATGCCGTCGGGGGCAAGACTCTTCAGGTAGCGCTGCTCGCGGTCGAGCACCGCCTGAATCGGGGTGCGGCGGCTTCCCGGTTGGCCAAAGGCGATGGCCCAGGCTTCCAGCAGCAGCAACAGGATACGGTCGTATTTCGGGTCGGCGAAATCCGGTGGATGATCGGTAGGAATGATGTCGTTAAAGCCGAAGGCTTGCAGTGCTTTGAAGAAAACGTCCTCGCGCGCCGCCCTGGCATGCTCGGCCTTGAGTGGAACGGCCGGCTCCAACTGCAGGATTTGCAGCCCGTCCTCGTCATCCAGGGCGTTGGCCGCCGCGCCGCCGCCGGTGACGATGTCTTCCCGCCAACGACCGTCGTTACGGGCCAACATCACCAGCATCACCTTCGAGCGGGTCGTGCGCAGCGCCTCGCACAGCGTTTCAATGTCGGAGGCTCGGCGCTCGGCGTAATCCACCACGATCAAGAAAGGCTGAGAGCCGGTCAGTTGTCGTTGCAGGGCGGCGCTGTTCACGCCTTCCAGCAGGAAGCCGGTACACCATCCGTCAGCGCGCAAAGCTTCGCAGACCTCGATCAGCAAGCGGGTCTTGCCCATACCGCCATCGCCGGTCAGCAGGCGGCTGCGAGTTCGGTTGGCCCCCCGTGCCCATTCCAACCAGCCCTTCATCTCCTTGTCGCGATGCATCAGGGGAACCACCCGGTACCGGGCGTCCAGAGCATCGCGGGGAGTGTTCCGTCCCGGCACATAAGGCAGCACCGGGTTGTAGAGCGGGCGCCCCATGGGCATGGAGCGCAAGGTGGCAAGAACTTCCTCGCCTGCCCTCAGCACGTCGGCGCGGCCGGCTAAGCGGTCGAGGGCGGAGGAAAGTTCAGGGAGTTGCCGAGCCACCTCTGCCCGTCCCAGGGTCAGCAGACCGGCCAGAGGCGGTATTCCTGCCTGGGGCCAATCCAGGATGACCTCGCGGATTTGGCGTTCCTGGGCCGCCAGGGCCAGTTCGTCCACGGCCTGCAACGGCAGTTCCGCCGTACTGGCGACCACCCAGTGGCTGAGGTCCGGCACCTCCCGAGCCATGCTGTCCAGACCGCCGAGCAGGTCGCGGTTGGACGGGACTCCCGTGCGGTATCGCTTTGCCTCCACCCGCACCGTGCCGCCGCCCACGTCGCCGCTCAGTTGCCGCCCCGATGCCGCCTGACGAAATGGAGTGGCCAGAACACCGGACAGGCCGGCACCCACGACTCGTTCGAAAGCTTCTGGGCTGAGGGCGATGAGTTGGGAATGGAGGGTGTGTAGGTCGTCAGTTTTTCCCATCCGATGGGCGAGAAGCTCCATGGAAAAGGCCGCAGCGGATGAAGCTGCGCGCGGATGTGTTGCGTCCGAACTCCCGCAGATGCTTCGAATGAATAGGGTGTGCTGGTAGTTGGGGCCACCGGGAAAATCCGAAAGCTTCGTTCCGGGAATGGCGGAAATTCTAGACGTGCCGGTTCTTGTCGGAAAGCCATCGACGGCTTCGAGAAAGGCTCGCGCTTTTGCGTTGGCCTCTTTTCCGCGTCGCGGCCATGTACCTGCGCCACAAACCGCTTGGGCATCCAGTATGGCGGAAATGTCTTCGGAATTCGTGGAATAAAATGTGTTGGCAACGACGACATCGCCGACTTTCAGATTTTTGTCGTCGCTCGTGGAGAGGCCGATAAATAGCGATATTTCAGGAGAAAAAATATCGTCAGCTATCTTCAGTAATTGCTCTACTGAAACCGTTCCAAATTCGCTTATTATTTCTCCCGCGCGGAAGGTGTTTTGGATGGATTCTGCAAGACTGCTTTTTGTGAGATGTTTGAGATACGGGCTATAGAGCCCATTGTCTGGATCACACTCCTCCAGATTTAGCACGGCCACCCGCCAGCCCTCGAATAGCCCGATCCGAAAAGGGTCGAAGCGGAGGGAGACCTCGGACAGGTGACGGAGCACGGCCGTCTCTTCGGTCTTTCCCGAAACGAAAATCATGGCCGTGCGGGAAGGGGATGGCTGCTTGTCGGTCATCGCGCGCCAGGAGGTTTCAACCTAAACAAATGGTATTCCGGGCGAATGCGATCGACAAGGTGGTAGCTGCTTTGGAGGGGGCCTTTAGCTTGGAGGATCTGTGGACTGCTGGACTGGTTTGGCCTTGTGATTGGTATGATACTATCGCGTCACGGCGAACCGCCGGGCCAACAGGCCCGACGGTGCCAGTATGAAACATTGGCCGTATTGTGATTTATCTGCGTGACGAAAAATCAATACGTTGACGCTATTTCAGTATGGAACTATCGCGTCACCGGATACAGGTTTGTCCGGTGACGTTAATCTATCATACCGGGGCGCCAGACAGAGAGATCTGGGGGCGCCGTTGCACTTTCGGTTGAGGCTGGCTTATCCATTGTCCGAATGGGTCGAGTGATCTTGCCTGAAAGCATGTGCTGTCCCGTACCAGGATGATGAAGGGGGGGCACGCCATGGATAAAGCCGAACTCGATGAACGTTTCCACCAAGCCACGCAGCATCTTCGGGCCGGATCGCTGGACGTGGCGGAATCTATCTGCCGGGATATTCTCCACAGCCGGCCAGACGATTATGGTGCGAACCATCTGTTAGCCCTGTGCTTAGAACGAGATGGACGCTTTCCAGAAGCTGCTTCAGCTTATTTACGCACCATCTTGTTGTCCCCCGGTAACCCTGCTCCGTACCTTCACCTGGGGAATTTATGCGTCACTATGCATCAGCCCAAGGATGCCATGTCCGCATACGATCAGGCCTTGGCGATCAGGCCGCAATGGTCTGGCGCCTTGGTCGCCAAGGCGAGGTTGCTGTCCGCGCTTCATCGGGTGCCCGAAGCACTGGTTACATTCCGCCAAGCGGTAATCGCCGCTCCCACGGACGTCCAATTATTGACGGAGTTTGGCTTGGCGGCTCAAGCGACCGGCGAGTTAGACGAAGCTTTGGCCGCTCTTCAACAGGCCGCCGGACTCGCACCGGAAAATGGCCTTGTGCTGTCCAATCTCGGCAACCACCTCCAGCAGTATATGGGCAGGCCGCAAGAGGCGTTGCCTATCCATCAGCGGGCGGTGTCAATAGCTCCCGATAACGCTGTAATCCGCTACAACCACGCCCTGACCAGCCTCAGTCTCGGCCTTTTCGATGATGGTTGGCGTGACTACGAGTGGCGGTGGCGGGCGCGGCCGGGGGGCCTGCGCCAACGTGTCTTCGCCCAGCCACAATGGGACGGCGTTGATCTGAATGATCGCATTATTCTGCTGCATGCAGAACAGGGATATGGCGATACCATCCAGTTCCTGCGTTTCGTAGAGCGGGTCCGATGTCGAGGTGGTCGTGTGGTGCTACAGGTCCGGCCGGCTTTGTTGCCGCTGGTGAGGGATTTCCCGGGGGTGGAACGGGTCGTGACACCAGAGCAAGACACGGGGCATATCGACACCCATCTGCCGCTGCTGAGCCTGCCCCATGTGCTAGGACTGACTCGCGAAATCGATCTGACCATGGAAGAGCCTTACCTGAAGGCCAACCCCCGCAAGGTCAAGGAGTGGCGCGACCGCATGGCGGAGATGGCAGAAGGATTCCGTATCGGGATTGTCTGGGCGGGTGATCCCAAACATGGCGGCGACCACCTGCGGTCCATACCTCTGCCGTTGATGGCCGGGGAGCTATCCCGTGTGGCGGGCGGTATCAGCTTGTTCAGCTTGCAGAAATTCGAGAGCCATGAGAGTGGGCCTGTCAACTGCGACACCTCGGGCCTGGTCGATCTGTCGTCTAGATTGGTGGACTTTTCCGATACTGCCGCCGCCATCGCGGCTCTTGATCTAGTGATTACCGTCGACACCGCCGTCGCCCATCTGGCTGGTGCTCTCGGCAAGCCTGTGTGGGTCTTGCTTCCCTTCGCGTCCGATTGGCGCTGGCAGCAAGGCCGTGACGACAGCCCGTGGTATCCTTCTATGCGCTTGTTTCGTCAAAGCCGGCGTGGAGATTGGCGCGCCGTTCTGGAGGATGTTGTCACGGCGTTAGCGACCTGACCTGCCTTGGTGAAATTCCTTCAGTTTGATGGTTGTGTCCTCCTGTCGTGATGGCTGGGGTATCAGTTCGCCGCGAACCCGTTGCGTTCGAGATCCTTGATGCGGACGATCATGCTTCGCTTGGGATCACCGGGCAGATCCTCGAAGCCGAAGCGGCGATAGAACCCGCGCACCTCTTCATCAAGGGGATGGGTGAGAACCCCGAAGCAGCCGACTTGCCTGGACACCAGAACCGACGTCTTCAGAGCATAGAACAGCAACGACCGGGCCACGCCCGTCCGCTGGAACCGCCGGTCGACGGCAAGCTGGCCGAGCAGGAAGATCGGGACGGTGTCCGGCGTATTGCGCTGCGCCGCCTTGGGCAGGAATTCCCGCTCGATTTGTCCCGTGCTCAAGGTGACGTAGCCGACGATGGCGCCGGTTTCCGTGTCGCACAGTACCGTGGTGCGAGAGATGCCGAGTTGCTGATTGCGCCAGGCATTCCGCCGGAACCACTGGTTCATCGAGTCCCGGCCGCAGTCGAAGGCTTCCCGGTCGTCCGTTCCGTCTAGCGGACGAGGCGGGCTCAGTCGCGCCATGGTGGAGTGGCCTTGGCAAGCTCGCCGAGGGCCGGAACTTCCTTCGCCGGGCTGTCGGCCCAGGCTTCAAACCTCTCCCAGTCGGCTGCGGGGATGACCACGCGGTTCTGCTGGACGAGTTCGATCTCCGCGGCCTCCACCGCCTTGCGGCGGATGAAGTCGCTCAAATTGGTGCGGGACTGTTCGGCAGCGGCTTCGAGGAGCTCACGTTCCTGAGCCGAAATCCGGACACTGACCGGCGCGAGATTGGCCATCGAAGTGCTCCTTTCATGCCTGTAGGACAATAGCATACACCGGCCGGAGAGGGAACATTGTCGAGAGGATGAAGCCGGAAATACGGAAACCCGTATCTCCGGCTTTACGGATACCAGGCCGCGCGGTCGAGCAGCTTCTTCGCCCGGGCCTCCAGGTCGAGCCAGGCGTCCTGATGGGGCTTGTCGCGGGCGATGGCGGTGATCCCCTGCACGAAACCGAACACGCTTTCCGGTTTGCGGCCTTCCTCGGCCGAACGGGTCATTTCAATGGGTTGCCGGTATGAGCGGTTGCTTCGCGACATGACTTTGTCACAGGACGATTCAGCTCCGGTCCGCCGCTTTCAGATCGCGATGGCTGTTCAGAAGGTGGGGAAGTTGGGGCGCCGATCTCTTTACCAATCCCAGGGACGCGATCTGGCGTCACATTGCGATACAACTTAAAGAAGTCATTGCGCTTGACTCAGCGGACGGTGCTAGATTAGCGTTACATCATCATCTACCAAAAGTGGTTTGAATGATAACGCATAGTCCTAAGAATTTTGCATGCATTATAATGCTATGCTTGTTGGTTGGATTATGCGTCACAAATAACCCGTTTATCGGGTTCTTTTGGTGTTGTTAATCGCGTTGCGCGATAGTGGGCGGCGCGTCCATAAGGGAGATGGTTATGTCGGATATTCAGTACCAGAACGTCACGATTTCCGTCACCAACGCCAATCCGGGCCAGAAGATCAAGGTGCTGTTGGCGCCGCTGGCTCCGCAGAGTTCACAGGTGGCATGGAGCACCGGTGCGCCCATGGCCGCCTCGGCCGGCATGCAATTGACCGCCAGCGGCCAGCCGCTGCCCCTGCAACAGTTGAACATCACCGGCACTGCCCTGACCTTCCTGACCTCCTCGGCCGGTGGCAGCTCGGGTGCCTTGCAATTCAACTTCCAATTGTCGCTGGCGGGTGCCGGCGGCCCGCAGTTCTTTACGCTTTCGGCTCCCAACGACCCCAACGTGCTGGTCACCGCCGCCTTGGTCGGTCAGTTGCCGCAGGTCATCAACGAGGCGCCGACCACGCTGCAGTGGCCGTCGTAAGGCCTGTCGTCGGCAGGTTGCCGGGGTCGTCCGCCCAATGGTAGGCGACCCCCGTGGCCGTTCGGAATACCCGTCTGAGGGATGCCATGCCATGAACTGCTATCAGATCGCCTTCATCTTCACTGCGGACGACAGTTCGCTGCCGCTGTCGGCCTTTCTGGCCTTGACCGATTCGAACACCTTCCTGTCGGGCGCGAACTACATCCAGCAGGTGTTGCCCTACACCACGTCGAGCACGCCGCCGCTGGTCAACCTCAGCTTCGCGGCGAAGCAGATTCAGTTCGTCTGCGGCCTGTCCTCGATCAGCACCGCCCGGCAGGGGCTGGAAGTGGTGACCTATGTGAGCGGGGAGGGGACGTCCCTGCAACTGAACCTCGGCAACAGCTCGCCCACCTTCAACATGTCGTACCGCTTTCTGGGCGGCGTCGGGTCTGGACAACTGGTGGTGGGCAACAACTCCATTTTGTTCCCGACGGCGTAAGGGAGAGCAGCCATGGACGCCAACAAGCCCGGCGACGACAAGGCGAAGGGGGGTAAGGGCTCGCAGCCCAACTCTCCGGGCGGCAAGGCGCCCGAGGCGGAAGCCCCGTTCGTCACCTCGATTTATTCCGGTCCTGTCTTCGCCCCAGGTTCCGGTCCCGCTTCTGACCTCGCCGAAACCGTTTCGGCCGGGCCGGGCGTACCGCCGTTTCCTTCGGTCTTCACCGATGCGCCGCCGCAATCCGGTGCCGCCCAGCCGGCAGCCGCCGGCCCGCAGCAGGTGGTGGCCGGTGGGCCGTCCGATTCGTTCCTGGAGCGCTATAGCCACCCGACAGCAGCGGAAGCCGACGGTATCGTGCCATGCCACTTCCTGTCCATCACGGTCTCTGGGCTGCGCGCCAACAGCAAGATGTTCCTGAATATCCGCGAAGACCAATGGGCCATCTGGAGCGAGGGCTACGGGCGCGGCATGCGCGGCGTGGTGGTTGAGGCGACCAAGGACCCGGTACTGGCGCTGTCCAGCTTTCTGGTCAATGCCCGCGAGCTTTACTTGCAGACCTTCAAGGACAGCCAGGAAATGCGGGTCAACCTGTACGTCCGTACCCGTCAACCCAGCCTGCGCGGACGTATCGACCTGCCGCCCGGAGCCAGTGTGACGCTGGAATCCCGGTCGGACCGCACCAGCCTTATCGGCCTCAGTTCGTTCGCCATCGACTTTTGACCCGACGGGAGCCAGCACATGCGCGCGCAAACCATACCCGTGGTGTTGCTGTTCAGCAACGTGGCGGCCAATTCCAATCTCAGCATCAACCTGACTTCGCCGGGGGTGAAATGGAGCCTGGGCGGTGCGTCGCCCGATAGCTTGGGCTTTTCCTATAACGTCATTCCCGACAACCCCGACAATTCCAACTCGTGCATTCAAAGCATCTCGTTCGACGACGACGTGCTGGTGGTGGTGACCTCGCCCACCGCGCCCGAGTTCAGCAGCTTCACCCTGACGCTGGCGTTGACGGTGGAAGACGTCGAGTACCTCCAGGGCTATTGCACCCTCAACAACGAAGCGGTGGTGCTGGTCTATTTCGGTGTCGGCGGGCCGGTGCAGTGGCGCAACGGCCGCATCAGCGCCGTCCTGCATCCCACTGGCACTCATTGTGTGCCTGTGCTGCTGTCCATCAAGGGGGCGCCGGCCAACGCGCGGGTGGAAATCTCCGTCGGCACCCCGCCGGGCGGCCAGCCGGTGGAATGGACGCTGGGGCCGGAAGGCGGCTCGGTCATGGGCTTGACCCTTTATGGCGGCAACGGGCCCATCGGCTTGTCCAAGATGCTTTATTCCGGTCGGCGGATCACCTTGCAGACGGCGCCCTCCGGCGGAGGGCAGCAGGCGTCGGCCATCGGGCTGGTGGCGTTTCTGTCGTGGCAGGCGCCGTTGCTTCCGTCGGCTCCCGGAAAGCCTCCGGTGCCGGCCCCCGGTGGGCCGTCCTTTGTCTATCTGCGGCTGGGCGCCGATCCTGGCATCACCGCCACCTGCCAAGTGGGCAACCATCAGCCACAAGCCGTCAGCGCCACCGACACGTTGTTCATGCTGTAAGCCATGGCCCTGGACCCGGCAGCCATCCCGCCAACGCCATCGACAGACGGCCAGATCGTCGCCCGGATCAGCCGCGCGCTGGCGCGATTGGTCCGGGCGGGGATTCCCGAATTGAGGGCCGAGAACGCGGTGGTCTTCGATTCGCCAGCCGAGATCGACAGCCATGACGAGAACAAGCTGTCGCTGTTCCTGTATCAGATCGATCCCAATCCGTGGCTGGCCAACCTACCTCGGACATTGGAGCGTGGACCGTCGGGGTTCGCGCTGCGGCCGGCGCCCATGGTGGTGGACCTGATCTACATGATGGTACCCTATGCCAAGTCGGCCGAGATCGAACTGGTCCTGGCCGACAAGTTGGTGCGCCTGCTGCATCTGGTCCCCGCCTTGGCTGGGCCTATGCTGGACCCTGTGCTGGAGCGGGCCGGCAACCATGTGATGGACATCGTGCCTCAGCCGGAAAACCCGCAATTGATGCGCGACCTGTGGGGCGGTTTTCCCGGCAAGTCGTACAAGTTGACCAAGCTCTACCGGGTTACCCCGGTTCGCATCCCCGGTGCCGGACCCGAAGACGTTGACATGGTCGAGACGGCGCTGCTGGCTCAGGCGCCGCCGCCTTCCGCCGCCGAGGAGTTGGACCATGGTTGAGCTGGATTCCCTGTCGGCGGTGGTGCAGGTGATCGACGGTTTCAGCGGCGCGCCGGTCGAAGGGGTGCCGGTGCGCTTCACCGTGGACGGCTGTGTGGTCGCGCCGCTGATCAAACCCCAGGGCTATTTCGCGTTCACCCGTCTGGCCGGTGGCGCCCATGCGGTGGAGGTGGAGGCCCAGGGCTTCTTTCCCGCCCGCCTGCGGGTTCAGGTGCCGCCATCGGTACCGCTGGCCGAAGCGGTGGTGGACTGCCCGCTGAACCCCACCCCGCTTTACCCGTTTCCGTCTTGGGCGACGCTGATCCGCGGCCGTGTCGGCGGTACCGCAGGACAGGTGCGCATCCTGGCCCAGTATCGTGACAGCGGCGGCCACGCCCGGGAATTGGCGACCGCGACCGTGGCGGCCGGACCGTGGGCCGGCGCCTATGTCCTGGCTCTGGCCGGACGGCTGGCGGCCGAGACCGACGTGACATTGAGCGTGACTGGCCGTGAACGCACCGTGCGTGCGGCGCGGGGCCGCATCACCGTCTTGAACCTCGATCTCACCTAGAGGAGAAGCAGCGTGGTCAATTACCTTCATCCCGGCGTCTATCCGGTCGAGGTGCCCGGAGCGCGCAGCATCCAAAGCGCCTCCACGTCGGTCGCCGCCTTCGTTGGCGTGGCCGAGGCCGGACCGGTCAACGAGCCCACGCTGATTACCAGTTGGAACGCCTTCACACGGCAGTTCGGCGCTTTCATCTGGGGCGCCTTCATGCCCTGGGCGGTGTACGAATTCTTCCTGGAAGGCGGTTCGGCCTGCTGGATCGTGCGTACCGATTCCAGTGGTGCCAAGGCCGCCACCGCGTCCCTGGGCGGCACTACCCTGGCCGCCGCCAGCGGCGGCATCTGGGGTAACAATCTTCAAGCCATGGTGCGCAACGCGGTGGCCACCAATCCGACCACCGCCACGGCGCCGGTGTTCACCCTGGACGTGGTGGTGGACGCCACCGTCATCGACGGCACCAACGGCCAGGCCCCTGACCCCACCAAGACGCCCCAGGGCACCCAGATGCTGATCGCCTATGTGCGGCAGAACGGTCTGACGGCCACCGCCATCGGCAGCAAGTCCTTTTACACGCTGGAAAGCTTCTCTGGCTTCACCGATACCGGCGCCGGCTTCGTCGGGCGCATCAACGCCAATTCCATGTTCATCCGTGTCGCCAAGGCCGATGGCGCTCGCCCGGCCAACACCAACGCGCCGGTTCCCTTCACCGCAGGGGCGTCGGCCACGTTGGACCTGGACAAATCCTACGGGACCCTGGCGGCGGTGCAGGGTGTCAGCCTGCTGGCCATTCCCGACAGCGTCGCCATCACTACCACCGACGGCATGGTGGATTCCGCCGACCAGGCGGCTCTGATCAACCGCGGCCTCAATTTCTGCCAGGCGCAGACCAGCCTGTTCTATGTGATCGACCCGCCATGGAACCAGAGCGTCCAGAGCGTCGCCGCCTTCAAGGCTGGCTCGGCCACCAGTCCGGCGCTGAATTCCAGCTACGGCGCGCTCTATTATCCCTGGGTGTGGATCTATAATCCCATCGCCCGCGGCAAGGTGCCGATTCCGGCCTCGGGGCCGGTGCTGGGCCGTTACGCCTATACCGATGCCAATGTGGGCGTCTTCAAATCGCCCGCCGGGGTCAATGACGGCGCCCTGCGCACGGTGGTCTCGGTGGCGACGCAACTGACCGACGCCGATCAGGACATCATCAATCCCAATGGCATCGACGCCATTCGCAGCCTGATCAATTACGGCAACGTGATCTGGGGTGCCCGCACCGTCTCGCAGGACACGCAATGGACCTATGTCAGCGTCCGGCGGCTGTTCATCTATGTGGAACAAAGCCTTAAGAACAGCCTGCAATGGGTGGTGTTCGAACCCAACGACCAACAATTGTGGTCGTCGGTGACCCGCGACATCGCCGCCTTCCTGACGTTGCTGTGGCAGCAGGGGGGACTGTTCGGTGCCAGTGCGGACGAGGCGTTCTTCGTCACCTGCGACGAATCCAACAACCCGCCCGACGCTCGTGCCCAGGGCATCCTGACCATCGATATCGGCCTTGCCCCGGTCTATCCGGCCGAGTTCGTCATCCTGCGCATCACCCAGAAGACCGCCGGCCCCGATTCGGGATCGTGACCAACGGAGAGGCTGTAGACCATGGCACAATCGCTCTCAGATCCGTATCGCGGCTTTCGCTTCCGCGTCGAAATCGCCGGTATCCAGATCGCCGCGTTTTCCGAGGCCAGCATCCCCGACATCACCATCGAAAGCGTGGATTACCGCGAAGGCACGGACCCCATCTACAAGCGTCCGCTCTCTGGGCTGTCCACCTATGGGCGGGTCACCCTGCGGCGCGGCCTGACCGATTCCACCGACCTGTACGAGTGGCAGCAGCAAGTGCTGAACAAGGGCTCGACCACTACCCGCAAGAACATCTCGCTGATCCTTATCGCCGCCGACGGCCAGGACAAGTGCCGGTGGAACATCATCAACGCCTGGCCGACCAAGTACGAGACCGGCGGCCTCAACGCCTCCAGCAGCGACGTGGTGGTCGAGACCCTGGAAATCGCCCTGGATTACATGACCCGCGTGAAATAACGGAGCATCGACGTGACCGTCATTCAGACCGAAATAGAATTCAAGCTTCCCATCGGCTATCGCGATGCCGAGGGTACCTTGCACCGTGAAGGCGTGATGCGTCTGGCCACCGCCGCCGACGAGATTCTGCCGTTGCGCGACCCTCGGGTGGCGTCCAACCCCAGCTATCTCAGCATCATCATCCTGTCGCGGGTCATCGTGCGGCTGGGTACGCTGGACATGATCAACACCAAGGTGATCGAGGATATGTTCTCGGTCGATTTCAACTATCTGCAAGCCCTCTACAACCGCATCAACGCGCTTGAAGAGGAAAACTTCGAATCGGGGGAAGTCCTGCCGGGCAGGCCCGGCTGACCGACTCTTCCGAGGCCCTCTACGCGGAAATCGCCTTCATCGCCTATCACTTCCATTGGCCGCTTGCGGACCTTCTGGCGATGGAGCATGGGGACCGGCGCGGGTGGTGCGAGCGGATCAGCCAGATCAACCGGGCGATGAACGCGGACGAGCATCGCGGCGAAATTCCCTTGGAGGGGTGACATGGCCAACAAGGTCGATCCGTTCAGCGCCTATAATTTCGTGGTCGAGGTGGAAGGCATCCAGGTCGGCGGCTTCACCTCGGTGAGCGGATTGCAAGCACGCGCCGAGGTGCGCAGCGTGCGTGAGGGCGGGGTCAACACCACCGAATACAAGCTGGCCGGTCCGATCTCTTATTCCGACCTGACGCTCGAAGCCGGCATTACCGCCCAGGACCCCATGTGGACCTGGTACAAGGCGACGCTGGACGGCCACGTCCTGCGCAAGAACGGCACCATCTACCTGATGGACCGCAACGGTCAGCGGGCGGTGTGGTGGAACTTCTTCAACGCTTGGCCGACGGAGTGGCAGGGGCCGTCGCTGGACGCGGCACAGACCCTGGTCGCCACCCAGCGCTTCGTTCTGGCCCATGAAGGCATCGTGAAATGCGGGGGCGGTTGATGCTGCGTCCCCGGTCGCTGGAAGCCGCCGGGCGGATGGTGGGGGGCGGCCCGGACTTGACGCCGTGGACGGGCCATGACGGGCCAGGTCTGGTGTTGTTGCGTCGGGCGCGTCCCATCGCCGCCCAGGCGGCCCGGCCGCCCCAGACCATCAATGTCCGTCATCAGGTCAACATCTCCCTGCGGGCTGAAATCCGCCAACCCCGCGAACTGCGCAAACCCCAGCCGGTGATCGTCATGAACATCCTGGCCCTGACGCCGCGCCGCGCCGAAGCTGCGTTGCCGCTGATCTTCTACCGCGCCGCGCCCGGTGCGCCTTTGGCTTTCCGCCGGGGGGGCACCCGTACCGCCGTGTCCGAGGCCCAGTATCAGGTTCAGCGAATCACCAGCGTGGTGCAAAGCCGGGTGGTGCACGAGATTTCCCAGGCATCGCCCTGGCGTCACGAATTGCGCGAGGCTCTGCGCTCGCCCGAGGTTCTGCACCAACTCACCGACCGCATCGGCCGCGCCATCGACCGCCGCGCCGATGTGGATCGCTATCGGCGGGGGGTGTAAATGCTGGAAAAGGCCAAAATCGTGGTGGAGGCGACGCGGGAGGAAATCCCGGTCATGTACAATCCCACCGAATTGTCCCTGAACCGCACGGTGCAAGTGGATGGCGAAGGCTCGAACATCCAGTTCCAGCGCAGCAGCGCCGACGATCTGGTGGTGTCGCTGTTCTTCGACAGCTACGATGCCAAGACCGACATTCGCCAGCAGACCGACCGCATCGCCGCCCTGACCATGCCGACCACCGGCACCGGCGTGCGGAAGGAACCGCCGGTGGTGGTGTTCACCTGGGCGGGGCCGCTGTTCACCGGCATCGTCACCCGGCTGCAACAGAAGTTCACCATGTTCCTGCCCTCGGGAATCCCGGTGCGGGCCGAGCTGACGGTGACCTTCAAGCCGGTGCTGACCACCCAGGAGGATCTGGCCTCGCGCGGCTATTTCAATTGCCGTCAGCTCTGGACCGTGACCGAGAACGACCGCCTGTATCTGATCGCCAAGACGACCCTGGGCGACGCCGGCCAGTGGCGGTTGATCGCCGACGAAAACGACATCTACGACCCGCTGAACTTTCCCCGCGCGACCGATGTCGGCCGCACCCTGGTAATCGTCGATACCCATGACACGGGGGGAGGCAATGCGTAGCGTCCAGACCGGCGCCTTCGCCATCCTACGTGAAGGCAACGCGGTGACACCGTCCATGGTTGCCAGCATCAGTGACGTCGAGGTGGTGGACGAAATCAACGTTCCCGCCATGTTCAGCTTCACCTTGGACCTGTCGGGTCCGCAGGGTGGCGACCGGCTGGACGTCTTCCGGCCGGGGGACCAGATCATCATCCGGTTGGGCCTGGACAAGCTGCAAACCCTGATCGAGGGTGAAATCACCGCGATCGAGCCCGATTTCGGTTCCCGCGCCACGGCTTCGATCCGTGGCTTCGACCGCATGTACCGGCTGCGCTTCGGTACGGACAACAGGGTGTTCAAGAACCTGTCCGATAACGACATCGTCACCCAGGTGGCGCGGGCCGCTGGCCTGACGGTGAAGGCCCAGGGCATCCGCACCGAGATCCACGATTACGTGGCCCAGCGCGCGGTCAGCAATTACGACTTCCTGCTGGAACGCTGCAAACTGCTTAATCACGAGCTGCTGATGGATGGCACCACCCTGGTGTTCCGTCCATCGGGTGAGGGTGCCAATCCGGTGCGTACCTTGACCTATCCCCGCGATGTGGAACAGGTGCGGTTGAATCTGCGCGTGCCCACCGAGGGTGGCAAGGTCACGGTGCGCAGCTTCGATCCGGCCACCAACAAGGTGATCAGCGCCACCAGTCAGGACCAGAACGTGCGCGACCGCATGGGCGGCAGCCAGACCGGTTATCAGATGGCCAGCGATTTCCCCCAATCCTCGGTGACCATTGAGCAGTTGAGCATCACCAGTGTCGAGGCGTTGCAGGCGGTGGCCAACGCGCGCCATCAGGCGGGGCTGGAACGCTTCATCGCCGGCAGCGCCAATCTGGTGGGCGATCCCGACCTGACCGCCGGCGTCAACGTGCGCCTGTCGGGTCTCAGCAAACGCTTCGACGGGGTCTATTACATCACCTCGAGCACCCATCGCTACGGCGATCGGCACGGTTATTCCACCGACGTACAATTGCGCAGGAGCGGCGCATGAGTCCGCCCGCCAATCTCGCCCCCGGCGTCACCCTGGCCCAGGTCTGCGACACCAAGGATCCCAAGGGCATGGGGCGCATCAAGGTCAGCTTCAACGTGGCCGGCCAAAGCCTGGAATCCGATTGGGTGCCGGTGATGAGCCTGTTCGCCGGCCTCGACACCGGCGCCTTCTTTCTGCCGGCGGTCGGCGATTCGGCGCTGGTGGCGTTTGGCGACGGCGATCCCAACCAGCCTTATGTGCTGGGCTTCCTGTGGAACGGCAAGCTGAATCCGCCGGTGGAACAGGCCAAACAGCAGGACGTGCGCGTCATCCGCACCAAGAAAGGCAAGGTGCTGACCTTCAACGATTCCGACAGCGGTCAACTGACCCTGTCGGACGAAAAGGGCAACACCATCCGCATCGACACCGCCGGCAATTCCATCGCCGTCGATAGCCAGGGCGACGTCACCATCACCGCCAAGGGCAAGGTGACCATCAAGGGCGCCTCTGTGCATCTGACCAACACGGGCGGCAGCGTCACCGCCGATTTGAACGCGGCGCAGATGCAGATGAACGGCGCGCAAAGCATCCGCCTCAAGGCGGCCATGATCGACCTGAACTGACGGAGCGCCAGCATGGGACTTCCCGCCGCCAAGATGGGCGACAGCATCGTCAACGCCGCCGACATCCACATCGTTCTGGTGCCGTCGCCGGGCGGGCCGGTGCCCACGCCCCAGCCGTTCCCGTTCAACGGCCGCATCACCATGGCAACCTGTCCCAACGTGCGCGTCAACGGCCGGCCGGCGGCGGTGGTGGGCTCCATGGGCCAGAACATCCCGCCGCATATTCCCGCCACCGGCATGTTCCAGACGCCGCCCACCAATCTGGGCCGGGTGGTGCGCGGCAGCATGAGTGTCCGTTTCGGCGGGCGGCAGGCGGCGCGGGCGACCGACATGTGCGAGACCTGCCACGACATCCCGCCGGCCGGTCCCCAAGCGCCGCCGCCCATGGTGGTGGTCGCCGGCATGTCCACCGTCATGGTGGGAGGCTGAGATGCCGGTGACCGGCGTTCCCGAAAACGGCGACTTCCTGGGGCGCGGCTGGGCCTTTCCGGTGCGGCCCCAGGCCGGGCGGCTGCTCTATGCCTCGGACGCCGAGGACGTCCGCCAGGCCATCCAGATCATCCTGGAGACGGCGCCGGGCGAACGCGTGGTGCTGCCCGATTTCGGCTGCCGCATCAACGAATTGCTGTTCGCCGCCGGCAATGCCGCCACCCGTAGCCTGGCGGAGCTGTACGTGCGCCAAGCGCTGGACCGGTGGGAACCGCGTATCCAAGTGGTCGCGGTCAATTCCACCATCGAGGCGGGCAGCCGCCAATGTCTGCGCATCTCGGTGGACTACCTGATTCTCGACCGCAACCGGCCGGACAATCTCGTCTATCCGTTTTTCCTCAAGTAGCAGGAGAAGACCCATGCCCAATTCCGATCTGATTGGAATGATGGAACGCCGCATCGCCGATCTGCGCACCGAGTACGCCAGCGGGCAGGAGCAGATGCAGCAATTGGAACGGCGCCAAGCCGATCTGCGTGACACCCTGTTGCGCATCGCCGGAGCTATCCAGGTGATGGAGGAATTGCTGGCCGCGGAAAAGAAACAGATAGAGACCTGAGCTCGTCGCCATGGCTTCGCCCACGCTGGATTTCCGCGACTTTTCCCAGTTTTGGCAGCAATCGCTCACGCTGGCGCGGGCGTATTGCCCGGATTGGGCGGCCTATTGGCCGGCCGATCCAGACAACGGGGTCGAGGACGATCCGGGGCTGGTGTTGCTGAAGCTGTTCTCGCTGCTGGCCGGGTATACCGCCGAAATGGAAAACGCCCTGCCCGAGCAGCGGCGGTTGGCCTTTTACCAATTCCTCAACCTACAGACCCTGCCTCCGGCCCAGGCCCGCGCCGCCTTGGCCTTTACCTTGCGCGAGGGACAGCCGCCCAAGCTGGTGCCGGCGCAGACCGGAATCGTGGCCGAACCGGGCGAGCACATCCATTTCCAGACCGATGCCGACCTGATGGTGGTGCCGGCGGCGCTGAATGCCGCCCTGACCATCCTGCCCGCCCAGGACCGCTATATCGACCAATTGACGCGGTTGGCCGCAGGCGTGCGGGCGCCGCTGTTTCCGGGGCCGGGTGACGGCGAGCTGGAAAAGTCGTTGCCGCATTTGTTCATCATGGGCGATTCGCTGCTGTTCAAGCCTGACCCTGCCCTGCAACGGGTTGCCATCACCCTGACCGGCAGCCACCTTCATCCCGAATTCTTCGCCCAATGGTACGATGGTGCCGGCACGCCGTTACAGGCGCGGGTCCAGGGACGGCCGGGGCGGCTGGCGCTGGACGTGGTGCTGGACACCTTCCCCCACGCGCCGCCGGTGGCGCTGGCCGGCAATGCCGAGGCGCTGTACTGGGTGGGTGTCCAGCCCGGCCCGGCGGTGCAGGTGGTGGCGGCCCTGGCCCGCCAATTGCCCGAAATCACCGGGGTGGTCTGCACCTTCACCGGCGACGGCATTGCCCCCCAACAGGCGGCCACCGGCCAGACCCTTCAGAATGTTGCCAACGGTTGCTATCCCTTCGGTGAAACGCCGGCGGACCAGGACGCGTTTTATCTGCGTTCGGACAGCGTGTTCGCCCGCACCGGCGCCATGGTGACCATGCGTTTCGACCTGCGCCCGGTGACCGCCGACCAGCCGGTGGCGCTGGATTGGCAATATCACGGCGGCGGCGGCTGGCAATCCTTCAATGCCACCTCTGCCGACCTTGTCCGTACCCGGTTCCAGGACACCACCGATTGCCTGCGCCGCAACGCCCCTGTCGGTCCCACCTGGATACGCTTTCAGTGTCCGGCCATGAGCCCGGTCACCGTGGCGGGAGAAGAGGGGATGTGGGTGCGTGCGGTCATCGCCCAGGGCGGCTACGGCTCGCCGCCCCGAATCCAGACCCAGGGCGTCACCGCCACCATCGACGCCATTCCCGTTTCCATCCTGCCCGCCGCCGAGAAGGCCGCCGTCTCGACCTATCTGAACGATGTCGCCGGAGTGAATTTTTCGTATCAGGTCGATCCCGGAAGCTACGACCCGCCTTATGTGAAGTCGGTCAGTCTGGGTTACTCCTATTCGGCCCAGCCCGCGCAATTCCTCAGCGACAATTCCTTCACCCTGTCGCGCTTTTTGTACGCGCCCTATGAACCGGTGGGGTTGCGCTATGCCTGCTTCGCCTTCGGCTTCGCCCCCCAGGGTTTCGCCGAGCACAGCCGAGGCCGGCCGTTGACGCTTTACTTCCATCTGGCGGCCGAATCCGCCCTGCCGGCCCAGCCGCTGCCGTGGCTGTATCATGACGGCCACGACTGGCAGAGCCTGGCGGTGGACGACGGCACCCAGGGGCTGACCCGCTCGGGTGTGGTGCGCTTTGTCGTGCCGCCGGCCATGAACGCCGCCGCGTTGTTCGGCGTTACCGCCTTCTGGTTCCGCATCGACAACCCGCACTGCCGTCAGGTGACGGTGTGGTCCATCACTCCCAACAGCGTCATGGCCGGCAATCGCACCGGCATCGACGACGAGGTGCTGGGCTCCAGCAACGAGCGCCCCAACCAAGTATTCCAACTGGCCAACACTCCGGTCTTGCCGGGACTGCAACTGGATGTGGTGGAGCCGCGTTCGCTGGAGCCGGCGGGGGGCAAGGCCGCCGCCGAGGCGCCGTTATCCAGCATTGTCGCCGATGCCGCCGCCGGGGCTGCCGGGACGGCCGAGGACCCTGCGCCGGTGGTGCGGCGCTGGACCAAGGTGGACACCTTCGCCTTTTCCGGCCCTGCCGCCCGCGTCTATACGCTGGATTGCCAGAACGGCCTGGTCACCTTCGGCGACGGCCGCAACGGCATGGTGCCCCCGGCCGGCCACAACAACATCGTCGCCGCCCATTACGAGCATTCCCAAGGGCTGGACGGCAACGTGGCGGCCGGCACGCTGACCGTGCTCAAGCCTGGCATTCCAGACATCGACTCGGTTACCAATCCCGCGGCCGCCCTGGGCGGGGTCGATGGCTATACCGCGCAGTGGGTCGGCCGTGCCGGCCCTGGCCTGGCCAAAGCCAACGACCGTGCGGTGCAACTGGCGGATTTCGCGGCCCTTGCCGCCGCCGCCTCGCCCGAGGTGTGGCGCGCCGCCGCCACCCAAGCGGATGGCGGCGGTATCGCCATCTGGGTGCTGGCCCATTCGCGGGCGCCGCGTCCCTATGCAGAGCCCGCGCTGCTGGATCTGGTCACGACGGCGGTCAGGGAACGCTGTCTGGCCGTGCTGGCTGACCGCATTTCGACAGCCGGGGCCGGCTATGTGCCGGTGGATGTGGCGGTTGACGTCACAGCGCGGGTGGCGGCCGACAAGGTCAACGCCACCCAGGCCGACATGGTCCAGGGAATCGCCGCTTTCCTGCAACCAGTCACCGGCGGGTCGGACGGGCTGGGCTGGCGTTTCGGCCAAATGGTCACTGCGGCCGACGTGGCTCGCTACCTGCGTGCCGATCCGCGCGTGCTGAGTATCAATTCGTTGGCGCTCAACGGCCATTTCGACGGGGGCGTGCCGGTAGGCGGTGGCCAAGTGGCGGTGGCGGGAGTGGTGTCGGTGGTGCTGCGGAGGGCGCCATGAGCTTCGAACTGCCCGATCTGGATAGCCGCAGCGGTGCCCAATTGCTGGCGGAACTGACCCGTCGCATTCCCATGTTCACGTCCAAATGGACCGATTTCAACGATTCCGACCCCGGCATCACCTTGTTGCAATTATTGTGCTGGGTGGGGGAGTCGCTGCTGTATCAGGCCAACGCCTTGCCCATCGAGACTCAGCGCAATTTCCTGCGTCTGGTCCTGGGCCTGGCCTTCAGCACCAACAGCACCGCCTATTCCCTGGCGGCGGAAAAGAACAACGATTTCGCCTTTCTGGCCCTGCGTCGGGTGCTGGCGGCCATCGAGGCGGGACAGCCGCTGAGCCGCGACGACATCCAGGCCGCCGTGCTGGAATATCGCCGCGTTCCCTATGCCGCCCTGACCCTGGCCGACACGCAGCGTATCGCCCTGGAAACCAACGAGGTCATCGCCGCCATGAGCCCGGCGACGCCGCCGCGGCTGAATGTGGTGCGGGCCGACGCGGAGGCGGGGGGGGATGCCATCACCGTCCACATCCTCAGCGACGCAGCCCAGGTGTACGTCAAGCCGATTGCCGGCAACGTCACCCGCCCCGACGGCTCGGCCCGGCGGGTGTTGTTGTACCAGGGGGCCGCCGCCGCCGATCCGGTCACGCCCCTGAACACCCTGTTGGGGCAAGTGCGTACCCATTTGGCGCCACGCGTGCTGGCGGGCAGCCGGGTCAATGTGGCCGCCGCCCGCATGACCTTCATCAATCTGAGCTTGTCGGCGGAATGTCCGCCCGCCATCAAGCCCGACAACGTGCTGGACGGACTGGCCTCGGCCCTGTTCGCCTATTTCCAGCCCGGCTCCGCATGGACCTATGGCCAACCGCCCGATCTGGCCGAGGTGCTGCACGTGGCCGCCTCGGTTCCGGGTGTGGGCCGGATCACCGCCTGCGACCTCAACTACGTTCCGACGCCGCGCCTGGGCGCCATGGCCGAACTGGGGGTCAACGCACGGCTGGCAGATTTGCCGGCGGCGCCGCCGGCGCTGATCTATCAGGGGCTGCCGCGCCTGCGTTGCCTTGATCTGTCGGTCAGGAGCGCCCAGTCGTGACCGCGCCCTCGGACTGGCTGCGCTATCTGCCCGCGATCTATGGGCGCGAGCCCTTCGTCGGCCTGTTCCTCAAGGTGTTCCAGAAGCTGTTTACCGGCATCGACGATGCTCAGTTGGACGGCCGCCGGGGTATCCAGGAATTGCTGGCGGCCGAGGTGGTGGGCAACCTGTTCTATCCCCGCTTCAGCTTCTTGTTTCCCGGCGACAAGAGCTTCATGCCGCCCATCCAGGGCAAGAACCAGCAGGCGCTGCTGACCTTGTTCAACAGCTTCATCGGCGTCCAGGCGCCGGTCGATCCGTTGGCGGGGCAGGTGGTCGGGACAACGGCGCCCGATACCCAGGCGGCGTTCACCGCTTGGCTGAACGATTTCCTGGCCTGGCTGGCCGGCTGGATCGACTTGGTGCCCGACAGCGGTTGGGGCATCGACAAGAAGCGCATGGTGATTGCCCAGATGCCCGCTCTTTACCGGCTGCGCGGCACGCCTGCGGGCATCGAGATGTTGTGCGACCTTCTGTTCGACTTGCCGTGGACGGTGAATGGTCAAGTGGTCCAAAACGGCCAGACCCAGGATTCCACCGGCACCGTCTCGCTGGAGGTGGCGAATCCCGCCCCGCCGGTCATCACCGTCACCGACGTCTATGCGCGCGGCCAAAGCTTCGTGCTGCGCGATTCCTACACCTCGGGCATGCCGGTGGTTTCCGGTCAGGCGCCGTGGGTGTTCAGCGTGCGGCTGATCCAGCGCGATCCGAATTTCTTTCCAAGCAATTCGGCGGTGGTGCAACTGCGCGATCTGCTGCCGAAGTTGCGGGTGGTGTTGGACGCGGCCCGTCCGGCGCTCTGCCGATACACCATCCAGGTCATTCCCGGCATGCGGCTGCCGCCCACGGGCAGCTCGATCATGCTTGTTCTCAACGGCAACACGCTGCTCGGTAGCCAGGAGGCCACATGAGTTCCATCCCCACCGAAATCGCCTATTCGGTGTTCTACACCGACGGCCAGTTCCTGACCGCCGCCAGCATGCAGATGCAGGCCGATTACTTCAGCAACTGGATTCAATTGCAAACCAGCATGCTCTACAATCCGGGGATATTGCAGGGGCTCGACGTCACCGCCTCGGGAGCGTCCACGCTGATGGTGGCGCCGGGCGGCGGGTTGAACGCCGCCGGCAACTTCCTGATCCTGCCGGGCAATGGCGGCAGCATCACCGTCAACAGTCAGACGGCGACGCCGCTCTATGTCTATCTGGTCTATCCCAGTCCCGGTCCGCTGGTGGCCGCCAACGTGCGGAACATGGCGGCGCAGGTCAGTTCGGGCACCAGCCCGGCGGCGCCGCCGAACGGCATCGTCCTGGCCAAGGTGACCCTGGCCAACGGCGCCATCGCGGGTATAGACAACAGCGTGCGCGTTGCGGTGACCGCCAAGGTGGCTGCGGCCTCGCGCGCCGACGTGGCGGCTGCGGCTTCGCCCGCCAATGCCGCTGTGGTGGGCGCGTCCTTTACCGCGGCGCCATCGACCACCACCCGAACCGGCACCGCCACGGTGCCCGGCCAGGGGCTGGACAAGCCGGGGGCGACCGTCGTCACCCAGATCACCTTCGGCCCGAGCGGCGCTCCCCAATTCTCGGTGCCGCCCATGGTCACGGCGACGACGCAGGGGCCGGTGCCTTTTGCCACAACGGTCAGCGGCATCTCGACCACCGGCTTTACCCTGACCGTGACCGCCATCACCACCGGCATCGTGCCGGCCGACACTTTGGCCGTGTCGTGGATCGCCACCGGCGCCTGAACCAGGAGACGGCCGAATGACCGACGTGCCCCCCATCGCCCGCCCCAATTACTTCACCGGCGAGGCATTGCTGACCGACGATTTCGTCTGCGAGCAGCGCTATCACATGGACATGTTGCAGGCACTGAACCTGGGCCTGCACACCTATGGCATCGCCAGCGGCCTGGACGTCTATTGGCAGGCCGGCGTGCAGTCGCGCCAAGTGCGGGTCGGCTCCGGCATGGCCATAGACCGGCTGGGGCGCGAGATCGTCATGACCCAGCCTCGAGTGATCTCGTTGGGCGATGCTGCGCCTGGCAGCATGCATTTCCTGACCATCCGCTATCACGACACCTTCGCCGAGTTGTCCGATGACGGCGGTGTGCTGGGGTACAAGCGAATATTGCAGGAACCGGTGATCGAATACGCGGCGGTTCTACAGGATCCTGGCCTGAACGTGCTGTTGGCGGTGGTCAACATGTCCAGCCAGGGTGTCATCAACCAACTGACCTACGAAGCCGGCGGCTACGAGCGGCGCTATGTGGGTGGCCGGTTCGGGGCGCTGTCGCTGGTGACGGAAGGCAGCGGTATCCTGGCTGCCAGCGATCCCGGCACCGCAATGTCGGTGGGCGCGACCCTGGCGGCCCGGCGTGAGGCCTCGGGCGACGGCGCCTATCTCGAGGTCGGCGCGGCGCGTACCTTGTTCGCCGGCATGGTCGCCGGCATGGGCGCCATCGGCATCGGCACCGAATATCCCACCGCCGACCTGGACCTCGGCGCCATCATGACCGACGGCTTGGGGACCATCACCTCCAATGGGGTCCAGATGACCCTGACCCGCGCCATCACCCCCCCGTTGCAGCCGGGCGACATGGTCATGCCGCTGGTCCCCCCAGGTGCCACGCCGATCCGCCCCAGATGGGCGGTCGTCGCAGCCGCCACTTCGGACCCGCTGGTCTATACCCTGGTGACCGCCTTCGACCCGCCGCTGACGTTGCCCTACCGGTTCGGCTATGCGCGCGGCACGGTGGCACGGGTCAGTTCGCCCGTGGGCGATCCCACGTCGCGGCCCTTGGACCTGCTGCGTGTCGAACGCACCGGTCAGGTCGGCCTTGGCCTACGCGCCAGTCCGGCCAGCGGCGGGGGCGACGGCCCCAGCGCGCTGACGATCCAGCCTGATCGGCGGGTGGGCATCGGCCTGACCGCCGGTCCCGTCACCCAGGCCCAATTGGAGGTCGGCGGCCTGATCCATGCCGACGCGCTCAGCGTAGCGGGGGCGGTGGAGAGCGGCGGCCTGACCGTCAATGGCGGCATCTACGCCGAAGGCGCGGTGCAGGCGGCGTCGTTCGAAGGCAACGGTTCCAAGCTGAAGAACCTTCCCATCCTCAGCTATTGGACCAAGGTCAACCCCACCGCCTCGGTCTCGCCCATCTATTTCGACGGCGGCGCCGTGGGTATCCAGACGGCGGCGCCGCTGGCGTCGCTGACCGTGGGCAGTGGCCGCGCCTTCGTCGGCAGCGGTCTGGTCAGCCGGTCGGTGGACAATTCCCTGGTGCTGATCGGCAACCAGACCCGTTTCCTGTCCGAGGTCAACGTGGGCGACAGCATTCAGGTCGGAGCCCTGCGGCTGCTGCGCCAGATGGTGGCGAAGGTGGTCAGCGACACCGAACTGGAATTGACCGAACAATTTCCGGTCATCCTACAGGCCGCCCAATTCCAGGTGACGGGTGCCGACGGCAAGGCGAACAAGGGCGATGGGCAGGTTTCCAGCAACGGCACCCGCCTGCTGGGCAAGGGCACCAAGTTTACCCAGCAGGTCAAGTCAGGCAGCGAAATCTGCATCCAGGACTTCATCCCCAATGGCGACAAGGCGGTGTCCACCTGGCGGGTGGCCATGGTCAGCGGCGACACCCAACTGGTGCTGATGCAGCGTCCCGACCAGGCGCAGTTTCCCGCCAACCTGTCCGCCTTCATGGTCCAGCCGTCGCTGATGACCATGATCCAGGACAACAGCGAGACGCCGGCCAATACCCAGCCCAGCGGCGACGCGCCCATTCCGGCGCTGCTGGTCATCAGCAACGGCGCGGCGGCGGCGGGGCAGGCGGTGGACGGCAGCATGCCCGCCAACACGGTGGCCATCAACACGCCGCTGTCCAAGGTGGATTCGTCTTACGCCCTACAGGTGACGGGGGCGGTCGACTTCAGTGGTTCTATCGTCGTCGACAGCTTGCAGACCGGCACCCTGACCGTCACCAAGACGGCGACCATCGGCCAGACCCTGTCGGTGCAGGGAGACACGCAGGTCGGGGGCGTCATCACCGGGGGGCAGGGGCTGACCTTGACGGGCGACATCCAGGCACAGAACGCCGCTCTCAAGGGGGGGCTGACCGTGCAAGGCAATCTTAGCTGCCAGGGCGGCATATCGGCCGAAGGGAACCTGTCCGGGGCGCAGGTCGGGTGCGGTGCGTTGTCCGCAGGACCGTTGAACGTGTCGCCGGACGGCAGCATTTCCGCCTTTGGCGCACCTTTCCAGGTGCCTCAGTCCTTCCAGGCGTCAACCGACGGCATCCTGGTCGTGCAGGCTGCGCCCAGGAACGACGACAGCATAGGCATGGTCCGATGCGAGTTGGGTTCGTTTACCTACCTCATGTCCGTCTTGGCCTTCAGTCAGTCCAGCGGGTTCAAAGTCAAATCCTATCCATTGCCCAACACCATGACGGTGCCCGTCCGCCGAAACGATTCCGTCAAGGTCGTGGCCGAAGTCGCTTCCGGTGGCATCGCGGTGACCTGTATCTTTACGCCGCTGGGTGTCTTCGGCGGCATGCGGACCTTGTCCAACGTCGCGCCGCCGCCGGATCTGGCGGCGCTGACCAGTCCGGGCCAGCAGACGCGGCATGCCGCCGCCGTGTCGGACGATCTGGCCAACGTTCTGGCCGATGCCGCCAACATGTCGGCCGGCGATTCGCTCCGCGACCAGTTGGCTCAGGGCATCGCCAAGCTGACCTGCGCGGTCAGCCCGGATGGCGTGACCCCGGACGCATTGGGCGCGGTGGTGGATACGGTGACGGCCATGGCGCACGCCAAGGTCACCGACGCGCAGCGCAAAGCGCTGGAGGAGGGCATCCGTGCCGTTCTGCCGGGCAGCGGCGGGCCGGACGGTGTTAAGACCCTGGCCAGCGCGCTGCAAGCCATCGGCATTCCCCGTGACCCTTCTGGCCGCCGTCTGATGATGCGGGCGCTGGAGCGCGTGATCGGGCTCCCCGATGCGGACTGAACGTTCACCCGCTCCAGACGGGCCGTTCGCCGATACCGCCGCCTGCCTGGCTGCGCTGGCGCGGTTGGCGGCCTGGCACCTTGATCTGGGCAAGGCCAAGCCGGGGGTCGGGGCGACACGCCTGCGCCTGCGCCTGGATCGTGGCTGGTCCAGGTTCGAAGAACGCGCCGAAGCCAGCTTCACCCACGGTCCCTTCATTCCCTGGGTCCATGTCTGCGCCTTGTTCCAGCTTGAACGGCTGGACCAGGTGGCCTTGGTCATGGCGTTGATGGCCGAGCTGGATTCGTCCTTTTCGGCGCATCTGCGCCAGCTTTCTGGCGCGGCGGCAGAGGGCGAGGGCGGCGGGGTGCCGTGCCGTGCCCTGGCCCGCATGTTAGGGGGGGGGGCCGATCTGTCCGTTGCCCTGGGCGAGGACGGGCCGCTACGGCGATGGGTGCTGGTACGAACCGGGCCGGGTTTCGATGCCGCCGCAACGGTCGGAAGCTTCCGGCTGGACCCCGCCATGGCCGCCTATCTTTCCGGCCGGGCGGCGCCGCGTCCGCGTCTGGATGCTCCTTTGGTGGCGGTGGAGCCGGTGCCGCTGGACCAATTGCCGGTGTCCGATGGCGTCCGTCGTCCTATTCAACGCTTTGTCGCCCTGTGCCTGCGCCGCGACGAGGCCCCGGCGGGCTATCTGCTGCTGTTGCAAGGGCCGGATACTCCGCTACAGGAAAGGATATGCGCGGCGGTCTTCGCCGCCTTGGGCCTGGGTTGCCTGCGACTGGACGGCCGCGCCGTGCGGGCATCGGCCCAGGTGATGGCGCGGGCCGACCACCTGGGCCGGCTGCGGCTGCTGTGCCGTGACCTGCTGCTGTGCGGTCAGGCGGTCATGGTGGTGAACGCCCATGACTTGACGGAGAGTGAGGACGACACCGGATTGCGTGACCTGATGGACGCGCTGCTGTCCAGCCAGCGGGTCATGGCGGTGGTCGGTGGGCCACGCCGATCGTTGATGGACGCGGCCCACCGCTTTGCCGGCCATCGGGTCACTCCGGCGCCCGTGATCGTGGATCTGCCCGATGCCGCGCTGCGCCGCCGTATCTGGGCCAGACGGCTGGCGGAGCAGGGGATTGTGGCCCCGGAGGGTGCGGACACCCGTCTGGCCGAGGCCTATCCGCTCACCGACGAAGCCGTCGCCTTGGCGGTGGACGACGTCGCCGCGCAACTGAACCTGGACCCCGAGGCGGCGGTCGAGCCCCTGCTGGCTGAGGCCTGCCGCGAGCAGTCCCGTCGGCAGACCTTGGATGTGGCGCGGGAAATCCGCTCGGACCGCAGGCTGGACGAGGTCGTTCTGCCGTCCCGCCAGCGCGGCGTGCTGGCCGAGGTGCTGGCGCATGTGCGCCACCGCCGCGCGGTGAGCGAGGATTGGGGGTTCGCCGCCTTGTCCGGCGGGGCCTCGGGGCTATGCGTGCTGTTCCACGGCCCATCGGGCACCGGAAAGACCATGGCGGCATCGGCCATAGCCACCGAGTTGGGCTTGTGCTTGTACAAGATCGACCTGTCCAGCGTGTTCAGCAAATATATCGGCGAGACGGAAAAACACTTGGCGCGGCTGTTCGACCATGCCGAGGCCATGAACGTGGTGCTGTTTTTCGACGAGGCGGAAAGTCTGTTCGCCCGCCGCACCGAAACCCGCGACTCCCACGACCGCTACGCTAACCTGCAAACCGGCTATTTGCTGGACCGCATCGAGCGTTATGCCGGCACCGTCATCTTGTCCACCAACCTGCTGAAATCCGTGGACCAGGCCTTCCTGCGCCGCTTCCGTTTCATCGTAGACTTCCCCTTTCCCGGTCCAGAAGAGCGGCGCGCTATCTGGTCCAGGGTTTTTCCACCCCAGGCGCCGCGTGCCGACGATCTGGATATGGAGGCCTTGGCGGAAAATCTGGTGCTTAGCGGCGGCAACATTGCCTCGGTGGCGCTGTCGGCGGCCTATCTGGCCGCCGATTCCGGGCAAGCCATCGCCATGCGTCATGTGCTGCAAGCCGCGCAAGCCGAATATTTGAAGCTGGGAAAGCTGTTTCCAACCGAGGAATTTTATTCCGGCACCACCGCGTAGTAATGCCGCTCACGGAAGGACAGATAAACGCTGATGGGGTTGGGGCCAGCCGCCACGTCCTCGTGCACGATGTGGTTGCCCATGTAATAATAGACCCGGATTCCGCGTGTGGCGTCGATATGCCCGTTCTGACGCAGATATTGGATCAGGCGGCGGCCTGCCGGAGATCTTAGGGACAGCATGTTGTGGGCGCTGGCCAAGTGCTCGGACACCAGCGTCTGTCGGGCCTGGGCGACGACGGCTTCGTCAACCGATCCGTTTCCGGCCAGCAGCAAGGCGCGAATGGCGCAATTGTAGCCGGCGCCGCTGACGCCCCGCACCCGCAGGCCGGGGGCGACATAGGCGGGCACCCGCTGTTCGCCCACTGGCCTGGGTCGTTGTATCTGGGTGCCGCTTTGGCCTTGTCGGGAATTGGTGCCGATGGTCGGCAGTTGTACGTTGGCGGTCTGGGTGGTGGGGCGCATCACGGTGCGCCGCAGGGTGCTGTTTTGGCCTTGTCGGGAACTCGTGCCGAAGGTCGGTCGTTGCACTTTGGCGGTCTGGTTGGGAGGGCGCATCACGGTGCGCCCCGGCTTTGGACCGGGACCGTGGATGACCATGGTGGTGGCCCGGTTGGCGTGCTGTCCACGCTGGTTCAGATGCAGGTCGTGGAAGGTCTGCTTGGGCCGGCTGGGGTCGGTGCCGTGCATCTGGAAGTTCCAGACATTGTTGCTGACGGCGTTGGCGCTGTCCGCGCCCAGCGAGAACCCCTCCAACGTCACCCGGTCGCTGCCGTCGCTCATCACCACGCCGGCCACATGGTAGACCCATTCGTTGCCGGGATCGGGGCGGTATCCCGGCATGGTGCTTTCGGTGGCGATCAGATAGGCCTCACCCACATCGGGGTTGGCGTGCAGGTTGATGCCCATTCTCTGGTCGAACGCTTCGCGTTCCTTGTCCGTCAGCTTCGCATAACGGGCGCGCAGGTCGCGGGCCTTGTCCTTGGTTTTGAAGCCGGCGCGAAACAGCGACGTGCCCAGATGCCGGGCGAAGGCGCTGGGTTGGTTCTCGACTTCGTCCTGAGGACGCGACTCTTTCCCCGCTTTGACCTTGAAGTCGCGGAAATAGCCCATGCGCCCGCCGATCACCGCCTGGGCCGCCTTGCTGCAATCCGCCCACATGGCGAAATTGGGCTCGCCGCCCCGATTGTTGGCTAGACGGTTCTTTTCCGCCTTTTCAGTCATGTCGCGGCAATCCTTGGCCTTGCCCAACTCGTCGTTGGAGGCTTGGTCGCGCGGCACCCAACTGGGATAGGCTCGGTACAACGCCCCCAGCACAGGGTGAGGGCAGGGCGGTCCCTGGATCAGGCGCACGAATGATCCGCGCTGGCGCAGGGACTGGTTGGCGGCGGCGATCAATTGGGGCGTGGCGTACAATTCGCGGCATTCACCCCCCACCGACCGCAAGGCCATGTGGCGGTTGTCGGAAACGGTCCAGGTCTCGGCTTCCGTGTCGCCGGAATAGACGCCGTAGCATTGGGTCACCGCCGGCACTGTCGTGACGGCTTTCATTCCGGCGGCTTGGGCCGGCGCTGCCGTCCGCAGGGCGCGGGCGCCCATGGTGTCGGCCTCGGTTTCCAGCCGCCGGTCGGTATTCAGGGGCACGCCTCGCACCGAGGAATCGGCGGCGACGCGGCGCTGTTTTTGTTGGACAACGTGCCAGGCCTCGTGCGCCAGATGGCGCTCGGCCCCCGGACCGACATGGATCTCGCTGCCCCGCGTGAAGGCCTGGGCGCCATAGCGGGCCGGTTGGGGCGAGTTGTAATGGACGCGCACGTCGTCCAGCGACATTCCCGACAGGGATTCCGTTCCCGCCTTCAGGGGATCGGGCAGGCCGGTTCGATTGGGCACATGTGCCGGTTCTTCCCGTCGCCCCGGTTGCCGTGCTGCCGCCCAGGCATAGGCCATGCGTCCCTCCGCGTGAGGGTTGCATTGTGATATGTATATTTTTAGTCGTCAATGTCGTCAGCGTGGACAATTTCAGATAATTTTATGATGATGGTGTGCCACAAAATGGGGTGTGACATGCCTTCGCTTGCCGCCATTCGCCCCGAGCCGTCGGTCCAACTCCGGCGATCGGACCCGCCCATGCAGATGCGGACCGTCATCCAATATGGCGACCTTCAGGACTTCACCTTTGACTGGGGCACCGGCCAACAGGATGGCAAGGTGGCGACCTCGATGCATGCCGAGTTGGACCCCGCCGATCCCAAGACCGGTTCGGATACCGGCGGGTCCGACGCTTTCGACAGACTAATGACGGCTTTGGAGACCCACACCAACACCACTTGGGTGCGGGGCCATCTGCTCAACCATGATTTGGGTGGTCTGGCGATCTACAACAATCTGTTCCCCATCACCACCGCCGCCAATTCCGCCCATTACCACGAGGTGGAAAAGAACGTTAAACATTGGGTCGGTGAAGGGTGCGAGGTGGAATACAACGTTGACGCCAAGCAGTCCAAGGAAGCCGGCAGTCCCGACGGCCTGTTCGTCTGCGATGCCGAGGTGACCGCCGATCCCAATGGTGCCGGCCTGCTGAACGAGAAGATCCACAAGGTCATCGTTTCGCACGGCAACACCACCCCGACCACCCAGGTCCGCTACGCCAAAAAGGCGAACAAGAACGTCACCAAGCATGCTGGCGTGCTGTACGGCGCCGACAACACCGTCTACCGCGATTCCTACCGCCCCTTGTCCAGGGACCCGGCCTGGGATCATCAGGGCGGAAATGCCGGGATCAATAATGTCAAGGCGGCTAAGGTCAACCTTTCCCCCATCGGCGTGTCGAGTTGGGAATCCGGCCGCAGCCGCGCCGCCAAGAAGGCGGCGCGCAAGCAAGCGGAACGTAATAGAGCTTGGCAATCCCCGCTGATCACCGGCAATTACGACGGCGAATTTTATGGGCACGAGGTGGAATATTTTTGACCGCCATGGCCCACCTCGTCCCTCCGGCCACATGGCCTCGACGCGCCGTGCGTCGGATTTAACGCCCGGCGCCCCGTCGCGTTACCGCATGGCGAACAGTTCCTGGTGGAAGCGGGTGTTGACCGCCAGTCCCTGGGCGGCGAAGTCGGCCTTGAGCGCTTGGCCGAAGCCGGCCGGGCCGCAGAACCAGATGCTGGCGTTTTGCCAATCCGGCACGGCTTGGCGGATGCGGTCGCCGTTCAGGCGGCCGTCGCGGGAATCCACCAAGACATGCAAGGTGATCCCCGCCGCCTTGGCGTCGGCGGTCAATCTGGCGATGGCGTCGGCGTCGAAGTCGGTGGTGGTGTGGAACAGGTCGATGTGCGGGGATTGTGCCCCCGTGGTCGCGGCCAGATGTTGCAGGCGGGCGATGAACGGGGTGATGCCGATGCCGCCGCCGACCCAGATCTGACGCGGGCACTCGTCCTCGAACGTGAAGCAGCCATAGGGGCCTTCCACCGTCACCTTCTGTCCAACCGCCAGGGTTTGGCGCAAGCGGCGGGTGTGGTCGCCCAGTTCCTTGACGATGAAGGTGACGCGGCGGTCGTCCTCGTCCCAGGCCGAGGCGATGGTGTAGGGGTGTGCCCCCTCCGACGGGTCGGACATGGCGAAGGCGAACTGTCCCGCCTTGTGACCGGGCCAGCCCTGGGGAATTTCCACGGTGATTTCCAGCACGCGGACGTCGGCGTAATAGTGCAGGGCGGTGATCGTGCCGGCGACCTTGCGGTCGGCGCCGACGCGACGGGTCAACACCACCAGAGCCGACCACACGCCGCCGGCCAGCAACACGGCCAACACGATTCCAAGCGGCGAGGTCCAATAGCTGAACTTGACCAGGACCACCGCATGGAAGGCCAGGACCAGATAGGTGACGGCCAGGATGCGATGGGTCTTGAAGAAGGCGCGATAGGGAAAGCGTTTCACAAGCGCGAGGACGATCAACAGGGCTGCGGCATAGAACGCCCACTCGCCGATCCCTTCCGCCACCCCGCGCAGCGAGGAGAACGCCGCCTCGACCGCGTTGTCGAGCATCGGGCGCGGACCGCGCTGCGGCCGTTCCAAAAGGCCCCAGCCCACCGCCCATTTCGGCCCCTTGGCCCACAGCCAGTGGATGACGCCGAAGCACAGGCCGGCGATGCCCAGCCATTTGTGCAGCCGATACATCTTGTCCAGGCCGCCGAACCACTTCTCCGGCCAACGCGGCCTGAGCGCCAGGATCATGGCGACGCTCATGCACCCCATGGCGATCAAGCCGCTATATTGCACCATGGTGTTGCGCACGGCGAAAAAGCCCTTGGCGTTAAACGCCGACGGTTCGGCCAACAGCCACAATCCGCTCAGGACGACGAAAAGCCCCCAGAGCGAGTATTTTATGGTTCGCATGATGTCCCCAGGTTATCGGTCAGCATTGGATCTCGTGGATCATTTTCGGACGGGTATGTAACCCGCCGATGTCGCGGAGCCCGGCAAAGTGTAACGCTTGGTAACCGGACGGCGTCCCGGTCTTGAAGAGGGGCGGGGGGAATGCTACTTCACCAGGGTTCGAACCGCCACTTTCAGGATGAAGACTGCATGCGCTCCACGCAACCGCCGGCTTGGCTCAAGCCTACCGTCGACTTCGGCCCATTGGCGGTGTTCCTGGCGGCGTATTGGAAATGGGGCATGCTGCCGGCGACGGCGGCGTTGATGGCGGCGACGGCGGTGGTTCTGATCCTGTCCCTGGTCCTGGCCCGCAAGCTGGCCCTGATGCCGCTGGTGACGGCGGCGGTGGTCGGCGTGTTCGGCGGCCTGACGTTGTGGCTGCACGACGACACCTTCATCAAGCTGAAGCCGACCATCATCTATGGCCTGTTCGCCGTGGTGATCGCCGGTGGTTTGGCGCTGGGCAAGCCGGCGGTCAAGGCGGTTCTGGGCGAGGCGTTCCAGTTGGACGACGCCGGCTGGAAACGGCTGTCGATCCATTTCTGCCTGTTCTTCGTGGCCATGGCCGCCACCAACGAAGTGGTGCGCCGGGTCGCCAGCGACGACCTTTGGGTCCTGTGGAAAGTGCCGGGCAGCATTGCCGCCACCTTCGTCTTCATGCTGACCCAAATGCCGCTGATCCTGCGTCATAAGGTCGAGGAAGAGGTGTCGGGGGCGGAATAGGGGTCAACAGGCCATGCGTTCCGCTCATGCTGTCATGCGGTAACTGAACCACCGATTCCCGGATGGGGGGCATGCGAATCCTGCTGTTCCAATGGGCGGGTGTTTTGCGGTTTTTTATAAACATGTAAAGCGCCCGCATGCTTGGAACGGAGGCGGTCGGTGGTGGATTTCACGCTTCTTGCCTATGCTGTCATCGTGGCGGCCAGCGTGGCGATAGCGCTTCGGTGGCGGCACGATATACCGCGTGCGGCGGTGCCGCTGGTGCGGCGCCGGATCGACTTCGAGCATCACACCTTGAACCTGGTGTCCGAGGACGGGCGGGTGAATCCCGGCGGGTATCAGGTTTTCCCCAATTATTCATCCGCCCTGGCCTATCAGCGCAAACTGGCCCGGCTGGGTCAGGCCAGCGTCGTCACCCACACCGAAAGCGGCGAGGTGCGCATCGACTTTCCCACCATGCTGGGACCGTTCGGGCGGATTTATTATTGATACCAAATCCCGATGAGTGAACTCGTCGGGATTTGGCTAGGCTCAAGGAACCGCGCGCCTTATGGCGCGGAGGGCAAGGGTTTCGGAGAAACCCGCCCGCCGCTGAGGGCTTCGGTGATCGGTTCCGATCACCGGGATGTGGTCTGAGCCTTGTTGCGGTGACGCGCCAGATAAAGCGGCGTGCGTGATTTCGGCACCCGGCGGATGAAATTCCAGCGCGCCACATGGTAGCTGGGATCGAAGCCATAGAAATTCAGCTTCATGTGCTCCAGTTCCTCGGCGCGATAGGCGGCAAGGGACTTTTCCGCCTCGTCGGCCAGACGGGTCAGCCGCTTGCCGGCAAGGTGGTTCCCGATATCCGGCTTGGCCGCAAGGTCGGCGGCGAAGGCTTCGACGCCGGCACGGAATTCCGCCACGCTTGCTCCGAACGCGGCATCGATCAACCCCCAGTCGCGGGCTTCCTCGGTGCCGATGGGCAGACGTGCCAGGGTCAGCGCCTGGGCGGCGGCGGTGCCGCAGCGTTTGGGCAACAGATAGGTCCAGTATTCCGAACCGTACAGGTTGCCCATGCCCTTGTAATGGGGGTTCAGCACCACGCCGGTCCGCGCCAGCACCATGTCGGCGGCCAGCGCCATGAACACGCCGCCGGCACCGGCGTTGCCGGCCATGGCCGCCACCGTCAGGTGGCTGGAACAGGTGATGATGGCCTCGCACAGATCGTTCATGGCGTTGATGTTGCGCCATGATTCGTCGGCCGGGCTGTCGGCGGCCTCGATGGTGCCGAGATGGATGCCGTTGCACCAGAAATCGGGGCCGCCGGCCAGCACCACCACCTTGGTCGGGCGTTGGGTCGCGGCCAGAAAAGCCTCGCGCAGGCGTTGGCACTGCTCGGTGCTCATGGCGCCGTTGTGGAAGGGGAAGTGCAAGGTGCCGACCCCGTCCTTTTCGTCGTACCAGATGTCGTGATGGCCGGGCTGTTCCGGCAAGCCGGCGGCGATGTCGGCCAGCACGGTGGCGGCCGGCAGCTTCAGGCTGCCCGGTTCGGCGGTGCGGGCATGGCCGATCCACACCGCGCCATCGGTGGTGGCGCGCGCCAGCCGCCCGCCCTGGCGGGCGATCCATTGGCCGGGACGGCCGCAGACGTTCAGGCCGTCGGCGGCGGCACCGTCATGCAGGTAGAAACCGCCGTCGCGCACGCCCGGCGTGCCGTCGCTGGCCCGCAGCTTGCGCAACACGGCGGCGGTGTCGTCGGTGTCCCAATCGATGGCGCGTGTCGCTTGGGTCATGGCCGGTTTCCACCACGTCCGTTCCGGCCGGATCGGTTCGGCCACCCGCAACGCCTCGAACACCGCGTCCACCGCCGCGTCGGTCACCTCGTTGCGGTACAGGCTGGATTTCGTGGCGGTGCGCATGGCGAAGCGGCGATGCGCCCAGACCGGTCCGGCGTCCATCTCGGCTTCGGCCTGCAACACGGTGACGCCCCATTCCTCATGCCCTTCCAGGATCGCCCAGTCCAACGCCGCCGGTCCCCGGTCGCCCAGGGGGCCGGGATGGACAACCAGACATTTGTGACGGCGCCATACCGTCTCGGGGATGGCGCGTTTCAGGAAGGGGGCGATGATCACGTCGGGTTTGGCCAGTTCCACCGCCTCGATGGTCACCGCGTCGCTGACGTCGAATTCCAGGCTGACGTCGTGCCCGGCGCGGCCCAGTTCGACCCACAATCTCTGGGTCAGGCTGTTGAAGGAATGGGCGAGCATGAGGATGCGCATGGGATCAGCCCTGCAAACCGGGGGACAGCAACACAACGTCGGTGTTGTCCGGCCCCAGGACGTAAGGGACCAGATGACCGGCGTCGAAACGGTGGGCGGCGAAGCCCAGCGCTTGCAAGCGTTCCAGCATGGCGGCAAAGGCCGCCAGCCCCTCGCCGCCGGCGGCGGTGTTGCCCTTTTCCACCAACAGGGCGGCGATCTTGCCGCTTTCCAGCAAGTCCTGGCTGGCGGCTAACAGCCGGGGTTCCACCCCTTCCACGTCCAGCTTGGCGAAAACGCGCTTGAAATTCGTCAGCGGTCCGGCGACCGCGGCGGCGTCGGCCAAGGTGATGGTGGGGACGTGCAGCGGAGCCAGTGTCGCCGCCTTGGCCAATTCGGCGCGCGGCGGCAGCAGCGAACCGCCCATGGTGCCCTGGCTGAGATGCAGTTGCGCCATGCCGCGTTGCTGGTCCACCGCCGCCGCCACCACGGCGACGCGGTCCTGAACCTGGTTGGCGTGCACCGCCTTGATCAATTGATGGACGTTGAGCGGCAGGGGCTCCACCGCCACCACCCGGATATGGGCGGGGTTGGTGGCCATGGTCAGGGCAAAGCTGCCCACATGGGCGCCGATGTCGAGAAACAGGTCGCCGTCGCGCAGGTGGTGGTCGAAAAACCGCCGTGCGGCGATTTCGAAACCACCGTGGAACAATTCATGCTGGACCAGATGCTTGATGCCCAGGTCATTCATCAACGCCTGTGCCACCACGAAATTGAAGCGTGGCGACCGGTCGGGGCGGCGCAAGACGGATGGCACCAGCACATAGCCGTCGGGAGTGGTGGCGAGGGTGGTTTTGCTCATCAGCAGATCCTCGGCAATTGTTCGCCGGCCAGCCAGTCCACCACCCGGTTGCCGCCCATGGCGGTCCGCATGGTGACGAAGGCGTGGGAATCCTCGACGCAGGTGCCGACAAGGGCGGCGTCGCGGCCCAGGGGGTGGGCCCGCATGACAGCCAACAAGGTGTCGGCGTGTTCGGGGGCGCAGATACAGATCAGCTTGCCTTCGTTGGCGACGTAAAGCGGGTCGAGCCCCAGCAACTCGCACGCTCCCTTGACCTCGGGACGGACCGGGATGTCGCTTTCCCTGAGCGCGATGCCGACGCCCGATTGCACGGCGATTTCGTTCAAGGTCGAGGCCAGCCCGCCGCGTGTCGGGTCGCGCAGCACGTGGATGTCGGGTGTTGCGGCCACCATGTCGGCGACCAGGGTGTGCAGCGCCGCCGAATCCGACAAGATGGCGGTGTCGAAGCCCAAGCTCTCGCGCTGGCTCATCACCGCCACGCCGTGGTCGCCCATGGTGCCCGACACCAGAACGGCATCGCCGGCCCGCGCCCTGTCGCCCGAGACGTTCACCCCCGGTGGCACCACGCCGATGCCGGTGGTGGTGATGAAGATGCCGTCGCCCTTGCCCTTTTCCACCACCTTGGTATCGCCGGTCACCACCGGGACCCCGGCCTCGCGCGAGGCATTGGCCATGCTGTCGACGATGCGTTTCAGGTCCGAGAGCGGGAAGCCTTCCTCGATGATGAAGCCGGCCGACAGGCTGAGCGGACGGGCGCCGGCCATGGCGACGTCGTTGACGGTGCCGTGCACGGCCAGACTGCCGATGTCGCCGCCGGGAAAGAACAGTGGCGAAATGACATAGCCGTCGGTGGTCATCACCATGCGCCCGCCCCGGAGCATTTCCGGGGGCACGTCGAACGCCGCCTGATCGTTGCGCTGGTTCAAGGCATCGTTGTCGAAGGCGGCGACGAACAGTTCCTCGACCAGTTGCTGCATGGCGCGGCCGCCGCCGCCATGGGTCAGGTCGATGCGGCCATTGGCGATGTCCAGCGGGCGGGGATGGGTGCGGCGGGGCAGGGTCATGGATCAACCTTCGAATCGGGGGCGGCCTTGATGTCGCGGAAACGGCCATAGGTCCAGTGCGCCGCGCAGGCGCCCTCGGCGGAGACCATGCATGATCCCATGGGGTTTTCCGGGGTGCACACGGTGCCGAACAGCTTGCAGTCGGTGGGCTTTTTCACGCCGCGCAGGATGGCGCCGCATTCGCAGGCCTTGTTGTCCGGGGGGCTGTCCTGGGGAACGTCCCAGTGGCGTTCGGCGTCGAACCGGGCGAATTCGGCCTTGATGCGCAGCCCGGAATAGGGCACGCGGCCCAGGCCCCGCCATTCGAAGCTTTTACGCAATTCGAACACCTCGGCCACCAGCGCCTTGGCCTTGGAATTGCCGTCCCGCGTCACGGCGCGGGCGAATTCGTTTTCCACCTCGAAGCGGCCCTGGTTGACCTGACGCACCAGCATCAGCACCGCCTGAAGCACGTCGAGCGGTTCGAAGCCGGCGATGACCACCGGGCGCTGGTATTCCTCGGCGAAATATTCGTAAGGGGCCGAGCCGATGATGGTGGAAACGTGGGCCGGGCCGATGAAGCCATCCAACTTGACCGTACCCAGAACCCGCACTTCCGGGCTGTCGAGAATCTGGGCGATGGCCGACGGCGTCAGCACGTGGTTGCAAAAGACGAAGAAGTTCTTGAGGTTCAGTGCTTGCGCCTGTTTCAGTGCGACGGCGGTGGGCGGCGTGGTGGTCTCGAAACCGATGGCGAAGAACACCACCTGGCGGTCTGGGTTGTCCTGCGCCAGCTTCAGCGCGTCCATGGTCGAATAGACCATGCGGATGTCGCAGCCTTCGGCCTTGGCCTTCAACAGCGACAGGCGTTTCGAACCGGGCACCCGCAACATGTCGCCATAGGTGCACAAGATGACGCCGGGTTGGCGGGCAAGGTAAATGGCGGCGTCGATGCGTCCCACCGGCAGCACGCACACCGGACAGCCCGGCCCGTGCACCATGCGCACGTTGGCCGGCAGGATGTCTTCCAGGCCATAGCGGGAAATGGCGTGGGTGTGACCACCGCAGAATTCCATCAGATGATAGGTGCGGGCGGGATCGGCCTCGGCGGCGATGGTTCGCGCCAGGGCTTGCGCCAAGCCGCCGTCGCGGTATTCGTCGATGTATTTCATGACGCGGTTTCAGCCATCTCGGCGAACAGTGCCAGAGTTTTCTCGGCTTCGACCGGGTCCACCTTGGTCAGCGCGTAGCCCACATGAACGATGACATAGTCGCCCGGCTCGACATCGGCCACCAGCGCCAGCGAAATGGTCTTGATGACACCGCCCAGTGAGACCTTGGCCTGGTCGGCGGGCAATATTTCGGTGACCAGCGAGGGCAGGGCCAGACACATTTTCTCAGTTCTCCATTTGGCTGGCGATCCATGCCTGGCCCAAAGACAATCCGGGGTCGCCGGGTGACGCCTTGAGCGCCGTCAAGGGAACAACCCCCAACCGTTCCAGCAAGGGAACCAACTGGCGGCACAGGACCTTGTTGAAGAAGCAACCGCCGCCCAGGGTGACCGTGCGGCAACCGGTTTCGTCACGGGCCCAACCGCACCATTGCGCCAAGGCCGTCGCCAAGGTGCCGTGGAACAGGTTGGCACCATGGCGGGCGTCGGGGCAAGAGGCGAGAGCATCCAACAACGGTACGAAATCCAACGTGCCATCCTTCAGCGTCCAGCCGTCGGCCATGGTTTCGGGGGCGTCGGCCAGCGCTTCCAACGCCATGGGCGCCTGCCCCTCGAATTCGGCCAGCGGGTGGATTCCCAACAGACCGCAGGCGGCGTCGAACAATCGCCCGGCCGACGACGTCATGGGGGCGTTCAACCCTTTGTCGAGCATCAGCCCCAGCCGTTGGGCGGCGGGATAGTTCGGCCAGCGTCCGGCGATCTCGGCGCCGCGCCCCAGCTTGTGCAAGGCGGCGCCGGCCATGCGCCACGGTTCACGGGCCGCCACGTCGCCGCCCGGCTGGGCCAGCGTCGCCAGATGGCCCAGCCGGCGATATCCGGCGCCCTGGCAATACAGCAATTCGCCGCCCCAGGATTGGTTGCCGGGGCCAAGGCCGAAACCGTCCAGCGACAGACCGATCACCGGCCCGTCATGCCCATGTTCCGCCGCCACCGCCGCCGCATGGGCGTGATGGTGCTGCACCGGCACGGCGGGCAGGTCCAGCCCTTGGGCGAAGCGGGTGGAATGGAAGTCGGGGTGCAGGTCGTGGGCGACGCGGATCGGGCGGATCGCCAGTGCGGTCACCATGCTTTCCACCGAATCCTCGAATGCCGCGATGGCTTCGGGCGTGCCCAGGTCGCCGTGCACCGGCGACAGATAGGCGATGTCGCCGCGTGTCACGCACACGGTGTTCTTCAGGAACGCCCCCACCGCCAGCACCGGCGGCACGGCGCGGGGCAGGGGGATGGCGGCGGCGATCATGGCGATGACACGGATGGACACGGATGAACACGAAGATGACGGGCGGAAGACAATCCGCGTTCATCCGTGTCCATCCGTGTCGTTGAAAAAAATGGGATGGGGGCGTCTCCCATCACAAACTCTCCCGCGCCGCCCTCAGCTTGGCTTCCAACGTGGCGATGCGGGCGGTGACGGCGCGCTTGCGGCCCTCGGCGATCCAGGTCAGCCATTCCTCCATGCCCTCGCCGCTGCGGGCCGACAGCTTGAGAACCACCAGATCGGGATTGACCTTGCGGGCGTTGGCGATGCAGGCATCCACGTCGAAATCCAGATGGGGCGCCAGGTCGACCTTGGTCAGGATCATCATGCCGGCGGCGGCGAACATGTCGGGATATTTGAGCGGCTTGTCCTCGCCTTCGGTGATGGACAGGATCGCCACCTTGTAGGCCTCGCCCAGATCAAAGGCCGCCGGGCACACCAGATTGCCGACGTTTTCGATGAACAGTACCGAATCGTCGGCGGGGTTCAGCCGGTCGCAGGCCTTGGCCACCATGTCGGCGTCGAGATGACAGCCCTTGCCGGTGTTGACCTGGATGGCGGCGGCACCGGTGGCGCGGATGCGGTCGGCGTCGTTGCTGGTCTGCTGGTCGCCTTCGACCACCGCCAGCGGGAATCGCCCGGCCAGCATCTCGATGGTCTTGCACAGCAGGGTGGTCTTGCCCGAGCCGGGACTGGACACCAGATTCAGCGCGAAGATGCCGCGGTCGGCGAAAAAGGCGCGGTTCTTGACGGCCAGGGAATCGTTCTTGCCCAGAATGTCCTGTTCGATCTGGATGATGCGCGACTGGCTCAGGCCGGGAACGTGCACCCCGGCCAGTCCGTGGCCGTAATGCAGGTCGTGCTCATGATCGTGGTCATGGTCGTGACCATGGCTGTGGTCATGGGGGTGATGGTGACCATGTCCGTGCCCGTGCTCATGGTCCCCGTGCTCATGGTCCCCGTGCTCATGGTCATGGGAGTGTTCCAGCTTGGAATCGCCGCAGCCGCAGACGGTGCACATCACTCCACCTCCAATTCCTTGATCCGCATTTCGTCGCCCTGGGTGACGCGAAGACCGAAGCCGCCGCATTGGGGGCAGGGGTCGAAACGGTTTTCCACCACCACGTCCTGGCCACAGCCCAAACAAAACGCGCGGCCGGGAAGGCGGATCACCTCAAGCTTGGCCTCGGCCGCCACCGGCGATCCCTTGGCCACCGCGTCGAAGCAAAACAGCATGGATTCCGGGTCGACGCTGGACAACGCGCCGATCTCCAGCCACACGGTCTTGACCTTGGCGAAACCGTGTTGGGCGGCCTGTTCCTCCAGGATGCGCACCACGCCTTCGGTCAGGCTCATCTCATGCATCGGCGTTCTCCACCGTGACGCGGCAGGCGACGCAGGGGTCGAGCGCCAGTGCCAGAAGAGTGGCCCGGCGCTCAAGCTCGGGGCCGGCCGGCGCCCCCATCAGGCCGCGTGCCAGCGGTCCCTCGGGGTGGAAGTTCCATTCGGTGGGGGCCAGGATCTGATAACGCTTCACCCGTCCGCTCTCCAACTCCACCCGATGGGCCAAAAGGCCGCGTGCCGCCTCGACCAGTCCCAAGCCGGCGCCGTCCACCAGACAGGCGGCCGGTGCGGGGGCGTCGCTCAAAGCATGCACAAGCTGATCCATTTCCTGCAAGCTTGATGCGAGTTCCGCCAGCCGCGCCACCATGCGGGCCAACAGGCCGGCGCCGAAAGCGCCCATCTGGGCGGTTACCGCCGGGTGCCACGACATGCGGGCCAGCGGTCCGGTTTCGAACACGCGGCCATGCGAATCGGGCCGTGCCAGATAGGCGCCGTCGCGGTCGCCGTCAAGGCGCGCGTCAAGGCCCGCCGGTCCCTGTTCCGGCATGGGCAGGAACGGCCCACGGCCGAAGGTCGCCAGATCGGGCGCCATGATCTCGTCGATCAGGCGTGCCGCCGGGCGGTTGCCGCTCCTGTGCCACAGGTGAAAGGAATCCGGGTCGGCCAGCACGGCTTCGGCATCGGCGCTCAGGATGTCGGCGACGGCAGCGCGGGCTTCGTTCACCGCCTTGCCCAGCGCGTCGAGCGACGGGCGAACTTCGCCGCCGCCCGGCCGGGTCCAGTCGCCGGCCGGGTAAAGGGCCGGCCGGACGGCCGCCATGGCCAGCTTGAGCCGGCGTGCCGCCGCCAGATCGGGTTCGGCGCCGACCAGGGGCGGCCAGTCGCGGGCCAGTCCCAATCCGTGCTCGGTCACGGTTTCGGCCAGCAACAGCATCTGCCGTGCCGGGGTCTGGCTGGACGAGGTGGAAATGCCCGAGGCCCGTTCCATGGCGGCCAGTCCGGCCAGGACCTGGGCGGTGCCGCACAACGCGAACAAGGTGGGCAACAGGTGGGTGACTTCGTCCGGGCGGCGGCCGGCGAACAGCTTCGACGCCTGCACCAGGCGGTTAGAATGGATGTTCACGCCGGCCACCCGACCGGCTTCGACCCGCAAGGTCACGTCCAGCCGGGCCTCGGGAAACATCACGCCTGACCGTCGGCCAGAACTTGCGCCAGATAGGCCAGCGCCTCGCGCGCGGCGTCCTCGGGCACCACTTCGGCGGCGAAGGTGCCGCCGGCACCCAAGATGACGTAGTCGCCCACCGCCACCTCGTCGCCCAGCAGCAACAGGCTGGTCTGGCGTTCCTGTCCGAACGCCTCGACCGTGGCGGTCAGACCTTCGATGGCGACCACGCGCGAGGGGACGGCCATGCACATGCTCAGGCCGCCTTCTTCGTCAAGGAGACCCCCATGGCGGCCACTTCGGCCACCAGCCGTTCCAGAAGGTCGGGCAACACGGCGGCCACTGGCGGCGTCAGTTCCATGCAGGTTTCAAAGGATTGCGGCTGAACCCCCAACAGCACCACCCGCTTGGGCGAGATGCCATGGAAACAGCAGGCGGCCAACACGTCGGACAATCCCACCTGATGGGGGGAAATCTTGGTGTTGAACCATGCGTTGATTTCGTCGTCGGCCAGCCGGGTGATGGTTCCCGGCGCCTTATCCTTGGACCGCATGCAATCGGCGATCACCAGCAAGTCGGCCTCGGCGATGCGGTCCAGGCAGTCCATGCCCGAGGTGCCGCCGTCGATGATCTCGACCTCGTCGGGGACCGCGTAGCGTTCGGCCAATGCGGTGACCGCGTGGACGCCGACACCTTCGTCCGACATCAGGATGTTGCCGACCCCAAGAACCACGACGCGCATGTGACGTTTTCCCAAAAAGACCGATGCCGCCCCGAGAGGGTAACCCCACTCGGGACGGCACCGCCATATCGGTTTTCCTTAAACCGCCTTCACCTGGACCACTTGGCCCTTTTCCTCGTCGTGCACGTGCACGGCGCAGGCCAGGCAGGGGTCGAAGGAGTGGACGGTGCGCAGCACTTCCAGCGGCTGGTCGGGGTTGGCGATGGGGTTGTCCATCAACGACGCCTCATAGGGACCGATGACGTCGGTCTCGTCGCGCGGACCGGCGTTCCAGGTGCTGGGCACCACGCACTGGTAGTTGGCGATCTTGCCGTCCTTGATCACCGTCCAGTGCGACAACAGGCCGCGCGGCGCCTCGTGCATGCCGAAGCCGCGGATCTCGCCCTTGGGGAAGACCGGCTTGTTGAAGGTGGCCTTGTCGCCCTTGCCGATGTTCTCGATCAGCATGGACCAGTTCTGGGCCAGCACTTCGGTCATCACGCAGGCGCGGACAGCGCGGGCGGCGTGGCGGCCGATGGTCGAGTGCAGGATTTCCGGGCCGACCTTGGACCCCACCAGGGTCGAGACGCGGTTCAGCGCCTCGGTGGCGTAGGTGACGGTGGGCTGGTGGCCGGCGGCCAGGCCGCACAGCACGTTGGCCAGCGGGCCGACCTGGGCGCGCTTGCCATAGAAGGTCGGAGCCTTCAGCCAGGAATACTTGCCCTCGTCCTGGAAGTCGGTGTAGTGCGGCTTGGTCTCGCCCTCATAGGGGTGCAGCGGGCCGGGCTTGGAATATTCGTACCAGGCGTGCTTGACCGATTCCTCGACGCCGTCGTGCAGGTACTTGTCGCCGAACTGGGTGAACGGCTTGTACTGCGCCAGGTCGCCGTCGGGCACGTGGCCGCCGGGGACCAGGAACTGGGTGCCCTTGGAATCGATGGGGAAGTCGGGGGTCGAGATGTAGTTGGTGACGCCCTTCCCGATCTTGGTCCAATCGGCGTAGAAGGCGCCGACCGCGCACACGTCCGGCAGGTACACCTTACGGGTGAACTCGGACAGGGCGTCGATGTGCTCCTTGACCGCCAACAGACGCTCGATGGTCAGGTTCGACTGGCTGTTGGTGTCGATCGGGTTGGCGACGCCGCCGACCGCCAGGTTCTGGATGTGCGGCGACTTCGACCCCAGGATGGTGACGATCTTGTTGGCGTGACGCTGGGCCTCCAGCGCCTGAAGGTAATGGGCGACCGCCAGCAGGTTGACCTCGGGCGGCAGCTTCATGGCCGGGTGGCCCCAATAGCCGTTGGTGAACGGCCCCAACTGGCCGGTGCCGACGAAGGCCTTCAGCTTTTCCTGGGTCTGGGCCATGACCTGCTTCGAGTTCATGCCCCAGTCGGACAGCGTTTCCGCCAGTTGCGCCGTCTTGGCCGGATCGGCCTGAAGCGCCGAGACCACGTCCACCCAGTCAAGGGCCGACAGGTGGTAGAAATGCACGATGTGGTCGTGCAGCGCATGGGCGCTGGCGATCATGTTGCGGATGAACTGGGCGTTCACCGGCACTTCCAGGTTCAGGGCGTTCTCCACCGCGCGAACCGAGGTGATGGCGTGCACCGTGGTGCACACGCCGCAGATGCGCTGGGTGATGGCCCAGGCGTCGCGGGGGTCGCGGCCGAGCAGGATCAGCTCGACGCCGCGCCACATCTGGCCGGAGGACCACGCCTTGGACACCTTGCCGTTATCGACCTCGACGTCGATGCGCAGGTGCCCCTCGATCCGGGTGATGGGGTCGATGGTAATACGCTGGGACAAGGCAGTGGCTCCTTACTTTTCGTGAGCGGCGGCCAGATCTTCGGCCGTGAGCTTGTGGGTGTAGAAGACCGGGAGCTTCCGGACGAAGACGATGTAAAGCAGGACCTCGGCGGCGATGATGCCGAAGGTGACCATCAACTCGGACACGGAGGGGAAATAGTGCCAGCCCGGACCGGTGTCGTAGGCCACCAGGAAGGCGTCCAGACGATAGAGCGCGCCGCCCAGCAGCATGGCCACCGCGCCGATGAACAGGCCCTTGCGGCTGTCGCGGTTGGATTGCTTGGAAAACAACACGATCGGGGTGGCGAACAACACGATCTCGATCAGGAACATCAGCGAGCGCAGGCCCGAGTTGAACACCGCGCCCAATTCCCCGCGCACGATCAGGTCGCCGAAACGCAACACCAGATAGGCCACCATGAAGCCCTGGACGATGCGGGCGATCTTGGCCAGTTGCGGCATCTCGTGCTTGATCGAACGCTTGAAGCCGGCCGACCCCAGCACCGCCTCGAACACCACGATGGAGAAGCCCATGCAGATGGCCGAACTGAGGAACAGCACCGGCAACAGCGGGGTCTGCCACAGCGGATGGATCTGGTAACCCAGGACCACCAGCAACGTGCCCAGCGAGCTTTGGTGCATGGTCGGCAACAGGCAACCCAGCGCCACGAAGACGAACAGGGTCTTTTCCAGCTTCCTCTTGTGCGGACGCAGGGCCGGGACCTTCGAGACGATGGCCGGCGAGAACTCGATCCACAACACCAGGATGTAGCTCATGACGCACAGCGCCACTTCGAACATCACCGAATTGGGCTGCATGTACTGGGGAACCAGGATGTGCCAGGCGTTCCACCAGCGGCCCAGGTCGAACAGGATCGACACGCCGCCCAGCGTGTAGCCGAAGCACGACGCCAGCAGGGCAGGGCGCACCAGCGGGTGGTATTCGCCCTTGTTGAGGATGTAGCAGACCAGGGCCATGGCATAGCCGCCGCAGGCGAAGGCGGTGCCGATCACCACGTCGTAGGCGATCCAGATGCCCCAGGGAAAGCCGTTGTTGAGGTTGGTGACCGAGCCCAGGCCCAGCACCATTCGTTTGGCCAGCAAAAAGGCGGCGATCAACGCCAGGATGGCGCAGACCACGGTGGTCTTGGTGACCAGCTTGCCGCCCAGCGGCTCGTGCTCTTGATGGAACGGTGCCATGGGCCTACTCCTCCGGGTGCTCGTCTTCGACGTGGGACGCGCGCTTGGCGGCCCACACCAGGCCGGCGAACACCACCGCGGGCGCGATCATGCCGCTGTACAGCGTGTGCTGGATGCCCTCGGAATCCGACGGATAGGATTTGTCGCGCAGGGCCGGCATGCCCAGCTTCTCGAACTCGACGCTGGACATGAAACGGAACTGGGTGCCGCCCACTTCCTTTTCGCCGTAGACGTGCTCCAGGTATTTCGGCGCGGCCTTCTCGTGGACGTCGCCGGACCCCAGGGTGCGGCGTTCGAAGGTGGCCGTCTCGCCCGGAACCATCGCCCGGCGCCGTGCGATCTCGGCGTCGATGGCGGCGATGGGGCCGAACACCGTGGCGCCGGTGGGGCAGACCTCGGCACAGGCCGGAATCTTGCCTTCCGCCTGACGGTGGCGGCACATCTCGCATTTCTTGATTTTCGGCGTCGGCGTGTCGTACTCGGCCTGGGGCACCCCGAACGGGCAGGACAGCACGCAATAGCGGCAGCCGATGCAGATGTCGGGATCATAGCCGACGATGCCGGTCTGCGGGTCCTTGGTCATGGCCGAAACCGGGCAGACCGAAACGCAGCTTGGATCGACGCAGTGCATGCACGACTTCTTGACGAAGGCGAAGCCGTTCTCTTCCTGGTCCTTGTGCTCGGCGGTGCCCGACGCATAGAGCTTGATGACGTTGAACGTCTTGGGCCCGATGTCGATGGGAGTGTCCCACAGCTGTTCGGCGGTGTTGAAGTCGGGCGGCAGGTCGTTGGCTTCCTTGCAGCCCGCCACACAGGCCTTGCAGCCGATGCACAGGGTGGAATCGTAGAGCAGGCCGACCGCGTTGGGCGGCATCGGCTTGTTCTCGCGGGCCTGGGCAGGCGCGGTCGCCACCGCCGCTGTCGCCAGCGCGGCGCCGCCGCCAGCGGCCCCTTTCAGAAAATCTCGACGGTTCACGGCCATGACGGCTTACTCCGCATCCGTGCCGTTGCCGTCCTTGGCGTCGGCCTTGCCCAAATTGCCCGCCAGCTTGAAGCCGGCACCGGCGGCCAGACCGGCGACGCCGGCGACCAGGGCGGCGGCACCCAGCGAGGCACCCTCGCCCTTTTCCTCGACGATGCGCGGATAGGAAATCGGCGGGTTGGTCTTGAGGTCGGCAAGCGCGTGGATGGGCTTGGCGAAGCCGATGCCCTTTTCCGTGCAGCCGATACAGGGATGTCCGGTGCCCACCGGCCAGGCGGCCGGGCCGGCGTCGTTGAACAGGATGGCCGGGCAATTGGCATAGGTCTCGGGACCCTTGCAGCCCAGCTTGTACAGGCAATAGCCCTTGCGGTGGCCTTCGTCGCCGAATTCCATGGCGAAGCGGCCGGCGTCGAAATGGGCGCGGCGTTCGCAATTGTCGTGGATCAGGCGGCCATAGGCGAACACCGGGCGGTTTTCATGATCCAGCGCCGGCAAGGTGCCGAAGGTCAGGAAGTGGACCACGGTGGACAGGAAATTGTAGGGGTTGGGCGGGCAGCCGGGAATGGTCACCACGTCCTTGCGGCCCAACGCCTCGCCGACGCCGGCGGCGCCGGTGGGGTTGGGCGGGGTCGAGGGCATGCCGCCCCACGAGGCGCACGAGCCGATGGCGATGACCGCGGCGGCGTCCTTGGCGACCTCGCGGGTCAGTTCCAGCGAGGTCTGGCCGCCGATCTTGCAGTAGATGCCGCCATCCTTGAGCGGAATGGCGCCTTCCACCACCAGGATGTACTTGCCCTTGTTCTTTTCCATGGCCGCCTTGCGCGCGGCTTCGGCCTGATGGCCGGCGGCGGCGAACAAGGTCTCGTGATAGTCGAGCGAGATGATCTCGAGGATCAGCTTTTCCAAGGTGGGGTGTTCGGCGCGCAACAGCGATTCGGAACAGCCGGTGCATTCCTGGTGATGCAGCCAGATGACCGAGGGGCGTTCCTTGTTGGTGATCGCCTCGGCGATCTGGGCGTCGGCGCCCTTGGGAAGCCCCATGGTGGCGGCCATGGCCGCGCAGAATTTCATGAAATCGCGACGCGAAACGCCGAAGCGGGTCTCGATGTCGGTTCCGTTCACGTTGGCGCTGTCGTCATACATCGCTCTACCCCACCTCTCCAAGGGCTTGTCTGGAGAATGCCGAGAGGCAGGGAAAGGGCGCGGCACGCATGCCGCCCGCCGGTCAGAATCCCGAAGCCTCCCGATATTCTTCTTCTCGGTTGCCTGTTTTCCCACCCGCAAGAGCCGTGCCAACTCCATCGGGTAGGCGGGTGGGCTCCGGCGGGTGGGCGGGAGGGGTGGGATTCCAACGCATTAGAGGAGGGCGGCCGCCTGGGGGAGGAGCCTAAGGGAAATGCCGATGTGGAAACTAATCTTCCATTGGTGAGAGATCTGTTTCCACACGTTGCGCCGCACCATTTCAGTTTGCGGTCGATCCCGCCTGAGGCTGTTCGACCTCCAGTATGGTCAGCTTGCGGCGGCGGCCGTGGGGGCTGGCGAAGACGATGGATTGCCCCGGCGTCAAGCCGATCAGCGCGGCGCCGACCGGCGACAGGATGGAGACGTGGTGGCGTTCCACGTCTTCCTCGCCGGGATAAACCAGCACGACCAAGGTGGAAAGACCGGTGCCATCGTCGCGAAACCGCACGCGCGATCCCATGCGGATGAAGCTGGCCGGCACGTCCTCGTCCGGCAGGACGCGGGCGCGCTCCAACTCTCCTTCCAGGAAGTCGGCGACCTCGGGCGAAACGCGGTGGCTGAGCGAGGACAGCATGCGCAGACGTTCGGCGTCGGCGGCGCACAAGGTGATGGGGGGCAGCGAGGAATCGGGGATAGGCATGGCTGAATCCTTAGGCGGACGCATGTGGCGCCGACAATGGGTGCAAATCGGAAGGTGGATTTTGGAAAGGCCCCGGCTTCGCCGCTGAAATCGACGGATCAGACGACCGCCGCCGGGGCAGGCGTGCAGTTTCGCACGCATCCGGCGTGGCACAAGAAACGGCGAAGGGGAACCAAGTCAGCCATGCCACCATCCAACCAAAAGGGGAGGATGCGGTCAATCCCTTCGAACGGCTTGGTTCTTTGTCCATCAGGGACACAAAGTGGCGATATTGGCGCCATAATTTCCTGGTGGGATGATCGGGACTGGCGGTCGTGTCTTCCGTCCAGGTCTTTGCCGGGAGTGCCCGCCATGATCCGTTGTTTTCGCGTCGTCGCCGTGTCGCTTGTGCTGATGGGGGTGGTGGCGCCGGCCTGGGCCGACTGGCGTCACGACGACCCCTGGCGGCGTCATCATCGGCCGCCGCCGGTCCATGCCCCGCCTGGCGCGTGGATGCCGGGACCGCCGCCGCCCTTCGCCTCGGGTCGCCGGGTGGTCTATGTGGAGCCGCCGCTATGGGCGGTTCCGGCCTCGCCGGTCTACATGGATGTCTTCGGGCGCACCTGTCGCGACTACCGGACGCAGGGCTATTTCGGTTACGGCAGCGCCTGTCTGATGCCGGACGGGGTGTGGCGGGTGGTCAGGTAGCGTCGCGGCGCGCCAGGTATTCCCGGAAATCCTCGACCGGCATCGGCCGGGCATGCAGGAAGCCCTGCACCTGATCGCAGCCCTGGGAGCGCAGGACGGCCAGCGTCTCCTCGTCCTCGACCCCTTCGGCGATGGTTCTGAGGTTCAAGCTGCGGGCCATCTGGATGACGGCGGTGACGATGGCGGCGCTGTCTTGTTCGCGGGTCAGGGCGCGGACGAAGGATTGGTCGATCTTGAGCTTGTCCACCTGGAACCGTTGCAGATAGGACAGGCTGGAATAGCCGGTACCGAAATCGTCGATGGACAATTCGACGCCAATGGCGTGCAGCCGGCGAACCTTGGCCAGGACGTTCTCGGTGTCCTTGATCAGGATGCTTTCGGTCAGTTCCAGTTCCAGCCGGTGGGCGCCCAGGCCGGACTGATGCAACGCCGCGCGCACGCTGTCTTCCAGGTTACCGCGTTTGAATTGCAGCGCGGACAGGTTGACCGCGACGCCGACCTGGTGTCCGGCGGCGTTCCATCCGGCGGCGTCGTGACAGGCCTGATGCAGGACCCATTCGCCCAAAGGGACGATCAGCCCCGAATCCTCGGCGATGGAGATGAAGGAACCGGGGGGTACCAGCCCGCGTTCGGGATGACGCCAACGCACCAGCGCCTCGGCGCCGGCCACCTGTCCGCTGGCCATGTCCAGTTGCGGCTGGTAATAGACGACGAATTCGCCGCGTTCGAGCGCCCGACGCAGGTCGTTGCGCAGCGAGAGATGTTCGATGGCGTCGGCGTTCATGCGCTCGTCGAAGAAGCGGTGAGTGTTGCGCCCCGCTTCTTTGGCCGAATACATGGCGGTGTCGGCCATCTTCAGCAAGGTGTCGAAGTCCATGGCGTCGTCGGGATAGATCGAGATGCCCACCGACAGCGACGTGGTGAGTTCGTGCCCCATCAACTCGAACGGCACCACCAGCGCCTCTTCGATTTTTTCGGCGATCGATCCGGCCTCGTCGCCGTCGTGCAGGTCGGTCAGCAGCACCAGGAACTCGTCGCCGCCCTGGCGGCTGACGGTGTCGGTATCGCGCAGGCAATGGCCCAGGCGGCGCGCCACCTCCAGCAGCAGGGAATCACCGACCGGATGGCCCAAGCTGTCGTTGATGGTCTTGAAATGGTCCAGGTCGACGAACAGCATGGCCAGCTTACGGTTCTGGCGTTCGGCATGCGAGGCGGCCTGAAGGAAGCGGTCGCGGGCCAGCAGGCGGTTGGGCAATCCGGTCAACGGGTCGTGGTGAGCCAGGAAGTCCATGCGGGCTTCGGTCGCCTTGCGCTCGGTGATGTCCAGGCTGGCGCCGATCAGGCCGCTGACCGTGCCGTCGATGGTACGGATGGGGGCCACCGCCAAGTCGAAATGGCGCAAGGTGCCGTTGACGGTGACGCCGAATTCGTGGCGTTGGGCAATGCGGCCGCTCAGGGCTTGGCGTTTCAACGCCATGATTCCCTGTGCGTCGCCCGGCGGCAACAGGTCGGCGTCGGTCTGGCCCAGCATGGCCTCGGGCGGCAGACCCAGTTGCGGTTCGATCACCGAGGTATAACGCAGGTGGGCGTCGTGGCGGAACGCCGACAATCCGACCAGCCGGGCGGCCAGTCCCAGATGCTCGGCGCTTTCGCGCAACGCCGCCTCGGTTTCGCGGCGGTCGCCGATGTCGCGCACCACCACCAACAGCGCGTCGCCCAGGCCGCCGATATGGGCACGGCGCATGCCGACCTCGGCCCAGAACAGGGCTCCGTCCAAGGTTTTGGCCCGCCATTCGAACACCTGGGGCTGACCGGCGATGGCCCGCTCCATCCAGGTCTTGGCCCCGTCCAGGGTATAGGGCGGCGTGTTCTCGCTCAGGCGGTCCAGGGTCAGGTCGTTGGTGGGAATGCCGATGGCGCGGTACATCTCGCGCATGCGTTGGTTGACGAACAGGATGTGGCCGTCATCGATGTCGTGGATGAAGATGGCGTCGTTGACGTTGTCGAAGATGGTGCGGAAGCGTTCCTCGCTTTCCGCCAGACGCCGGGTGCGGGCGGCCACCTGCCGGTGCAACGACCAGTTCCACGCCAAAAGTGCCGCCGCCGCCGCCGCGACCACCACCGCCAGACGGGCCAACAGGTCGAAATCCACCTGCCGCGCCAACGGGGTTCCCATCCAGCGTTCGGCGATGGCTGTGCGTTCGGTGTCCGAGATCAGCGAGAAACCGGCGGCCACCAATTCGCGGGTGGCGTCGTCGCCCTTGCGCACCGCCCAATGGAACTGGCCGGAATAAAGCGGTTCGGTTCGGTGGAACAGGTCGTCGAGCTTGCGCTTGTAAAGCAGGTACAGCCCCGGCGGCTGGTCCATGCAGAACACCTTGACGTCGTTGCGCGCCGCTGCGTCCACCAGGGACTCGTAGCTGGAATAGAGCGCCAGCGTGCTGATGCCGTGCCCTTGCAGCCAGTCGACGCAGGCGTCGCGCGCCTTGGCGCCAACGGAAAAGCCGCGCAGGGATTCCGGGTCGTCGGTGATGCCGCCGATGTCGCGGTTGAAGAAGATGGGAACGTCGATGTCGGCGTAAGGCGGGGAGAAATCGTATACCCGCTCGCGGGCCGAGGTGCGGAACAGGGTGTCGATGACGTCGGCGCCGCCCGCTTCCATGCGGGCCTGGGCCACCGCCCAGTTGGATGCCTCGATCACCACCGGGACACCGGTACGGCGAGACCATAAATCCCACGTATCCTTGAGGATGCCCTGAAGGTGTCCGGCGGAATCGCGGAAGATATAGGGGGGATAATTGTCATCGATCGCCACCACCAGCGGCTTCGCGCGGGATGCGGGAGCGTCGTCGGCCAGGGAGGGGGCGGGAGGCAGAAGTGTCAAGATTGCCATCGCCGTCGCCAGGAAAAGGCGAAGGAAACAGGGCCGCCTGAGCGGAAGAGTGTCTGATCCGTTTTCTGCCATCAACTCACAGGCTAGGGGAGGCAGGCAGGTAAAAGCAAGTGACGAGCTGAAGTCGGTTGTGACGCAAAGGAAGGCTATGCCACCATGCCGACACCCGTTTCGCCAAGGTTTCCCCCATGTGCCGCCTCATGTTTGTCCTGATCGCGCTGTTCGCTTCGCTGACGCCGGCTGTGGCGCGTGAGAAAGGGGTTCCCGGTCAATTCGACTATTATGTGCTGTCGCTGTCGTGGTCTCCCACCTGGTGCGGCGGCAAGGCGGGCAAGGCCGACACCGACCAATGCGGCGGTGCCCGCCGCTATGGTTTCGTGGTGCACGGTCTGTGGCCGCAATACGCCAAGGGCGGCTATCCGGCGCAATGCGCTCCGGTCCAGCCGGTGCCGGCGCGGGTGGTCGAGGACATGTTGCCGGTGATGCCCAGCCGCAAGCTGATCTTGCATGAATGGTCGCGTCACGGCACCTGTGACGGCGGCACCGCCCAGGACTATTTCGCCCGCACCCGTCAGGCCTTCGACAAGGTGAAGCTGCCGCCCGCCTTGCAAAACCCCGAGCACCCCCAGTCTTTCAGCGTCGAACAGGTGGAACGCATGTTCGCCGACGCCAATCCCGGCCTGGGGCGCAAGGGGGTGGCCGTGATGTGCCGGGGCAATCAGGCGGCGGAAATCCGTGTGTGCCTGGATCGTGATCTTGGTTTCCGCACCTGCGGCCGCGACGTGCGCCCCCGCTGCAAGGGGGGTGTCGCCCATTTCCCGGCGGCACGCTAAGACCTTAAACTTTCCATAATTCCGCCATGGTGGACCCGCAACTTTCGGGAGAGCTATACGCACCCGAGGAGGCATCCATGGTGAGACAAGGTGGTGGCGCGGCATTGGCCGTGTTGATGAGTGCCGGTTTGCTGGCCGGTTGCCAAAGCGCGCCGGAAGAAAAGGCGTCGTCCGCCGCCGGTATGGTGGTTCCGTCTCCGTCGTCCGCGCGGGCCGCCGCTCCCGTCGCCAAGCCCATGTTTGCCGTTCTGCCGGGCGCCATGCTCCAGGAACAGGACACCGCCCGTTTCCCGGACGCGGCCGCCAACGGCTGGCAGGTGGTCGAGGAAGCGCCGGTGTCCACGTTCTCGCTTGACGTGGACACCGCCTCCTACGCCTTTGTTCGCCGTCTGGTGCGCGAGGGACGCAAGCCGCCGCCGCAGGCGGTGCGGGTCGAGGAAATGGTCAATTATTTTCCTTACGCCTATCCGGCACCCGAGCGGCGTGAAGACGTGCTGGGGGCAACGCTGACGGTGACGCCGTCGCCGTGGAAGGACGGCGCCAAGCTGTTGCATGTGGGGCTCAAGGGCTGGGACGTGGCCCGGACCGGCCGGCCGCCGGCCAACCTGACCTTTCTGATCGATGTGTCGGGATCGATGTCGCCCGAAGACCGGCTGCCGCTGATCCAGAAATCCCTGCGCCAACTGGGCGAGGGGCTTGGTTCCGACGACAAGGTGGCCATCGTCACCTATGCCGGTGTTTCCGCCGTCGCGCTGCCGCCGACTTCGGCGGCCGAATTGCCGCGTATCCTGGCGGCGGTGGACGGATTGAGGGCGGGTGGCGGCACCGCCGGCGCCCAGGGCATCAAGACCGCCTATGAACTGGCGCGGCAGATGTATGATCCCCAGGCGATCAATCGCGTGGTCCTGGCCACTGACGGCGATTTCAACGTCGGTGTCACCGACAACCGCTCGCTCGAGGCCATGGTGGTGGAACAGCGCCGCGCCGGCATCTATCTGACGGTGCTTGGCGTCGGCCGCGACAATTTGAACGATGCGTTGACCCAACGTCTGGCCCAGGCCGGCAACGGTCAGGCGGCCTATCTGGACAGCATCCAGGAATCGCGCAAGCTGTGGATCGAACAGCTTGGCGCCTCGATGGTGCCGCTGGCCGACGACGCCAAGATCCAGGTGGAGTTCAACCCCGCCCAGGTGGCGGAATACCGGTTGGTCGGCTATGAAACCCGCATGCTGAAAAGAACCGATTTCAGCGACGACCGGGTGGATGCCGGCGATCTGGGCAGCGGCCATTCGGTCACCGCCATCTACGAGTTCACCCCCAAGGATTCTTCCGCCCGCCTGACCGAACCCTTGCGTTACGGCAAAAAGGGCAAAAGAGCCCAGGACGAGGGATCGCTGGAATACGCGTATATCAAATTGCGGGCCAAGCTGCCCGGCGCCAAGGACAGCCGGGTCTCCAACTGGCCGGTGGGCCGGGCCCAGGAAGTCACCACCTTGGCCCAGGCTTCGGACGATGTGCGTTTCTCGGTGGCGGTGGCGGGATACGCCCAATTGCTGCGCGGCGAATGGAATGGCGGCGCCGAAGGATGGGACCGCACCATCGCCCTGGCCGACGGCGCGCGCGGTGCCGATCCTTATGGCTGGCGGGCCGAGGCGGTGCAGTTGATGCGCACGGCCCGCGACCTGCGCTGACGCCGCGGCCAAGCGGCCGGAGGGCCGCGCCCGGCGAGGGCCGATAAGAAATTTCCGACCAAGGGTCGGGAACTTCTGAAACAAGTATCATTCGGATTTCTCTTGCCGAAGTGCCTGCGCCACGCCAACCATCTTGCATCGCAACGGGGGGAAGTCCGCATGCATATGCATGGTGTGGCGCAAGCGCTTTTGGTGTTGTCGGCGGTGGCCGCCCTGGGTCTGGGGTTGGGGCAGATCAAGGTGGCCGGGGTTCGGCTGGGGGTGGGTGGCGCCTTGTTCGCCGGTCTGGCCTTCGGCCATTTCGGTATCGGCATGGAAGCCAACATGCTGACCTTTGTCCGCGAATTCGGGTTGGTGCTGTTCGTCTACGCCATCGGCGTGTCGGTCGGTCCCGGCTTTTTCGAGGCGTTCAAGAAAGACGGCATCGTGCTGAACGTGCTGGCGGTGGCCATCGTCGTCTCGGGCACGCTGGCGGCGGTGGTCGTCCATCTGGTGGTCGGGATCGAGTTGCCGGCCGCCCTGGGCATCCTGTCGGGTGCGGTGACCAACACGCCGTCGCTGGCCGCCGGGCAGCAGGTGTTGAACCAGTTGGGGGTGAACAATGTCGGCGCGATGATGGGCCAAGCCTATGCCGTGGCCTATCCGTTCGGCATTGTCGGCATCTTGTTGACCATGCTGCTGGTGCGGGTTGGCTTTCGCCTGAACGCGGAGCGGGCGGCCCAGGATTTCGAGGCCGAACAGGCCGCCAACTACACCGCCGTCGAAACGGTCAACGTGGTGGTGCGCAATCCGGCGGTTGCCGGGTGCCAGTTGCGTGATCTGGACGAGCTCAAGGAAATGGGCGTGGTGCTGTCGCGCGTGCTGCATGACGGTTCCCAACACGTGGTCAGCGCCGATGACGTTCTGGCCGAAGGCGACGTGGTGCTGGCGATCGGGCCGCGCAACAAGCTCGAACGGCTGAAACGCCTGATCGGTCCCATCGCCGACGTCGATCTCAAGACCATGGAATCGACGGAGGTGGCCTGGGAACGCATGGTGGTCACCCATTCCGCGGTGTTGGGCAAAAGCCTGGGAGAACTGAATTTCCGCGCCAACCACAATCTGGTCATCAGCCGTATCAGCCGCGCCGGCCACGATCTGGTCCCCGGCGCCCATCTCAAACTGCAATTCGGCGACATCCTGACGGTGGTGGGCGACCCTCAAGGCTTCGGCACGGTGGCCGCCCTGGTCGGCAACCGCTCCAAGGCGCTTCAGGAAACCCAGATGATTCCGATCTTCATCGGGATCGCGCTGGGCATGCTGGCCGGTTCGGTGCCGGTCATGCTTCCGGGGTTGCCGGCGCCGGTGCAGTTGGGGTTGGCCGGCGGCCCCCTGGTGGTGGCCATCGCCCTGTCCCGTCTGGGGCATGTGGGACCCTTGGTGTGGTTCATGCCGCCGGCCGCCAACCACATGATGCGCGATTTCGGCATCGCCCTGTTCCTGGCGGCCGTCGGCCTCAAATCGGGCCAGGGGTTCGTCGATACCTTGCTGTTCGGTGACGGGTTGAGGTGGATGGCCTGTGGCGTGGCGGTGACGCTGGTGCCGCTGGTGACGGTGGCGGTGGTGGGCTATTGGCTGACCCGGCTCAATTACCTGTCGCTGTGTGGCGTTTTGGCCGGGTCGATGACCGATCCGCCGGCCTTGGCCTTCGCTCAGGGAATGTCCACGTCCGAGGCGCCGATCCTGTCCTATGCCGCGATCTATCCGCTGGTGATGGTGCTGCGTGTGGTCGCGCCGCAGGTGGTGGCGTTGGTGTTGTGGGGGATATGAACGGAAAAACGCGGCCCCATGGGGGTGGGGCCGCGTCATCGTCCGTTCAGGAGATAAACGAAAAGCTTCGTTCGCCTGTGATGATGCCTGTGCCTTGGAATGATGACAAGTTGTGCATGCATGCGAATCGAGCATGGTTGTCATCTGCCTGTCATATACGCATTCGTCCTGACTCGACGATTCATGCATGACTTCGCTTGCATCGCCGTTTGAGCCGGTTATCCTGTGGCCCGGTCTACGACTTTCAGACGAGGCGGCATGGTTCGGAAAGACCACGGCGAGTTGGGACGGATCGCCGGGCTTGAACGCGAGAATGCCGAATTGCGCCTGTTTCGCACGGTGTTCGACATGGCGGCCGAGGCCATCATGGTCACCGACGCGGACAACCGCATCCTGGCCGTCAACCCGGCTTTTACCGTTGTCACCGGCTTCGAGATGTCCGAAGTGGTGGGGCAGACACCCCGCTGCCTTCGCTCGGACATCCATGACCAGGCGTTCTTCGAGCATTTGTGGGCCGAGGTGGCTCGCCAGGGCCGCTGGGAAGGCGAGCTTTACAATCGCCGCAAGACCGGCGAGGTGTACCGTGCCTGGATGTCCATCGCCACCGAGCGCGACGACCATGGCCACATCCGCCGCCATGTCGGAATTTTCCGCGACGTTTCGGAGGCGCGCGACACCGCCGAGAAGCTGTGGCACCAGACCAATTTCGACCCGCTGACCCGCCTGCCCAACCGTTCCCTGTTCCTGGACCGGTTGCTTCAGGCGCTGGTTCAGGCCGGTCGCGGCAACCAGCGCGCCGCGTTGATGTTCGTCGGCTTGGACGGGTTCAAGAACATCAACGACACCTTGGGGCACACCATCGGCGACAAGGTTCTGGAAGAGGCGGCGCGGCGTTTCCAGGGAGCGTTGCGCAAAGGCGACACCTTGGCCCGATTCGGAGGCGACGAGTTTACCGCCGTGCTGACCGCCATCGACTCGGTGGACGAGGTCGAGCGGGTTGGCCGCGCCTTGCTGGAATGTCTGGCCGAACCGTTCCTGGTCGAGGCACACCAGATTCTTATTTCCTGTTCGATCGGCATCAGCCTGTGGCCAGGTGACGGCGAGGACGTCGAGGCGCTGATGCGCAATTCCACCAGCGCGCTCGGCAAGGCCAAGGAAGCGGGGCGCAACACCTTCCGTTTCTTTACGCCGAGCATGGACGCCCGTGCCCAGGCCCGGTCGCGTCTGGCCAGCGAGTTGTCGGATTCCCTGGAACACGACGAGTTCACTTTGGTTTACCAGCCGGTGATCGACGTGCCCACGCGGCGGACCGCCGGCGCCGAGGCGTTGTTGCGGTGGAACAACCGTTATCTCGGGGCGATCAGCCCCGAACAATTCGTGCCCTTGGCCGAAGAGATGGGCCTGATCCTGCCTATCGGCGACTGGTTGTTGACCGCCGCCTGCCGCGAGGCCGCGAGTTGGCTGCCGTTGGTTTCCGATCCCTTGCGTATCGCCATCAACGTCTCGCCGCGTCAGGTTCAGCAAGGCGACATCGCCGGCGCCTTGGAATGTGCCCTTCAGGCAACCGGCCTGCCGCCCGAACTGGTGACGATCGAAATCACCGAAAGCCTGTTGCTGGCCTCGGGCGAAGAGGTGTTGCGCAAGATCAGGCGTATTCGCGACCTGGGGGCGAAGATCGCGATGGACGATTTCGGCACCGGATACGCGTCCCTGTCCTATCTCAAGCATTTCCCGGTGGACATCCTCAAGATCGACCGCTCGTTCGTGGCCGGCGCCCTTGCGGGGGGCGAAGACGCCCGCCTGATCGAGGCGATCATCGCCCTTGGCCATTCATTGGGCATGAAAATCGTCGGAGAAGGGGTGGAGACGGACGAACAGATGAATTTTCTGGCGGAACGAAAGTGCGATTTGATCCAGGGCTATCGTTTCAGCCCCCCCCTGGTCTCGGAGCGCTTCCGTGATTTCGTAACTCGAAGTTGATATTGTGCGGTGCACAGATAAATGTTCGTGCCATTTATTTGTATTCTCCGACTTTTGGGTAATCCGCTGATTAAAACCAAAGTGGTACGCTAGCTCTCTTAGGGACGTGTACTTAAGGGAGGAGGCCATGCGCAGCTTCGGAATCGCCGCCAAGATTTATCTCATCGTCGCCTTGATGGCGGCCGTTTCCGGGACGGTGGGGCTGATTGGCCTCGGGGTGCTCGGCACCTTCATGAGCCGGGCCGAAGAGATGCGCGACGCCGCCGCCCGCGCCTTGCTGGGCGAGGAAGTCAACGCCCTGGTCCTGGCGGTGGTGATGGATTCTCGTGGCGTCTACATGGGAACGAATGCTGCCGACGTCGAGAAATTCGGCAAGCCCCTGTTGGCCAATCTGACGCGGATCGAGGAAAAGCTGCGGCAATGGGAGCCGCTGATCCTGCCGGAACAGCGTGAGGATTTCGCCAATCTGACGGCGGCGGCGAACCATTTCGTCCAGTTCCGCCGCGAGACCGTGCGCATCGGCCGCGAGGAAGGTCCCGCCGCAGCCCGCGAATATGGCGACAACGACGCCAACCGCAAAAGCCGTCAGTCCCTCAACGTGTCGATTGATCGTTTCGCCAAGGCCAATGCCGCCGACATCGAGACGCATACCGCCGGTCTGGCAACCACCTACACCTGGGCGCGGACGTTGAACCTGTCGGTGCTGGTGGGGGGCATCGCCTTGGGTGTCCTGGTATCGTGGCTGATCGCCACCCGCGGCATCGCCCATCCGTTGCGGTGCATCACCGGTGTCATGGACCGGTTGCGGGCCCGTGAACTGACGGTGGAAATCTCCAATACCGAGCGCGGCGACGAAATCGGCGCCATGGCGCGCGCCGTTGCCGTGTTCCGCGACAGCATGGTCCAGGGCGAGCAACTGGCCGCCCGCGAAGCCGAAGCGCAAAAGGCGCGTGAACGGCGTGCCATCGCCATCGAAGAAATGACCCGTGAGTTCGACGCTCAGGTATCGGACGTGGTGGCGGCGCTGACCGGTGCCGCGACATCCCTGTCGGGCACCGCGCGGGCTTTGACCGGTACCGCCGGCCGCGCCCAGGAACAGGCCGCGTCGGTGGCTGCGGCCGCTCAGGAGGCGTCGACCAACGTGCAGACGGTGGCGTCGGCCACCGAGGAATTGTCGTCCTCGATTTCCGAGATCGCCCGTCGTACGGCCGACGCCTCGGGTGTGGCGCGTGCCGCCGCCGACGAGGGTGAACGGGCCAACCTCAAGGTCCGCAGCCTGGCCGAGGCGGCCCAGCGGATCGGCGAGGTGGTCGGGCTGATCAACGATATCGCCAGCCAGACTAATCTGTTGGCCCTGAACGCCACCATCGAGGCGGCCCGCGCCGGCGAGGCCGGAAAGGGCTTCGCCGTGGTGGCCGGCGAGGTCAAGAACCTTGCCAATCAGACGGCCCGCGCCACCGAGGACATCGCCGTCCAGGTGACCGCCGTCCAGGAATCCACCCGCGAGGCGGTCGCGGTGATCGGCAGCATTACCGGCACCATCGGCCAGATCAACGAGATTTCCACCACCATCGCCAGCGCCGTCGAGGAACAAGGCGCGGCGACCTCGGAAATCGCCAGCAACGTCAACCAGGCGGCGATGGGTGTCCAGTCGGTGACGGCCACCATCGTCGAGGTCGAGGAAGCCGCGGTGGAAACCGATTCCGCCGCCGACGCGGTGTTGCAGGCGGCCGAGCAACTGGCGACCCGGACCAGCGACTTGCATCACATCGTCCAGAATTTCCTGGGACGGGTGAAGGCCGCCTGAACGGATGCTATCATCGGGTGTTTCAACGAGGATGCCGGAGGCCCCCCCGACATGTCCGAAGTCATGCCCCCTCCACCCAACATCCCCGAAGGGCTGGAGCATTTGTTGCCGCAATTCGTCGCCGAGATGTTGAAGGACTCGGCGACGCTGTCCGGTTTGTTGGGAGGTTCCCTGGAAGAGATGGGCGAGCATGCCCACGCCATGCGGGGCAAGGCCGGGTTGTTCGGCGAGGACCATCTTTACGATCTTTTGAGCCGCCTTGAACGGATGGCCATGGATGGATGCGCGGAAGGCATGGCAGACCTTTGTGCGCAAGTGATTGAACGATCAAACCAACTTGCGGTATACGGGCAGCTTCCTGCTGCGGGGCAGTCATGAAGATCACCCAGTTTACCGACTTTTCCTTGCGTTTGCTGTTGTACCTAGCGGCCCGGCGTGAACGTGTCTGCACCGTGCGCGAGGTCGCCGATTTTTACGACATTTCCTCGGAACATCTGAAAAAGATCGTCCGGCGTCTGTCGGAACTGGGCTACCTCACCACCGTACGGGGCAAGAACGGCGGGCTTCGGCTGGCGCGTGATCCCGCCGACATCAATATCGGAACCTTGGTGCGGGAAGAGGAAAACCTGATCCTGCTGCCGTGTCTGGAAGGACCGGGCTGTTGCCCCATTCCGCACTGCAAGCTGACGGGGCTGGTGAGCGACGCGCTTTCGGCCTTTCTGGGGGTTCTGGATCGCAAGACGCTGGCCGATCTGGCCTGATCAACTGCCAAACTTCGTCACCGGCGCCCACAGCACCTGTTCCAGGCTGCCGGCGCCGCACAGCAGCATGATCAGCCGATCCAGCCCCAGCGCGATGCCGGCGCAATCGGGCATGCCGGCGGCCAGGGCCGCCAGGAAATCCTCGTCGATAGGATAGCGCTCGCCGTAAAGGGCCTGTTTCAGGTCCATGTCGGCTTGGAAGCGGCGGCGCTGTTCGGTGGCGTCGGTCAATTCGCCGAAGGCGTTGCACAATTCGACGCCGCAGCCATAGGCCTCGAAACGTTCGGCCACGCGTGGGTCGGCGGGCGACGGCCGCGCCAGTGCGGCCATGGACACCGGATAGGAATGCAGGATCACGGGCACGCCGAATCCCAGATGGGGTTCGATGCGGTCCAGCATGATCTTGAAGAAGATGTCGTCCCAGCGGTCGCCCTCCGAGACCGAGATGCCCAGCCGCCGTGCCTCGCGGGCGATCAGGTCGCGCTCGGGGTTCATGGGATCGGGAGCGGTCGCCAGGACGTCCATGTCGCAATAGTCGAAAAAGGCGTCGGCCACCGACAGCCGCCGCCAGTTAAGGAACGGGTCGCAGATGCGGCCCTGGTGCTCCATGTGGGTGGCCCCTGCGGCGCGGGCGCAGATGCGCACCAGTTCCTCGGTGTCGTCCATCAATTGCCCGAGGTCGCCGCCGGCGCGATACCATTCCAGCATGGTGAACTCGGGATGGTGGGTTGCCGAGCGTTCGCCGTTGCGGAACACGCGGGCGATCTGGTACAGCCGCTCGACCCCGGCCACCAGCAGCTTCTTCATGGTGAATTCGGGACTGGTGTGCAGGTACAGCGTGCCGGGCGCCTCTCCCCATGGGTCTTCCAGACGGGTGGCGAAGGCCTTGAGGTGCGGTTCGAGGCCGGGGCTAAGCTGAAGGCAAGGGGTCTCGACCTCGTCGAAGTCGCGTTCGGCGAAGAAACCGCGTACCGCCGTCAGCACCCGCTGGCGTTTCCTGAGGGCGTCCCGCCGGGTTGCGAAAATCTCGGGGCGCCACCACTCTTTGCCTTGGTCCATAAATCCTCTATCCAATAGCGATGTCTTCCGAACCTACACCCATCCGCCGCCGCTCGCTTCGCACCCCCGCCGAATTGGTCGAGGCCGGTCTGGCCCCGCCGGCGGCGCGTGCCGCGCTGGAACGGGTCGCCCGCAACAGCGTGATCGCCCTGACGCCCACCTTGGCCGATTTGATCGACCTGAATGATCCGGCCGATCCGGTGGCGCGCCAGTTCGTTCCCTCGGCGGCCGAGTTGGAGGTCGCGCCCGAGGAACGGGCCGATCCCATTGGCGACGCAGCCTACAGCCCGGTCAAGGGGATCGTCCACCGTTACCCGGATCGGGTGTTGCTGAAGCCGATCATGGTTTGCCCGGTCTATTGCCGCTTTTGTTTCCGGCGCGACATGGTCGGCGACGCCGACGGCACCCTGTCTTCGGCCGAGTTGGACGAAGCGTTGGCCTATGTCGCGGGCAAGCCGGGGGTGCGCGAGATCGTCGTTACCGGCGGCGACCCGCTGATGCTGCCGCCCAACCGTCTGGCCGAGTTGGTCGAGCGTGTCGAACGCATCGGTCATGTGGAGGTGCTGCGCTTCCATTCGCGCATCCCGGTGGCCGATCCCGAGCGCGTTACCCCGGTACTGGCGGGGGCGTTGCGGCCGTCGTCCGATTCGGATCTGGCGGTGTGGGTGTCGGTGCACGTCAACCACGCCCGCGAATTGTCGCCGGTTGCCCGCCGGGGGTTGCGCCGTCTGGCCGATGCTGGCATTCCGCTGGTGTCGCAGACGGTGTTGCTGAAAGGCGTCAACGACAGCGCCGAGACGCTGGAGGAACTGTTCCGGGCCCTGGTTCGCAACCGGGTGCGGCCCTATTACCTGCACCATCCCGATCTGGCGCGGGGAACCGGACATTTCCGCCTGAGTATCGCCGAAGGTCAGGCGATCATGCGGCAATTGCGGGGGCGTCTGACCGGCATCGCCCAGCCGACCTATGTCCTCGACATTCCCGGCGGGGCCGGCAAGGTGCCGCTGATGCCGGAATTCTGGGACGAGGAAAGGGGGGAGGTGACCGACTGGCGGGGCCGCAGGCACCCCTATCCCCCGCGATGATCAGCTTTGTTCGGCGCTGCAACTGGCGCTTGGCGGCTTGGCCGGAAGGTTGTTGAGGCTGGCGACGAACGGCCACCATGGGCTGGCCGGCAGCTTGCAGTCGAAGAACGCCCGCTCAAGGACCTTGTTTTCCTTGGTTCGCGGCAGCAATTGCCGGAGAAGGGTCCGGGCCGCCTTCATGCGCCCGGCATAGATCATGTCGAGCGTGTCCTTGAAGATGGCGCCGGCCGTTTCCTCGGCGCTGTTGGGTTGGCGGCGTTCCTGCATCTGATAGAGCATGATGCCGGCCCGCATCAACTTGGCCGAGGGGACGTATTGCTGGCCATCCCAGTGCAGGATGACGCGCGGAACCGGGGTAAAGGCGAAACCATGCGGCCATCCGGCGAAGCTCCAGTCCGGCAGGCCGATCTCCAGCGCCGGGTCGTCGTCGAACTGGTTGAAGATGTCGATGTCGCTGCGTCCCAGGTCGAAGGACTGGATCAGGTGGGGGGGTTCCCCCAACTCCACCAGATGGACCCTGTAGCAGCACCCTTCCTCGCCTGACCAGGTGGTCAGCACCAGTTGCGGCGTGTCGCCGCCGGTGACGTTGAGGCCGGCCGGTTCGCGGACCCGCATGGCGCGGGAATCGATGACCACCGGTTCGGCGCCATCCCGTCGGATGGTGGCGCGCTCGCTGCCGTCGGCCTGCTTGTCGATGCTGACCTTGGTGCCGGCGAAGTCCCACCATCGCCCTTCGTCGCTCAGGCCGGGAACGGGCCAACTGGCGACAAGGCAGGCCGTGACGATCAGCAAACGTCGCATGGTCTGTTTTCCCCCTCCTTCGGCCATCCGTCCATTCCCCCATTACGAAGGAGCCCCCAATACAAAGGGATTGTACGTGGCCGTGCTTTGTGGGGAAAGGCCGGCGAGGCCAAAAAACCGACGAAAGTCGCAGGTTCTGGCAGGCAGCGTGCGCGTCTGGTGCGCGTGGGTTGCCTTATGACGGCCAACCTGCTAGGTTCCGCGCCAATTTCCCGCAAGCCCGTCGAGATTTCATCACATGAAGATCAACGCCAACCTGATTCGTGTCGGCAACATCATCGAGCACAACAGCCGCCAGTGGGCCGTGCTCAAGACCGCTATCGTCCAGCCGGGCAAGGGCGGCGCCTTCATCACCGTCGAAATGCGCGACATCCGCACCGGCACCAAGACCAACGAGCGCTGGCGCACCGCCGACACCGTGGAAAAGTGCAACGTCGAGGAAAAGGACTGCACCTTCCTGTTCGTCGACGGCGAGCACCTGACCTTCATGGATCAGGAATCGTTCGAACAGTTCACCGTGCCGACCGAGGTTCTGGGCGAAGCCGCCGCCTTCCTGCAAGACGGCATGCAGGTCGCCGTGGATTTCATCGAAGGGTCGCCGGTGTCGGTCTCCTTGCCGGAAAAGGTGGTCATGCTGGTGGTCGAGGCCGACCCGGTGGTCAAGGGCCAGACCGCGTCGTCGTCGTACAAGCCGGCCAAGCTTGAGAACGGTCTCAAGATCCTGGTGCCGCCGTTCATCGCCGAGGGCGAAAAGATCGTCGTCAACACCGGCGACTGTTCCTACGTCGAGCGCGCCAAGTAAGCGATTTTGTGGTGAAATGGCCGCTCCTTGGGCATTGTTCCAAGGAGCGGCTTCGTATTTTTCAGGTTCCAAGGAGTTTCCGCCGTGATCGTCCGTTCCGCCATTCTCAACGTGATGATGGGCGCCGCCCGCAAGGCAGGCCGCGGTATGGTGCGCGACTTCGGCGAGGTCGAGAAGTTGCAGGTGTCCATGAAGGGCACGGCTGATTTCGTCACCTCGGCCGATCTTCAGGCGGAGAAGGTGCTGCGCCAGGAATTGAAGAAGGCGCGGCCCGGTTTCGGCTTTCTGCTCGAGGAAGGCGGCGAGGTGGCCGGCGATGACAAGAGCCATCGCTGGATCGTCGACCCCATCGATGGCACCACCAACTTCATCCACGGCATTCCCCATTTCGCCATTTCCATCGGTCTGGAACGCGACGGCGAACTGGTCGCTGGCGTGGTGTACGAACCCATTTCCGATTCCATGTTCCATGGCGAGAAGGGGGGCGGCGCCTATCTGAACGACTGGCGTTTGCGCGTCTCCGCGCGCCGCAAGATGGAAGAGGCGGTGCTGACCACCGGCATTCCCCATCGTGGACGTCCCGGCCGTGACGAGTTCATGAAGGAATTGGAGGTGGCGATGGATTCCTGTGCCGGTCTGCGCCGTTTCGGGTCCGCGTCGCTGGATCTGGCCTATGTGGCGGCGGGCCGTTGCGACGGTTATTGGGAACGCGGGCTCAAGCCGTGGGACATCGCCGCCGGTATCGTCCTGGTGCGCGAGGCCGGAGGCTATGTCACCGACATGGACGGCAAGCCCGACGTGCTGGCGACCTGCGACGTGGTGGCCGCCAACGACCATCTTCAGTCCAAGCTGGTGTCGCTGCTCAAGAAGGCACGGGGTGGGGCGGGCTGATCCGCTGCTGACTTCTGAATGATTCCAATGATGCGGGCGGAACCTCATGTTCCGCCCGCAGGTTCTTTGGGACCTCGATTTTGCTTTTTCTTGCCCGTTTCCGTGACATCCTGGCAACGCCTGTGGCGTTTTCGGCAACATGCTGTTGTAGCGGAGTCAGCCATCGGTTAGTCTTGCCGCCAGTTGTCTTTTGAGCGGGGGGTGCCGTCCCATGAAGCGGTCGAGTTGGCGAGTTCTGGCCTATGGTGCGGTGATGACCGCTGTGGCGCTGCCGGCGTCGGCCCAGGTGGTGATCGGCGGCAACAGCCGCCCCAGTGTCGAGGTTAATTGGTCGGTGCTCGACAGCCTGGGGCATCAACCTACTTTGGCGGATATGCTGAAGGCGGACGGTGTCGCGCCGTCGCAGCCGCAGGTGGCGCCGCGTTCCTCCGCCAGCCAGGGCGTGCAGTACCGGCCTTACAAGGCTGGTGCCCAGCCTTATGCCAAGACGCCCAAAACCGTCAAGTCGGCCAAGGCCGCGCCCAAGCCGGCCAAGAAGTCTTCGGTGGTGCCGGCGTCGGCCTCGGCCGACAGCATGGCCGATTTGGTCCAGTCGTCCCAGGAGGCCAAGCCGGCGGCTCAACCGCCGGCCAAGCCCCAGATGAGCGAGCCGGCCGTGACGGGGCCGCAGGTGTCGTTGCCCGAATTGCCCAAGGCCGCGCCGGTTGTCGAGGCCAAGGCCGAAGTGCCCAAGGTTGAGGCGTCCAAGGTTGCCGCTCCCAAGGCTGAGCCGCCGAAGGTGGAGTTGGCGAAGGTCGAAGCTCCGAAAATAGAGATTCCGAAGGTCGAGGCCCCCAAGGTCGAACTTCCCAAGGCGGAAGTGGCGGCGCTGCCTCCGATGGCGTTGACGCCCCCACCCTTGCCGGCGGCCAAGACCGAGGTGGTTGCGGCGGTCGAACAAAAGGCCCAGGAAGTTGCGGCGCTGCCGCCCGCCGCGCCGGTTTCGGCCCCGTCGGCGTTTCGTGGCGACACCTTGACGGTGCCGTTCTCGGTCGAGAGCGCGCGTCTGTCCGACGCTTCGCGCGGCGAGTTGGACCTCTTGGCCAAGCGCATGCTCAAGGATGAAGGCCTGGGCTTGCAGTTGATGGCCTATGCCGACGGCGACGACGCCAGCGCGTCCAAGGCCCGCCGGCTGTCGTTGTCGCGTGCGCTTGAGGTCCGCAAGTACCTGATGGACAAGGGCCTGCGCTCCACCCGGATCGAGGTGCGGGCGCTGGGCAACAAGTTCGAGGGCAGCGGTTCCCCGGATCGTGTGGACGCGGTGCTGGTCAACCGCTGATCCCAAGGACAGGTTACGGAAAACCCCGCTCGGTTCGAGCGGGGTTTTTCTTTTGGTTTATCCCGGATTGGCGAGGAAGGGGCGCCTTCCAATTCCGGCTCCCCACTTCGCCTGGCGGTGTTCCACATAAAAAGGGCCGCCGGGGGTAAGCCGGCGGCCAAGTTTATTCTTCGAAGAATGTTGGAACGTGCGACCCTTAGTGGGAGGCAGCACCTTCGGCACCCAGACCGGTCTCGGACCGGATGGCCTGGGCGGGGTAGGCAGCCCGTTCAGCCTGGGCGCGCGGCGAGTTGTCGAGCGCCGAGAACAGCCAGCAACCGATGAAGGCGGCGGGCATGGTGAACAGGGTCGGGTACACGAACGGGAAGATGGGGTCGGCGAAACCGAAGCTCTGGACCCACACCACCTTGGACAGGATCACGCAGCCCACCGAGCCGATCAGGCCGATGTAACCGCCGATGACGGCGCCGCGGGTGGTCAGGTTCTTCGAGAACATCGCCATCACCAGCACCGGGAAGGTGGCCGAGGCGGCGATGGAGAAGGTCAGAGCCACGATGAACGCGACGTTTTGCCTTTCGAAGATGATGCCCAGGATCACGGCGATGACGCCGAGGCCCAGAGAGGCCATCTTGGAGACGCGGACTTCCGAAGCCTCGGTGGTGCGCCCACGGGCGAACACGTTGGCATAGAGGTCATGCGAGATGGCCGAGGCGCCAGCCAGGGTCAGACCCGACACCACCGCCAGGATGGTGGCGAAGGCGACCGCCGAGATGAAGCCCAGGAACATGTCGCCGCCGATGGCGTGCGCCAGCCAGATGGCGGGCATGTTGCCGCCGCCCTTGAGCGCCAGACCACCCTTGGCCGCGTCGATGTACTGGGGATCGGTGGCCACCAGGGTGATGGCGCCGAAGCCGATGATGAAGGTCAGGATGTAGAAGTAGCCGATGAAGCCGGTGGCGTAGAAGACCGACTTGCGGGCTTCCTTGGCGTTCGGCACGGTGAAGAAGCGCATCAGGATGTGCGGCAGGCCGGCGGTGCCGAACATCAGGGTCAGGCCCAGCGAGATGGCGTCGACTGGATTGGTCACCAGCGAACCGGGGGCCATGATGGCGCCGTGCTTGGGATGGACCTCGACCGCCTTGGTGAACAGGGCCTCGAACGAGAAGCCGAAGTGGCTCATCACACCCAGCGCGATGAAGGTCGCGCCGCCCAGCAGAAGGCAGGCCTTGATGATCTGGACCCAGGTGGTGGCGGTCATGCCGCCGAAGGTCACGTAGATCATCATCAGCGCGCCGACCACGACGACCGCGATCATATAGTCCAGGCCGAACAGCAGCTTGATGAGCTGGCCGGCGCCGACCATCTGGCCGATCAGGTAGAAGATCACGACGATCAGGGCGCCGGTGGCCGCGAAGATGCGGACCGGGCCTTGGGCAAGGCGATAGGATGCCACGTCGGCGAAGGTGAACTTGCCGAGGTTGCGCAGGCGTTCGGCGATCAGGAACAGGATGATCGGCCAACCGACCAGCCAGCCCACCGAGAAGATCAGGCCGTCAAAGCCCGATCCGTACACCAGGGCGGAAATACCCAGGAACGACGCGGCCGACATGTAGTCGCCGGCGATGGCCAGACCGTTCTGGAAACCGGTGATGCCGCCACCGGCGGCGTAGAAGTCAGCCGCGGTCTTGTTCTTGCGCGCGGCCCAATAGGTGATGCCCAGGGTGATGCCGACGAAAATGACGAACATCACGATGGCATGCCAGTTGGTGGCTTGCTTTTCGGCCGCGCCCATGTCGGCGCCGGCCGCAAGGGCGGTGGTGGTGGCGGCCATCAGCCCGCCGGCGGCGAGCGTAGCGGCCGCGAATGCGGTCTTCAGCATCTTCATCAGCGGGATTCCTCGATGATCTGGCGGTTGAGTTCGTCGAATTCACCGTTGGCGCGACGGACGTAAATGCCGGTCAGCACGATGGCCGACAGGATGACCGCGACGCCGATGGGGAAACCGATGGTGGTGGTGCCGCCGGACAGCGAGGTCCCGAGGAAAGCCTTGCCATAGGCGATCAGGAGGATGAAGCCGAAATAGATGATCAGCATGATGGCCGTCAACGTCCAGGCGAAGGACGTGCGCTTCGTGACAAGCTCGTGGAACTTTGGGTTGTTCCTGATGTGGTCATGCATCGCTTGATTGTGAGGTGCTTGTGACAATTGACCCTCCACTATCTGAGCCGTCCTGCGTTCGCGGACGGCTTCGTTGTTTTCTGTCGCCGATCTTGGTGTCGGCTCGATTGGCGCTCCAAGTGGTAGGACCGATTGACCTATGCGTTTGCAGCATAGCCCCTCGGCATACCTGAGGCTTCCCATGTCATTAACACCAGTCTATCTTGCCGTCAACTCCATACCATTGTGTCTTGAGATTGGTTGTTGGGCTGTGATTCTGCCTGCGAAGGCATTTTGCAGTGCAATGCGAAAGAATGATTGCGGTCTTTTTTCAGTCTCTCTGATATCTTTCCCGTGAGTTTCCTCAATAAGCCTTCCTGTTCAGGATCCGGGACTGTCCATTGTCGCTGAATGACAGAAATATCCGCCCAAATGTGTTCTCAAGCGACACTTTTGGAAAAATACGTTTGCGCTTGCAATGACCTGTTCTGCAATATCGTCCCGGTTGCGAACATCCCACCAGCCTCTATGGTGATCTCTCCATGAACGACGTCGCCGCCTTGGCCCGCATCGACAGTTTTCCCTACCAGCATCGCTTGCACGAGGTGATGAGTACGCCGGTTCTGACCGCATCCGGCGGCCTGTCGCTCAAGGATGCGGTCGACCGCATGTACGAGGCGCGGGTCTCTTCGATCGTCGGTGTCGACGAAATGGGCCGGGCGATCGGCATCCTGACCGAGCGCGATCTGTTGCGGATCTTGTCCACTGAGGGCGCGCGTGGTCTTGACACCACCCTTGGTCAGGTGATGAGCCGGCCGGTGGCGGCGGTGGACGGTGATGCCTTCGTCTATGTGGCGTTGGGCAAGATGAACCGCATGGGCCTGCGTCATCTGGTGGTGGTGGATGCCGACAGCCGTCCCATCGGCATGGTGACCGGTCGTGCCCTTTTGAAGGTTCGCGCCAACGACGCCCTGGCCTTGGGTGATTCGGTGCACGAGGCGCGGGGGGCGGAAGACATGGCCGCCGCCATGGCGGCGTTGCCGAAACTGGCGCGCGGCCTGTTGGTCGAGGGGGTGTCGGCGCGCAATATCGCGTCGGTCATCGCCCTGGTCATCCGCGACCTGACCGCACGCGCCACCGAACTGGCCGAAGCTTCCATGGCCGAGGATGGCTGGGGTGCCGCGCCGGCACCGTATGCCATGCTGGTCCTGGGATCGGCCGGACGCGGTGAAAGCCTGCTGGTGTTCGACCAGGATAACGCCATCGTCCATCGCGGCGGGCCGGCCGACGACGTGTGGTTCGCCGAACTGGGCAAGCGTGTCAACCAGATGCTGAACGACGCCGGCATTCCGTTCTGCGACGGCGGCGTGATGGCGCGTGAGAGCAAGTGGCGCAAGAACCTGGACGAGTGGAAGGACGAGGTCCATCACTGGGTTTATTCGGTCGAGAACCAGACCGTCATGTATTGCGACATCTTCTTCGATTTCCAGCCGGTGTGGGGTGACCGTGCCCTGGCCGAGGAACTGCGGGCCTATGCGGTGGAAAAGGCGTCGCAATCGGCGTTCTTCATGCAATATCTGGCCCAGCACGTGGCCAAGATGGAGGTGTCGCTGGGGTTCTTCGGCGAGTTCGTCACCAAGCAGGGGCGGCTGAACGCCAAGAAATTCGGTTTGTTGCCGCTGGTGTCGGCGGCGCGGTTCCGGGCCATCCGTGCCTTGGTCATGCAGACCGGCACCGACGAACGTTACACCGCGCTGAAAGAGCGCGAGATGCTGCACGAGGACGACTGGCGCGATTTCCTGGAAATCCGCGAGGTGGTCATGCGCATGATGCTCGACCAGCAATTGGCCGATCTGGCCGCCGGCCTCAAGCCATCGGCCAACATCGACCCCAAGCGTTTCGGCAAGCAGATGCGTAACCGTCTGCGGTGGGCGTTCAAACGTCTGCGGACCTTGAAATACATTTGTGGGGTGGCGGGGTAAGGGCGGACTTTACCGTCCCGCAGCGGCGCAGGGCCATATTGCATGGCCCCATGCGATTTGTCGGGTGGTGAAGGTAGGGTGCGGGGCGTAGGATTCTTGCATCTACAAACTTCTTGGACTCGCGACAATGCGTACCAAGCCCATGTTCCGCCGTCTGATGGCGGCGTTGCCGCACGAGGGCGAGCGGCGGTTTCAGGCTGACGGCGTTTCCCTGCAAATCACCCGGCATGACACTCCCTTCACCATCATTTCCGTGCTGGTGAAAGACAACGGCCACAACGCCTGGGTGACCGTGGAATCGGATGCCGGCGACATCACCTTGCATCATCCGCGCAACGTCGATCTGGTGGACAAGGCGTTGGACAAGTTCCTCTGATCTGTCTGTTGTCAGACTCACGAAAAAAGCCCGAGGTCGCAACCCCGGGCTTTTTCGTTGCCGGTTCTCAGGGGGCGGCGGTCTTGATGGATTTCTGCAACTTCTCGAAGGCGCGGACCTCGATCTGGCGGACCCGTTCGCGGCTGATGCCGTAATGTTGCGAAAGGTCCTCCAGCGTCACCGGATTTTCCTGAAGGCGGCGTTGGGTCAGGATGTCGCGCTCGCGTTCGTTCAATTGCTTGAGTGCCGACGTCAGAAGGTTGCGGCGACGCCCAAGTTCCTGGCGTTCGGCCAGTTCCGTCTCCTGATCGACGCGTTCGTCCACCAGCCAATCCTGCCATTCCCCTTCGCCGTCGGCGCGCACGGGGGCATTCAGGCTGTGGTCGGGGCTGGCGAGACGGCGGTTCATGTTGACCACCTCCTCCTCGCTGACGTCCAGTCGCTCAGCGATGGCGCGCACCGTCTCGGGGGGAAGGTCGCCGTCCTCGATGGCCTGCATCTGGCCCTTCAGCTTGCGCAGGTTGAAGAACAGTTTTTTCTGGGCGGCGGTAGTGCCCATCTTCACCAAAGACCACGAATGCAGGATGTATTCCTGGATCGAGGCGCGAATCCACCACATGGCATAGGTCGCCAGGCGGAAACCCTTTTCCGGGTCGAAGCGTCGCACCGCCTGGACCATGCCGACGTTTCCCTCGGAAATCAGCTCGCCCAGCGGCAGGCCGTAGCCGCGATAGCCCATGGCGATCTTGGCCACCAGCCTAAGATGGCTGTTGACCAGACGGTTGGCGGCGCTGGCGTCGTCATGGTCGCGATAACGCTTGGCCAGCATGTACTCTTCTTCCGGCGCCAGCATGGGAAAGCGGCGAATTTCCTGAAGATAACGCGTCAGGTTGCCCTCGGGAGCCAGGGACAAGGTGGGAGATATGGCCGTCATCTCGCGGTCTCCTCTTCTCGGCGCGGGCGGCGAAGGGGGGGGAGCCTTCCCGCGCATGGGGCGAACCGAGCCGGGCTCGCCCTTGTGATTCACTATCACATCAGAACCAAGAAGAGAATGCCATACTGCATAGCTCGGGTATATTAAATTTTATACACCATCTAATTCAAAAATTAAGTTACTGAAATCGCTTGTGACGTCGCTCTCAAACTTTAGTCTCTCCCCACTGACCGGATGGATAAACCCTAAAAGATAGGCATGAAGCGCTTGGCGTGGAAAGGTAGCCAGGGCGGAGCGGGCGGATTCTGGTAGGGCCTTGAGTTTGGCACTGCGTGAGCGGCCATAGAGCGGATCGCCGACCAGCGGATGGCCGATCGACGTCATGTGGACGCGGATCTGGTGGGTGCGGCCGGTGGACAACCGGCATTCCACCAGGCTGACCACGCCGCCGGCCAATGGCCGGATGACGCGGTAATGTGTGTGGGCGTGCTTACCGCCATGGCTGACCACGGCCATTTTCTTGCGGTCCTGGGGGGACCGGCCGATGGCACCTTCGATGTCGCCATTGGGGGGGGTGGGCAGTCCCCAGACCAGCGCCTTGTACGCCCGCTCCAGCGAATGGGCGGCGAATTGTTCGGACAGACCATGGTGGGCGCGATCGTTCTTGGCCACCACCAACAGGCCGCTGGTATCCTTGTCGATACGGTGCACGATGCCGGGACGGCGGACGCCGCCGATCCCCGACAGCGACTGGCCGCAATGGGCCAGCAGCGCGTTGACCAGGGTCTGGTCGGGGCTGCCGGGGGCGGGGTGGACGACCATGCCGGCGGGCTTGTCGATGACGATCAGGTCGTCATCCTCGTACACCACCGTCAGCGCGATGGGCTGTGCCTCGGGCTCGGCGGGGGCGTCTGGGGGGACGGCGACGGTGAAGTCCTGGCCGGCTTTGACCTTGGCCGAGGCGTCGGCTATGGTCGCTCCGGCCGAGGTGACGAGGCCTTGTTCGATCAATGCCTTGACGCGGGTGCGCGACAGCTCGGGCAACCGGGCCGACAGCCACTTGTCCAGGCGTTGTCCCACTTCTTCCGCGGTGGCGGGGGTGGGGGTCAACAAGGTGGTTTGTGCGGACATCGGTTTTCTTTTCGTGAATTGGCGTGCGGGGATTGAAGTGCAAGGCATCAAGGCGATCAAGGCTCTGGTTGCGTTCATGGGCGTTCTTTTGGTGGCCGGCCTGGCTGTGCTGGGCTGGGGATTGTCCAACACCGCTGGCAAGGTGGGGAAACCCCGCCCGGCGGCGACGGTTTCCGACGCCAGCGATTTCGGCGCGGTCGTCGTGCCGGTGCCCGCCGGAAGCCGGATCGAACAGACCCTGGTGGCGGGCGAGCGCGTGGTGGTCCGCCTGTCGGGCGGCGGCGACCGCCTGTTGGTGCTGGATCCGGCGACGGGACGGGTGGCGGGGTCTTTCGTCCTCACTCCCGAGGCTCCGGCCGGACGCTGAGGAGCGCGCCATGATCTTGCAGACCGACGCGGCTTTTCTCAAGGTGATGGTCGACGCCGCCGAGGCCGCCTATCCGGCCGAGGCCTGCGGCCTGATCATTGGACGCGGCAAGGGGCAATTGGTACGTGTCACCGCCATCGTGCCGGCCCCCAACCTTCTGGCCGCCACCGGCGACCGTTTCGAGCTGGACCCGGCGGTCCGCATCAAGGTGGAGCGCGACCTGCGCGAGGCGGGGAGCAAGGACCGCATCGTCGGCCATTACCACTCTCACCCCGACGGAACAAGCGAGCCTTCGGCCGTGGACCGGGTTTCGGCGTTCGAGCCGGACATGGCCTGGGTGATCGTCGGTGTCTTGCAAGGACAGGCTATCCACGTGGCGGCGCATCGCCTTGACGAACGGCGCAATGCGTTTCGCACGGTGCCCATGCGAATCCCCAAAAAAAGTGCTTGCGCCCCGACCTGAGTTTCGGCATAAAGCGGACCTCGCGCCGAAGACGTCCCCATCGTCTAGAGGCCTAGGACACCGCCCTCTCACGGCGGCAACCGGGGTTCGAATCCCCGTGGGGACGCCAATATTCGTAAGTTGTTGATTTTCCAGCAAAAATCGCCTCGCCGTTGAACGGCATGTTGTCCGCGCTGTACAACACTGTCATGGCTGATACCGACATGCTGGACACCGATTATCTCTTCCAACCACGCGGCCAAGGCACCGGCTGGTGCTTCCGCATGATTACCCCTCATGTCCTCATCGGCAGGACCAATACCTTCAATCAGGGGAAGTGCCTGCGTGCAGTCGGCTTCGTTGCCGCCGGTCAAGATGAACCGAACCGGGTTGCCCAAGGCATCGGTCAAGGTGTGTACCTTGGTCGTCAGCCCTCCCTGGGAACGGCCAATGGCTTCCGCCTGCGCATCCCCCCTTTTGCTCCGGCACGGTGCTGGTGAGCGCGAACGATAGTCGAGTCCATCAAGACGTATTCGAAGTCGGGATCACCGGAAAGTGCCTGGAAAACCCGCTCCCAGACGCCACTCTTGGCCCAACGATTGTAGCGGGCGAACACGCTGTTCCAGTTGCCGAACATCTCCGGCAATTCGCGCCAATGCGCCCCACTTCTCGCGATCCATAAGACCGCATCGACAAACAGCCGGTTATCCTTGGCCGTGACGCCCCGATCCGTCGCTTTGCCAGGCAGGAATACCGCTATCTGCTCCCACTGATCATCCCGAAGTTCCCGTCGTGCCATCCATCGCCGGCCTCCTATCCCGGCAGGAATCTTGAATCACAACGGCAGCATTTGGGGAATCATTATTGTCAACAGAACCTAGCACATTCCCGGATCAACAAGCGGCCCTTTGTGCAGAGCGGGATGTGTCTCACGGGCTTGTGAGGGCCGGCGTGCCTATCCTCGATCCATACAGGACCGACAAGCATTCACCGGCTTTCGAGGCGCTGTGGCGAACCGCACAAACAGGCCGGACACATGACTGCACCCAACTCGGTCGCGAAAAACGTCGAATTCCCCTTGCAACGCAGGAGCCGTCCACACATGAGCGCAAACCGGTTCCGCGAGTCGGAAATTCGTGGAACCGGTATCAGCCCTTTTCCGCCAGCATCCTGGCTGCCCCCGGCGCACCGGCGACGAAGGTCTCGATCAACGCGGAAACCGCTTCCTCGACGTTGATCGGCACGGCGGTCTGGTAGACCCAGCGACGCAATCCCACGTATCCCACCGCGCCATGCAAGCCGGCGGCGGCTTCGATCTCGGCCTCGGTCGGCGGGGTGACGGTGTCCAGACCGGCTGTCGCGCGGACTTCGCACGCCAGCGGGATGAACAGGTGGTCGCGCAGGAAGGTCAGATACCGGCTAGCGATGGCGCGGTCCTTGAGACCGGCGAACATGAACAGCCGGACCCGTTCGAACGTGAAGTTCTCGAGCGTGTAAAGGCGGTAGACGTCGTGCAGTCGGGCGGCGAGCGGACGCGAACGGTCGGTCAGGACCTGTTCCCAGGCCGGATCCCAGCCGCCCTCGAACACCTCCTGGTAGACACGTTCGATCAGCGCTTCCTTGTCCGGGAAATAGCGGTAAAGCAACGGCTGGGTCACGCCCAGGCGTTGCGCCAGCGCGCGGGTCTGGCCCTCGAAGCCCACTTCGGCGAAGAAGCGGATGGCTTCATCGACGATCAGCCGCTCGCGTTCCGAGCGAGGCAGGCGGCGGCGAATCTTGTCTTGGTTGGCGCTGTTACCCATGGTTCCCGTCTTATTTTAAATCTTACTCAAGCAAGAACCCCTGTCAGCATCATTACCATGCCTTTCGTAGGGGTTCCACCCCCTTGTTGGATTCTGGATGTTCCTTTGTTGGGATGTTCAGGCGTGGCGGGCAATCAACCGGGCCAGCGCGGGTCCGGTGGCGAGCACCAGGAACAGTCGCAATGTCTGGGCCGCCAGCACCAACGGGGCGTCGGCATGGCTGCCGACCACGATGATGGCGATGGAATCGAGCCCCCCAGGAGAGGTGGCGAGATAGGCGCTGAGCGGGTCGATGTGCAGCACCAGCGTCAGCAGCCATGCCGAGGCGGCGCACAGGGCGATCAGCAGGAAGGTCGCCAGCAACAGCTTGGGAACCGCGCGCAGGGCATAAAGAAAGATGGCGCGGTTGAAGCCCAGCCCCACGGTCCAGCCCAAACCGGCATAGGCCAGTCCCATCAGCCATGGCGGCAAGACGATTTCGACCAGACCGGCGGCGTGCAGGGCGGTTCCCAGAACCATGGGGCCGATCATGGCGCCGGCCGGCACCCGCATTCTGAGCGCCAGCACCGCACCGATCGCGGCGATCGCCAGTGTCGCGATAAAGGGCAGAAATGGTGGCAAAACCCAGATGTCGGCGGCGGAGGGAGGGGGAGGCGCGGAACCGACGAACAGGCGGGTGACCGCCGAAGCGGTCAGCACCACCACCACCACCCGCAGATATTGCATGAAGGCGACCAGACGGACGTCGGCTCCGAATTCGGCGGCCAGGGCGACCATGGCCGAGGCGCCGCCCGGCGACGATCCCCAGGCGGCGGTGGTGCCGGGCAACACCTTTGCCCGCGTCAGCACCCATCCCACCGCCGCTCCGGCGGCGATGGTGGTGGATACCACCAGCAACAACATGTCCCAGCCCGCCGCCACGGTGACCAGGATGGACGGCGTGAAGGAATGGGCGATCAGACAGCCGATCAACGCCTGGGCGGCGGTGAAGCTCCAGCGCGGTGTCCGGATCGAGGTGCCGCCGACGCCGAAGGCGATGGCCGCCAGCATGGGCCCCAACAGCAAGGCGGCGGGAAACGCCGCCCATTCCAGCAGGCCGGCCAGCACCAGCGACACCATCAGCAATCCCGCCCAGTGCAGGCGCGGACGGGATGGCAGGGAAAATCCACTCATGGCCGGCAGGTTTAGCGCAAGTGGCGGATTGCCGCCACAGGGATAATTCCTAGTGCATTGAAGCATTCAGATGCTTCAATGCACCAAGCCCGAGCGGCGGTTGAGCCTGGCTTGCGCCGGAGACGCAGCCGCCAAAGGCAAACCTAGTGCTCAGACGCATTCAGATGCGTCTGAGCA
>NZ_JAAIYP010000035.1 GCF_011022235.1 Magnetospirillum aberrantis SpK | reverse complement strand
CGGCAGCATGTGACCGTGGCCGGACAGTTCGCGGATTGTCGCCCCGACATAGGGAGCGGCGGTCGCTTGCAAGGTGGCGGTGGAAAACACCCGGTCGTCGCTGCCGCCCAGGCACAGCACCGGACAGCGGACCGCCGCCACGTCAACCGCCGAGGCGGCCGTGGGGTCCAACATCCAAAAGAACAGTTCGAACAGGGCGCGCCCTGATTCCGGGCCGAAACGGTCGAACAGCGCACGTTGCTGCGCGGGCGGGATCTTGTTCAGCGAATCGTGGGCGGCGATTTCGAAATTGGGGTGGATGGCGTCTTGCCAGAACGCCCCCAGAGACATCAGCCCTTGTGCCGCCGCCTTTTCCGCCGTGCTGGTCGGCAGGATGCCGGCGCGCGGCGCCGGGCTGACCAGGACCAGCCCTCGCGCCAGTCCCTCGGCGGCCAGTTGTTGGGCCAGCACCGCCCCCATGGAATGACCGAGCAGCAGGGGAGGAGCCGGCAAGGCGCGGATAAACGTGGCCAGTTCGGCGCGATAATCGGCAAGGCCGACGCCGCGCAGGCCGTCCTTGGCGTCCCGGCGGCCGCCGTGGCCGATCAGGTCGGGGGTGTGGCAGGTCCAGTCTTGGGCCGCAAAGGTCTCGCGGAACACGTCGAAGCACCAGCCGCCGGCAAAGGCGCCGTGGATCATCACCACGATCGGTCGCGGCGCGGCCATGGCCTGTCCTTTCGTCCAAATGAACGCCGATGTCGCCGTCAGTGCCGTACGCCGGCTGATGCCGTTCCGTGCCATGGGCGGTCGCCGTTCCGGTGAAAACCCGGCCAGGGTAAGCGCCAGGGCGATCCGGTTCAATGCTCGAACGGTGCCAGCATCTCAGGGGGGATGCGGTGTGGGCGCAAGGTGGTGGCATCCACCAGACACCAGTCGGTCACCCCTTGGGCGCATAAATTGCCTTCGCCGTCCTCGATACGGACATAGCGTTTGAAGCGCGGGCCCTGGGGATCGCCGACCCAGGTCACCGCGCGGACACCGGCGGCGTCGGGGCGGATGGGGCGGAAATAGTCGATCTCGTGACGCAATGCCACCCACGACCACGGAGCCCGCTGGTCGGTCTCGAAATTGGCCGCCCAATGGGCGGTGCCGACCTCTTGCAGCCATCCCACATAGACTACGTTGTTGACGTGGCCGTTCTCGTCGATGTGTTCGGGGCGGATGGTCAAGGGCAAGACGAAAACCGCGCGGTCTTCGCGCGGTTCCAGAATGACGCGGGCCATGGCTTGCCATTCCCCTTTCCTGGCGATATGTGCAAACGCAACCATAGCGGCTTTAGCGCGCTTTGGCAGCACCGTCGTCTTACCCAGGGTGGAAGGGTTATTCGTCTTGGATGATGACGCCGTACCAGCCCAGGCCGGCATAGGTTTCGTAGCCGGGGGTCAGGGCATAGCCCACCGTCGAACCGAACCCGTCGATGTAATAGCCGCGCTCACCGCTCCGGGTGCTGAGCTGGAAGTGCTCGCTGAGATCGCCGCAACCGGCGGAATCGGCGATGATGCGATGGTTGCGGTCGATGATCAGACAGCGGCTCTTGGCCTTTTCCTCGGGGGACAGGCGCACGCCTTCGACGATGCTGCGGCCCTGGGCTTCCCAGTCGAAAAAGATGCCCAACGCGCCGATCGGGGCGCCGTTGGTTTCGCCGCCCTCGCGGATGGCGGTGGCGTAGGTGGCGACCACGGCGTTATCCAGGCTGCGGTTGCGGGTGATGTCGGCGACCGCGAACTCGCCGCCATCACGGGTGGCCATGGCGTCCTTGAACCATTGCTCGTCGGAAACATCGGTGCCGATGACGTTGGGATAACGCCCCGGCCGGCCGTTGGCGATGACCCGTCCCGAGGCATCGGCCACCCACAGGTCCAGATAAACGGTGTAGGAGGCGAGGATCACCCCCAGCCGCTTCGACGCGTGGCGGGAATGACCCTGATCGGCCGGGTTGGCGGCGCAATCCACCACCGCCTGGTCGGTGGCCCACCAGCGTACGTCGCACGACCGTTCGTAAAGGTTGCGGTCGGCGATCTCGACCGCGTTGTGGGCCAGATCGGCCAGACGTTCGCCACGCACGCGGGCGACTTCGTTGGCCAGCGAGCGTCCGAAATCGGACAAGGTGGCAAGCTTGCCCTTGAGTTCGCCGCGCAAGGAATCGGTGACTTGGGAAATTTCGGCCGAGATGGCCTTGACTTCGTCCGCGACAACGGCAAAACCGCGCCCCATCTGGCCGACGCGCTGGGCCTCGATCGAGGCGTTGAGCGCCAGCATACGCGACCGCCGGGTGATGCCGTGGATGCGGTCGATCTTTTGATCGGTCTCCACCGCGACGGTGTTGGTGATTTCCAAAAGGTGGGCGACGGAAGCCATTGGACCTCTCATAAGGTCGGTTAAAACTACGTTACCTACCGTATAGAGGGCTGTGCGTATGGGCACCATTGCGTTAGACGCATGGCTGCCTGCCTAAGAGGCATGCCATAAGAATGAAATGCGCTGCTTAATTTTTAGGCTGATCGCGGTCTCTTGGCGATGGCGACCCCGGAAGTCGGGGGGACGGGGACAGGGGGAGATGCCCGAGCAAACCGAGGTGCCAAACGCCAAGAGCGCCGCGATGATGGCATCGCGGCGCTCTTGCGCAATTGACTTTGGTCAGACCTTGTTGCTCTCTCGCCAAAAAAATGGCGGGGGAGGGTAGAGGAGTCTTTCCAAGGGCCGCCGACAATCGCGGGCGGCTGTCGCCTTAGAAGCCCTCACGCTCCAAGCGCTTGCGCTCCAGCTTGCGGGCGCGGCGCACGGCCTCGGCCTTTTCGCGGGCGCGGCGCTCCGAGGGCTTCTCGTAGTTGCGGCGCAGCTTCATCTCACGGAACACGCCCTCGCGCTGCATCTTCTTCTTGAGCGCCTTCAGGGCCTGGTCGACGTTGTTGTCACGAACGAGAACTTGCACGTTGTGTCTCAGCTCCTCTACGCTGAATAGAACCCCGTCGCACGACACGGGTGCCGTCCGGGAAGGACGCTCAGATAGCATACTCCCGCCGCCAGCTCAAGAGGAGTCGAACGGGGACATGGCGATTTTGAAAATTGCCCGCATGGGACACCCGATTCTGGCCCGCCCGGCCGAGGCGGTGGACGACCCGTCGGCCCCCGAGATACAGCGCCTGATCGACGACATGATCGAGACCATGCAAGACGCCAACGCCGCCGGTTTGGCCGCTCCCCAGGTACATGCGCCGTTGCGGGTGGTGGTGTTCCACGTCCCCGCCGCCCGTGCCGAAAGCGAGGAGGGAGTGGTACCGGTGTCGGTGTTGCTGAACCCGGTGATCCAGCCTCTCGACGCCGGCACCCAAGTCGGGTACGAAGGCTGCCTGTCGTTGCCGGGGTTGACCGGGGCGGTGCCGCGCTGGTGCCGCATCCGCTATGCCGGGCTTGACCGTGACGGCCGTCCGGTCGATTGCTTGGCCGAGGGGTTCCACGCCCGCGTGGTTCAGCATGAATGCGACCATCTGGACGGCATTTTGTATCCCCAGCGCATGCCCGATCTCGGCCGCTTCGGCTTTGTCGAGGAAATGCGGCGCGGCCTGGACCGGGAAGGATGAGGACGAACATGGATTTCCAAGAGATTCGCGACCGTCTGGTTTTGGCGGCCTTGCCCCATGTGGTGTTCGAGGGCTGGTCGCTGCGGGTTCTGGCTGAAGCCGCCGTCGCCGAAGGTCTGGACCCGTCGTTGGCCGAGCGCGCCTTCATGGGCGGCGCGGCCGAAGCGGTGGCCCATTTCGCCGCCTTGGCCGACCGCATGATGGAGGAAGACCTTGCCGGCCGGGATCTGGTGGCGTTGCGTGTGCCGGAACGGGTGTTGGCCGTGCTTGACGCCCGCTTCACCCGCTGGGCGCCGCACCGCGAGGCGATCCGCCGGGGATTGGCGGTGATGGCGCTTGATCCGGTGCGGGCGGCGCGTGCCACCGCCGCCACCGTCGAGGCGACATGGCGGCTGGCCGGCGAACGTTCGAACGATTTCTCCTGGTACACCAAGCGCCTGACTTTGGGGGCGATCTATTCGGCGACGATGCTGTTCTGGCTGGACGACCCGTCCGAGGATTGCGCCGACACCCGCGCCTTCCTGCGCCGCCGTCTGGCCGATGTCGGCCGTGTCACCGCCTTGCGCAAACAGGCCGGCGGCTGGTTGGGGAAGCTGCCGCGCGGTGTTGGGTTGCCGCGCGGGTTGTGATTACTCGCTGACCGAAGGGACGTCGGCCGAAGCGGCGGATGTGTCGCTCTCGGCCCGTTCCTTGGCCTCGAGCGCCCGCAGCTTGCGCTTTTGCTTGAGGTAGCCGATGGCGCCGACCAGCAATGCCAGGGCGAAGAACCCCAACAGCGCATACCACTTGTTCTCGCCTAGCCAGTGTTCCAGCGCCTTGCCCAGCCAATAGCCGCCCCAGGCGAAGCTGTGGGCCCACACCATGGCGGCGATGAAGTTCAGGACCATGTAGCGCAGCCGCGGCACGCCCGAGATGCCGATGACGAACGGGGCGATGTTGCGGATGCCGTAGATGAAGCGGAACGACAGGATGAATAGGGTCGGATGATCCTTGACCAGTTGGAACGCCCACTCGATCTTGTGCCCCAGGGTCGGCCAGCGATTCAGCAATGGCGCCCCGTAGCGCCGGCCGATCAGGTAGTAAAGCTGGTCGCCGCAGAAGCTGCCGGCAAAGGCGGCCAGGGCCAGAAGCTCCACGTTGATGGGCAATTCGCCCGCCGAACTGGCCGCACCCATCAAGATGACGATGGTCTCGCCTTCGATGAAGGTGGCCACCAGCACCAGCGGGTAGGTCAGGTAATGGTATTCGGCGGCAAGCCGAAGGATGAACTCTTCCAAAGGTCCCTGCCCGCTGAAGTCCCGACAAGGACGCGGCGGTCCCTTGGGAAGGGGCGGTGCGTCCGGCGATGATCTCGGTCAACGTCTTCCGTTTTTCAACGGCGGCCGTTTTGTTTTTTGCAAAATCCCGCATTGGCGGCGGGGGCGTCAATGACCAATCTTGCACGTCTCCGAACCGTCATGCCCGGAATGCGGCGGTTACAGCTTGCGCGGGCTCAAGTGGGTGACGTGTCCCATCTTGCGGCCTTCGCGCGCTTCGGCCTTGCCGTACAGGTGCAGTTTGGCCACCGGGTCGGTGAGGATGTTCGGCCAATCGTTCACGCTGTCGCCGATCAGGTTCTTCATAATGGCGTCGGAATGGCGCTCGGGGCTGCCCAGCGGCAGGCCACACACCGCGCGCACGAATTGCTCGAATTGGTCGGTGACGCAGGCGTCGATGGTCCAGTGGCCGGAATTGTGCGGCCTGGGCGCCATTTCGTTGGCCAACAGGTGGCCGTCCTTGGTCACGAACATCTCGACCGCCAACAGGCCGACCAGATCCAGCGCATCGGCCACCTTGTGGGCGGCGGCCATGGCCGCCTCGGCCTGGGAGCGGGGAATGGGGGCGGGGACGGTGGTGGTGTCGAGGATGTGGTTGGTGTGCACGTTCCACGCCGGGTCGAAGGTCGCGGACGTGCCGTCGAGACCGCGGGCCACGATCACCGATATCTCGCCGGCGAAGTCGATGAATCCTTCCACGATGGCCGGGGCGCCCTTGAGCGTCGCCCATGCCTGATCCAGGTCGGTGTCGGCGGTGATCTTGACCTGTCCCTTGCCGTCATAGCCGAAGCGCGTGGTCTTGAGGACGGCGGGGCGGCCCAGTCTGGCGACCGCGTCCTTCAATTCGGCGGCGCTGTTCACCTGGGCCCAGGGGGCGGTTTCGATGCCGATGGAATTGAAGAAGCTTTTTTCCGCCACCCGGTCCTGGGCGACCTCGAGAACTTTCCAGCCGGGGCGCACGGGAACGCGCTCGGACAGCACGCGCACGCTTTCGGCGGGGATGTTCTCGAATTCGAAGGTGACAACGTCGACGGCGCGGGCGAAGCCGTCAAGGGCGGCAAGGTCGGTGTATTCCGCCACGGTCGCCGCCGCCACCACCTGTTCGGTGGGGCTGTCGGCCTCGGGGCAGAAGACGTGGACGCGATAGCCCAGGCGGGCCGCCGCCAGCGCGGCCATGCGGCCCAACTGGCCGCCGCCGATGATGCCGATGGTGGATCCCGGAGGGAGCGGAGTGGGCGTGGTCATGGCCGGGCCTCAGACGATCAGGTCGGGATGTTCGGAATCGACGGGTTTTTCCGCCACGCTTTCGGTTTGGCGGGTGCGCCAAGCCTCGAGCCGTTCGGCCAGGGCCTCGTCGGAAAGCGCCAGGATCGACGCCGCCATCAGGCCGGCGTTGGTGGCCCCCGCCTTGCCGATGGCCAGGGTGCCGACCGGCACGCCGCCCGGCATCTGGACGATGGAATAAAGCGAGTCGATGCCCTTCATGGTGCGGCTTTCCACCGGCACGCCCAGCACCGGCAGCGCGGTCATCGAGGCGGTCATGCCCGGCAGGTGGGCGGCGCCGCCGGCGCCGGCGATCACCACCTTGAGCCCGCGTCCCTTGGCCGAACTGGCGTAATCCACCAGACGCTTGGGGGTGCGGTGGGCGGAAACCACGCGGGTTTCGTAGGCGACGCCCAATTCGGCCAGGACTTGCGCGGCATGGCGCATGGTTTCCCAGTCGGACTGGCTGCCCATGATGATGCCAACCTGCGGCACGGCGTTCGTCATCGTGTCTGTCCTCCCCCCGCCGGGGGCATTCGAGGAAAGGGCGGATTATAGGAATCACGCGCCACTGTGCAAGTGGCCTGTGGATCGTGCTATGATCCTTTTGGAAACACGGAAGAATTCCATGGCCAATGAATATCGCACAGAACGTGTCGAGCCGTCATTGCGCACCCAGGGCTACGCATCCGGGCGCGAGGGGGCTTCACGCCGCCACAACCAACCGTTCCACGCCTATGAACAGGCCGCCCGCGCCTCGCCGCCGCCCGAGGCGTCGGACGTCGCTTCGGTGCTGGGCCTGCCGGCCGAAGCGGTGACGCCGGCCCTGTTGACGGCGATCACGCCGATCCTGGCGGAAATCGAGCGTCTGCACTGGCTGTCCGATCAGGCCGAGCGCCGGTCGTCGTGGCTGGAACAGCAAAGCGACCGTCACTCGGTGGTGCCGTGCCTGACGCGCCGGGCCTTTGTCCGCGAGCTCGAATCGTTCCTTGTCTCGGGCGAAAGCTCCGGCACCGTCGCCCTGGTCCAGGTGGCGGGGATCGAGGCGTTGCGTCAAATTTACGGTCTGGCGGCGGGCGAGGGCGCCTTGCGTCATGTGGCGGCGGTGGTGGTGGGGGCGCTTCGGGCCAGCGACATGGTCGGGTGTCTGGGCGGTTCCGACTTCGCCATCTTGCTGCCCGGCACGTCCGAGGACCAGGCCCGCCCCAAGGTCGAGGCCATCTGCGCCCGCATTCCCGATCCGCCCTTCACCTGGCTGGGTCACCGTATCCCGCTGTTGCCGGCCATGGGAACCCACCAACTGGCGCCCGGCGAGAACGCCGAAGCAGCCATCGCCGCCGCCGATCGCCAGCGGCGGGGTTTGGAATAGGGCTTGCGGTAAACCGGGGCTTGACCGTGAACCGGGGGTTCGGACATGATCCGCGCCTCCCGCAGGAGAGAGAGGCCGTCAGACGGCCTCCGCCGAAGGCGCAAACTCCCATAATCGCTCAGGCTCATGGACTGCGGGATTGCAATGCCGACTGGAGAGCGGCCGCATGCGCGGCCCACCGAAGGGGCAGGTCCGCGCGTGCGGGTCGAACTCTCAGGTACAAAGGACAGGGGGAGAGGCGCCGCGACACCCGACATAAGGGGCCGCGTCTCGTGGGAGTCCCATCCGTGCTGCACACCATCTATCTGATCGCCATTGCCGCCGAGGCCATGTCCGGAGCCCTGGCCGCCGGCCGGCGCAATCTCGACGTGTTCGGCGTTGCCGTCATCGCCTTCGTCACCGCGCTGGGCGGCGGTACCATTCGCGACCTCATGCTGGGGCATTTCCCCATCGGCTGGACCCAGCATCCCGAATACGTCTATCTGGTGGTCGGCTGCGGTCTGGCGACCGTGGCTGTCGCCCGTTTCATGCACCGGCTGCGGCTGGTGTTCCTGGTGCTCGACGCCATGGGGCTGGTGGCGTTCTCGCTGATCGGCTGCGAGGTGGCGCTGTCCATGGGCTATGCCACCGCCATCGTGGTCATGGCCGGCATGGTCACCGGCATTTCGGGGGGCATCTTGCGCGACGTGCTGTGCAACCGGGTGCCCCTGGTGTTCCGCAAGGAAATCTATGCCAGCGTGTCGTTGGTGGTGTGCGGGCTTTACCTGGCCCTGCGCCAATGGGGGATCGACCACGATCTGGTGGTGCTGGCCGCCTTCGCCGCCGGTTTCGCGCTGCGTCTCCTGGCGATCTGGCGCGGCTGGGGCTTGCCGACCTTTTCCTATCAGCAGCGTTGGGACTGATCGCGCTTCCACGAATTTCCGACCACGGGTCGGAAATTTCTGAAACGGGCATGAACCGCGGGGATCAGGCGATGATGTCGGGGACCAGTTGGTTTTCGAGCGAGGATATCTGGTCCTTCAGCATCAGCTTGCGTTTCTTCAGGCGCTGAAGACGCAACTGATCCATGAACGGATCGTCCGCCATGCGGGCGATGACATCGTCCAGATCTCTGTGTTCGGTTGTCAGCTCCGCCAGTTTTCGGCGTATTTCTTCGATGGTGTCGTCGATCATGACGGAGTAAAGACACTTGGGCCGGTGTTCCTGGTTGACAGTAGCAGAACTCGGGCGGAAACGGTATGGGTAAGGTCGTCTTGCCCACAGGAGGTTTCATGGCGGAAAAGCGTATCGGCATTCTTACCAGCGGCGGCGATTGCGCCGGTTTGAATGCGGCCCTGCGTGCGGTTGTCCATCGGGCCATCCGTGGTTACGGCTGGCGTGTGTTTGGTATCCGTGACGGCAGCCTGGGCCTGATGAACCGGCCGCTGTCCTATGTGGAGTTCGACCTTTCCGTCGCCTCGGGCGAGATGCTGCGCCAGGGGGGGACCATCCTGGGCACCATCAACAAGGGCGATCCCTTCGCCTATCCCATGCCCGACGGCAGCAAGAAGGACCGTTCCCAGGACTTTGTCGAGGGATACAGGGAACTGGGGCTGGACGCCCTGATCGTCATCGGTGGCGACGGGTCCATGCGTATCCTCAACAAGCTGTGCAAGATGGGCTGCGTTCCCATGGTCGGCATTCCCAAGACCATCGACAACGACGTCGCCCACACCGACTATGCCATCGGCTATGTCACCGCCCTGGGCGTGGCGACCGAGGCCATCGACCGTTTGGCTCCGACCGCGGCCAGCCATCACCGCGTGATGATCCTCGAGGTCATGGGCCGCGACGTCGGCCACATCGCCTTGTCCTCGGGGATCGGCGGTGGTGCCGACGTCATCCTGATTCCCGAGATTCCTTATAATCTCGAAGGCATTGCCGCAAAGATCGAGGAAGTGCGCGAGGAAGGCCGCAACCACGCCCTGGTGGTGGTGGCCGAAGGCTGCAAGACCGAGGACGGCCGTCCGGTGTCGCAGGTGCAGACCGGCGGCGAGGTGCGCTACGGCGGCATCGGCCAGTATCTGGCGGCCAAGCTGGCGCCCATGGTGGACGCGGAAACCCGTGTCACCGTGTTGGGCCACGTTCAGCGCGGCGGTACGCCCAACATGCGCGACCGTCTGATCGCCTCGGCCTTCGGCGTGCACGCCGTGGACCTGATCGCCCAGGGCAAGATGGACCGCATGGTGGCGTGGCAGCATGGTTCGGTGGTCGACGTGCCGCTGGCCGAGATCGCCGGCATCACCCGCGCCGTCGATCCCTATGGCGCCCTGGCCCATACCGCGCGGGGTCTGGGCATCTATATCGGTGAGATGAACTCCTGCGCCGTGTGATCGACGCAGGTCCGGTCAAAGCCCCCTCGGTCGCCGAGGGGGCTTTTTCTTATTCCCCCCAGCGCCGGACCAAGTCGGTCTCGATGCCGAACAGGTCCAGCATGCGGCCGACGCTGTGGTCGATCATGGCCTCCAGGCTGTCGGGCCGGGCGTAGAAGGCGGGGACGGGGGGGGCCACCACCGCGCCCATTTCCGACAATTGCAGCATGGTGCGAAGGTGGCCGGTGTGCAGCGGCGTCTCGCGGACCATCAGCACCAGCCGGCGGCGTTCCTTGAGGCAGACGTCGGCGGCGCGGGTCAACAGGCTGGTGGTGACGCCGCTGGCGATCTCGCTCATGGAGCGCACCGAGCACGGCGCCACGATCATGCCCAGCGTGCGGAACGAGCCCGAGGCCGGGGCGGCGCCGATGTCCTCGGTCTTGTGCCAGACCGAGGCCAAGGCCCGCACCTCGGCCAGCTTCATGTGGCTTTCGTGGGCCAGGGTCACCTCGGCCGCCTTGCTCATCACCAGATGGGTCTCGATCCCCAGGGGGCGTAGCGCCTGGAGCGCCCGGATGCCGTAGACCACGCCAGAGGCGCCGCTGATGCCCACCACCAGGCGGCGGGGAGGGGTGGTCGTGCCGTCGTTCGTCAAAGTTCACCCATTCGCAAGAAATTATGTTGCTTTCGCGCCAGCAATAAGAGATACAAACCGATTTCCATGCTGACAGCGGGGGGCGGGCGGCATACACTTCCTTCCTCACCCCATTTCGTAGGGAGGATAGTAATGAGCCTTCAGGACCGGATCGAGTCTTTGAAAGCCAAGCATGCCGCCTTGGAAACCGCCATTGCCACGGAAACCCGGCGTCCCTATCCCAACGAGCCGCAAATCGCCGTGCTGAAGCGCCAGAAACTGGCGATCAAGGACGAGTTGGCGCGGCTTGGTCCTCCGTTGACACATTAGCGCCGAGCGTCAAATCCGGCGCATGGCACACCTGCGGCCGTTGAGGCCGCGGCCAAGCGTGCGGAGGCACGCGCCCGGTGAGGGCTGAACTAAAAACTAGACCGCGACGGTCCGCACGGGGCCGTCCGTCCTATCGCCGCCATGGCGGGCCAAAGGCCCCAGGCGCGACGGACGGGCGGCCCCGAAGCATTTGTCATCGGCATGAAACGAGTCATTTCCTGACCCGAGCGGGCTGTCAAGCGGCGAAAAGTTTCGTTTGCAACGATTGGCCCTTTGCAAAAATTTCCGGCTTGTTGCATCTTGGGCCCGCCATAAGGGGGAGGCTCTGCTCAACCCCCGGGATTCGCTGTTAGAAGAGGGAACGGCCGCAAATGACCAATGCTTATCAACAGGCCTACGACGCATCGTTGCAGGACCCCGAGGCTTTCTGGGGCGAGGCTGCCAAGGAAATCAGCTGGTACAAGACCTGGGACAAGGTCCTGGACGACTCGCGCAAGCCGTTCTACCGCTGGTTCGCCGGTGCCGAGGTCAACACCTGTTACAATGCCATCGACCGTCACGTCGAAGGGGGACGTGGTGATCAGGCCGCCATCATCTATGACAGCCCGGTCACCAACAGCAAGCGCACCATCACCTACGCCGAACTGAAGGACGAGGTGTCCAAGTTCGCCGGCGCGCTGCGGTCCTTGGGTGTGGAAAAGGGCGACCGCGTCATCGTCTACATGCCGATGGTGCCGGAAGCGGTGGTCGCCATGCTGGCTTGCGCGCGCTTGGGCGCGGTGCATTCGGTGGTGTTCGGCGGCTTCGCCTCGAACGAGCTGGCGACCCGCATCAACGACGCCCAGCCCAAGGTGATCGTCTCTGCCACCTGCGGCATCGAGACCACCAAGGTCATTCCCTACAAGCCGCTGCTGGATCACGCCATCGAACTGGCCGACCACAAGCCGGCGGCGACCATCATCCTGAAGCGTCCGCAGGCCGAGGCTGAACTGATCGCCGGCCGCGACCACGACTGGGCCGAGATCGCCGCCAAGGCTCAGCCGGCCGAATGCGTGCCGGTCGCCGCCACCGACCCGCTCTACATCCTTTACACGTCGGGCACCACCGGCCAGCCCAAGGGCGTGGTCCGTGACAATGGCGGCCATCTGGTCGCGCTCAAGTGGACCATGAAGAACGTCTACAACATCGAGCCGGGCCAGGTGTTCTGGGCCGCGTCCGACGTGGGTTGGGTGGTCGGCCATTCCTACATCTGCTATGCGCCGCTGTTCCATGGCGCGACCACCGTGGTCTACGAAGGCAAGCCGGTCGGCACTCCCGATGCCGGCGCCTTCTGGCGCATGATCTCGGAACACAACATCACCGCGCTGTTCACCGCGCCCACCGCCTTCCGCGCCATCAAGCGCGAGGACCCCGAGGGCGCGCTGCTCAAGAACTACGACCTGTCGTGCCTGAAGACCCTGTTCCTGGCCGGTGAACGTTCGGACCCCGACACCATCAAGTGGGCGCAGACCAATCTCGGCGTGCCGGTGGTCGACCACTGGTGGCAGACCGAGACCGGCTGGGCCATCGCCGCCAATTGCGTCGGCCTGCACCTGTTCCCGGTCAAACCCGGTTCGCCGACCAAGGCCGTTCCCGGCTGGGACCTTCAGGTCCTGGACGAAGGCCATCATCCGTGCAAGCCCGGCCAGACCGGCTCGCTGGTGGTCAAGCTGCCGTTGCCTCCCGGCACCTTCTACACCCTGTGGAACGCCGAGCAGCGCTTCTTCGACAGCTACATGGCCGAGTTCCCCGGCTACTACAAGACCGCCGACGCCGGCATGATCGACGAGGACGGCTATGCCTACGTCATGAGCCGCACCGACGACATCATTAACGTCGCCGGCCACCGTCTGTCCACCGGCCAGATGGAAGAAGTGCTGGCCAGCCACCCGGACGTGGCGGAATGCGCGGTGATCGGTGTCGCCGATCAGCTCAAGGGCCAGTTGCCGCTGGGCTTCGTCTGCCTCAAGGCCGGCGTGACCAAGCCGAATGACCAGATCCTCAAGGAAATCGTCGCCCTGGTGCGCGAAACCATCGGCCCGGTCGCCGCGTTCAAGAGCTGTACCATCGTCAAGCGTCTGCCCAAGACCCGCTCTGGCAAGATCCTGCGCGGCACCATGCAAAAGATCGCCGACAACCAGGATTACAAGATGCCGGCGACCATCGACGATCCCGCCATCCTGGAGGAAATCGACGAGTCGTTGCAGGAAATCGGCTATTCCAAGGCCCGCAAGGAAGCGGTGGAATAAGCGTTTTCCTTTGTTTCGGACAGGGAAAGGCCCCGGAGTGATCCGGGGCCTTTTTCGTTATTCAGGGTGAACCACGCTTGCCCGCCATTCGGTTGCCTGGGGCACGGGCAATTTGCCCCGTTCAATCCAACGGCCATCCCGGCCCAACTCGTAAGCATTTCCATCGGAAAACGCGAAACGTAGGGGAATGGTGCCCCCCTTGCTTACCAGATTCCACCATTTTTCCGCGATGTCGTGGGGGGCGTCCCGCAACAGGGAACGGAAGCTGTCGCCGCCGTCTGCTGCCAGCCAGCAAAGGAAGACGGCGATGGCGGCATCGGGACTGTTCAGCAACGTGGTGACCGTCTGCGCATCCTGTCGGGTTGCCAGCCATGGCTGTATTGTCGCGTCGATGTCGGGCGGAAGGGCCTGGACCAGGGGGTGGTTGACGTTGAGGTATTCTTCAGAGCCCGTCACGGTGATGACGTCATTCCATTCGGGGGGGAACGGAACCGCGTTCAGGGGGGAATGGTTCAGGGGAAGGCTTTCCCACAGGGGAATGACAGAGGTTATCTGTTCGCCGATGACGACGGCGAGCAGACGTGACGGGGGATAGCCGGACGCCCATGCGCGAGGAAAATCGGAAGCGTGGGTCGTGCTGGTGAGGTCCTGACCACACCACTGAAGTGTCCTCCAGTGTCCTTGCGGCTTTACAGGAAAGGGCAGGGTGTCGAAGCACACTTTACCTTTGCGATAATGTGGCCAGTGATCTCCGGGGGGCAGTGCCTGTACGAAGGGGGAGCGGAAGCCTCTTTCCTTCAGAAGGACACGGCTGATTTCGTGGTATTTGCGGCCCTGGATGGCGGATTGGAATAGCTGTTCCGTCAGGTCGCCGTATCGCGCCAGGATGGGGGCCAGGCATCGGATGGTTTCCCGCGACAGCAACACGGTGTTGCGGTCGACCATGACCTTGTTGCCGTTGTTGGTGGTCAGGTCGATTTCGATCAGACGGCCATAGCCGCCCCGTTGTGGCAAATCATCCGTGGCGTCGGGATGTGGCTTGGCCTGGAAGGCGATCCCTTTCCAGCAAAATTGCGCATGGTCCTTGAGCGTTGACACGGCGAAGTCGGTGTCTCTGAGGTGGAGTGAGACAAGACTGGCGCCGTCTGGAAACTGGAAATAGGGCATCAGGATGCGATAGCGGCCGACGATTGTGCCGGCCGCGGTGCGCAACAGGTCCTTTTCTTCGTGGAAAAGGGCGACATGCCGGCAATCCTCGGCATGCCAGCGTTCGACGCGCTCCTCCTCCTGCTGTTTTTTTCGGCTGTGTTCGTTTGAGATGAAATTGCTGGAAGGAGGGGAATGCGTGTCGATCTTGCCGACCAGATCCGGGACGTAATGCGACAGGGTCCGGGTCCATCCCGGTGCCATGCTCAGTCGGTCGCCGCCGGTTCCGGTGTAATCCAGGTGACAGGGGGAAAAGACCACTTCCTGGATCAGGGCGTCCCGGATGGCCGCCGACAGGGTGGTGACGTCGCGGTCCTTGAGGCGCAGGCGGATGGAGGTGCCTTCGTCGCAATGGGGATCCTTGCGCAATTCACCGAAGGTGCCGATGCCGTCGGTTTCGAAACGCCAGCCGCCGCCCTTGGCCGCCGGATCGCCGCCACGGCGCTTGGTGACGATCTCGACCCGGTCGGCCAGCATGAAATAGCTGAGCATGCCGATGCCGAATTGGGCGGTGACCTCGGAGGAAAAGCCGGCTTTCTGGCACCGCGCTTCCAGCATCTTCAATTCGCCGCGCTGGCTGTTGCCGCTGACCAGCACCTGGGTTTCGATCACCCGTTTGGTCATGCCGCGCCCGTCGTCGCGGCATTCCAGCCACCAGCGCTTTTCCCTGTCCTGTTCCAGGCGCAGGCTGACGCGGTGGGTGTCGCCGAAGCGCAGCCGCGCGCTTTCCGGGTCAAGGGCCGGGTCGCGCTCGTGCTCCTTCAACAGGCGGTCGGCGACGCACCAGCGGACGGCGTCGAACGCGTTCTGGATCAATTCGCGCACGGCGGCGAAGCGGTCGCCGTAAAGGTTGGTGCCCGACAGAAGCTCCAGCACCTTGCGGGTGTTGGGGCGGAAGCTGCCGTTGATGTATTCGTAGGTGTCGGGCAACGCCTCGATCAGCGAATGAACGCGATAGGGCAGGTCCCATTTGCACCGTTCCGTCTCGCCGATGTTGCCCTTGGCGAACCAGCCTTCGTCCGCCAGGGTGCGGGCCAGGGCCAGTTCGGCGTCGATCTGGGCGGCGGTTTGCTCGAGGGCATGGTGCAGCCGCGCCCGTGGCGGTGTCGCCTCGAAACGGATGATGCGGCCGCCCTGGGTCTGTTCGATGTTCACCGCCGGCCACAGGTCCTTCAGCCAGTAATCCATGCTGGTGCGTGACACCTCGCGATGTTCGCGGATGCATTCCGGGACCCGTTCCGGGTCGACCTCGATCACGTCGGCGACGCGCAACAGCATGGACAGATAGCGAAGGTTGACCGGCTCGCTGGTTCCGGGAACGTGGCGGAACACCAGCTTGTCCAGATCGTCCCGCGACCAGTGGTGGCTTTGGCACAAGGCGATGAGATCGGTGTTCCAAGCGGCGTAAGGCTGGTTTCCTGTCAGGTGGCGGGTGATCCAGTCGCCGCTCCAGTCGTTGTGGCGGTGGCGGCAGTAATAGGCCGTCAGATAGGCCGCGCAATCGGTGACCTGATCGTGTTCCTGAAGCTGGTCGGGGGTCAGCGGGATGGTGTAATTGGGGTCGAATTCGGCCAGCCATCCGCTCATGGCGGCGGCGTCCGTGTCGGAAATGCGATTGTCGCCGGTTTCACCATTCAGAAGATAGTTGAAATGGCGCCAGACCAAGCCGATGCTCGGCGACATGCCGATGTCGTGAAGATGGGCCGACAGCAGCAGCAGCCCCAGTTCATGGACGGAAAGTCTGGAAAACGTCTCTTCGGGCGGCAACCGCTCCATCCATTTGACCACGCGGGCGGAATGGTCCGCGTCGTGCAGGGTGAAGTCGCTCAGCCCATGCGGGGTGCCCCCGCTATTCAGGATATTGACGATGTCCGGCAGGGAGCCTTCGACAAAGGTCGCCACCTTCTCGGCGGCGGGATCGCCTGCGGCGCGTCTGGTCTCGATCTCTCGCCACAACCTGGATTGTTTCCATGCCTCGTCGCCCATCTGATTCCCCACCATTCATGCAGTGGGGACATCTTATACGAGAAGCGTGGTGTGGAAACAGCCGGCCGCTCACCCCTCTTGTGCCGCTTCGATCCAGCATTTGAATTCCTGGTCGTGGCGGATGATGTGTTCAACCAGCAACAGACGGGCGGTGGCGGCGGCAAGCGACGGCGTGTCGGCGATCGGGTGCAGCATCAGGCTTTCCAGGCCGGCCAGGATGCCCAGGTGTTGGCGCACATGGGTTTGGCGGTCAGTATAGCCGATCAGCGGGAACAGCGCTTCCTCGCTTTCGAAATGCACTTCGGCCAGGACGATCAGTTCGCGGCCGGCACGGCGCAACAGGGCGGTCGGAACCGATGCCGATGCCTGGGAACACAATTCGTTGGCGCATTCCACCAGGGCCCGGTGTTCGCCGTCGATGCGCGGGTCGCCCACGTCGAACGACGGGAACCACGGAAGGCTGTGCGCCGGAGTGAGCGAAGATAGATCGGACAGCATGGGGCCTCCGCGGAAAGTTCCGTTCTGGATGCAGCTTTCCCTTAAGCTGACGTTCAAGGGGGGGCTTTACAATCAGGTGACACCCCCATCCCTACCGAGGTCATAGCCGCCATTGCCGTTCGCCAGGGACAAGGTGTCACCCCTTCCAGAAGGGCTTGCGCGATTCCATTCGGGCGGTGGCATGGTCAACGCCGATGTCGGCCAGCATCCGTTCGTCCAGCGTCGCCAACATTCTTCGCCCGTGTGCGCGTTCCAGCCATGTCAGAAGGTGATCGGTCACCCGGATCAGCAGCGAGGTGGCAGAGGGGGCGTCACAGGTGCGGGATGAAATTGAACCCATCCAATTTTGCGATATCATGATTCAATCCCCGTAAAAAGGGTTCAATTGAATCAGTCATTGACGGGCCATAGGTGTCAATGACAACATTGACACCATGTCAAACTGGATTCCCGATCTGTCGCGCGGCGGCGTTCCCAAATATCGAGCCATTGTCGAGGCCATCGCCGCCGATCTGGCCGCCGGTCGGCTGGTGGCCGGCACGCGTCTTCCCACCCATCGCGACCTGGCGTGGCGGCTGGGAGTCACCGTCGGCACCGTGGCCCGCGCCTATGCCGAGGCCGAGCGTCAGGGGCTGTTGTCGGGCGAGGTGGGACGCGGCACTTTCGTCCGCGATCCAGACCATGGCGACCGCGCGCTGGCGCAATATCTGAACGAAGCGGCCGACCTGCGATCCGGCCTGATCAACATGGCGGTCAACCGCCCGGACGGCGACCAGGGGGCATGGGCGGTCGGTCCGGTGCTGGCCCGTCTGGCGCGACGAAACGACTTGTCCGCCTTGTTGTCCTATCGTTTCGAATCATTGAGCGTGCGCCAGCGCACCGCCGGTGCGGCATGGCTGTCGGGCATGGACGGGGTGCGGGTGGCCCCTGACTTTGTGGCGGTCACCGCCGGCAGCCAACAGGCGATCCTGGCGGCGTTGTCGGTGATGACCGTTCCCGGCGACGGCGTCGCGGTCGAGGAATACACCTATCCCGGCATCAAGTCGGCGGTCAGCCTGATGGCCCGGACGTTGATGCCGGTGTCCATGGACGAACAGGGATTGCTTCCCGACGAGGTCGAGCGCGCTTTCGCCAAGGGGGCCAAGGTCCTTTACACCACGGCGGCGGTGCAGAACCCGTTGACCATGACCTTGCCCGACGACCGCCGCCGCGCCATCGCCGCCGCCGCCCGCCGCCATGGCGCCTTCATCATCGAGGACGGGGTGCACCGCTTCCTTGATCCCGAGGCGCCGCCGCCGATCCTGGCCCACGCCCCGGAACGCTCGGTCTATCTCAGCACCTTGTCGAAAAGTGTCTGTCCCGGTCTGCGAACCGCCTTCGCCGCCGTGCCGCCGGCATTGCGCGGACATTTCGATTCCGCCGTTGGCGCCTTGACGCTGTCGCTGCCGGCGGTTCTGATTGAAGCCGCGTGTGTCCTGATCGAGGACGGACAAGCCTTCGAGATCGCCACCGGCCAGCGTGACGAGGCGCGTGCCCGCGCCGAATTGGCGGTGGCGGCTTTGGGGGAACAGGTTCGTCCCCATTCGCCGTCCTTCAATGTCTGGCTGCCTCTGGCGCCGCCGTGGCGCAGCGCCGACCTGATCGCCGAGGCCGCGCGACGCGGCGTCGCCATTGCCCCCACCGAAACCTTCGCCGTGGGCCGTCCGGCTCGCGACGGGGTGCGGCTGTCGGTGTCGTGCCCGCCCGACCGCGAGCAATTGCGGACGGGTCTTGCCATCGTCGCCGATATTTTGGCAACGCCGCCGGCTTTGCCGCGGTTGACCGTCTAAAGCGCGGTTCTTTGCCGGAACAGGTAGAACGCCGCCACCGCCATCAAGGCGGAAAGTCCGGTCATGACGAAGAAGGCGTGACCGTGCAGCGTCTCGTACAGATGGCCGGTGACGGGGCTCATCAGGCCGGGAACGACGCCCATCGCCACCGCCGCATAGATGCCCTGGGCGCGGGCGGCAAGGCCGGCCGGCACGGTGCGCAACAGATGCATGGCGCCAAGATGGGTGCAGCCGAAGGTCGCCGCGTGCAAAATCTGGGCGGCGGCCAGCGCCGGCACCTCGCAGGTCAGGCCAAGCACGCTCCAGCGTACGATCCCGGCGATGGCGGCGATCAGCAACAATCCGGTGGCGCCGAAGCGCCGAACCACCCGGCCCGACAATGCGAACAACATGATTTCGGCCACCACGCCTTCGGACCACAGCAAGCCGATGGTGTCGTCGGCGATGCCGGCGGCTTTCCAGTGGATGGTCGAGAAGGCGTAATAAACGGTGTGTCCGGCGGCATTCAGGCTGCCGGCGGCCAGGAACAGCAAAAACGCTGAACTGGTGATCAACGGTCGCAGGGGCGGCGCGGCGCCCCGTTCGGCCACGGCGACACGGGTGTCGGGCAAGGCGGCACAGGACAGGGCGGTCAACGCCAGCGCGGCGGCGATCATCCACACCAGCACATCCGGCGAATGCCCGACCAGCAAGCGTCCGCACAAGGTGGCGGTGGCGATGAAGGCCAGCGATCCCCACAGCCGCACGCGCCCGTAATCGATGCCGTGGCGGTGGGTGGTCATCAGCGCCAGGGCTTCGCCGACCGGCATGATGCCGCTCCACAATCCCACCGACACCATGGTCAACAGCAAAATCGGCCAGAAACCATCGGCGACGGTGAAGCCCAGCCATGTGACGGTGGCGGCAACCGCCAGCCACACCATCGGGCGGCGGCGCTCGCCGCGCCGGTCGACCAGATGGCCAACCAGCGGGTTGACGATGCATTTGACCAGATAGGTTGAGGCCAGCACCAAACCGATCTGCGACGGGTCGAGTCCGTGATGCTTGAGCCACAGCGGCCAGAATGGCAATTGAATGCCGACCGCCATGAACAGCGCGGAATAATAGGCCCCCAGGCGCAGCGCCGCGTTCCACGCCTCGGACCGGTTGACGGTCATGGAAACAATCGGCGAAGGGTGATCTTGCGCTCGGCCAGCGAGAAGGCGCAGGAATCCGAGGCCAGGAAGGCGAATTCCACCTCGCGCTGGCGGGTCAGGGTGTCGGCGGCGCGCAAGGCGTCGTCCACCTTGCCCGGATGGACCATCATCAGCGTCCGCTCGCCCGGTGCGTCGGTGAAGCGGCGGAACAATCGGTCAAAGGGAACGCGGCCGGAAAAATCGTAGACGCCGCGAAACGAGGTGTTGTGTGGGATGCCCAACGCCCGCAGCCGGCGGCGAAAGCCAAGCCCCAGCGAGGAGATCACCAAAGCACGCACGGGATCGACACCGCGACGCAGGATGGCCGGGAGCGGTTCGACACAGGATCGGATCCAGCCGCGTTCCCCCAATCGCCGTCGCCACAAATCCACCACCACCTCGCCGATGACGGGCAATTGGTGCACATGGTGGTGTCCGTCCAGGAAATCCGGGGGGCGTCCGAAATGCCGCTCGAAGCTGTCGATCTGGCGCTCCAGTTCGGCGGCGATTTCAGCGCGGTCAAGCCGCCGGGTGAGCGCGCGTTTCAACAAGACCGGCAATGACGGGAAACGGCCGTTGGGCGCCAGGTCGGGCATGGTTCCCAACGGCGTCTGATCGGTCAGCGTCAGGTGGACGCCCACGTCCGCCTTGTGTTCCAGGACGCGCAGCATGGGGGCCGCGCTGGGCCAGTATGGGCTGCCGGTCATGCAGCCGGTGGCTTGCAGCCGGCCGCGTTCGATCAGCGCCAGGATGGCTTGGGATACGCCGGGGGCCAGGCCGTAATCGTCGGCGCACAGGGTGATGGAGGACAGGGGGGCTGTCATGATGGGGCTTTCGTTGACCCGCTGGGGGCTTTCTTTCACACTGCCGACCAGTTCCGGTCCCCCCCCTCCGAGGCTGTCGCCATGACCAATTCGTCCGCTTCTCCGTTTTCCCCGCCGATTCTGTCCCTGGTGGTGCCCATGTTCAACGAAGCGGGCAATTTGGACGGGCTGTTCGACCGTCTGGCCCAGGTGTTGGGCGGGTTGGATGCAAGCTACGAAATCGTCTGCGTCGACGACGGCAGCAGCGACGACACTGTGGCGCGGGTGGTGGACCATCATGGCCGCGACCCCAGGATAAAGCTGGTGGAACTGTCGCGCAACTTCGGCAAGGAACTGGCGTTGACCGCCGGGCTCAAGCACGCGCGCGGCCGCTGTGTGGTGATGATCGACGCCGATTTACAGCATCCCCCCGAAGTGATCGGCGAAATGCTGGAAAAATGGCGCGAAGGCTATGAAATGGTCATCGCCGTGCGGCGTGGCCGCGACGACGAGAGTGCTTTCAAGCGCAGTGCCGCCAAAGTTTTCTACGAGTTGTTCGGGCGGGTGTCCGAGGTCCAGTTGCCGCGCGGGGCAGGTGATTTCCGTCTGTTGGACCGCAAGGTGGTGGACGTGTTGAACGCCATGCCCGAACACACCCGGTTCATGAAAGGGCTTTATGCCTGGGTGGGATTCCGCCAAGTCACCATTCCCTATGACGTGGCGCCGCGCGCCGCCGGACAGACCAAGTTCAACGCCTTCCGCCTGTGGCGGTTGGCCATCGACGGCATCACGTCGTTTACTTCGGTGCCGCTCAAGGTGTGGACGTTCGCCGGTATGCTGGTCGCGGCCTTCGCCCTTTTGTACGGTCTTTTGTTCATAGTGAAGACCTTGATCCTGGGCATTGATGTTCCCGGCTACCCGTCCTTGATCGTCGCCATCACCTTCTTTTCCGGCGTCCAACTGATCAGCCTGGGGGTCATCGGCGAGTATCTGGGGCGGGTGTTTTCCGAGGTCAAGCAGCGGCCGCTGTTCGTGGTCCGCCAAGCGGTCGGTTTCGAGGCCGAGACCAAGGACGAACCGCGCTGACGATGAAAGCCTGACCGGCGGCGCTTTATCGAAACACTGCCCAGGGTGCCTCTCCGTGCGGAGGGGGCATGGGCATGAATAACATAAAAAATGTGTTATTATATAAAATATCACGTTTTGTAGTGATGAAATTGTTGACCATTGCGCTTGCGCGGCGGTAAATGAGTGTTGTTTGTATCGGGTCAGGAGGGCATATGCCCAGTTTCATCGATGATGAGTGGTTGTATCTCGGCCGGGTGGTGTTGTTCGTGGTCGCTTTCGCGGCCTTCGCCGCCTCGTTGCTTCCCGGCGCCTGACGCCGTTGTCTGGAGTGTGTTTGCCATGAACATGATCTTGTCCGACCTTGCGCCGTCCTGGGTTTCGCCGGTCGCCGATAATTCCATGTCGGCCGATGCCTCGCCGATGATCGTGGCCGACGGGGTGAGTAAGCGCTTCGGCGCCTTCACCGCGCTGGATCATGTGTCGCTGTCGGTGCCGCGCGGCAAGTTGGTTGCCTTGCTGGGGCCATCGGGGTCGGGCAAGACCACGCTTTTGCGCATTCTGGCCGGGTTGGATTTCGCTGATCAGGGGCGGATCGTGCTGGATGGCGCCGACGCCACCACCTTGCCCACCCGCGACCGTGGTGTCGGTTTCGTCTTTCAGCATTACGCCCTGTTTCGCCACATGACCGTGGCGGAAAACGTCGCGTTCGGCCTGAGTGTGCGCAAGGGGCGGGCTCGCCCCTCCAAAACGGCCATCGCGGCCAAGGTCGAGGAATTGCTGGGGTTGGTGCAATTGTCCGGTCTGGGCAGGCGTTATCCCGCTCAATTGTCGGGTGGACAGCGCCAGCGCGTCGCCCTGGCCCGCGCCCTGGCGGTGGAACCGCGTCTGTTGTTGCTGGACGAACCGTTCGGTGCACTTGATGCCCAGGTGCGCAAGGATCTGCGGCGGTGGCTGCGCAGTCTGCACGAAGACATGGGGCTGACCGGCGTGTTCGTCACCCACGACCAGGAAGAGGCGTTGGAAGTCGCCGACGAGGTGGTGGTGATGAACAAGGGACGGATCGAGCAGGTGGGAACCCCTTCCGACATTTACGACCGGCCCGCCACCCCCTTCGTTTACCGCTTTCTGGGCAACGTCAACGCGTTGCCTGTCATCCTTGACCATGGCCGGGCCGAGATCGCGGGATTGGTTCTGACGTCGTCATGCGGGATGGGGCACAGCGGACCGGGAACCGCCTTCATCCGTCCCCACGACGTGGACGTTCGCCCGGCCTCTTCCGAAGGGGGCGTGGGACATGTTCGCCACTTGAATGTTCTGGGGCCGGTGGTCCGTGCCGAACTGGTCGTCGGGGGCGTCACCCTTGAGGCGGAATTGACCCGAGAGCAGCATGAACGTTTGGCGTTGGCGCCAGGTGCCGAGGTTCGGGTGATGGTCCGGGCCGCCAAACTGTTCCCCGTGGACGTGGAGTAGATATCTCTAATACTACTTTCGTCTTGCGATTCTCCCTCCATGGAACTATATCTTCTGGGTGTGTTTTTGTGTGCGCATTGTGCCGGGAGGGCGTATGCCCCGTGAAGTTCTCTCCTCGCCACTCCGGGTGTCGCAACGCTCGTTTCTTGAGTCTTTGCCGTTTCCTGCGTTCGTCCAGGACCGGTCGGGGCATTATGTCGCCTGCAACGGCTTGTTCGAAAGTTTGGTTGGCAAGCCCGTCGGCGAGATTGTGGGGGCAACCGTCGCCGACCTGATCGCTCCGGGGCATGCGGATTTGTGCCGGAACCAAAGCGCCGAGGTGTGGGCACAACAATTGCCGACCTGTCATGAGATGGAAGTGCGCCGCATCGACGGCGTGATGCGGCGGGTTCGCATCCACCGCTCCATCCTTCGCTCCGAAGCTGACGATGTCATTGAAATCCTGGGAATCGTCCAGGATGTTACGAAAGAGTACGCGGCCATCGCTTCGCTGACGGCCAGCGAGGAACGTTTCGCCCGGTTGGCGGAATTGTCCAGCGAGGGCATGGTGCTTCATGCCTATGGCACCATCGTTGACGTCAACGACGCCCTGTTGCGCATGGTCGGGCGCCGTCGTGACGAGGTGGTGGGGCAGCATTACCTGAGCTTGTTGCCGGCCGAAGAACACGGCGTTGTCAGCTTGCACGTCGAGGAACGCTGTTCCGAACGCTATCGCGTTTCGTTGAAACGGGCGGATGGCAGTACCTTTCCGGTGGAAATGCGCGGCAACGCCATTTCCATCGACGGCCAAGACATCCGTGTCACCACCGTGACCGACATTTCCGCGCGTATCGCCGCCGAACAGGCCATGCGCGAGCGTGAACTGCTTTATCGTCAGATGTTTGAAAACAACCGGGCGGTCAAGTTGCTGATTGATCCGCTCAACGGGCAGATCGTGGACGCCAATCCGGCGGCGGCGGCGTTCTATGGTTGGACGCTTGACGAATTGCGACGGATGAACATCGCCCAGATCAACGCGTTGCCGCCCGAGCAGATAAAATCCGAAATGGATCGGGCGCGAAGCGAAAGCCGACTGTTTTTCCGTTTTCCCCATCGCACCAAGCATGACGAGATCAAACAGGTCGAGGTCTATTCCGGCCCCTGTACCTTTCACGGGCGGGCCTTGCTGCATTCCATCATCGTCGATGTTACCGACCGTGACCGGGCCGTGGCCGAATTGCGCGACAAGACCGACGCGCTGGCACAATCCAACGCCGACCTTCAGCAATTCGCCTATGTCGCCTCGCACGACCTGCAAGAGCCGTTGCGGTCGGTGGTCAGCTATCTGCAATTGCTGGAAAAACGTTATCGCGGCCATTTGGACGAAGAAGCCGACACCTTCATCCGCTATGCGGTGGACGGTGCCAAACGCATGGGGGCGTTGATCCAGGATTTGCTGAGCTATTCCCGTGTCGACAGCCAAGGTGGCGACTTCGAGCCGTTGGATTGCGACCGGGTTCTGTCCAACAGCATGGCCAACCTGCATTCCTTGTTGGGCAGTCTTGACGCCAAGGTGACGATTGACCATTTGCCCTGGGTGTTGGGCGACGGGCCGCAATTGTCCAGCGTGTTCCAGAACCTGATCGGCAACGCGGTCAAATACCGCCACCGTGCACGGGCTCCCGAGATCCATATTTCCGCCCAGCCGGGACAGGGCGGGGAATGGGTCTTTTGTGTCCGCGACAACGGCATCGGCATCGGCGAGGAATTTCAGGAGCGCATTTTCGGCATCTTCCAACGCCTGCATACTCAAGCAGCCTATCCGGGAACCGGAATCGGCTTGGCCCTGGTCCGCCGCATCATCAATCGTCACGGCGGCCGCATCTGGGTGGAATCCAAGGAAGGAGAGGGCTGCGCTTTCTTCTTCACCCTGAGGGAGGCACCGCCGCTGGAACGTCGGGCCGCGGCAGCGTCCTAATCTCGCGGCAACGTCATGCGGAACAAGGCACCGCCGCCGGGGCGGTTCTCCGCCTCAAGCATGCCGCCGTGGTCGCGCACGATGCCGTAGGAAATCCACAATCCCAATCCGGTTCCCTGTCCCACCGGCTTGGTGGTGAAGAACGGGTCGAACACCTTGGACAAGTCGGCCTCGGCGATGCCGGAGCCGTTGTCGGCGACCTCGATTACCGCCATGGCTTTCGTTTGCTGCCCTCTGACCTCTACCCGGCCGGTGGGGAGGTCGGCCACCGCGTCCAGCGCGTTCTCCACCAGATTGACCAGGACTTGATGAATCTGGCCGGCTCGGCCCAAGGCCTCCAGATCGTCGGGAATCTCCTGGACGATGGTGGAGGCGCTGTTGCGTCCCTTGACGGCCCATTGCACCGCCTTGCGCGTCAGTTCCGCCAACGGTACCGGTTGGGCCGCCCCGGCGTCCGAGAAAGAAAGCCGCTTCAAGGATTTGACGATGTCGGCGACGCGCTGCGCGCCCTCTCGCGTGCCTTCGATCAGGTCGGGCAGGTCGTCCATCATGGCGTCGATGCGCAAGGTGCCGCGCGCCGCCTCGCGTTCGGCGGCGCTGGCGCCGCCATGCACAGCCGCCAGATAGGTTTCCAGGCGCTCACGATACTTGGACAACACATGGACATTGCCGACGATGAAGCTGATGGGGTTGTTGAGTTCGTGGGCGACCCCGGCGATCAGCCGGCCCAATGACGCCATCTTCTCTTGTTGCACCAACTGTGCCTGGGCACGTTTCAACGCCTCGTAGGCGCGGCGCAACTCGCCCACCGGCCGCCCGGTCAGCACCATGCCCGCCGGCAACCCGCGGTGGTCCAGAAGCGTGGCGCAGGTCAGCGCCACCGGCTCGGAAACGCCGCCGTCGCGAAGCTTGAAGCGGACTTCGCGGTCGTTGCCGGGACCGGCCTCCAGCCAATAGCTGAGGGGGCCGACCTCCTCGGCCAACAGGTCGTCCACCGGCTGGCCCAGCAGATCCACTTCGGCGATGTCGGTGAGCCGCAGGAAGGCCAGATTGACTTGCTGGATGGCGCCGCGCTGGTCGCAGACCACCAGGATGTCGGACACCGACGACAGTACCGAGGTGATGAAGCGTTGCGCCTCCTCAAGCGCCGAGTTCTTTTCTTCCAACTCGACTTCATAGGAGATGAGGTCGGAATAGACCTCCTCCATCTTCTTGATCACCTCGATCCAGGCGATCTCCTGGGCTGCGGCGAAGTCCTGGTCGCTCACCCGGTGCGCTCCAGTCCGTAGCGGTTCAGCTTGGCGCGCAAACCGACGCGCGACAGTCCCAATTCGTCGGCCACTCGGCTGATGTTCCAGCGATGCCGGGTCAGCGCGTCGCCCAAAATCTGGGCTTCCAGCGCTTCGACCTGATCCTTGAGCGTTCGGCGCTGGTGGGATTCGGCGATGGCGCGGCCTCCGGGACAAGCGCGGGCCCGGATACGTGGGCTGACCAGCTCCAGTTCCAGCATGTCGGTTTCGGCCAGGGCCACCATGCGCTGGATTTCGTTTTGCAACTCGCGCACGTTGCCCGGCCAGTCGTAGGATTTCAACACCGCCAGCGCGTCGTCGGAAAAGGCGCGGACGGGCTTGCCAAAACCCTTGCGGGTTTCCGCCAACAGCCGTTCCGCCAACAGGTGGATGTCCATGGGCCGTTCGCGCAACGGCGGGATATGCAGCGGAAAAGCCGCCAGACGGTAATAGAGGTCGCGGCGGAAATGCTTTTCGCGCACTTCGTCCTCAAGGGTGCGGTTGGTGGCGGCGATAACGCGCACGTCCACCTTGCGGGTCAGGCGGGCGCCCAAGGGGCGGATTTCACCTTCTTGCAGCACGCGCAACAGCTTGACCTGGAAGGCGGGCGAGGTCTCGCCGATCTCGTCCAGGAAGATGGTGCCGCCGTTGGCCTGTTCGAACAGGCCGATACGGTCTTCATAGGCGCCGGTGAAAGCCCCTTTCTTACAGCCGAAAAGCTCGGATTCCAGCAATTGGTCGGGCAGGGCGCCACAGTTTTCCACCACGAACGGCTTGTCGCCGCGCGGTGAGTTGTAGTGGATGGCGCGGGCCAGCAATTCCTTGCCGGTGCCCGATTCGCCGGTGATCAGCACCGAGATGTCGAAGGCCGCCACCCGCCCGGCCATGTCGATGATGTCGGCCAGCGGGCTTTTGGCATGGTGGACGATGCGGTCGAAATGATGGGCGCGCCTGAGCGAGGTGGTCTTGGTCGCGACGGCGGTTTCCAGGGCGGCCGGCGCCATCTTGAGGTCGAGCGAGGCGCTGGCGTTGGCCTGTTGCAGTTCAAGAAGGGTCAGGGCCTCCTTGATGGTGCGTACCAGATCGTCCGGTTCCCACGGCTTGGTGATGTATTGGTAGATGCCGGCTTCGTTGATGCCGGCGATGATGTCTTCGGATGCGGTGTAACCCGAGATGATCATGCGCACCGGGTCGGGCCAGCGTTCGCGCACCGATTTCAGGAACTCGACCCCCTGGGTGCCGGGCATGCGCTGGTCGCACAGGATGGCGTGCACCATCTCGCTGGACAGCACGGTTTCCGCCTCGCTGGCGTTGGACGCGGTCAGCACCCGGAATTCGTCGGAAAGAACGCGGCGAAGGGCCTCTTGCGACTGTCGTTCATCGTCGACGACCAAGATGATGGGCAGTGAGCTCACGGCGGTCCTTTGCGGCCGGAAGGGAATGCAAGGGTCCATTCTGGCCGCACAGATGGAAAGGAATCAACCACCGTGGAAGGAGGCTAAGCCGCTTGCCGCCCTGCCGCCGCCCGTGCCAGAAACGTGTCGAGCCGGTCGGCGCAGGGTTTGTCGAAGGACAGGTGGGTGTTTCCGTCATCCAGCGAACAGATTGTGGCTTGCAGGGGAGGTATTCCCTCAAGGATCAATTCGACCCGGCTGGCGATGGCGCAGTCGGCGAACAACCCCTGGATTTCGGCTCCGCCGGTTCCCAGGTTGATGGTCCGGCATGCCGTCTCGCCATGGGAATGGCGCAGACGGGCGGCAAGCTTGATTGCTTGGCGAGGGGCGGATCGTCGGTCGACGTCGTCGGTGGCGGTGCGTACGACGCGGATCAAGGTCTGGCTTAGGTCGGCGACGCTGGCGGCCACTTCGGTGGAATGGCCGTTGACTTCTTCGGCCTGTTGGCCGGCGATCGCCGCTTCGGACGACACGATTTCGATGCGCAAGGCCACTTCTCGGGCGGCGTCCGAGGTCTGCGCCACGTTGCGGGCGATTTCACCGGTGGCGGCCCCTTGCTGTTCGATGGCACCGGCGACCGCCGTCGAAACCACCTCCACGCCACGGATGGCATGGGCGATCTGGCGGACCGCGCCCACCGCCTGGGTGGTGGTGCTTTGAATCTCGGCGATCAGGGTGGAAATGTCTTCGGTGGCCCGTGCCGTTTGGGTGGCAAGGCTTTTGACTTCGCCGGCGACCACGGCGAAGCCCTTGCCGGCTTCGCCGGCACGGGCGGCCTCGATGGTGGCGTTCAGGGCCAACAAATTGGTTTGGCTGGCGATGGCGCGGATCAGTTCGGTGACCTCGCCGATCCGGCCGACGGTGGCGTTCAGCGCGCTGATGGTATTACCGGCCTGTTCGCTGGCTTCCACCGCTTCGGCGGTGGCCGCCTGGGCGGTGCCGATCTGACCCGCGATTTCGCCGATCGAGGCCGACAATTGTTCGGACGCGGCGGCCACGGCTTGGGCGTTGGCCAGGGCTTGGGCGGCGGCGGCGGCGACGCTTTGGCTGCTGCTGGTGACCGAGGCGGCGGCGCGGGCCATTCCGGCGGCGTTGGCGGCCATGGCGCGGCTGCGTTCGGCCACGTTCTCGACAGCGGCTCGGGTCTGGTGTTCGACCGTGTCGGCCATGGTCGCCAGTGCGGTGCGCTTGTCCCGTTCGGCGCGGGCGCGGTCATCTTCCTGTTGCCGGCGCATGGCTTCGGTTGCCAGGGCGTTGTCCTTGAACACCTGGATCGCGGCGGCCATGTCGCCGACCTCGTCGTGCCGGTTGGCGGCGGGAACGGCAATTTGGGTGTCGCCGGCCGCTAAGCGCTTCATGACCGCCGTCATGGTGGCCATGGGGCCGACGACACCGCGCAACAACAGCCCGACACCACCCGCCACCACCGCCAGGGCGGCCAAGACCACCACCCACATGGCGGCGACGAACTGGCGGTCGTCGCCGGCCGCTTGCTGTTCGATGTCTTGGTTCAAGGCGTTGGCTTCGGCGACGATGACGTCGATCACCGCCCGATGCGCGGCATAGGCGGCACTGATCTTGGCGTAGCTGGTGGCGGCGGCCTCGTGGTCGCCGGCGGCCAAGGCGGGCAGGAACCGTTTTTCCACTTCGTCATAAAAGCGGATGGCGGGGGCGTGTGCCTCCTGGACCAGCTTGTCGCGCAGTTGTTGGGGCAGCGGTGCCTCCAGCCAGAAGGCGTGGCGCTCGTCGTATTCCTTGCGCAGTTGGAGCAGACGGGCACGGCGGCTGGCGAAACCGGTGGGATCGTTCAGCGCCAGGGTCGCTTCCAGGTAGGATTCGATGATGTATTCCGGCGGCGGCAGGATGTCGGCCACCAGATCCTTGCCAAGAATGATGCGCTGATAAAGTGCCCCCCCTACCTTGAGTTGGGAGAGGGCCATGCCTCCCATGCCCCCGACCAGCAGCATGCAACCAATCACCGCTACGCCGAACACCGCAGCGAGCGTTGAAATCCGCAGGCGCGCCATATGCCCCTCTCCTTGCGTGCAACTTTTGTAATCATCCTATCATGAGTGCCTTTGATTTGTGCATAAGGAAAAGGCTGGGATGCGCACACATTTTGTTCGGGCCGGGGCGCAAGAGTGTTCCTGACTTCCGAAAGGGGGCGGCTTTAGAGCATCGCGCGCGAAACCTGAATCGAAAGGGATTCCCCAAACGCCTGAGATGTGATTCACCATTCTTGGAGGTGGATCATGGGCAAAGGCTTATCGGCCGACCTTCGGGTCCGGGTTTATGGGGAAATTGAGCGTGGTGAGACGCGGCGGGCGGCAGCCCGGCGTTTTGGGGTAAGCGCGGCCACCAGTGTGCGCCTCGCGCAACGAATGGCGGCAACTGGATCTCTGGAACCCTCACGGCAAGGCCGCCCTCCTGGGGGCGGCAAACTTGCGCCTTACGGTGACGATCTGATCCGGTGGGTCGAGGCGCAAGAGGACATTACCATGCCGGAACTGGCGGCGAAGCTGCGTGCCGAGCGGGGCGTCGAGGTCCATCCCGCATCGCTATCGCGTTTCTTGAAGGCCCGCGGTTTCACCGTCAAAAAAAACGCTGCTGGCCACCGAAGCCGCGCGCGCCGAAGTGGCGGATGAACGCCAGGTCTGGCGGAAGTGCCGTCAGCCCAGGATGCGCGAAAGCCCTCAGCGCTCTATGGGACGCCGTCGGCAGCATCTGCGATCTCGACACACCCGAGGAATGCCAGAACTATCTCAGGCACGCCGGACATGTTTCAGATTAAAGGCGCGATGATCTGGTCGGAAACCGCTTGGCCTTCCTTGCCGGGCGCGATCACTCGACCGCCGCCGCCGCGGCAAGAGAGCGGTCAACACGTCAATCGCAAGCTCGGCCGGGATCAGCAGGCCAGTTGGAAGCGCACCGGCTTGCCCGAGGGTTCGCCGTTCAATTGGCCGTCCATCATCACCGGATTGCCGCGCACGATGGTTCCCACCGGCCAGCCGGTGACGCGGGCGCCGTCGAACGGGGTCCAACCGCAGCGGCTGACGATCCACTGGTTGGTGATGGTGCGCTCGGCCTTCATGTCCACCAAGGTGAAGTCGGCGTCATAGCCCAGCGCGATGCGGCCCTTGCCCGCCAGATTGTAGATGCGGGCCGGTCCGGCCGAGGTCAGGTCGACGAAGCGTTCCAGGCTGAGCCGGCCGGAATTGACATGGTCCAGCATCAGCGGCACCAGGGTCTGCACCCCGGTCATGCCCGACGGCGACTGCGGATAGGGCTTGCTCTTTTCCTCGCGGGTGTGGGGGGCGTGGTCGCTGCCCAGCACATCGACGACGCCATCGGCGATGGCTTTCCACAACGCGGCGCGGTGGTGGGATTCGCGGATCGGCGGGTTCATCTGGGCATAGGTGCCCAGGCGTTCGTAGCATTCTGGCGCGGCCAGCGTCAGGTGTTGCGGCGTGGTTTCCACCGTCACCAGATCCTTGTGTTCGGAAAGGTACGCCATTTCCTCGGCGGTGGTGACGTGCAGGACGTGCACCCGGCGCTTGGCCGCCTCGGCCAGCCGCACCAGCCGCTGGGTGGCGCGCAGCGCGGTCTCGGCGTCGCGCCAGACATGGTGGGCACGGGGATGGCCGGCGTCCTCGGCGATCTGCTTGCGCTCGATCAGGCGGTATTCGTCCTCGCAATGGACGGCGACGCGGCGGAAACCTTGGGCCAGCACGCGGGCCAGGGTCTCGTCGTCGCTGACCAACAAATTGCCGGTGCTGGAGCCCATGAACACCTTGATGCCGGCACAGCCGGGGATGCGTTCCCATTCGGCCAGATGGTCGACATTGTCGGCGGCGGCGCCCAGGAAAAAGGCGTGATCGGTCCAGGTGCGGCCCTGGGCGCGCGTCAGCTTGTCCTTCAACTCGACGTCGGTGGTGGTGCCGGGCTTGGTGTTGGGCATCTCGAACACCGCGACCACGCCGCCCATGGCGGCGGCGGCGGTGCCGGTCGCCAGGTCTTCCTTGTGTTCAAGGCCGGGCTCGCGGAAATGCACCTGGGTGTCGATGACGCCGGGCAGGACGTGCAGACCGCCGGCGTCGATCTCGGTTTCGGCCGAGGCGCCGGACAGCCCGCCCAAGGCGGCGATACGGCCGTCCCGAACACCGATGTCGGTCTGTTCGCGGCCGTTGGGCGTGACGACGGTACCGCCCTTGAGGATCAGGTCATAGGTCTGGGACATGGAAATTCTCCGTCACGCCGACAGCATCTCGAACACATTGCCCTCGGGTGCGGTTCCGTCAACATGGATCCGATGCCACAGGGCATAGAACAGCAAGGTCCAACAGGCGAAGCCGGTTCGCTTGTCGCAGGATTGGAACAAGTTTCGCACCGCCGCCGGGTCGGCGACGGCCTCGACCGCCGGCTGGCGGGACACCAGTTCGGCCAGTTCGGGGCGGGTGGCGATCCATTCCGCCACCGGCACGGTGAAGCCGCGTTTCTTGTCGAACGGGCGGGCGGCGGGCAGGGCGCGTTCCAGCCAGCGCCGCAACAGCCATTTGCCGGTGTTTCCCCGCACCTTCCACTTGTCGGGCAAGGCGAAGGCGAAGCGGGCCATTTCCAGGTCGAGGAACGGCACGCGGCCTTCGACGCCGTTGTGCATCAGGCAGCGGTCGGCCTTGACCAGCAGGTCGTTGGGCAGCCAGTCGGCGCAATCGGTGGCCTGGGCGACCTGAAGGCGCGAGCGGTGGTGGGGGCGCCGCGCGGCGCGCTCGGCGGCGGCGAAACGGGTTCGCCAGCCGGCGGGGACCGGGCGCAGCACGTTCAGGCCGTCGAAGGTGCCGCTGCGCCGCATGGCCTTGGCGAACGGCCACGGCCGCATGGCGCCGCGATAGCGGCCATAGCCGCCGAACAATTCGTCGCCGCCTTCACCGGCCAGGATGACCTTGACCTCGGCCCGGGCCCGTTCGGCCAGAAGATAGGTGGGAAGACAGGCGTAATCGGCCGCCGGATCGTCCATGGCCGCAGCCACCTTCGGCAGCAATCGCCAGAAGTCGTCGTCGGCGAACTCCACCTCGACATGGCGGGCGCCCATCGCCTGGGCCAGCGTGCGGGCGTGTTCGCGTTCGTCATGCACCCCGGTTCCGGGAAAGCCGGCGGTGAAGGCCAGCACCGGACGGGGATTGAGTCGGGTCATCATGGCGAGCAGGGCCGAGGAATCGATGCCGCCGGAAAGAAACATGCCATAGGGCACGTCGGCCCGCTGGTGCAGGTCCACCGAATCCATCAGCACCCGATCCAGCCGCTCCAACAGACTTTCGCCGTCCCCGCGTTCGGCACCGTTCTCGGGCAAGGCCGGCAAGGTGCGCGATTCCACCACCCGTCCGTCCTCGACCACCAGGGTCTCGCCCGGCAGCACCCGGCGGATGCCGGCGAAGATGGTGTCGGCGCCACAGGTGAACTGAAGCTGGAGCAGTTCGCCCAGCGCCTGGGGATCGACCCGCGCGGTCACCAGCCCGGCGCGCACCAGCGCCGCCGGTTCCGAGGCGAAGGCCAGTCCGAAGGGGCCTTCGGCCACATAAAGCGGCTTGATGCCGAAGGGGTCGCGGGCCAGCACCACCCGGCCCTGTTCAGGGTCGTGGATGGCCATGGCGTACATGCCGCGCAGATGGCGGACGAAGGCCAGCCCCTCGCGGGCATAAAGGTGCAGCGGCGGCTCGCAATCCGATCCGGTGGCGAAGCGGATGTGCGCAAGCTCGGCACGCAGTTCCAGATAATTGTAGATTTCGCCGTTGGCGACGATGGCGCGGCCGCCGTCATCGACAATCGGTTGGCGACCACCCTCAAGGTCGATGATGGCCAGCCGGGTCTGGACCATGCCGACGTTGTCGCGCAGGTATTCGCCGCGCCCGTCGGGACCGCGATGGCCCAGCGCGTCGGCCAGCCGCGCCAGCAAGGCCGGGTCCGGGCTCTGGCCCTTGGGGGCGACGATGCCGGCGATGCCGCACATCAGCGGCGGACCCGTTCGAAGAACTCGACGTAGCGGGCGACCACGGCGGCTTCGGTGAACTGTTCCTCATAGGCCTGGCGTCCGGCGGCGCCCACATGGGCGGCCACCAGGCGGTCCTCGATCAGCCGGTTGATGGCGCAGGCCATGGCCGCCGAATCCTCGATGGGAACCAGCATGCCGTCGATGCCGTCCTCGATCAGTTGGCTGGGACCTTCCGAGGCGGCGGCGACCACCGGCAGACCCTGGGCCCAGGCTTCGATCACCACGTTGCCCAACGGTTCATGGCGAGACGGACAGACGAAGATGTCGGCGGCTCCGAACAGGCTGGCGACGTCCTCGCGCCAGCCGAGAAAGCGGACACGCGACACCACGCCGGCACGGGCCGCCAGGGTTTCCAATTCGGCGCGCAACGGTCCTTCGCCGGCCAGCCACAGATAGGCCTCGGGCACGCTGGCCAGGGCCTTGATCAGCACGTCGAACGCCTTGTTGGGATGCAGCCGGCCCAACGCCAGGATCAGCGGCGCCGCCTCGGGCGTGGAGAATGTCTTGCGGCTGACCGCCTTGGCCTTGGTCTCGGTGACGAAGTTGGGGACGTAATGCACCCTGTCCTCGGGCCATCCCTGGGCGGCGATCCAATCGACGATGTCCGGCGTGTTGCCGATCAGATGGTCGGCGCCGCGGTAATATTTCAGGTCGTAATAGCCGCCCAGCCGGCCGACGCGGACGAAGTCGCCGCGCGGGCAAAAGCGCGAGGCGCGGTTCATCCAGGTCAGCACGATGTTGGGCTTGAACTCGGCCACCGCCTTTCTGAAACCCAGATGGGTCCTGACGTCGAGAAGGCCGCCGAAGGGCAGTTCGGTCACCACCACGCCGGCCTCCCGCAGCATTTGGGCGCGGCGCGGGTTGGCCCGGATCAGCACGTGTTGTTCGATGCCGGCCCGTTGCAGGGCGGGCGCCAGGCGCTCGAAGAACGCTTCGGCGCCTCCCCGGTCGGCACCGGCCATGGCTTGCAGCAAACGTGTCATGACAGCAACGCCTCGAGTTCTTGGGCGGCCGCGTCCCACGAACGGCCGGTGTAAAGGGAACGCGCCTCGGCGCCCATGCTGGCGGCCATGGCGGAATCGGACAGCAACATGATGGTCAGGTTGGCGAAGGCGTCGTCGTCGGGCGCCACGAAGGCGGAACGGCCGTTGGCCACCCGCTCGGGCGCGGCCCCCAATGGCCGCAGCACCGCCGGTCGGCCGGCGGCCTGGGATTCCATCAAGGTGAAGGCGGTGGTGTCGCCGGCATGGCCGGGATAAAGGTGGACATGGGCCTCGCGGTAGGCCTGGGCCATGACCGGGTCGCCGCCGGGGCGCATGACGACCACGCCCGCGTCGCGCGCCGCCAGCACCCGTTCGGCCAGGGGGCGCAGGGGTTCCTCGACTTCCGCGCCTTCGACCGCCCGCGTCAGGGCGGCGGAATAAACGTGCAGTTCAGCCTCGGGCACCGCCGGGCGGATGCGCTCCAGCCACAGATCCAACAGCCGGTCCAGGCCGTGGCTGGGATGGGTGGTGACCACGGCGCGCGGCGGCACCGCCAGGGCGGTGGCGGCGTCGGCCAGGAAATCGGATCGCGCGGCCGGCGGCAGTACCGCCAGCGGCAGCCCACGCGGATTCCAGCCTTGCGCCTGGGCGGCCGAACACAACAGCATCAAGGGCTTGATGTCCTTGACCGGGCCGGCGGCGGCGGCGCGTTCCATCTGGCGGGCGGTGGCGGTGGTCCACAGCACCCGCCGCTTGGCCTGGCGGACGAATTCCAGCAACGCCGGCTTGCGGAACGCCACCAGCACGTCGGTCATCAACGGCTTGCCGGTTCCTTCGATCGGATGCCACTGGCAGCCTTCGATGAACAGGCTCCAGCGGCAGCGGTTGAAGACGGTGACCGTGTGGCCGCGCCGGGCCAGCGCGCCGGGAAGCGCGGCAAAGGCCTTTTCCGCGCCGCCAAGCGCGCGGGCCGAGGCGGTGAAGCCGTCGAAAGGAATGGAATCGTCGACCAGGGTGATATGCATCGCCTCCTTATAGTGCCCCGACGGCTTCTCGCCAAGGCGCGATGGAGATCGGGCGGGGTTGCCAAGTGGGGCGCCATGGCCCACCTTTGACGGGTCCGCCGCGCCCATGGAGTTGTTTTGGTCATGCCATCCCGTTTCATCCGTCTGGACCGTGCCGTGTTGTCGCTGTCTGGCGACGACCGTTTCAGCTTTCTTCAGGGGTTGGTTTCCAACGACGTCAACAAGGCGGCGGAGCGGGCCATCTGGGCGGCGTTCCTGACGCCCCAGGGCAAGTTCCTCTATGACCTGTTCGTGGTCGCCCAGGGCGACACCTTGCTGGTGGACGTCGAAGCCGGCCGGGCCGAGGAATTCCGCAAGAAACTTTCGCTCTATAAGCTGCGGGCCAAGGTGGCCATCGCGCCGACCGGGCTTTCGGTGTTCGCGGTGACCGACGCTGGCGCTTTGGGCCTTGCCGGAACGCCCGGCCTGTCGCAATCTTTCGGCGACGGGATCGCCTATGTCGATCCGCGTTTGACGGATTTGGGAGCGCGTGTTGTGCTTTCGTCCGACCAGGCGTTGGTTGCCGCCGGTTTGGAAGCCGGCGAACCTGCTCTTTGGGACGCGGCCCGCATCGCCGCCGGAATCCCGGACGGCAGCCGCGATATGGCGGTGGACAAGGCGTTGCTGCTGGAGAACGGTTTCGACGAACTGGGCGGCGTCGATTTCGAAAAAGGCTGCTACATGGGGCAGGAGCTGACCGCCCGCACCAAATATCGCGGTCTGGTCAAGAAGCGCCTGCTGCCGGTGACCGTCGAGGGGGCGGTGCCGCCGCCCGGCACGGTTCTGACGGTCGGCGGGGCCGAGGCGGGCGAAATGCGTTCGTCCTGCGGCCAGGAGGGGGTGGCGCTGGTGCGCCTTGAGCATCTGAACGACACGCTGCTCGCGGACGGCGCCACCATCAGGGCGCGGGTGCCGCATTGGGTCAAGCTGCCCGAGGGGTGACGCCGTCACCTCTTTAAAGGCGCCGGGAAGCTGGCCATGTGAAGAACCAACAAGACGAATTCGTCGCAAGGGGGGAACATGGCGTTCACGATATCCCGCAAGCTGTTCTTCAATGTCGGGTTGACGGTGGTCGGCTTCGCTTTGGTGCTGGCCGTGACCTACGCCAACCTTCAGTCGTTGCGCGTCACCCAGGATAACGGGGCGAAGATGGCGGAAGGCGCGACCTTCGCCGTCGAAGCGTCGTTGATGGGGTACAAGGCCTACGACGTCATCGCCGACGCCATCATCAACCGCGACCTCGACAACAGCCGCCAGGGTTGGGCGGACATGCGCCGCGAAATGGTCGCGGACATGACCAAGCTGGAACAGATGGCGGAAACCGCTGACGAACGTGCCGCCGCCGCCCAGGGACGTACCGCCCTGGAAGGGGTGATGAAGCTGTTCGAGGGCGAGTTGTTGCCGTTGCTGACCACCAAGGGCGAGCAGATCTCGTGGGAGGAAATCCGCGACATCGATGGTCGCATCGACGACCAGAAACGCATCGCCGCCACCGCCTATGGCCAACTGGCGGCATCGCTGCGCGACCGCGCCATGGCGGCGGACGGCGTCTTCGACACGCTGGCGGCGCGGCTGGTCAACCTGACGGCGTTGATCATGCTGGGGGCCATCGTGGTGTTGGCGCTGACGCAGACGTTGATTGGCCGCTCGATCCTGAAGCCGGTCAAGGCGCTGACCGCCACCATGAAGGAACTGGCGTCGGGATCGCGCGACATCCAGGTTCCCGCCACGACCCAGGCCGACGAAATCGGCGAGATGGCCCGCTCGGTCGAGTTCTTCAAGCAAAGCATCGTCGAGATGGATCGTCTTCAGGCCGAACAGGTCCGTCAGGAAGAGGTGGCGCGGACCCAGCGGCGCCAGGAAATGCTGGGCATGGCCGACACGCTGGAGACACGGCTGGGCGGGGTGATCGCCTCGATCGGGCGCTCGGCCGGGGAATTGGGAAGTGCGGCCAACACCTTGTCGGACAACGCCGAACAGACCAAGCAGCAAAGCACGGCGGTCGCCACCGCGTCGCAACAGGCGACAGCCAATGTCGAGACGGTGTCGGCCGCCAGCACCGAGTTGATGGCTTCGATCAACGAAATCTCGCGTCAGGTCCAGCAATCGGCCGAAGCGTCGGCGTCGGCCGTGCGTCAGGCCAACGACACCAGCGAGCGCATCACCCAATTGTCGGCCACGGCCAACAAGATCGGCGAGATCGTCGGACTGATCAATTCCATCGCCAGCCAAACCAACCTGCTGGCGTTGAACGCCACCATCGAATCGGCCCGCGCCGGCGAAGCGGGAAAGGGCTTTGCCGTGGTGGCGCACGAGGTCAAGAATCTGGCCGGACAGACGGCGCGGGCCACCGAGGAGATCGCCGCCCAGATCGCCGCGGTTCAGGACGGCACGCGCGAGGCGGTGGCGGCGATCCAGGCCATTTCGGGGGTCATTGACCGTCTGAACGAGATGTCGACCACCATCGCCAGCGCGGTCGAACAACAAGGGGCGGCCACCGCCGAGATCGCCCGTAACGTCGATCAGGCGGCGGCGGGCACGCGGGAGGTGTCGATCACCATCACCGGCGTCGCCCAGGCCGCGGCCGAAACCGGTGACATGGCGCACGGGTTGTTGCAGGTGTCGGTGGCGTTCAACCGGGAAAGCGACACCCTGCGTCACGAGATCGATACCTTCCTGGCCGAGATTCGCAAGGAATAGCGGGCAGGGTCATTCCAGCTCCGTGCCGATGCGGGCAAGGTCGTTCGACCAGAACAGGAACAGCGCCTTGCCGGTCAGGGCCTCCTCTGGGATGAAACCGACCTCGTCCAGGAAACGGCTGTCGGCCGAGTTCTCGCGGTTGTCGCCCAAGACGAAATAATGTCCGGCGGGCACTGTGTAGACCGGGGTGTTTTCTGAAAAATGCCCCCGGTTGTCGATCTGGACGCGATAGGACCGACCATTGGGCATGGTCTCGACGAAGACGTTTTCCGCGTCGGGGGTTTGGGGCAGCGCGAAATCGTTCAGGTACAGACGGCCGTCACGCAGTTGTATGCGGTCGCCGGGCAATCCGACCAGCCGTTTGACATAGGGGATGACGGGAGTTCCCTTCTTGTTGAAGACCACGATGTCGCCACGTTGCGGCGGGCTTTGCTCCCGAAAGGTTGTCCTGGACACCAGATAGTCGCCCGGCAACAGGGTGGGGGCCATGGAATTGGCTGGGATGCTGAAATTGGCCATCTGTTTCGCGTTTTCCTGGGCGAAGCCGGCGACCTGTGTGGCCACGCTCCAGGCCAGCACGATGCCAATATAGATTACGGCTCGGTTCCATGCCCCGAGAAATGCCTCCTTTTCGCGGCGGGCGCATAGGACGGCGTCGATGACGGCGAAAGCGTAGAAGCCAAGATACAAGGCCGCCACGGTCATCACCGCGACGAATAGCGGCTTGGTTGGCGATTGTACGCTTATCACCAGGCCGATTCCTTGCAGCACGGCGGCGACGGCCATGGTCTTGAGGCCCCGTGGCACCCGCGTCGCGTAAATTTGTCCCAAGCCTGGGCACAGCAGCGACCAGAGGGCGGCCCAGTACCATCGGCGCGGACTGGAATTCGGCAGGATGTCGGCAATGGCAGAGGACATGACGCGATGATCCGTTTCAACCGGAACGGATGCTAATCTTTGGCCTGTGTTCTGTAAATGGTGGGGCTTGAGGGCTTCAGTCCTCGAACCCTTCGACCGGATGGCCGTGGGCGGCGAAGAACGAGAAGCCGTTGCGGCCGGCGTGTTTGACCCGGTACATGGCGATGTCGGCGGCCTTGCACACCTCTTCCATGGTGTTGCCGTCGTCGGGGAAGACGGCGACGCCGATCGAGGCGCCGACCTGACAGGGATGGCCGTCGTAATCCACCGGCCGGGACAGGGATTCGACGATCTTGCGAGCCACCAGCGCCGCCTCGTTGGGGCGGGTGATTTCCTCGATCACCACCACGAATTCGTCGCCGCCGACGCGCGCCACGGTGTCCGAGGATCGCACGCAGGCGGCCAGACGGTCCGACACCGCCCGCAGGACGTGGTCGCCGGCCTCGTGCCCCAGGCTGTCGTTGACCGGCTTGAACTTGTCCAGATCCACATACAGCACCGCCATGCGGCCGCCATGGCGCTTGGCGCGAGCCAGGGCGTGGTTCATGCGGTCGTTGAGCAGGTTGCGGTTGGGCAGGCCAGTCAGCGTGTCGTGGTGGGCCAGACGGCGGATGCGGTCCTCGTTCTCCTTGCGCTCGGAAATGTCGCGCAAGATGGCGGTGAACAGCCGGTGCTTGCCGTGGCGCAGCTCGGATACCGAGATTTCCATGGGGAAGGTCGATCCGTCCACCCGCAACCCGACCCCTTCCACCAGCCGTCCCATCAGGGTGGGGAACAGGCCCGACATGTAGGCATCGAAAAAGCGCTGGTGATGGTCGCGCATGTCGGGGGGCATCAATTCGCCCAGTTCGATGCCTGCCATGCGGCCGCGCTTGTAGCCGAACATCAACTCGGCCGCCGGGTTGGCCGATTCCACCTTGCACGAATCGTTGATGGTGACGATGCCTTCGGCCACCGAGGCCAGGATGCCCTGAAGCCGTTCCTCGCGGTCGCGCAGCGCCTCGGCCGACTTGACGAATTTCGAGATGTCGCGGCCTTCGATGAAATAGACGTCGTCGGTGGGGACGCGGCGCACCCTCAGCTCGGCCTCGAACAGCGTGCCATCGGCACGCGCCAGCTTGAGCGGCAGGAAGTCCTCTTCGGCCAGCAAATCCCAGCCGGCTTCCATCAGGAAGCGGTAGTCGTCGACCACCCAATCCTCGAACGGACAGCCGATGGCGTCGTCGGACGAGGCGAGGCCCAACATGCGCACGCCGGCATTGTTGAGAAAGATGATCTGGTTGTCGCGCAACAGGCAAACCAATGACGACGCGAGTTCCAACAACTCACGGTCGAGAACGACGGTCGCGGTACGTGTGGCCACGGAAGCCGTCACCTCTTGTTTGCCCTCCACCGGTTTGCGCAATGGTCCGCCCAAAGATGGGCCAAAGTCAACCATGCAGTCAGTCTGGATATGGCGCTTAAAAAATGTGCAATCTTTCCCGCAATTGGGCCAGCCGGCCAAACGGCGATATGCCATCGGCCAGGGTCAGGTCGCCGGCCCGGCGCACTCCCTCGCGGCCCCAGCGTTCGCGCACCGCTTCCTCCAGCCAGTTCTCGGCCTGGGCGTGGCGGGCGGCGGCCAGCCGACCCTCCTGGGCGAGGAAGGCGCCGTGTTCGTCGATGGCCGTCACCAGGTCGTCGATGCCGTCGCGGCGCGCCGACGACACCATCAGCACCGGCACGGTCCAGCCGCCGCCATCGTCTCCGGCTCCACCCAGCGACAGCGCGCCCAACACGTCGGCCCGCGCGCGGCGGGCCTCTTTTTCCATGTCGGCCTTGGTCACCACCACCACATGGGGAATCTCGGCGATGCCGGCCTTCATGAACTGAAGCGAATCGCCCGATCCCGGCTGGACACAGAACAGCACGGTGTCGGCGACGCCGACCACGTCGGTCTCGCTTTGGCCGACGCCGACGGTCTCGATCAGCACCACGTCATAGAGTGCCCGCATCAGCACCATGGACGACACCGTCAGCGCCGCCAGCCCGCCCAAGCGGTCGCGTGCCGCCATGGAGCGGACGAAGATGCCCTGATCCTCGGGGTCGGTGGAAAGGCGGGTACGGTCGCCCAGAAGCGCGCCGCCCGACCGGCGCGACGACGGATCGACGGCGATGCAGGCCACGCGGCGCCCGCGGCCGCGCCAATTGGCGATCAGCGCGTTCATCAACGTCGACTTGCCGACGCCGGGCGGGCCGGTCATGCCCACCACCTGGGCGGTGGGGGCGTCGTAGGCGGCGTCCAACAGCGCCACCGTCTCGGGGGCGTCGGGGGATTGTTCCAACCGGGCCAGGGCGCGGGCCAGGGCGGCCTTGCCGCCGGCGCGGATGGAATCCAGGGTGATGGCACTATTCATGGCGGGATCATCACCGCCCCGGCCGATGTGGTCAAGGCGCCTGCCGTTTGCTATGGTTCGCAGCCATGACGACCATGCTTTCGCGGCTGTTGCCGCCTTTCGTGCTGGTGGTCAGCGCCCTGGCGCTGGCGGCCGCCTTCACCGCCCAGTACGGCTTCGGCCTCAAGCCGTGCGAATTGTGCATCACCCAGCGCGTGCCCTTCGCCGTGGCCGGTGCCTTGGCAATGCTGGCGCTGGTCGGGCGGCTGGCGCCGTGGCGGCGTGGGCTGATGGCATTGGCCGGGCTGGCCTTCCTGGTCAATTCCGCCATCGCCGTCTACCATGTCGGCGTGGAACAGAAATGGTGGCAGGCGTCGTGTGCTCCGGCGCGTTCGGACGCGGTGGCGGTCTCGGACCTTGCCGCCATGATGTCCACGCCGGCCGAGGCGCGTTGCGACGAACCGGCCTGGGAATGGCACGGCATCACCATGGCGACCATGAACATCGCCTTTTCCGGCGCCCTGGCCGTCGTGGTTCTGATGGTGGTGGCCCGGCGATGGGAGAACAAGGCATGAGCGTGCCCGGCAGCATGAGCAAGGACGACAGGGTCGCCCGCTTCCTCAGGGTCAACCAGGCCGGCGAACTGGGGGCGGTGCGCATCTATCAGGGCCAGCGGGCGGTGCTGGGCAAGGGGCGGCACGGTCCGCTTCTGGCTCATATGGCCAAACAGGAAGAACATCATCTGACGACCTTCGGCAAGATGATCGCCGAACGCCGGGTTCGTCCCACCGCGCTCAGTCCGTTGTGGCATGTGGCCGGCTTCGTGCTGGGGGCGGGAACCGCGTTGATGGGCGAGCGCGCCGCCATGGCCTGCACCGTGGCGGTCGAGGAAGCGATCGACGAACATTACGTCGCCCAGGCCGCCGCCCTGGACGGGGACGAGGCCGAGCTCAAGGCCACCATCGAACAGTTCCGCGCCGAGGAATTGGAGCACCGCGACATCGGTCTGGCCAACGGCGCCGAACAGGCGCCGGCCTATCCGCTGCTGTCCACCGCCATCAAGACCGGCTGCAAGATCGCCATCTGGCTGAGCGAGAGGGTGTGATGAAAAAGCCCGCGCTCGATCCCGCCACCGTCGAAGGCCGTTCCGGCAGCATCTATCCGGCGCCGTTCCAGGCGGCGGTGGCCGGGCGGGTCAAGCGGCGGCTGGGCGATGCCCTGGGGCTTTCCGATTTCGGCGTCAATCTGGTGGAGCTGGCACCCGGCGCCGCCTCGGCGCTCAGGCATTGGCACAGCGCCGAGGACGAGTTCATCCATGTTCTGTCGGGCGAGCTGACCCTGGTCACCGACGCCGGCGAACAGGTACTGTCGGCCGGGATGTGCGCTGGCTTCCCAAAGAATTCCGGCGACGGCCATTGTCTGGTGAACAGGACCGACGTTCCCGCCAGCTATCTTGAGATCGGCACCCGCGCCCCCGACACCGACCGCGTGGTCTATCCCGACGTGGATCTGCTGGTGGAGCCAGGGCGCAGGATCGTGCACCGCGACGGCAGCCCTTACTGACCGCAAATTCCCTTGATCGCCGCCCATTGTTCCGGTTCCAGCGCCGGGCGGGTGGCGGCTGGTGCCTGCCTTTCGCCCCCCTGCGTTTCGACCGCCTGGGCGCGCGCGCGGCTGTCGGGATGGGTGGACAACCAGCCCGTCAGCCCGGGCGGGCCGTCGTCCAGGCGGCGGAAAAAGGCGGCCAGCCCTTGGGTGCCGATACCGGCCTGGGTCAACAAGGTGACGGCGCCGGCGTCGGCCGCCGACTCGTCGTCGCGCGAATAGGCGCCGGCCATGGCCATGGCGGCGCCCGAGGCCGCCAGCCCCGAGGCGTCGCCGGTCACCAGCATCACCGCCATGCCGATGCCGGCGGCACGGATCATCGCCACGGTGGGATGACGCAGGCGCAGATGGGTGAACTCGTGCGCCAGGACCCCGGCCAGTTCGTCGCTGCTTTCCGCCTGGGCCAACAGGCCCGAGAACACCAGTACCGATCCGCCCGGCAGGGCCAGGGCGTTGTTTTCCGTCCGGCGCACCACCACCAGCCGGTTCAGGTGCAGGTCGGGGGCGATGCCGGCGCCCAGACGCGCGGCCAGCAATTGCAGGGCGGCGTCGCCCGCCGGCTGGCGGCAGGTCCCCCAGCGCCTCTCCAACTCGTCGGCCAGGGTGTCGCCCCAGCCTTTTTCCCACGCGGATGGCACCATTATCGCCAGGGCGCGGGCACCGGCCGGGATGCCCAGCCACAGTGCAGCCAGCACGCCAAGGGCGCCGGCGAAGGTTCCGGCCAGCTTCAGCCAGGGAAAACGCGGAGGCTTCGGCAGCAGCGGGCGGATGAACTCGGCCTGGGCCAAACTCAGGCGGGCGTCGGGATCGGCGGCACAGCGCAGCCGGACCCCGGCGCCATCGGGCAATTCGCCGTCGGCCCTCAGGTCGGCGGTCTTCCAGAACGCCACCATCAGTCCGTCCTCGCCGCGGATGTCGAGGCCGTTGGTGCCGGGGGTCACGGTCACCTGGCGGCTGGCGGCGGTGCGGCCGTCGTTGAAGCGGCCGGGCAGGGCGGTCATCAGAACTCTCCGGCGCCATCGAACACCGCCGCCAGACCTTCGCCCAGGCGGGGGGCGGCGGCGGCGGACTGACGGACCGAGGACCAGTCGGGTTCACAATCGGCGCTCAGGTTGGCGCAGACGAAGCGGAATTCCCGCAGCGCGGCCCACGGCCTGAGGATACCCAGGGACAAGACGCCGATCAGCCAGTTGCCCAGACCCAGCCGCAACAGCGGCGCGGTTCGCGCGTCAAGGTGAAAGGTGGTGCCGGCGAAACGGGTGGCGGCCACCAATTGCCGCAGCACGGCGGCACGATACCATGCGTAGGGCAGGGCCAGCACCAGGACTACCCCGCCGGCCAAAAGCAAGCCGATGATGAACAACAATGCGGGTTCGGCGCTTTCCAGAATCCCGTCGCCGGACAAATAGAGGCCAAGAACGGTGACCAGCGGCAGGCACAGCACCAGCGCCGCCACCCCCCACATCACCGCGAAGCGGCGGTAAAGGCCCCGCGCCCTGGCGGTGCAGACGAAGCGTTCGTCGCCGAAACGGGTGTTGCCCAGGCGATAGCGGGCCAGCGTCATCTCGGTCCACGGCCATGTCCAACCCAGGCTGAGAACGTTGACCAGCCCGCAGCCCAGCACCATCAGGCCATAGCGCCATGCCTCGCCATCCTGGCCGGCGCGGATGCCGCGCCACAGGGTGCGCGACAATTGATAGCGCCGCGCCCGGTACAAGCCGGCGAAGGCCAGGAAGACGGCCACCGCCTGGATCAGCAGGACGAAGGCGTTGCCCCACGGGTTGCCGGCCTCGACCGCCATCTGGGCGGCGGTCAGGGCGACCAGGATCGGCATGAACACCGACACCATCACCACCACGAAGCCCAGGAACAGTTCGCCGCCGCGTCCGGTATATTCGGCGTGGTCGCCCCAGGCGGCGGTGCCGCTCCACAACAGGCGGCGCACCCGTGTCTTGGCCCAGAACCGCCACAGGCTGAGGGTGAGGACGTTGAGCAGGAAGTTCAGCAACGCCAGCCGCAGCATGCTGCCGGTGCCCGCGACATGGGCGAAGGGACGCTCTCCGTGGCGGGCTCCGTGGCGGGTTGGAGAAAGATGCTCGGGCACGGGGATGCTCCTGCGGGCGGTTGTTCCGCCGCCAGCCTACGCGCGGGGGTGGTTTCTGGCAACGCCAGCACCTAAGTAAAGGGCGGACGGCACCGGCGCGGCCTCGACCGCGTCTGGCTCCCGGCGTAGGCTTGAACGACCATGGAACAGGGAAAGGAGACGGGACGTGGACGATTTCCGCGCGCTGCTGTTGAACGAGAACGAAGGCAAGGTCTCGGCGTCGGTGGAAACCCTGAGCGCGGATCGTCTGCCGCCGGGCGACGTCACCGTGCGGGTGGACTATTCCACCCTGAACTACAAGGACGGCATGGTTCTCAAAGGCTTGGGCCGTCTGGTGCGCTCCTATCCCCACGTTCCCGGCATCGACTTCGTCGGCACGGTCGAGGCGTCGGACCACCCAGACTGGAAGGCGGGCGACAAGGTCATCCTGACCGGCTGGCGGGTCGGCGAGGTGTGGTGGGGCGGTTACGCCCAATACGCGCGGGTCAGGGGGGAATGGCTGGTGCCGTTGCCCAAAGGACTGAGCGCGCGGCGGGCCATGGCCCTGGGCACCGCCGGACTGACCGCCATGTTGGCGGTGATGGCGCTTGAAGACCATGGCTTGACCCGCGAAAGCGAAGGCGAGGTCCTGGTCACCGGCGCCGCCGGCGGCCTGGGCTCGGTCGCCACCGCCATCCTGGCCCGTCGCGGCTATCGTGTCGCCGCGTCCACCGGCCGGCCGGAACAGCACGCCTATCTCAAGGATTTGGGCGCCTCGGTGCTGGTGGACCGCGCGGAACTGGCCGGCGGTGCCGCCAAGCCGTTGCTGGCCGAACGCTGGGCGGGCTGTGTCGACAGTGTCGGCGGCGCCACCTTGGCCCATGTGCTGGCGTCGTTGCGGCTGCATGGCGCGGTGGCCTCGTGCGGCAATGCCGGCGGGGTGGAGTTGAACACGACCGTCCTGCCGCTGTTGCTGCGCGGTATTTCCGTTCTGGGCATCGACAGCGCGCAATGTCCGACGCCGCGCCGCGTCGCCGCCTGGAACCGTCTGGCGGCCGAGATGCCGCTGGATCTGCTCGACGCCATGACGGTGGAGGCCGGGTTGTCCGACCTGCCGGCCCTGGGCGGCGACATCCTGAAGGGTCAGGTACGCGGCCGCGTGGTGGTCGACGTCAACCGCTGAACGATGGGAACGCCAACATGCTGATTCGCCCCGCCCCCGATTTGCGTGAATGCGACGTCACCGACCGCGCCCTGTATCTGGACCGCCGTCGTTTTCTTGCCTTGGCGGCGGCGGCATTGTTTCCGGTGGGGCGGGCCGGCGCGGCGCCCCTGGATTACGCCAGGGGGGTGGTGACCCTGGACGACAAGCCGACGTCGTTCGAGGCGGCCAGCACCTACAACAATTACTACGAATTCGGCACCGACAAGGCCGATCCGGCCCGCACCGCCCCCGGCCGGCTCAAGACGCGGCCATGGAGCGTGGTGGTCGAAGGCGAGTGCGCCCGTCCGGGAACAATCGCCTTCGAGGATCTGGTCAAGCCGCACCGGCTCGAGGAGCGGGTCTACCGCATGCGCTGCGTCGAGGGCTGGTCCATGGTGATCCCGTGGGTGGGGGTGCCGTTGGGCGAGCTTCTCAAGCGGTTTGAACCGACATCCAAGGCCAAATTCGTGGAATTCGTCTCGCTGGCCGACCGCGATCAGATGCCGGGGCTGCGCGTGCCCATCCTCAACTGGCCTTATACCGAGGGCTTGCGCATGGACGAAGCCATGCATCCCCTGACCATTCTGGCGGTGGGTATGTACGGCCAGGAACTGCCGGCCCAGAACGGTGCCCCCCTGCGGTTGGTGGTGCCGTGGAAATACGGCTTCAAATCCATCAAGTCGATCGTGCGCATCCGCTTCAGCGAAACCCGGCCGGCCACCGCCTGGAACGATTACGCACCCCGCGAATACGGCTTTTATTCCAACGTCAACCCCGAGGTCGACCACCCGCGCTGGAGCCAGGCCACCGAGCGCCGGATCGGCGAGTTTCGCCGCCGCCCCACCTTGCCCTTCAACGGCTATGCGGAACAGGTGGCGGGGTTGTATGCCGGCATGGACCTCAGGGTCGAATACTGATGGCGCGCTGGCTGAAACCGGGTGTCTTCGCCCTGTCGTTGATGCCGCTGGCGTGGTTGGCGTGGCGGGCCTTTTCCGACGACCTGGGGGTCAACCCGGTCGAGACCATTAACCGGACCACCGGCGACTGGGCGTTGCGTTTCCTGTTGCTGGCCCTGGCGGTGACGCCGCTACGCCGCGTGACCGGCTGGGCGCCGTTGGCGCGGCTGCGGCGGATGGTCGGGCTGTTCGCCTTTTTCTATGTCTGCCTGCACCTCGCCTCCTATGTGGGGCTGGACCTGTTCTTCGACTGGCAGGCGTTGTTGAAGGACGTGGCGAAGCGCACCTACATCACGCTGGGAATGGGCTGTTTCGTGCTGTTGCTGCCTTTGGCCGTCACTTCCACCGACGGCATGATCCGCCGCCTGGGCGGACGGGCATGGCGGCGGCTGCATCGGCTGGTGTTTCCGGCGTCGGTGCTGGCGGTGGCCCATTTCTGGCTGATGGTCAAGGCCGACATTCGCGAACCGCTTCTGTACGCGGTGATTTTGTCGCTGCTGCTGGGCTCTCGCCTGTGGCGGCGGGGGCGGGCATAATGGCCGAACCACGTTGTCGTCGCGGGAAACGCGCCATGAGGTTCTTGTCCGTCGCCGTTCTTGCCGCCTTGGCGCTGTCCGTGCCGGTTGGCGCCCTGGCGCAGGTGAAGTTCAAGCGCTGCCTGAGCTCGGCCGAAATCCAGACCGAGCAATTGGTGCGTCACGGCGTGTTCCTGCGCGAGGCCGGCAACCGCTGCGACGAGATGCTGCCCGGCACCGCCGCGAAATGGAAGAAGTTCGACGAACGCTTTGGTCCCCGCCTCAAGTCCCAGACCGACCGGCGGGCCAAGATGTTCACGCGCGAGTTCAAGAAGGACGCGCTCAAGGTGCGGACCTATTTTGACGGACGGTTGGTGACCTATCACCGCAACGTGCCGCTGACCACCGCCTATTGCGCCCAGGCCGACAAGATGCTGGACGACGTCAACCGCCGGGGCTGGGGCGGTTTCACCGAACAGGCCAAGGTGGTTCAGAACGAGGTGCTGTTGGACTACAAGGCCTGTTCCGGCGGTTGACCGGAAAAAAACAACGCCCCGATTTCCCAAGGAAACCGGGGCGTTCGTCTTTCGCGAACAGCGGAAACGATCAGGCTTCGTCGCCGCCGGTCGAGGCCAGGTACATGATGGTGCACAGGAACAAGGCGGTCAGCGCCAAGCCGATGTACACGAAGAAGCCGGTCGGGCTGGCGCTCGACGGAGCGGCATTGCCGCCAACCAATGCGCCGACGATCGACGGCAACAGGTACAGCACGATCACCAGCACGCCGGCCACGGTCAGGCCAAGAACCTTGGGAAGGACGCTCATCGAACACGCTCCTTGAATCTTCACTGCCGGTCACCTATCGACCGGTCCCCTCGGGGGAAACCTCTACCAGATTTGGGAATAGCGTGAAAGCCGAAAGCTGAAAACTTTGATTTGGATCAACTACAAATCGGCTTTTTTTGTTCGGAAGCGGGGACGTGGCCGTTTGGCAAGCCCCATCCCCTGGGACGGGGCGCGCGGGAGACCCGATGAAGGGTAATTTGTCTTTCCAAGGGAAGCTGGTACATGGTGCAGTGAAGGGTGAAACGCAAGGAAGAGATCCCATGGCTAAAACTTCATCCGCATTGGTGGCCGGGTCCGACGCCGAAACCATCGTCGCCGGCACCCATGGCGATCCCTTCGCCGTCCTAGGCCCGCATGGCGACAAGATCGTCGCCTTTCAGCCGCATGCCGCCCGCGTGTGGGCGACCGGCGCCGCCGGCGAGGTCGAGTTGGCGCGCATCCATCCGCACGGCCTGTTCGCGGCCAAGGTGCCGCAGGCCTTGGCCGGCGATTACCGTCTGAGGCTGGAAACCGCCGACGGCCAGGATCTGGTGGTCGAGGACCCCTATCGCTTCCCGCCGGTTCTGGGCGAGTTGGACATCCATCTGCTGGTCGAAGGCAATCACCTGCGCACCTTCGAAAAGATGGGATCGCATTGCGTCACCGTCGATGGCGTGGCCGGCGTTCAGTTCGCGGTGTGGGCGCCCAATGCCCGGCGTGTGTCGGTGGTCGGCGACTTCAACGGTTGGGACGGCCGCCGCCATCCCATGCGCAAGCGGGTCGAGGCCGGGGTGTGGGAAATCTTCATTCCCGGCCTGGGCAACGGCACCGTCTACAAATATGAACTGATCGGGCCGCACGGCAATCTGTTGCCGCTCAAGGCCGACCCCTACGGCCATTACGCCGAGGTGCCGCCCAAGACCGCCTCGATCGTGTGGGAACTGGCCGAGCGCGACTGGCAGGACGGCGACTGGATGGAGCGCCGCCACAGCCGCAACGACCGCCACGCGCCGGTGTCCATTTATGAAGTGCATCTGGGGTCGTGGCGCCGCGTGCCGGACGAGGACAGCCGTTCGCTCACCTATCTGGAACTGGCCGACCAATTGTCGGAATACGTGCGCGACCTGGGTTTCACCCATGTCGAACTGTTGCCGGTCAACGAGCATCCGTTCTCGGGGTCGTGGGGCTATCAGCCGGTGGGGCTGTTCGCTCCCACCTCGCGTTTCGGCAATCCCGAGGAGTTCCGCGCCTTCGTCGAACGCATGCACCAGAACGGCGTGGGCGTGCTGATCGACTGGGTGGCGGGGCATTTCCCCACCGACTCGCATGGCTTGGCCCAGTTCGACGGCACCTGCCTTTACGAGCACGAAGACCCGCGCCTGGGATTCCACAAGGACTGGAACACCCTGATCTACAATTACGGCCGCCGCGAGGTTCAGAATTATCTGGTGGCCAACGCCGTTTATTGGGTCGAGCAATACCACATCGACGGCCTGCGGGTGGACGCGGTTGCCTCCATGCTCTACCTGGATTACTCACGCGAAGAGGGCGAGTGGATTCCCAATTGCTATGGTGGCCGCGAGAACCTGGCGGCCATCGATTTCCTGCGCCGCATGAACGAAGTGGTGTTCGGCGAACATCCCGGCGCCACCACCATCGCCGAGGAATCCACCGCTTGGCCCATGGTGTCGCGGCCGGTCTATCTGGGCGGCTTGGGTTTTGGCTTCAAGTGGAACATGGGGTGGATGAACGACACCCTTCGCTATATTTCCAAGGAACCGATCCATCGCCGCTACCATCACGACGACCTGACGTTCGGCCTGCTTTACGCGTTCCACGAAAACTTCGTGCTGCCGCTGTCCCATGACGAGGTGGTGCACGGCAAGGGATCGCTGTTGGCCCGCATGCCGGGCGACGACTGGCAGCGTTTCGCCAATCTGCGCGCCTATTTCGCCTTCATGTGGACCCATCCCGGCAAGAAGCTGCTGTTCATGGGCTGTGAGTTCGCGCAAGGGCGTGAATGGAATTGCGAGGAATCGCTGGATTGGCACTTGCTGGAATATACCCCCCACCAGGGGGTGCAGCGGCTGATCCGCGATCTTAACCACCTGTACCGGGTCGAGCCGTGTTTCTATGAACTCGACACCGATCCGCACGGCTTTTCCTGGATCGACTGCAACGACCGCGACAATTCGGTGTTGACCTATCTGCGCCGGGCCAAGGTTCAGGACGACATCGCGGTGGTGGCGTGCAGCTTTACCCCGGTGGTGCGAGAGGGTTACCGGGTCGGCGTTCCCTATCCCGGCTTCTATCACGAGGTGCTGAACACCGATTCCGAATGGTACGGCGGCGGCAACGTCCACAACGGCGGCGGCCATCAGGCCGAGGAAGTGCCGTGGCACGGCCATCCCTATTCGCTGAACCTGACCTTGCCGCCCTTGGCGGTGGTGGTGTTCAAGCGCGAACGCTGAGCCGGCAGCAGGGGAGGGGGGCGATGGGCAGGATGGCGCGCATGTTGGCGACGATGGTGGCCCTGGTATGGCCGGCGGTCGCGGATGCGGTCGAGTTGCGTCTGCACACCGCCGACTTCCCGCCTTTCGCCATCGCCGATTCGGCGGAACGGCCGGGCATCGTGGTCGAATTGGGGCGAGAACTGGCCCGTCGCGCCGGGATCGGCTTTTCCGTGTCGTTCGAACCCTGGGCCCGTGCCCAGGCCGAGGTGCGTGACGGCCATGACGCGGCCATCATGCCGTTGGGACGGACGCCCGAACGCGAGGATCGCTATACCTGGGTGGCCGAGGTCCTGGTCTATGGCGTCAATTTCGTGTCGGCCGACGGTCGCCGCCATGATCTGGACGGCGCTCGCCGTCTGGGCTCGGTGCGGGTTCAGGACGGCACTTCGTTTCTCGAGGACCTGCGCGCCAAGGGCTTCGCCAACCTGAAAACCGCCACCGACACTGCCGACAACGCCCGTATCCTGGCCGCCGGCCGGGCAGACGCCTGGTATGTCCCCGAGATCGAGGCACGTTGGTTGTGGCATCGGCATGGACTTGCCGGAACGCCGACCATCGGCCCACGCGTCGGGGTCGAGCAGGCATGGCTGGCCTTGTCTCCGGGGGCCGACCCCGATCTGGTGGCCGCGCTGCGGCACCATTTCCAAACCATGGTCGATGACGGCACGCGGGATCGTGTCGTCGCGTCCTATTCCCCCCCGCTTTTCAAGTAAGAGGCCTTTCGTCATGACCTCGCGCCGCCGCATCTGGCCCGGATCGCCCTATCCCCTGGGAGCCACCTGGGATGGCCATGGCGTCAACTTCGCGCTGTTCTCGGCACATGCGGAAAAGGTCGAGTTGTGCCTGTTCGACCATCGTGGCCGCGAGATCGAGCGGGTCGTCCTGCCCGAATATACCGACGAGGTGTGGCACGGATATCTGCCCGACGTGCGGCCGGGACAGCTTTATGGGTACCGCGTGCACGGTCCTTACGACCCGCTGCACGGGCATCGCTTCAACGCTCACAAGCTGCTGATCGACCCTTACACCAAGGCGCTGTCCGGCAACATCATCTGGTCGGACACCCATTTCGGTTTCCGGCTGGGCAGTCCCAAGCAGGATCTGGTCATGGACAAGCGCGACAACGCGCGTTACCAGGCCAAGTGCAAGGTGGTGGACACCGCGTTCACCTGGGGGGACGACCGCCGGCCGAACGTGGCGTGGAACGACACCGTCGCCTACGAAATGCATGTGCGCGGCTTCACCATGCGTCATCCCGACGTGCCGCCGCAATATCGCGGCACCTTTCTCGGGTTGGCCCAACCCCAGGTGATCGACCACCTGGTCAAGCTGGGAATCACCTCGGTCGAACTGTTGCCGGTCCAGGCCTATGTGGACGAACGCCACCTGACGGAAAAGGGCCTGCGCAATTACTGGGGGTACAACCCCATCGCCTATTTCGCGCCCGACATCCGCTATTACGGCGCCAGTCCCCAAGGCGACTTCAAAAGCATGGTCCAGCGCCTGCACGAGGCGGGGATCGAGGTGATCCTGGACGTGGTCTACAACCACACCGCCGAGGGCAACCAGCTAGGCCCGACGCTGTCGTTCAAGGGCATCGACAACGTCAGCTACTACCGCCTGGTTTCCGGCTCGGAACGCTGGTACGAGAATTATTCCGGCTGCGGCAACACGCTCAAGCTCAGCCATCCGCGCGTGTTGCAGATGGTGATGGACAGCCTGCGCTATTGGGTCGAGGAAATGCACGTCGACGGCTTCCGCTTCGACCTGGCGGCCAGTCTGGCGCGTGAGAAATCGGGCTTCGACGGGGGCTCGGGCTTTCTCGACGCGGTGCGTCAGGACCCGGTGCTGTCCAAGGCCAAGATGATCGCCGAACCGTGGGACATCGGCGGCGACGGCTATCGCCTGGGCGGCTTTCCGCCCGGCTGGTCGGAATGGAACGGCCATTATCGCGACACCGTGCGCCGGTTCTGGCGCGGCGACGGCGGCTTGATCGGCGACCTTGCCTCGCGCATCACCGGTTCGTCGGACATGTTCGGCTGGGGCGGCCGGCGGCCGTGGGCCAGCTTGAACTTCGTCACCTGCCACGACGGCTTCACCCTGGCCGATCTGGTCAGCTACAACGCCAAGCACAACGATTCCAACGGCGAGAACAACCGCGACGGCACCGACGCCAATTATTCCTGGAATTGCGGACAGGAAGGCCCGTGTTCCAACCGGCGCATTCACGCCCTGCGTCGGCAACAGATGCGCAACCTGATGGCGACGTTGCTGCTCAGCCAGGGTGTTCCCATGCTGTTGGCCGGCGACGAATTCGGCCGCAGCCAGGGCGGCAACAACAACGCCTATTGCCAGGACAACGAGCTTAGCTGGATCGACTGGGAAAACCTGGATGCCGACATGCTGGCTTTTACCCAGGCGCTGATCCGGCTGAGGCGAGAGCATCCGGTATTCCGCCGGCCGCACTTCTTCCAGGGGCGGCGCATGGCCGGCGACCTGTTGAAGGACATTACTTGGGTGACGCCGGACGGCTTCGAGATGGCCCAGGCCGACTGGATGCTGCCTTACGCCCGGTCGCTGGGCTTCATCCTGGGCGGCGAATCCTGCGTGGTGGATTCGCGCACCGGGCACGAGGAGGCCGACGACACCTTCATGGTGCTGTGCAACGCCTATACCGAGATCATCTTCTACACCCTGCCGCCGCCCAAGGCCGGCAAGACGTGGGAGGTGGTGATCGATACCGCCCGGCCGGAATCGGTTCTGAAGGGCGAGTATTGCGCCGCCGGCACGCGGTTTCCGTTGAAGCCCCATTCCCTGGCCGTCCTGCGTCGCCGCAACGGAAACCATTGATGCGTCGCAGCCACGTCATGCCGTTCGGGGCCACGGTCGAAGGCGGCGGCGTCCGCTTCCGGCTGTGGGCGCCCGATTGCGGACCGGTGGCATTGCACCTGCCCGGCCGGCCGGACCTGCCCATGGACAAGTCCGGCGACGGTTGGGCCGAGGCGTTCGTGCCCGACCTGGGCGCCGGCGCCCGCTATGGTTTTCGTGTCGGTGGCCATGTGGTGCCCGATCCGGCGTCGCGCCATCAACCCGACGACGTGCACGGCCTTTCGGCGGTGGTCGATCCCCTGGGCTATGACTGGAACGACGGCGGTTGGATGGGGCGGCCGTGGGAACAGGCCGTCCTTTATGAGTTGCATGTGGGGGCCTTTACCCCCGAGGGCACTTTCTCCGCCGCGCGGGACAAGCTGGCGTATCTGGCGGATCTGGGCGTTACCGCGCTGTCGTTGATGCCGCTGGCCGATTTCGCCGGCGGGCGCGGCTGGGGCTATGACGGCGTGTTGCCCTATGCCCCCGATTCCGCTTATGGGACGCCGGACGAGTTCAAGGCGCTGGTGGACGAAGCCCATCGCTTGGGGCTGATGGTCCTGCTGGACGTGGTCTACAACCACCTTGGGCCAGAAGGGAACTACCTGCACGCCACCGCCAAGCGCTTCTTCACCCATCGTCACCACACGCCGTGGGGACAGGCGGTGAACTATGACGGCGACGACGCGGGGCCGGTGCGCGCCTTCTTCATCCATAACGCCCTTTACTGGCTGGTCGAATTCCATCTGGACGGGCTCAGGCTGGATGCCGTGCACACCATCCGCGACGACGGCGCCCGGCATGTCCTGGACGAACTGGCCGAGCGGGCGCGCAGCCTGTGCGCCGGGCGCGAGATCCATCTGGTGGTGGAGAACGACGCCAACGCCGCCCGGCTTCTGGAGCGGGGCCGAACCGGGCGTCCGCGTCTTTATTCCGCCCAATGGAACGACGATTTCCACCATGCCCTGCATCGGCTGCTGACCGGCGAGGCGGGGGGCTATTACCGCGACTATGCGCCCGATCCGTTGGACCACCTGTTGCGTTGTCTGGCCGAGGGATTTGCTTTTCAAGGTGAACAATCCGACCATCGCGGCGGCTTGGCGCGTGGCGAGCCGTCCTCCCATCTGCCGCCGGCCGCCTTCGTGTCGTTTTTGCAAAACCACGACCATGTGGGCAACCGGGCGTTGGGCGAACGCATCGACGCCTTGGCCGCGCCCGAGGCGGTGCGCGCCGCCTGCGCGCTGGTTCTGATGGCGCCGCAAGTGCCCATGCTGTTCCAGGGCGAGGAATGGGGGGCGACGACACCGTTCCTGTATTTCTGCGACCTTGCCCCCGAACTGGCGCGCAAGGTGCGCCAGGGACGGCTGCACGAATTCGTTCATTGCCCGGAATTCCATGGCGACGGCGTCCATCGCGTGCCGGACCCGGCGGCGGTGGACACTTTCGCCCGGTCCAAGCTGGATTGGGCCGAACCCGCGCGGGCGCCCCACGACCGGCGTCTGGCCGAGGTCCGGCATTTGCTGGCCTTGCGCCATCGCGAGGTGGTGCCGCGTCTGGCCGGGACGGCCGGTGGCGCCCAGGTTGAACGGCTGGGCGGCGGCGCTTTCGTCGCGCGTTGGCGGTTGGGTGACGACAGTGTTCTTTCAGTCGTCTCTAATCTATCATCCGTGCCCTACGCGGGAAGCGTTCCCGGCGGCGGCAGACTTTTGTACTCTACCCCGGCAACGGATAGTGACGCGCTTCCGGGGTGGGGATTGCTCTGGTACCTGGACGACGGGGGAAATCGATGAACGCGGCGGAAGCTCTCGACCGGTTGGCGCAACTGGCCGGTATCGAGGACGGATGGTGGGATTTCTTCGGCCAGTGGCGGCCGGTCTCGGTCGAGACGAAAAAGGCGTTCCTGGCCGCCATGGGGTTCGCCGTGGCCACCGACGACGACGTCGCGGCAAGTCTTGCCGAATTGGAAACCCGCCCGTGGCGTCGCTGGCTGGAACCGGTGGCGGTGTTCGACACCACCTGGGGCGAACCGGCGGTGACGCTGAGTGTTCCGGCGGCGCGCGACACACAGCTTCTGACCTGGGAGATCGAGGACGAACTGGGCGGCCGTCATGGCGGCTCGTTCCAGGTCGATAGCCTGACTTGGGTCGACGAACGTTGGCTGGATGGCGTGCTGGTCAAACGCTGGCGGTTGGTGCTGCCGGCCCTGCCAGCGGTCGGTTACCACACCTTGCGCGTCAGCGCGTCCGATGGCGAGAGCGCGTCCATGACCATCGCCGTCGCTCCCGCCCATGCCCATGTCCCGGCGGCGATAAGCCAAGGCGACGGGGTCTGGGGGCTGGCGACCCAGGTCTATGCCCTGCGGACTGAATCCGATTGGGGCGTGGGCACTTACAAGGCGTTGGAACAACTGGCGGCCGGCGCCGCCAAGATGGGCGCCGCCACCGTCGGCATCAACCCGCTGCATGCCTTGTTCCCGGCCCAGCCGCAGAAGTTCAGCCCCTATGCCCCGTCTTCGCGCCGGTTCCTCAACCTCGCTTATCTGGATGTTGAATCGGTGCCGGAATTCGCCGAATGCCGCGAGGCCAAGCGGATGTTCGCCTCGCCGGGGTTCCAGGCCAACCTGTCGCGGGTGCGCGGCTATCCCATGGTCGAATATGACGACGTGGCGCGTCTGGCGCTGCCCATGCTCGAGGTGCTGTACCGCTGGTTCCGGGCCGAGCATCTGGAACCGGGCGACGGGCGTGGCGCGGCGTTCCGCGCGTTCCAGCAAGAGGGTGGCCGGGCGGCCGAACTGTTCTTCACCTTCGAGGCGCTGCACGAACGTTTCGTCACCGAAGGCCGCCCCTATTGGCGCCATTGGCCCGAGGAATTCCGCCACCCGGCCAACCCGGCGGTGATGAAATGGGCCGATCTCAACCGCGAGCGGGTCGAATTCTTCTGGTGGCTGGAATTCCTGGCCGACCAGCAATTGGCGGCGGCGCATCGGGCGGCACTGGACAACGGCGCCAGCATCGGCCTTTACCGCGATTTGGGCGTCGGTATCGCCGGCGACGGTGCCGAAGCCTGGCTGGAACAGGACAATCTGTCGCTGGGCGTGTCGGTGGGGGCGCCGCCCGACCCGCTGGCCCTCAAGGGCCAGGATTGGGGGCTGATCCCGTTCAATCCGCTGGCCTTGAGCGAGGCGGCCTATGCTCCCTTCATCGGCGTCATGCGCGCCAACATGCGTCATGCCGGCGCGTTGCGTCTGGACCACGCCATGTCGCTCCAGCGGCTTTATTGGGTGCCGCCGGGCGCCAGTGCCGACCAGGGCGCCTATGTGCGCTATCCGGTGGACGACCTGTTCCGGCTTGTCGCCCTGGAATCCGTGCGCAACCGCTGCATGGTGATCGGCGAGGATTTGGGCACCGTGCCCGATGGGTTCCGTGAGCGCATGGCGCGGACCGCGCTGTTCGCCTATCGCGTGATGGTGTTCGAACAGCGTGACGGACGCTTCAAGCGGCCCGACGAATTCGACGAGAACGCGCTGGCCATTTTCGCCACGCACGATTTGCCCAGCGCGCGGGGCTGGTGGAACGGCACCGACATCGGCCGGCGGGAAAAGCTGGACCTCTACCCCCGTCCCGGCATGGCCGAGGAGGAGCGGGCGGCGCGTCAGGGCGACCGCGAGAAACTGGTCCGCGCCTTTGTCGAACAGGATTTGCTGCCGCCAGACTTCCCCAGCCACGGCCCCTTGTCCGATGCCGATGCCGAACGTCTGGCCGAGGCGGCGCATGCTTATCTGTCCCGTGCCCGCTCGCGGTTGATGATGGTGCAGATCGAGGACGTGCTGGCGCTCGACAGTCAGATGAACCTGCCCGGCACCACCGATCAGCACCCCAACTGGCGCCGTCGTTTCCCGGTGGACGTGCCCGGCGTGCTGGGTGATCCCAGGATGGCGGCGCTGGCCGCGTGGCTGGAACCGGAGCGGGGGAACCGCCCGGTGGAAAAGCTTCCGCCTGTGTGACGGCAAGACGTTGCGTGGTGTGTTTCCGAATTGTTGCGGGTCGGGGAAAGATGCGCACAATTCGGCGCACGCAGTGGCAATATTCCGTCAACGCATGGGCTTTACCTCCATTTCGTGCATGAAACGCCTTGACTTGGCGTCCGTGTCCGGGACACTCCCTACAAGGTATTCTTTAGGCGGAAGGACGAAGTATGCGCCGTGTCGGCCCCCCCGTGGTCAGGCTCCTCGACGACGATGTGGAGAGCATCCGCTACAGCCTCGCCAGCCATCTTTTGTATTCGGTGGGCAAGGATCCGGTGAACGCCACCGCCCGCGATTGGTTCATGGCTGCGGCCTACACCGTGCGCGACCGCGTTTCCGAACGCTGGATGCCGACGCTGAACCGCTATTACGACCAGGATCAGAAGCGCGTCTATTACATGTCCATGGAGTTCCTGATCGGGCGGACGCTGTCCAACGCCATGATCTCCCTGGGCATCTATGATCAGGTCAAGACCGCCATCGAGGAAATGAACCTCGATTTCGACGAAATCGTCGGTTGGGAGGTCGAGGCTGCGCTGGGCAACGGCGGCCTGGGCCGTCTGGCGGCCTGTCTTTTGGATTCCATGGCGTCGTTGGACGTGGCCGGTTTCGGGTACGGTATCCGCTACGATTACGGCATGTTCACCCAGCATGTGGAGCACGGCTGGCAGGTGGAAAGCCCGGAAAACTGGCTGCGCTACGGCAATCCGTGGGAATTCCCGCGTCCCGGCGTGATCTATCCGGTGCGGTTCGGCGGCCGCGTGGTTCATTACAAGGACGTGCTGGGCCAGACCCGCGCCCAATGGATGGACACCGAGGAAGTCATGGCCATGGCCTATGACGTGCCGGTGCCGGGCTATGGCGGCAAGACCGTCAACCATCTGCGCCTGTGGTCGGCCAAGTCCACCCGCGAATTCGACCTCAAGTACTTCAACGCCGGCAATTACATCGAGGCCGTGCGCGACAAGAACGAGTCCGAAACCCTGTCCAAGGTGCTGTATCCGTCCGACATCACCTCGCGCGGCAAGGAACTGCGCTTCAAACAGGAATATTTCTTCGTCGCCGCCTCGATCCAGGACATCCTGGCCCGCTTCCGCAAGGCGCACAGCGACTGGAACAAGCTTCCCGAGCGTGTGGCGGTCCAACTCAACGACACCCACCCGGCGCTGGTGGTGGCCGAATTGATGCGGGTGCTGGTGGACGAACACCACCTGGAATGGAACCACGCCTGGGACCTGACCCGGCGGTCGTGCGCCTACACCAACCACACGCTGTTGCCCGAGGCGCTGGAAACCTGGCCGGTGGACATGTTCGAGCGCATCCTGCCGCGCCATCTGGAAATCATCTTCCGCATCAATCATGAGTTCCTGCAAGAGGTCCGTCATCGCCACCCCGGCGATTCCGACCTGTTGCGACGGGTGTCGCTGGTCGGCGAGGATGGCGAACGCCGGGTGCGCATGGCCCATCTGGCGGTGGTCGGAAGCCACAAGGTCAATGGCGTCGCCGCCATCCATACCGGGCTGATGAAGTCGACCATCTTTTCCGACTTCGAGCATCTGAGCCCCGGCAAGATCAACAACAAGACCAACGGCGTCACCCCGCGCCGCTGGGTGCTGGCCGCCAATCCCGGTCTGTCCAAGTTGATCACCGAAGCGGTGGGAGAGGGCTGGGTGACCCATCTCGACCGTCTGAAGGGCCTGGAGAAGCTGGCCGACGACAAGGATTTCCACGCCCGTTTCGCCGCCGTCAAGCGTGCCAACAAACAGCACCTGGCCCAGGTGATCGGCCAGCGGCTGGGGGTGGACGTGTCGGTCGATTCCTTGTTCGACGTCCAGATCAAGCGCATTCACGAATACAAGCGCCAGCTTCTGAACGTGTTGCATGTGGTGACCCGCTACGCCCGTATCCGCGCCAACCCGACGGTGGACGTGGTGCCGCGCACGGTGATCATCGGCGGCAAGGCGGCGCCCGGCTACATCCTGGCCAAGCTGATCATCAAGCTGATCAACGACGTGGCCGACGTGGTCAACAACGACCCCTTGGTCGGCGACAAGCTGAAGGTGGTGTTCGTTCCCAACTACAACGTCTCGACCGCCGAATTGGTGATGCCGGCGGCCGAGCTGTCGGAACAGATTTCCACCGCCGGCACCGAGGCCTCGGGCACCGGCAACATGAAGATGAGCATGAACGGGGCGCTGACCATCGGCACCTGGGACGGCGCCAACGTGGAAATCTGCGAGGAGGTGGGAGAGGACAACATGTTCCTGTTCGGCCTGACCGCACAGGAGGTGGCGCGGCGGCGGATCGACGGCTACGACCCGCAGATCGCCATCAACGCCAACGACGAACTGAAGCGGGCGTTGGACATGATCGGGTCGGGCTATTTCTCGCCGGATCAGACCGACCGCTATCGCTCGCTGGTCGAGGCGCTGACCAATGGCGACACCTATTTGCTGACCGCCGATTATCCGCTCTACATCGCCGCTCAGGAACGGGTGGACGCCCTGTATCGCGATCCCGACGAATGGACCCGCAAGGCCATCTTGAACGTGGCGCGCATGGGCAAGTTCTCGTCCGACCGGACGGTCGCGGAATATGCCCGCGACATTTGGGGGGTGGCGACCAATAACTGAGACCCGCCTCAAGGCCAGCCTGTACTGGTGATGGGGTGTCTGGGGACGGGTGACGGCGCGTAACGCTTGAGGTTGAGGGAACAGCCACTTGTGCCCGTGCACAGGTGGCTGTTTTCGTTGGATGCTCAGGCGGTGCGAACCGCCCCCAGAAAGCGTGTCACCTCGTCACGCAGGTCGCCGGCTTGACGGCTCAGGGCACGGGCCGAGGCCAGGACCTGGGTCGCGGACGAGCCGGTTTCCCCCGCGGCCTGGGTCACCGAGGCGATGGTGACGCTGACTTCCTGGGTGCCGCGTGCCGCCTGTTGGACGTTGCGGGCGATTTCCTGGGTTGCGGCGCCTTGTTCCTCGACCGCGCTGGCGATGGCCGACGAGATTTGGTTGATCTCGTCAATGCGGCCGACGATGGTGGTGATGGCCTCGACCGCGTCCTTGGTGGCGCTTTGCACACCGCCGATCTGGTTGCCGATCTCCTCGGTGGCGCGGGCTGTCTGGTTGGCCAGATTCTTGACCTCCTGCGCCACCACGGCGAACCCCTTGCCGGCTTCGCCGGCCCGCGCCGCCTCGATGGTGGCATTCAGGGCCAACAGGTTGGTCTGGTTGGCGATGTCGTTGATCAACTGGATCACTTCGCCGATACGGGCCGACGAATCCGCCAGACCGAGGACGGTCTGGTTGCTGCGGGCGGCCTCTTCGGCGGCGCGGCGGGCGACGTCGCTGGATTGGGCGACCTGACGGGTGATCTCGGTGATCGAGGCCGACAATTCCTCGGCGGCGGTCGCCACCGTCTGGACGTTGCTGGAAGCCTGTTCGGTGGCGGTGGCGACGCTGGTCGCCTGTCGCGAGGTTTGTTCGGCATTGGCGGCCATGGATTGCGCGGTCTGTTCCATGTCGCCGGCCGCCGAGCTGACCGATTGCAGAACCGAACTGACGGTCTGGTCGAACTGGCCGGTCAAATGCTCGATGGCCTGGGCGCGGGCTTCGCGTTGTGCGCGTTCCGTCGCCTGTTCGGACGCCAGACGGTCGGCCCGAATCATGTTGTCCTTGAAGACCTGCACGGCCTTGCCCATGGCGCCCAGTTCGTCGCGGCGGTCCTGGGCGGGAATGGCGGTTGTCGTGTCGCCGTTGGCCAAGGTGGTCATGGCCAAGGTCATGCCCTTGATCGGCGTGGCGATCAACCGGCTCAGCCCCATCGCCATGGCGACAGCCACCACCACGGACAGCATGCCGCCCAGAATGGTGGCCCACAAGGCGACGCTGTAGGCGGCGTTGCGTTCGGCGTCGCGTGTGGCCAACAGCTCGGTTTCTGCCCCTTTGATTTCATTGGCCTTGGCGCGCAGGGCGTCCATGGCCTGCTTTCCCGCCTCGGTCGCCTCGAACGTACGGGCTTCCTCGATCCGGCCGGCCCGGACCATGGCGATTTCCTTTTCCGCCACGTCGTTCTTCCATGTGATGGCGAAACGGTGCAGTTCGTCCAGGCGGGCCTGTTGTGCCGGATTGTCCGAGGTCTGTTCCTTGGCCTTGGTCCAGGCCTCCGTGTAGGCGACCTCTCCCCGGCGATACGGGCCCAGGAAGGCGTCTTTGCCCGACACCAAAAGGCCGCGCAGGCCGGTCTCCTGGTTGACCATGGCGGCGACCACGGCGTCCATGGTCGCCAAGACCTCATATGTGTGGACGGTCCATTGATTGTTGGTCCGCATGTTTTGCACGCGGGTCAGGGTGATGACGGCCACCACGGTCATCAGCACCACCATGCACAGGAAACTGAGGGCAAGCTTCCGCGCGATCGGCAAATTTGCCATTGCAGACATTTTTCCCTCCGTAGATTGTGAGGGGTATCTGCGATTCTATTATCACTTTTGCGGTGTGATCAGGAATTCATATTAAGGTTATAATTTGGATGATTTGAAATATATGGCGTACGTATTTAGTGCGTTCTTTGAATTTTTTGTATTTATGTTTACGCTAGTATCATTTTAGTTGTTCATGGGGCTCGAAACTGTACGACTACCCTTACTCGAAAGGGTAAGGATATGTCACCAAAGAGTCCGTTGCGGTGCAGCATGAGGCGGGCCATAGTCGAGGCGATAGTTGGGAGCAATCGCCATGGACTACCGACTGCACGAAATCCATCAATTGGTCGAACTGCTGGAGCACGAGGCCTTGGGGCGGCCGTTCGACCGCGCCCATGCGCAACGTCTGGCGGCGACCTTGGCCGAGCATCAGCCGGAAATCGGCAATTCGATGCGCTTGATTTGCGAACGCCTGAAGAACGGCGACCTTCGTTCCTGAGCGTCGCCTCAGGACCGCGTGTCGGTCAGCGCCGAACCGGTGTCGGGGCCGGAACAAATCCGATCAGGCGGTCGTTGCCTTCGTTGTAGGGCTGGGCGTAGCAACTGGGCTTGGCCAGTGAGGCATAACAATAGACCTGTTGCGGCGGCGCCGGCGGCGCCGGCCAATCGACGCACCATGCCCCCTCGCGCTGGGCGCGGATGGTGGAGCAATCCTTGCCGGTGACCCAGGTCGCCACATGGTCCGGCAGCGTCTTCTTGGTGTTGACGACGCTCAGCACCTCAAGGATGGCGAGTTGCGTCGCCACGCGCCCTTCCGCACTCAGGCCATGGGTGGAATAGGGCAGATGGCCGCCGGAACCGTTGGAACATCCGGCTACCAGTGCACTGGACAGCAGGGCGGCAGCCATCAGAATTCTTGGCGCCAGGGGGGCGAGTTGCCTGATCATGTTCTATGACCCCTTGTGACGATGCGCTATATTGTCCGGCCAAAGCCGCCGCCGGGTCAAAAGAATTCTCTGCGACCGGGCGGCGCTTTCCTTCCTTGATACGAATGGGGACGGCGATGGCGGTCGAAACACCTCTGTGCAATTTCGGATGGCCGGCCCCGGACTTCCGCTTGCCGGGCATCGACGGCGTGACCCATGCCCTCAAGGACGTCCGGGGGCCGCGTGGCACCTTGGTCATGTTCATCTGCAACCATTGCCCCTATGTTCAGGCGGTGGCGGATCGTCTGGTCCGTGATGTCCGCGAGCTTCAGGGCATGGGGATCGGCGTCGCCGCCATCATGTCCAACGACACCGTGGCCTATCCCGAAGATTCCTTCGACAACATGAAGCTGTTCGCCGCCCGTCACGGCTTCACCTTTCCTTATCTGTTCGATGAAGGACAGGATGTGGCGCGGGCCTATGATGCGGTCTGTACGCCGGATTTCTTTGGTTTCGACGCGGACATGGGGTTGCAGTATCGTGGCCGTCTCGACGCGTCGCGGCGCGAGGCGGGGCCGGCGGATGCCCGCCGCGAGCTGTTCGAGGCCATGGTGCAGGTGGCCTTGACCGGCCGCGGACCGCTTGAGCAGGTTCCCTCGATGGGGTGCTCGATCAAGTGGAAAGAGCCATAGGTGAAGCGCGGGGTTTGCCTCTGCCCGCGCCTCGGACTATGTTACGCCCGTTCGATTTTCGGAGAACCTTTCCTTGACCACCAAGAATGACGACGCAGCCGCAGAGCTTCTGATCCGCGAGGTCGATGAAGAACTGAAGCAGGAACAACTCCAGGTGCTGTGGAAAAAGCACGGCAACCTGTTGGTGGCCGCCGTGACCGCGCTGGTTCTTGGCGTTGCCGGTTGGCAGGCATGGAAAGCCTGGGACACCAGCCAGCGGGCCAAGGCCGGCGATGCGTTCTCGGCTGCCATGACCTCCCTGCAACAGGGCAAGCGCGACGAAGCCTTGGCCCAACTCGGCAAGGTCGCCACGGAAGGGACCGCCGGTTATCAGGTGCTGGCGGACTTCAAGCTGGCCGACCTTAAGTTGGCGTCGGGCGACCGCGAGGGGGCGATCGCCTTGTTCGAGCGCGTGGCCGTGGGCAAGGGCGACGAAATCTATCGCGACATGGCCCGCCTCAAGGTGGCCTATCTGCAATTGGACGGTGGTGATCCGGCGGCGGTGTCGGCTTCGGTGGCGCAGCTGGCGGTGGAAACCAGCCCCTGGCGGCATTCGGCGCGCGAGATTCAGGCGTTGGCCGCGGTCAAGGCTGGCGATGTCGCCGCCGCCGAGGAATTGTTCCGCAAGCTGGCCGACGATCCGGCCGCGCCCCAAGGGGTGCGGGCGCGTGCCGCCGAAATGCTGAATGCCGGCGGCAAGGCCAAGGGCTAGTCTTCTCGATCTGGGGTGTTGTCCATGATGCGTCGTCTGGCTTTGGGGATGGTGGCCGTGCTGGGGCTGAGTGCTTGTTCCAGTTGGATGGGTGATAATGCCGCGCCGCCTTTGCCGGGCAAGCGCATCTCGGTTCTGTCGCGTGAAAAGGCGCTGGAGCCCGAGGTCAAGGACGCCGAGATCAAGCTGCCGCCGCCTGAACCCAACAGCGAATGGCCGCAGGCCGGCGGCTTCGCCAATCACGCCATGCACCACATGGAAGTGGGCGACCGCTTGGAACGGCAATGGCGGACCGGTATCGGCGAAGGCGCGGGCAAGCGTGCCCGCCTGCTGGCCCAGCCGGTGGTGGCCGAAGGCTTGGCCTTCACCATGGACGCCGAGGCTTCGGTGCGCGCCATCAACGCCAATACCGGCGACGTGGTGTGGGATCTGGACCTGACCCCGGACGACGAGGATTCCACCTTCGCCAGCGGCGGCGTCGCCTACGAGGATGGCCTGCTGTTCGCAACCACCGGCTTCGCCCAGGTGGTGGCCATCGAGGCCAAGACCGGCAAGGTGGTGTGGCGTCAAAGCCTGTCGGGTCCCATGCGTGGCGCGCCCACCGTGCGGGCCGGCCGCGTGTTCGTCGTCACGGTCGACAACCAGACCCATTGTCTGGCGGCCGAGGACGGTGCCGTGTTGTGGACCCACCAGGGCATCTCGGAAGGTGCCAGCCTGTTGGCCGGCACCAGCCCGGCGGTCGATGGCAACGTGGTGGTGGTTCCCTATTCCTCGGGCGAGCTGTTCGCGCTGCGCATCGACAACGGTTCGGTGCTGTGGCAGGACCAGTTGACCACCCTGCGCCGCACCGACAACGTCGCCACCCTGTCCGATATCCGCGGGCGGCCCATCATCGACCGTGGACGTGTCTACGCCATCGGCCATGCCGACATGCTGGTGGCCATCGACCTGCGGACCGGCCGCCGGCTGTGGGAACGCGAAGTGGGCGGCATCCAAAGCCCGTGGGTGGCCGGCGACTATCTGTTCCTGGTCACCAACAGCAACGAGGCGTTGGCGGTCGAGGCCAAGACCGGGCGTTTGTTGTGGGTGACCCAATTGCGCATCTGGGAAGACGAGGAAGACAAGGAGGGGCGGGTCATCTGGGCTGGTCCGGTGCTGGCTTCAGACCGTCTGATCGTCGGCAGCTCCGACGGGTATCTGGTGGCGCTGTCGCCCTATACCGGCGAGGTGCTGGGCAAGGTGTCGGTTTCCGATGGCGTGACCATCCAGCCGGCGGTGGCCAACGGCACCTTGTATTTCGTCACCAACGACGCCGACCTCGTGGCTTATCGCTGACATGGGATTCACCGTCGCCATCGTCGGCCGACCCAATGTCGGCAAGTCCACGCTCTTCAACCGTCTGGTCGGCAAGCGTGTCGCCATCGTGCACGACATGCCCGGCGTCACCCGTGACCGGCGTGCTGGTGCGGCCACGCTTCTGGGCATGGATTTCACCGTCATCGACACCGCCGGCTACGAGGACGCCACCGACGATTCGGTGGAGGCCCGCATGCGCCGCCAGACCGACCAGGCGGTCGAGGAAGCCGACGTCGCCCTGTTGCTGATCGATTCGCGGGCCGGGGTGACGCCGCTGGACCGCCACTTCGCCGACCTGTTGCGCAAGGCGAAGACGCCGGTGATCCTGGTGGCCAACAAATGCGAAGGCCGCGCCGGCGAGCCCGGTCTGTACGAAGCCTATGGCCTGGGGCTGGGCGAGCCGGTGCCGGTGTCGGCGGAACATGGCGAAGGGTTGTCCGACCTGTTCTTCGCGCTTCAGCCCTATGCCGAGGCGGCGGGGGCGTTGAACGACGACGAGGACGAGGACGCCGTCGAACAATCCGCCGAAGACCAGGACGAGGAAGCCGCCAACGCCGCCGAGGAAGCCAAGGCCGCGGCCCGGCCCCTGCAATTGGTGATCGCCGGCCGCCCCAATGTCGGCAAGTCCACGCTGGTCAACCGTCTGTTGGGCGAGGACCGCATGTTGACCGGTCCCGAGGCCGGCCTGACGCGCGACGCCATCACCAGCGAATGGGAACACAAGGAACGCCGGATCCGGCTGGTGGACACCGCCGGGCTTCGCAAACGGGCCAACATCGACGATCCGGTCGAGAAGCTGTCGGTGTCCAACACGCTCGAGGCCATCCGCATGGCCGAGGTGGTGGTGCTGGTGATGGATGCCGCCGCCATCCTCGACAAGCAGGATCTGACCATCGCCCGCATGGTGATCGAGGAAGGGCGTGCCCTGGTCATCGCCATCAACAAGTGGGACGTGGTGGAAAAGCCCGACGAGGCGATGGCCCGGCTGCGCGACCGGCTGGAAACCTCGATGCCGCAGGTGCGCGGCGTGCCCTGCGTCACCATGAGTGCCCTGGCCGGCAAAGGCCTGGGCAAGCTGATGGACGCGGTGATCGAACAGCACAAGACCTGGAACCGCCGCATTTCGACGGCCAAGCTGAACCAGTGGCTCGAGGAAGTGGTGGCGCACCATCCGCCGCCGGCGCTGGCCGGTGGCCGGCGGTTGAAGATCCGCTACATGACCCAGGCCAAGGCGCGGCCGCCGACCTTCATCATTTTCGCCTCCAAGCCCGAGGAATTGCCCGAGGCTTATACACGCTATCTGGTCAACGGTCTGCGCGAGGCGTTCAAGTTGCCCGGCGTGCCGCTCAGGCTGTTCGTGCGCGGCGGCAAGAATCCCTACGCCAAGAACAAGAAGAAGTGAATTCCGGGGTGCGCTTCGGCGACATCCCGTTTCACTTGTGTTTGGAAAACAGGTCGATGGTCTTGCAGATCAGCGACCCGATGGGGCGTGGCTTCGGGGGGATGGTGGTGTCGGCCAGCAAGGCCCGCACCGCCGTCACGGGGTCGCTTTCGGCGGTCAGAACCGGGCGGATGCCGCGCTGTTCCATGTTCTTGAGGAAGCCGTCCCCGGCCGATTGGGCGATCAGCGCGTCGACGCCGTCAAGCACATGCGGCCGCCCGTCCTCGGCGTAATGGAACACTTCGTCGCTGCTCAGTTCGACGCGGACCGGTTCGCCCAGGGTGCCGTCGGCTGCCACCTCGAACACCAGCCATTTGCGGGCACGGCCGGCATGGCCGGTGACGGTGGCAAAATCGGAGCTGGCAACGGCGACCTTCATTGCTTAAAAATCCCGCAATCGACATCTTTGCACATGAAACACTCATTTTCCGGTGAAGGGCAAGTGATTGCGTGGTCGATGGTGCCGGCTCTCGATTTTCGCGTGAAATTGAGGCATGGTGGCGCTGGCCCCTATTCATGCCGGTTGAGCAATCGTAGGAGGACATTCGCGTGCCCATTCGTATCCTGATCGCCGAGGACCAACAACTCGTGCGCCAGGGTCTGGCCGCCCTTTTAAAGGCGGAGGACGTGGAAGTCGTTGGAGAGGCCGAAGATGGCGAAGCGGCCGTAAGCATGGCCCGTTCGCTTCGGCCCGATATCGTGTTGATGGACCTGTCCATGCCTGTGCTGGACGGGGTCGAGGCGACACGCCGCATCAAGCGGATGGCGTCGCAGATCAAGGTTCTGATCCTGACCGTGGCCAATTGCGAACGCCGCGTGGCCGAGGCCCTGGCCGCCGGCGCCGACGGTTACGCACTCAAGAAACTGGGGCACGACGAATTGATGGCCGCCATCGGTTCGGTGCGATCCGGCCGCCATTATCTGGGGCCGGGCCTGAACGAGGAGGCCGTCCGCGAATATCTCGATGGCGCCGACACCGTGGCGGTGGCGCTGACCGCGCGTGAGCGCGAGGTGCTGCGTCTGATCGCCCAGGGGCTCAAGAACCGCGAGATCGCCGAAACCTTGTCCATCGCCATCAAGACGGTGGAAACCCATCGCACCAAGATCATGCAGAAGCTGGACCTGCATAATTCCGCGGAACTCGCCACTTACGCCATGCGGCGCGGATTGATCGAATAGTTCCTTGGAACTATCTGGATCGTTCCTGTGGTGGGCTCGCTTAACCCGACCGAGCCGTCTATAACCTCAAGTAGGGGGTGTGTGTCGCCAAGGATTGCCTTGGCGGCGAGGCTTGGCTGTGGGAGTGGTGCGGTTGGACGACGGGCGGTTGACCTCGGCGGTATCGACGCGACCGGTCATCGGGTCCGGCGCCGTGGCCGGGTTCGGTCTGCTTGGCGTGCTGCTGTGCGCTTTGTGGGCCGCCAATTTCGCGGTTTTCCACACCCTGGCGGAAACGTTCTCGATTGTCGTCGCCTTCGCCGCCGCCGTGGTGGCGTGGTCGTCACGCGACTGGATCGGCCGTAATTATCTGCTGCTCCTGGGGGTGGGCCAGCTTTTCGTTGGTGGATTCGACCTGCTGCACACCTTTTCCTACAAGGGTGTCGGTATCATCGACTCCCGTGGCGGCAACCTGCCGACCCAGTTCTGGTTGGCTGGGCGGTTGTTCGAGGCGGTATGTTTCCTGGTGGCGGTATGGGCACCGCAACGTCGCTATGGCGACCGCCTCCTGATGGTCGTGCTGGGGGGGGGATTCTGTCTCCTGGTCGGCGCCATCTTCGCCGATTGGCTGCCGGCCGCTTTCGTGCCGGGGGTGGGGGTCACCACCTTCAAGGTTTCCATCGAAGTGGTGGTGGTGGCGGTTTTCCTGGCGGTGCTGATGCTTTTCCGCCGCCGCTCGGGTGGTTTCGACCCTGCCATCTACACCTTGCTGACCCTGTCGGTGGGCGCCAAGCTTCTGACCGAGCTGTGCTTCCTTTGGTACACCGATGTCTTCGGCCTGACCCATCTGGTTGGCCATGCCCTCAAGATATTCAGTGCCTGGGCCTTTCTCAAGGCGGTGGTCGACAGTGGCCTCAAGCGGCCGCAATCCCTGATCTTCGGCGCCTTGGAGCGCGAGCGAGCCTTGTCCGGCGAGGTGGCGCAGCATGCCAGGATGCTGGATGCCGTGTTGGACGCCACGTTGGATCCGGTGTTGATGCTTGACGGGCCGGGGCGCGTCCTGTTCGCCAGCCGCGCCGCCCAGGCATTCCTGGAACGCGGAGCCCGCGAACTTGGGGGACGGACTTGGCGCGAGGCGGGAATGGATCCGGCGCTGATGGCTCCTGTCGAGGATCTGGCGCTTGAGGTTCTCGGGGACGGGGTCGCCCGAACCCGTGAAATCTGCCTGTCATGGCATGGTGACCGCTTATGTCTGGAACTACAGGTGTCGCCGGCCGGCAGCAGCAATTCGGTGGTGGTGGTATTGCGGGACATCACCGCGCGCACCGCCATGGAAGAAGACCTTAAGGCGTCGCTGACGGAAAACCGGCTGTTGGTGCAAGAGGTTCACCATCGGGTCAAAAACAATCTCCAGATCGTTTCGTCGATCCTTCAGATGCAGGGCTGGCAGATCACCGACTTGGCCTTGCGCGGGCATTTCGACGAAGCTTGCGGCAGAATTTTGTCGTTGGCCAAGGTTCACGAGCTGATTTACAAGCAAAAGAACTTGGCCGCCCTTGATTTCACCCAATACGCCCGGACCTTGTGCGGGGAACTGTTTCGGGCCTCGGCTCCGCGCGATGACCGGATCAAGCTCACGGTCGCGGGTGACGCCTTGGTGTTGGGCGTGGACAAGGCCGAGCCTTTGGCGCTGATCGTCCACGAATTGGTCGCCAACGCCTTGAAATCGGGCTTTGGCGAGGCTGGTGGCCATTTGTCGGTTCGCACCTTCGTTCCCCATCCGGGCGAGGGGATGCTGGTGGTCGCCGCCGATGGCGGCATCGCCGATCGTCCGTTGGATTTTGACGGAACCAGCACGGCGCTGGGCCTGCGCATGGTCGGCGCCCTGGTTCGCCAGATGCATGGCGACATCGCGGTCCGCCGGGCTGACGGCATCGCGGTGGAAATCCGCTTTCCCCTGACGGAAAACCAACTGGTCGAGGTCTGATCCCTATGGGGCAAGGCCGCTGATTGCCAGCGCCAGGATGCGTATGCCCTGGCCTTTCAGGTCGAAACCCTGTTTCGCTACCGCCCAGCGCAAGGCGGTTCCCTGGATCACCGCCAACACCAATTGGGCCGCGTCTTCGGGCGTTGTCCGGCCGCTCAGGCGGCCGGCGGTCTGGTCCAAACGGATCGCGCGGGACAGGGCGGCCATGAACGCCGCCATCAGGTGCTCCGTCTCCTCGGCCAGGGCGGCGCAGTCGCGGCGCAGTTCCGGCGACAATAGCACCAGCGGCAGGGCGGGAAGTCGTGACACGAAGTCCAGATGGGCGGCGACCACCGCGCCCAGGGCGTCGTGGGCGGGCGCGGTCAGTGCGTCTTCCCATCGTGCCGACAATTGTTCCCTCAGCCACGCCATGACCGCCAGCCACATGTCGTCCTTGCGTGGGAAATGGCGAAAAATGGCGGGTTGGGTCAGGCCGATGCGGGTGGCGACGGCTTCGGTGGTGACCTTGTGCGGCCCCATCTCGCCGGCCAGGGCCAACGCCGTGGCGACGATTTCGGCGCGACGGTCGGCGGCGCTTTTGCGGCGGGGGGTCACGTCCTCTCCTCGGGGGACTGCAAGACACCTTCGCGCAGCCGGTGGATGACGTCCAGGCGGTTCATGATCTTGTCGTCGTGGGTAACCACCACCACCGCCGCCCCTTGGTCGGCGGCGACCTTGCGCAACAGGTCCATGACGATGGCGGCGCGTTCGGAATCCAGGGCCGCCGTCGGTTCGTCGGCCAGGATGATGCGGGGATTATTGGCCAGGGCGCGGGCTATGGCGATCCGTTGGGCCTGGCCGCCGGACAATTGCGCCGGCTTGGCCTGGGCCTTGTCGCCGACCTGGAGATAGTCGAGCAGGGATTGAGCGCGTTCGCGTCGTTTGGCGGCGGGCCAGCCGGCAAGGTCCAGCACCACCTCGACATTCTCGCGTGCCGACAAGAACGGCATCAAATTGTGGAACTGGAAGATGAAGCCGATCTTTTCCAGCCGCAGCCGGCGCAGGTCGCGGCGCAGCCAGCGGCCGTCATAGACCGTTTCGCCATCCAGGATCATGTGCCCGCCGCTGGGGTCGGTGATGGCGCCGATCAGGTTGAGCAAGGTGCTCTTGCCCGACCCGGACGGTCCCAGCAAGCCGACCACGCTGCCGGCGTGGATGTCCATGTCCACCGCCCGCAAGGCATCGACGCGGGTGGCGCCCTCGCCGTAATGCTTCGCCATTCCGCGCAATCGGATCAAGGGATGTGTCATGGCTCAACCTCCCAGCGCGCGGGCGGGATCGACGCGCAAGGCGTAACGCACCCCGAACAGGCTGGCGACGACGCAGATCGTCAGGACGACCAAGGACAAGGCGGCCACGTCGGCGGGCAGGATCAGCACCCGGCGGGGAAAGACCCCGGCGGCCAGGGTGACAAGGGTCGTTCCGGTGACGAAGGCCAGCCCGCCCAGGGCCAGGGATTGCTGCAAGATCAGGCCGGCGATGGTGCGGTCTGGGGCGCCGATCAGCTTCAATGTCGCGATCTCGCGCATCTTGTCCATGGTCATGGTGTAGATGATCAAGGCGATGATCACCGTGGACACCGCCAACAAGACGGCGGTGAACAGGCCGATCTGGCGGCGGGCCTTTTCCACCACCGACGTCAGCAACAGGCTTTCCTGTTGATCCTGGGACAACGCGGCGAGGTGTTTCCAGCGGCGCACCGATTGCGCCAGTTCGTCGGGGTCATGGCCGGGTTTGACCCGCGCCACCACCGCGTTGACTTGTTGCCGGTTCGGACTTTCTCCTCGTGCCGCCTGGTTGCGGGCGGCGGCGCCTTCCAGCGTGAATTGCAGTTTCTGGGCATCGGACAAGGTCATATAGGCGACGGCGTTGCCGGCGGAATCCACCTGCCCCTTGGTGCGTCCGACCACGGTGAAGGTGTCGGTTCCCAGACGCAGCCGTTCCCCCAGCTTAAGCCCGGTGCGGCGGTCCACCACCAGTTCGAAATGGCTGCGCTCGATGGCGCGGCCATCGGCGATGGCGGTCGGGCCGCCGGGGCGGTCCAGTTCGTGTCCGACCACGAACAGGCGCAACGGCCGGCCGTCCACGCTCACCTGAAGCGATTGGTAGGTTACCGCGCCGGCGGCGGCCACCCCGTCAAGACGGGCGATGGCGGCACGGGTGTCGCGGGGGATGCGCGATGCTTCGGCGAAGGGGCCTCGGGTTCCCCCTTCGACCACCCAAAGCTCGGCCGCCGGGGCACGCGCCAGCGCCAAGGCGTCGTCGACCAGACCGCGATAGATGCCGATCATGGACATCACCACCCCCAGCAACAGCGAGAGTCCCACCGCGGTCAGCACGAAGCGGCCGGCCCGGTGGCGGATGTCGCGAAGCGCCAGGTTCATGGCGTGGCGCCGTCGGTGGAGACCAGGATTTCGGCCTGTTCCCCCAGGTGGAAGTCGGCAAGCGGAGAATCGAAGGCGACGTGGACCCGGCGTTCCTCGGAGACGCGGTCGCTTTCGATGCCGATGCGGACCACGGTGCCGGCATGGACGCGGCCGGGTAGCGAGCGCAAGGTGATGGTGGCCTTTTGTCCGACCTTCAACGGGCCGGCGCGGGATTCGTCGACGAAGGCCTGAACCCAGACGGTGCCTGGATCGACAATGGTGAACAGCGGCGTGCCGGCGGTCAGTGCGGCGCCCAGTTCCCGGCTGCGTTCGACCACGATCGCGTCGTAAGGGGCGACCAACTGATGGCGGTCCAAGGTGGTGCGGGACAATCGCAAGGTCGCCTGCGCCGCTTCGATCGCGCCGCGCGCGGCCTCGACGTCGGCTTGGGCGACGGCGACGTCGGCGGCGGCCATTTCCGCGGTGGATTGGGCATCCTCGGCGGCTTCCACCGACACGGTGCCGTTACGGACCAGACTTTGACGGCGCTGGTTGACGTTGCGGCGGTGCGATTGCTGGGCGCGGGCGCGTTCCAGCCGCGCCTGGGCCTGGTTCAGCGCGGCGGCGGCTTGACGCAGACCGGCCTCGTCCTGGGCGACGCGGGCGGTTTGTTCGCGGCTGTCCAAGCGGGCCATCACCTGGCCGCGCTTCACCAACTCGCCATGGTCGGCGTTCAGTTCCACAACCGTTCCGGCCAGATCGAAGCCGACACGGGACAGCACGCGGGCCTCGACCGTGCCCAGGCCATAGATGTCCTCGGCCGCCACCGGCTGGGCAAGGAGCAGGAGAAAGGCAAGGGCCGTGGCGGCGGCACGGAAACCGGAAAGCGGCATGGCACGGCATCCAGATTTGATTAGTTAGTAATAACTAACTATCTTCGGGGCCGTTTGTCAATGTCGGGAACGAAGGTCTCCGTTCCCGACGGACGTGGACTCAAACGTGTTGCAGGGATTTGCGGCCGGAGACGCCAGCCAACAGGGCGACGCGGGCCGCTTCGGTCCGGTTGGCGACCGTCAGCTTGCGAAACATGTTGCGCAAGTGGGCCTTGACGGTGACTTCCTGGAGGTTGAGTTCGCGGGCGATGACCTTGTTGGGGGCGCCGTCAACGATCATTTCCAGGATGTCGCGCTCTCTCGGGGTCAGGTGCGCCAGGGGCGATCCGGTGGCCGGCGGCTGTGCCGGGGAGTGCGCGGGGCCGCCCTCGCGATAGTCGAACAGGAAAGGCGGAATGTATTTCTCGCCCGACAGCACCAGCCGCAGCACGCCCAGGATGGTCTCGCCGCGCATGGTCTTTGGAACGAAGCCGTTGGCCCCCGATTCGATGGCCTGAAGCGCGTCCTCGGGCTTGGTCGATCCCGACAGGATGACGATGGGCAGGGTCGGGAACTCAGACCTCAGGCTCAGCAAACCCTCCAGTCCGTTCATGCCGGGCATGTAGAGGTCAAGGATGGCCAGTCCGAAATCGCCATGGGTCCGCGCCGCGCTTTGCGCGTCGGGGAAGGTTCCGGCCTCGACCACGCTGGCGCCGGGTTCCAGGCGTTCGAGGAACGGCACCAAACCGTCGCGTACCATGGCGTGGTCGTCGGCAAGCAGAATCCGCATGGGGTTAAACTCCCTCTTCTTGGGGGTTGTGGGGATGATGTTCCAGCCGCAACAGGTGCTCGCGCAAGTCCTGTAACTGGAACGGCTTGGCCAACAGGGCGACCACGTTGGCGCCCAGATCGGCGGCGTTGTTTTCCTTGAGATGGCCGGTGACCACGATGACCGGGGTTCCCGGTTGCAGTTCCTCAAGCTTGACGATCAGTTCGCGGCCGGTCATGCGCGGCATGCGGATGTCGGTGATGACGGCGTGGTAGACGTGGGTCTGGCACAATTCATAGGCTTCCAGCCCGTCATAGGCGGTGTCGACCTCGTAACCGTGCCGCTTGAGGAATTCGGCCAGCATCATCACCGACAACGCTTCGTCGTCCACCAGAAGCACACGTTGCCCGGCGCAGAAATCGTCCTCGTCCTCGTCTTCGCCTTCCAGCTTGTCCTCGCTCCGGGAGGAGGTCGGCAGCGGAGGGGGGGCGGGGGCGCAGAGCGGCGGCGGGGTGTCGGACGGAGCCAACGGCAGGTCGATGGTGAACTCGGCGCCGTTCTCGACGTTGCCGAAGCTCAGGCAACCGCCCATCTCGGAACAGATGCCCCGGCTGATGGACAGGCCGAGGCCAAGGCCGTTGCCGCCATCCTTTGTGGTGACGAAGGGCTCGAAGATGTGGTCGCCGATCGCCTTGGCGATGCCGGTGCCGTCGTCGCGCACCCGAATCCGCAGGCGCCGCGTCTCGGGATCGGTCTCGCAGGTGATGGTGATGGTGCCGCCGCTGTTGCCATGCGCACGGAAACGGTCACGGATGGCGTCGCGGCCGTTGTTGAGCAGGTTGAGCAGAACCTGTTCCAGGCGGACCTGGTGCCCCAGGACCAGCAGCTTTTCCAGGCAGCCCTGGCGGATCACCCGGATGCCGTCGGCCTTGAGCAGGGGCTCGACCATGCGCAGCGCGGAATCCACCGCCGCCTGGGGACGGAAGGGTTTGCGGTCCTGGTTTTCCCGGCGGCTGATGGCGCGCATGTGGGTGACCATCTCGGTCAGGCGGTCCACTTGGTCCAGGATGTTGCCGGTGCGCGTGCGCAGTCGCTCGATGTTCAAATGGCCGTCGCCGATGTCCATCTGTACCGCTTCCGAGGCGAGGCGGATAACGTGCAGACATTGGTTGAACTCGTGCGCGATGCTGGCGGCCATTTCGCCCAAGGTGGCCAGCCGCGCCGAATGCATGAGTTGAAGGTCAAGGGCGCGCCGTGGCGTGAGGTCGGCGACCACCAGGATCGTTCCCTCGGGGAGAACCGATTCCGTGCTCAGCTTCGAGACATGGACCTGGGCGGGAAAGACCGTGCCGGACCACGTGGTTCCCTCGGTTTCGAGTTCCTTGCCGTCGTCGGCGTTCAGGACCGAGGTCCCCAACAGCCGCTCCACCGGGGTTCCGGGCAACACCTGTTCGCTCCATTGGAACAAGGCACAGACCGAGCGGTTGCCATGGACGACGCGGCCGCTCTTGTCTACGGCCAGGACCGCCAGTTCGATCCGGTCCAGGATCGCCGCCTGGAGCCGCAGCCGTTCCTCGCTTTCCCAACGGCCGCCGACGTCTTCCAGTGTCACCAAGGTTCCGCCGGGGGTGTCGCTCAGGGGGTCCACCAAATTCTGGACGCTGATCTGGACACGGACGGTTTCGCCATCGGCCGTCACCATGCGGCGGGCGCCCGCCGCCCAGGGAAGGGTGTTCCGGTTCTCGTCCTCGGCCAGCAGGCCAAGCCATCCCAGCCGGGCGGCGGCATCGGAATCGTATCCCATCAACGCCAGGAAGGCGTTGTTGACGGCGGTCGGACGCTGTTGCGCATCCAGCATCAGCTTGGCGTTGGGAGCCTGTTCGAACGCAAGGCGAAAGGTGTCGGCGCCGACCATGCCATCGCGAGAACGGTAAAGTTCTGAGATGTTGGTGTAGACGCTGGCCAGACGACCGTGGCCCAGGTCGATGGTGCGTGCCAGGAAGCTTTGGCCGTCGCACATGCGCAATTCACGCAGTCCCGGTATCCGGCTGCGCAGGTGGCAATACACTTCGATGGTCTGGGCGCGGTTCAGACCGGGTGGCGGAAGCATGTGCCCGCCGTCCACCATGGCGGTGATCAACTGTCGAACCGTCGGGGTGCGCCAATCGGCGAGCTGTGGCAGATAGCGGCCAAGAAAACCGCTGAAATCAACCAGACGCCCCTCGGAATCCCACAGGGCGTGGCCGTCGATGACTTTTTCCTCGCGCAGGGCGCGCCACGCCGACAAAGGGTCGCTGTCCAGATTTGACAGCGCCAGGGCGATGCCTTGCAATTGCCGGTCGCTGCTGTCGCGGCCCAGGTCGAGCATCCGGCGCTGATGGGCCAGCACCACCACGGTCGCGGTCACGATCATGCCGGCCATCACGGCCGCGAGAAGGGCGGGAGAACGCCACCAGATCAGCGAAGTCTCGGAACCGGCGGGTACGATGTCGACGAAACGGACGAATTCGATGGCGAGGACGCACAACGCCAAAGTGACGCACAGACCAAGAAGAAACCACGGCCACAGACCGGGCCGCAGCGGTGACGGCCCCCTTTGTCCCGGGTTGCCTTCATCCTGGGCCGGCCTAGGACGGTCGGCACGATCGTGCACGGAACAGCCCCCACTGCCTGTTCAGGTGGGGAGTATGACACCGGAAAGATAGGGCGAACAGACATCGAAAGGTATAGGGCAGAAAATTAGAAAGGTTCGCTGTCCACTAAAAGTTTCATTGCCTGAAGGCGGTTCTGAACACCTAATTTGCGAAAGACGTTGCCCAAATGAGATTTGACGGTCACTTCGCTGACGTCCAGGCGGTTGGCGATAACCTTGTTAGGGTGCCCCTCGCGCAAAAGACGAAGAATGTCGCGTTCACGCGGCGTCAGGCGGCCGATCAACGCGCCCGAGTTCTGATCCTTGGCGTTGCCGGACGCGCCGGCGCTATCGACCAGCATGGCGGGAATGAAACGCTCCCCCGACAGCACCAGTTGCAGCGCCGATACCATGGCCGCTCCCGACAGGTGCTTGGGGATGAAACCGTGCGCCCCCAGGCGAATGGCCTCGAGCACGTGTTCGCGGTCGGCCATGGCCGACAACATGACGCAACGGATGGCCGGATAGTCGCGGCGCAGGTTCACCAATCCCTGAAAGCCGTTCATCCCCGGCATCTTGAGGTCAAGGATGATGAGGTCGACGCTTTGGGTTTTGAGAAGCTCGACAATCTCAGGAAAGCTGCCCGCCTCCAAAACTTCCGTTCCGGGAGAGACTTTTTCAACGAAAGGCCGCAAGCCTTCACGGATCATGACGTGATCGTCGGCAAGGATGATGCGCATGGACACTTCTCCCCCTACACCCTTTTCTTTCGTAACTTTATTTTGGGTCTTTGTTCAAGGCGTATATCGGTTCCGCGTGATGTAAACATGTCTGGTGCTACCAGATTCCCTGCCGCAATTCGGTCAGCTCCCGTGCCAAGGCGGCGGCGGTCACGGGTTTTTGCAACGTCAGGCTTGCCCCGGCTGTCACCGCTTGGCGTGTTTCGTCGTCGTCGGCGGCGGTCATGACGACGATGGGCATGTCGGCGGTCAGGGTCCGCAATTGCCGGATCAGGGTCCAACCATCGCCGCCGGGCATGTGAAGGTCGGTGACGACGGCGTCGGTGGGCGCGGCGATGAACATCGACAAGGCGGTGTTGCCGCCATTGGCGACACGGACGTCCCATCCCCGAAATGTCATGTTCTCGGCCAGACCGGTCAATGCGTCGGCGTCGTCGTCCACCAAAAGCAGCGATTGCCGATAGGCGGGAAGGCGCAGGCTGATCCGTGTGCCGGGGGCGGCAGGGTCGATGGACAGCGCGCCGCCCATTTCCGCCACCACTCCGGCGACGATGGTCAGACCCAACCCACAGCCCTTGCCCCGGCCCGAGGCGGGAGGAGTGGGGGTGCTCAGGCTTTCCAGAACCGCGGGGGGAAAGCCGGGGCCGTCGTCGGCGATCGAAATCTCGACGCCGTCGCCCTGGCGGCGGCATTCCACCGCCACCGTTCCCGAATGTCCGTCCAGGCATTGCGAGACCAGCGCTTCGACGGCGTTGGTCAGCAGGTGGCGCAACGCGGCGGCAAAACGTGGGCCATGGCCAAGAACGGTGGGAACGGCGGTGTCCGTGTGCCATTTGAGGTGAATGCCGGTCCGTCGAAAAACCGGAATCTGTTCCGCCAGGGCGGCCCGGACACAGTCGCGGGGGCACAGGGGGCCGGCCGTTTCGATCGGGCGGCGGCTGGCGGCGATCACCGTCTCGAACATGGCCCGCGCACGGGTGGTCTGTTCCGCCATGGCGTCCAATGCCCGTTGCAGTCGGGCTTCGTCCAGGCGCCCGCCAGCCATGGCGTCGCCCACGGCTTCGGCGTTCAGGCGGATGACGTTCAACGGCTGCCCGAGGTCGTGCGCCAGGGTCGCCGCCATTTCGCCCAGGTGCCACAGCCGGTCCCGATGGATCTGAGACGGAAACGGGGCGTCGGAAACAGGATCGGGACGTGTGGCGACGACGGTCGGGGCGGGCGGTGGGCGGCGGTGAAAGGCCAGGGTCATGGCCGCGGCCGCCAGCACGATGGCCAGGGGAAGCGGAAGGGCTGCTCCCAGCCAGTCCGCCCAACTGGGCGAGGTGTAGGCCACGGTGAAATTCAGTGGCCCCAGTTCGATCTCGGAAAAGGTCGCTGTCGGGCCGTCGTTCTGGTCATGCGGCCATTGGCCGATGGTTTGGCCGGCGTACAAAAGACGCATGGGATGTGTTCGGTGGCCGTGGGCGCGCAAGCTGTCGTCCAGCAACCCATCGGGATCGACCAGTGCCAGCAAGGTGCCGCCGCCGCCGCCGGCGTCGGTCGGGCCGAACGCCAGCGCCAGGGTCGCCGCGTCGCGATAGGTGCGGGGGACCGTCGCCGCCATGCCGCCCGTGGCGACGTTTCTTACGATGGCAAGGATGTTGTCGTCGTCGCGTTGGTCGAAGCCGCGGGTGGTGGCCGAGGCCAGGATGACGGTGGGGCGCGTCTGCGGCGATGACACCAGTCCAAGCCAGCGTACGGGAACAAAGGCTTCCCGACGGGCGTTCAGATAATCGTTGGTTTCGCGTGGGGCGTGGTCTGGGCTGCCCTCGGCCAGATGCGCCACGGTGACCAGGTCGCGGTGCAGGCTGGACAATCCCTCTTGGATTTCGCGGGTGATATAGGCGCGTTCCTGGGTCAGGTCGGACTGGAACGTGGTCACCTGATGCCAGCCGATCGTCACCGCCAGGATTCCAGACGCCAGAAACGGCAACAGATGCTTCAGCTTTCGCATGGCTGTCTCCGTGCGGCGAGAAGGCGCTCGGCCTGGTCCAGCACCTCTCGCAACGCCAGCGGCTTGCCCAGGACGACGGTGTTTTCCGAGGCGAGGTCTCCGGGGATCGGGCCGCCGGTCATCAGGATCGCGGGGAACGCCCCCAACTCATTGCGCAATCGTGTGACCAAGGCCGCCCCGGAAATGCCCGGCAAGCGCAAGTCACAGATCACCAGATCGGGTTTGCCGGCGCGGGCCTGCGCCAGGGCCTGATCAGGGGCGGTGGCGCCGTTGGCATCGAAGCCGCGTGCCGCCAGGAAATCGACGATGCATTCCACCGAAAGTTCCTCGTCGTCGATCACCAGAACGCGCGGCCGGGGCCCGTCGCTTTGATGCGGCGGGGACGGAGGGAGCGCGTTTTGTTCGGCGGTGTCTGCGGTTTCTTGCGGCAACATCTGGTGGGCGGGAACGGTAATGGTGAACACCGCGCCGCCGTCGCGGTTGCATCCTTGGATGGTTCCGCCCATCTGGGTGACGATGTTGACGCTGATGGACAGGCCCAGGCCGGTACCGGCACCGTCCGCCTTGGTGGTGAAGAACGGGTCGAAGATGTGCGGCCACATGGCCTCGGGGACGCCGCCGCCGTTGTCGCTCACTTCCAAGGTCACCATGTCGCCTTGAGTGGAAAGCGAAATCCCGACCCAGCCGCCCTTTGGCGGGCGCGCCGTCCGCACCGCGTCGCGGCCGTTGCCCAGCAGGTTCAGGACAACCTGTTCCAGTTGGTTGGGGCGTCCCAGGATGTCGGGGCAGCTTTCGTCGATGCGTTGCCGAAGTTCGATGTCGTCCAACAGGAATTGCGGCGCCAACAGGCTGGCGGCGGTGGATGCCACCTGCGCGGGGGAAAACGCGACCGGTTCACCCTTTTCCAGACGACTGAAGGAACGCAGGTGGTCGACCATTTCCGCCATGCGGCCCACTTGGCTGACGATGGTGGTCATGCGCCGCGCCAAGGTGTCGTCGTCGGAAATCCCGGTCTGAAGGCAATGTTCGGCCGACATGCGGATGATGGAAAGCGGCTGGTTGAGCTCGTGCGCCACCTCGGAGGCGATCTGACCCAAGGTCGCCAGCTTGGCGGTTTGAACCAATTGTTCCTCGGCCCGCTTTTGCGGGGTGACGTCGATCATCGAACCGATGATGCCCGCCACCTGTCCGTCGCCGTCGGTGAACAGGCCCTTGACCAGAATCATGTGGTGGATGGAACCGTCGTGAAGTTCCAAGGTCAGGTCGCGGACCTGAAGGCCCTGATCGTCCAGAAGTTCCTGGTCATAGCGGGCGTAAAGCCGGGCCTTGGCGGGAGAGACGAAATCGGCCACGGTGCTGCCGACGATGTCGGCGATGGGGCGGCCGACGACATCGGCGAACTTGGTGTTGCAACCGAGGTAACGTCCCTGGCGATCCTTGTAATAGACCGGGAATGGCAAGGCGTCGATCAGCGTCTGTTTGAACGCCAGCTCCCGTCGCAAGGCTTCTTCGACCGTCTTGCGGGCGGTGACGTCGCGGCGGATGGCGACGCGGCCACCGTCCATGGTCGCGCGTTCGACGATTTCCAGGTAACGGCCATCGGCCAGTTGCTGTTCGAAAAAGCCGAGCGCGTTCTGGTGATGGGCCATGCGTTCGGCCAGCCATTGCGGGATGCCATCGGCATCCACGCCTCGGTATTGGCCCCGTTCGGCGCTGACCAGCAGCAATTCGGCGAACGAAACGCCGGGGCGGATCATGTCGGCGATGCTTTGATAAAATTCCTTGTAGCGGCTGTTGAAGGCCACCAGACGGTCTTGCGGGTCGAACAGCGAAAAGGCGTCGCCACTGCTTTCCAGCGCGTCGGTCAACAGGGCTTGCGCCGCGCGCACCTGCGCTTCGCTGGCGGCCAGGGCCTGTTCGGAATGGCGGCGGTCGGTGATGTCCAGCCACGACCCCACCACCTCGGCCGGTTCTCCGCGGGCGTCAAGCTTGACGCGGGCTTCGTCGCGCACCCAACGCCAGCCGCCTTCCACATGGCGGACCCGGTAATCCAGGGCGAAGCGGCCGTGCTCCGGCAGGCGTTCCAATGCTTTGGCATAGGACATGCGGTCGTCGCCGTGGATGGCGGCCAGCCAGCGTCTGGGGTTGGTCAGGATGCTTTCGGCGGTCAGGCCGGTGAAGCGTTCGACGTTGGCGCTGACGTAAAGCGGCTGGTGGTCGGGCGTCCAGCGCAGGACATAAAGCACCATGGGCGCCGCCGACAGCATCCGTTCCAGCCGCTCGGTTCCCATGCAGTCCGGCGCGCAACTGCCGCGTAATGTCCGCGAGAATGCGTCGATGGCGTTTGGAAGGCGGCGCAACCAGCCTTGGGCCATTCTGTCTCCTGCTCGGCCGGGCGAAGGAGATCATTCTTACCCGCGGCATGCATGTCCGCAACAGGGAAGCTTGGATCAGCCCTTGACCGCCGCCGGCAGACGCAGGCAGACCCGCAGACCGGGGGCGTTGTCGCCCAGGCTCAGTGCGCCGCCGTGCAGGCGGGCCACCGCCTTGACCAGCGACAGTCCCAGCCCGTTGCCGGGGGTGGTGCGGGTGGAGTCCAGCCGCACGAAACGGTCGAGCACGCGCTCGCGCGCGTCCTCGGGGATGCCGGGGCCGGAATCGGCCACCGTAATCTCGGTGCCGCCGTCTTCGGTGCCGGCGACCGTCACCGCGACCCGGCCCCCGGCCGGGGTATATTTGACGGCGTTGTCCACCAGGTTGGCCAAGGCCTGGAACATCAGGTGGCGGTCGCCATCCACCGTCAGGTCACGGTCGGTATGACACGAGATGGCGACGCCCGCTTCCTCGGCCAGGGGCTCGTAAAGCTCGACCACGTCGGCCGTTATCTGTGCCGGGTCCAAAGGCTCGAAGCTGTGCAGGCGTTGGCCCGATTCGGCGTTGCCGATGGCCAGCAGCGCCTTGAACGTGGCCAGCAAATTGTCGGCCTCGACCACCGTTTCCTCAAGCACCCGGCGCAGATCATCGGCGCTGCCTTCGCCCAACAGCGCGACCTCGATGCGCGAGCGCAACCGGTTCAGCGGCGTGCGCAGGTCATGGGCGATGTTGTCGGTGACCATGCGCATGCCGTCCACCAGCCGCTCGATCTCGTCCATCATCTCGTTGAAGCTGGTGGCGAGCTGGTCGAATTCGTCGTGGGTGCCGGAAAGCTTCATACGGCTGGTCATGTCGCCGCCGACGATGCGCCGTGCCGTGCGGCTCATGGCTTCGACGCGGGTCAGCATGTGCCGGCTGGTGAAATAGCCGCCGACGATGCCCAACAGCACGGTCAGCGCCAACCCCCAGCCCAGCGCCCGGTTGATGGCCGATTTGACCCGCATGGTGTCGTGCAGCGACCGGCCGACCAACAGGCGGTAATCCTGGGGCATGACGTAGGTGCGTGCCAGAACCTCGGTGGACAGCCGTCCGTCGCCGACCCGTTCGATGGGAAAACGCACCCAGCCCGAGGCGTCGCTGTCATCCTTGGGCCAGCCGAACAGGTTGCCGGCGATGCGCGACCCGTCCGGGGCCATCAACAGATAGACGGCGCGGCGTTCGATGTCCTGGCTGGCGCGGTTGCCGATGATTTCGGCCAGACCCTGAATGCCGCGTTCCTTGTATTGTTCCGACAGGCCGGTGGCTTCGACCTCGACGGTCTCCTGAACCTGCCATTCGATGAAGACCGAGGTGCTCCACGACACCAGCGCCAACAGCGCCACGGCCGAGACGGTGAAGATGCCGAGATACGACAGCGCCAGCCGAAAGGTGGTGGCGCGCAGCAGCGGCGGCAGGGCCAGATTAGCGGGTCGCACGGAGGGAATATCCGGCGCCGCGCACGGTATGGATCAGGGCCTGGTCGAAATCCTTGTCCACCTTCTGCCGCAGGCGGCTGATGTGGACGTCGATCAGGTTGGTCTGGGGGTCGAAATGGTATTCCCAGACGTTTTCCAGCAGCATGGTGCGGGTCACCACCTGACCGGCGTGGCGCATCAGGTATTCCAGCAGGCGGAATTCGCGTGGTTGCAGGTCCACCGATTGTCCGGCGCGGGTCACCGTGCGGGCCAGCAGATCCATCTCGAGGTCTTCGACCTTCAGCTTGGTGTCGGGCTGGCTGGCGGTGCCGCGCCGGCCCAGCGCCTCGATGCGGGCCAGAAGCTCGGCGAAGGCGTAGGGCTTGACCAGATAGTCGTCGCCGCCGGCCTTGAGCCCCTTGACCCGGTCATCGACCTTGCCCAGCGCCGACAGGATCAGCACCGGCGTGTCGTTGCCGCCGGCTCGGATGGCCTGGATGATGGCCAACCCGTCCAAACCCGGCAGCATGCGGTCCACCACCATCACGTCGTAACGTTCCGACGTGGCGAGGAACAGGCCGTCCGTGCCGTTGGCGGCATGGTCGACGGTGTTGCCGGCCTCGCGCAGACCTTTGGCCAGATAGGCGGCCGCCTCTTGATCGTCTTCGATAAGCAAGATACGCATGTGTCGGACCTTACCTTGCTTGGCCTTCCAAAGAAAAGCCCCCGCAGCCAGGGGGACAGCTGCGGGGGCGGTTTTCATCTTCCGATGCCGGCTTGGGGGGAAAGGGCCGGCGATCGTTCTGAACTGAGGCGCCGTCCCGGGGGAAAGGCCGGCGCTTCCGGTCGGCGGGGAGTTCGGGTCCGCCGGGTTGGGAGACGACAGGGAGCGCTGAATTCCGTCGTTTTCCCGTACCTGATGATGAGAAGATGCCATCCGCGACCTTACAGCCACCTTTCACCGGCATTAATGATTGGTAATGTCCTGGGGCCGCTGTTGGTTCGGTTGTCTTGACGCCGTCCCGGCGATGCTTAAATCCATAGAACCAGGGTGCCTGGAAAGGGGCCTTGGCGTGACGCGTGCCGCCGGTCGGGCGCGGACGGGTTTTCGACGTTCCTGGTTGCGCAGGGCCGCATGCGGCGGCCCCGGTTCCGCTGTCCCGCCGGCCATTTGGAGAACGGACGACCATGCGCAGCCCTTACGACATCCTGGGGGTCAAGCCCGGCGCCAGCGAAAGCGAGATTCGCAAGGCCTATCACAAGCTGGCCAAAAAGCTGCATCCCGACGTCAATCCCGGCGACGCGCGGGCGGAAAGCCGCTTCAAGGACGTCAACGCCGCCTACGACCTGTTGTCGGACCCGGCCAAGCGGGCGCGTTTCGACCGGGGAGAGATCGACGCGGAAGGACACGAGACGTTCGCTCATGCCGGCGCTCATGCCGGCGCCCACGGCTTCGCCGGCAATCCGTTCCACCAAGGCGGCGATCCCGGTTCCTTTCACTTTTCGTTCGGCGGCGGCGCCGATTCCGTGTTCGAGGATCTGTTCGCCCATGGTTTCGGCGGTGCACGGCCACGGCGCGGCCAGGATGTCCGCGTCACCCTGGCGGTGGACTTCACCGACGCCGCCTTGGGGGCGGTCAAGCGCGTCGCCATTGGCGGGCGGTCGCTGGACGTGACCATTCCCGCCGGTCTTGCCGACGGTCAGGTGTTGCGTCTCAAGGGACAGGGACAACCCGCCCCGGCGGCCGGCGGCACGGCCGGCGACCTGTTGGTCGAGGTGACCGTGCGGCCGCATCCGCTGTTCACCCGCCAGGGCGACCATGTCCACCTTGAGGTTCCGGTGACCCTGGCCGAAGCGGTTCTGGGGGCGAAGATCACCGTGCCGACCCTGTCCGGCAAGGTGGCGCTGGCGGTTCCGGCCGGTTCCAACACTGGCACCCGGTTGCGTCTGCGTGGCAAGGGGATCAAGGGCGGCGACCTTTACGTGACCCTGCGGCTGGTGCTGCCCGACCATCCCGACCAGGATTTGACCGCTTTCGTCCGCGACTGGAGCGCACGACACCCTTACGATCCGCGTGCCGGCTGGTAAGAACGGAGGCCATCCATGTTCGTCCGCTTCCATCGCCCCTTGGCCGCCGCCGGTGTCGATCGGCAGATTTTGAGCCGCCACCGTCGCCACAACCATCTGCGCTCGGCCTTGCTGTTGGGCGGCATCGTCGGCTGGATGGCGCTGGTGGGATGGCTGGTGGCCGGCGACGTCGGCATCTTGTGGGCGGCCGGCGGCACGGCAGTTCTGATGTTGGCGCAACCGGTGCGCTCCACCACCCTGTTGCGGGCGCTTTACGGCGCGGTGCCGCTGGGGCCGTCCCAGGCCCCGGACCTTTTCGCCGCCACGGCGGAACTGGCGCGGCGGGCGGAATTGCCGCGCGTGCCGCAGATCCTCTATATCCCCCGACCCGAGATGATCGCGCTTTCCACCGGCTGGGGCAGCGATGGCGCGGTGGCGGTGTCGGACGGCATGTTGCGGCGCATGGGCGCCCGCGAACTGGTGGCGGTGCTGGCACACGAGATCAGCCATCTTCGGGCCGGCGACCTGCGTCTGTTGCGGCTGGCCGAGGCGGCTGGGCGGCTGACCCGTGCCCTGGCCTTCGCCGGGGTGCTGCTGACGGCGTTCTATTTGCCGGGCATGACCGATGGCGGCGAGGACGTGCCGTGGCTGGCCATTTTGGCGGTGGTAGTGGCCCCCTTGGTCGCCGACCTGTTGACCCTGACGCTGTCGCGGACCCGCGAGTTCGAGGCCGATTCCGGCGCGGCCGAGCTGACCGGCGACCCCGGTGCCCTGATTTCCGCCCTGATGCGGCTCGATACGATCCAAGGGGGCGGTTGGGAGCGGTTGCGGCGGCAATCGGCACCCGCATGGCTGCGGCTGATCCGTACCCATCCCACCACCGCCGAGCGGGTGGCGCGTCTGGCCGAACTGGCGCCGCCACGTCCGCGGCCTTCGCTGGTGCTGCCCGATATCCTGTTGCCGTCCGATGTGGCGGGAACCCCCGTCGTGCGGCGCTGGTGGCGCTGAGTCTTGTTTCCGACGCGGTTTCCCGCTATCTCTAGCGGCCGGAATTTCCGGCCGAGCAAAAGGAGCCCGTCGATGCAGGTTCGTATCTACCGTCCCGCCCAGACCACCATGCAGTCGGGCAAGGGCAATTCCCAGGCTTGGGTGCTGGAATACGAGCCGATCGACGCCAAGAAGGCCGACCCGCTGATGGGCTGGCTGGGCTCCAGCGACATGACCCAGCAAATCCGCCTCAAGTTCGCCAGCAAGGAAGAGGCCGTGGCCTACGCCACCCGCAAGGGCCTGGAGTTCGAGGTGATCGAGCCGGCGACCAAGAAGCCGGTTCCGCCCAAGAACTATTCCGACAATTTCCGCTTCGACAAGCTGGAATTCGGCCGCTTCTAGTCGCTTTCCGACCCGGCGCCCTTAGCTCAGTTGGATAGAGCACCCGCCTTCTAAGCGGACGGTCGCTGGTTCGAATCCAGCAGGGCGCGCCACTACCCCGCTACACTCCAGGAAATCCGTCAAGTGTAGCATTCTTGCGCTTTCCATGAACCTCGGTTGGGCTACAAGATTAGGTTGCAATCGGGGGTCATGGAAATGACCTCAGTACCTGAAGCGCGACGGTGCTTACTTCAAGCTCCAGCAGCGCATTCCCACCGACATCATGGAAACTGTGTGTCGCCCGAAGACCGGAAAGCGGCTTTGGGAACCGCATCGGCCATCTTGAAAAACACCTGGCACGGACCTTCTAACCGCCACAAGACAGGAAGCGCCAGCCAACGAACGGCTGCGGGTGCTTATCGACGACATGTTGGTCCTGGCGAACAGATTACGCCGTCTGGCGGACCTTTAGCGGGCTTGACCAAGGTTGTTTCGCCGCATGGCGGGCTGGCGTATGGTGACGTCATGACGATCTGTGCGCGATTGCGGGTATTGCTGGCCATCCTGGCTCTGGTGCTGGTGCCTCTGTGGGCGCCGGCCCGTCCGGCTGTGGCCATGGCGGCCATGCCCATGACCGACATCGCCGATTGCGACCATCATGCCTGTGACGGCGATGGCGTTCCCGTGGCCCGTCATGCCGACGCCGCCTGCGCCTTGGGCTGCCTTCAAGCCAGCTTGCCGCCCTTGCTGATGTCGGCGCCGTTCGGGTTGCGGCCCGTGACGTCGTCGTCGCGGGTGGCTTTGCCGGTGCTGGCGTTCCTGCCGTCGCGCCATCCGTCACCACTGGAACGCCCGCCTCGTACCTGATCCGACCATCTTCGCCTTATCGCGTTCATCGAATCAGGAAAATACTCACATGAACCATCGCATTGTTTTCGCGGCGGCGGTTTTGGCCGTCGCGTCGGCGGCCGTGCCGGCTGTCTCCGGCGAAACCATGACCGTTTACCGCTCGCCCAGTTGCGGCTGTTGCGGCGGCTGGATCGACTATATCAAGGCCAAGGGCTACGCCGCCAAGGTGGTGATGCTGGACGACATGGAACCGGTCAAGGAACGCCTCAAGGTGCCGGAAGAGATGCAGTCGTGCCATACCGCCGTGATCGACGGCTACGTCATCGAAGGCCACGTTCCGGCCGAAGCCGTCGACAAGCTGTTGAAGGACCGGCCCAAGGTGACCGGTCTTTCGGCGCCGGGCATGCCGCAGGGATCGCCCGGCATGTCCGGGGCGCCCGAGCCCTTTACCGTCTACGCTTTTGGTCCTGACGGCGCCAAACCGTTCATGCGCTTCAACGTCAAATGACGGGTGGGGGTAAGTGACGGGCGGGTGTTCCGCGGGCGGGGATCATCGCTCGCGGAACGCTTCGTGACGCAGTTTGAGCACCGGTTTCACCAGATATTCCATGACCGTGCGGGTGCCGGTGTGGATGTCCACCGTCGCCTGCATGCCGGCGGTGATCGGCTGTTTTCCCTTTTCGTCGCCCAGATAGGCGCGCTCGGTCTGCACGACCACGCGATAGAACGGCTGGTTGTCGGGTCCCATGGTGGTGTCCGGCGCCACCAGGATGACCGTGCCCTCAAGCCCGCCATAAGTGGTGTAGTCATAGGCCGACAGCTTGACCGTGGCGCTTTGTCCCACCAGGACATAACCGCGGTCGGCGGGGTTCAGCTTGGCGTCGATCTGAAGACGTTCGTGCAAGGGCACGATTTCCATGATCGGTTCGCCCGGTTTGACCACGCCGCCGATGGTGTTGGCCCGCAGGTTCTTGACGATGCCGTCGATGGGGCTGGTGATCTGGGTGCGGCGCTGCTGGTCCGACGCCTGGGACAGCAATTCGCGGGTCCGGGCCACGTTCAACTCGGCTTCGGCCAATTCGCCTTGGGCGGTGCGGACGAAGCGGGCTTCTTCCTCGGCGATGCGGCTTTTGGCTTCCTCGGCGCCGGCCTGGGCGCGGGGAATCGAGGCTCGCAAGCTCTCCAACTGGCCGCCCAGTTCCTCGACCTGACCTTGCAGGGCGACATGTTCCATGCGCGCGGTCAGCCCGGATTTCATCAATTCGCTGGACATGGCGAAGCGTTCGCGGGCCAGCCGCAGATTCGAGGCGATGGCCCGCTGGCGGGTGTCCAGTTCCTGGACCTCCAGCGATTTTTGTCGGGCCTGGTCGTGCAGCACCGCCAGCGTCGCCCGCAAGGCTTGGCGCCGGCTGTCGAAATTGCGGGTTTCCGCCGCCACCAGAACCGGCCGGCGTGCAGCCTCTTCGGCCGGGAAATCCACATCGGCCGCGCCCGTCACTTCGGCGCGCAGCCGGGCGCGTTGCAGCATCAGACCATCCAGACGGACCTGCAATTCGTCGCGGTTCAGGGAACTGGCCGACAGGTCCAGTTGCATCAGCGGCGTGCCCTCCTTGACCTCGGTGCCGTCGGCGACCGAAATCTCGCGCACGATGCCGCCCTCCAGATGCTGGATGACCTTGACCTTGCCCTCGGGCACCACTTCGCCGGTGGCGATGGTCACCTCGTCCAGCCGGGCGAACAGCGTCCACACCACAAAGGCCGACAGCGCCACCATCACCAGCCGCGCCAGGGGGCGCCAACTGGGCAGCGGATAGGAATGGGACAGTTCCTGGAGGCGGCCACCGTGTTCGGTGGTCAGGTGACGTCCCTCGGCCGCCGGCAACAGCACCGGACCACCCGGCAGCAGCCAGCGCCAAAAGGCGGTCAGCAGCGCGCGGGGATGGTAGCCCTTGGCGCCCGGCTGCGGTCCCAGCCAGCGCAGCACGGCGATGACGGCGGCCAATATCTGGCGACCGCCGTCTTCCTTTTTTTCCGGTTCCGCGGGTTCCGGGGCCGGGGCGGCGGTGAGTTCGGGCGGAACTTGGGGCAGTTGTTGTTCGGTCATGGCGTCACTCGCGCCTGCATCTGGTGGGGCGGCACGGCGGCGGCGGGGTTGGGTTTGGGTGGCTGTTGCGGCGCGGCGGCCGGGCGCGTGCCGAACAATCGGGGCAGAACCTCGGCCGCCGGTCCGGCGGCCAACAGGTGGCCGCGATCCAGCACCACCACGTCGCGGCACGCCGGCAACAGCACCGGCGAATGGGTCACCACCACGACGGTACGGGTCTTGGCCAGTTCGGCCATGGTGGCGCGCAAATCCTCTTCGGCCTGACGGTCCAGGCTGGCTGAGGGCTCGTCCAGCAACAGCACCGGCGGGTTGCCCACCAGGGCGCGGGCGATGGCGATGCGCTGGCGCTGGCCGGCCGACAGCTTGGACCCGGCCTCGCCGATGCCGGTGGCGTACCCTTTGGGCATGTCGGCGATGACGTCGTGCACCCCGGCGGCACGGGCCGCCGCCAAGATCTGTTCGTCGGAGCACCCTGGCGCGCCATAGGCGATGTTGTCGCGCACCGAGGCGTTGAACAACAGCGTGTCCTGGGGCACATAGCCGATCCACGACGCCAGTTCGCCGCGGCTGAACTGGGCGATGTCGGCACCGTCCAACAGCACGCGCCCCTTGGCCGGCGGATAAAGTCCCATCAACACCTTGAGCAGCGTGGTCTTGCCGCTGCCGTTCTTGCCCAGGATGGCGGTTACGCCGCCGGGCACGATGTCCAGGCGTTCGATGCCCAGGCTGGGCGGCGCGTCCTCTTCATAGGCGAAGTTCAGGTTCTCGATGGTCAGGCGTCCATTGGGCCGCGGCAAGCGCATGGTGGCTTCGGAACGGTCTTCGCTTTCCGCGAACAGTTCCGACAGCCGGTCCACCGACTGACGGAAGCCGCCGAAACTTTTCCAGGCGCCGACCAACTGGTTGATGGGGCCGTAAAGACGGGCCGACAGCATGTTGCACGCCACCAGCGCGCCCATGCTGAGTTCGTGGTCGATGATGTAGATTGCGCCCACCGTGGTCAGCAGGATGCTGGCCATCTGGGTCAGTTCGGTGCCGATGGTCACGTAGCCGTCGGCGACCGCGCCGCGTTGGATGGCGTGCTCGATGGCGCCGGCCTGACGTTCCTCCCACAATGGGCGGACGGCGCGGTCCAGGCCGACCGACTTGACGATGCCGCGCCCGGCGACGATTTCCGCCACCAGGGCGTCGCGCGACGCGGTGACGTTCTTTTCGCGTTGGGCGCTGTCGGCCAGCGCCCGGCCCGACCGCCACGCCAACAGGATGAACAGCAGGAACATCACCAGGAACACCGCCGCCAGCGGCTTGCCGATGACGAAGATGACACCCAGGAACACGAACACGAAAGGCAGGTCGGCCAGCAAGATGGCCGAAGCGCCCGACAGCGTGTTGCGCAACGCGTCGACGTCGCGGAACAATTGCTGCCAGAACGCGGTGGGCCGCCCCTCCAGCGTGCGCAGGGGCAGGCGCATCAGCTTGTCGAACAGCCGCGTTCCCACCTCGACGTCGATGCGCAGGGCGACCATCTGCATGACGCGGCCGCGCGACTGGCGCATGACGTAGTCGAAGGCCAGAACCAGCACCATGCCGATCACCAGCCCCTTCAGGGTTTCCAGGCCGGAATGGCCGATGACCCGGTCATAGACCTGCATCACGAAGATTGGCGCCGCCAGGGCTAACAGGTTGACGAACAGCGACGCGGCCAGCAGCTCGCGGGCCACCGGGCGCAAGGGATCGACGATGGTTCTGAGCCACGCGCGTTTGTCGGGTTGGGTATCCGTGTCCATGGCATGACATTTGGGCGAGGGCGGCCCGGTGTGGCAAATGAAAAATATCGCGCATCGCGTGCTGCATAGGTAATTTCACCTAGGACACCCGTGTTGTCTGTTGGCCGACCGGGGGGCATAGTGCGCCCTGGAATGGACACATTCAGTCCCAACACTCAGGGGCGCCGCACCACCACTGGAGGCACAATGATGACCCGTCCCAACCGCTATCTCCTGCGCATGGCCGCCTTCCTGGCCGTGGTCGCCGCCGTGGCGGTGTTGCTGGCACCCGGCGTGACGCGGGCGTTCATGGCCAATCCGGGGCTGAACGGGCTGATCGTCGGCGTGTTCCTGGTGGGCATCGTGTTGAATTTCCGCCAGGTGATGTTGCTGAAGCCCGAGGTGGCGTGGCTGGAGACCTGGCGGCGCGGCCAGCCACAGCTTTCCGGCGGCAAGCTGCGGCTGTTGACGCCCATGGCCACCATGCTGGGCGAGCGTCAGGGCCGCATGAGCCTGTCCGCCATGGGCTTGCGGTCGTTGCTTGATTCCATTGGCGCACGCCTGGACGAAGGCCGCGAACTGGCGCGTTATTTCGTCGGCCTGTTGATCTTCCTTGGCCTGCTCGGCACCTTCTGGGGGTTGTCGCGGACCATCGGTTCGGTCAGCGACGTGATCTCGTCCTTGTCGGTGGGAACGGGGGCGGACGCGGCGGCCATGTTCGAGCGTCTGAAGACCGGGCTGGAATTGCCGCTGGGCGGCATGGGCACGGCGTTTTCCACTTCGTTGTTCGGTCTGGCCGGATCGTTGGTGCTGGGGTTCCTCGATCTTCAGGCCAGCCAGGCGCAGAACGCTTTCTACAACGAGCTCGAGGAATGGCTGGCCGGTCAGACCCGGTTGGGCGGCGGCATCGGCGGCGGTGACGGCGACCAGCCGGTTCCCGCCTATATCCAGGCGCTTCTGGAACAGACCGCCGACAGTCTGGACGGCTTGCAGCGGGTGATCGCGCGCGGCGAGGAAAGCCGCATCTCGACCAACAACAACATTCGCGCCCTGACCGACAAACTGTCCACGCTGACCGACCACATGCGCATGGAACAGGCGTTGATGATCAAGCTGGGCGAGGCGCAGCTTGAGATGAAGCCGCTGATGGCCAAGCTGGCGGAAGGTTCGGGCAGTGGCGGTCTGGACGACACGGCGCGGCTGCATCTGCGCAACATGGATGTGGCGCTGGGCCGGCTGGTCGAGGACGGCGCGCGTGGCCACGAGGAACTGATCAACCAGTTGCGTTCCGAGTTCAAGTTCCTGGCCCGCACCATCGCCGCCTTGGCCGACGAGGCGGAGAACGGCCAATGATCGGCCGCCGGCGCAGTCGCGGCGTCGACATCTGGCCGGGCTTCGTCGATGCCCTGTCGGGGCTGGTCATGGTCATGGTGTTCATGCTGCTGGTGTTCGTGCTGGCCCAGTATTTCCTGGGCACCGCGTTGAGCGGCAGCGAGGCGGCGCGCGACCGCCTGAGCAAGGAAATGGCCGCCCTGGTCGAGCAATTGTCCATCGAGAAGAAAGCCAGCGAAGGCTTGCGCGCCGATCTGGCACGGCTGAACGGGCAATTGGCCGAGAACAGTGCCGAACGCGACAAGCTGAGCCATGACATCGCAGCACTTGAGGCGCTCAAGACCGAGCTCGAGGCCAAGCTGGCCGAGATGGGCGACGCGCTGGAGGGCGAGAAGTCCACATCGATGGCGGCGCGGGCCGAGGTGGCGTTGCTGAACCAACAACTCGAAACCATCCGTAAGGAAATGGCCCGGTTGGCGGCGGCGTTGGACGCCTCGGAAAAGTTGGCGGCCGACCAGAAGGTGCAGATCGTCGATCTGGGCAAGCGCCTGAACGTCGCCTTGGCCGGCAAGGTCGAGGAACTGCAACGCTATCGCTCGGAATTCTTCGGCAAGCTGCGCGAGGTGCTGGGCAATCGTCCCGGCATCCGGGTCGAAGGCGACCGTTTCGTCTTTCAGTCCGAGGTGTTGTTCGATTCCGGCTCGGCCGAGATGGGCATCGACGGCATCGAACAGATCCGGGCCTTGGCCAAGACCTTGAACGACATCGCCAAACAGGTTCCCAAGGACGTGCCCTGGGTGCTGCGGGTCGATGGCCACACCGACAAACGGCCCATCGCCTCGGGCCGGTTCCCGTCCAATTGGGAATTGTCCACGGCGCGCGCCATCACCGTCATCAAGACCCTGATCGCCAACGGCGTTCCCGCCGACCGTCTGGCCGCCGCCGGTTTCGGCGAATACCAGCCATTGGAAAAAGGTGACAGCGACGAAGCCCTGGCCAGGAACCGCCGTATCGAAATCCGTTTCGACGCGCGGTAAGTTTATCCCGTCAGTACCGGCGCGCCGCCCTGAAGCGATCCCAGCATCAGGGTGATTCCCAACAACATGATGACGGCGGCGCCGGCCAGAGACAGCGCCTTGCGCAACAGGTCTCCATGGCGCGACCGGGCGGCGCCGCGGTCCAGAAGACGATTGAGGCCCAGCGCCGACAACCCGATTCCCGACACCGTCAGGCCGACGCCGGCGGCCATGGCGAAGGTGGCGGCGATGCCCACCAGCATCAGGCCGTTGGCCAGGGTGAACAGCAGCACCAGGATGGCGCCGGAACAGGGACGAAAGCCGATGGCGGCGGCCATGGCCCATAGGGTGCGGGCGTCCTCGGGCGGGGGGGGGTGATGGCCGCAACAGGCATGCCCATGGTCATGCCCGTGGTCGTGTTCATCGTGGCCGTGGTCGTGACCACAGGCGGCACGGTCGCGCAAGGTGTTCCAGGCCATCACCGCGCCCATGACGGCGATCAGCCCATAGGACGCCACCTCAAGCCACGCCGCCTGGACCAGGATGTCCTTGGGCGCCAATGCCGCCAGTCCGGCCAGGACCAGCACGACGACGATCGCGGTGGTGCCTTGGACGGCGGCGGACAGGAAACAGGCGGACAGGCCCCAACTCAGACGGGCGCGGCGGCTGACCAGCCAGGACCCGATCACCACCTTGCCGTGGCCGGGGCCGATGGCGTGGAACACGCCGTAGACGAAGGCGGCGAAGATCAGTCCCAAGGCCGGGCGCAGGCTTTCCCCTTGCTTGAGTTCGGCCAGATGCGCCCGCATTTCGCCGTTCAGTTCGCGTTGCAGGGCGAAGCCCCATTGCGCCAGCGACCGCAACGGCTCGGGCAGATCGGCGCCGGGAAGGGCTTGTGGCGGCGGCACCAGTCCGGCATGGGCCAGGACAGGAAGCGACAGGGCGAGCAACAGCACGGCCAAGCCTAGGGGGCGCATGTGATTTCCACCTTGTTGGGGACGACGATGCCGCCATAAAGCTTGTTGTCGGAATCGGGCGACATGATGGCGCGGCATCCGTCGGAACCGTCGCCGATCAGGCGCACGGCCGTCTCATTGGCGAAGTCGATGTCGATGTAATAGGTCTCTTCATAGGTGGACAGGCTGAACGTCTGTTTGCGCGGGTCCACCGGCTCGGGCAGGCGCAGGCGAAAGCCGTACAACAGGCTGTCTTGCACCACCATCACCGTGAACCCTTCGGCGCGGGGCCATTGGACCGGCTTGTCGTCCACCTTGGCATAGGTGAAATAGCTGTAGGGCTGGGTGTCCTGGAACGCCTCGCGCTCCATGTCGGCGATCTCTTTGGCCGACAGCGACCCGCTCTTGTCCTTGTCGTAATCCTGGACCAGCGAACTGGAATAGACCGGGTCGAACTTCCACCCCATCTGAAGACCGGTGATGCGCCCCGCCTCGAAGATCACCACCATATGCGAATCGATCAGCACATGGGGATGGGCCAGGACGGGAAGGGGCGCCAGCATCATCGCCAGCGCCGCCAGCCAACGCCGCATCAGCCTGCCGCCCGCAGCCGGTCGAAGCCGGCTTCCAGGTCGGCCAACAGGTCGTCCGCGTCCTCCAGCCCGGCATGGAACCGCAAGCTCGGGCCGGGTGGAGCCCAGGCGGTGGCGGTGCGCACGATGGAATGGCCGGAGGTGGGGATCACCAGACTTTCGAAACCGCCCCACGAGAAACCAAGATTGAAATAGCGGTAGCCGTCCAGCATGGCGTCCACCGCTGGTTTGGAAGCGGGGTTCAGGATCACCCCGAACAGGCCGCAGGCGCCGTCGAAATCGCGTTTCCACAGCTCGTGGTGGGCGTCGCCGGGCAAGGGGGGATACAGCACCTGCGCCACCTCGGGGCGGTCGCGCAGCCACGTCGTCAGCTTGAGTGCCGTTTGCGCATGATGACGCAGCCGGACCCCCAGGGTGCGCAGGCCGCGCAGGCCCAGGAACATTTCCTCGGTGCCCGGCGAATGGCCGAAGGCGGCGACCGAGGTCTTGAGGCGCAGCCACAAATCCTCGTCGGCGACGGTGATCGAGCCCAGCATGGCGTCGGCATGGCCGACCACGTATTTGGTGCAGGCCTGGATCGACACGTCCACGCCATGGGCAAAAGGCTGGAACGTCAGGATGCCCCAGGTGTTGTCCATGGCCACCAGGGCGCCATGGGCGTGGGCGATCGCGGCGATGGCCGGAACGTCCTGAACCTCGAATGTCAGCGAACCGGGCGATTCAGTGAACACCAGCCGGGTGTTGGGGCGTATCAGGCTTTCGATGCCGGCTCCGACCGTGGGATCGTAATAGGTGGTCTCGATCCCCAAGCCCGACAACACCGAATCGCAGAACTTGCGGGTCGGGAAATAGGCGGTGTCCACCATCAACAGATGGTCGCCGGATTTCAGCAAGGCCATCAGCGTCGCGGTGATGGCCGCCAGTCCCGACGGCATGGCGATGGCGCGCACGCCCCCTTCGACCGCTGCCACCGCTTCCTCGAAGGCGAAAGTGGTCGGCGTGCCGTAGCGGCCGTAGCGCACGCCCTCGAACGGAGTCTTTCCGGTGGCCTCCATCACCGCCACCGACGGGTGCAGGATGGTCGAGGCGCGGTAGACCGGCGGGTTGACGGCGCCGTGATAGCGTTCGGAATGACGGCCGGCGTGGACGAAAAGGCTGTCTTTGCCGCTCATGCTTCCTTGGGGGCTTGGGTGTTGGGCAGGGGGCGATGGTGGCACCGCCCCGCCCCCCAAGCCAAGGAGATTCAGTCGGCCACCGCCACCGCGTCGGGGTGCGTGCCCCATTCGGCCCACGATCCGTCATAGACGGCGACGTCGTCTTTGCCCAACAGGTAAAGGGCCAGCGCCAGGGTGCAGGCGGTGATACCCGATCCACAGGATGTCACCGCCGGACGGGTGAAGTCGAAGCCGGCGGCCTCGAACCGGGCGCGCAGTTCGGCGGCCGGTTTCATGGTCCTGGTGGTTTCGTCCACCAACTCGCCAAAGGGTACGTTCAGCGCGCCGGGCATGTGCCCCACGTGCCGGGTCGGCCACGGTTCGGGGGCGGTGGCGGCGAAACGTTCCGCCGAACGGGCGTCCACCACCTGTTCGCGCCGGCTGTCGAGGTTGGCCCGCATCTGGTCGAAACTGCGCACCAGGGTCGCGTTGACATAGGGCATGAAATGGCGGTCGCGCGGCATGGGCGGCAAATCCTCGATGGCGTGGCCCTCGGCCACCCATTTCGACAAACCGCCGTCCAGCACCGCCACGTCACGATGGCCGAATACCCGGAACGTCCACCACACCCGCGCGGCGCCCAATCCGGCAGTGTCGTAGACCACGATCTTGTGGCCGTTGCCCAGGCCCAGCCGGCGAACCTTGCTGGCGAACAGTTCGGGACGCGGCAACATGTGCGGCAATTGTACCGAGGTGTCGGCGATTTCATCGATGTCGAAGAACACCGCGCCGGGAATGTGGCTGGCTTCGTATTCCTGACGGGCATTCCGGCCCGCGGCGGGCATGTGCCAACTGGCGTCGACCACGCGCACGTCGGGCGCGGACAGGTGCGCCGCCAGCCACTCGGTGGTGACCAGGGCGTCCGGGTTGGGATAGGTCATGCTTCCCTCGGAATGATTGGCTGGGGTGCCGCCCTAGGCCAGCCATTCCGGAACGGGCAGGTCGCGCTCTTTCAGGAAGGCCGGATTGAACAGCTTGCTTTGGTAGCGCGTACCATAATCGCAAAGCACTGTCACCACCGTATGGCCCGGCCCCAGCTTGCGGGCCACCTGGATGGCGGCGGCGACGTTGACGCCCGATGATCCGCCCAGCACCAGCCCTTCCTTCTGGACCAGTTCGAAGATGACACCCAGCGCTTCGGGGTCGGTGACCTGAACCTGGTCGTCGATGGGGGCGCCCACCAGGTTCTTGGTGATGCGGCCCTGGCCGATGCCTTCGGTGATCGAACCGCCCTCGGCCTTGAGCTCGCCATGGGCATAATGGTGGTAAAGGGCCGAGCCCATGGGATCGGCCAGGACGATGCGGATGTCCTTGTCGTGCTCCTTGAGCGCCATGCCGGTGCCGGCCAGCGTGCCGCCGGTGCCCACCGCGCAGGTGAAGGCGTCCACCTTGCCCCCGGTCTGGCGCCAGATTTCCTGGCCGGTGGTGCGATAGTGGCCCAGGCGGTTGGCGACGTTGTCGAACTGGTTGGCCCACAGCACGCCGTTGGCTTCGGTCTTGGCCAACTCGCCGGCCAGGGCTTCGGAATAGCGGACGTAATTGCCGGGGTTGGAATAGGGCACGGCCGGCACCAGACGCAGGTCGGCGCCGATCAGCCGCAGCATGTCCTTCTTTTCCTGGCTTTGCGTCTCGGGCATGACGATGACCGTCCGATAGCCCAAGGCGTTGCCCACCAATGTCAGGCCGATGCCGGTGTTGCCGGCGGTGCCTTCGACGATGACGCCGCCGGGCTTCAGCAAGCCCTTTTCCTCGGCGTCCTGGATGATGGCCAGCGCCGCGCGGTCCTTGACCGAACCGCCGGGGTTCAGGAACTCCGCCTTGCCCAGGATGGTGCAGCCGGTGGCCGCCGACGGCCCGTGCAGCTTGATCAGCGGGGTACGGCCGATGGTGTCGAGGAAGCCGTCGCGGACGTCGGTCATTCAGTCTCTCATTCGTGTGTATGATTCACTTCATACACAATATTAAATGTGTATATTGATATCAATACAAAATTGTGATGTTAAATATGACATCGAGAAAGGCCCCCATTCGCGAAGGAAGGGGGCCTTGCCGCTTCAGCGCTGCCAGCGGCGGCGCAATTCCTGTCGTTCCAGCATCAGCCATTGCACGGCGATCACCGCCATGGAATTGGCGACGCGGCCGTCCTTGACCATGGCATAGGCTTCCTCGACCGGCACGGTGAAGACGCGGATATCCTCGCCCTCGTGCTCCAGTCCGTGCAGGCCGTCGATGGTCGATGTGTCCACCTTGGCGACGAACAGCTCGACCGTTTCGCTGGAACCGCCGGGGGTGATGATGAACTTGCCGACATGCTCTATGTGCTCGGGGGTGGCGCCGGCCTCTTCTTCGGCTTCGCGCAAGGCCACCTGTTCGGGTGTCTCGCCGTCCTCGATGATGCCGGCGACGCATTCGATCAGCCACGGATACTGGCCGGCGGCCAGGGCGCCCATGCGGAACTGTTCGATCAGGGCGATGGCATCGCGTTCGGGGTCGTACAGGATGACCACCACGGCGTGACCGCGTTCGAAGATTTCACGGGTGATCTCTCCGGTCCAGCCGCCGGCGAAGGTGCGATGGCGGACCCGATAGCGATCAATCGCGAAATAGCCTTGGAACTCGCGCGTCCTGGCGACGATCTGCACGTCGTCGTCGGTGAAGCGGTGGGCGGTCATCCTGGTCTCCGTTCGCGGGGGGGCGAGAGACCAGGAGTACCCCGCGGCCCGGTCTATGGCAAGGCGGCGATCAGCGCCAGCGCGTCGGCGCTGGGCCGGCGTTCCTGGCGCTGATAGACGGCGCCGTCGCGGGTGCGCTTCAGCCATCCGCCGTCCACCAGTTCGCGGCGCAACAGGGCATGGTCGCCAAACAGGTGTTGTGCGGCCAACGCCTCGTTGACCTGTTTTTCCGTCATGGTGTGGCGGGCGGGCAGGCGCGACCACAAGACCCACAGGCACAATTGCCGCTCGGTGTGCTTGCCGGGCCAGCGCACCATGCGGCCCTTGTCGTCGAAATGACGAAGGGTGCGCCGAACGCGCAGGTAATCGGGCGGCGGGGCCGGTTCGGTTGGTTGCTCCAGGGCGGCGCGGGCGGCATCCTGGGCGCGGAAATGCTGGAAATTGCGCCAGCCGGCGCCGCGCGCCAGAATGTTCAGCAGTTCGACGTGGCCGGGCTGATGGTCAAGGCGGGCCAGTTCACCCTTGAGGGTGCGGGCCAAGGCCGAAATGTCCTCGGCGTGATAGGGAAGATGGGTGCGCGACATCGCTTATCCTCACGACGTGCCGGAAATCCAAGTGGGATTGTCGGTGGTCGCCGGCTTCCGACGCGGCACGGGACAAGGTGTCGGGTCGAAGAAAACAAGGACAAGCGGCAGGTTTAGCTCCCCTCGCGGGGCGGCGACGCCTGGGTGAACTGCCGACCGGGGACGCTTATACGCCCGGTCGGCATCCGGGATCAATAGCCGACGAAAGTGCCGGCGGCGCCGATGAAGGTGGTGAACAGTCCCAGCAACAGGTTGACCAGGATGATGGCGCGGATGCGGCCTTGCTGTACCGCCGCTGCGCCCAGGTCGTTGATGGCCAGTGCCCGGCGGAACAGGACGAAGGGCACGACAAGCATGTAGAGGAACAGCGCGATCATCACCGCGCCGACGATCTGCATGACGTCGATATGCAGGTTGCCGCCGGTGATGCCGCCGCGATAGCCGGTCAGCAACACACCGTAACCGGTGACCAGAAGCACAGCCACCGACACCCCCACCCAGGCGAAGAAACGCGGCAGCACCCGGCTCCACAGCGTCAGGCGCAACGAAACCGACATCTCGGTGACCGCCGGCCGCAACACCATGTGGGCATAGAACATGCCGCCCACCCAGATGACGGCGGCAAGGGTGTGCAGGCCGATGGCCGCGGCGAAACTGTAGTCCATGATTTTCCTTTAAAATCCCAGCTTGCCGGCGATTTCGTCGGCAAGCGCCTTGATTTCCTTGGTGGCGGTATGGCGCGGGTTGCTTTCGGCGACGCCCTTGCCTTCCATCATCGACGCGGCGAAGGCGACGCGGTTGCCCAGGACGGTGGCGGCCACCGGCATGTCGGCCTCGACGATCTTGCGGCGAACCGCGTCCACCAGTTTGCCCTTCGGCGGCGTGCGGTTGAACACCACCAAGGCCGTCGACTTCTCCTTCTTCGCCATGTCCAGCGTCGGCTGGGTCGCCCACAAATCCATGGGCGACGGCTGCATGGGCACCATGATCAGGTCGGCGGCGCGCACCGCGATGCGCACGTCCGTTTCCGCATGTGGCGGCGAATCCACCAAGATCAGGTCGGTGTCGCGCTTCATGCGGTCCAGTTCGTTGGTCAGGCGCCAGCCCGAGGCCTGGACGAAAGAGATGCCGGCCCCGTCGGGGGCCACCAGCGCCTTGCGCACTTCGTACCATGTGGCCAACGACCCCTGGGGGTCGATGTCGATCAGACCGACGCGCTTGCCGGCACGGGCATAGCTCACCGCCAATTGGGCGGCCATGGTGGTCTTGCCCGCGCCGCCCTTTTGCTGGGCGATGGTGACGATCTTGGCCGGCATGGCTTCCCCCTTTGGGTGCGGCTTTTTAGAGTACTTGGAAAAGGCTAGCCGGTTCGTGCGGTTTTGCAAGTGCGAATGGTCACGGGACCGCAACCGGGACGCGGCTGCCGTCGCATTTCACGCCTTTGGTGAACAAGGTTTCCTCGCCCATGTCGCAGCGGTCGTCGAACACGAAGCCGGGAATCTGCCGGTTGGCGTAAGGGGCGACCGTCCAATGCTGGTTGCCCCGCCACACGGCGCAGCCGTGACGGTCGAGGATATCCGCCAGGGTGACGGGCTTCAGCCACTGCATCAGGCCGTTTTTCCAATAGGTGTGGTCGTTGGTGAACCAGGTGTATTCGTCGTTCGGGAACAGCGGCGCCAGCTTGGCGGAATAACGGCCTTGCGCGTTCATGTCGCCGCGCTGGAAGGCATAGGATTGGGCCGAGGCGGCGTCGTAGTAGATCTTGGCGCAACCGGGAAAGCGGGCGCCCAGGTCGATGGCCATCTGTTCCTCGGTCCAGCCCCGCAATTCTGCGTTCTGTTTGGCCATTTGCGGAATCTGCAACGCCACCAGCACCACCAGCACCGTTCCCCAGAAACGGGTATGGATGTGTGGCATCAGGGGCCGGCTCAGGCTCCACAATGCCGCCAGCAACGGCCCGGTCAGCACCAGTGCTGGCATCAGGTAATGGGCGGCGGGCTGTTTCGCCACCGACAGAACCACCAGCACCTGGGCGGCGACGATGCCGGCCGCAAGGCGGGCGAAACGGTCTTGTTCCATCAGGCCGCGGCGGCGCAGCCGGAAATAGGCGGTCAACAGCAAGACCGTGCCGACCACGCCCAGGGACATGAATAGCTTCGACGAAAACAGCTTGAGCACGGCACGGGGATAACGGCCGGTGTCGATCACCGTGGCGGCCCCTTCGCCATAGGCCCCCGAATGCATCACCATGCGGCCGATCCAATCCACCCAGATGGACCACGAGGGAAGGGCCGGGGCGACGAACACCACCAGGGCGGCGGCACCGACACCCGCGTAGATCAGGAAGCGACGGCGGTCCACCAGCAGCAGCGGCAACACCCCCAGCACGGCGAAATGCACCTTGCACGCGATTCCCAGCGCCATGGCGACGCCGGCCAAGGCGGCGGCACGGTCCCATTTGCCATCGTCGCGGGGACGGATCAGCGGCATGACGGCCGCCACCAGCAGGGCGACGGCGATGACAAGAAACGGTTCGGGTTTGGGATGCAGGGCGAATTTGGGAACGATGCGCGACAAAAGGGGCGCTGTCTGGGCCAATAGCGCCGGCAGCAATGCCCCGGTGGCCCCCCATACCGCGCGCCCCATCCACCACAGCGACAGGCCGATCAACACGTAGATGACGCTGGTGGCGGCGACCAGCACGTCCTCGGCGTCGCGCAGGACCGCGTCCACCGTCGCCTCGGTCGAGGTCAGGGGATGCAACGCCTTGATGGTGGCGGCGATCAGAACCTGGACTGGTGTTCCGGGATGGGAAATGTCGGTGGGAGCCAATCCCTCGACGATGCGCAGGCCGTTCAGCAGGTAGTAATAGTCGGGGTCCAGGTTGAAGCTTTGCCAGAACGGCAAGCTGGAGGCCCGCATGACAAAGAGAACCGCGACGAAGGCGAGAGGCAGCAGCCACAGGGCGGCGCGTGACATGAAATCGTTCTTGTTCATCGAGGAACCAGCATGCCGTAGAAGTTGGCGCTCCACAAAGGGGGCGGGGTCAAAAGGGCCCAGGACAGGAAACGATGCACCAGGGCGTCGGTCACCATGCGCCGACGCGAGCCCTGGCGCTGGGGCCAGACGGCGGCAAGGTCGTAGCCGGCAAAGCCCGCCAACTGTTTCAACGACAAGGGGTTGAACGCGGTGCGGTGGGTCAGGTCGCCGAATTGCCATTGCAGCGCCCATGGCGAAGACACGTTGGGAACCTTGACGATCACCCGCGCTTGCGGCTCCAGACGCGGCCGCAGAGCGGTCAAAAGGCGGGCGGCGTCTTCAGGGGAGAAATGTTCCAACACGTCCAGGATTACCACCCGGTCAAAGCGCCCCAAGCCGTCGTCGGCCAGGGTCTCCCAGACGTCGCGGCAGGTGAAGCGTTCGCGCACGTTTTCCGGGATCACCTGTGCCAGCGCCGGGTCATGGTCGATGCCGTGGAAACGTCCGACATTCTTGCCGGCGAGGTATGCCAGGAAGGCCCCGGTGCCGCAACCGAGCTCAAGAAAGGAATGGCTTGCCAGGCATTGTGCCGGCCGCCAAATCTCGGCGTCGAAGCGGGCGACCTGCTTGCGCCCCACATTGGGGGGGCGATAGCCCTTGTAGTCGGCATAGGAAGCGTAGAAACCATCGCAGCTTGTGGATGTCACGGCATGTCCTCCCTGGGGGCAGGTGTAACGGAAGGCGACCTTAGGGGCAAGTTTCGCCGTCCGGGGTTCACCTTGCGTATTGCGCCGCCGGAACCGCCGGAGCATGATCCGCCCCGCATTCCATCCCCCCCGAAGGTGTCCTCTCATGGAATTGTTCCTGCAAGCCCTGCTGCTCGGCGTTGTCGAGGGGCTGACCGAGTTCCTGCCGGTGTCGTCCACCGGCCACCTGATCTTGTTGGGCGACATGCTGGGATTTCAGGGCCCCCCCGGAAAGACGTTCGAGATCGTCATCCAGCTGGGGGCCATCCTGGCCGTCTGCGTGGTCTATTGGCAGCGCCTGTGGGGGGCGGCGAGCGGGCTTGGTTCCGATCCGGCGGCGCGGGCGTTCGTGCGCAACATCCTGATCGGCTTCTTGCCGGCCATGGCCATCGGCGCCGTGGCGTACAAGGCCATCCGCGCGCTGCTGGATTCGCCCGTGGTGGTGGCGGTCGCCCTGGTGGTCGGCGGTTTCGTCATCCTGGCTATCGAGCGGCTGGTCAAGAGCCCCAAGGTGCACAGCGTCGAAACCATGCCCATGCCCACCGCGCTCAAGATCGGCCTGTTTCAATGCGTGGCGATGATCCCCGGCGTGTCGCGATCGGGCGCCACCATCATGGGGTCCTTGCTGTTGGGGGTCGATCGCAAGGCGGCGGCGGAGTTCTCGTTCTTCCTGGCCATTCCGACCATGATCGCCGCCACCGTGTTCAAGATGTACAAGGACTGGTCGGCGCTGTCTTTCGACAATATGGCGTTGATCGCGGTCGGTTTCGTCGCCGCCTTCGTCGCGGCGCTGGTGGTGGTGCGTGCCGCCATCGCCTTCATCAGCCGGCACGGTTTCGCTCCCTTCGCCTGGTATCGCATCGTCTTCGGTTCGGTGATGCTGGCCATGCTGTTGACCCGCTGACGTTACCAAGCGTTACCGTTCCGTCGTTGACAGTAAAACCTGCGGGCGCAATGTGTGAGGCATGCGAAACGCCCGTCTTTTCATAATGCTTGCCGTCGCCGTCACCCTGGGCGGCGGCTGGTACGTGTTCAGCCACCGCGACACCGGAAACGGTTCCCAGACGACCGAGAAAACGGCGCGGCCGGTGGTCACCCACACCGTGGTTCCCCGCGCCATGCCCGTTCGGATCACCGCCGTCGGCAACGTGCAGTCGCCGTCGGTGGTCGCGGTGCGTCCCCGCGTCGAAGGCGAGATCATCAAGGTGCACATCGTCGAGGGCCAGGAGGTCAACGAGGGCGCCCCGCTGTTTACCCTGGATTTCCGCTCAGCCGAAGCCTCGCGCAAGCAGGCCGAGGCGAGTCTTGCCCGCGACCGGGCGCAACTGGACCGGGCCCGGCGCGACCTTGACCGCTATACCACCTTGCTGAAATCGGGTTCCGCCACCCGACAGAAGGTCGAACAACTGACGTCCGACGTCGGTGTCTATCAGGCGGCGATCAAGGCCGATCTGGCGGCTATCGACAACGCCAAGCTGGCTTTGGATTACGCCTTCATCAAGGCGCCGGTGGCCGGTCGGATCGGGGTCATCGACGGCAAGCTGGGGGCGCTGGCCAAGCCGGGCGACGCCCAGCCCTTGGTCACCATCACCCAATTGCGGCCGGTCACCGTGGCCTTCGCCGTGCCCGAGAACCATCTGGGGCGCATCCGCGCCGCCATGGCCGCCGGTCCGGTCGAAGTGGCGGTCACCGCCGGGGCCGATCCGTCCTCGCGTTCGGTCGGGCGTCTGACGTTCATGGATTCGGCCATCGACATCGCCACCGCCACCATCACGCTCAAGGCGACCTTCGCCAACGACGACACCCGGCTGTGGCCCGGCCAGTACGTCAACGTCACCTTGGTTCTGGGCACCGAGGCCGACGCCCTGAGCGTGCCGTCCGAGGCGGTGCAGACCGGGCAGAACGGCCAATACGTCTTTGTCGTCGATGCCGCGTCCAAGGTTCGCCTTGTCCCGGTGACGGTAGACCGCGAGGTTGACGGCCAGACCGTGGTGAAAAGCGGGGTCAGTCCTGGCGACAAGGTGGTGATCGAAGGCCAGATGCGGCTGGCGCCTGGGGTCGAGGTGGTGGAAAAAAGCCGGACGGCATCGTGATGGGCATCTCGGAAATCTTCATCCGCCGGCCGATCGCCACCTTGTTGCTGACGTTGGCTTTGGTGTTCGCCGGTCTGGCCGGCTGGCGGCAATTGCCGGTGGCGGCGCTGCCCAACGTGGATTTCCCGACCATCAGCGTTTCCGCCTCATTGCCGGGGGCCAGTCCCGAAACCATGGCGTCGTCGGTGGCGTCGCCGCTGGAGCGCGAGTTTTCGACCATCGCCGGGGTCGAGACCATCACCTCGTCTTCGGGCCAGGGCACGACGTCCATCACCTTGTCCTTCGTCCTGGACCGCGACATCGACGCCGCCGCCCAGGACGTTCAGGCGGCCATCGCCCGCGCCGAACGGCGCCTTCCCGACGAGATGACCACGCCGCCCAGTTTCCGCAAGGTCAACCCGGCGGACAGTCCGGTGGTGTTGCTGGCGTTGTCGTCCGAGACGCTGTCGCTGGCGACGCTGGACCGCTATGCCCAGACCATCTTGTCGCCCAAGATCTCGCGCCTGTCGGGTGTGGCCCAAGTGCTGATCTATGGCAGCCAGAAATACGCCGTCAGGATCCACCTTGATCCCGACGCGCTGGCGGCGCGCGGACTGGCGGTGGACGAGGTGTCGAGCGCCATCACCAACGCCAACACCAATTCACCGCTTGGCGTGCTGAACGGTCCGAAACAACAGGTGACCCTTCAGGCCAATCCGCAATTGCCCGATGCCGCAGCCTTCAACCAGTTGGTGGTGGCGTGGCGCGACGGCGCGCCGGTGCGGCTCAGGGATGTGGGACAGGCCTTCGACGGCGTCGAGAACGACCGTACCGCCAGTTGGTTCAATGGCACCCGCGCCATCGTGGTGGCGATCCAGCGCCAGCCCGACGCCAACACGGTCGAGGTGGTGGATTCGGTGCGCTCGCTGCTGCCCTCGATCCGCGACAGCCTGCCGCCGACCGCCAAGATCGACGTGATGAACGACCGCTCGCGCTCGATCCGCGACGCCATCGAGGATGTCCAGCTGACCTTCGCCGTCACCGTGGCGTTGGTGGTGATGGTCATCTTCCTGTTCCTGCGCCGCCTGTCCGCCACCATCATTCCCGCCGTCGCCATGCCGGTGTCGCTGGTGGCGACGCTGGGGGTGATGGAGATGTTGGGCTATTCGCTCGACAACATCTCGCTGTTGGGGCTGACGCTGTCGGTGGGCTTGGTGGTGGACGACGCCATCGTCATGCTGGAAAACATCCAGCGCCATGTGGACGAGGGCATGAAACCCTTTGACGCGGCCCTGAAAGGCGCACGCGAAATCGCCTTCACCATCGTTTCCATCACCGTGTCGCTGATTGCCGTGTTCATTCCCATCCTGGCCATGGGCGGCGTCATCGGCCGGCTGTTCCACGAATTCGCCATGGTGGTCAGCATCGCCATCGTGCTGTCGGCGGTGGTGTCCCTAACCCTGACGCCGGCCATGTGCGCCCGTTGGCTGCGGCCGGAACACGGCACGGCCTCGGGTTCGGTGGAACGATGGCTGGAACGCGGTTTCGACCGTTTGCTGGCGCTTTATCGTACTGCGCTCGACTGGGTGCTGGACCACAGCGCCAGCATGGGTGTCCTGACCCTGGCGACCATCGTGGCCACGGGGTGGCTGTTCGTGTCGGTGCCCAAGGGGTTCTTCCCCACCGAGGATACCGGCCAGATCACCATCCAGACCGAGGCGTCCCAGGACATCAGCTTCGCCGCCATGGCGGAAATGCAAAAACGGGTGGCCGACGTGGTGCTGTCCGATCCGCATGTGGCCACCGTGACCTCGGCGGTGGGCGTTTCCGGCATGTCCAACGCCACCAACGCCGGGCGCATGTTCGTCAATCTGGTGGACCGCACCGAACGCCCGCCGGTGACCGAGGTCATCCAGCGTTTGCGCAAGAAACTGGGGCCCATAGCCGGCCTGAACGTCTACATGACGCCGGTGCAGAACCTGAGTGTCGGCGGCCGTATGTCCAAGGCCATGTACCAATACACCCTGGAAGGCATCGACCAGGACGAGCTTTATGCCTTCGCCGAAAGCATGAAAGCGGCCATGGCCGCCAACCCGTTGTTTCAGGACGTCAACTCGGACCTTCAGATCAAGAGCTTGCAAGCCATGGTCGACGTCGACCGCGACAAGGCGGCGGCGCTGGGGGTGAAGCTCGAGGCGGTGCGGTCGACGTTGTATTCGGCCTATGGCACGCGACAGATTTCCACCATCTTCAAACCCGAGGACGATTATCAGGTGGTGATCGAGATGGCGCCCCGCTATCAGGCCGACACCAATGCCCTGTCGCGGCTCAAGGTGCGGTCGTCGGGCGGGCAACTGGTGTCGTTGGACGCCGTCGCCTCCATCGAACGTCAGGTGGGACCGCTGACCGTCAACCACCAATCGCAATTGCCGGCGGTGACCATTTCCTTCAACGTCGCCCCCGGTCATTCCCTGGGCGAGGCGGTCGAGGCCATTCACCAGCTTCAGGGGCGCTCGGCCATGCCGCCGGGCATCACCCCCACCTTCGCCGGCAATGCCAAGGTGTTCCAGGATTCGTTGCAGAACCAGGGGCTCTTGCTGTTGGGTGCGGTGGTGGTGATCTACATTGTGTTGGGCGTCTTGTACGAAAGCCTGATCCATCCGGTCACGATTCTGTCTGGTTTGCCGTCGGCGGCGGTGGGGGCGTTGGCAACGCTGTCGCTGTTCGGTCAGGAATTGTCGGTGATCGCCATGATCGGCATCCTGATGCTGATCGGCATCGTCAAGAAGAACGCCATCATGATGATCGACTTCGCGCTCGAGGCGCAGCGGCACCAGAACCTGCCAGCGCGTGAGGCGATCCGTCAGGCCTGTCTGTTGCGTTTCCGCCCCATCATGATGACCACCATGGCGGCGATCATGGGGACGTTGCCCATCGCGCTGGGCATCGGCGCGGCGGCGGAACTGCGTCAGCCACTGGGGCTGTCGGTGGTCGGCGGATTGCTGGTCAGCCAGTTGCTGACGCTGTTCATCACGCCGGTCATCTATCTATGGTTCGAACGTCTGAGCGACATGGTCCGGCGGCGCGGCAGCTCCGCCACGCCGTAGTTCATCAAAGCTTCGCTTGAGATCGAGAGGGGGCGGGGCTATTTGCCTGTCCATCATGTCAGGGACGAAAACCATGCATTCCCCATCCGGCGCCTTTCAGAACGGCGACGAATTCCACCACTGCCCCGCCTGTGGTCGCCGCACCCGCCATCGCGTCAGCCGCGAGCGTAAGTTGGCGCCGGTGCTGTGGTGCCAGAGTTGTTTCCATGTCCATGTGGAAACAGCTCCGATTGCCCGGTCCCCCCAATCCGAGGAACGGGCCGCCTGAGATATTCCGGGCGTTGCTCGGGCGGTGACGATGGTCCATCATCGTCACCCTGATGAAATACCTTCTTTTTCCCGTCTTGGCCGTTTCGGCCCTGTTGTCTGGCTTTCCGGCTGGGGCCGAGATGTTGGTCGAGGCGGAGATGCCGGCCGCTGCTCCTGTCCAAAGGGAAGGGTGGCTGGAGGTCGCCGACGCGGTCGAGGTCGCCAACATCCAATCCCTGGCCGGAGCGGCCGATCCGTTGACGACGCCGATGGGGCTTTGTGAACAGCGCGGCTGCACTGCCTTTGCCTTTCAGCGCCTCGGCGAAGAGGAAGGGGAGCAGCTTCGCGGCCTTTTCGCCCAGTCCCGCAATGCCGAGGACGAGCGACTGTCGATCGGCCGGGCCATCGCCCTTCTGGAACGGTTCATGGGCGCTCGCAATGGCACTTGGCGCGACCGTGCCGCCAATGAACGCGAGGGTGAGGACGAACCTGGCCAGTTGGATTGTATCGCCGAATCCATCAATACCCGGACCTATCTTGATCGTCTGGCTTTGGCCGGTCTGATGCGTTTCCACGTTCGGGGCGACTTCATCCACCGTTATACGGTGGTCCTGCAACATGTGGCATTGGAGATCGTTCCCATCGACGGGCAACGTCGCTTCGCCGTGGATTCGTGGGTCGGGGCCAATGGCGAGGAACCCGAGATCGTTCCCTATGACCAATGGCGTTGGGAATGGGGGGTATGAATCGAAAAGGGCGGTCCCGGTGGACCGCCCTTTCGGTTAATTCCCAGAGGCTTCGACCATTGGCCGCATGCGGCTCATCATGGCCGATGGCGACCCGTCAGGCAGGTCGTCGCCAAAGGCCGAGGCGGTCACCGGAATGTAAGGAGAGACCGGGGCCGGGACGGCCGCTTGCTGCGGCTCGGCAACCGGAACGGCGACGGGCTGAGGGACCTCGGGCGCGGCGGCACTGGTGCGCGGCTGGGTCATGTCCTGAGGCGCACTCGACTTGGCCGGTGCCGGTGGCACCTGGCGGATGCCGTCCACTTCCAGGCGCCCCATGGCGGCCAGCAATTCATAGGAATGCTGGATCATGTCGTAATAGGCGCTGGTGAAGTTGATCCGCGCGTCGTTGATGCGGGTTTCTTCGTCCAGCACGTCCTGGACGGTGGCCTTGCCGGCGTCGCGACGCTTTTTCTGTGCGGCCCACACTTCCTCGGCCAGGACAGCGGCGTTTTCCAACAGGCTGATGCGCTCGCGCGCGGTCTTCAGCTTGTGCCAGGCGATCTTGACCGTTTCGGTGACCTTGCGGCTGGCGTAAAGCTGGTTGTCCTTGGACGCGGCATGGTCATAGCTGGCCTGGGCGACCTGGGCGTCGGTCTTGAAACCCGAGAACAATTCCCAGGTGGCGGTCAACAGCAACGACCAGTCGCGGCGCACGCCTATTTCGGCGTTCTTGTCGTTTTCGTAATTGGCACGGCCGACAAGGTCGATGTTGGGGTAATAGCCCGCCTCGGCCACACGTTGCCGCTCGCTGGTCAGCGAAATGGTCTTGGTGGCGGTTCGCAGTGTCGGGTTGTCGTCCTGGGCCGAGCGTACCGCGTCTTCCAATTGCGGCGGGATCAACGCCGCCGGAACCGGCGGGTCGGTCAGCGCAGCCACGTCGGGGGCGTGTCCGAAGACCTGGGAATATTTGGCGACGGCGGCTTCGAAATTACCTTCGAAGTTGACGCGCCGTTCCTTGGCGACCTGAAGCCGCTGCTTGGCGGCCAGCACGTCGGAAGCGATACCCGAACCTTTCTGGACGCGCTCGTCCTCAAGGTTGAGCTGTTCTTGAATCTTGCGTTCGTTGTCGCGGGCCAACTGGATCAGGCGGATCTGGCGCAGCACGTCGATATAGGCCAGCGTCCCCTCGAGGAGGGCGTTCTGGCGGGTGGCGCGCAGATCGGCGTCGGAAATCTCGTGGCTGACCTTCGCGGCTTCGACTTGGGCATCGGTGGCGAAGCCGTCGAACAGGCGCTGGGTCACCACCAGACCCGTGGTTTCGCGTCCCTTGTAGAAACGCTCTCCCTCGGTCTGTCGGCGGGCCGGGCTGTCGACGTATTCGGGGCCACTGTCGCCGGTCAGCTTGACTGTCGGAAGGTAGCCGGAACGGGCTGCGCGGATGCCTTCTTCGGCCGAGGAAACACTTTTTTCCTTGGAACGGATTTGCGGGTGGCTTTCGACCAGGCTCTGCAACTCATCGATCAGGTTCTGAGCTACGGCTGGCGCCGACCAAACCGTTACCAAAGCGGTGCAGCCCGCCAAGGCATGAAGTCGCCATTTCCGGAAAGTCAAGATTCCGATCCCCCTATGTCCACGCAAGACACCCCCGAACATAATTAATCGACCTTATACACCGATTGGTGCGGTGGTGCCTAGTCTTTGCCGTTATTGATCGGCTTGATTTTCGAGCTGTTCGCGGGGGTGAACTCAACCACAGATTGTTCAATCGTAAACTGATTGCGTTGGTTGGTGTGGTGGCTGGATCGAAGAATTTTCTTTTAATGTGCTACTCTTAGGGGAATTTGTGTGCTAATGATGCCCTTATATATCTTGTCTCTCCTGACGATGACGGAAACGGGATGCTCCACCAGACTCCTCGCTTTGACACCGCTTCCATGACCCGTGCCGAGCGGGTCCGGCTGCAACTGGCGACGGAAATCGTCGCGGGTGACTTTCGCCCCGGCACACGTCTGGACGAAGTGGCGCAGTCAAGCCGCATGGGGGTTTCACGCACTCCGCTGCGTGAAGCCGTTCGACAATTGGCGACTTTGGGACTGGTGGAAAATCGTCCCCATCGCGGGGTGGTGGTCGGCGATGGCGTCGGCCAAGCCTTGTTCGAGACCTTGGCGGAGATGGAAGTGGTTTGCGTCGGCCTTGCCAACGCTCGCATGGGGGATCAGGAGCGGGGCGAGGTGGCACGGCTGGCCGCATCGGGCGGCGATTGGCTGGCCGCTTTGCATCGTGGCTGCGGCAACCCGGTGTTGGTCGGCCTGGTGGAAACCTTGTGGCAGCCGATCCGTGGCGGTCAGGCACCGCGTGGCATGGCCGTGACCGAAGTGGAGCGGAGCCTGGGGGTGCGCGTCGCGGCGGCTGTCGCCGCCGGCGACCTTGAACAAGCGGAATGCGGCATCCGGGAATTCGTCCGGGCGGCGGCCGCCGCGTTTTACATGCGTTCGCCGGAGATGACGGTCAAGGTCGGCTAAGGGCGTTTGGGGATCAAAGGGTGTCGGCGTATGCCATGAGCTCGTGGCTGCCGTCCCAGACCATGCGCAAGGCGACATACAAAATGATCAGCAAGCCCACATAGGCGATCCAGCGGTAACGGTTCAGCAGGCCGGCGACGAAGTTGGCGGCGACTCCCATCAGTGCCACCGACAGCGCCAGGCCGGCCACCAACACCCATTGGTGATGGCGCGCAGCCCCCGCGACCGCCAACACGTTGTCGAGCGACATGGACACGTCGGCGACGATGATCTGCCACACCGCCTGGGCAAAGCTTTTGTCCTGCCCGGTGCCATCGGAACTGGCCGCGGCCTGGCTTTCCTCGCGCTCCAACTCGGCGTTGCCCGACAATTCCCGCCACAGCTTCCACGCCACCCACAGCAGCAACAGGCCACCGGCCAGCAACAGCCCGACCACTTCCAGCAATTGCATGGTGAAGCTGGCGAAGACGATTCGCAGGACGGCGGCGGCAAGGATGCCGATCAGGATGGCACGGCCACGGTGTATCGCCGGCAATCCGGCGGCGGCCATGCCGACGACAATGGCGTTGTCGCCGGCCAAGGCGACGTCGATGGCCACCACCTGAACCAGGGCAGTAAGGGTTTCCCACATCATGGCGTCCGGTATACCCCGTCGCCGGTCACGGGTAAAGCAGGCGGCATAGGACAATTGCCGCCACCAGACCGGCAAGGTCGGCGATCAGTCCGGCGGCCAGGGCATGGCGGATGCGGCGAATTCCGACCGCGCCGAAATAGACGGCGATGACGTAGAAGGTGGTCTCGCTCGACCCGTATATGGTGCCGAGCAGGACAGAGGCGGCGGAATCGATGCCAATGGCCGGGTCCTTGAGATAGGAGGCCAGCAACGCGAACGACCCCGATCCCGACAGCGAGCGCATGCCGGCCATGGCCATGGCTTCCGGAGGAACGCCCAGCGGCGCCAGAAGACGCCCCAGCGGCGCCAGGACGGCATCCATGGCGCCCGAGGCGCGGAACATGGCGATGGCCGCCAGGATGGCTACCAGATAGGGAATGATGCGCACGGCGACGGTGAATCCTTCGCGGGCGCCCTCGACGAAGGTTTCGTAGATCGCTACCCGGCGGATCAGGCCGAAACCCAGGAAGCCGACCATCAGCGCCGGCACGATCCACGGTCCCAGGATCGCCCCCCACACCGCCATCGTCGGAATGATCGCCAGAACCGACAGGCCAGCCAGCCAGCACGCCCAGGCCGGAGCCGGCGGAAGCGGGTCCGCTTCCTCGCAATCGTCGGTCTTGGCGGTTGGCGCGGGGGAAAAACGTTGCAACAGGCGCGCGGCGACGATGGCGACCATGGTGGCGAACAAGGTGGCGGCCAGGGTGGGGGCCACGACCGCCGCCGGATCGGCGGCCCCCAGGGTGGCGCGCAAGGCGATGACCGACGTGGGCAGGACGGTCACCCCGGCGGTGTTGATGGCCAGGAACAGGACCTGGGCGTTGCTGGCGGTTCCCTTGTCGGCGTTCAGGCGGTCCAGGTGCTCCATGGCGCGGATGCCGAACGGCGTGGCGGCGTTGCCCAGCCCCAGGACGTTGGCCGACACGTTCATCACCATGGCGCCCATGGCCGGATGGTTGGCGGGAACTTCGGGAAACAGCCGGGTCAGTCCCGGTGCCAGAAGACGGGCCAGTCCACGGACCATGCCGGCGGCTTCGGCCACCTTCATCAATCCCAGGAACAGCGCCATGACGCCGACCAGTCCCAGCGCCAGCGGCACCGCTCCCTCGGCGGCCTTCAGCACCGCCTCGGCCAATCCGGCCATGGCTCCCGGGGCGACGGTCAGCTCGCGCCAGCCGGCCAAGGCCACCGCCGACGCCACCAGCAGGAAAAAGACCAAATTCACGTGTTCCTCCCCCGAAGTGCCGCACAGCCTAGCAAACCCGTCCTGTGTGCGCACGCTTGCCGCAATCGGGGGGCGTTGTTAATGTTCGTCGCAATGAGTTTTCCAAAAGGAACAGGCGATGGGGTGGTCGGCCAGACTGTGTGGGGGAGCGTTGGCGGTGGTTGTCGCGGCGACGCCGGTTTGGGCCGCCGACACGGTGCAGGCGCAGATCGACGCGGCGCGTGCCGCCTATCAGAAGAACGACCTGCCCCGGACCGCCCAGGCGCTTGAGGCGGCGATGGCCGAAGTTCTGGATCGTTTGGGCAAGGCGCTGGCCGAAACCATGCCGCCGGCGACCGGCGGCTGGCAGGCGGAAGCCCCGGAGATCCAGGGATTGGGTCAGGTCGGTGGCGGCGTGGCGGTGACCCGCGCTTATGGCAAGGGCGAATCCTCGCTCAACGTCTCGCTGTTCCTGGACAGCTCGGCGGTGGCCGATGCCGCTTCCCAGCTTGCCAATTCCGATGCCGCCGGTGGTGCGAGCAATACCCGGCGCGTCAAGGTGGGGAACGAGGACGCGGTCTTGCGCTTCGACGCGGCCAACGCCTCGGGCGAGGTCACCATGGTTCTGGGGACTCGCGTCCTGTTGTCGGTCGAAGGCGACAACATCGCCAGTGGCGACATTCTGGTCGAGGCGGCCAAGGGTTGGAACCTCGCCCGGATCCGCCAGATCGTCGGCCCGTAGACCTGACGGTCTTTCATCACGCTCACGCCCTAACCGAAAAAAGCCCGGACCAGCAGCGGCACCACGACGGTGGTGACCAGTGCCGCCAATCCCATGGCAAGGCCGGAAAAGGCTCCGGTGATCTCGCCCAACTGGATGGCGCGGGCTGTTCCGATGCCGTGCGCGGCGGTGCCCATGGCCAGGCCTCGCGCGGCCTCGTTCTTGACACGCACGGCATCCAGGACCCACACCGCGATGGTCGATCCCACGATGCCGGTCAGGATGGCCATCACCGCCGTCAGTGACGGCAATCCGCCGATGCCTTCCGACACCGCCATGGCGATGGGAGAGGTGGCGGATTTCGGCGCCAGCGACAGGACGGTACGGTGCGACGCTCCCAACGCCCAGGCCAGTCCCATGGCCGAGGCGGCGGCGACGGTGGCGCCGGCGACCAGCCCCACCACCACCGCCAGCGCCGAACGCAGCAGCAACCTGATCTGACGGTAAAGCGGAATGGCCAGGGCCACTGTCGCCGGTCCCAACAGGAAGTGCACGAACTGGGCGCCATCGAAATAAACGCGATATTCAATGCCGGTGAAGGTCAGGAAGCCGCCGATCAACACGATCGACACCAGAACGGGGTTCAAAAGCGGCGTCATGTGGGTCTTGCGCCACAGCCAATGGGCGGCCTGATAGGCGACCAGGGTCGCGGTCAGTCCCAACAGGGGAGAGGTCGACAGGTAAACCCAGATGGCCTGGAGGTCGCCGCCCTTCATGACCGCCGTTTCCCGCGTGCCAGGGCCTGCATCACCATGCCGGTGACCGCGATGGTCAGCGCGGTGCTGACCACCAGGGCCACGGTGATCGGCAGCCATTCGCCGGCGATCAGTTTCAGGTGAACCATGACCCCCACGCCGGCCGGGATGAACAGCAACGACAGGTGGGACAGCAAGGCGGTGGCGGTTCTGTCCAGGCTGTCGGGCACGCCGCGCCGGATCACCAGACCCGCGAACAGCAAGAGCATGCCGACCACCGGGCCGGGAACGGGCAGGCCGGAAAGGCGGGCCAGCACCTCGCCGGCCAGTTGGCACAACAATAAAACGGTGATGGAAGACAGCACCCGAATGAACCTTCTGTTTGGATCGGACCACTAAGGGGCGATCATAGCCGCGATTCGGGCGGGGGTGCCAAGCGGGAAAAGAGAAGGGGGCCATAAGGCCCCCTGGGATGTCAGTCGATGACCGCCGCCGGGTCGGGGTCTTCCGCCCAGTCGGCGGTCGGCCGGGGGACCTTGGTCAGCCATTCCTCGAGTTCCTTGACGTGTTCGGCCTCTTCCTCGGCGAAGGCTCCGGCCAGGCTGCGCACGTCAGGGTCGGGCGAATCGGCGGCCATGTTGTTGTAGTACTCCCATCCCCGCCGTTCGTTGGCCAGGGCGAATTGCAAGGCATGAAACGGCGTCATCAGGTAATGGGTGCCGGTAAAGTCACCCACTTCCGGCGGTTCCGGGGCGTTCCAGCGGTATTCCCAGCTTTTCAGCTCGGGCAGCGGCTGGAAGGCTTCGGCGCGTTCCTGCACCGATTGGGCGTGTTTGCGGGAAAAGTCGCTCATCTGACGGAACAGAACGGCCACTTCGGGATTGTTGTGGACCTCCATTACGTCGGCCAATTCCTCGTAGCGGTCTCCCGCCTCCACCTCCAGGGCGATGGAATGGGCCAGGAACAGGGCAACCTTGGTCGTCGGCATCGGCTTGTCCTCCTTCTCTGGCGCCGGGTGGCGGGCCGGCGTTGATGGTGACCAGTATGCAGCAAGCATCCGGATCAAGCCATAGTCCCTTCGCAACCAGGGGGCATTAACCGGCGCACATACCGTAGGGGGATGCAAAACGTGTGGCTTCGTGCGAGAATCGGTGCCGTTTACGCAAGAGGCCCGGACATGGACCACGTCGAACTGTTCCAACGGTTGGGATTGGCTTTGGCCATCGGCCTGTTGATGGGGGTCGAGCGTGGCTGGCAGGCGCGCGAGGCGGCCCATGGCGGTCCTCTGGCCGGCATTCGCACCTTCGCCTTGATCGGTTTGCTGGGCGGGATCTGCGGTTGGTTGGGACATAGCTTGGGAGCGTTGGCGCTGGCGGCCGGTTTCGTCGCCCTGGCGGCCATCGTCGTCGCCGCCCATGTGGTCCGTGCCCAAAGCGGCGAACAGAACGTCGGTGTCACCACCCAGGTCGCCGAGATCATCGCGTTTGGCCTGGGCGCCATGGCGGTCATGGGAGAGGGGGCGGCGGCGGCGGCCGGCGGCGTGGTCGCCACCGCCATGCTGGGAGCCAAGGAAACCCTGCACGCCTGGCTCAAACGCCTGGAAAAACTGGAATTGCGCGCCGCCATCAAGCTGTTGCTGATCTCGGTGGTGTTGCTGCCGGTATTGCCCAACCAGGGCTATGGGCCGGAACAGATGCTCAATCCCTACACCATGTGGCTGTTGGTGGTGATGGTGGCCGGCATCTCGTTTCTCGGCTATTTCGCCATCAAACTGGCCGGGCCGCGTATCGGCAGCCTGTTGACCGGCTTTTTCGGCGGCGTCGCCTCCAGTACCGCGTTGACCGTGTCGTTCGCCCGCATGGGACGCGAGAGCCCCGGCATGCAGCCGTTGCTGGCCGCCGGCGTCGCCTTGGCCAACGCCACCATGTTCGTGCGTCTGTGGCTGATCGTGTTCGTGCTCAACCCCGACATGGGGCAGAAGATGCTGGTGCCGCTGGGATGCATGGCGGCGGCCGGTTTCGTCGCCGCCTGGCTGTTGTGGCGCCGGCGCGAGGAAGAGGGAAAGCCCGGCGCCATGACCCTGTCCAATCCGTTCGAGTTGGGTATGGCCATCAAGTTCGCCATTTTGTTGACCTTGGTGATGTTGGCCTCCAAGGCCATTCAGACCTGGGGCGGTTCGGCGGGGCTTTATCTGCTGTCGGCGGGCGCCGGTCTGGCCGACGTCGACGCGGTGGCGCTGTCGATGATCCAGATGGCCGGCAAATCGGTGGCGTTGACGGTGGCGGCGACGGCGGTCACCATTGCCGCGTTCGTCAACACCGGGGTCAAGGCGGCGCTGGTGTGGGGGCTGTGCGGTGGCCTGATGGCCCGCCGGATCGCGCTTTCCATGTTGGCGATGGTGGTGGCCGGTGCGCTCGGCCTGTCGCTCAGGTGGTTGGGGGTCTAGATGGATAGGGATGCGGCCAAGGGGTTGGAGGCGGAGATCGTCGGCTATTTCCGTTGTCCCGACGCGGAGCGGATGGTCGCCTGTTTCGCCGCCGAGCCGGTGGACGAGGCGTGGCGGGCGCAGACGGTTCTGACGCTTCCGGTGTTTCTGGCGCTGGTGCTGGATCAAGCGCCCGATGTCGCTTCCGCTTTGGTCGAGGCGATCAAGGGCGGCGACCCGGTCAAGGTCGAGGTGACGGCCCAGGCGCTCAACTATTCCCACCACCCCGAACGCCGCCGTCTGATGGAGGCATTGGTCGGTGAGGCGGCGGCCGGGTCGATGGATGCCGCCGGAGCCGATTTCAAAGGGTTCGCCCTGACCCACCCGGTGCATGTGGATATGCTGTGGGCGGCGTTCTTCGCCACTGGCGACGGGGTTTACGTCCGGCGCATCGCCGAGTTGCTGGATGGTTGGATGCCGGAGGGCCAGATGCAGCCGCTGCTGGCGGTGGCCGCGCGCGACGAGGACGCGGCGAAACGGGCCATGGCCGGCGTCCTGGCCGCCGCCGCCCAAGGCAGCCTTGCGGCCCATGCCCGCGAGTTTTCCGAGGTTCGCACCGCCCTTGCCGCCGCCGCGTCACGTCGCGACGGTCTGGGGTCTGCGTTGGCGGCCAAGATATTGGCCGGGGCGATGAACTGACCGGAAACGACGACCACCGGTCGTCGTGTAATCAGCCGAACGCCTTGAAGGCGATCAGGGTGAAGGTGTCCTTGACGCCGGGCAGTGTCTGGATGGTGTCGACCACGAACTGGCCCAGATCCTGGTCGTCGTCCAGATAGCATTTCAGCATCAGGTCGTACTGGCCGGAAATGGAATGGACCTCGGACACCTGTTCCAGTTCCACCGCTTCGTCGGCGACCTCGTACGCGCGACCCAGGTCGCATTTCACCTGTACGAAGATGGTCTGCATGAGGGTTACTCCTCTGCTTCGTCCTTGTCGGCTTCTGCCTCGTCCTTGGCGCTGCGCGGGGCGACCTTGGGCACCTCGCGCAGCATGAAGTCCGGCATGTGGTCGCCAAAGCCGATCACGTCGTCGCGGTGGGTCATCTCGCCGATGCCCAATTCATCGATGCGGCCACGGCGGCGGCCGTCACGGCCACGGCGGTCGTCGCGCCGATCATCGCGGCGGTTCTCATCACGACGGCTATCGTCGCGGCGGCTGTCGTCACGGCGGGGGCGGCTGCGTTCGCGCGGCTGTTGCTGCGGTTGCGGCTGTTCCGCGATCTCGGGTGCGACGGTGGTTTCGACGGCTTCGGCTGGCGCCTCGGCGACCGGCCCCGTTCGGCGGCCGCGGCTTCTGCGGTCGTCGCGGGTTTTCGTCTCGCCGTCCTTGCGGTCCTGGTCGCGACCGCCACGACCCCGGCGTCTGGGCTCGAGGTTCAGTTCCAAGGCGGGCACGCCCTCGACCTCGAGACGGGGTATTTCCTTGCCGATCAGCTTTTCGATAGCGACGACGAACTTGCCGTCGTCGGGAGTGGCGATGGTGAAGGCGCGTCCCGTCTCGCCGGCGCGGCCGGTACGGCCGATGCGGTGGACGTAATCCTCGGAATGGATGGGGACGTCAAAGTTGAAGACGTGGCTGACCGCCTTGATGTCGATGCCGCGTGCCGCGACGTCGGAACACACCAAAAGCTTGGCCTCGCCCGACTTGAACTTACCCAGTGCCTCGAGCCGGGCCGGCTGGGCCATGTCGCCGTGCATCTGCACCACCTCGAAATGGTGCTTCTGAAGCGAGCGATAGAGGATGTCCACGTCGCGCTTGCGGTTGCAGAAGACGAAGGCGTTCTTGATGTTCTCGACGCGGATCAGGTGGCGCAGGGTCTCGCGCTTGTCCTGTCCCTCGACCACGGCCAGGAACTGTTCGATGGTGGTCGCCGCGGACGACGCTGCCGCCACGGTGATTTCCTTCGGGTTCATCAGGAACTCGTCGGCCAGCTTGCGGATTTCCGGGCCCAGCGTGGCCGAGAAGAACAGCGTCTGGCGGATCTTGGGCAACAGCGACACGATGCGTTGGACGTCGGGAATGAACCCCATGTCCAGCATGCGGTCGGCTTCGTCGATCACCAGGATCTTGATGTCGTTGAGCAGGATGCGGCCGCGTTCGAACATGTCGAGCAGGCGGCCCGGCGTGGCGATCAGCACATCGACGCCGCGATCCAGGATGGCGACCTGGTCGCTCATGGATTCGCCGCCGATGATCAGCGCCTTGGCCAGTTTGTGGTACTTGCCGTACTTGTCGAAGTTCTCGGCCACCTGGGCGGCCAGTTCGCGGGTTGGTGCCAGGATCAGCGAGCGTGGCATGCGCGCCTTGGCCCGGCCACCGGCCAGGATCTCGATCATCGGCAAGGTGAAGCCGGCGGTCTTTCCCGTGCCTGTCTGGGCACAGCCCAGCACATCGCGGTTCATCAGCACGACGGGGATGGCCTGTTCCTGAATCGGTGTTGGCTTGGTGTAGCCCGATTCCTCGACGGCCTTAAGAAGCTCGGGGCTCAAGCCCAGATCAGCGAAAGTCATGGGATTTGTGGAGCCGTCCAGGCGGCTGGAGTCTATGGTCTCAGTCATATGCGGCGGGATAATAGAAGTTCAAACGATCCTGTCAATGTCGGAACGCTGGAGTTGGCGGCGAAGCTTGGCTGAGCTAGGGTTCAAAACCGACATCGCCGGAGGAAAACATGCTGATCGACGCCAGCCGTTCCCTGTTTTTGTTGGTCGACGTCCAAGAGGGGCTGGGCCCCGTGATGGCCGAACCGCGTCAGGTCTACCGCAATTGCGCGTTGCTGTTGCGGGCGGCGGCGCGGCTGGACGTACCGGTGTTGGCGTCCGAGCAATACCCCAAGGGACTGGGCGCCACCATGGGCGAATTGCGCGGTCTTCTGCCCGAAGGGGCGGCGATGGAAAAATTGCATTTTTCCTGTGCCGCCGACCCGGCCATCGCCGAACGGGTGCGGCAATCGGGCCGCGACCAGATCGTCGTCGCCGGGATCGAGGCCCATGTCTGCGTCACCCAGACGGCGTTGGGCTTCAAGGCCGCCGGTTTTCAGGTGTTCGTGGCTCACGACGCCTGTTCGTCGCGGTTGGCGGTCAACCACGCCGTGGCCATGGCCCGGCTTGCGGCCAACGGCATTGATGTCATGCCCACGGAAAGCGTGGTGTTCGAATGGCTGCACCGGGCGGGTACGGCCGAATTCAAGGATCTCATCGCCCTGATCAAGTAGGAGATGTCGCCATGACCCCGACGGTGGTGCTGTTGCCCGGACTGCTGAACGACTACCGCCTGTGGGCGGCGCAAACCGAGGCGTTGAGCCCGAGAGCCCGTGTCGTCGTGGCCGACCTGACCCTGGACGACAGCTTGGCGGCCATGTCGGAAAGGGTGCTGTCCACCGTGCCCGGCCGTTTCGCCCTGGCCGGGTTGTCCATGGGCGGCTATGTGGCCATGGACATCTTGCGCCGGGCTCCCGATCGGGTCGAGCGGCTGGCGCTTGTGGACACCACGGCGCGGCCCGATGCCCCGGAACAGACCCAGCGGCGCAAGGACGCTGTCGAAATCGCCCGCTCCGGTGGATTCGAGAAGATCATGCCCAGCATGTTGCCCATGCTGGTCCATCCCGACCATCTGGCGCTGGCCCGTGTCGGCGGCTTGGCCAAGGATATGGCCCGCGCGGTGGGGGCCGAAGCCTTCGCCCGCCAGCAAAACGCCATCATGCACCGCCCCGACGCTCGCCCCGGCCTGTCGCGCGTCGCCTGTCCGACCCTGGTGGTGGTGGGCGCCGACGACGCCTTGACGCCGCTTGACCGGGCCGAGGAAATGGCAGACCTGATTCCCGATGCCCGGCTTGAGGTGGTCGAAAATTGTGGACATCTGTCGCCGCTTGAACAACCCGACGCGGTTTCGCTTTTGCTGAAGCAATGGTTGTTCGAAGACTAAAGAATAATGCCCATAAAAATGTGAGTATTTGTCGCCGTCACTCTATTGGATGCGGTGCGTAACTCGATTATGATGATGCAAGGGCAGGGGGCGCGGCCGTGGAACGTCTGGCGTCCGGGGAGGAAGACATGGGCTCGCGTGGACCGAAGCTGTTGCGCCGGACGACCAACGTCGTCCTTGACGCCCTGCTACAGGCGGCAGAGGGGGCCTATCGCGACAAGCCGCTCAGCCGTGACGTATTGCACGACATCGTCGACGGATTGAAGATTTCCTCGCATTTCGACGATTTCTATCGCCGCGTCTATCGCGAGTTGATGGAGGTGGTGGACGAGGAAAAGCTGGAACAGCGCCGTCAGAACGCCTTCGGCCGCTTGATGGTCCACCCCATGAGCGAGTTGTTCCACAAGGAAATCCTAAGTCGCGACATCCTGCCCAACGTGTTTTCGTTCTTCCATTTGGTGCTTGGCGACGAGGCCGAGATTTACGGCGAGCGGTGTCTGCGCCGGGTGCGCGACCTGCGCGAGGAAATGGGCGAGAACTTTTCCTGGGACGACTTCTACAACGACCGTCAGGCCAAATCCGTTCTGTGGCACACCCTGGTCCGCATCGCCGATTCCTTCAAGCGCTGGGACGTGCGCAAGGATTGGTTCATGAAGCTGATGCAGTACACACCCAGCACCGTCAGCCTGGGCCAAAGCGCCTTCATGGTGCGCGAACATGCCAACCACGACGAACCGCACATCTTCAACAACCACCACTTCTGCGCCTTCTTCCAGGCGCTGTTTTCACCGCTCACCGACATGGACAAGGCGGACGAGAAACAGTTCCACGAGGAATTCGGCGCCGACCCCCATCATTTGATTGGCCAGTTTTTGGTGCATCTGGCTGCGTGCAATGTGTGATTTTTGTATGTGAATGCTTGGTTGTGGTTTCCCTCTCTGTCGTCATTAATCGCTTTCTGGTGGGGGTCGTGATTGTGGAAAGGGGAAAATCAAAATTAGATAATGAATTATTGTTATTAGAAAATAAATTATCGGAGCTGGGAGATTTGCGATTTCTTCTTCTGTTTCCTTTGATTCTCACGGCTTTTTTTTCTGCAATGTATTTAATAGCTATATTTAATGAAGGTTTTAATATGGATGACATTGTGTTTTTCTCTCCATTTATTGTTACTGGTGTATTGTATCTTCTTGTTGATGCGAAATTTTCTTTCTTTCGGGAAGAGGCTATAAAGCTTGAACGCAGAAAGCAGAAAGAATGGTTGTCTTCCGAAGCGGGAATTGCTTGGCAAAAAAAGCAGAAACGAGCCGAAGCTGAAAAAGCACGTAAAGAAGAATGGGAGAGAACGCGTCCGCGGTCATGTGCGCGGGATGGGCATGAATGGCGTCTCAGTCATCAAGGGGTCGATAAGAAATGGCCGCGCCAGCATTACAAATGTTTCCGTTGCGGTGCCACTAAGGTTGACGAGAACTAAACAGGGTGGGCGTCTGGGGCGGTTCCGAAGAGCGGGATCGTGGTGTCAGTCCCAACCGGCCAAGGAAATGTGGGGGTTTTCGGCCGTCGCGTTGCCGCTTTGCGAGAAAATCGGGGGCGGGGCGAAGCGGAACAATCTGCTTCGGGCCGCGTCGTATTCCAGGAAAAACGGCATGCTTGCGGTCTGCGTGGCGTATTCCTCGGCGGAGAGGAAGGCGGCGTAGCCGAAGCAGATGTATTTTTCCGGCAGTCTCAGTTTGGCGGCGGCGGCGCGAATTTGCGCCGGGGTGTAACGGGGCGTGCTGCCATAGGAACGCAGCAACTGGCCGGGCAATTGCCGGGCGTAGCGTTTGACGATGCGGTTTTCCAGGAATCCGAACATCGTCGTGTTTCCTATGGTCCCGGTGCGCGGGACGGCCGGGGGCGCAGCCAATAGATCGCCGCCAGCGTCGCCACCCAGGCGGGGGCCATCAGGACGGCCAGCGACATGCCCGGCGTCTCGTACATGATCACCAACACGCCGGCCATGAATGCCAGGCACAGATAGTTGGTATAGGGTGCCGCCGGGCTGCGGAAAGCGGCCAAGCGTCCCTTCGTTTTCATGTGGGCGCGGAATTTCAGGTGGGTCAGGCTGATCATGCTCCAGTTGATGACCAGGGCGGCGACCACCAGGGTCATCAGCAATTCGAACGCCTTGCCCGGCGCCAGATAGTTGACCAGCACGCAAATTCCCGTGGCGCCGGCCGACACCGCCAGCGTCGCCACCGGCACGCCGCGACGGTTGACCCGTGTCAGCAGGCGCGGCGCGTTGCCCTGTCGCGCCAGACCAAGCAGCATGCGGCTGTTGCAGTAGACGCCGCTGTTGCATACCGACAACGCGGCGGTCAGCACGATGACGTTGAGCGCGTTGGCCACCCAACCGTTGTCGAGCGACTGGAAGATCATCACGAAGGGGCTGCCGCCTTGCCGCACCTCGGTCCAGGGGTAGAGGGACAAAAGCACGGCCAGTGCCCCGACATAGAAGATCAGGATGCGGTAGATGACCTGGTTGGTGGCCTTGGGGATGGTGCGGCCGGGGTCGTCGGCCTCGGCGGCGGTGATGCCGATCAGTTCCAGGCCGCCGAACGAGAACATGATGGCCGCCATGGCCATCACCATGCCGCCGATTCCATTGGGAAAGAACCCGCCCAACGCCCACAGGTTGGTCACCGAGACCTGACGCTGTCCGCTGTCGGTCAGCAGCAGCCACAGGCCGAAGGCGATCATGCCGACGATGGCGACGATCTTGACGATGGCCAGCCAGAACTCCAGTTCGCCGAACATTTTCACATGGTTCAGGTTGATGGCGTTGATCAGCACGAAAAAGGCCAGCGCCGACGCCCAGGTCGGAATTTCGGGCCACCAATATTGCACGTAGATGCCGACCGCCGTCAGTTCCGCCATGCTGACCAGGACATAGAGAACCCAATAGTTCCATCCCGACAGGAAACCGGCGAATTCGTTCCAGTGATGGTGGGCGAAATGGCTGAACGACCCGGCGACCGGTTCCTCGACCACCATCTCGCCAAGCTGGCGCATGATCAGAAAGGCGATCACGCCCCCCAGCGCGTAGCCCAAAAGCACCGACGGGCCAGCCAGCTTGATGGTCTGGGCGACGCCGAGAAACAGGCCCGTGCCGATGGCGCCGCCCAGCGCGATCAACTGGATGTGGCGGTTTTTCAATCCCCGGCTCAGGGTGTGCCCGTGTTCTTCGCTCATTGTTTCCGACCTGAGGGGTTTCCGACCTGAGGGTGACGTCTGGTTCATGTTGTAGCGCGGGTGGCACGCTGCAAGCGGTGCTGGAAACGAAGGACGGGCGGAAAGCTGCCTTTCCGCCCGTCCTGACCGGTTCCGCCTGAGCGGTTTTATTCGGCGCGGCCGCCGTGCAGCTTGGACCACTGCACCGGGTCGTGCAGGAAGTTGCGCACTTCCTCGATGGTGCGGCGGTCGAACAGGTTTTCCTGTTCCGCCACTTCCAGGACGTCCCACCAATTGCACAGATAGCCCAGGTGCACGCCCATCTCGTTCAGGTGCTTGAGCGCGCCGGGGAACACGCCATAGAAGAACACCACGAAGGAATTGGCGCATTCGGCGCCGGCATCGCGCAGGGCGTTGATGAAGTTGACCTTGGATGCGCCGTCCGAGGCCAGGTCCTCGACCAGCACCACGCGGGCGCCGGGCTGGAAGTCGCCTTCGATCTGGGCGTTGCGACCAAAACCCTTGGGCTTCTTGCGCACGTACAGCATGGGCAGCTTCAGGCGGTCGGAAATCCACGCGGCATAGGGAATGCCCGCGGTCTCGCCACCGGCCACCGCGTCCACGCTTTCATAGCCGACATCGCGCAGGATGGCTTCGGTCGCCAGTTCGGAAATCTTGGCCCGCGCGCGCGGGAAGCTGATCACCTTGCGGCAATCCACATAGACCGGGCTGGCCCAACCCGAGGTCAGGATGTAGGGCTCCTCGGGGCGGAAGTTGACGGCCTTGATCTCCAGCAAGATACGGGCGGTGGTGAGCGCCGCCTGCTTCTGCTCGGGGGTTCGGGAAGCGGTTTGCATGAGGAATCACCTAACTACTGGGGTCGAGTCGCCTTGCCGGCTGAAGGGTCTATAGGCACAATCGCCGTTTCCTGCAAGCAGGCAAACAAGGGAGAGAATATGTCCGAGTTGATCCAGGTGCAAAGGGAAGGTCTTGTCGCCACCGTGGTGCTGAACCGTCCCGAGCGCATGAACGCGCTGAACCTGCCCATGTGGCAAGGTCTGGCCGAGGCGTTCGAACAGCTTTCGGCCGATCACACGGTGCGGGCTGTCATCTTGCGCGGCGCCGGCACCAAGGCTTTCGCTCCCGGTGCCGATATCGACGAGTTCGACACCCTGCGTGCCACCCCGCGACAGGCCAAGGAATACGACAAGGTGTTGCGCCGGGCGCTTTCCGCTTTGTCCGATTGTCCGGCGCCGGTGATCGCCATGATCCACGGCCCCTGTGTCGGTGGCGGGCTGGAACTGGCGTGCTGCTGCGATTTGCGCATTTCCGGCCGGTCGGGCAAGTTCGGCGTGCCCATCAACAAGATTTCGGTGGTCATGGCCTATCCCGAGTTGGCGGCGATCGCCCGTGTCGCCGGCCCGGCGGTGGCATCGGAAATCCTGTTGGAAGCGCGGATCATGGATGCCGAGGAAGCCTATGGCAAAGGCCTGTTGACCCGCGTGGTCGATGACGAGGCGTTGGAGGCCGAGGTGGCCGCCACCGCGCGCCGCGTCGCGTCGGGGGCGCCTTTGGCCAATCGCTGGCACAAGCGTTTCATCCGCCGTCTGGCCTGCGACCCGTCGCCGGTCACCGAGGCGGAACTGGACGAATGCTACGCTTTCCTGGATACCAAGGACTACGCCGAGGGCGTCGCCGCCTTCCGTGAAAAGCGGCGACCGGACTTCGTGGGGGAATGAGCTCAGCCGTCCTCGTCCCAGCCGGGTTCGTCCGTACGCAGAACGTCGCACAGATGATCGACCACGGACAGCCGCAAGGAATCGGGGACGGTGCGTTTTTCGCCGACGCTCCAGCGCTTGGCTTCCTGCAATTCGGCGGGAGAGGCGCCAGAGGCAAGGATTTCAGCCAGCTTCAGATCATCGAGCCGGCCCATGATTTCTTCGACGGAGCGGCGGTCGAGGGCGGTCGAGGACAACATGGCGGACCTCCTGGGCTGGATAACCAAGGGTTTATTATCATACCCCATGTCTGATGAAGCCAGCCGGCGGAAGCCTGCGGGGCGGGGTTGCAAACATGGCGGCTTTGGCCGAAAGGATGCAAGATTGGCAGAAGTGGCGGACAAGCACGACGAGGCGGCCCCCGAGGTCTGGGTGCTGGCCGATGACCGTGCCGGCAATGTCGGGCAATGCCTGGGCGTGGCCGAGGCGTTGGGGCGGTCGTTCGTGGTCAAGTCCATCCGTTACACCCGGTTGGCGCGATTGCCCAATGTGCTGCGTGGCGCCAGCCTGATGGGAGTGACGGCGGAAAGTCGGGCGTCCCTGGCCGCGCCCTGGCCCCGGCTGGTGATCGCCGCCGGCCGCCGCACCGCGCCGGTGGCGCGCTGGATCAAGCGCCGCTGTGGGGCTCGGCTGGTACAGATCATGGACCCTGGTTTCGGCGGCCGCGGCGATTTCGACCTGATCGCCGTTCCGGCCCATGACGGCAAGGGACTGACGGGGGGCAAGGTTTTGACCGTGACCGGGGCGCCGCACCGCGTGAACTCGGCTAAACTGACGGCGGCGGCCGAGGAATGGCGGGCCCGTTTCGCCCATCTGCCGAGGCCTTGGGTCGGCCTGATCGTCGGCGGGACGACCAAGGATCGTGTTTTCGACGCTGGCATGGCGCGGCAATTGGGAGAGCGGGTGGCGGTGCTGGCGGCCGGAGGGTCCGTGCTGGTCACCACCAGCCGCCGTACCGACGAGGCGGCCGAGGCGGCGTTGCTGGCGACGCTGCCGGAACCGCGCTTCGTTCATTCCTGGCGGGCGGGGGGCGACAATCCCTATTTCGGGTTGCTGGGGCTGTGCGACGCCCTGGTGGTCACCGGCGATTCGGTGTCCATGGCGTGCGAGGCCTGTGCCAGCCCGGCGCCGGTCTATCTGTTCGCGCCGCCCGGTTTCGTGGTGCCGAAACACGCCCGGCTGCATGCTCAGCTTTACCAACGCGGCCTGGCCCGCCCATTGGAAGACGGTATCCATCTCAAGGCGTGGACCCATCCGCCGCTCAACGCCGCCGCCGACATCGTCGCGGCCATCCGCGAGCGTGGGTTATGAGGTGGCTTTGCATCCTGGCGGCGGCATTGTTGCTGCCGTTCCCCGCCTGGGCCGGCGACCAAAGCCAGCGGCTGGCGCGCGAATTGCGGGGGCTCAAGGGCGACGACGACCGGTTGGCGGTGGTGGCCGCGCAATATCCGTGGAGCGCCATGGGGCGGCTCAACAATGGTCTGGGCGGCCATTGCAGCGCCGTACTGGTGGGACCGCGGCTGGTGGCCACCGCGGCCCATTGCCTGTGGAACCGCCGGACCCGCGCCCCTATTCCGGTTTCCAGCCTGACCTTCGTCGCCGGCTATGATCGCGGCGACTATTTGCGGGCGTCCAAGGTGGCGGTCATGCATGCGTCGCCGGGATGGAATCTCTTTACCAATAATCAGGGCGCCGGACTGGCCACCCGCGCCGACGACTGGGCGCTGTTGGAACTGGTCGAGCCGGTGGGCGAAGCGGTGGGCTGGGTCGGTCTGGGCGCCGATCCGGCGGCCGGGGAACGGGTCACCGCCGCCGGTTACGGCAAGGACAAGGCGCATGTGCCCATGGCCCATCTGGGGTGCCGGGTGCTGGAACGGCGTGGCCCCCTGGTGGTCAACGATTGCGACGCCGTTCAGGGCGATTCCGGCGGCCCGTTGTTGCTGTGGCGCGATGGCCGGCCGTTGCTGGCCGGTCTCAACGTGGCGGTGATGGTCGGCCGGGGCGATTTGGGCGTGGCGGTGGGGGTCAGCACCTTCAAGGCCGAAGCCGAGCGTTTGGGAGCCGTTTCCGGGCGTGCCGGCAGCCAAAGCCAACCGTTGGACGAGGCCGTGCGGACACGGGTCACGCAGCCGTGACGCTGGTTGCCTTGTCCGGCCTGCCGGGGGTGGGAAAAAGCACCCTGGCCCGCGCCCTGGCGACACGCTTGCGGGCGGTGTGGCTGCGCATCGACAGCATCGAACAGGCCATGGCCGACGCCACCGGGCGGGTGGTGGAAGACGACCAGGGCTATCGCGTCGCCCATGCGGTGGCGGCCGACAACTTGCGTCTGGGGCTTTGTGTGGTCGCCGATTCGGTCAACCCGCTGGCGGTAAGCCGGGCCGGTTGGCGAGCGGTGGCGACAGCGGCCGGCGTGCCTTGTCTCGACGTGTGGGTGGTGTGTTCCGATCCGGCGGAACATCGGCGCCGGGTCGAAGGGCGCCCAACAGAGGTGGCCGGGCTGGTACTGCCCACCTGGGACAAGGTGATGGCACGGCGGTTCGAGCAATGGGACCGGCCGCCCCTGGTGGTGGACACCGCCCAAGCCGATGTCGAAACCTGCGTGGACATGGTGGCGGCGGCATTGGAAGCCGCCGCCACCCTTTGTCCCAAGATGGACTGACCGGAACCGGGCAACGGCGCTCAGGCTTGGCGCACACCGCGCAGGAAGTCGTCCACGGTGGTTTTCAGGCCGCTGGCTTCCTGCGACAGGGTACGGGCGCTGGACAGAACCTGATCGGCGGCGGTGCCGGTCTCGGACGCCGCCTGGGATACTTCGCCGATGGTACTGGACACTTCCTGGGCGCCGGTGGCGGCCTGTTGGATGTTGCGGGCGATTTCGGCGGTGGCGGCCGATTGCTCCTCGACTGCCGCGGCGATGGCGGTCGAGATGTCGCGGATTTCGCCGATACGGCTGACGATGGCGGCGATGGCGCTTACCGCCTGTTGCGAGGCCCCCTGAACGGCGGAAATCTGGGTGCCGATTTCCTCGGTGGCGCGTGCGGTCTGGTTGGCGAGGCTTTTCACCTCGCCGGCGACCACGGCGAAACCCTTGCCGGCTTCGCCGGCGCGGGCCGCCTCGATGGTGGCGTTGAGCGCCAACAGATTGGTCTGCGACGCGATGTCGTTGATCAGCCCGACCACTTCGCCGATACGGGCCGAACTGTCGGCCAGACTTTGCACGGTGGCGTTGGTGGCGTCCGCCTCGGCCGAGGCCGACCGCGACGCCTGTGACGCCATGTCCACCTGTTGGCCGATCTCGACGATCGACTTCGAGAGTTCCTCGGCTGCGCTGGCCACGGTTTGCAGGCTGGCGGAGGTCTGTTCGGTGGCGCTGGCCACCGAGGCGGCGCGTTGGTTGGTCTGGCCGGCGGTGGCGGTCATGGCTTGGGCGGTGGCTTCCATTTCGGTACTTGCCCCCGACACCACCGCCAACACGCCGGTTACCGCCTGATCGAAACGGCTGGTTAGTGCCTCGATGGTTCGGGCGCGCTGTTCACGAGCGGCCTGTTCGGCCTGTTGTTCGGCCGCCAGTTGGTCGGCACGGATCATGTTGTCCTTGAACACCTGCACCGCCGAGGCCATCGAGCCGATTTCGTCGCCACGACCGCAGCCAGGAATCTCGGTGCCTTTGTCGCCGTTGGCCAAACGGGTCATGGCGTCGGTCATGGCGGTGATGGGAGACCCGATACCACGCCGGGCCAACAGCGAGAACGCCAGCGACAGCACCAGGGCGACACCGATCGCGCCACCAACCATGTTGCGTGACGAGACATAGGTGCTGATCACCGTGTCGCGGCCGGCGGCGGCGCCGTGGTCGTTGAAGGCGATGGCCTTGTCCAGGGCGACGCGCACCGCCTTGTTGCGGGGGCGTCCCTCCTTGATCTGCACCTGGCGGGCGTCGTCGTCGTTGTTGCCGCGCGACAGCGCCAGCATGCGATCCGACATTTCCACATAGGATGCCCAGGCCCGGTCGATCTCGTCGGCCATGGCCTGTTCCTCGGGGCCGGCCACCAGCTTGCCGTAGTTTTCGCGCAACTGGGCGATCTTGGCGCGGGTGGCGCGGATGCGGTCGTCCATTTCCGCGATGTCGGTTTCCGTGGTGGCCAGCATGTGGCCGATCTCGAACATGCGGTGTTCCATCACCGCCGCATCCAGGTTGGCCAGGGTGCGCACGCTGGGGAGCCAATTGTCGGTGATCGCCATCACATGTCCGTTGGTGTCGGTCATGCGTACCAGCGACAGCACGCCGGTTCCCAGGGTCAGCAAGGCAAGGACGATGAAAGCCACGGTTAACTTTGTGGGAATCTTAATGTCGCTCAGGGTGCGCATGCTACTTCTCCCGACGCGCGCTTTTCGCGCTGCAAAACTCTCCCCGTTTACGGAGCGTCAGAAGCCGTGTCCATGCAAATGCAAGCGTATCCCGCGCAAGAGGGATGCATGTCCCATACTAATGGAACAGGAGAAACCGCTTAAAGTTTAGAATCTTTCTACTAAATTCGTATTGCGTGCAAAGTCCCGACTCGACGTTTTACAACTCGGCCAAAGCCCGCAGATGCAAGTCGGCGCTTTCCTGGTCGAAACAGCAGAATTGTACGCTTTGGAAGAACGTGTCGCCGGCCAGCGCCTGGGCCACGGTCTCCACCGCGATACGGGCGGCGCGGTCCTTGGGAAAGCGGTAGGCGCCGGTGGAGATGGCGGGAAAGGCCAGCGTTCGTGCGGGCAGGCGCCGGGCCAAGCCGATGGCGCTGGTGTAACAGGCCGCCAGCATGGAATCGTCGTGGGGGGCGCCGGTCCATACCGGCCCCACGGTATGGATCACCCATTTCGCGGACAAGGCATAGCCGGCCGTGACCTTGGCCTCACCCGGCAGGCATCCGCCCAGGCGACGGCACTCGGCCAGAAGTTCGGGGCCGGCGGCGCGATGGATGGCGCCGTCCACGCCGCCGCCGCCCAGCAGCGAGGAATTGGCGGCGTTGACGATGGCGTCCACCGTCAAGCGGGTGATGTCGCCCTGAATCACCACCATGCGCGAATCGTTCATGGAGCCTCCGGTCAGCCGAAACTGGGAGTGGCTGTGTATTCCGCCAGCTCGACGATGGTGCCGTCGGGGTCGTGGACATAGGCCATGCGTTTCCCCGAAGGCACGATGTGGTGGGGCACGGCGATGATCAAGGGCGGGTCGTCCAGGCCGGACAGACAAGCCTCGATGTTGTCCACCCTGACGGCGAAGTGGCGCAATCCCGGTGTCGCGGGCCGTGAGTTCACCGGCAGTGGCGTGCCGTCGTGATCGAGATAAGCCAACAATTCCACGCGGCACCCCCCGCCCGGCGCGTCCAGGATGATGCAGCGGGCGCGGGCGCCGGCGATGCCGGTGACGTCCTCGAACCACACGCCCTCCAGCATCCGGTCCATGACCACGGTCAGACTGAGCAGGTGGGTATAAAAGGCGACCGAGCGGTCGGGGTCGCCGACCACCACGTTGACGTGGTCGAGATGGGGCATGGCGGAACTCAGCGCGGCAGATCGTTGAAGAATTGAATGAGCAAAGGCGCCTTGCGGTTGCGCTCCATTTCGCTGCGCCCCAGGCTTTGGATCAGCATCTTGAGAAACATGCGGTCCACCTTGGGCAGGTCGTAGAATGCGCGGATCACCAGCAGGTCGCCGGCATGGTTGTCCAATTTCTCGATGGCCGACAAGATCGCGTCGCGAAAAGCACCCTGGCGGGCTTGGTCGTTCTTCGACGTGGGGGCGAATTCCTGTTGGTAGATCTGGGCGATGCGCTGCCACGCTTCGGCGATTTCGTCGCCGTCATAGCGAATCAGGCGCTGCAACATCGGGATGTCGGTGTAATAGGGCGGGATGTATTCGTGGGCGGTTCCATCTTCCTTGAAGATGTCCCATGGATTGTCCTCGGGGCGGATGGTGCCCTTGCCCTTGGCGGTCGCCCGCGCCGGGTCGAACCCCTGCCAGCGCAGGTCCCAGTAATACAGGATGGGGTTCTGGTCCTGGTCGGCCAGGATCATGGACAACAGCCGGTTGGCGCTGCCCTTTTGCTGCCAGTTGCGGCTGGCCGCCATTTCCTTGATCCGCCGCGTCGAACGGATGGATTTCAGCACGTAATCACGAATGACCCGTTCGAAGACCGGGGCGAAATGGGGGGACACCACGAAGGGGTGTGGGATGTGCGGGCGCGTCCCGGTGCAGGCCAGGGCGTTCAGCGTCCGCCGGGTATGGCGGGCGATGGTTTCGTCGAACAAGGTGGCGAAGTCGCCGGAATCGATCGGCGTCTCGTCGGCGGCCAGTTCCTCCATCACCGCGTCGGTGGTGTTCTCGTCCTCGGTTTTCACGCCCGCGAGCATGGCTCGCGACAGGTCGAACAGCATCCAGCGTTCCTGGTCGCGGACCGCATCGTCTCCCGGCGGCAACATGGAATCGAACTGATCCAGGCTGGCGGCGTGGACGACGTCACTGCCGGTGCGTTCCAACGCCTTTTCCAGGATGACGCTGAAGATCAGCTCCAATTGTCGCTGGTTGGCCCATTTCAGGGTCTCTGGATCGTGCAGGGTCATGCGCCGCACCATCAGGATACGCGGCACGTCCAGCCGTTGGGTGACGGCGACCAATTCTGCGACCTTGGATTCGAACCCCTTGGCGTCCATCCTGTGCTGGGCCCCGTCCCTCGTTCTTTCGGCTATGCTTCCTATACCGATGGGATACCTCAGGCTAGGCGTCGCCGCAAGACCTCCAAAGGTCTCAGCCGCTGAGGTTTTGTACAAAAATGCTCAGATAGGGGGCGTTGCGCCGCCGCTCGTTCTCGGAACGCCCGAAATTGGTGATCAGCCGGCGCAGGAAATGGCCGTCGATGCGTGGGAACATGAAATAGGACTTGATGGCGAAAAATTCGCCCACATGGTCCGGCAACTTGCTTGCCCATTTCATCAGGCCGTCGCGGAACGCACCCTCGCGCGCCTGTTCCTGACGGGCGTTGGGGGTGAACTCCTGTTCGTACAACTGCCCGATCTCGCGCCATGCCTTGGCGAAGGACTCGAGTTCATAGCGCAACAGATCCTTGAGAACGTCGATGTCGTCCTCGTCAGGGGGCAGGTAGTCGCTTTTGGTGGCGTCCTCGCGGAACAGCGGCCAGGGGTTGTCCTCGGGCTTCGGCTTCTTGCCCTTGGCGCCGCGGAACGCCGTCCAGCGGTTGTCCCAATGGTGCAGAACGGGGTTGTTGACCTCGCCCGACTGGATGATGTCGATCAGCTTGGCGCCGCCCACCTCGGCCCAATTGTAGTTCAGGCCCAATTGCTGGATATGGCGCGAGGTGCGCATGGGCGGCAGCACCATGCGGCGCAGCACGTCCTCGTAACAGGCGGCGAATTGCGGCGCCATCAGGAACGGCAAGCGGTCGGGGCGGTCGCTGCCGCGCACCTGGAACAGACTCAGCATCTTGCGGGAAAACGAGCAGATGGTGTCGTCGAACAGGGTCGGGAAGTCGGTGAAGGGCTTGTCTTCATCCAGTCCCTCCGCTCCGCCGCGCAGGTTTCCGGGCAGCACCATGCGTTCGAGGTCGGGCCCAAGCTGGGCGGCGAACAGCGGCGGCGGTTCCTTGATGGGCGAGGTCTGGCGGACGGTGCGGGCCGGGGCACGGGCCGGGCCGATGGACAGCAGCTTTTCCAGCGCCGCCTCGTGCTCGGACATGGGCGATTGCGGGTTGCCCAGCATCTGCGCCGCCACGTCGGTCAGCACCTTCAGGTCGTCTTCACGGGCGATGCCGCTGGCCGGCGGCAGCAGGGGGGCGAAATCCTTGTCGCGCGCCTCGCGCAGACGGTCCAGGCCGATCCGTTCGATGGCCTTGGCGACGATGACCGAGAATACCACCTGCAACTGCCGCATGGTGGCCCACCGCCGGCTTTCCGGGTCGGCCATGGTCATGCGGCGCAACAACAGGATTTGTGGAACATCCAGGTGCCGGGTCGCCGCGATCAGGTTCGCGACCTTGGCTTCGAATGTCTTGTTGACCTCAGGGTTGCTGCTCATCCCGCCCTCGTCGGCGCGTCTGTCGGCGCTCGGCCTTCCTCCGCGCGTTGACCCCAGCGCCCACCGCTCGCGCGGCGGGCAACGCTCCGTACCCGTCCGTGTAGCATGAGCCAGTGCCGGGATACGGTCAACCGGCCTTCGCCCGATGCTTTAGCGCGCCGGAACGGTTTCACCGTGACGGGTGCAGTCCGGATCGGCCAGTTCGACGAAGATGTCGGTGATCTGGTCGGGCTTGATCAGCTTGCTTTTGTCTTCGCCGGGAAAGGCGATGTCGCGCAGGCGGGTATCGACGGTTCCGGGATCGATCAGATTGATCCGCAGATTGCTGATGCGCTCGACCTCGGCCGCCCAGGTCTTGACGAACACTTCCATGGCCGCCTTGCCGGCGGCGTAGACGCCCCAGAACGGCTGGGCGCCGTGTGCCAGATTGTCGGTGACGAACATGGCGCGGCCCGTATCCGACATGCGCAACAGCGGGTCCAACGCCCGGATCAGCCGGTAGGTGGCGGTGATGTTGACGTCGACCGCTTCCTGGAAATGCTTCTGGTCCACATGGCCGATGGGGGCCAGGCCGCCGCCGATGTCGGCGGCGTTGCCGACCAGGATGTCGAGCTTGCCGAAACGCTGGTAAAGCGCGGCGGCCATCTGGTCGATTTCGTCGAAGCGGCGCAGGTCGAGGGGCACCAGCACCGCCTTGCCCGCGCCTTGGGCGTTGATCTCGTCGTCCAGTTCCTCAAGCGCGCCGATGGTGCGGGCCAGACAGATGACGGTGGCGCCTTCGGCGGCGAAGCGCTTGGCGACAGCATAGCCGATGCCGCGTGACGCGCCGGTGACCAGGGCCAAACGGCCGTCCAGACGTCCCATCAGGCTTCTTCCTTGTCCATGTAATCGGTGGGTTCCACCGGATAGTCGCCGGTAAAGCAGGCGTCGCAATATTGCGGGGCGCCGTTGTTGCGGGCGTCGTCGCCGACCGCCTTGTAAAGGCCGTCGATGGAGATGAAGGCCAAGGAGTCGACGCCGATCAGCTTGGCCATGCCCTCGACGTCGTAGCGTGCCGCCAACAGCTTGTCGCGTTCGGGGGTGTCGATGCCGAAATAGCATGGGAAGCTGGTGGGCGGCGACGAAATGCGCATGTGCACCTCGGTGGCGCCGGCCTGACGCACCAGTTCGACGATCTTGCGGCTGGTGGTGCCGCGCACGATGGAATCGTCCACCAGGACCACCCTTTTCCCGGCGATTATGGCGCGGTTGGGGTTGTGCTTCATCTTGACGCCGGCATGACGGGTGCGGTCGGTCGGCTGGATGAAGGTGCGGCCCACATAATGGTTGCGGATGATGCCCAATTCGAAGGGGATGCCCGATTCGGTGGCGAAGCCGATGGCCGCCGGCACGCCGGAATCGGGCACCGGCACGATCACGTCGGCGGCGATGCCGCTTTCGCGGGCCAGTTGGGCGCCGATGCGCTTGCGCGCGTCGTAGACGCTGGTGCCTTCCATGATCGAGTCGGGGCGGGCGAAGTAGATGTACTCGAAGATGCAGAAACGGCTGGTGCGGCCGCCGAACGGCTTGAGCGAGCGGATGCCTTCGTCGGTGATGATGACGATCTCGCCCGGTTCGACGTCGCGCACGAATTCGGCGCCGATGATGTCCAGCGCGCAGGTCTCGGACGCCAGCACCCAGCACGAGCCCAGCTTGCCGATCACCAGCGGCCGGATGCCCAGGGGGTCGCGCACGCCGACCAGGCCGTTCTTGGTCAGGCACACCAGCGAATAGGCCCCTTCGATCTGGCGCAACGCGTCGATCAGCCGGTCCTCGACGGTGGAATAAAGGCTGATGGCGATCAGGTGGACGATCACCTCGGTATCGGTGGTGCTTTGGAACAGGCAACCGCGCTTGACCAACTGGCGACGCAACGCGGCGGCGTTGGTCAGGTTGCCGTTGTGGGCCAGGGCCAGACCGCCGAACTCCATTTCCGCGAACAAGGGCTGGACGTTGCGCAGCAACGTCTCGCCGGTGGTGGAATAGCGCACATGGCCGATGGCGTTGTTGCCCTTGAGTTTGCGGATCACCGCCTCGTTGCCGAAGCAATCCTCCACATGGCCCAGGTCGCGGTGGTTGTGGAAATGCTCGCCGTCATACGAGACGATGCCGGCCGCTTCCTGGCCGCGATGTTGCAGCGCGTGCAGGCCCAGCGCCACCAGGGCGGCCGCCTCGGCATGGCCGTGAATGCCGAAGACGCCGCATTCCTCGCGCAGATGGTCGTCGTCGAAGGGATTGGTGGTGAGCATGGGTGCCGCCGTTCGCATCATTGGTTGGTCTGGAACAGCCGGTCCATCTGGCCCCGACTTTCCTTGTCATAGCCTTTCGCCGGCTTCTTGGCCGGCGGTTCGCCCGGTTTCGCCTGGGCGGGGGCGTCCTCGGCCGGCGCGGGGGCTGGGGCCGGAGAAACGATCTGGCGGAACTGTTGTTCCGCCTCCATCAGGTCACGGGCTTGACCCGTGATTTCGTTGGTCTTGTGTTCGGCAGAGCCGAAATTCTCGGGCGCTACGCCACGGATCATGCCGGCGCCACGTTCCAGCCACGGTCGGGTCTTGGCGTTGGCCAGCCAGTCGGGCAGGTCGGTCCCCGCCACCATGGTCAGCAACAGGAACGCCAAGCTCAGCAAGCCGGCCCCCAGACACAACCCGAACACGAAGCCCAGCGACGAATCCACGCTGTTGAGCGCGCTACGCCGTACCCGGTCGGACACCGCCTTGGTCAGGATGGACAGCGCCAAAAGGGACACCAGGAACAAGACGATGCCGGTGGCGAGGTCCGCGCCCAGCGCTGAATCGATATGGGAACGAAAGAACGGCCGCACCAGGGGGAAGCCGTAGAAGGTGGCTGCTATCGCGCCGATCCAGGCGCCGATGGCCAGCACCTGATGGACGAATCCACGGAAGAACGAGAATGCCGCCAATCCCAGCATGACGACGGCGACAATGATGTCAACGGCAGTGAAATTGCCCATGATGGCAGGCAGCTCTTTCGTCGTCTTCCGGTCGTCCTTAGCGGGCCAGTCGGCCCACCAACCTTATCACTGGCCGGGGCGGAACAGCCCCAACAGGTCCTGTAAATGCCCGATCGGGCGAATCGCCAGCGGGCCTGCGGCCCCAGCCTTTCCCTTGCGCGGGCTCGCCGGCACCAGGCCTTGCGCGAACCCCAGCTTCGCCGCCTCCTTCAGGCGGGCGTCGCCCTGGGCCACGGCGCGGACCTCGCCGGAAAGACCGATCTCGCCGAACACCACCATGTCGGCGGGAACGGGAACGTCTGTGGCCGAAGAGACCAGCGCGGCCGCGACCGCAAGATCGGCGGCGGGCTCGGTGATGCGAAGGCCGCCGGCGACGTTCAGATAAACGTCATTGCCCGACAAAGCAAGCCCGCATCGCGCGTCCAGCACCGCCAACACCATCGACAGGCGGTTGGAATCCCATCCCACCACTGCGCGCCGGGGGCTGGAAAGGGTGCTTGGGGCCACCAGCGCCTGGATTTCCACCAGCATGGGCCGCGTGCCTTCGACCCCGGCATAGACGCACGATCCCGAGACGTTGCCGCGCCGTTCGGCCAGGAACAGTGCCGACGGGTTCAGCACTTCGGTCAGGCCGCCGTCGGTCATCTCGAACACGCCGATTTCGTCGGTGGCGCCGAAGCGGTTCTTGACCGCGCGCAGGATGCGGAACTGGTGGCCGCGGTCGCCTTCGAAATACAGCACGGTGTCCACCATGTGCTCCAGCACGCGCGGGCCGGCGATGGTGCCTTCCTTGGTGACGTGGCCGACCAGGAACAGGATGAAGCCGCGCCGTTTGGCCAGCCGGATCAATTCGTGGGCACAGATGCGCACCTGGCTGACGGTGCCGGGTGCCGCCTCGACGTTGTCGGCGTACATGGTCTGGATGGAATCGATCACCACCACCGCCGGCGCGTCGGCGCTGTCCAAGGTCTGGACGATGTCGCGCAACGAGGTGGCCGAGGCCAATTGCACCGGTGCCTTGGCCAATCCCAGCCGGCGGGCGCGCAGGCGAACCTGGTCCACCGCTTCTTCGCCCGAGATATAGACCACCGGCACCTGCGCCGACAGCGCCGCCGTGGCCTGGGTCAAGAGCGTGGACTTGCCGATGCCGGGATCGCCCCCCACCAGCAATGCCGACCCGGCGACCAGACCGCCGCCGCACACCCGATCCAATTCGCCGATACCGGTCGACAGGCGGGGGCGGTCGGCCACCGTGGCGCCGTCCAGACCGACGAATTCAATCTTGCGGCCGGGTTTTCCGCCCAATCCCTTGGGCGTGCTTTCACGGGCTTTTTCCTCGGCGATGGAGTTCCAGGCGCCGCAGGCGTCGCATTTGCCGGCCCAGCGGACGGTGACGGCACCGCATTCCTGGCAGACGAAGCGGGGAGCGGATTTGGACACTTACGCCCTGAGTTCCATCTTGATCGGACCATCGGCCCGGCCATGAATGAACTGGTCGACGAATTCGTTGCCGGAATGGTCGATGTCCTTGGCCGGTCCCACCCAGATCAGGCGGCCTTTGTACAGCATGGCGATGCGGTCGGCGATCTTGCGCGCCGAGGCCATGTCGTGGGTGATCGACAGCGCCGTCGCCCCCAATTCCTTGGTGCACTTGACGATCAGGTCGTTGATGACGTCGGCCATGATCGGGTCAAGGCCGGTGGTCGGCTCGTCGAAGAAGATGATCTCGGGGCTCGACGCGATGGCGCGGGCCAGCCCGACGCGCTTTTGCATGCCGCCCGACAGTTCCGACGGGAAAAGATCGCCGGCCGATTCGGCCAATCCCACGGCCGCCAGCTTTTCGATGGCGATGTCCTTGGCCTGCTGGCGCGGCATGTTGCGGCCCTGGATCAGGCCGAAGGCGACGTTTTCCCAGACCTTCAGGCTGTCGAACAGAGCCGAGCCCTGGAACAGCATGCCGAACTGGTTGAGCACGCGCTCGCGGCTCTTGCCGCGCAGGCCCACCACTTCCTCGCCGTCGATGCGGATCGACCCGCGCTCGGGCCTAAGCAGGCCCAGGATGCATTTCAGCAGCACCGACTTGCCGGTGCCGGAGCCGCCGATGATGACCACCGATTCGCCTCGGGCCACGGAAAGGTCGATGCCGTCCAGGACCACCTTGGGGCCGAAGGCCTTGTGGACGTCGTTCAGTTGGATTTTCGGCTGGGGGGCGTCGGTCATGGCACTCACTTGCCGAAGAACAGGGCGGTGATGACGTAATTGAACACCAGGATCAGGATTGCCGCAGACACCACCGAATTGGTGGTGGCCGCACCCACGCCCTGGGCGCCGCCACGCGAATAATAGCCGTGGTAGCAGCCCATCAGCGAGATCAGGAAGCCGAACACCGCGGCCTTGGTCAGGCCCGAGATGACGTCCAGCGGTTCCAGGTATTCCCAGGTGCGGCTGATGTACGAAGAGGGGTTGAAGCCCAGCTTGTAGACGCCGACGATGTAGCCGCCGAACACGCCGATGATGTCGGCCACCAGCACCAGACACGGCACCATCAGGAAGCCGGCCAGCAGGCGTGGCGCCACCAGATATTTGAACGGGTTGGTGGACAGCGTGCTCAGCGCGTCGATCTGCTCGGTCACGCGCATGGTGCCGATCTCGGCGGCCATCGAGGCGCCGATGCGGCCCGCCACCATCAGGCCGGCCAGCACGGGCGCCAATTCGCGGGTCACCGACAACACCACCACGGTCGCTACCGCGCCCTCGGCGGCGAAGCGGGAAAAACCGGAATAGGATTGCAGCGCCAGCACCATGCCGGTGAATACCGCGGTCAGCCCCACCACCGGCAGCGAGTAATAGCCGATCTCGACCATCGAACGCATGATCAGGCGCGGATAAAAGGGCGGACGGACGATGTGCGATACGGCGGTGCCGGTGAACGCCGACAGGCGCCCCACATGGGACAGGAAGGCCAGGAAGACGCGGCCGACGGTGGCGACGAACTCCATTACACGACCTCGCCCTGGTATGTTCTGAGATAACGCCGGCCCAAGGCGGTCAACACCTCGTACCCGATGGTTCCGCCCTGGGCGGCCAGATCGTCGGCGGCTTGGTGCGGGCCGATGATTTCGATCAGCGCGCCGGGGCGCGCCTGTTCGGGCGCCAGCGCGCTGACGTCAAAGGTGGTCAGATCCATTGAAATCCGTCCCACGACCGGCACGCGCTCCCCTTCGATCACGCCGAAACCACTGTTTCCCAGCGAACGGAAAACGCCGTCGGCGTAGCCCAAGGCGGCCACCGCAACGCGTCCCTTGCCCCGAACAGAGTGGGTGGCACCATAGCCAACGGTCATGGGGGAGTCAACGTCACGGACCTGTAAGATACGGGCGTGCAGGGCGACCACGGCGGCCATGGGATTGGCTTGGTCGGGGGTAGGGTTCAGGCCGTACAGCACCGCGCCGGGACGGACCAGGTCGAAATGGTAGTCGGGTCCCAGGAAAATCGTGGACGACGCCCCCAGGCTGCGCCGCGCGGGCAGGCCCAACTGTCCCGACAACGTCTGGAAAGCGGTCAATTGCTGGCGGTTCTTGGGGTGTCCCGTCTCGTCGGCGCAGGCCATGTGGCTCATCACCAGGATCGGATCGATGCCGTTCAGCAAGGCGGGATCGGCGGCCAGCATGGCGACGGCCGGAGCGTCGAGGCCCAATCGGCTCATGCCGGTGTCGAGGTGCAGCGCGGCCTTGAGCCGGCTTCCGGTGGCGGCGGCGTAGCCGGCCCACAATCCGATCTGGTCCAGACTGTTGAGCACCGGCGTCAGCGCGTGTTCGGCCAAGTCGGCGGCGGCACCGGGCAGCGGCCCGCCCAGTATGGCGACGGTCACCTCGCGCGGCAGCACCTTGCGGATGGCGATGCCTTCGTCGATGGTGGCGACGAAGAAGGTCCGGCAGCCGGCGGCGGCCAAACCGGGGACGATGCGTTCGGCGCCCAGGCCGTAGCAATCGGCCTTGACCACGGCGGCGGCTTCACAGCCGGGGCCGACCCGGTCGCGGATCAGGCGCCAATTGGCGACCACGGCGCCGACGTCGATGGTCAGGAAAGCGGGGGCACGGTCGTAAGCGGTCATCAGAAGCCGGGCTCGTCGTGGCTGTGGTGGGTGTCCAGGTTGCCGAACTTGGTGAACTCGCCCTGGAACGACAGACGGACGGTGCCGACCGGGCCGTGACGCTGCTTGGCGATGATCACTTCGGCGGTGTTGACCACTTCCATCAGTCGCTTGTGCCACGAATCGTAGCGTTCGTTGAACTTTTCCTCGGATTCCTCGGGCCGGCGGCCTGGCTCGCCGCGTTCCAGGTAATATTGTTCGCGATAGACGAACATCACCACGTCGGCGTCCTGTTCGATCGAGCCCGATTCGCGCAGGTCCGAAAGCTGTGGGCGTTTGTCCTCGCGCTGTTCGACGGCGCGCGACAGCTGCGACAGGGCGATGACCGGGACGTCCAGTTCCTTGGCCAGCGCCTTCAGGCCGCGGGTGATTTCCGACACTTCCTGGACGCGGTTCTCCGAATGGCTTGCGCTGCCGCGCAGCAATTGCAGGTAGTCCACCACCACCAGCCCGAGGCCGTGCTGACGCTTGAGCCGGCGGGAGCGAGTCCGAACCGCCGAAATGGTTAGCGCCGGGGTGTCGTCGATATAAAGCGGCAGCTTGTTCAATTCCTGGGCGGCGACCACCAGACGCTCGAACTCTTCGTTGCTCATCTCGCCTTGGCGAATCTTGTGCGACGAGATTTCCGCCTGTTCGGCGAGGATACGGCCGGCCAGTTGTTCCGACGACATTTCCAGCGAGAAGAAGGCGACCACCGCACCGTCCACCGCCTTCTTGTTGCCCACCGCGTCGATTTCCTCGCGATAGGCCTTGGCGGCGTTGAAGGCGATGTTGGTGGCCAGCGAGGTCTTGCCCATGGACGGACGGCCGGCCAGGATCAGCAGATCCGACGGATGCAGGCCGCCCAGGCGTTGGTCCATGTCAACCAGCCCAGTGGGCACGCCCGACAGCTTGCCGGCGCGCTTGTGCGCCGCCTCGGCCTGTTTGACGGTTTCGATCAGCACGGCGCCGAAGGCTTCGAAGCCGCCTTCGGTCTCGCCGGTGGTGGCCAGTTCGTAAAGCTTGGCCTCGGCGGTGCCGATCTGCTCCATGGCCGGGCGCTCGATCTGAACGTCGAACGCCTCGTTGACCATGTCCTGGCCCATGGCGATCAGTTCGCGCCTGAGGTGCAGGTCGTGGATCAGCTTGCCGTAATCCGCGGCGTTGATGATCGACACCACCGATTCGGCCAATTGCGCCAGATATTGCGGACCGCCGATCTCGGCCAGGCCGCCGTCATGGTCGAAATAGGTCTTGAGCGTCACCGGGTCGGCGATCTGGCCGCGTTCGACCAGCTTGCCGCAGGCGGCGTAGATGCGGCCATGAACCGGATCGGCGAAATGTTCGGCACGCAGGAATTCGGACACCCGCTCGAAAGCGCGGTTGTTGAGCAAGATGGCGCCCAGCAGCGACTGTTCCGCCTCGTAATTATGGGGCGGCGTGCGAAAGCCGGGGGTTTCTCCGGTGGCGTCGGGAATCTGGGCGGACATGGGGCGGCACGTTAGCAGACGGCGCCGCGACAGCCTAGCCCCTCTCGGGGGCATGGCTGAGCTCAGGAAAACAGATGTTCAGGGCTTAGGGGATGGGGCGCCATGCGGACGCGCGAAGGCGCCGGAGGGGGAATGCCCCTCCGGCGCCTGGCGAAACAAGTCCTGAACCGACGAGGTCCGAAGCCTTAGGCCTCGGGGGTCTCTTCGGCTTCGGTCGCCTCGACCTCGTCCTCGGCTTCGATCTCGGCGACCTCTTCGGTGGCTTCGACTTCGACTTCGGCTTCGGCTTCGGTTTCGACGGCGGCCGCGGCGGCGCGCTCGGCTTCTTCCTGCGAACGGGCGACGGTCACGGTGACCAGGACCGACACTTCCGGGTGCAGGGCGACGCGGACCGGGTAGGACCCCAGGGTCTTGATCGGGCTCTCCAGGTTGACCTGGTTGCGCTCGATGGTGTAGCCGGCGGCCTTGACCGCCTCGGCCACGTCGCGGCCGGACACCGAACCATAGAGCTGACCGCCTTCGCCGGCCTGGCGGACCATCAGAACCTTCAGGCCTTCCATCTTGGCGGCGACGGCCTGAGCCTCGTCACGGCGCTTGAGGTTGATGGCCTCAAGCTGGGTGCGCTGCTTTTCGAAGAAGGCCAGATTGTCCTTGTTGGCGCGCAGCGCCTTCTTCTGGGGCAGCAGGAAATTACGGGCGAAGCCAGGCTTGACCTTGACCACGTCGCCCATCTGACCGAGCTTCTCGATCCTCTCGAGCAGGATGACTTCCATTTATTCCTCCATACCGCCGCCGCTTCGCGGGCGGCGGAACCTCATCGTCCAGAACCTTGCCAGCCCCAGCCCGACCACCGCCGGAGCGGCAAAGCCGAAAGCCAGGAGCAACAACCCGTATGCCGTCGCGAGCACCAGTCCCGCGTTGGTCCGCCCCTTGGCCCAGCGGTGGATGGCCGCCAGCCCCAGGAACAGGAAGGGGAGCAACAGCACCGCCGCGGCGCTGGCCGCGACATATGCCAAGTCCCCGTCCGCCAGGATGGCCAGCACCGCCATGATCACCAAGCCCATTACCGGCCAGTCGGGGAGCCACAGCTCCCGATAGGCCGGCGACGGCCGGCGCGCATGGCCCATGCGGACCAGCAAACCCTGCGCCCCGCAGGCGTTGACCGCCGACATCACCAACCACGATCCGACGATCATGGCGGGAAACAGCGGCGTCCACAGCGCCACCGCCGCTTCCCGCTGGTTGGCGGGAAGATGGGCGGCCATCAGGTCAAGGGCTGCGGTCAAGATACTCGACACGCTGCCTTCGACCCCTTCGGGGCGGCCAGCCAACAACGCAGAGCCGCAAAGCATCAGCGTCAGACCGGCTGCGGTCAGCCACGCCAGGACAAGTCCCGGCGGGTACCAGTGCACGGAACCGTCGTCGGCTTGACGCCACAACAGCCCCCTGTTGGTCACGATCGCGGCCGGCAGAACCGCCGCGATGGCGTAAGGCAGGGCGGAAAAAGGCCCGACCACCGCCGCCACCGCGACCATTGCCGCCAGCCCGGCGGCGACCAAAGCTCCCGTGCCCAACCCCAATCCCGCCATCATCAGCGGAAGCGGCGCGGCATAGGACAGCACGGCACCCAAAGCGATGCCTTTCGCCAGCGACAGGAATAGGGTTGCTGAAAGCAATCCCGCCGCCAGTCCAAGGCCGAGTTGCCGATTCACCGGCAGAACACCATCGGACCGGGTCTTACTTCACCACGTAGGGCAGCAGACCCAGGAAGCGGGCGCGCTTGATGGCCTGGGCCAGTTCGCGCTGCTTCTTGGCCGAAACCGCGGTGATGCGGCTCGGCACGATCTTGCCGCGCTCGGAGATGAAGCGGCTCAGCAGCTTGGTGTCCTTATAGTCGATCTTCGGCGCGTTGGCGCCGGAGAACGGGCAGGTCTTCCGACGACGGAAGAACGGACGGCGGGCGCCGGCGGCGGCACGCGGACGTTCGGTCTTGATCTCGCTCATCACTCACCTCCCTCGGCGCGACGCGGACGGTCTTCACGGGGGCGATCCTCGCGCGGGCCGCGTTCTTCGCGGCGCGGACGGTCGTCGCGGCTGTTCTTGGCCTGCATCATGGCCGACGGGCCTTCCTCGAGTTCCTCGACGCGGACGGTCAGGTAACGCAGGACGTCTTCGTTCAAAGACATCTGGCGCTCCATCTCCTTGACGGCGGCGGAGGGCGAATCGATGTTCAGCAGGACGTAGTGCGCCTTGCGGTTCTTCTTGACCCGGTAGGCGATGTTGCGCAGGCCCCAGAATTCCTTCTTGGCGACGGAACCGCCGCCCTGAGCCAGCACATTGGAGAATTCCTCGACCAGGGCTTCGACCTGCGGGGCCGAAACTTCCTGACGTGCGAGGAGCACGCATTCATACAAAGGCATTCGTCTGAACCCTTCTGGCTTTTCTCTTCCCACGCCCCACCATGGGGAATGGGCATAGCCGACCCTCCCGAGGGGAGTGCCGGCAAGGGATGAAGCGGCGGAATATACATGAAAAGTCCGCCGACGCAAGCGTTTCGCGGCTCTGTTCGGGATCAGCTGGCCGTTGGGATGCCGGCATAGCTCCAGACGTTGGTGTTCTGGCTCAGCAATTGCTCGTACATGGGCGGAAAATGCTGCACGCACAGTTCTCGGCCCCAGTCGGTGCCGGAAGCGGGCTGCAGGCCGACGAGCCTGGTCGTGGTCGCCGCCGACTGGGCGTAGGTGCATTGCGAGAGCGTCAGCGCGTCGTTGATTCCGGCGAAGGCCAGCTTCTCGGCATCGTTCATGGTGATGTTGTCCCACAGCGTCGGGATGCCGGCCATGTTCTGGAAAGCGTTGGGGACGATATCCAGCGTGTTCCACCACAGGAAGCTGCGCGTATCGAAGGTGGCGTCGTAAAGGGTGGCGAAGGCCTGGTTGCCCGGGGTCGGTGGCGCCCAGGGCTGCGAGACCAGGACGGGTGAGCCGGCCACAGTCTGTGCCAGGTACTGGGCCAGCACGATGGTCTGGCAGCCGCCTAACGAGTGGCCGGTGACCACCACTGGGACGCCAGAATTGTTGTTGATGAAGTGCTGAACCCATGTGGCGATGGTGGAGCCGTCGGAGGCTGGCATCGACAGAATTTTTTGCAGGCCCCGCGCGGTGCCCAAGGCGATGGCCGGGTGGTCATAAGGCTGATCGACCGCCGACGGCAGATCGGTGTCGGTGCTCAGCGCCGAAACCGTGGCGCCCCAGTCCAGTTGTTTGTCGCAACGCAAATCCTCGCAGATCTGCTTGAATACGCCGGGGTCGTCGGTGCCCACGTCGGTGCCGCGCAGCACGACGACGGCGAATTGCGGGATTCCGGCCGTGCTCTTGCAACTGACGGCGAAGGCCAGATTGGCGTCCAGTTCGGAGGCGGCGCCCCATTCATAGGTCAGTGTGCCCGACTGGTCGGCGTTGCCCGGAACCGTCACGGACGGCAGCGTGGGAATTGCCTGTGTCACGGCCTTCAGTGCGGCGGTGCCGAACACCGCTTTTTCGTCGCTGTAGGCGATGGCGGCGAGTTTGAGATAGGTGGCGGCCAAGTATGGACCCTGGGCGGCGACGGTCAGGGTCATGTCGGTGGTGGCGGTGGATTGAGTGGTCATGGGAACTCCCTCTCCAACGTGAATGTCTCGCAAAACGCGTTGTTATTGCGAATCATAACAATGTAAAAGAGTGGGTGGCTGGCGTAAATCAAAGATTGTGTGATTTCAAATTTTTCACATCATTAGGGGTGTATCGGGGTGCGGTGCTTCTCTGGACGCGGTCGCGCGGGGGCGGTGGAGACCATATTGTGCCGCTGTGCTGGCCAGAGCGTGCTGTGCCCTTATCCGCTTGACAGGGGGAGGGGAAGTCCCTTTTCCTTCCGCCAGTTTCCGTTAGCCGAAGGATATTCCCATGTCGCGCGCATTCGTCTTTCCGGGCCAGGGTTCTCAGGCGGTCGGCATGGGCCGCGAGTTGGCCGAGGCTTTCGCCGAGGCCCGTCACGTTTTCCAAGAGGTGGACGAGGCGCTTAAGCAGAACCTCAGCAAGCTGATGTTCGAAGGCCCCGACGACGAGCTGACGCTGACCGAGAACGCCCAGCCGGCGCTGATGGCGGTATCCATGGCGGTGGTCCGCATCCTCGAAGGTCAGGGCAAGCTGGACCTGTCCCAGGCGGCCACCTTCGTCGCCGGCCATTCCTTGGGCGAATATTCCGCCCTGGCCGCCGCCGGCACCTTCTCGCTGTCCGACACCGCGCGCTTGTTGAAGCTGCGCGGTCAGAGCATGCAAAAGGCGGTTCCGGTGGGTGTCGGCGCCATGGCCGCGTTGCTGGGCGCCGAATTCCAGCAGGCCAAGGAAATCGCCGCCGAGGCGGCAGGGGGCCAGGTGTGCGAGGCGGCCAACGACAACGGTGCCGGCCAGGTGGTGGTGTCGGGTCACAAGGAAGCGGTCGAGCGCGCCATCAAGATCGCCCAGGAAAAGGGCATCAAGCGCGCCGTGCTGTTGCCGGTGTCCGCCCCCTTCCATTGCGCCCTGATGCAGCCGGCCGCCGATGCCATGGCCGAGGCCCTGGCCAAGGTCGATATGAAGGCGCCCAAGGTGCCGGTGGTGGCCAACGTGGTGGCGTCCGCCGTGTCGGAGCCCGAGACCATCCGCGATCTGCTGGTGCGTCAGGTCACCGGCACCGTGCGCTGGCGCGAAGGCGTCCTTTATATGAAGGAGCAGGGCGTCACCCAGTTGGTCGAACTGGGCTCGGGCAAGGTGCTGTCGGGGCTGGCCAAGCGCATCGACAAGGAATTGTCCGGCGTCGCCGTGGGCACGCCGGCCGACATCGAAGCCTTCCTGGCTTCTCAGTAAGGGGGATCATCACATGTTCGATCTGACCGGCAAGACCGCTTTGGTCACCGGCGCCTCGGGCGGCATCGGCGGCGCCATCGCCAAGGCCCTGCATGGCGCCGGCGCTACCGTCGCCATCCACGGCACCCGTCGCGAGGCGTTGGACACCCTGGCCGCCGAATTGGGGAGCCGCGTCCACGTGCTGCCCGCCAACCTGTCCAAGCCGGAAGAGGTAGAGCAGTTGGCCAAGGACGCCGAGGCGGCCATGGGCTCGCTCGACATCCTGGTCAACAACGCCGGCATCACCAAGGACGGCCTGATCCTGCGCATGAAGGACGAAGACTGGGATGCGGTGATCAACGTCAACCTGACCGCCGCCTTCCGTCTGTGTCGCGCCGCCGTCAAGGGCATGATGAAGCGCCGGTCGGGCCGTATCGTCAACATCACCTCGATCGTCGGCGTCACCGGCAATCCCGGCCAGGCCAATTACTGCGCCTCCAAGGCCGGCATGATCGGCCTGACCAAGTCGTTGGCCCAGGAAGTCGCCAGCCGCAACATCACCGTCAACGCCGTGGCGCCGGGCTTCATCGCCACCGCCATGACCGACGAGTTGAACGACGACCAGAAGGCCCGCATCAACGCCTCGATCCCGGCGGGCCGCATGGGCACGTCCGAAGAAATTGCCGCGGCCGTGCTGTATCTGGCTTCGGCCGAGGCGGCCTATGTCACCGGCCAGACCCTGCACGTCAACGGCGGCATGGCCATGATCTGAGGAAACCTGCGGGGAGCAAGGCGGTTCGGCCGTCTTGCTCCCCACATGTTGCGGCCTAAACCCCAGGACTGGTGTTCCAGTGCTGGTCACGGGCAAAAAAGTATGTTAGGTACGGGCCACTTTCCGCCGGTTCGGGGGCTTTGCGCCACCGGTCGCGGGACCCTGGTTCACAAACTGGCACCATAAGACTTCCGAGGGAATTCACAATGAGCGACGTCGCCGAGCGGGTTAAGAAGATTGTTGTCGAGCACCTGGGCGTGGAAGAGGCCAAGGTGACCGAGAACGCCAGCTTCATCGACGACCTGGGCGCCGACAGCCTCGACACTGTCGAGCTGGTCATGGCTTTCGAGGAAGAATTCGGCTGCGAAATCCCCGATGACGCTGCCGAGAAGATCCTGACCGTCAAGGACGCGATCGACTTCATCTCGAAGGCCGCGTAAAGGTTGGCTTGGGGCGCCGCACCCGCAGGGGACGGCGCCCTTTTTCTAAGTACAGAAACGGGACCTTCGCATGAGACGTGTTGTCGTCACCGGCCTCGGCATCGTCAGCCCGCTGGGCTGCGGCGTCGAACACACCTGGAAGCGCCTCATCAATGGCGAATCGGGTATCCGCGCCATCGAGCATTTTGACGTTTCCGATCTGGCAGCCAAGGTTGCCGGCGTCATCCCGCGCGGCACCGGCGAGGGTGAACTGGATCTGGACAAGGTCGTCCCGGCGAAGGAACGTCGCCGCATGGACGACTTCATCGTTTACGGCCTCGCCGCCGCTCAGGAAGCCATCGCCGATTCCGGCTGGACTCCCGAGGACGACGAAGGACGCGAACGCACCGGCGTCATGATCGGTTCCGGCATCGGTGGCCTTCCGGCCATTGCCGAGGGCGCCCTGACGCTGAAGGACAACGGCCCGCGCCGTGTTTCGCCCTTCTTCATCCCGTCGGCCCTGATCAATCTGGTGTCGGGCCACGTTTCCATTCAATACGGCTTCAAGGGCCCGAACCACGCGGTGGTCACGGCCTGCGCCACCGGTGCCCACGCCATCGGCGATGCCGCCCGTCTGATCATGTTCGGCGACGCCGACGTCATGGTCGCCGGCGGTGCCGAAGCCGCGGTGTGCCGTCTGGGCATCGCCGGCTTCGCCTCCTGCAAGGCGTTGTCCACCGTCCGCAACGACGAGCCCCAGGCCGCGTCGCGGCCGTGGGACAAGGATCGTGACGGCTTCGTCATGGGCGAGGGCGCCGGCGTCCTGGTCCTTGAGGAACTGGAGCATGCCCGTGCCCGCGGCGCCAAGATTTATGGCGAAGTGATCGGCTATGGCATGTCCGGCGACGCCTATCACATCACCGCCCCGGCCGAGGACGGCAATGGCGCGTTCCGCGCCATGCAGGCGGCGCTCAAGCGCGCCGAGCTGCAACCGGGCGATATCGACTACATCAACGCCCACGGCACGGCCACCATGGGCGACGTCATCGAACTGGGCGCGGTCAAGCGTCTGTTCGGCAACGCCGTCAACACCGTGTCCATGAGCTCGACCAAGTCGGCCATCGGCCATCTGTTGGGGGCCGCCGGTGCGGTCGAGGCGATCTTCTCGCTGTTGGCCATTCGCGATCAGGTGGCGCCGCCCACCCTCAACCTGGACAACCCGGACGAGGGCTGCGACATCGACCTGGTGGCCAAGGTCGCCAAGAAGCGCGAGATCAACTACGCCATGTCGAATTCCTTCGGCTTTGGCGGGACCAACGCTTCGCTGATCTTCGGCAAGGCTCCGTAAGGTCCGCGTTGACAGGTATCGGAAGGGCCCCCGGCGTCGTCGCTTGGGGGCCTTTCTTCTTTTGTGGGATGCAACCATGCGCGTCTTGTTGAGGATGGTGTTCGTGCTGGCGGTGCTGGGTGTCGCCGTCGGAACCTGGGCCGGGCTTGAGGGGCATCGCCGTTTCACCGGGCCCGGCCCGTTGGCCGAGGACGTCAATCTGGTGGTCGCCAAGGGAGCCGGGCTGGAGACCATCGCCCGGCAACTGGCGGCGGCGGGGGTGGTTCCCGATCCCTACACCTTCATGATCGGCGCCCGCCTGCGCCAAGTGTCGCTGAGAGCCGGCGAATACGCCTTTCCCGCCCATGTCCGCCCGATCGACGCCATGACCATGATGGCCGAGGGACGAACCGTGGTGCATAAGCTGACCATCGCCGAGGGACTGACCGTCCGCCAAGTGTTGGCCGAGGTGGAGGGGGCGGAATATTTGGCCGGCACCGTCACCCGCAAGCCGGCCGAGGGCGGCCTGTTGCCCGAGACGTGGCACCTGACCCGCGGCGACGCCCGCGACGACGTGGTGGCGCGCATGGAAAAGTCCATGCGCCAGACCCTGGACCAGGCGTGGAACGGCCGGGTCGCCGGTCTGCCGCTCAAGACCAAGGAAGAGGCGCTGGTGCTGGCCTCGATCGTCGAACGCGAGACCGCGATCGCCTCGGAACGGCCGCTGGTGGCCGCCGTCTTCCTCAACCGTTTGCGATTGGGCATGCGGCTACAATCCGATCCCACGGTAATCTATGGCGTGTCCGGGCGTCTGGGCGTTCTGGACCGGCCGTTGACCCGTTCCGACCTCGACAACCCGCATCCTTGGAACACCTATGTTCACGACGGTTTGCCGCCCACTCCCATCGCCAATCCCGGCCGCGCCAGCATCGAGGCGGTGCTGAACCCGGCGCAAAGCGACGCCCTTTATTTTGTCGCCGACGGCTCGGGCGGGCATGTTTTCGCCCGCACCCTGGACGACCACAATCGCAACGTCGCCAAATGGCGCAAGGTGGAAAAGGCACGGCAGGGGCGCTGATTCCCCCCCCAGGCCAATGGACTGCCCGTCGGGTCGGCTCAGGCCGCCGAGCGGGCGGTGATGACGCGGGTCAAGGCCCTGGCCAACTGGTCGCGGCCGAACGGCTTGGTCAGGAAGGCGGCGACGCCGGCCGCCACCGAATGGCTGATGGTTTGCGGTGTCTGTTCGCCGCTCATCATGATGAACGGGGTCGATGCCAGGGCCGGGTCGGAGCGCATGGTTTGCAGAAGTTGCAGGCCGTTCATGGGCTGCATGTTCCAATCCGACAGCACGACGTCCACCCGTTGCCGGGTCAGGACGTCCAGGGCCTCGGCGCCGTTGGCGGCCTCGATCACTGTGAGGTGTTGGACCGGGCGCAACATGTCACGGATGAGGGAACGCATCAGCGTGCTGTCCTCGACCAGCAAGATGGTGAACGTTTCGGTCATGGCGCGGCCCCCAACGCAGGCGGAATGTGCCTTATTGTGATCCCATGTTTCACCCCGCGCCGTCAGCCATCCAGAGAGAGGGGGGGGCTGGGCATTGGAAAGGTCGCTCGGCGCACCGCTTATACCAAAGGCCAAAATCCAGTTTCGCCGGGCGTACGTCGAAACTGTAAGCCGGGCGCTAAGGGCGTAGGTTCAGCACGCGGGTCAGTTGCCGTTCCAGCCTGTCCGCCCCGAACGGCTTGACCAGATATCCCGAAACCCCGGCGGCGCGGGCGCGGGCGAAATGCTCGGTGCTGTGCTGGCCGGTGATCATGATGAACGGCAGGTGGCGGTGTTCCGGCTCCTCGCGCACCGCCATCAGCAATTGCAGGCCGGTCATGGGAATCATGTTCCAGTCGGACAGGATGGCGTCCACCGGTTGCTCACGAAGGATGTGGAGGGCGGATGAACCGTCTGATGCTTCGAAGACCTGTTCGATGCCCAGTTTGCGCAGCATCTGGCGAATGAGGAGACGCATGGCTGCGATGTCCTCTACCAAAAGAATGCGCGGGATCTGTATTTTTTCTCTCATAACGGTTGCATTTTATGGTGCTGACTGTGTGCGTAACTAAATTTATGATGAATCTTTGTTGTATTGAATATGGCTTAAGCATTCGGGTGTTCTTTGTATGAGGTCGGGTGTGCGCCCTATAGAGCCTGTTTTCATTTCATCGAATGTGGGGTGTCGGCCTTATATTTGTGCCGTGTTCTTGCGGAAACGTTGCCGGAAACGGTGTGATAGATGCGTCTTGATCCAAGAAGCGGGGGGAATTATGGTCGGGACCCTCATGTCCACCCGAGGGGTTCCCTTATGAGCGACGACCAGAACAACAGCCAGATCGGTGGGATCGCCGCCGAGGCGCTGCGCCAGTTCATCGAGCGCATCGAGCGCCTTGAGGAAGAGAAGAAGGCGCTGGCTGCGGACATCAAGGATGTCTATTCCCAGGCCAAGTCCCAGGGCTTCGACACCAAGATCATGCGCAAGATCGTGTCCCTGCGCCGCATGGAAGAGCAGGAACGCGAGGAGACCGAGCAGTTGCTCGATCTTTACAAGGCCGCGCTGGGCATGGTGTAAGCGCCAGGATCGCCGCGCCGCGTGGGATCAAGGGGTCGCGACAGCGGCCCCTTCTTCGTTTTCGGTCGTCGGCGGAATGGCCGGAATACTGAAGCGGAAGGTGCAGCCTTGTCCTTCGCCGGCGGAATCCACCCAGATGCGGCCGCCATGGCGTTCCAGGATGCGGCGGCATACGGCAAGGCCGACGCCGGAGCCTTCATAGGCGTCGCGGGGGTTGAGACGCTGAAAAACCTGGAACAGGCGGCCGGTCGCCGCCGGGTCGATGCCGATGCCGTCATCGGCCACGGAAACCACCCATTGGCCATCGTCCTGGGCAGCGGTGATGGTGACGGTGGGTGACGTGTTCGGGCGGCGGTATTTGATGGCGTTGCCGACCAGATTCTGGAATACCCGCATCAACTGGCTGGCGTCGCCCTGTACGGTGGGAAGCGGCTGGTGTTCGACATGGGCGCCGCTTTCGGCGATGGCGGTGGACAGGTTGGCCAGGGCGTCGCTCAAGGCGTCGTTCAGATCAACAGAGCCAAGCGGGTTGCCGCGCCGATGCACACGGGAATATTCCAACAGGTCAGAGATCATCCGGCTCATGCGTTGGGCGCCGTCGACAGCGAAGCCGATGAATTCGTGGGCGTCGGAATCCAGTTGGTCCCGGTAACGCCGTTCAAGCAGCGCCAGATAGCTGGAAACCATGCGCAACGGTTCCTGAAGGTCGTGCGACACCGCATAGGAGAACTGTTCCAGATCGCGGTTCGAACGGGCGAAATCCTCTTCCAGCCGCTTGCGTTCGGTGATGTCCAACACGGCGGTCAGCACCAGCGCTTCCCCGCCAAGGGTGACGGTTGCCGCCGACAACAACGCGGTGAAGGCTTCGCCGTTTCCGCGCTTCAGGAGAGCTTCCTGGTTGCGGATCAGGCCCTGGGCGGTCAGCGTGTCGATCATGTGGGCGCGGTCGGCGGCGTGAACCCAGAAGTTCGGGGCCACCTTGTCCGCAGCCTGGTTCTGGGGGACGCCGAAGGTTTCCGAGGCGCGTTCGTTGATGTAGACCACGCCGTTGTCCGCGCGCCGGGTCAGCACCAGAGGAAACGGCGAAATGTCGACGATGCGGCGAAACCGTTCCTCGTTCTCGGCCAAGGCCGCCAACGAGGTGTTGAGTTCGGCGGTGCGTTCCTTGACCGCGCGTTCGAGCAACTCCACATGGGCGCGCTCGTTGGCCAGCAATTGGCTGGAGACCTTGCGCCGCCGCCGTTCCGAGCGCGACAGACGGAAAGCCAACGCGAAAATGATGCCGGCGAACAGGGATTGGATGCCGCCATGGACCCACAATTCCCGCTGCCAACGGTCAAGCACCTTGGCGCGTGCGATGCCGACGGCGGCGACGACGTCGTAGCCGGGGACCGGAGTGAAGGCGACGATGCGTTCGATGCCGTCAGAGAAGCTGACGGCACGGCGTTCGGTGCCGGCGGTTCCCGACGACGCGGTATAAGCACGGAAAAGACCGCTGTCGCGGATGCTGCGGCCGGTAAAGCGTTTGTCCACGGGAAAGCGGGAGAACAGGACGCCGTCCGGGGAAAAGGCCCCTGCCGCGTCGCCCGCCTTGGGCACGACCGAGGCCAGGGCGGCATCGATGAAGTCGGTCTTGACGGCAAGGCCGGCGCTGCCGTGGAAAATCCCTTGGGAATCGACCAAGGGACGGGTCAACAGAATGACCGGGGTCAGGGTGAAAAGCTCGGGCACCGGCGGCGACAAAAACAGCCGGCCTTCGCGCCAGGTTTCTTGCATGGCACGGATATGCGGCGTGTCGGCGATGTGCACCGGCACCATCCGCTTGGGGCCGTCGCGATAAATGATCTGGCGCAGCCAACCTTGCTCGTCCACCAGGCCGATGCTGTCCAGTTCAGGGAACACGTCCAGCTTGGTCCGCAAGGTGGTGGACAGGTCGGAGGGGAGGGTGGCGGGGTCCTTGACCTTTTCCGTCACCTCGGTCAGCAGCATGTCCATGCTGCGCAAGGAAACGGCGATGCGCTGGGCCGCCGCGTTCGACAGCGACAGGGCCAGTTGTTCGGCTGCGTGGAGATGAGCTTCACGGCTGGCATGGAGTTGCCATATGGATGCCGTGCTGCATGCCAGGGCCAGCAAGACCGCCGCCGCCCAAATCCTGAATTCCGCGCGCTGTACCACCATCATCCGTTCCGTTCGTGCCGACGGATCAGAGTGGCAGCAAGTATTTATGGCGGCAAGAGGGGGTTGCGGGTTTCCTTGCCGGGTCAGTCGCGGCGGCGTTCGATCTCGATACCGACCGAGGCCGCTTCGGCGTAGACGTCCAGCTTTTCCACCCTGACCCGGACCGAGGCGACGCGGGGATCGGCCATGCACAATTCGGCGACCTTTTCCGCCAGTGTTTCCACCAGGTTGATGTGGCCATGCGCCAGCATGCGCTTGATGCCCTCGATGACGTCCTCGTAGGAAACCACGTTGGCGATGTCGTCCGACAGCGGGCCGGCCTGTTCCAACACCCCCATGTCGACGTTGATGCGGACCCTTTGCGGGGCCAGCAATTCATGGGCGTGGATGCCGATCAGGCATTTCAGCACCAGATCGCGGACCAGGATGCGGTACAGCTTGGCGTCGGGATCGGTGGCGAACATGGCGGGTCCTCGATTGGAAAAGGTCAGTCCAGGGTGACGGCCGACGGCAACACGTCGTCGGTGGAAGGCAGTGCCGCCAGCAGATCGGCGACATTGCGTCCCAGCACCGGATGGGCGTGGTCCGCGGCGATGTCGGCCAGCGGCACCAGGGCGAAACGGCGTTCATGCAGGCGGGGATGGGGAATGGTCAGGTCGGAATCGTCCATCACCACGCCATCATAAAGCAGGATGTCGAGGTCGATCAGACGCGGCCCGTAACGCACCGACGCGACACGGCCCAACTCGTTCTCCAGCGCCTTGAGCTCGATCAGCAAGTCGCGCGGAGAGAGGGGGGTGGTGACGCGGACCGCCATGTTGAGGAAGGCTGGCTGGTCAAGCACGTAAAGCGGCGCGGTTTCATAGATCGCGGAAACCGCGTCGATCCGGGCCAAGTCGCTGAGCGCGGTCAGCGCCGTGCGCAGGTTGGCGGCACGGTCGCCCAGATTGGTCCCCAAACCAAGAAAAACGGTGGCCATCGCCCCTGTCCGAAACGTGGAAGGGCGCAACAATCCTCCGAAATGACCGTCAAGGCAAGGGGAGCTTGCCACAGGGGAAGTCTGCGCCGGAAACATGGCCCGGTGCCGGGGCCATGTCAGGCGGCGCCGGCCGGCACCCAGCCAGAGGACATGGCGATCCGCACCGCTTGGGCGCGGTTGGCGGCACCGATCTTGCGGTACACGTTGCGCAGGTGGACCTTGATGGTGATTTCCTGAAGATCCAGGCACAAGGCGATTTCCTTGTTGGTGCGTCCTTCCACCAACAGGGCCAGTATCTCGGCCTCGCGGCGCGACAGCTTGTCGAACGGCGCGGGCACGCCTGTCGGTCGAATCGTCATCGACGAAGGCATGCTCATTTGGCTGCCCGGTTCCTCGAAGAAGGTCGAGGAGGGAAGATACTTCTCGCCCGACAGCACCAGCCGCAGGGCGTTGACCATGGCGGTGCCGCTGACGGTCTTGGGAATGAAGCCGGCGGCACCGGCCTGGACGGCGGCTACCACGTGGTCGCGGCTGGAGAAGCCGGAAACGATCACCACCGGGACGTCGGGGCATTTGGCGCGCAGAAGCTCAAGCCCCTTGAGCCCGTCCATGCCGGGCATCATCAGGTCCAGCAGCACCAGACCAAGACCTTCGGCACCGGCGACGGCGGCCAGCGCTTCGTCCATGTTGGCGGCGTCAAGCACTTCAACGTCGGGGGCGAGTTCCTGAAGAAAGGGCTTCAATCCGTCCCGAACCAGCTTGTGGTCGTCGGCGACCAGGATTTTCATCGGTCTTCTCCCCTGCGTGGACCTTCGGTCTGCCGTGCGTGGAAAGTATAGCCAGACCGGGAGTGTGGTCCACCGAAAACCGTTCTGAATTGCCCCTAATCGGCTGGGGGCTTGAGGAAAGTGGCGATGATGTCCGCCAGCCGGCCAAGCGGCACCGGCTTCTTCAGGACGGCGCAGCGGTCGTCTTGCAGGTTCTCCGCCAGCCGTTCGGTGGCGCCCAGGTGGCCGGTGACGATGACGATGGGCATCAGCGGGTCGAAGTCCCGCAATTTTTCCACCAATTGCTCGCCGCCTCCGGCCGGCATGCGCAAATCGGTGATGACCACGTCCGCGGGGTCGGCCATGAAGCTTTCATAGGCTTGGTTGCCGCTGGTGCAGACGGTGACGCGGTATCCCAGTTCCTGAAGATAGCGGGCCAGGGTTTCCCCGGCCGTCAGTTCGTCCTCGACCACCATGATGTGGCCGTCGATTTCCGCTGTTGCCGTCAGGGAGCGGTCTTTCAGCTCTTCGGACACCAGGGTTCCTTCTTCGTCGATGGGCAAGGTGATGGCGAAACACGCGCCCGGTCCCTGGTCGAGCACCTCGAGGCGGCCGCCCATGGCGGCGATGATGCCGAAGCTGACCGACAGGCCCAGCCCGGTGCCGCGCCCGGCCTCCTTGGTGGTGAAGAACGGTTCGAAGACACGGGCCCGCACGGTCGGTGGGATGCCGGGGCCGGTGTCGGAGACGGTAACCACCAGATTGTGTCCCGACAGGCGGGCCGAGATGGTGATGCTGGCGCACCAGTTGCTGTCCGGGGTCTCGCGTTCGCGTTTTTCCTTGAGCGCGTGGTGGGCATTGGACAACAGGTTCATGACCACCTGTTCCAACTGCACCGGACGGCCCCGGACCAGCACCGGATGCGGGGGAAGGTCGGTGACCAGGGTGATCTCGTCGGGCCGTAATTGCCCCGCGAGCACGCCGAGCGCCGAGGACACCGCCGCCAGCGCGTCGAATACCAGGACCGGGCTGGTGTCGCGACGCGAGAAAATGCGGATGTCATCGATGATCTCGGCGGTGCGTTGGGCCTGGTCGGCGATCTGCTGGAACTGTTCGGCCTGCCATTCCGGCGTCGCCTTGCCGCGCTCGATGAACAGCAGGGCGCCTTCGGCGGTGAGGCGCATGATATTCAAAGGCTGCGACAATTCGTGCACCAATCCGGCCGCCATCTCGCCCAGGGTCGCCAGTTTGGCGGTCTGGACCAGTTGCTGGTGCACCTGTTTGCGGTCGGTGACGTCGCGGATCACCAGGATACGGGCGGGAAGGCCGTGGAAGGTGATGGTGGTGGCGGCGATCTCGGCCTCGAACTCGCTGCCGTCCAGCCGCTTCATGCGGTATTCGCTGACGCGACGCTGGGTCGGCGGCCGTTTGATCAGGCGCCCGACTTCCTCGCGGGCTTCCTCGTGCAGCAATTCCAGCAACGGCAGGCCGAGCAGCCGTTTTCCCGGCGCCGCGAACACCTTGGCCGCGGCATGGTTGGCGAACACGATGGTCCCTTGGCTATGGACCAGGATAGGGTCCGGGGTCAGTTCCACCAGCGAACGGTAGCGTTCCTCGGATTCCGCGAGATCGCGCACGGCCCGTTCGTGTTCGGCCTTCATCCGCAATGCGCCGATGCCGTAGGTGAGGTTGCGGGCCACGTCTTCCATCAGGCGGATGACGTCGGGGTCGAAGGCGTCGGGTTCGGCGGCGTAGATGGTCAGCGCGCCGAGGCGCTCGTTCTCCTGGCCCAGCGGCAGGGCCAAGGCCGAACGCAAGGCGTAGGCGCGGGCGTTGTCCCGCCATGGGGCGAAACGGGGGTCGGTCTCCATGTCGTGCACCACCTGGGCCATCCCGGTACGGATGGCGCTGCCGGTGGGGCCGTGGCCCAAATTGTGGTCGGCCCAGGACACCGAGATTTCGTCCAGATAGGCACGGCCGCGGCCGGCCACGGCGACTGGGGTGACGCTGAGCGGCGCGTCGTGGCGGGCATAGCCGACCCAGGCCAGACGGTAGCCGGCGACGTCGACGGCGACGCGGCAGATGTCCTCGAGCAGCGAGTTCTCGTCGGTCGCCCGCAACAAAGCCTCGGTCGAGCGGGTGAGGGTGATGACGGCACGGTCGATCAACCGCAATTGATCGGCGACGCTGTGGGCGATCATGTCCGTCCGCTCGTCCTTCTTGGCTGTGGTCCTGTTTTTCATGCTAGCGTCTGTGTTTCTTTGCCGATAGCGATTTTAGGGGTTAATACCGGCCTTATCCCCGCCATGATGCCGAGGTTGAATGGGCGGTGGCGACAACCGCGCGACAGGGAGGAAACGGATGCTGCGCAAGGGTCTGATGGCGGTGGTGGCCGTGGGATTGACCATGATGTTCGCGCCTTTGCCGGCACCGGCGGCCGAGCGTGCGATCGACCTGTTGGATGTTCCGGTGTCTTATGCCGCCGATTTCGTGGTGCGTGGAGACAAAGGCACCTATCGCGGGTCGGTGTGGCATGCGCCAGGGCGGGAACGGCGCGATTTCGGGACTTCGGGCGGGGGACAAAGCGTCCTTTTGCGCCGCGACACCAATTCGGCCTATCTGATGAAGCCGTCAGGACGATGGTACGTGGGCTTGGGCTTTCAGGCGGTGGGAGCCTTGGCCGGCGGGATCGACACCCTGACGGTGGACCGTCGCCGCCTGCGTGAAGAGAGCGTCGGGAGCATCCGCGCCACCCGCTACAAGGTGGCGGCCACTGGTCCCAAAGGTGCGCGTTTCGACGGTGACGCCTGGTTCACGCGCGAGGACATCCTGGTGCGGGCGTTGGGTGTGTTGACCGAAGGCAACGGCAAGGCCTCTGAGGTCGAGATGACCTTGTCCGACCTCAAGGTCGGTCCCGTCGAGGAACGGATGTTCGAGTTGCCGGCCGGATGGCTGGGCATGGACCTGCGTTCGGTGCCGGCGGAAAAAATCGCCCAGGCGGTCGAGGGGCTCAAGCCGCTGTTGGAGCGCGGTCGGCCTTAAGCCCGCCTACCAGGAACGGACGCGGCCGGTGTCGATGTGGACGAAGTTGGACGACGGATAGGTGCCGACGCCGCCGGCGCGCAACGACTTGGCGGCGCGGCCGACGATATTGCAGCTTTGGCCGGGGATGCGGATGTCCACCGCCTTTCCCGCCATGTGCAGGCTGTTGTGGGCGACGCCGTCGGTCTGGGACACCAGCAGCGCGTTGGACGCCGGCGAGCGATAGCCGGAGATGATATGGATGGCGCCCTTGCCGCTGAACTTCTTGTGCACGGCCAGCATCAGGTCCAGCAACCGGGGGTCCATCTGCGCCACGTCGCCCGAGCGGTGGTCGCGCAGGAAGCGGTTGATCTGAACCAGCGACTTGGTGAGATAGCGGCCCTGGGACCAATAGACGGTCTTGAGGGTCTCGCCGGTGTGGACGTTGTAAAGGTGCAGTCCGCGTTCGGGCAAGGCGCGCACGGCGGCCTCGACCGGCGACGTGGCCAAGGTCGTGGCGGTAGCGGCGGCGGCCCCAAGGCCGAAAGTCAGAAACGACCGGCGCGACAGCGTTTCGCGCGGTTTTGCGTCGTCACTACGATGCATGCGCTCCCCCTCTGGAGACCCAGACTCATACCACCGGGCAAGGGGCCGGAGTCAACCACCGGAATCGCGATTGTGTCATTTTGTTACGGTAAGAACCCGAGGGGTGGATAGGGTGAACACCCTATGCGCGTTTTGGGCGCCGCCGGTCGGTCACAAGGTGCCGCGCGGGTGGTCCTGGGCCATCTGGGCGGTACTGGGGCGTTCGCGCTTCAGCGCCGCCTCAAGCCGACCGTCATGACCGTACAGGTCGTCGCGGAACTGGATGGTTCCGTCTTCCTCGGCCCAGGCGGTCATGTACATGAGATAGACCGTAAGGGGGCGTTCCAGGCGCAAGGTCTTGGTGTCGCTGTCGGCGATCAAACCTTCGACCTTGCTGACGTAATCGGCCGGCACCAGGGCCTGGGCCAGGGCCACCGGGCGTTCGAGGCGCACGCAGCCATGCGACAGCGCCCGGAAGATGCGGCCGAAATATTGCCGTTTCGGGGTGTCGTGCAGGTAGATGTCGTCGTTGTTGGACAGGTTGAACTTGACCTGTCCCAATGCGTTGTCGGCACCCGGCGCCTGACGGATGCGCCAGGGGAACTTGGAATACTTGCCCCAGTCGATGCCCAGTCCCTGGGACTTGACCGGGTCTTCGGGGAACGCGTCCAGGATTTGCATGTTGTTGTTGACCAGGTAATTGGGTTCCTTGCGCAGCTTGGGCAGGATTTCCCTGGTCGCGATGGACGGCGGCACCGTCCAGGTGGGGTTCAGCACCACCGAGGTCATGGTGGTCTGCATGGTCGGGGTCTGGTGGCGGACGTCGCCCACCACCACGCGCATGGCCAGGGTGATCTCGCCGTTGCGCACCAGCTCCAGATGCGCCGCCGGCAGGTTGACGGCGATATGCGTGGGGTCGAGGCGGCGGGGCATCCAGCGCCAGCGTTCCATGTTGACCATGATCTGGCGCAGCCGGCTCTCGGCGCTGACGTTCAGCGCGGCCAACGTCGCCTTGCCGACGGTGCCGTCGGCCTCGATACCGTGGCGGTGCTGAAAGCTGCGGATGGCGGCAACCACGGTCTGGTCCAGTTGCGTGCCCTGGTCCTGATCGGCGGGCAACTCGCCGGTGACGATCAACCGCTTGCGGATGGCGGGAACGCGCTCGTCCTCCATGCCCAGGCGGATCGACGGCCCTTCGGGGATCACGCTCCAGCCGCCGGCCTGCACCAAGTCGCGATAGCGGGCCAAAGCCCGCTTGAGGCGGTGGTAGCCGGCATAGCTGGGTTGCAGGTTGCCGAGCGCGGTGCCCAAGTCCTTGCCGGCGGCCAGATCGCGCAAGGCGCGGGTGCCGTCGAAGACCGGCCGGCTTTCCGGTCCCATGCCGCCGACCGTGCGGGTGGGGGAGACGCGGCCGATAGCCAGATCGCGGGCGAAACGCCACAGCGCGTCCGAAACCAGGATGTCGTGCTCGATCTCGTCGCCCAGGCCGGCGGGGACGCCGTAAAAGTCGGGGTTCAGTCCCTCGGCGGGGGCGATGACCTGGATGTCGGCCAACAATCGTTCCGCCGTGGCGCGGGCGTCGCCGTTCCACGCCAATTTCCAGCCGCGTTCGCGATAGAACGCGCGCAGCGGCGTCAGGGTCGCCGTGTGGTTGCCGATGGTCGCCGTACCGGCGCTGTCTTCCAGGTGCTTTTGCACCTCGGCCGGTGTGGCGGCCCAACTGGGGGCGGACATCCCGCCACCGGCGATGGCCAGGGCCAGGGAAAACAGCAAAGGACGGGTGAACGACACAGCAAGAACCCTAACGCTGACGCACGGGGGCCAAGAAACCATCATGACCAGCCGCATATGCTCCTGCCCTGATTGGCCCCCTTATGGGTATCGGGTCCCGGCACGCCAGAGTCAACGGCAATCGACATTTTGCCGCGCCGCGCGTTGTGACGGGGGCGTGATGGGCGGCCGTCAGCCTTGGACCCAGGGCAGTCCCGATGCCTTCCAGCCATTGGCGGTTCCACGGTGGCGGTCGCCGTCAAGCGGCCCCTCGAACCCGTCGGAGACGTTGTAGGCGGCGGCGAAGCCCAGGCCGGTCAGCAATTCCGCCGCCGCCCGCGAGCGCACGCCCGAGCGGCACAGCAACAATACGACGTCGCCTTCGGTTACGCCCTGGCCGCGCAGTTGTTCGGCGAATGCCTCGTTACGGGCCATGGCGGGGAAAGTCTGCCACTGCACCAGGATCGGCTGTTTGTCGAGCAGCGCCAGGTCGGGCACGCCCACATAGACCCATTCTGCCTGGGTGCGGACGTCCACCAGTTTGGCGTTGGGGGTGGACCGCAGCTTTTCCCAGGCTTCAAGCGGAGTGATGTCGCCAGCGTAGGTGGTCATGGATGTTCCTTATGTACCGTCAATGTGTGTTCAATAAAAACATTCTACACAAAATGCGTTGACCGCGCAGCCTGTTTTGTGTGTATGTGTATTAAGAATTTAACGCACACAATAATATGTGTGAAATAGAGGAAGGTAGCCGTCATGCTTGATGCCAGCCCGGTGCAGCCAAGCCATTCCGAGCCGTTGGTGCGTTTGAGCGACCTGGACGAGTACCGCCAGGGGTTGGAAAAGCATCTGGATGGCCAGTGGGACGATGAACGCTGGACCGCCTATCGCGTCCGTTTCGGCGTGTACGGTCAGAAACAGCCGGGCGTGCAGATGGTGCGCATCAAGATTCCCGGCGGCATCCTGCCTATCGCCTGGGCTCGCACCATCGCCCAGGCCAACCGGCGTTTCGCCGTCGGCGACGCCCATTTCACCACCCGCCAGGACGTTCAGATCTATCACGTGCCGCTGGCGCGTTCGGCCGACCTGTTGGAGTTCCTTTACTCCAACGGCGTCACCACCCGCGAAGCGTGCGGCAACACCCTGCGCAACATGAACGCCTGTGCCCTGGCCGGCGCCTGCCCGCGCGAACTGGTGGACGCGGGCCGTGTCGCCGAACAGCTGGCGCGGGCCTGGATTCGCCATCCGCTGGTTCAGCATATGCCGCGCAAGGCCAAGTTCACCGTGTCGGGCTGTGCCACCGATTGCGGCGCCAGTTCCATCCATGACCTGGGTTTCATCGCGGTGGAACGGGACGGCCAACCCGGCTTCCGGGTTCTGGCCGGTGGCGGTCTGGGCGGCCAGCCGCGCGCCGCCGTCGAGGTCTTGCCCTTCGTGACCGAAGCCGAATTGCCGACGGTGGTCGAAGCCTTCGCCCGCCTGCACCAGAAATATTCCAACCGCCGCGACCGGTCGCTGGCCCGCATCAAGTTCGTGGTCAAGCGCTTCGGCGAAGAGAAGTTCGTCGCCCTGTTCCAGGAAGAGTTCGAGCGTGTCAAAGGACTGCCCCAGCGCCCGTGGGCGCCCTTGTCCTGGCGTCGGGCCAGCGAGGCGGCGGTGGCGCGTTCGCCGGTCGGCGTGGTCGACGCCCATGACGGCACCAAGGCGGTGGTGGTGTCGGTGCCGCTGGGCATCGTTTCCTCGGATCAGCTTGAGCGGCTGGCCGACATCGCCGATCAGGCCGGGGCGCGTGAGCTGCGCATCACCCGTGATCAGAACGTGGCGCTGTTGGGGGTGGCCGGCGACAAGGTGGCGTTGGTCGCCGCCGCCGTGCGCGCCATCGGTTTCGACGTGCCGGCTTCGGCCGAGGCGGTGCCCGACGTGGTGTCGTGCCCCGGCACCACCACCTGCCGCATCGGCATCACCAATTCCCAGAACTTCGCCCGCGAGGCGTTGGCCCAGGCCAATTCCGATCCGGCGGCCAAGGGTTTGTCGCTGCACGTCTCGGGCTGCCAGAACTCGTGCGGTCTGCACCATGTGGCCGATTTCGGCCTGCACGGCATGGCGAAAAAGATCGACGGCCGCTCGGCGCCCCATTACCAACTGCATTTCGGCGGTGACGCCCGGACCGGCGAAATCGCCCTTTCCGGCCCGATCGTTCCGGCCAAGCTGGCCGACCGGGCGCTTTCGCTGTTGCGCTCCGCCTACGCTTCCGCCCGCGCCGAGGGCGAAAGCGTGCGGGCCTGGGCCGAACGCCAGGGCAAGGCCGGTCTGGGCGCGGTGCTGGCGCCGTTGGATCCCGATCAGGCGGACGCGGTGTTCGTCGATTGGGGCGACGCCGCCGACTTCGCCGGTGCGCCGACCACCCGCGGCGAATGCGCGGCACCCTTCGCCATGGACGATTTGTTCGCCGACCTGGCCGACGACGCGTTGATCAGCCTGGATCGTTATCAGGCGGTGGGACAGGAGGACGCGGCCCGTGCCGCCGGCCGGGTGGGCGTGCTTTATGCCGCCCGTCGCGTCTTGCATGCCCAGGCCGTTCCCACCGATGACGACATCACGCTGGACGCCGCCTTGGCTTCGGTGCGCGGCACCTTCGGCGGCAATGCCGATTTGTTGGCCGCCTTCGCCGCCGCCGAGGCGTCCTGGGGCGGCATTCTGGCGACGTTCCGCGAGGCGCTGGCCGTCCTGATCGACACCGTCCGCGAGGTGGTCGAGGCTCCGCCAGTCGTGGCCGAGGCGGCGGCGGTGGGCGACCTGTCGGCCATTCTGGGGATGGGCGAATGATCCTCGACACCTTGGCGCGACTGGATGGCAAGGCGTTGATCGCCGCGACCGTCCACGCCTTTCCCGGCCGTGTCGCCGTGACCTCGTCGTTCGGGGCGGAATCGGCGGTGTTGCTGGATCTGGTGGCTCAGGTCGATCCGGCCTTGCCGGTGATCTTCCTCGACACCGGCGAGTTGTTCGACGAGACCCTGGATTATCGCTACGCCCTGGAACGGCGTCTGGGGCTGTCGCATGTGGTGGTGGTGCGCCCGACCGAAAGCGAGCGGACAGAGGCCGGGGATTTGTGGCGTACCGACCCCGACCGCTGCTGCCATCTGCGCAAGGTGCTGCCGCTGGCCCGCGCGGTCGCCGGTTACGACGTCCTGATCGATGGCCGCAAGCGGGCCCACGGCTTCGGCCGCGACGCCTTGCCCACCGTCCAGGTGTCGGGCGCCGTGATCAAGGTCAGCCCGCTCGCCACCTGGAGCGAGCAACAGGTCGAGGCCGCCTTCGCCGCCCGTTCCCTGCCGCGCCATCCGCTGGTGGGACAGGGTTACCGCTCTGTCGGCTGTTGGCCGTGCACGCGGCCGACCAAGCCCGGCGAACCCGCCCGCGCCGGCCGCTGGGCCGGCAGCGCCAAGACCGAATGCGGCATTCATACCGTCCCCTTGGGGACTGCCAAGGACCAGTGAGATGAACGACCTTGATGTTCTGGAAAGCGAGTCGATCTACATCTTCCGCGAGGCATTCAACCGTCTCGACAAGATCGCCATGCTGTGGTCGATCGGCAAGGATTCCAACGTGATGCTGTGGCTGGCGCGCAAGGCCTTCTTCGGCCATGTGCCGTTTCCGGTGCTGCACGTCGATACCAATTACAAGATCCCCGAGATGATCGAGTTCCGCGACCGGGTCGCCAAGGAATGGAGCCTGCCGCTGATCGTCGGCCAGAACACGGAAGCGCTGGCCGCCGGCATGAGCCCGGCCCAGGGCCGCGTCAACTGCTGCTCGGCGCTGAAGACCGAGGGGCTGAAGGCGTTGTTGGCCGAACACGGCTTTACCGGCGTCATCGCCGGCATCCGCCGCGACGAGGAGGGGACGCGGGCCAAGGAGCGCGTGTTCAGCCCGCGCAACGAAACCAACGAATGGGATTTCAAGGACCAGCCGCCCGAGTTCTGGGGCCAGTTCAAGACCGATTTCGCGCCGGGCACCCATCTGCGCATCCATCCGTTGCTGGCGTGGACCGAATTGGACGTGTGGCGCTACATCGCCCGCGAGGGCATTCCGGTGGTGGACCTTTATTTCGCCAAGAACGGGCGGCGTTACCGTTCGCTGGGCTGCGCCCCGTGCACCGGCTCCATCTCCTCCACCGCCTCGACGGTCGAGGAGATCATCGAGGAACTGGAGACCACCAAGACGTCCGAGCGCGCCGGCCGCGCCCAGGACAAGGAATCCGAGGATGCCTTCGAGCGGCTGCGCGCCGCCGGCTACATGTAAGGGGAAGGGGGCATGAGCGTGATCCAGAAAACCGATACCGCGCCGTTGCGCATCGTCGTCGTCGGCCATGTCGATCATGGCAAGTCCACCCTGGTCGGCCGCCTTCTGCATGAAACCGGCGCGCTTCCCGACGGCAAGGTCGAATACCTGAAAGAGGTGTGCGACAAGCGCGGCATGCCGTTCGAATGGGCCTTCGTCATGGATGCCCTTCAGGCCGAGCGCGACCAGGGCATCACCATCGACACCTCGCAATTGCGCTTCCATTCCGGCAAGCGTCCGGTGCTGATCATCGACGCCCCCGGCCACAAGGAATTCCTGAAGAACATGATCACCGGCGCCGCCTCGGCCGAGGCCGCGCTGCTGATCGTCGATGCCGCCGAGGGTGTGCAGGAGCAGACCCGCCGCCACGGTTATCTGCTGCACCTGCTGGGCCTGACCCAGATCGCCGTCGCCGTCAACAAGATGGATCTGGTGGCGTGGAGCGAGTCCCGCTTCCACGAGGTCGAGGCCGAGATCCGCGCCTATCTGGGTGAGATCGGCGTTACCCCCACCCAGATCATCCCGGTATCGGCGCGCGGCGGCGACAATGTGCGCGACCGCTCCGCCGCCGCCCAATGGTATCAGGGACCGACCATCGTCGACGCCCTCGACGGTTTCCAGAGCGCCGCTTCGGCCACCGATCTGGATCTGCGCCTGCCGGTTCAGGACGTCTACAAGTTCGACACCCGCCGCATCATCGCCGGACGCATCGAATCGGGGCGTCTCAAGGTCGGCGACCGGCTGGTGTTTTCACCCAGCGGCAAGGCAGCGCGTGTCGCCAGTGTCGAGGGCTGGGCCGGCGACCATGTCAGCACGCTGGCCGCCGGTGCCGGCCAGGCGGTGGGGGTGACGCTGGATGAACCGATCTTCGTCGAACGCGGCCAGATCGCCCATCTTGGCGACGCGGCGCCGATCATTGCCTATGCCCTTCGTGCCCGCGTGTTCTGGCTGGGGCGTGAGGCGCTGACAGTGGGGGCGCGGCTCAAGCTCAAGCTGGCTACCGCCGAATATCCGGTGGAAGTGTCGGCCATCGAGCGGGTGGTGGACGTCGAGGACCTCAAGAACCACGCCGGCACCGAGGTCGGCCGCAACGCGGTGGCCGAGATCGTGCTGCGTTCGCGCGCTCCCATGGCCATCGATCCCTTCGCCGACAATGCCCGCCTGGGGCGTTTCGTGCTGGTTCAGGGTTACGACATCGTCGGCGGCGGCATCGTCGCCGACGCGGTGGGCGAAAGCGCCAACCTGACCGAGGTCGAGCACAAGGTGACGCTTGAGGCGCGGGCGCGGGCCAACGGCCACCAGGGCGGCGTGCTGTGGCTGACCGGCCTGTCGGGTGCGGGAAAGTCCACCATAGCCATGGAACTGGAACGCCGCCTGTTCCTGCGCGGCTGGCAGGTCACGGTGCTGGACGGCGACAACGTGCGCACCGGGCTCAACGCCGATCTGGGTTTCGCCGAGGCCGACCGGGCCGAGAACATCCGTCGTGTCGGCGAGGTGGCGCATCTGTTCGCCAAGGCCGGCATGCTGGTGATCGCGTCCTTCATCAGCCCCTATGCCGCCGACCGCGAGCGGGTACGGGCCATCGATCCCGACGCTTTCCACGAAATCCACATCGCCACCGATCTGGCGGAATGCGAACGCCGCGATCCCAAGGGGCTGTACAAGAAGGCGCGGGCCGGGGCCATTCCCGACTTCACCGGCATCTCGGCGCCCTATGAGGAACCGGCCGAGCCGGATTTGCGCCTGCGCACCGCCGGCCGCACGGTGGACGAGGCGGTCGCCGAACTTCAGGCCTATGTGGAACGGGAACTCGGCCTGTCTTCGCGTGAGCGGGCGGCCGGCTGACACGTTTTGCCGGCTGACACGTTTTGTCTGTGTCTGAACCGCGACGGGCGCCCCTGGAGGGTGCCCGTTCAGCCGACATGGTAGGACCATGCGTTATCGGAAGATAATCCATGCGCTGCAATCTTTGGTGATCTTCTGGAATTAGGGATTTTCCCTTCTTCGAGAGTCTTTCTAAATTTATGGGTGTCACTTTATTAACATCAACATCTGAAAGTTGATTTGGCCTTTTTTCTTGTGTGGTGGCTTCTCCTGAAAAGTATTAGAACATATGGCATATGATAAATGCCTATAAAGCCGGCGTGCAAGATGCCGGGGATGGAGACCGTCATGCGCTTTGATCCGCTCGCATCGCTGTCGATTGGTCGGAAACTCTTGGTCAGTTTCACCGCCCTTTTGATCTTCGTCGTTGTTCTTGGTGGAATCGCATGGCGTGAGTTGTCCGTGATCGGCGGCCTGTCCGACGAGATCGCCGAACATCGGCTGCCCTCGACGCGGGTGGTCGGTAAGATGGATTCGTTGGTGGCTCGACGTCTGTCGCTGGAATTCGGCCATATCCTGTCGTCCGATTCCGCCGGACGCGACTTTTTCGAAAAGCTGATTGCCACCGACGACCAGCGCATGGTCGAACTGCAACAGGAATACCTGACGTATTCCCCGAGCAGCGACGAGCGTTCCCTGTTCGATGAGTTCGTCGCGGCCCGCACCGCCTATTTGCGCGAGGTGGACAAGGCGGTGGCGTTGTCGCGGCAGGATCGTGACGACGAAGCCTATGCTCTGATGATGGACGACGTCCGCAAGTTCTATCGGGCGACCACCACGGCGCTGACCAAACTGGTCGAGACCAACACCCAACGCACGCGAATCACCAGCGATCAGGCTGACGCCGAGTTCACTTCCGCCTTGCGCATCATGGCGGCCGTGGTGGCGGTGGTGGTGGCGGTGACCTTGTGGCTGGGGCTGTTGCTGCGGGGCGGCATCGCCGTGCCGATCATCGGCATGACCCAGGCCATGCGCCGGCTGGCCGACAAGGATTTGACGGTCGAGATTCCGGCGGTCGGCCGTCGGGACGAAGTGGGCGCCATGGCCGGTGCGGTGCAGGTGTTCAAGGACAGCCTGGCCGAGGGTGAGCGACTGGCCGCCGCCCAAGCGGCGGAACGTGCCGCCCGCGATCAACGCAGCGCCCGCATCGAAAGCTTGACCGCCGAGTTCGAAGGCGTTGTCACCCGCGTCTTGGGCAGTATCCACGGGGCCGTGGACCAGATGGAAAACACCGCCCAGGTCATGAACGCCAACGCTACCCAGACCGAATCCCAGGTCACCGCGGTGGCAGCCGCCACCGAACAGGCGTCGGCGAGTGTTCAGACGGTGGCCTCGGCCGCCGAGGAACTGGCTGCGTCGATTCAGGAAATCGGCCGTCAGGTCGCGCAATCGGCCACCGCCACCCAGGCGGCGGCGGACGAGGCTGAACGCACCAACGGCATCGTGTCCGATCTGGCGCAGAGTTCGGGCCGGATCGGCGAAGTGGTCGGGCTGATCAACGACATCGCGTCCCAGACCAACCTGTTGGCGCTGAACGCCACCATCGAGGCGGCCCGTGCCGGAGAGGCCGGCAAGGGCTTCGCCGTCGTCGCCAACGAGGTCAAGAGCCTGGCCAACCAGACCGCGCGCGCGACCGAGGAGATTTCGCAGCAGATTTCCTCGGTACAGACCCAGACCCAGAGCGCGGTCACGGCCATTTCCGCCATCGTCACCCGTATTCGCGAGGTAAACCAGATCGCCGCCGGCATCGCCAGTGCCGTCGAGGAACAGACCGCCGCCACCGGCGAGATCGCCCGCAACGTCCAGCAGGCCTCGGCCGGGACGCAGCAGGTGGCGCAAAATATCGGTGCCGTCACCCAGGCGGCGGCGGAAACCGGTGCGGTTGCCGGTCAAGTGCTGTCGGCCGCCCAGGCATTGGGGTCGGAATCCGATGGGTTGTCGCAGGCGGTGGACACTTTCTTGTCGGGCGTGCGTAGCGCCTGACCTTTAACCGGCGGCTCCGCGTTGCTACCTTGGAGGCAACGCGGAGGAAGCCAGATGAGCCAATACGATTTCGACCTGATCACCCTGGGCGCCGGTTCGGGGGGCGTGCGCGCCTCGCGTCTTACGGCGCAATTGGGCCGGCGTGTGGCGGTGGTCGAAGAAAGCCGGGTCGGCGGCACCTGTGTCATGCGCGGCTGCGTGCCCAAGAAGCTGTTGGTTCAGGCCGCCCATTTCGCCGAGGATTTCGCTGACGCCGAGGGGTTCGGCTGGAACGTCGAGGGCGTGTCCTTCGACTGGCCCCGTCTGATCGTCGCCAAGAATACCGAGCTCAACCGCCTGGAAGGCGTCTACCAGCGCATCTTGCGCGACAACGGCGTCACGCTGTTGTCGGGGCGCGGGGTGGTGGTCGATCCCCACACCGTCGAGGTGGAGGGCAAGCGCTTCACCTGTGAACGCATCCTGGTGGCGACCGGCGGTCGGCCGTCCTTGCCCGACATTCCCGGAATCCAATATGCCATCACCTCGAACGAGGCGTTGGACCTGATGCAGTTGCCGACGCGCATGGCCATCGTCGGCGGCGGTTACATCGCGGTCGAGTTCGCCGGCATCTTCAACGCGCTGGGCGTCAAGGTGACGCAGGTGCTGCGCGGCGACACCGTGCTGCGCGGCTTTGACGAAGACATCCGCGCCGCCTTGGCGGAAGAGATGTCCAAGCGCGGCATCGATCTGCGGTGCGAAACCGTGGTGGAATCCATCGAACGTGCTCCCGGTGGCGGCTATTGCCTGCGGCTTGGCGACGACGAGACGCTGGAGACCGATCTGGTGATGTATGCCACCGGGCGGCGCCCCAACACCGACGGGCTGGGACTCGAGGCCGCGGGGGTGGAACTGGACCGCAGCGGCGCCATCAAGGTGGACGAATATTCGGCGACAGCAATCGCCTCGATCTTCGCGGTCGGCGACGTCACCGACCGCATGAACCTGACCCCGGTCGCCATCGCCGAGGCCCGCGCCCTGGTCGACACCCTGTATCTGGAGCGGCCGACCCGGCCCGATTACGACAACGTGCCGACGGCGGTGTTCTCCAACCCGCCGGTGGGGACCGTCGGGTTGACCGAGGCCCAGGCCCGCCAGCGATGCGGCTGCGGGATCGACGTCTACCTGTCGCGGTTCAAGCCCATGCGCAACACCCTGTCTGGGCGTGACGAACGCACCATGATGAAGGTGATCGTCGAACGGGGCAGCGACCGGGTCCTGGGCTTGCATGTGGTCGGTCCCGACGCCCCCGAGATGGTCCAGGGCTTTGCCGTGGCGTTGAAATGCGGGGTGACCAAGGCTGTGCTGGATTCGACCATCGGCATTCATCCCACGGCGGCCGAGGAATTGGTGACCCTGCGTGAAAAGCGTCCCGATCCCAGCCCCGAATGCCAGGAGTAAAGGGGGCTACTGGGGCGTTTCCGGCGGAAGGGTACGCAGGTGCACCACCCGCTGGGGGTAGGGGATGCCGATGCCGGCCTCGCCCAGGGCGCCCTCGATCATGAAACGCAGATCGCTGGCCACCTGCATGGCATCGGTGCCACGCCCGTAATCGATCCAGTATTGCAGGTTGAACATCAGGGCGTCGGCGCCGAAATCCTCGAACAGCACGCGGGGCGGCGGGTCGGTCAGCACATGGCCATGCTGCGACGCCACCTTCAGCAGCAGATCGCGGACCTTGGTCGGTTCCGCGCTGTAATCCACCCCGATCTTCACCGACCGGCGGACCTTGGCGTTGGAATAGGTCCAGTTGGTGACGTTGTTCTCGATAAAGGTCGAGTTGGGCACCAAAATCTCGATACCGTCGCCGGTGCGCACCGTGGACGAGCGGATGTCGATGTTGGTGACGGTGCCGACGATGCTGCCCACTTCGATCAGGTCGCCCACTTTCAGCGGCCGTTCCACCAGCAGCATGATGCCCGCCACCAGATTCTTGAGCAGGACCTGGGTGCCGAAGCCCAGGCCGATGGCCAGCGCGCCCCCCAGGAAGGCGAACATGGTCAGCGGAATGTTGACCATGTACAAGGCGATCAGCAGCAAGGTGCACAGCAACACCACATGCAGCCAACGTGAAATTGTCCTGGCATGGCCGGACACCGCGCCCAGGCGCTGCACCGCGAACTGTCCCGCCCGGTATGACAGCCACCGGCTGATGACATAGCCGATGCCCAGGAACAGCAAGGCATTCAACGCCTTGCCCAGGGTGACGCTGCGCGCCGCGACCACCGTTCGGCCGTCGATGTTCAGGGTGTCCTCGACCGACAGGATCTCGAACTGCCAGACCGCCCGCAATCCCTGCCACACCATGTCCAACGTGTCGTTGGCGATGCTGCTGGCCGAGCGGTCGGCACCGCGCGCCAGGAAATCCTCGCGCCAGATGCCAAGGGTGCGTTGCAAACCGGCCACCGCCTGTTGGACGTCGCGCAGCAGATCCAGGCGGGTTCTTTGGGCGGCATCGATCTGTTGCGCCAGGGCCGCCTGTTCACGGCTCAGTCCGGCCAGCCGCTCCTGGGTGGAATTCTCACCCCCTGACGGGCGGGCAAGCTCGCTTTCCAGATAGGTGTTCCAGGTCCGCAGCTGTTGCAGCAACTGCTCCAGATTGTCCAACCCCTCGCGCAGCTTGTCTGTTTCATGGGAATTGACCAACAGGCCGCGATATTGCCAGCCGGTTCTCTCCCATGCTTGCAGATCCAGCATCCGCTTGCTCAAATCGGCCGCCAGGACGTCGTTGTCGGCCTGCATGCGCCGTAATTCGACCGTCCGTTCCAGGATGTCGCGCCGTTTCGCCGTTTCGGGGTCGGCCGGATTGTTCTGCTCGGCGCGAAACCGGGCCAGGGCTTGCTGGGCCTGGATCAGGGCTCCCTGCGATTTCTGCCCGGCGGCTTGGGCGGAGGCTTGACGCTTTTCCAGGGTGGCGCGTCGGCGGTCGAGATCGGCCAGGACGGCATTCAGGTCCTCCTGGGTCAATCGGGAATCGCGGCGCGCCACCGCCACTTGCCGTTCGCTCAACGCCAGCAACTCGCGTTTCTCGGCGGCCTGAAGTTCCGCCAGCTTGCGGGAGCGGCGGGTCTGTTCCAGTCCCGCCGCCGCAGCCCGCGCTTCCAGGGCGGCCAGATCGCGCAGCCATGCCTGACGGTTGCGTTGCTCTTGGGTGGTGGCGGCGGCCAGATGTTCTTCGCTTTGGCGGCGGTCGATCTCGGACGCGCGCAGTTCCTGTTCGTGGACGGTGGCTTCCTGGTCCAGCAAGGTGACGCGGGCGGTGGCCGACTGGGCGGCGAAGCGCGCGTCATCCTGGGTCTTGCGCAATTTGTCCAACAGCAGTACGGAATAGGGGGGCGGCGTGGCGAAGCCGGTCCATTCGCGGGCGGCGGTTCGCTGTTCCTCGACACGGCGCTGGCTGTCCGGCAGGCGCAGGGCCATGTCCAGACTTTGCTCCAGATTGGTGACCAGTTCTCTTTGCAGGTGATTGCGGGCCAGCAATTCTTCCTGGGTGGCGCCCGGCGGCAGGGTGCTGTCGGCCATGGTCTGGCGATAGGCGTCGCGGGCGGCGTCCAGCGATTGGCGCAGGGGTTCCAGATCGTTGTCGGCGGCGGCGGGTGCGGCGGTCGTCGTTTGATGTGACGGGGCAAGGGAGAAAACGGACTGTGCGGTTGCCGCCGGTACGGCCGACAGGATTACGGCCACCGCGTACGCCGCCAGACGCAGCCGGCATGACAGGATTTTTTCCACGAAATCACCGTTTTCCGACAGAAAGGCTCCGATCATAGCACCGCAGCCTGTGGTGTTGCATGGTCGTCTCGGGCTAGGCTGGGCCCCGCTTCATCAACGGAATGCCTGTTCGTCATGCTGGCTTACGATTTCCCGCTGTGGCGCCCGCCGTCGGAAGGCGACAATTTGATCATCCAGGCGACGTTGGGCTGTGGCTTCAACGGCTGCACCTTCTGTTCCATGTACAAGGTCAAGGAATACCAGGAACGGCCGCTGGCGGCGGTGTTCGCCGACATCGAACAGGCGGCCCGTGTCTGGCCCCAGGCCAGCCGCGTTTTCCTGGCCGATGGCGACGCCTATGGTCTGCCGACCGAAGCGTTGCTGGCTATCTGCGGCAAGCTTCAGCAATGCTTCCCCGCCCTGACCCGGGTGTCGGCCTATGCCACGCCATTCAACCTGTTGAAGAAAAGCGTGGACGAGATCCAATCCCTCAAGGCTGCCAGGCTGTCCTTGGTCTATGTGGGCATCGAAAGCGGGTCCGACCTGATCTTGAAGAAGATCGCCAAGGGCACGTCGAAGGTGATGGCGCAAGGATTGGCCCATGCCGCCGAGGCCGGGCTCAAGGTGTCGGCCACGGTGATCACCGGCCTGGGCGGCAAGACCCATTGGCAGGAGCATGTCGATGCCACCGCCGACCTGTTGAACCGGGTGCCGGTGACCTATCTCTCGACCTTGCAACTGGGGCTCGAGGAAGAGGTGGCGCCGCGCTTTTTCGAGCGTTTCGGCGAACCTTTCGTCTGGCAGGACGATGCCGGCGTGCTTGAGGAACTGGCCCGGCTGGTGGAGCGTCTTGATCCGCCGCGTCCGGTGATCTTTCGCTCGAACCACGCCAGCAACGCCTTGCCGCTGGCCGGGACGCTGCCCAAGGATCGCGACAAGGTGCTGGCCCAGATCGAACTGGCGCGCAACGGCGGGCGCGGCCTGCGGCCGGAATGGCTGCGGGGGCTGTGATGGCGGCCAACTTTTGACGAAACCGTTGGCCGGTTGGGACGCTCAGCGTCCGGCCAGCCGCAACATCTCTTCCAGGGTCATGGCCAGAAACGGCGCGCGGGCCCGTTCCTCCAGACTGTCCAACAACCGGTTGACCGCCTGGGCCTCCTTGCCCAGTGTCGAAGGCGGGGTGTCCACCGGTTCGAACAGCGCCGCCACTTCCAAAAGCGTGGTGCGATGGGCGTCGCCGACGAAACGGTAGCCGCCGCCGGCGCCGCGTGCCGCCTCGACCAGACCCGACCGTGCCAGTTCGGTCAGCACCTTGGCCAGATGGTTGAGGGACAATCCGTATTTGCCGGCGATCTGGCCGGCGGAAACCGCCCGGCGCGGTTCGGCCGCCAGCTCCGCCAGGGCGAACACCGCGCACCGTGTCGCCTTGTGCAGCTGCATCCGGGCTTCTCCTTCATGTCGGGGGCGGACCCGATTCTATCCTGAAAGCGGGGTCTGCGCGACCACGTCGTCGACCGCCTTGCGCCACAACTTGCTCAGGATAAGCTGCACCTGGATCATCTGCTGCGGTGAATATTCTTCCCAGCGATCCAGCAACAGGCCGGAATCCACTTCCGCCATCTGGCCGATGCGCAACAGGCGTATCAAGTTCGCAACCAAACCCTACCGAATATCGATGATGACCACCCGCGACACGCGCGGGCCTGCCTGGGGATGACATGCCTCCGGGCGCACCACGCCCTGCGTCCTCATCCCCAGGCGAACGCGGCTACACCACTTGATGGGACGTGATACGGAATATTCGAATGATCTAGTGTTTTTGCCGGGGCTATTTTGAAGGTTTCCTGTACCTTAGCGCCAGTAAGGATGCCGGATTCGGCAAGACAAATGGTTTCCGATATTTTCATGACCTACCCGTTCCGATAGGGCGGGTGGGCATGCCGACGCTCTGTATGGCTGTAATATCCCTGTTCGACGAAGGCGGAATTCCGGCGGGTTGTGGCAAAAATACGGCTGGCACGGGCTTGTCCGCTTGACAGCCTAGCCCCCCTGGATTACACCACGCCTACCCACGCGGGTGGCCGCGGAGGGGGTGTAGCTCAGTCGGTTAGAGCGCCGGCCTGTCACGCCGGAGGTCGCGGGTTCGAGCCCCGTCACTCCCGCCATGCCGCCACTTCCGTCCGTCCCTTGGTTGGGGTGGTCGGGGTGTCGGTTCGCCGTGGTTTGAGGCTTGTGTCTTACAGGGAGGATTTCCGCCGGTTTCGCCCTTCGTCATCCCCTGAAATCCTTCGTTCGGTCCGTCGCTCGGCGTGCGGGTCATGTAGGTCAGGGCAAGGCGGAAGCAAGTGCCGGAGGAAAGTTTCCCGTGTCGGACCTGAAACACTTAGGGCAGGAACGATGGAAGCTTGGCTGCTCGAATATCTGCCGATCCTGATTTTCCTCGGTATCGCCATCGCCGTCGCCGCCGTGTGCGTCGGCGCGTCGTGGCTGGTCGGCCACCAGAAGCCGGACCCCGAGAAGAACTCGGCTTACGAGTGCGGTTTCGAGGCGTTCGGTGACGCGCGCTCGAAGTTCGACGTGCGGTTCTATCTGGTCGCCATTCTGTTCATCATCTTCGACCTCGAGGTCGCCTTCCTGTTTCCGTGGGCGGTGGCGCTTGGCAAGATCGGCCTGTTCGGCTTCTGGTCGATGATGGTGTTCTTGGGCGTGCTGACCATCGGCTTCATCTACGAATGGCGAAAGGGAGCCTTGGAATGGGAGTGACCAATTCCGGACTGGTGACGCCCACGCATGCGGCGCCGCTGCCTTCTGGCGCGGCGCAAGACGGCGTGATGCAGATGGTCACCGACCAGCTTCAGGACAAAGGGTTCGTGCTGGCCAGCGTCGACAAGCTGGTCAACTGGGCCCGCACCGGCTCCATGTGGCCGATGACCTTCGGTCTGGCCTGCTGTGCCGTGGAAATGATGCATGCCGGCTGTTCGCGCTACGATATGGACCGCTTCGGCGTCGTCTTCCGTCCCAGCCCGCGCCAGTCGGACCTGATGATCGTCGCTGGCACGCTGACCAACAAGATGGCCCCGGCGCTGCGCCGCGTGTACGACCAAATGGCCGAGCCGCGCTACGTGCTGTCCATGGGGTCGTGCGCCAACGGCGGTGGCTACTACCACTATTCCTATTCCGTGGTGCGTGGTTGTGATCGCATCGTTCCGGTGGACGTCTACGTTCCCGGTTGCCCGCCGACCGCCGAGGCTCTTCTGTACGGCATCTTGCAGTTGCAGAAGAAGATTCGCCGTACCGGCACCATCCTTCGTTAGTGACATCAGGGACGGCCGACCACCATGACGCAAGCGCTGAAGGATTTGGGCGACTACATCGCCGCCGCCCTGCCGAACGACGTTCTCGAGACCGAGGTCAACCGCGTGGGCGAGTTGACCATTCTCGTGCGAACCGCCTCGATCGTGAAGGTGATGAGTTTCCTCCGCGACGACACCACGTGCCTGTTCAAGCAGGTGGTTGACGTCTGCGGCGTGGATTATCCCGCCCGCGAACTGCGGTTCGACGTCGTCTATCATTTGCTGTCGATGAAGCACAACCAGCGCGTCCGCGTCAAAGTGCACACCGACGAGGATACCGCCGTGCCGTCCATTACCGGGGTGTTCAGCGCCGCCGGCTGGTTCGAGCGCGAGACCTGGGACATGTACGGGGTGATGTTCTCGGACCATCCCGACCTGCGCCGCATCCTGACCGATTATGGTTTCGAGGGGCATCCGCTGCGCAAGGACTTCCCGCTCACCGGGTACGTGGAAGTGCGTTACGACGAAGAGCAGAAGCGCTGCGTCTACGAACCGGTCAAGCTGACCCAGGATTTCCGCAACTTCGACTTCCTGTCGCCGTGGGAGGGCCAAGGGCCGCTGCCGGGTGACGAGAAGGCGGAAGGGAGCCGCTGACATGGCCGAATCCCAGATCAAGAGCTACAACATCAACTTTGGTCCGCAGCACCCGGCCGCGCACGGCGTGTTGCGTCTGATCCTCGAGATGTCGGGCGAGGTGGTCGAACGCGCCGATCCGCATATCGGCCTGTTGCACCGCGGCACCGAGAAGTTGATCGAGCATAAGGCCTATCAGCAGTCGATTCCCTATTTCGACCGTCTCGACTATGTCGGCACCATGGCCCAGGAACACCCCTACGTGCTGGCGGCGGAACGGCTGCTGGGCGTCGAGGTGCCGCTACGCGGTCAGTACGTCCGCACGCTTTATGCCGAGATCAGCCGCATCCTCAACCACCTGCTCAACGTCTGCGCCTTCGTCTTCGACGTCGGCGGCATGACGCCCATGCTGTGGGGCTTCGAGGAACGCGAGAAATTGATGGAGTTCTACGAGCGCGCTTGCGGCGCTCGTCTGCATGCCAATTACTTCCGCGTCGGCGGCGTCGCCATGGACCTGCCTCCGGGCCTGCTGGAAGACATCGCCGCGTGGTGCGAGACTTTCCCCAAAGTGCTCGACGACATCGAGACCTTGGTGACCGAGAACCGTATCTTCAAGCAGCGGACGGTCGACATCGGCACGGTCAACGCCGAACAGGCGCTGGACTGGGGCTTCACCGGTCCCAACCTGCGCGCCTCGGGCATCGCCTGGGACCTGCGCAAGAGCCAGCCCTACGACGTCTACGACCGCATGGATTTCGACATCCCCATCGGCAAGCATGGCGATTGCTATGATCGCTACCTGATCCGTGTGGTCGAGATGCGCGAATCCATCAAGATCATGAAGCAGTGCGTCAAGGAGATGCCGGAAGGTCCGGTGCGCGCCGAGAACCGCAAGGTCACGCCGCCGCCGCGCGCCGAGATGAAGCGCTCGATGGAAGCGCTGATTCATCACTTCAAGCTGTTCTCCGAGGGCTTCCACGTGCCGGCCGGCGAGGTTTACGCCGCGGTCGAGGCGCCCAAGGGCGAGTTCGCGGTCTATCTGGTCTCGGACGGCACCAACAAGCCGTACCGCTGTAAGATCCGTCCGCCGGGTTACGTCCATCTTCAGGCGCTGGACATGATGTCCAAGGGACACATGCTGGCCGACGTGGTGGCCAATATCGGCTCCATCGACATCGTTTTCGGCGAGATCGACCGATGAGCAACGACGAAATGCAAAGCTTCGCCTTCACCCCCGAAAACCTGGAAAAGGCGAAGAAGATCATCGCCAAGTACCCGGCGGGAAAGCAGCAATCGGCGGTGATGCCGCTGTTGGACCTGGCTCAGCGCCAGGTCGGCTGGACCAGCCAGGCGGTGATGGAATATGTCGCCGAGATGTTGGACATGGCCCCCATCCGGGTGCAGGAGGTGGTGACCTTCTACACCATGTACAACCAGAAGCCCGTGGGTAAGTTCCACGTCCAGGTGTGCACCAACATCTGCTGTCTGCTGCGCGGCTGCGACGGTGTCGCCGAAACCGCCAAGCAGGTGCTGGGCGTCGAATGGGGCGAGACCTCGGCCGACGGCCTGTTCACCTTGTCCGAGGTGGAATGCCTGGGGGCGTGCACCAACGCCCCCATGATGCAGGTCAACGACGACTATTACGAGGATCTGACCCCCGAGACCACCCAGGCGGTGCTCGAAGCGCTCAAGCGCGGCGAGACGCCCAAGACCGGTCCTCAGAACGGCCGTCAGTTCTCGGCCCCCGAGGGTGGCCCGACCACGCTCACCGAGCTCACCTTCGTGCCCGCGCCGTTAGGCGCTTCGAACTCCAAGGGGGAGAAGGCCTGATGCTGCGCGACCAGGATCGTATCTTCACCAACCTGTACGGTCTGCACGACTGGGGCCTCAAGGGCGCCCAGGCACGCGGCGACTGGGACAACACCAAGGCCATCCTTGAACGTGGCCGCGACGCCATCATCGAGGAAGTCAAGAATTCCGGCCTGCGCGGCCGTGGCGGCGCCGGTTTCGGCACCGGCATGAAGTGGTCCTTCATGCCCAAGACCGAGGGCGTGCGCCCGCATTATCTGGTGATCAACGCCGACGAAGGCGAGCCCGGTACCTGCAAGGACCGCGAGATCATGCGTTTCGACCCGCACAAGCTGGTCGAGGGCGCGCTGATCGCCTCTTTCGCCATCGGCGCGCACGCCTCCTACATCTACATCCGCGGCGAGTTCGTGCGCGAGGCCGAGCACCTTCAGGCCGCCATCGACCAAGCCTATGACGCCGGGCTGATCGGCAAGAACGCCTGTGGTTCGGGATGGGATTTCGATCTCTATGTCCATCGCGGCGCCGGCGCCTACGTCTGCGGCGAGGAATCGGCGCTGATCGAAAGCCTTGAAGGCAAGAAGGGCCAGCCGCGCCTGAAGCCGCCGTTCCCGGCCGGTGTCGGTCTGTACGGTTGCCCGACAACGGTGAACAACGTCGAATCCATCGCCGTGGTGCCGACCATCATGCGCCGTTCGGCGTCGTGGTTTACCGGTCTGGGCCGGCCGAAGAACTCGGGCACCAAGCTGTTCTGCATCTCGGGCCATGTGAACAAGCCGTGCAACGTCGAAGAGGAAATGGGCATTCCGCTCAAGGAACTCTTGGAAAAGCATGCCGGCGGCGTGCGTGGCGGCTGGGACAACCTGTTGGCCGTCATTCCCGGCGGTTCGTCGGTGCCGGCGCTGCCCAAGTCGATCTGCGACGAAGTGCTGATGGATTTCGACAGCCTGCGTGACGTGCGCTCGGGTCTGGGTACGGCGGCGGTGATCGTGATGGACAAGTCCACCGACATCGTCCGCGCCATCGCCCGGCTGTCGCGCTTCTACAAGCACGAATCCTGTGGTCAATGCACGCCTTGCCGCGAAGGCACCGGCTGGATGTGGCGCCTGATGGAAAAGCTGGTCCGGGGCGAATCCTCGATGGAAGAGGTCGAGCTTCTGGAACAGGTCACCCGTCAGGTGGAAGGCCATACCATTTGCGCCCTTGGCGACGCCGCGGCGTGGCCGATCCAGGGTCTGATCCGCAACTTCCGCTCCGAGGTCGAGAAGAAGATCGCGGGACGGTCCCAGAGCGCGGCCTGAGGAGAGAAGACGCCAAATGCCCAAACTGACCATCGACGGACGCGAGATCGAAGTCGAGGCCGGGGTAACCATCCTCCAGGCCGCCGAGGAACTCGGGATCGAGATTCCGCGTTTTTGCTATCACGAACGCTTGGCCGTCGCCGGCAATTGCCGCATGTGCCTGGTCGAAGTGGAAAAGATGCCGAAAATGGTGTCGTCCTGCTCTCAGCCGGTGGGCGAGGGCATGGTGGTCCACACCAACAACGCCAAGGTGCGCAAGGCGCGCCAGGGTGTCATGGAATTCCTGCTGATCAACCATCCCCTGGATTGCCCGATCTGCGACCAGGGCGGCGAGTGTGATCTTCAGGATCAGGCCATGACCTATGGCGGCGACCGCGGTCGCTACCAGGAGGAAAAGCGGGCGGTCGAGGACAAGACCTATGGCCCGCTGGTCCAGACCTGGATGACCCGCTGCATCCAGTGCACCCGCTGCGTCCGCTTCATCACCGAGATCGCCGGCACCCCGGTCCTCGGCGGTCTGCATCGCGGCGAGCACATGGAAATCTCCAAATACGTGGACGCCGCGCTGTCCTCGGAGCTGTCGGGCAACCTGATCGACCTGTGCCCGGTGGGGGCGCTGACCAACAAGCCGGCGGCCTACACCTACCGTGCGTGGGAACTGAAGAAGACCGAAAGCGTTGACGCCATGGACGCGCTTGGCGCCGCCATCCGCGTCGATACGCGCGGCAACGAGGTGGTGCGCATCCTTCCGCGCGTCAACGACGACATCAACGAGGAATGGCTGGGTGACCGTTCGCGCTTCGCCGTGGACGGCCTCAAGCGTCAGCGCCTGGACCGTCCCTATGTCCGCAAGGATGGCAAGCTGGTTCCCGCCAGCTGGGGCGAGGCATTCGCCGCCATCGCCGACAGGCTGAAGGGCCTGCCCGGTTCCAAGATCGCCGCCATCGCCGGTGACCAGACCGATTGCGAGACCATGGTGGCGGTCAAGGATCTGCTGGCCGCTCTCGGCTCGGCCAATATCGACTGCCGCCAGGACGGCGCCAAGCTGGATGCTTCCGTCCGCGCCTCGTACCTGTTCAACAGCACCATCGCCGGCATCGAGGATGCCGACGCGCTGCTGGTGATCGGTTCGAACCCGCGCAAGGAAGCTCCGGTCCTCAACGCCCGCATCCGCAAGCGTTACCTTGAGGGCGGATTCAAGGCGGCGGTTGTCGGCCCCAAGGCCGACCTGACCTTCAAGCACGAATGGCTGGGCGACAGCGCCGCCGTTCTGGCCGACATCGCCAGCGGCAAGCATCCCTTCCTCGAAGTACTGAAGGCGGCCAAGAAGCCGGCCATCATCCTTGGTCAGGGGGCGCTTTCCCGCGATGACGGCGCCGCGATCCTGGCCCTGGCCAAGAAGATCGCCGACGCCGCCGGCGTGGTGGCGGAAGGCTGGAACGGTTTCAACGTGCTGCACACCGCCGCCGCCCGTGTCGGCGGCCTTGACCTTGGTTTCGTGCCGGGGCAGGGCGGTCGCGACGTCGCCGGCATCGTTGCCGGCGCCGCCTCGGGTGACATCTCGGCCGTGTTCCTGTTGGGTGCCGACGAGATCGACACCCAGGGCTTGGGCAACGCCTTCGTGGTCTATCTCGGGTCTCATGGCGATTCCGGTGCCCAGCGTGCCGACGTGGTGTTGCCGGGTGCCGCCTATACCGAGAAGTCGGCGACCTTCGTCAACACCGAAGGTCGCGTCCAGCGGACCCAACTGGCGATCTTCCCGCCGGGCGAGGCCAAGGAAGACTGGCGCGTGGTGCGTGCCCTGTCCGACGTGCTGGGTCAGGCGTTGCCCTATGACACGCCCGCCCAGGTGCGGGCGCGCATGGCGGCGGTGAACGCCGTGTTCGCCACCCAGAACGTTCTGGCCTCGGCCGCCTGGGGTTCGGCTTTCGGTTCCGAAGGTCCGCTCTCGGACAAGCCGCTGGCTTCCGCCATCGACAACTACTACATGACCGACCCGATCAGCCGCGCCTCCAAGACCATGGCGGAATGCACGGCCGCGTTCGGCGAAGGCTGTGGCTGCAACCAAAAGAAGACGGGGACCCATGGTTGATCTGCTCTCTGGGCTGCTGCCCGCCGAGATCTGGCGTCTGGTCGTCATCGTCCTCCAGATTCTCGCCATCGTCCTGCCGCTCTTGGTGGCGGTCGCCTATCTGACCTATGCCGAGCGCAAGGTCATCGGCGCCATCCAACTGCGCAAGGGCCCGAACGTGGTCGGCCCCCTGGGCCTGCTGCAACCGCTGGCCGACGGCGCCAAGCTGTTCCTCAAGGAAACCATCCTGCCGACCGGCGCCAACAAGGTGGTGTTCCTGGTCGCGCCGATGCTGACCTTCATCCTGGCGTTGATCGCCTGGGCGGTCATTCCGTTCGATGAAGGTTGGGTGCTGGCCGACATCAATGTCGGCGTGCTGTATCTGTTCGCCATCTCGTCGTTGGGCGTCTACGGCATCATCATGTCGGGCTGGGCCTCCAACTCGAAATACGCCTTCCTGGGCGGCCTGCGTTCGGCGGCGCAGATGGTGTCGTACGAAGTTTCCATGGGTCTGGTGATGATCTCGGTGCTGATCAGCGCCGGCTCGCTGAACCTGTCGGACATCGTGCTCAGGCAGAAGGAAACCATCTGGTACGTCATTCCGCACTTCCCGATGTTCATCATCTACGTGGTGTCGATCCTGGCGGAAACCAACCGCGCGCCGTTCGACTTGCCCGAGTCGGAATCGGAACTGGTGGCCGGCTACAACGTGGAATACTCGGCGATGACCTTCGCCCTGTTCTTCCTCGGTGAGTACGCCAACATGATCCTGATGAGCGGCATCTGCGTGGTGCTGTTCCTGGGCGGCTGGCTGGCGGTGCCGGGGCTGGAATGGCTGCCCATTCCGGGGGTGATCTGGTTCGCGCTCAAGATCTGCGCCATCCTGTTCATCTTCCTGTGGGTGCGCGCCACCTTCCCGCGCTATCGCTATGACCAACTGATGCGCTTGGGCTGGAAGATATTCCTGCCGTTCTCGCTGCTGTGGCTGGTGCTGACCTCGGGCGTGCTGGTCGCGTTCGGTTGGCTGCCGGGTCAGGGTTAAGGAGTAAGAGATGGCTTTCATCGACCGCACCGCGCGGGCGTTCCTGCTGGTAGAGCTCGTGCAGGGCTTGGCCATGACGCTGCGCTACATGTTCAAGTCTCCGGTGACCATCAACTACCCCTATGAAAAGGGGCCGCTGTCGACCCGCTTCCGCGGCGAGCACGCGTTGCGCCGTTATGCCAACGGCGAGGAACGCTGCATCGCCTGCAAGCTGTGCGAGGCGGTGTGTCCGGCCCAGGCCATCACCATCGAGGCGGAACCCCGCGACGATGGTTCCCGCCGGGCCCGGCGCTACGACATCGACATGACCAAGTGCATCTATTGCGGCCTGTGCCAGGAGGCATGCCCGGTCGACGCCATCGTCGAGGGGCCGAACTTCGAGTTCGCCACCGAGACCCGCGCCGAGTTGATGTACAACAAGGCCAAACTGCTCGCTAACGGCGACCGCTGGGAGGCCGAACTGGCCCTCCGCGCCGCCACCGACGCGCCTTACCGGTGATCAGGGGGACGGCATGATCGCGGCTCTTATTTTCTACATGTTCGCGGCTTTGACCGTGGGTAGCGCGGTGATGGTGATCTCCGCCCGCAACCCGGTCAATTCCGTGCTGTTCCTCATCTTGTGCTTCTTCAACGCGGCCGGGCTGTTCCTGCTGCTCGGCGCCGAATTCCTCGCCATGGTTCTGGTGGTGGTTTACGTCGGCGCGGTGGCGGTGCTGTTCCTGTTCGTGGTGATGATGCTCGACATCAACTTCCTCAAGCTGCGCGAGGGCTTCTTGCAGTACCTGCCCACCGGCGCGGTGGTCGGTCTGGTGCTGCTGGTCGAACTGGCCACCTTGTTCGGCGGCTGGGCCTTCGCCCCCGACGTCGAGGCGCTGGTGCGTTCGCCCATGCCGCCGGTGGCCGAGGTCTCCAATACCGAGGCCCTGGGCCGGCTGCTCTACACCACCTACGCCTATCTGTTCCAGGCCTCGGGTCTGGTGCTGCTGGTGGCCATGGTGGGCACCATCCTGCTGACGCTGCGCCGCCGCGAAGGTGTCCGCAAGCAGGTGATCGCCGATCAGGTCGCGCGCACCGCCAAGAACAGCGTCGAAATCGTCAAGGTTCCCACTGGGGGAGGCATCTGATGTTCGAGATCGGTCTCGCCCATTATCTGACCGTCGCCGCCATGCTGTTCACGCTGGGCGTGTTCGGCATCTTCCTGAACCGCAAGAACGTCATCATCATCATGATGAGCGTCGAGCTGATGCTGTTGGCGGTGAACCTCAACATGGTGGCGTTCTCCTCCTACCTGAACGATCTGGTGGGACAGGTGTTCGCCATGTTCATCCTGACCGTCGCCGCCGCTGAGGCGGCCATCGGTCTGGCCATCGTCGTCGTCTTCTTCCGCAACCGCGGCACCATCGCGGTCGAGGAAATCAGCCAGCTCAAGGGGTAATCAGCGATGCAATTTGTCGCCGCCGTTTTCCTGCCGCTGCTGGGCTCGATCGTTGCCGGCTTTTTCGGCCGCTTCATCGGTGACCGCGGGGCGCAGCTTGTCACCTGCACGTTGTTGGGCATCTCGGCCGCCTGTTCGGCCCTGATCTTCAAGGACGTCGCCATCGACGGCAACGCCGTGACCATCACGCTGCTGCACTGGATTCAGTCGGGCAGCCTGGACGTGTCGTGGGCGTTGAAGTTCGACACGCTGACCGCGGTCATGCTGATCGTGGTGACCTGGGTTTCGTTCATGGTCCACGTCTATTCCGTGGGCTACATGAGCCACGACCCGGCCATTCCGCGCTTCATGTCGTACCTGTCGCTGTTCACCTTCGCCATGCTGATGCTGGTGACCGCCGACAATCTGATCCAGTTGTTCTTCGGTTGGGAAGGCGTGGGTCTGGCGTCCTACCTGCTGATCGGCTTCTGGTTCGAGAAGCCGTCGGCCTCGGCCGCCGCCATCAAGGCCTTCGTGGTCAACCGCGTCGGCGACTTCGGTTTCGCGCTCGGCATCTTCGGCGTGTTCTTCCTGTTCGACAGCGTGTCGTTCGACGCCATCTTCGCCGCCGCCCCGGACAAGGCCGCCGCCACGGTGACCTTCTTCGGCCTGGAAGCCAACGCCATCACCATCTGCTGCCTGCTGCTGTTCGTCGGCGCCATGGGCAAGTCGGCCCAGCTCGGCCTGCACACCTGGCTGCCCGACGCCATGGAAGGACCGACCCCGGTGTCGGCGCTGATCCACGCAGCCACCATGGTGACCGCCGGCGTCTTCATGGTCGCCCGCATGAGCCCGCTGTTCGAGTATTCGGACACCGCGCTGACCGTGGTGACCCTGGTCGGTGCCGCCACCGCGTTCTTCGCCGCCACCGTCGGCTGCGTCCAGAACGACATCAAGCGGGTGATCGCGTATTCCACCTGTTCGCAGTTGGGCTACATGTTCTTCGCCATCGGCGTGTCGGCCTATCAGGCCGCCGTGTTCCACCTGATGACCCACGCCTTCTTCAAGGCGTTGCTGTTCCTCGGTGCCGGCTCGGTGATCCACGCCATGAGCGACGAACAGGATATCCGCCGCATGGGCGGCATCTGGAAGCACGTGAAGGTGACCTGGGTGCTGATGTGGATCGGCTCGCTGGCCCTGGCCGGCATCCCGTTCTTCGCCGGCTACTACTCCAAGGACATGATCCTGGAGGCCGCCTTCGCCTCGCACTCCCTGGTCGGCCAACTGGCCTACTGGATGGGTATCGGCGCCGCCTTCCTGACCGCCTTCTATTCCTGGCGTCTGCTGATCCTGACCTTCCACGGCAAGCCGCGCGCCGACGAACATGTGATGGCGCATGTGCACGAAAGCCCGGCGGTGATGATCCTGCCGTTGTTCGTGCTGGCCGCCGGCGCGGTGTTCGGCGGTTGGCTGGGTTACGACATGTTCGTCGGCCACGCCCAGGAACATTTCTGGCGCGACGCCATCAAGGACCTGCATCAGACCATCGAGCACGCCCACCATGTGGAAGAGTGGGTGGCGCTGGCTCCGACCGTGGTCGGCGTGGCGGGTATCTTCCTGGCCTACGTGCTCTACATGTTCGTGCCGTCCATTCCGGGCGCGCTGGCCAACACCTTCAACGGCCTGTACCGCTTCTTGTTGAACAAGTGGTACTTCGATGAGCTCTACGACTTCCTGTTCGTCCGTCCGGCCTTCCGTATCGGCCGTGGCCTGTGGCAGGGCGGTGACGGGGCGCTGATCGACGGCGTCGGTCCCGACGGCGTGGCCGCCGCGACCGGCGTGATCGCCAGGAAGGTCGGCAAGTTCCAGTCCGGTTACCTCTACCACTACGCGTTCGCGATGTTGATCGGCGTGGCGGTGTTCGTGACCTGGTACATGTTCAACGCGCGCTAAAGCCTGGGGATAGAAATGACCGACTGGCCTCTGCTCTCGCTGACGACGTTCCTGCCGCTGGTAGGCGCGTTGTTCATCCTGGCGATCCGCGGCGAAGCCCAGGTGGTGGCGCGCAACGCCCGCAACGTGGCGTTGCTCACCTCGCTGGCGACCTTCGTGGTGTCGCTGTTCATCCTGGCTAATTTCGACGGCGCTTCGGCTGAGTTCCAGCTGAAGGAAACGGCGGTGTGGCTGCCCGGCACGGCCATCTCGTATTCGATGGGCGTGGACGGCATCTCGCTGTGGTTCGTGCTGCTGTCGACCTTCCTGACCCCCATCTGCATCCTGTCGACCATCGGCGCGGTGGAGAAGCGGGTGAAGGAGTACATGGTCGCCTTCCTGGTCCTCGAGACCTTGATGGTCGGCATGTTCTGCGCCACCGACATGGTGTTGTTCTACGTCTTCTTCGAAGGCGTGCTGATCCCCATGTTCATCATCATCGGCGTGTGGGGCGGCCAGCGCCGCGTCTACGCCGCCTTCAAGTTCTTCCTCTACACCCTGGCGGGTTCGGTGCTGATGCTGGTCGCCATGCTGGCGATGTACTATCAGGCGCACACCACCGACATCCCGACGCTGATGGCCCACACCTTCCCGCAGAGCATGCAACTGTGGCTGTGGCTGGCGTTCTTCGCCTCCTTCGCGGTCAAGGTGCCCATGTGGCCGGTGCACACCTGGTTGCCCGACGCCCACGTCGAGGCGCCGACGGCGGGCTCGGTGATCCTGGCTGGCGTGCTGCTGAAGATGGGCGGTTACGGCCTGCTGCGCTTCTCGGTGCCGATGTTCCCGCTGGCCAGCGAGTTCTTCACTCCGCTGGTGTTCACCCTGTCCATCGTCGCCGTGGTTTACACCTCGCTGGTGGCGCTGGTTCAGGAGGACATGAAGAAGCTGATCGCCTATTCCTCTGTCGCGCACATGGGTTACGTCACCATCGGCACCTTCGCCATGACCACCCAGGGCGTCGAGGGCGCCATCTACCAGATGCTGTCGCACGGCGTGGTGTCGGGCGCGCTGTTCCTTTGCGTCGGCGTGGTCTACGACCGCATGCATACGCGTGAGATCGCCCGTTACGGCGGCCTTGCCACCCGCATGCCGAAATACGCGCTGGTGTTCATGTTCATGACCATGGCCTCGGTCGGCCTGCCCGGAACCGGCGGCTTCGTCGGCGAGTTCCTGGTGCTGCTGGGGGTGTTCCAGATGAACACCTGGGTGGCGCTGTTCGCCGCCAGCGGTATGGTCCTGGGGGCGTGCTACGCGCTCTATCTCTATCGCCGCGTCATGTTCGGCAAGCTGACCCGCGAGGATCTCAAGGACATCTTGGATATGAGCCCGCGCGAGGTGGCGATGTTCGTGCCGCTGATCGTCGTCGTGATCTGGATGGGTGTTTATCCCAACACCTTCCTTGAGCCGATGCACGCCTCGGTGGCCAAGCTGATCGACAATTTCGAGCTGGCGAAGGCTGCCGCCCACGGCGTCTCCGTCGCTGCTCGATAAGGGGGACTGGACATGACCGAGACCTTGGACCTTTTCCCGGTCCTTCCGGAAATCTTCGCCGTCGTGGCGACCGTCGCCCTGTTGATGTTGGGCGTCTTCAAGAAGGAGGATGCCACACGCGGCATCTCGGGCCTGGCCATCGCCGTGATGGCGGTGGCGGCACTGCTGGTGGTGGCCACCGGCGGAGAGCCCCACACCGCCTTCGGCGGCATGTTCCTGTCCGACGGCTTCACCGCCTTCGCCAAGGTGCTGATCCTGGCGGCCTCGGCGCTGACCGCGGCCATGAGCCTTCAGTACCTGGACCGCGAGAAGCTGGGCCGTTTCGAGTACCCGGTGCTGATCCTGTTCGCCACCATCGGCATGATGATGATGGTGTCGGCCAACGACTTCATCGCGCTCTATCTGGGTCTTGAGTTGCAGTCGCTGGCGCTTTACGTGCTGGCTGCCTATCACCGCGACAGCGCGCGCGCCACCGAAGCCGGCCTCAAGTACTTCGTGCTCGGCTCCATGGCCTCGGGTCTGCTGCTCTATGGCGCCTCGCTGGTCTACGGTTTCTCGGGCACCACCTCGTTCGACAGCCTGGTCAAGATCTTCGGCGAGCACGGCGCGCATCCCCATCTGGGCTTCATCGCCGGTCTGGTGTTCATCATGGCGGGCCTGTGCTTCAAGATTTCGGCGGTGCCGTTCCACATGTGGACGCCGGACGTGTACGAAGGCGCGCCGACCCCGGTGACCTCGTTCTTCGCGGTGGCGCCCAAGATCGCAGCGCTGATCCTGTTGATCCGCGTGCTGATGGGTCCCTTCGCCGACCTCATCGACCAGTGGCGTCAGGTGATCGTCGCGGTGTCGCTGTTGTCCATGTTCGTCGGCGCCTTCGCCGCCATCGTCCAGACCAACATCAAGCGTCTGATGGCCTATTCGTCCATCGGCCATGTGGGCTTCATCCTGGTCGGTCTGGCGGCGGGTTCCGCCGATGGCGTCCAGGGCATGCTGATCTATCTGGCGATCTATCTGTTCATGAACGTCGGCACCTTCGCGGTGATCCTGTGCATGCGCTCCAAGGGCCGCTTGGTGGAAGGCATCGACGATCTGGCCGGTCTTTCCAAGACCAACCCGGCCATGGCGGCGGTGATGGCCGCCCTGATGTTCTCCATGGCGGGCATTCCGCCCATGGCCGGCTTCTGGGGCAAGTTCTACGTGTTCATGGCGGCGGTCAACGCCGGCCTCTATACCCTGGCCATCGTCGGCATGCTGACCAGCGTGGTGAGCGCGTTCTACTATATCCGCATCGTCAAGGTGATGTACTTCGACGAAGCGGGAGAGGCCTTCGACCGCGCCGGCAGCTCGGCGCTGTCGCTGGTCATGGTGGTCTCGACCCTGGTGGTGCTGGTCTTCACCTTCGTTCCCGCTCCGCTGATCAACAGCGCCAAGGCGGCGGCCCTGGTGTTGTTCCCGGCGGCGGCCGGGTGAGGACCGAAAACGGACTGTCGGCGCCGTTCAGTCTGATCCGTCTGGACCGCGTCGACAGCACCAACGACGAAGCGCGGCGGCTGGCCCTTTCCGGGGCGGCCGCCGATCTTCTTGTGGTGTCGGCCATCGAACAAAGCCAGGGCAGGGGGCGCCGCGCCCGTCCATGGCTCAGCCCGTCCGGCAATCTGCATTGTTCGGTTCTGGTTCGCATCGACGGTGATTTGGGCCGCGCCGCCCAGCTTGGCTTTGCCGCGTCGGTGGCGTTGGTCGATGCCTTCCATGCGCTGGCACCGGGGGCGCATTTCACCTGCAAATGGCCCAACGACGTGTTGGCCAACGGGCGCAAGTGCTGCGGCATGCTGCTTGAACCCGTGGGATGCGACTGGCTGATCGTCGGCATCGGCGTCGACGTGGTCGCGGCGCCGCCGCCCGGCGAATTGCTGTATCCGGTGGCGTCCCTGGCGGAGTTCGGCTTCGATGGCTCCGACCTTGATGTCCTGGCGGCGTTCACCCATGGCTTCGGCCCTTTGGTCGGCGAATGGCGGCGTGACGGTTTCGTTCCCATCCGCGAAGCCTGGCTGCATCGCGCACGCGGCCTGGGGGAACCGGTGGTGGTGCGCTTGCAAGACGAAACCCTGACTGGACTGTTCGCCGGACTTGACGCCGAGGGCGCTCTGCTTTTGGATCAGCCGACCCAGGGTCTTCGCCGTATCCTGGCCGGAGACGTGTATTTCCCCGAGGGTTCGGGCCGCCCCCTTCCATCCGCCCCTCTCGGACAAGGAGACTGACAGCCATGCTTCTTGCCATTGACGCTGGCAACACCAACATCGTCTTCGCCGTGTTCGACGGTGACCGGGTGCGTGGTGAATGGCGTGCGTCCACCGATACCGACCGTACCGCCGACGAATTGGGCGTATGGCTGATGCAATTGCTGACCATCGAGGGGATGCGGCGCGAGGACATCCAATCGGCCATCATCGCTTCCGTGGTGCCGGCCATGGTGTTCAGCCTGAAGACCCTGTGCCGGCGGTATTTCGGCTGCGATCCGGTGGTGGTGGGCAGCGAGGGCGTGAATCTTGGCATCAACGTTTTGCTGGACCGTCCCGAGGAAGTGGGCGCCGATCGTCTGGTCAACGCGGTGGCCGCCCATGGGTGCTATCCGGGGCCGATGATCGTCATCGATTTTGGCACCGCCACCACTTTCGACGTAATCGACGCCGAGGGCAATTATTGTGGCGGCGCCATTTCCCCTGGCATCAACCTGTCGCTCGAGGCATTGCACATGGCCGCCGCCAAATTGCCGCGCGTCGCCATCGGCCGGCCGCGTACGGTGATCGGCAAGGCCACGGTGCCGGCCATGCAATCGGGCATCTTTTGGGGCTATGTCGGCCTGATCGAAGGGCTGGTGAAGCGCATCCAGGAAGAATATGGCTCGCCCATGCTGGTGGTCGCCACCGGTGGGCTTGCCCCGTTGTTCGCCGAGGCGACCAAGGTGATCGACAAACTTGATCCCGACCTGACCCTTCGGGGCTTGCTCGAGATTCACCGGCGCAACGCGCGGAAGGACTGAGCGTGAGTAAGAAAATCAACCCGTCTGGTGCGGGTGAGTTGTATTTCGTGCCGCTGGGCGGCAGCGGTGAAATCGGCATGAACCTGAACCTTTACGGGTTCGGGGGAAAGTGGCTGATGGTGGATCTGGGTGTCACCTTCGGCGACGATTCCATGCCCATGATCGACGTGGTGATGCCCGATCCCGCCTGGATCGAGGAACGCGCCGACAATCTGGTGGGGTTGGTGCTGACCCATGCCCACGAAGACCATCTGGGCGCCGTGCAGTACCTGTGGCCGCGGCTGCGCTGTCCGGTCTATGCGACGCCGTTCGCCGCCGCTCTGCTTCGCGACAAGTTGCGCGAGGTGGGGTTGCAAAGCGTGGTGCCGGTGCATGTGATGCCGGCCGGGTCGCGATTCGACGTTGGACCGTTCAACGTCGAATCGGTGCACATGACCCATTCCATTCCCGAACCAACTTCTTTGGTCATCCGCACCCCGGCCGGGACGGTGGTGCATACCGGCGACTGGAAGCTGGACCCCGATCCCTTGCTGTCCGGTCCCGCCGACCTTGAAACATTGCGCTGCGTCGGCAACGAAGGTGTCCTGGCGGTGGTGGGCGATTCCACCAACGTTTTCACCAAAGGCCATTCCGGTTCGGAAGCCGAGGTGCGGGCCAATCTGATCGAGTTGCTGGGCCGTTATCCGGGGCGGATCGCCATCGGCTGTTTCGCCACCAACGTCGCTCGTGTCGAAAGCATCGCCCTGGCCGCCGAAGCCAACGGCCGTTCGGTGGCGTTGGTTGGACGCAGCCTGTGGCGGCTTGAGCGTGCGGCGCGGGAAACCGGCTATCTCAAGGACATCGCGCCGTTCCTGACCGAACACGACGCCCAACATGTGCCGGCCGACAAGATCGTCTATGTCTGCACCGGCAGCCAGGGCGAGCCGCGTGCCGCCCTGTCCCGCATCGCCGCCAACGATCACCCCTTCGTCAAGTTGGGCAAGGGCGACACCGTGCTGTTTTCGTCCCGCGTCATTCCCGGCAACGAAAAGGCCATCTTCAAGGTCCAGAACGCCTTGGTGCGGCTGGGGTGCGAGGTGATCACCGACCGTGACGAGTTCATCCATGTCTCGGGCCATCCGGGGCGCGAGGAACTGGAAACCTTTCTGAAGCTGGTGCGGCCCAAGATGGTGGTGCCGGTGCACGGAGAGGCCCGCCATGTGCGCGAGCACGCGGCCCTGGCCCAGTCGCTGGGGATCGACCGCACGGTGACCATCGAGGACGGCGCCATGGTGCGCCTGTCCCCAGAGGGACCCGAGGTGGTCGACCATGTGCCGACCGGACGGTTGGCCCAGGACGGGCCGCGTCTGATCCGGCTTGATTCGGAAATCCTGCGCGATCGCCGCCGCATGGTGTTCAACGGCTCGGCGGTGTGTACGGTGGTAGCGGATCGCAAGGGCAAGCTGGTGACAGACCCGCTGGTGACGGCGCTGGGCTTGCTGGACGCCGAGCATTTCTCCGACGAACACGACGCGGTGGTCGAGGCGGCGCGCGACGCCTTCGAGGATTTGCCGCTGGCGGCCCGTCAGGACGACGATGTGGCACAAGAAGCAGTGCGGCGGGCGGTGCGGCGAACGCTCAAGGACATGTTGGGCCACAAGCCGGTGACCACGGTGCATCTGGTTCGGGTGTGAAAAAGGGGGCGAAAGCCCCCTTCGTCATTTTCCGGTGAACAAGGACCGGTATTGCATGTCCTCTTCCAGGATATGCTCGATCAGCCAGGATTTCAGGAACTTGGCCATGTCCTCGGTCAGGGCGTCGGCCTTTTGTCCGGCGATGTGGCGGCCGCGAAAGGCGTGGACCAACTCGCGCAGCCGCTCGTGGGCGGCGTGATGGCGGCCAAGGTCAGAATATTCACGGTCGGCCAGCTTGGATTCCTCGCGGGCGAAATGGCCGTCGGTATAGTCCATCAACTGGTCGAACAACTTCTCCAGCAACTCAACCGACGTATTGTGTTCGGTCCAGGCGTCGTAAATCTGGTTCAGAATGTCGATCAGCTTGCGATGGTCGGCATCCAATACGGCGTTCCCGACGCTGAAGGAGGGACTCCATTGGATGAAGGGCATTGGTGCACTCTATTGTCACAGGTTTCTTAGGGTATTAGGCGCCGGGCATGCCTGTTTGCAAGTTTTCCTTCTGGAAAACCCGCGCAACCCAGGCATACCGGCTACAGGTGCTGCAATTCGATACCGTGTTTTTTGAGGGCGTAGCCGATCTGTCGCGGCGTCAGCCCCAACAGCCGGGCCGCCTTGGCCTGAACCCAGCCGCACCGTTCCATGGCCTGGATCAGCCGGTCGCGTTCGGACAGGTCGCCGGACAACGGTTCAAGCTCGGCATTGTCGTCTTCGGCGACAGTGGCGGGGGGGATTGGGGGAACGGCCGCCGGTGCGGGCTGCGGTGCGACCGAGGCCACGGGCGGCGGCGTGAACGGTGTCGCTGCCGGCGGCACGGCGGCGGGGTGGCCGGCGGGAACGGCCGGCCGGTTGGTGTTCCACAGCACCGACGACAGACAGGTGTCGCGCTTGCACGACAAATCCATCTCGGTGATCACCGCGTTCTTGCACATGGTGGCGGAACGGGTGACGCAGTTTTCCAGTTCGCGCACGTTGCCGGGGAAGTAGCACCGTTGCAGCGCCAGCAAAGCCGGTTCCGAGAAGGTCATCTGACGGCCGTTCTCGTCGTTGAAACGCTTGAGGAAATACATGGACAACAGCGGAATGTCGCCGGAGCGTTCGCGGAGCGGCGGCAGGAAAATCGGCACCACGTTCAGCCGGTAATAAAGGTCGGCGCGGAACTCGCCCTTTGCCACCGCTTCTTCCAGGTTGCGGTTGGTGGCGGCCACCAGGCGCACGTCAACCTTGATGGTGCGGCCACCGCCAACCCGTTCGAACTCGCCCTCTTGCAGCACGCGCAACAGCTTGGCCTGGAAGGAAGAGGAAATTTCACCAATCTCGTCCAGGAACAAGGTGCCGCCGTTGGCCAATTCGAAACGGCCCTTGCGTTCGCTCACCGCGCCGGTGAACGCGCCCTTTTCGTGGCCGAACAATTCGGATTCGAGAACGCTTTCGGCCAAGGCTGCGCAGTTGACCTTGATGAAGGCCTTGCGGGCGCGGGGGCTGAGAACGTGGACGGCGCGGGCGATCATTTCCTTGCCGGTGCCGCTTTCGCCGCGCAACAGGATGGTCGCCTTGGTCGGCGCCGCCTGTTGCACATGGCTGAACACCCGCGACATGGCTTCGGAATTGCCGACGATGTCCTCGAGCCCCTGGACCGGCACCGCCGGCTTGATCTCTTCCATCTGCTTTTGCAGGCGGGCGTTGTGTTCCATCAGCCGCGACCGGTCGGCGGCCACCTTGTGGTGAAGGCTGACGGTCTGCCCGACCAGGGTGGCGACCATGGTCAGGAAGCGCAGGTCGTGTTCGAAGACGTGGCGCGCCCCGTCTTCCCAACTGCGTTCGACGGACAAGGCGCCCAACGGCTTGCCAGTGGTCTTGATGGGAACGCAGAAGAACGACACCGTCTCGTCGTCGAGACCGTCGCTTTGCTCCAGGTAACGGGCCAGCAACGGTTCGTCGTTGGTGTCGGGGACCAGCATGGGAATGCCGGTCTGGACCACCTTGGACACCGCTTCCATGGGGTAATGCAGGTCGCCCGAGCGCGCCAGTTTCAGTGACATGCCGGCGACGGCGGCGATTTCCAGCCGCTCGGTTTCCGGCTGAACCAGAACCACCGCGCCATGGCGCATGTGCAGATAGGAGGAAAGAATGTTGAGAACGTCGTGCAGGGCCTGTTCCAGATCCAGGGTCGAGCCCAGCACCTTGCTGATTTCATAAATGCCGATCAACGGCAGCGCGCTATCCGGTCCCGCGTCGCGAAGCATGCGTGTTTCGTCCCGCCTCATGTCAGTACCCTCCGTGGCCCTGTGCCCCGGTTCCCGGCCATCCTCCCCCTCAGCCGTCGGTTCTTATGCTCTATACATAGAGCACAGACCCAGGGGGCGCTACTGCCTTGGTGGGTGGGTTTGCCTATTTTTTCGACTTGCCTTATTTTTGAGCTATTGTCGGGTGTGAAAAACGCCCCTGGGATGAATAATCGTCGCTATTGCGACAGGGCGTGTTCCATTTCCTTGACGAAAGCGCTCGAACGGCTGTCCAACTCGCGGCCAAGGGTGTTGATCTGTTCGCTGGCCGCGACCACGTCGTCGGCGCGGCCGATGATGATGGCCGCTGAATTGCCGGTGGAACGCACATGGCTTCCCACTTCCTCGGCATGGGCGGCGACTTGGCCGACCATGGTTTCCATCGAGGCGGCGGTTTGTCCCTGGGTGCGGGCGGTCTCGTTGACCGCGCTGACGGCCGAGCGCAATTCGCCGACGGTTGCGGCCACGTCGTGGATGGCTGTTTCCGTGGTTCCCACCAGGGACCGGATATGTGCCACGTTCTCTTCGACTTCGGCGGTGGCGTCGGCGGTCTGGGCGGCCAGTCCCTTGACCTCGTTGGCGACCACGGCGAAACCCTTGCCGGCCTCGCCGGCGCGGGCCGCTTCGATGGTGGCGTTGAGCGCCAGCAGGTTGGTCTTGGCGGCGATGGCGGCGATCATGCGGGCGATGTCGTCGATGCGGGTGGCGGCGTCGCTCAGTTCAGTGATGCGGCCGGCGGAGTGGCCGGCGCGTTCGACCGCCTCTTCGGCCAGTTTGACCGAGCGGGCCGCCTCGGTCTCGATGCCGCGGGCGCTTTCGGCCATGTTGGCGACGGTGCCGGCTACGGCGGTGATGCCATCGACGATGTCCTGGACCTCGGCGACGGCCGTGCGGATGCGTTCGTCCGAGGACCGGGCCTCGCTTTCGCATACTTCCGACGCCTTTTGCAGGGCGTCGCCCAGGCGCAACAACTCTTCTATGGCCGTTCCCAGCGAGGAATGGAACTCGGCATTGAATTGGCGCTGGCGCTCGGCGCGTTTGGCGACGCGGGCGGCGTTTTCCTGTTCCTGACGTTCCGCCAACTGGGCGATGGTCCGCTCGTCCTCGATGGCGCGGGCCAGCGAGCGTGCCAAATCGCCGATTTCGTCCTCGCGGGTGGTGAAGGGAACCTTGCGGCCATCCTGGGCCGCCTCGCGCAGGTGGGCGGCGACGGTGGCGGTCTGACGAATCGGCTCCAGCACGAAGCGGTGCAGCAACAGCATGCCGCCAACGCCGAACGCCGCCATCAATCCCAGCATCAGCGCGGCTTGGGTCATGACGTCGCGCCGTTCCTCGGCCAGGGCGGCGGAATGGTCGGCGACGATCGCCATGTGGGCCGGCGGCTGTCCGTCGATCGTGGCCAGCGGCAGGCCAAGATGCAGGTCGCCGCCGACCAATCCCACCTGGGCGTCGTCCAGTTTCCCCGCCGTGATCGTGACGTCGTCGCCGTGATGCATGCTGGACAGCCGCGCCAGGAACGGTTCGACGTTGAAATCCACCGCCACCGTCAGCGCGACCACGTTCTCGAAGGTGGACATATCCAACCGTTGAACGTGAAGGTAGCTGCGGAAAACTCCGCCGGTCGGCGTGGCGACGAATCCAAAGGCCGGTTGTGTGGTGGCGTCGGCGGCGTTGCGGGCCAGGGATGCCCGGACCCCGGCCGCGTCGCAGGCGCGCGGGTCTGGGGTGTCGCTGCCGGCACCGCGCAAGGCGGTCACCGGCTTCATCTCGCGGTCGCACAATGTCAACCCGGCCAACAAATTGCCGGTGGTCTTGTTCCATTCGGTGAAGGTGGCGCGTAAGACGGTGTTCAACGCCTCGCCGGAAAGGCCGCGATCCAACACGGCGGTCACCGCCGGGCTGTCGGGGCCAAGCGGGCCGCGCCAACTGAGGTTCAGCACCGCCAGCGACCGCTCGACCAGGTCGGACACGGCCATTTCGCTGATTTCGGTCAGGCGTTGCAGTTCCGCCGTCCGGGCCTTGTCGCGCAAATGCAATTGCAGGGCGACCACCGCACCGGACACCAACAGGCCGGTGGCGACCACACCGGCCACCACCTTCCCGAGGATGCTATGTCGTTTGCTCATCAGTCAGGGCGTCCCCCGTTCACGCCGTCGCTCCCCCGAAGAGGACGGCGTTTCCGCCGATCAGGTCACGGGACCGGCTTGTCGCCCTGGACCACCGGACCGTTGACCGATCCCCAGCCATTGGCGCCCATGCCGGTCCAGAAATAATGGATCGGACCGCCATAGCCCCAGCCCTGCGCCATCTGGCAGGCGACGAAGCTGTTGGGGCAGTACTCGCCATTGCAGTAGATGACGATCGGCTTGGCCGCGCCGCCGGTGGCGGCGGTCAGCGCCTCCTTGGTGAAGGCCTTGTCGGGGACCGACATGTTCACCGCGCCGGGAATGTGTCCCTTGGCGTAAAGCGCCGGGGTCCGGGTGTCGATGAACAGGTTGACCATCTCGGTCGATTTGCCGCCGGCCTTGAGGGCTGGCAGATTGGCCTGGAACAGCGCCTTCGCCTCGGCCGGAGAAATCGACTTGGCACCAGGGCATTCCTTGGCCGACATGCCCGGAAGGCAGCCGTCGCCACGGCAGACGTTGGCGCCCTGGTCGTCCGCCAGGGCGGTTCCCGCGGTCAAGGCCATGCTCATCGCCGCCGCCAGTGTCAGGGCGCGTTTGCTGTGCGTCGTATCACGGAAAACGATCATCCGTCTTTCCCCCTTCGTACCGTCCACTGCCTCGGCCGCGCCGCGCCTCGGGGACCACCCCGTCCTATACCGTGGCGCGCGTTGCTTCGTTGGCCGAAACTACCTGCAAGATAGCGTGTTTTGGCCGTATCCCGAAAGAAAACTTATCCGAAAGGAGGAGGGTGGGGGGAGGGCTCAATCCTTCGTGGCGGGTTGACCGGGATCGGTCAGCAGGGCCAGGAAGGGATTGGTGCGGGCCAGTGCCATCCATGGAGCCATCATGGATTGTGCGGCCTGGTTCCACCACGCCAGCGGCGAGACGTTGGGCGAGGATTGCGCCAGCATCAGCGGCAACTGGGCCATGCCGGCGACCAGCGGCAGAGCCGAGCGAAAATCGGGGGTGGCGTTAAGTTGGATGGTTACCGCTTCGCCGCGCCCGTCGGGAGTGGCGCGGTGGACGATTTCCACACTCATGGTGGGAAGGTCGGCGGTCAGCTTGGTCTCGTCCATGGCATCCTCCGCGTTTTGCGATCGCGAAAGGATGCCATGGCCCGAGCCGTCATGAAAGCGAAAGGGGTGTGACCCTTATTCCGCGTAAGTGTACTTGCCGTCCTTCCAGACGTAGACGACATAGGTCGGGCCGACCACGTCGCCCTTGGCGTCGAAACCGACGGTGCCGATGACCGTGTCGAACTTGGCACCGGACTTCAGCGTCGCCATGACCTTGACGGGATCGACGCTCTTGGCCTTTTCCGCCGCCAGCGCCCAGGATTGCAGCGCGGCATAGCTGTAAAGGGTGTAGGTCTCGGGCTCGTACTTGTGGTCGCGGAAGTACTTCACCAATTGGGCGTTCTGCGGCAGCAGGCGCGGATCGGGGCTGAAGGTGACCAAGGTGCCCTGGCCGGCCGGACCGGTGATGGCCCAGTATTCCTCGACCAGAAGGGCGTCACCGCCAACCAGGGTGGTGGCCACGCCCTGGTCGCGCATCTGGCGCACGATCAGGCCGCCCTCGGTCTTGTAACCGCCGAGGAACAGGTAATCGACCCTGGCCGCCTTGATCTTGGTGACCAGGGCGGAATAATCCTTCTCGCCGGCGGTGATGGCTTCGTAGAAGACTTCCTCGACGCCCTTGGCGTTCAGCGCCTTCTTGAACTCGTCGGCCAGACCTTTGCCGTAGGCGGATTTGTCGTGGATGATGGCGACCGTCTTACCCTTGAACTTGCTCAGGTAGTCGGCGGCGACACCGCCTTGCTGGTCGTCGCGGCCACAGACGCGGAACACGTTGTCCATGCCGCGTTCGGTGTATTTCGGGCTGGTGGAACCGGGTGAGATCTGCGGAATGCCGTTTTCCTGGTAGACCTCGGACGCCGGGATCGACGAGCCGGAACAGAAGTGGCCGATCACCACCGCGACCTTCTTGGCCGACAGGTCCTCGGCCACCGAACGGGCCTGTTTGGGGTCGCAGGCGTCGTCGCCGATGACCAGCTCGATCTTCTGGCCCAGCACGCCGCCCTTGGCGTTGATGTCCTCGACCGCCTTCATGGCGCCGCGCTTGAACTGTTCGCCGAACTGAGCCTCGGGGCCGGTCATCGGGCCGGCAAGGCCGACCGGGATTTCGGCGCGGGCGGCACCGGTCGCCAGGGCCAGTCCCAAGGTCACGCCGAAGGTTGCTTTCGCCAGGGTGCTCACCACTTTCATCCCGTTCTCCTTTACGGATAGCCAGCCTGTGGGGCGGGATGCCCCTTGTCCCGTCGCAAGAGTGTACCAGCGGGGGGGGGCGGGTCCACGCCTGTTTTTTGATCTTGCCTTTCGAATGGGCAGACTATTCCTCGGCCCCGCCCACCGGACGCCAGCCGAACAGCCCGGCCCGACGGTACAGCCACGGATATTGCGTCACCATGCGCCGCGCCTGGGTCATGCGATAGGTCCCCAAGGTCACCGCCGTCAGTTCGGCGGCGTCGGCCAGGAAACCGGGCAGCGACAAAAGCGGCGCCTCGAACAGGGCGAAGCACAGGAAACGGTCGGCCAGGGCCAGGCCGATGGCGTAGGGGAAGACCTGCCACATGGGGCGCCATGTGTTGGCCAGCGCCTGACCGGCCATGAACGCGCAGCCCCCCATGAAGATGACGGTGACGCCGATGAAGACGGGAAGGGATTCCATCATTGCTCGATCACCCCGCCTTCCAGGTAATGGGCCCGGATTTCCTTGTTCTCCAGCAACTCGGCGCCGCTTCCCGACAAGGTTACCCGGCCGTTGACCATGACATAGCCGCGATGGGCCAGTTTCAGCGCGTGATAGGCGTTTTGTTCCACCAGGAAGACGGTGACGCCCTGGTCGCGGTTGATCTGTTCGATCAACTGGAAGATATGGCGGACCACCAGGGGCGCCAGCCCCAGGCTGGGTTCGTCCAGCAACAGCACGCGCGGCCGGCTCATCAGGGCGCGGCCGATGGCCAGCATCTGCTGTTCGCCGCCGGAAAGCGTTCCGCCGCGCTGGGTCAAGCGTTCTTTGAGACGCGGGAACAGCGTCAGGACGCGGTCCAGGTCGTCGGCGAAATGGCGGGGATCGGCCACCACCGCGCCCATTTGCAGGTTTTCGAGCACGCTCATGCGGGCGAAGATACGCCGCCCCTCGGGGCTGTGGGCCAAGCCCAGACGGGCGATTTCGTGCATGGGGCGCTGGGTGATGTCCTGGCCGTCCAGCAACACGCGGCCGGCGCTGGCGCGCGGCTTGCCGCAGATGGTCATCAACAGCGTGGTCTTGCCGGCGCCGTTGGCGCCGATCAGGGTGACGATCTCACCTTGGCCCACATGGACGTCGACGCCGTGCAACGCCTGGATACGGCCATAGCCGGAATGCAGGTTCTCGACCGCCAGCATCAGGAATCCTCCTCGACGTCGCGGGCCACTTCGGGCGGCAAATCCTCGTTCTCCTCTTCGCCCAGATAGGCGCGGATCACCGCCGGGTCGCGACGGACCCGTTCGGGGGTGTCCTCGGCGATCTTGCGGCCGTAATCCAACACCACCACCCAATCCGAGATGCCCATGACCACGCTCATGTCGTGCTCGATCAGCAACAGGCCGATGCCGTGCTCGTCGCGGATGCCGGTCAGCAGGCCGTTGAGTTCGTGCGATTCGCGAGGGTTGAGCCCGGCCGCCGGTTCGTCCAGGCACAACAGCACCGGATCGGTGCACATGGCGCGGGCGATTTCCAGGCGACGTTGCGACCCGTAAGGCAGCGATCCCGCCTCGTCGTCGGCATGGTCCAGCAATCCCACCTTGTCCAGCCAATAGCGGGCACGTTCCAGCGCCTTTTTCTCGGCCTTGTGATAGCGGGCAAGCCCCAACAGGCCGGCCAGCGAGAACGCGCTGGCCTTCATCAGGTCCTGGTGCTGGGCGACGATCAGGTTCTCCAGCACGCTCATGCGGGCGAACAGGCGGATGTTCTGAAAGGTGCGCGCCACCCGCGCCCGGCTGGCGATCCGGTGGTCGTCGAGGCGTTCCAGCAGCACCGGGCCGTCGTCATGGTGGAGCGCCATGCGTCCCACCTGCGGCTTGTAGAAGCCGGTGATGCAGTTGAACAGCGTGGTCTTGCCGGCGCCGTTGGGGCCGATGACCGCGGTGATCTGTTTCCGGGCGGCGGAGAAGGACAGGTCGTTGACGGCGAACAGGCCGCCGAAGCGCATGGTGACGTGCTCGACCTCCAGCAGCGGCGGGCGGGTTGCGGTCATTTGCCGCCTCCCAGGCTGATGGTCGGGCTGCGGCTGGACAACAATCCCGATGGCCGCCACAGCATGATCAGCACCATGGCGCCGCCAAAGGCCAGCATGCGGTATTGCTGAAGCTCACGGAACCATTCCGGCAGGCCGACCAGCAACAGTGCCGCCAGCACCACCCCCACCTGGCTGCCCATGCCGCCCAGCACGACGATGGCCAGGATCACCGCCGATTCGATGAAGGTAAAGCTTTCCGGGCTGATGAAGCCCTGGCGGGTGGCGAAGAACGAACCGGCGAAGCCGGCGAACATGGCGCCGGTGGCGAAAGCCGACAGCTTGATGGTGGTGGGGTTCAGCCCCAGCGAGCGGCAGGCGATCTCGTCCTCGCGCAGCGCTTCCCAGGCGCGGCCGACCGGCAGCCGGCGGATGCGCAGCGTGAACAGGTTGGTCAACAGCGCCAGCATCAGGATGACGAAATACAGGAAGATGACGCGATGGTCGCCCGAGAACTTGAGGCCGAAGAATTCGGCGAAGGTCTGTCCCCCCTCGGGGGCGCGGGCCAGGAACGGCAGGCCGAACAGGGTGGGGCGGGGGATGCCGCTGATGCCGGCCGGACCGCCGGTGAGGTCCTGCCAGTTCTGAAGGATGACGCGGATGATTTCGCCGAAGCCCAAGGTGACGATGGCCAGATAGTCGCCGCGCAGCCGCAACACCGGAAAGCCCAGCGCCACGCCGAAACCGGCGGCGAACAGCCCGGCCAGTGGCAGGCACACCCAAAAAGACCACCCGAAGGTGGTCGAAAGCAGAGCGTAGGAATAGGCGCCGACGGCGTAGAAGGCGACGAAACCAAGATCCAGCAGGCCGGCCAGCCCGACCACGATGTTGAGCCCCCAGCCCAGCATGACGTAGATCAGCACCATGGTCGCCTTGTCCACCAGGCTGCGGTCGGAAAACGGCAGGAACGGCAGCACGGTGGCAAAGCCGATCATGGCCCAACTGGCCCAGTGCCGGGTATTGCCCATGCGGGCACTCAGCCGTTCCCCCAGGCGCAGGTCGGGCAAGCCGCCGGTCATGCGCAGCAGGTTGAGCGCCAGACGTCCGGCGAAGACCACCAGCGCCGCCCACAACACCCAATCCAGGCGAAACCCCACGCTTAGGGCCAGGGCCGAATCGACCAGCCGGAATCCCAGCATGGGCAGCGCCAGGGCGGCGGCCACCAGACCACCGACGAAAGCGTCGGTCAGGGCGCCGCGCCAAGTGATGGAACGTGTCGCCGCCATCTCAGATCTTCTCCACTTCCGGCCGGCCCAGCAATCCGGTGGGGCGGAACAAAAGCACCAGCACGAGGATGGAGAAGGCCGCGACGTCCTTGTATTCGATGGAGAAGTAGCCGGACCACAAGGCCTCGATCAGGCCGATCAGCAAGCCCCCCAGCATGGCGCCGGGCAAGCTGCCGATGCCGCCCAGAACGGCGGCGGTGAAGGCTTTGATGCCAGCCAGGAAGCCGATGTAGAAATCGATGACGCCGTAATAGAGCGTCACCATCAATCCCGCCACCGCCGCCAGCGCCGCGCCGATGACGAAGGTGGTCGACACCACCCGGTCGACGTTCACTCCAAGCAGCGCAGCCATCTTCATGTCCTGTTCGGTGGCGCGCTGGGCGCGGCCCAGCGGCGTGCGGGTGATGACCCAGGTGAACGCCGCCATCAGAGCCACCGTCAACAACACGATGGCGATCTGAAGGTAGGACAGGCTGACGGTGAAATGCTCGGATTGCATCAAGGTGACGCCGCCCTTGATCACCGGCGGCAGCGGCTTGACTCGCGCGCCCTGGCTGATCTGGGTGAAATTCTGCAACACGATGGACATGCCGATGGCGGAAATCAGGGGCGCCAACTTGGGAGCGCCACGCAACGGCCGATAGGCGATGCGCTCGACCGCCCATCCCCACAACGCGGTGAAGACCATGGTCACCGCCAACGCCACCAACAGGCCGATGGCCACCGAACCGCCGCCGATGGTGGTGGTGATCAGATACGCAATCAGGGATATGAATGCCCCCAGCATGTAGATTTCGCCATGGGCGAAATTGATCATGCCAATAATTCCGTAAACCATCGTATAGCCAATGGCGATCAAGCCGTAGATCGCGCCAAGGGTGATCCCGTTGATCAATTGCTGGAGGAAGTACTCCATTCGTCCATCCCTGCTGTGCCCGTTTGTTTGGGGGCGGGCTGGAAAAAGCTACTCGACAAGGCGGACATGTCAACAAAACATCGCCTAAATGTGTGCGAAAGACGATGTCTGGGGTGGGGTTGTCTGCTAAAGTGATCGTATCGGGTGTAAACGCAACGGGGCGCTTCAAGGCGCGGGGATAATGTCGGCGGAAACGAACTGCGACACTTCTGCCTGCGACGACGTGATCCGAATTCGGATCGACGCCGCCATGGCGGTGCAGGACTTCAATGATCTTCTTGCCGCCCAGGCGGCCGAGGGAGAGACGTGCGCGCCCGCCAATCCCGCCAACCGCGCGGTGTTCCGCGAATTGGCGCCGTTCCGTCTGGTGGAATATTCCTATGTCGATGACGCCGTTGGCACCATCGACGGGGCCTATCTTGGCTTTCCCGACGGTTCCATCTATGCCGTCGCCGACGAGGTGCCGGAAGCCGAGGTGGATTCCCTGGTGGCGTCCGACGTCGCCGACATGGCTCCAGTCTATTTGTACCTGTTGTTGGCCGAACCTCGCCCGTCCATGACCATCGGCCGTTTCCTCGACGCGCTTGCGCAACATCTGGGGAAACCTGTGGTCGGTGTCTATCGGGACGCCCATGGCGGCATGGGGGCGCATGTGCATGGCGTCGACCTGGCCAATGGCGACGCCACGCGACGCGCACGCCTGGATGGCGCGGTGGTGGCAAGTGTGCTTGAGGCCAACCGCCATCTGTCACGCCAGCGGGTGTTGGATCGCTATGCCGCCCGTTCGGAAAGCCCCGATGGCCGCGCCTGGGCTCAGTTGAGCTACAATTACGCGCCGCATGTGATCGAGTTCGCTTCGGCCGCCGACCGTAACGATTTCGTCGATTGGACCCACACCTTGTGCGAATGGATCTATGCCCGTTGGTGCAGTTGGGAAGAACTGGGGTTCTCGGAAATTCTGCGTCCGGCCGAGGTGGCGCCGGCCCCCAAGGGGGAAATCCAGGCGGTCAAGCTGTTGCCGCCGGCCAAGTCGCAGGGGGGGCGGCCGTGGCGGGCCTTTGGCGGCACCAGCGCCGCCACCGCCAAGCATTTCGTGGAATCCGAGGCGGCTGCCGACGAGCAGGCCATGTCCAGTTCTCTGGCGATGGCGCGGGAATACTGGACCTATTGTATCCAGACCATTGACAGTGCCGAGTTCATGGCACGCAAGACCGCGGAAGCCCAGGCCCGCCGTCAGATCAAGGTCTGATTCCCGTCTGCGGCCCGATTGGCGTCAGGCCATTGGCGTCAGGCCAGGGCCGCATCCACGGCGGTCAGCAAGGTGTCCACCTCGAACGGCTTTTCCAGCACGGCGACGGCGCCCAGACGGCGGGCCGTCTCGAGCCCCTGGGCCTTTTCCATGCGGGCGCTGCCGCCGGAAATGGCGATGATGCGGGCGTGGGGCTGCATGCTCTGGATTTCCATGATGGCTTGAATGCCATCCATCTCGGGCATGATGATGTCGGTGATGATGGCGTCGAATTCGGCGCCGTCGGCGATCATTTCGACCGCGTTCAGGCCGTTGTCGGCGGTGGTCACCTCGTGCCCGCTGGCGGTCAGCACGTCCACCAGGGAATCGCGCATCAGGGGGGTGTCTTCGACGATCAAGATCCGACTCATGGGGGCCTCTGTTGCGGTCCTGGTCCTAGCGGTGATACCCCTAAAGCTCGGGGCGGGCAAGATGGCTTGCGTCTATCTCTGTTTCGACCAGGGGCAAGACGATGCGGAATTCGCTGCCCTGGCCGGGGGTCGAAGTGACACCGATGGCGCCGCCCATGCCCTTGATGATGCCTTGCACCACCGAAAGTCCCAGACCCGTTCCCTGGCCAACCGGCTTGGTGGTGAAGAACGGGTCGAAAATCTTGGCGGCCACTTCCGGCAGCATGCCGCAGCCGGTGTCGCGGATGCGGATGTCTACAAACGTGAGGGTGTGGTCCAAATTGGCGAAGGGGGATCTTTTCCCACCGTTCCGGCCACCGGGTGTGGAACCCGAGGTCAGTGCGCAGCCAGCCACCAAGTTGAGCGACAGGGTCAGGGTGCCTTCGCCATCCATGGCGTCGCGGGCGTTGTTCGCGAGGTTGAGCAGGACCTGAGTGATCTGGCCGCCGTCGCCCACCACCATGGCCCGTTCCGGGCCGATCTGGTTCGAAACCTTGACCGAAGGCGGCAGGATCGACGCCACCAAGCCCGAGAATTGCTGGAACACCGCGACGATGTCCAGGTGCGACAGGACCTTTTGTTCCTTGCGGCAATAGGCCAGAACGTTGCGCACGATGTCGCGGCCGTGTTTGGCCGCCTCGATGATGCGACCACAGCGTTCGGTGTTCTTGGCGTCAAGTTCGGCGGTGCGGGTGACCATTTCCGCCGCCATCAGGATCGGTCCCAGCATGTTGTTGAGTTCATGGGCGACGCCGCCGGCCAGCCGGCCCAAGGCTTCGAGTTTCTGGCCTTCGGTCAGCGCCATTTCCATTTGCCGGCGTTCCTCGGCGGCTTGGATGCGTTCGGTGACGTCATCGATGCTGACCAGCAGCGACGGCGCCTGATCGGTCGAGGCGGCCGAGAACGAGGTGCCGCTGACCCGCCAATGGCGCAAACTGCCGTCAGGCAACATCTGGTCATGTTCGAACTGGAACGACTGGCCCGGCGATTGGGGGTGGCCGGCGTCGGGCAGGTGCTCGCTGTCCAGGAAAAAACGGATGTTGAAACCGGCCAGCGACACGCCTTCGCTGCCGACGATGCGGGAAAAGGCGGGGTTGACCTGACGGATGGTTCCATCCGCGGCGACCACCGCGACCCCTTGCAACGAGGCGTCGAACGCCATGCGGAAGCGTTCCTCGCTTTCGCGGACAGCCAGTTCGGCCCGCAGCCGTTCCTCGACCTCGTCGGTGACGTCGAGGATCAGCCCATCCCACACAATGGACTCGCCGCGCCGTCGTGGTCGCGACTGGCCCGACAGCCAGTGGGTGCGGGCGTCGGCGCCGACCACCCGGACGTCCTCGTCCACCGGTTCCAAGGTGTCGGCCGACACCAGGAGGTCATGCAGCAGCCGCTCGCGGTCGGCATCCAGCATGGCGTCGAACAGGATCGACGAATCGAACACGATGTCGGCCGCCTCGCAGCCCAGGATTTCCTCGATGCCCTCGGAAACATAGGGGTAGGCGAAGGTTCCGTCGGGATCGAGGACGCGCTGGAACACCACGCCCGGCAGGTTCGAGGCGATCGAGCGCAGCCGCCGCTCGGTTTCCTCGAGCATCAGTTCGGTGGCCTTGCGCCGGGTGATGTCGCGGCCGATGACGATCAGCGACAGGCGGCCGTCGGAGCGCACTTCGGAAACCGTCATCTCGAACGGAAACGTGGTGCCATCCTTGCGCCGAACCATGGTTTCCTGGGTGCCGCGCGGGAAGCATTGAACCACGTCGCTTTGGGCGCATTCCGCCAGATGGGTGGTGCTGGAGCCGCAGGGCGTGGCCAGAAGGTGGCTGAGGCACAACCCCAGCATTTCGTCCAGTCGCCACCCGAACAGCCGTTCGGCGGCGGAATTGGCCCAGTCGATGCCGTTTCTGGCGTCCAGCGTCAGGATCACGTCTTCGGCGTGGTCCATGACCGTCTGGAACTGGTGTTCGGCCCGCATCCACGGGCTGATGTCGATCCAGGCGCCGTCCCAGACGATGGTGCCGTCTTCCAGCCGCAGCGGCGAGGACGAGCCGCGAAGCCAGCGGGTTTCTCCGGCGGCGGTGACGGCGCGAAAGGCTTCCTGGCATCGGCTCATGGCGAAGCCGGAGCGCAGCACGGCGGCGACGTGGGCGTCGCGGTCGGCCCAGTGGATGGCGTTCAGCGCGCCCTTGCTGGTTACCGTCATCTCGCTGGCGTCGTAGCCGAAGATGTCGCGGACGTTGGGCGATATCCAGGGATAACGGATCACGCCGTCCGGCGAAAGTTCGCGGCGAAACAGCACGCATGACAGATCCGCCATGACCTCGGCCAGACGTTCGGAAAAAAGCGGGCTGGCTTCGGAGGCGGCGGACGAGGAAAACGGCATGCGGACCGGAACTCGCGCGATGGAGGAATGGTAAGGGGCCGAAGATAGTGTAGCATGCCGACGGCAAAGGGATAGAGCGGACGGATCGGTCATGGCCGGGCATGGCGCCCATATCATCGTCATCGGCAACGAAAAGGGTGGCTCGGGCAAGACTACGGTCGCCATGCATCTGGCGGTGGGGTTGTTGCGCATGGGCTTCAAGGTCGGATGCCTGGACCTGGATCATCGCCAGCAATCCTTGGGGCGCTATGTCACCAACCGTCAAGCCTGGGTGGACCGAACCAAGGTGGGGTTGCCCATGCCGCGCTTCGGGGTGGTGATGCCGTCTGCGGCGGAATTGAAGGCTCAGGCGGTGGCCGAGGAACGGGCCGCCTTCGATTCGCAACTGGCCGAGTTCATGGATAGCTGTGATTTCGTGGTGGTCGACTGTCCCGGCTCCGACGTGGCGTTGGCGCGTCACGCCCACACCGTGGCCGACACCTTGGTCACCCCCATCAACGACAGCCTGCTCGACCTTGACCTGTTGGGGCAGTTGGACCCGGTGACCTGGGAACTGAAACAGGCCGGGGTCTATTCCAAGCTGGTGTGGGAACTGCGCCAGGAACGCCGCCGGACTCACAAGGCGGGGATCGACTGGCTGGTGACCCGTTCGCGTCTTTCGGCCCTGGCCGACCGCAACAAGAAGAAGATGGCCGAGGTTCTGCCCAAGATGCAGAAGGTGTTGGGGTTCCGTCTGGCCGAGGGATTCGGCGAGCGTGTGATCTACCGCTATCTGTTCCTGTGGGGCTTGACCGTGCTTGATCTGCGCCAGTCGGGGATCGACCTGGAACTGACCAAATCGCACGAGGCGGCGCGGGCCGAGGTCACCTCGTTGCTGGCCAATCTGTGGCTGCCACGGGTCAACGACCGGCTGGACCGTTTGTAGGTCCTCATGCCGCCGGTTGCTCGGCCGCGAGTTTGGCGACGCGGTCGTGGAAAGTTTGGGCGGCGGCTTGGTCCAGGGCGAAATGCAAGTGGGCGTGGCCGTCTTCCACCGCCACCACCTCGGCCGGCAAGTCGCCGCCCAGGCCGGGGACGGACAGGGTCAGGCGCTGACCGGTGGTGATCGTATCGGCGCCGTTCAGGGCGATTGTGGCCCCACCTTCCGAACAATCCTCGACATGAATGTCGATGGCGCCGCTTTCCAGCGTCAGCACCGCCGGCATGTCCAGCCGGTAGCGGGGAAGGGCACGGCGGTCCACCTCGCGGGTGGCGGTACGGACGGTACGGACCAGGGTGTGACGCAAGTGTTCGATGGCTTCCGCCATCTCCTCGGATACGGATCTGACCTGACCGGCGCGTTGGCCCGACGCCGCGGCTTCGTCGGAGACGCTGGTGATGCGAAGCGAAACCTCTTGGGCGGCGTCCGAGGTTTGGGTGACGTTGCGGGCGATTTCAAGGGTTGCCGCGCCTTGCTGCTCGATGGCGGCGGCGATGCCCTGGGAAATGCCGTCAACGTCGCGGATGGCGGCGACGATGCTTGAGACCGCCTGAACCGCCTCGGTCGTGGTGGTCTGGATGGCAACGATCTGGGTGCCGATGTCCTCGGTCGCGCGGGTGGTCTGGGTGGCCAGACTTTTGACTTCGCCGGCAACCACGGCGAAGCCCTTGCCGGCGTCGCCGGCGCGGGCCGCCTCGATGGTGGCGTTCAGCGCCAACAGGTTGGTCTGGTTGGCGATGTCGCCGATCATCTGGGCCATTTCGCCGATATGGGCGACGGCGTCGGCCAGGCGGGAGATGGTGTTCTGGGCGGTTTCCGCCGAATTGACGGCGCGGCGGGTGATGGTGCCGGCCGATTCCACCTGGTTGCCGATCTCGGCGATGGAAGAGGACAGTTCTTCCGACGCCGAAGCGACGTTTTGGACGTTGGCCAGGGCTTGGGCGGCGGCGGCGGCGACGCTTTGCGAGCTGACGCTGACCATCTGGGCGGAATGGGCCATCTCGCCGGCGTTGTTCCGCATGGCGCCGGTGTGGTCGGCCACCCGGTCCACCGCCGCGCGGGTTTCATGTTCGACCGTGTCGGCCATGGCGCGCAACGCCGCCAGTTTCTCGGCTTCGGCGCGCGCGCGTTCCTGTTCCTGGGCGGCGCGGATCAGTTCGGCTTGCTGGGCGTTGATCTTGAAGACCTGGACGGCGTGGGCCATGGTCCCCACTTCGTCGGCGCGGTCGCGCGACGGCACCTCGACTTCCAGTTCGCCTTCAGCCAACCGCTCCATCACCTTGGCCATGCGCGCTAAGGGAGTGTAGATGCCGTGGGCGATGGCCGCGCCCAGCACGGCCAGCGCCAAGGTTCCCAGGCCCAGCGCCACGGCAAGGCCGCGACGGGCGATGGCGTCGATCCGTGTCTTTTCGTTTTCGGCGGCGCGGGCGGTGTCGGTGGCCTGGATGGTCAAGGTCTCGACCAGGGGCTCCATCCGGCTGTACAGCCCGGACAGGTCCGAGATCAGGTCGCTCAGCCTCAGGGTCGCTTGGACTAGAGCGGCGAAATCCTGGTGGTAGACAGCCATCTTGGCGGTGATGTCGTCGCGGATGGCGAGCGGCAGGGACGAAGAGGCCAGGGCGGTGGCGAATTCGGCCGCTCGTTTGTTCATTTCAGCCTGATATTTGGGATCGCGGCGGGCCAGGAAGTCTTTTTCGTGCCGGCGCATCTGGAGCATCAGTACGGCCAGCGATAATTCGTTGTGGGCTTTCAGCGCTTCTTCCACTTGGTGGACCGAGCCGCGCAGGCTTCCCATCAAGCCGTCGTTTTCGCTGAAGCCGATGCGGCGCTGTTCCGTTACCGTGGTCGCGAAAGTGGCAGCGTAGGATTCCAGCAAGGGCCGAATGGCGGTGACGCTGTCGGGGGCGGCGGCGGCGATGGCGTCCAGGCGGGAGCGCGCGTCATCCAGGCTGTGGCCGTGGTTGGCCACTTCCTTGTCGGTGCGCCGTGCCAGGAAGTCCTTTTCCCGGCGGCGGGCATCCAGCAAGGCAAAGGCGAGGGCGCCGGATTCATCCTTGAGGCGGGTGGCGGCACCAGCCTGATCCGCCAGATCGGCCTGGAGCGAGGAACTGAAGAATACTCCTGCCGCGACCACGGCGAAAATGAGGATGGCCGTGGTGACGATGGCGCCGATTTGAAATTTCAGTGGAAAACGCGCCAAAATCCTCTGCATCGGTCCCCCCTCCCAAGGCGGCTGCGAGAATCGCTCTTTGGAAGGGGAGCTTATAGTTTGAAGGTATAATGCTATAATTACAGTAATGTTACATATTTATCACATGCGCGCATATTGCTGTGTTGGTTATGGTATGTTTATTTTAGAATAACTCGTCTTCGTCCGCTGCGGGGGCGATGGGTGACGGTGCTCTGCCGTGCAGGGCGTCCACCAGGCGGCGGCGCCAGTCCGCCAGATTGACGTTGCTGGCCATGGAGTCGATCCAGGCATTCAGCATGTGCTCGGTTTCCGGCACATGGGCGGTGTCGCGGGTGGCGCTCACCAATTCGGCGTGCTGGTTGCGCAAGGTGTGCAGCACCGACGCCACCTGTTCCAGGCCCTGGCGCGAGCGGTCGGCCGACTGAAGTTTCTGCACCACCTGAAAGGTTTCCGCTTGCAGGTCGCCGGCGGCGCTTTCCCCAGCGAACTGGCCGATACGGGTCAGGACCGAGGTCGCGCCATCGGTGGAATGTTCGAATTCCTGCCCTGTCGCCACGGCCTCGGCCGCCAGGAATTCGAAGGCGCGTTGCTGCAACTCGGAAAACGCCTGCCAACGGGCCAGCAATTCCAACAGGCGGGTACAGGTGCTGTCGTTCATCTATTCATGTCCTCGTCACGTCGGCGTGGCACAGCCTAAGGATTTCCTCGGCGATGCGCGAGAGGGGAAGTTCGCGTTCCACCGCCCCCAACTCGCGCGCCGATTTCGGCATGCCGTAAACCACACAACTTGTTTCGTCCTGGCCAATGGTGGCGGCGCCAGCCCGGCGCATGGCCAGCAATCCGTCAGCGCCATCGCGGCCCATGCCGGTCAGGATGACGCCAACCGCCTTTGATCCGCAGGCCTCGGCCACCGAACGGAACAGCACGTCGACACTGGGCTTGTGCCCGGTGACCAGCGGGCCATCGTGCAGGTGGATCACCAGGGCGGCGCCGGAGCGGCGAACCTCCATGTGTTGATCGCCCGGCGCGATGTAGACGTGGCCGGCCACGACGCGGTCGCCGTCGGCGGCTTCCTTGACCCGCACCGCCGCCATGCCGTTCAGCCGCTCGGCAAAACTGGCCGAGAATTTCGGGGGGATATGCTGGGTGCAGACCACGGGCGGCGAGTCGGGCGGCAGCGCCAGGACGATGTCGCGCAAGGCTTCGACCCCGCCGGTGCTTGAGCCGATGGCCACCAGACGGTCGGTGGACTTGTAGATGGTGGTCACCGACAGGCGCGGCGCCGTCGCGACCGGACGGCGGTCGCTGAGCGCCCGCACGCGGGCATGGGCGGCGGCGCGCACCTTGTCGATCAGTTCGCGGCCATGGGCCTGAAGTCCGCCGGTCGCGGAATCGGTGGGTTTGCAAAATACGTCGACCGCGCCCAGTTCCATGGCCTTCATGGTGACTTCGGCGCCCTTTTCGGTCAGCGAAGACACCATCACCACCGGCATGGGGCGAAGCGTCATCAGCTTTTCCAGGAACGCCAGCCCATCCATGCGTGGCATTTCCACATCCAGCGTCAGGACGTCGGGGTTGAGCGCCTTGATCTTCTCGCGGGCGACGATGGGGTCGGGGGCGGTGCCCACCACCTCGACGGCCGGATCGGACGACAGGATGGCGTTCAGCATTTGCCGCATCAGGGCGGAATCGTCGATGATAAGGACGCGGACGCGCGGCGTGGTCATGGCGCGTCCCCTCAGGTGAACAATTCGACGTCGCCCTCGACCTCGACGGTCTGGAGGCGGGTGCGATACGAGATTTCGCGGTTGACCACCGCGCGTTCCACGTCCTTCTTGAGGAACAGCCGGATCACCTTGCCCAGGCGTGGGAAGAAGTGGATACGCCGGGGGTGGGGGCCTCCCAAATCCTCGGCGGCGATGCGGTAGCCTTCCTCGCGCAGATAACGGCGGACGAAATTGGCGTTGCGGTCGCCGACCGAGGCCGTGGCGGTGCCCACGCCGGGCAAGACGTTGCCGGCGCCGAACACCTTGATTTCCATGGAATCGCGCCGCCCGCCACGGCGCAGAACGTCATTGATCAACTCTTCCATGGCGAAGTTGCCGAAGCGCATGGCCTTGTCCACCGGCACATCGGACCCCGAATCGGGCAACATGAAATGGTTCATGCCGCCGATCTTGAGCCGGGTGTCCCAGACGCAGGCGGCGACGCAGGAACCAAGGACGGTGACGATCATCTCCTGTCCGGCGGTCGAGACATAATGCTCGCCCGGCAGCACCTTGATCGCCATGATCTTGAAAGTGGGATCAAACCAGCGTCGGCGTTCCGCCTCGTCGGCTTGGGCCCCCCAGACCCCGTTCCCGTTCATTTGATCCGCCTGTAAACGGTCTTGTCCGCCACCTCGAACCGGTCGGTGACACCGATCAAGGACTCGGCATGGCCAAGATACAGCATTCCACCAATGTTCAGATAGTCCGCGTAACGGTTGAACAGTTTCCTCTGCGTCGGCTTGTCGAAATAAATGGCGACGTTGCGGCAAAAGATGACGTCGAACAGGCCTTTCATCGGCCAGTCGTCGTGCAGGTTCAATCGCCGGAAACGAATAAGTGTGCGTAATTCCTCGGCCATCTGAATCTTGTCGTGGTCTCCGGGGACACGACGGACAAAGCGTTTGCGATAGCTCTCAGGAATATGTTTGAGCGCTTCGGCCGGATAGAGGCCGGCTTCGGCCCGACGCAGGACATTGGTGTCGATGTCGGTGGCGAGAATCAGCGCGTCCCAGCCGTCGTTTGGTTTCAGGACGTCGGCCATGGTCATGGCGATGGAATAGGGTTCCTCGCCCGAGGAACAGCCCGCCGACCAGATGCGGACACGCGGCCGGCGGGGCCTTTCGGCGACGCGCGATGCCAAGATGTGGTCATGCAGGAAATGAAAATGATGCGGTTCGCGGAAGAAGTTGGTGATGTTGGTGGTGATGGCGTTGACCAGATTCTCGATCTCGGCGTTTGCCCCCGGTCCCTGCAACAACTCCACGTATTCCGCGAAAGACCGCAGGTGAAGGGCCCGCAGGCGTTTCACCAGTCTGCCGCAAACCATCTGGCGCTTGTGATCGGAAAGTACAATTCCGGTCTCGCGCGACATGAAGCCGGCAAGAAAACGGAATTCGTCGTCGCCCAGCTCGAATTCCCGGCGATGGCCGTTCTCAGCCACTGCGTCGGCCCGTTGCTGCACGCATTCACCCCCCAATAATGGGGCACCCCCCAATAATTGGGCACCCCTCAATAATGGGCCCCGCCGACGATGCCGGCAGGGCCCAACCATTCTTAGCAGAAATTATTAAGATTTCAAAACTCGGCCCAATCCTCTCCCGACGTCCCGTTGGTTGCGGCGGTTGCCGAAGGTGCTGGGGTCGCGGCTTGGGTTTGTTTGGAATGCAGCTTGGCCAGATGGCTGCGCTGTGCCGGTGCCGCCTTGGCCGCCGGTTTCACCGCCGCCGGCTTGGTCGAAGCGGTTGGCTTCGCCGCGTCGGCCTTGGCGGTCGGCTTGCGCGTCTCCGTCTTGGTGGAGGCCACGGCACGGGATTGCTCGCCCACCTGGAAGAAGCCCATCAAGGTGTTCAGTTCGCGC
>NZ_JAAIYP010000034.1 GCF_011022235.1 Magnetospirillum aberrantis SpK | reverse complement strand
TGTCGGGTGACGCATAAGGTGCAAACCAGAACCCTCTAGGCCATTGATTCGTCAAGATGACCTGACACATATTCCGCAAATACCCTGCCCCATATAGTGCAAACATTCAGCAGTCTTTGACCCAAAATCTGCAAACCCACTGAAGAGCCCGAATGGCAGGAGGCGACGCCCCGAACAAGAACAAAACGTGATTGCCGGCGGATGCCGGCATCCGCTATAAACGATGCCAGCATCACCACAGGTGCGCCCCGACCCCGGTCCGCGACAGCGGTGCCGGGGTTTTTCTTTGCCCGGATCGGAGACAGCCATGTCCGCCAAGCGGCGCGTCAAGGACATCATCCGCCGGATCGGGCTGGGCCGGCGGCGCAAGCCGCCCAAGCCGGCCGATCCGCCCCTTCGTTGCCCCGTTTCTCCATCCTCGCCCGGTGCCGGCCACGGCCCGGGCGTTTTCATGCCGGTCCGCCGGCAAGCCCCCTTGGCGCCTCCGGAAATGTGATGGATATGTTCTCCTTGGTTGTATATCATGGCGGCGGCTGTCGCCGATATTTGTGAATGTTCGGGTGAATGTCGGCAAGCGGGTGAGGGTGGAGTCCCGCGCGTGTAGCGGTGGCAAAACCGCGTTCCATGTGCCTGACTGGGGGAGGTGGGGGGTGTCGGAAGGTGTTTTTTCTGCCCTCATTGGGGCGACCGCAATCATGCTCCAGACAATTTTCATGATATTATATTCGAAAATGGCCCCCGATCGCTCGTGGAAGCGGAAGGTGCTTGTGCCGTTGTCTATCGTGAGTGTGTTTGCGCTTATTGGTTGGATGCTGTGGTTCATATTCTCCATGTCACCCACCAACGAGGTGGCGACTGACGGCAAGTGCAAATCGGTGCTTGCCAAGATCGAGCGGGTTTGCCCCGGCTGCCTGCCGATGACCGTCGCGACATCGGACTCGGGTGCGAATGTGGCGCTGTCATCACTTGTGCCGGCCCAGGCGGTGCGCGCCGCCGGCGGTGACAAGACGTTCGAGGCGTCTCTCGACGGTCATTCAGGCCCTTACCGCGAGGGCGACGGCTTTCGGGCACTCCTCTCGTCGTTCACCGATGGTGGGGCGGACGGCTCCCCCGATCAATGTGGCTTTCCCTCCGAGCCATCCTTGCCCGCAACCTGCGTCCCATGGGCAGCGGCGCACGCCTACGCCGACTACCTGTCCGCGCTCACCCGCTTGACCATCAAGCTTCCAAGCTGGGCGGAGCGGACAAACCTGTTTGAGAACCTGCCGGGGGCCGACATGGATGAGTGGCTTTCAGACTGCAAGGATCAGGTTGACGGAAAATCCTGCTGGGCGCGCGCCATCAAGCGCGCGGGCGGCTCAGACCTCGCCCATGTCAATTCCTATGCGGCCTCCCCCCAAAGGGGATTCCGTGTCCTGGTCGCATGTCCATGATGTCGGGTGGTGTCATGAGGATCGCTCTCGTCATCGCGCTCCTGTCCGTCATCGTGATGGCGTGCACCGCGCCGGGGCAGGCGAGCGGCTCGGAGGATCGAATCCTGTGGCGTTGTTCCGACCCGTGGCCGAAGACGATTGGCAAGCAGAAAATCATCTTGCGCCTTTCCATCGAGAAGAAGGACGCGGGCACCCATGTCGGTCGCCTGCGTCCCTTGTTGTGGGTGGATGGCGAGGAGAAGTTCCTGGACAGGTTCAAGGATGGCCGCATCCAGATGATCGACAGGACCAGGGACTGGTGGCGCGAGAGCGGCGATGTGGATCCGTATCGCTTGCATGGGGCGGAGCCGGTGCTGGCGACCAAGCGTTACGCCATAAGGGGTGCCGACAAAACGCATCCTCTCGAACGGTTCTTGAAGGACGGCACGTTAAAGGCGGGCAAGGTCCAGAACGAGGCCCTGTTGCCGTTCGACGGCTATCTCTTGGATTGCAGGGGCGGTCACGCCCCCGACAGCACGGCCAAATTCCCGGAATATCCGGTTGTCCTCAGGGACGGTATCAATGTGCCGGACCATGTCACCGTATCGGAACTGGACGTTGAAACATCGGTCGACATCGTTCGGGACAAATACACGTCGTTCAGTGAATTGGTGGCGGACACCGTCGCGGCAATCAAGAACGACAACGCGCTCAGGGCGGAACTCTCTAGAACCTTCAAGTCCATGAGCATCAATGGCGACGTTGTTTCATTCGATGGTGACGATATTCGCGTCACCAATGTGACGGTGGTTCCCGCCGACAAAGCCAAATCCATAACGAAAGTCGAAACGGCAAAGGGACGTGTCTGCAAGCCCCTTGCCGAACATACCTATGCTTGCCCGGAACCGGCCCTGTCCAGCGTGTCGATATATGTGACGGGCGCGGCAGGGCCATTGTTGTTCAACGTAGCGTCCTCGGATGGGCCGGTGACCATCGACATGGCGACGGGAATAGAGACCGGTTCCGGCACGCCCGCCGCCGGCGCCGATGTCGCCAGTCCGGTGAGGTTCAAGATTCCCGGGGGCTACCTGGTCGATGGCAAGGCGCCGCCGGACGGGAAGGGGTGGATCCCAACGCCCGAGCAGCGCGCCGTCGGGCACGTCGCCATTCAGTCCAAGGTCCTTCGATCCTGCCAAGGCCGCTACGATCTCGGTCAGGATGTCGAGTCCTTCCGATTGCCGTGCGTCAACGTTCGCGCCCCTTCGGTCGCGCTGCGCCGGTCTCGTCCCGAGGAGGATTTGGTCGGTTGCGCGCCGCTCTCCGAATCGCCACCCCTGTCCTGGCTGTGTCCCAAGGATGCCAAAATCCTTTCCTGGGAGGGGCCGGGGCGCGGCGTCGACGGGCAAGTCGAGACGGCGACGGTGCCAAGTTACGTGTTGAAGTTCAGGGGGAAAGACAAATGGGATGTCTATTCCGCCGGCCCGGATGGCTGCTTTCTTGAGAATGGCTCTTGGACTTGCTTTGGCGTACTTCCGCCAAAAGTCAGGATTAATCTCAATAGAAAAATAATTGGCCATTTGATGGTCGCCACGACCCGGGTTGATGGCGACGGCAAAGTTGGCGAGATCGGCGACCTTTCGGACGACGACCTTGTCACGCTGCCTTACATCGGCGCCATGCCGGCGGGCCTGACTTTCGACGGTGCCGCTCCCGCCCAGGATGCCACCGCCATTTCCGTGCGCCTGAAATCGGCCTTGGACAGAAAAGTGTCCGTCTCATCCACCGTCAATCCGAAATGCTCCGGATTTGCGTCCCTGAACCAGCACCAAAGCGGGGTGTCCGTCTCGTCTCCCGACTGGAACTGCGCCAACGTGACGGCGCCCGCGCCGCTGCTCGACGTTCTCACGCAATCCAGCCAATGCCGCAAGGGCGATGGGGGGGGCGCCTTGTGTGTCAAGGGCGACCTGGATGTGGGTGCGGGATGGGAGCCACTGAGGATCGATGGCGGCACGCCCGGGGAACGCGCGCTTTCCATTGGAATGCTCGTGCCCAAGCCTCGATTCGACCTCGAGAAGGCCCTCGGGACGATCCTTGGCCCATGTGGACGGGGGGAAGGTCCGGTCAGCATCGATACTCTTGCTTACTGCAAGGGGGGGGACTGCTCTCCCTTCCGGCACCCAGTTTCGCATCAAACCCTTGGGGCGGCCGGGTGGGGTGCGCCGACGCTGCCAGACCGGATCAAGCTTATCCTCAAGGACCCTTGGCGCCAGGAGGGCCTGGAAGTTCTTTTGACCGAGACGAGCCTTTCCGCCGATTTCAGGGCGAAGCTCCTGGCGAGCAAGGTGCGGCCCATCCGCGTCGAGGGACAGTCCGACTTCACGTTCAGGAACGACCTGTTCGTCTATGAATCGGCTGAGAAATGCCGCACGGATCAACAAATGTTTAAAATACCGTTTGACAGGACGATAATAAGCAGCAAGTCAGCGCCTTACTGTTCGTATGCAAAAATTAAATCAAATGGCCAGGATGTGAGCGATTGCGTGCCCGGTGAGGTCCGAGATGGGGGAATTGTTTTCAACATCGTTCCCTTGTTTGCCGCCAAGAGGTCGGTTGTGTTGATCGAGAACGCTCCGTTTGGGCTTACCGCCGAGGAAGGGGTGCATCGATCCCTGCGGACGACCCTTGAAAAATTGAGTGCATCCGGGCGCAAGGCGCCGGGTCTGGACGTTGCGTTGCTTCAAGGCGACGGAAGTGTCGATCTCGTCGTCAGGGGGGAGGAACTCGCTAATTTGCCGCTCACCTCCAGTCAGGCGGGGGTCGACACGCTTGCCGGACGGCTCAACCGGGTACGGTTCGATTCCCGGCCGAACGCCTCGTCCTATGCGCTGGAAGCCGCGCTGGCGGCTTACCCGGGGACGATCCTGGAGCGTCTGGTGTTCGTCACCGCCAACGGCCCAAGTGCCAGCGAGGGTTTCGCCCGACTGGCCATGATCAAGGGCGTGTCCCAGGCATTGGACATGACGGTTGTCGCCAAGGCCGGCGCCTGCGACGGATGGCGGAGCGCGGGCGTGACGCGGTGTGCCGAGTTGAGTGAACGCGCTTTGATGTCGGAATTCCAGAAAATGCTTGGTAGATAGCCATGTGGGGGTGGGGAATGAAAAGGGTGGTGATTGCCCTGATGGCGCTGGTCTTGTCGTCCGCCAACGCCCTTGCCTGTACCGATCAGGAATTGTTGGAGCTTAAGGGCATCAAACTGCTGAACGTCGTGCGAACGGCGACGATCACGCGCGACGACGCTAGGCTTTACCCTTCGCCCGCCGCCGCGACGGGAAGCGCGGCCTCCTTTGGGGCGCAATATCGGATCGTGGCCTTGTCCGGCGCTCGCGTCGGTTTGAGCGCACTGAACTCCAATCAGGATTCGGCCGAGTGGTGGGTGAATTCCCGCGACGTCCTGTGTTCGACGACTCCCTTGGCGCATGACGGCGGGCTTGAACGCAAATTCTACGTGCGGACGCAGCCGCAGGTCATCGTGGCCACCCAGGCGAAACGGGGGCCGTCCGCGATCTACATTTCCAGGCGTCCCGGCGCCGGCTGCGGTGGGGCCTTGGCCGGGTGTGCCGAGGTGCAGCGCTTCGACCGTCTGTTCATCTATGCGGAGCATCAGGAAGGCTCGAAGCGCTATTACCTTCTGTCGCGCGCCCCCAAACTCGGGGCGCTGCTTGGTTGGATTGATGCCAGCCTGGGCTGGGAGTGGAGTTCATCCTACGGAATTCACCCCAAAAGCGATCAGGAAAGTGCTTTTGCCTGTATATACAAGCACAAGGAATCGGCAATTTCCGGGGGTGCCCCCAGCGATCCCGGCTGCATTCGTCTTTATGGCGGGCGAACCCGATGGCTGAAGGACAACGAGCCCCTACCCGTTCTGGAAACCTTCGAGCGTGACAACGTGGTGCGGATCGCGACGCCAGTCCGCCGCCAGACCGGCGTTGTCGCCGACGCACAAGGGGAAATGCGGTCGCTGGCGACGGGGGTCGATGTCGTGTTCGTGATTGATGGCACGAAATCGATGCTCAGCCATTTTCTGGACATCAAGAAAAAATTTCTTCCCGAATTCACCTCGGAAATCCGTTCCGCGTCGAATTTCTCCGGCTTGCCGATCCGCTTCGGCGCGGTCATCTACCGTGACAAGACCCTGGGCGGACCATTGGATCGCGGCCAGACGATCTCGGTGGACCTTCCCGCCGGTGATTGCAAGGCGCGCGATCTGGGCGCCTTCGTGAAGGCGTTGCCGGATCATGTCACCGAGGACGACACCGACGATTACTGGGAAGATACCATCGGGGGGATGACGGAGGGCCTGGACAAATTGGTCCGGGATTGCCCGGACCATATGAAGATCATGATCGTGCTGGGGGATGCCGGCTATCGGCCCGGCTCCCGGGACGTCCCCGCCGCCGCCTTGGTGGACGCCCCCTTCCCCAGGAGCGAATTCCACAATTTGTTGAGAAACATGAGCCGGGTGCGCGACAGCTATGTCTTCCTGCCTGTTTTCATTCAAACCCAACGCACCGCCGCCAGCGAGTTGAAATGCCCCGCGTGCTACGACGCCGCGTATGGGCATTTCGAACGCGATGCGTTAAATATACTTCATGAATACAGCAATAGTCTTCCCAAGCAATATAGAAAGTCCGATTCCCAGAAAGTATTCCAGCTCAATGATGGCGGTGGGGCGTCCAAGAAGATCGTCGGCCTGATAAAGAGCTTCGTCAATCCGGATATGATCCAGGAGTGGAACCGGCTGCGAGGCACGGGGATGTCGCCGGTCCAGTCCACACTTCAGGTCAGCCGCGAATTTCCCGATGTGCCGGCGCTTGTTCTCGAGTCGATGCAGCCGGCGGCGTGCAACGACTATGTGCGAAACACCCCGGAACTGGAGGAACGCCGGAAGGCGGGCGAGTCGGTCTCCGCCTTGTGCTCCGAACGTCAGGTGATCGAGTCCGATGAATATTTCGTAAGGCGGAATACGCCACTCCATGACGAAGGTTCCAACGCGATCGTCAGCCCGACCAAGGACTTGATCGACCCCGACAACACCATCGCCCTCAAGGTCTACCTGCAGAACACCAATCTCCACAGCTGGATAACCAAACTCGCCGAACTCCATACTCGTCTTGTCGACGCCCAGGGCGACGCCGCGCAGATCAGGGCCTTGCAGCTTGGGATGACGGACCTGGTCCGCCAGCTTTCGGGGGGGAACCCGGCTTGGCGGCAGGTGGATCCAAGGGAAACGTTCGAGGCGTACATGAGACGGGTCAAGGCCATGCCGGTATCACTGGGTTCGCCGCTGCTGCAATACGCCGCTCCCGAGGACATGGCCAAAATCGGGGCGCATGACGTCGTGGTTCTGCGGGAATGGCTCAACTCCTCGAGGCTTCTTCTGGAAGGCGCGCAGTCGGGAGAGGAGATGAATCCAAAGACGGCAAGTCTTGAGCGCTATAACGTGAATGGTTTCGTCCTGCGGCGTTGGGCCGGCGGACAAGAGGAAGGGGGCATGCGCCGGTTGCCGGAAGGCCTTCATTTCTGCCGGACGACAAAGGGGACGAGCGAGCGTCATTGCTGGATGCCAAACGAGTATCTGCCGTGACCGGGCCGGAACCAACCACGGTCGCTGTCGACAACGTCCAGGTCACGCGTCGAGCGGAGGAGGGCAAGACCTTCACGTTGCACGCGGATCACGTGCGGATATCGTCGGCGAACGGCGGCATCTGCACCATCGAAGGGGCGACGGGCACCGGAAAGACCACACTGCTGAAGGCTCTTGCCGGGCTGGAGTGGATCGACGAGGGATCCGTGGCGTGGAGGATTTCCGGGGGCGACGAATTCCGCCTTCATCGTGACTGCGACGAACCGACATTGATGGATATTCGCAAGAAGAGATTTGGGGTTGCTTTCCAGCACTCGCCTCTTCAGCCGCAACTTACGGTTATCGATAACCTGATTTTCAGGCTGTTCCTTGCGAATGACGGATTGAATAAGGAGGATGCCGCCAACAAGTCCAAGGAAATGCTAAGAAATTTCCTGATTGCGTCGGAGCTCAACATATTTGATGGCTTCTGTGCGAAATATCCATACGAGTTGTCCGGCGGTCAAAAGCAACGCGTCGCGCTTGCGCAAGCCTTTGTTCACGACCCGAATGTCGTATTCGCCGACGAGCCAACGGCGAGCCTTGATCAGGCGACCGAGGAGCAAGTCATCGCCTTCTTCAAGGGTTGGTCGTCCGCTCCGGGGCGGTTGTTGATCTGGGTGACGCATTCGGAGGAACGTGGAAACTCGAGGTTAAGAATTGAATCCCGCGGCCCGTCCGCCTCGTCTGTCGTCATGGGGGGGTGAGCCGAGCCGATGCGTATGAATTTCACGGTTTTCGCATTGAACGAGTTGGTGCTCCCGTTGCGCTGGGGATTGGGGCGCCTCCGCCATCTGGCTCGCAGGGTGGCGAAGAGGGGGGCGGGACGTGAGGGTGGCTACGGGCATCCCTGTCCAGGAGGGCTGGATTTCACGTTCCTGTTTGTCTTGATGACCGTGCTGATCTCGCTCAGTGGCTTCTTGTTTGTCGTCAAGGTTGGCCTGGAGGAAAGAGTTCCCTCGGCGATGCTTGGCCATATTCCGCGATTGGGCATTCCGCTGGCGCTGTCCGGCGATGGCGTGACCTTCGTGCCGAAACTCGACGAACCGGACGCCACAAAAATGGAAGTCGGGGGCGGTGTCGACATCGGAAGCTTCGGCGCAAAAATAAAAATGATCATGTACGAACGGTTGGGGGCACGGGAAGACTGGAAGCGTAAAAATATCGACCTGTTCGCGCCAAACATATTTGGTGCCGATGCGGCAAATTTGCGGGCGTGGTCCGTCTTCATGGATTCTGAGTTGTGGGAGAACGTGGCTCTTGTTGGGTTGTCAGATCAGGACCGTGTCGAGCTGTTCGATCAGCGCAAGCCATTCGTGATCATGGTCAACAAGGGGCGGTACACCTTCAGGAAATTCGACCTGGACAGTGCGGCGACAGCGCTTCGCAAGGTCCTTCCCGATGACATGGTCGATGCCTGGCTCACGGAAAACGAAGGGGCAAGGCGGCTGGATGAGTTGAAGACGGCCTGGCTCACCATCGGCTTGAATTACAATCGGAATGGCACGCCAAGCCAGCGACGGCAGATTGTCCCAGTCCGTGTGTTTCCCGTGATCTTTCCAGGAATCGACGCTCCGGATATTGTCTTTCCCCTGGAACTTCAGGCGCTGACGAAGGTGCCGTCCGAGCTCACTCAGGTCGCGCCCGAGGTGATCGCCTGCCGTGGGGGCGGCAACTGGTATCTGGATTGTAAGGGCGAGGATCGGTTTCCCCCCTCATGGCGCCGCGTAACCCACGTCGGAGTGAACACGGATTACTGGGACCGCAAGGTCCCGTGCCGAGCTCCTGGGTTTCAGGGGGCGTCGGTTCTGGTCGCTCGGTGCATCGTCTCCAGTCTCGACGACCCAGTGGAGTTGGGCTATGGCGGTCGGTCGGAACGCCTGGCCGCATCAGAGGACGACCGATCGGTTCGGCTTCTCTTTCCACTTCCCAAATGGCGGATCGACCAGGCTCTCGCAAATATCGACGATGTCGAGGTCAGATCAAGAATTGCCCGGAACGTAACATACATCTCAGAGGACCTTCCGGTCGCGGACTGGAAAGGCAAGGATAAATATGATTTCCAGTCGGTGATCGCTTATGTTCCCTGGAATGATCGGGCTATGTTACCCAATGTGTTGAAAGAACTAAGGGATGACAGGCGTATTTATGTAAACAATCATTACTATGATCTTGCGGGGCGGTTATCGCATATCATGGCGATGATCGATGAGGTTTCATATCGTGTTACGCTGTACATGGGGGCGTCACTGATCATATTTATCACAAGTTCTCTATCGTTTGTTGTTCACAACAGACGCCAACGCTATGCGTTGCTTTTGTCTCAGGGGGCAAGCCGCTGGCTTATCCGAAAGATGTTGGCGGTACAGATGTTCGTGATTTCGACGGCGGCGGCGGTTCTGTCCTGGGTTTTGGTCTCCGTGTCTTTTATTTTTATCAAGAGCAGCATGGAACGGAAAGTTCTGGACTGGGCGCTTGGCATCCCAGGATTGGAACTGACGACATTGCTGCCATATACAGACCCCTATGTAATGGGCGTGGTCATGTTTGTCATGCCGGGCTCTGTCTGTGTGTTCAGTATTCTGGTGTCCTGGGGGTTGTTCCGGTTGAATGGATTCCGCAAGGGGCAAAGTTTGGCTCGACACCTGTTTGGTGGATAGGGGAGCGTCCGCGCGTTTCCGCGATCTCGTTGACCCGGTGCCGAAGGTCTCGATGCCATCGCGATTTGGCACGCGAGTTCACGGCGAAGTCTTGGCCAGGTGGCCTGCTGCGGGTTTGGTGGACACCATCCTTAGCTTATGACGCCTGCATTTCATACTCCATGGGGCTGAGGTATCCGAGCGTCGAATGCCGTCGCTTAGGATTATAGAAGCGCTCGATGTAGTCGAAGACATCGGCACGGGCTTGATCGCGGGTGCGATACACCGTTCTGGCGGTTCTTTCCGTCTTCATCGACGAAAAGAAGCTCTCCATGGCGGCGTTGTCCCAGACGTTGCCGGATCGACTCATGGAGCATTGGATGCCCTGGTCGGCCAGAAGGCGTTGGAAGTGGTCGCTGGTGTACTGGCTGCCGCGATCCTAGTGGTGCAGCAAGGCATCGGGTTTGCCACGCCGCCATACCGCCATCATCAGGGCGTCGACCACCAATTGGCTGGTCATGGTGGAGCTCATGGACCAGCCGACGACCCGGCGCGAGAACAGGTCGATCACCGCCGCCACGTACAGCCAGCCTTCCGCCGTCCACAGATAGGTGAAATCGGCCACCCATTTGCGGTTGGGCGCGTCGGCGCTGAACTGCCGGTCGAGCACGTTGCATGCAATGCCCTCGGCCTTGCGCAGGCCACCATCGACAGGAAGGCCGCGCCGCCGGGGTCTGGCCCGCAAACCCTCGCGCCGCATCAGCCGCTCGACCCGATGCAGGCCACAGTCAAGGCCGTCGGCCAGTACATCGCGCCACACCCGGCGTGCCCCATAGGTGCGGCCGCTGGCCAGAAAGCTGGACCGGGCCGCAACGACGATCGCCTCATCTTGCCGAGCCCGCAGGCTGGGCGGACGAACCAGCCAGGCATGGAAGCCACTGCGCGAGACACCGAGCGCCTCGCAGAGCCACGACACCGGCCAAATCCCTCGGTGCTTCGCGATGAAACCGAACCTCACGTCGTTTCCCTCGCGAAGTAGAACTTGATCATAGGATCCTCGATAGAGGGGGGGCTAACAACCAACCGAGATCAACGCCTCTCGTGCTTGGAAAGAACCGCCATCTGCTCCAACGCGATGCGCAGGTCCCTTTTGTCCAGCGACCGGGCCAGCACCGTCAGACGCGCCTCCAGTTCCACCCGCTCCGGATCCGCGGCGCTGTCCCCTTCCACCGCTTCCATCAACTCCCGCATGGGCACGCCCAGCTTGTCGGCCAGCCGCCCGAGCGTTTCGTAGCTCGGCAGGCTGATGCCGCGCTCCATGTTGGAGACGGCATCGACGGAACGGTCGATAAGTTCGGCCAGCTGCTCCTGGGTCAGGCCGCGCTGCTTCCGGATGGCGCGAAGCTGGGTTCCGAATCGGTGTTTCTTGTCCATACCCGGAGTGTCCGCCGGGCAATGGGCCTTGACCACCGCGTATGCTCGGTGCAATTTTCAATTTCACCGAGTGAATGCGGTGTTTGCGGGCGCCGACCGGAGTTTCATCCAGGCAGGGAGAGGACGAATGTGGATTGGACAATTCAACGCATTGCTGGCTGTGGCGGCGGTCGTCCTGGCGGGGATCGCCTATCTGGCTGGGAAGCCAGAAATCTTCATGGGTGGCGCCGCCGCGCTGGTGGTGCTGCGTCTGGGCGTCGGCGTGCTGAACCTGCTGAGCAAGGTATTCCGGGGCAAGCCGCTGATCTACACCGTGCGGATCGACGCGGCGCGTGATGGATCGTCGCGGGCGAGCTGACGGGGATGCCCATGCTCGGAAAGATGCAGTGGATCGCTCTCGGCCTTGGCGCCGCCGTTGCGATCGGCGGGGGCGCGTGGATCGCCGGGATCCGGGCGCCTTCCGACCAATTTCCTCCCCGTTTTCAGGTGCAGGTCAGCGGTCGGCTGGGGGTGGACAATTTCAAGAAGGGACTGGACGGCCGCTATCTGGTCATCACCGGCGAGCGGCAGTTCCTCTGCGACCTGACCAAGCACCAGGAAATGGCCTGCGTGTCTCCCAGCTACAATCCCAGCATGATGGCGTCGAATATCGAGATTCGCCGCCATGCCCATGACCCGGAGAAAGCGACGTTGGTCGTTTTTGGCGCCACCCAGGACAATGTGACGTGGCCGATGCTGAAGAACGGGATGGACGTCAGGCGCCGCGTGCGGTTGCCGCGGCGGTCGAAGGCGGGAATGACCGCCCGGATGTCGCCCGATGCCCTGCGCAGCCGGCTGACCCAGCGGTAGATGGTGGTCCAGTGCGGCGGCTTGGAATCGCCGATCTTGTTGGCAACTTGGCGGACCAGCCCCGACAGCGACCGCTCGGTCAGCGTCAGCACACCGCCTTCCTCGACGGCCTTCAGGTATTCCCGTCGGCGATCGAGTTCCATCCGCACCTTTGGCGGCAGGGCGGCGATGTCCTTTTCCAGGTTGTGCTCGACGATCTGCGGCTCGCGCCCGGTGCCCTCGACGGCCACCAGCTTGGCCTTGTCGGCGCAGATCAGTTCCGCCAATTCCCGATGGGTGACGACGCGCATTTCGCCGTCGCGCACCCTTTCCAGGTGGACGACCTCGCCGCCGGCGCGGCCGCGCACCTCGTGCATGGCGTCGTCGATCCAGACACGCTGGTTGCGGGCGAGGGCGAGCGACGGCATGGATCAGCCCTCCCCGGGCAGCCGGATCACGGCATCCCGATCCAGCCGGCGGGCCAGATCCGCGGCCAGCCGACGGTTGGCCAGCAACGCCAGCACCTCGGCCATATCGGCATGGGGGGCGAGCGCGGCGATCAGCTCACCCAACGGAGCGGGCTCGAAAGCGAGCCGGTCGAGAACCATGGCCTCGACGTCGGGATCGACGGGGTGGCTGCGATAGCGCAGCAGCAGGGCGACGTTGTCGAGGTATGGCCGGATGCGGATGTCGGCCTCGGTGACGACCTGGTGGTGCATGCCCCGGCCGGCATAATGGTCCGCCGCCGCGGCGAACAGCGCCACCATATCGGGATGGGCGGCCTTATCCGCCGGCTTGACCTCGTAGACCACCATCAGGGAGGCGGTCCGGACCAGGAAGTCCGGCGTGTAGCGACGCGGCTTGCCATCGATGGTGAGGCGGATGGTCTCCGGCTGCTCCCGGTAATCCAGCATCGCCGGATCGAACTCCAGCAGGTACACGAAGTCCCGCTCGAGTTGGGACTCCCAATGGATCGACCGCCCGGCCTTGAGGCTGGGAAACCGGCCCACGGTGCGGGTCGGACTGCGGGTGATGACCCTGCGGGCTCTGGTGCCCTCTGTCACACGAAGCAGCATCGGTTGCGACCTCAATATAGTTACATCGATGTAAACTTTACACAAAACATAGGGCGCGTCAATCGCCACGTGACTTGCTTACATCACCACACCACCGCTACTATCCTCGCCTGATCGAAAGGATGGGAATGACAGCCGAGGAAGCGCTTGCCGCACTGAAGAAAGCCCGCGACACCGCCGAGGGATGGCAGCGAATCGCCGAGATCCTGGACCAGGTACGCGACAGCGACGTCGGGGGACGTCGAGGCAAGCTATCGGTCAGCTTCATCGAGGAAGCGGCAAAGGCCTCGCGCTATGCGCCGGCTGTCCTGCGCCGCATGTCCGCGGTACGCATCTTCCTGGAAGAGTTCGACCGAGCCCATCCGAATCTGAAGTTCCGCGAGCGGCTGGATGGCAACACCGCGCAATTCTCCAAACTCGAGTTGTTCGCCCGCCTGCACAAGGTAGCGCCCGAAAAGGCGCTGGAGATCGCCGACGCCGTCGTTGACGGTTCGCTGACACAGAAGACCCTCGACCTCATCTACCGTGAGGCCTCGGGTCGTCCGCTGCCAAGCCATCTCAACCAGGATCCGTTCGGCGGCGCACTCGCCATTCCGGCCACTAAGCCCGTGGGCAAGCTGCGTAAGCCTGCCAAGGTCTTCCCCAGTCCGTTCCATGAAGCCTGCTGGGAAGCCCTGAAGAGGGACGTGGCCAAGCTGTCCGGCGAGGGCGACGTCCGCCTCTCCTGCGACTACCGCTTCACCTACTTCACGCCCTTCGCCGTGGCAGTGGCGGTGAAAGACTTCGGGATCGAGTTCGTGGACGGATTCTATCCCGTCGCGCTGTCGATGGAGCCCAGCCGGGTGGAGTTGAATCGGGTGCTGAAGGAAGTGGCTTTTCAGGCTCCGTTTTTCCGCCGGTTCTGGGTGCTGGTGCCATCGGAAATGACGGCCGACAAGATGACGGGGGCGCTTGCCGTAATTGGACAAAGCGGTGCGGGATGTGCATATCTCCAGGATGCTGCCCTCGCAATCCGGCACTCTGCGATTTCGCTGAAATCAGCACCGCAACAAATTGGATTGGCAAATGAACTACTTGAGGCGGGCGTACCTAGCCGAGTGTGAAACGCAACTCGCTTCCTTCAGCCAGAACGGAAAGAGCCCCCGAGGCCGCGATCCGTACGGGCCAGGAGGTCGTAGCTTTGGGGATGTTGGATCAGGTGCCGCGGGTGATGTCGAGAGAGAGGTGAAGGGCGGCTCGGTAAGTTTATCTCCCCAACACCGACTAAACTTCGGGCGGCCCATCGAGCACGTGAACGCAATCTTCGGAAAACATTCCGCTTTCCTTTATCTTCCGCTCCGCAAGAGAAACGTCCGATGAAAACAGCGTTACAGCCAGATCCCTGACGGCGCGCGAGCAGCAGACATAGAACAGTCGTCTGGTACGGTCGAAGACCGTCTCCTTGCCTTCGGCCGCGTTCTGCTCGTCGGTCTTTGATGGTGGGGCGATACCGAAGAGCTTCTCGTAGGAAAACTGGTTGTGACGGCCTTCGCCGTCGTCGAGGACCGCGAGCACACGTTCGAACTCGGCGCCCTTGATACCCTGATGGGTGGCGAACGGAGATTCGTCCTCGATGTAGGTCCGGTAGCCGCGAAGCTGCTTCGCCGGACAGTCGAAGTAGGCGGCCATGGCGGCGACCTCGTCGTTTTCTTCCGCGTTCGCCCCGCCACCTGCGCCGGCCAGATAGGAGAGGAACCTTTCATCGAGGTTCGTCAACCGCGTATCGCGGACGAACCTGAGGACGTCCCCCACCGAGGCGTCTCCGGTTTCGGAGAACATGCCCGCAAGGGTCTGCACCTGCATTCGGAGGTCCGTCAGCAGGGTGGCCGGATCGGTGCCTGCGACCGCCTCCTTTGCCATTTTCGGGCAGTTGGCCTTCAGAAGCGAAACGACTCCGAAGCCGTCGTCGGCATCCACGGCGTCGGCCAAGGGCAGGAGATAGTCGAGGAAAGGGCGGACCGCCCATGAGGTGCCGTCGAGGAAACCGTCCTTCAGAGACGAGGGCGCACGATCATTCATCGCTGCGTACAGTTCGCCGAAGCCGAGCCGGAGAGCGGCCATTCGATGGACGATGACGAGCACCCGGACGTCGCCATCGGAGCCGTCGTCCAGCCACAGAGGGTCGGCATTGGCCTCCGACAGCCAGTGCCTCACCGAGCGGAGTCGGGCGCTCCTCAACCCGTCTGCGGGAAGAATGAACATCCGCGCCGTTCCCCTGACAGCCTCCCTGCCGGGGACCTGCACCAGCCCGTCGCCGCCAGCCCTGATGCGATTGACGACTTCGAGCACGCTCGTCGGACAACGGAAGTTCTCGGGCTTTCTGCACCCGCCTCACTACCGAAACAACTTCGACATCTTTCCCCGCATGCTGATCGGAAAGAGCGCTATGGGGCTTGACGGGGACGGACGTCATGTCTGGACGGAGATCGTCACACAGAATCGGGATGGGACCATTCGGAAGACTGCGCCCGGCGAGATGGTGGTCACGACGGTGCACGGTCGTCGCAAGCCCACGAAAAGGCCTTTATCGAAAACGGCGGAGGGGGGTGACCTTTTTATAAAGAAGGATGCCGACGGAACCGATGGAAAGCACGAACATGGGCCTTCTTGAGCCAGGTGATCTTGAATTCGTTCTCGCCGTCCTTCGCGCCAAAACGAATGGCCGGCGGGTCCAGAAGGGTCGTCTTTGGGCGGTCCTGGAGAAAAATTTGCCAGCGCGGTTCAACGCGCCGGTGATCGCAGAAGTTTTACGTTATTTGCAAGAACGCGGCATCGTCACAGGACAATTCGCCCACGGCATGCGTCCATTGACCAATGTTTCCCTCGATCTCCCGGAGGAAGAGCGCCCGGAAAATGTCAAAACATGGCATCAGGCCGTTTTGAGCAAAGAAGACAATCTTTCTCGCATTCAGTTCGATGCCCTCATGGGCGCCCCTTCTGCGGTCCTTTCCCTTAATCCTGCTGACCAAGCCGCCCTGGTCGAAGGCCTTATCTCACTCTCTGAGGCCGTTCGGAACGGTACTTTGACGGACACCTACATCACTTCGGCCAAATATCTCCTCGGCTCATCGAAGGCCCTCGACATCGTCGGAACACAGGTCGCCTCCGCATTTGGGATTCCCCCGGAGGCATCCCTCAACCGCATCCAACACGTGCTGACAGCAGGTCCGGACGACGGCCGCGCCGACACCGTGCTTTTTATCGAGAACATGGCCGCCTTTTCCGCTTTCGCAGGTTCAGAAACGCGAAATCAAGCACTGGCCATCTGCTCCTTTGGGTATGGCTTATCCATGGAAAATCTCGGAGTACGGCTGAAGGATGGCGGTCTCCGGTCCTGTCCGGCCGTGGGCCCCAGGTACGCCCTGGCGGACATTCTTGCTTCCGCGCAGCATATTCTTTTCTGGGGCGACCTGGACCGCGAAGGCCTACGGATTTACATGAGTCTCCGGTCCGTCTTTCCGGGAATCAGGCTGTCCGCCGCCTACGGCCTCATGGAAGCCGAGTTGCGTCGTGGCAACAGCCACCCATATGGCCCCTTTGCAGGCAAGAGTACCGATCAGAGGAGCATCGCCCTTGACGACCCAGCCCTATTTCCGCTTCTCGAAGCTGTAAACGACAGGGCCGTAGATCAGGAGGCGATCTGCGACCCGTGGCCGGGAGAAATCATTTTGCATCCCTACGCACCTGCGGACGCCTAATCCGTAAACCGAAGTGTCTGACCTCTAAGGGGCGACAATCGATCCTGCCGCCCCTCGCTGGGTGGCCCTTGCACATTATGCGTCTATATTTTGCGCGTTACCTGTCACGTTTGCATTTCATGCGTCACCCGACAGCGGGCTCTGCTTCTCGGTCGCGCCTTTTTCCATTTCACCTGATTCCACATATTTTCCAGCTCCCCCCCCCAAGAGACCATGCTCCCTGGGTGAATATCGTGGCACCGGCCAATGCCCTGTTCGCCATGCTTTTTCTGTCATGGGGGAAAATGAGAAAAATGATCGTGCGGGATGTGTTTATGCTGGGAAAATTAATTTAATTGACCTGGTATGTGGAACGTGGGCATATATCGGTCATTCGAATTCGTAGGGAACTTCCCACGGCAGCCCTTTTGTAGGGACATACCTGGACTTGCCCGTAACAGATTTGATGCGTGTGGTTACGTAGCCACAGGCAACGCCGGACTATGGGAGACAGATATGTCCACTGGCATCGTGAAATGGTTCAATTCCACCAAGGGTTTCGGCTTCATCCAACCGGAAGACGGTTCGGCTGATGTGTTCGTTCACATCTCCTCCGTCGAACGCTCGGGGATCGGCAACCTCTGCGAAGGGCAGAAGCTGAGCTATGAGCTGGAGCGCGGACGGACCGGCAAGATGGCCGCGGTCAACTTGCGCGTCGCCTGATCCGTAAACAGGCAATAAGAACTCCGCCCGGCGTCGCCGGGCGGAGTTTTTTTTGGTTCATCGCCGGATTCCGGGAGACGGATGCCCGCCAATAAGGCGTCATTCCCGCGAAAGCGGGAATCCATGGCACCATGGACCCCTGTGTATTCGAGATGTGGGCGGTCTGATCACGCCACGATCTGGATCACACCATGATCTGGTCAGAGGCGGCGATCTCGATGCGGTCGCGGCCTTGTTCCTTGGCTCGGTAAAGGGCCCGGTCGGCCCGCTTCAACAGCGTGTCCAGGCTGTCCCCCGCTTGCCGTTGGCAGATGCCGGCGCTGAAGGTGAAGGGGGGCGTGCTGCCTTCGGCGGCGGTGGCGTTGTGTTCGGCCAGACAGGAGCGCAAGCGTTCCAGCATCACCAACGCCTGACGGTCGGCGGTGGCGGGCAGGGCCAGGACGAATTCCTCGCCGCCCCAACGACAGACGACGTCCGTGGCGCGGGCCATGTCGTGCAACAAGGCGGCGATCAGCGCGATGACGTTGTCGCCGGCACAATGCCCGTATGTGTCGTTGATGGACTTGAAATGGTCGAGGTCGATGATCGCCAGCGACAGGGGCACATTGTCGCGTTCGGCCCCGGCGCAAGCCTCCGCCATGCGGGTGTCGAAGCTGCGGCGGTTGTAAAGACCGGTCAGCGGGTCGCGTTCCGCCATGGCGCTGACTTGGTCGAGAAGAGAGCGCGATTCGGCGGTGGCTTCGGCGATTTCGGTTTCCAGCCGCCGTGTCGCCAAGCGAACGGAAGTGATCAGCAGAACCAGCACGGCAAGGAAGCCGGCGACCGCCATCAGGATGCTTTCTTTCACGTCCTGTTGGGCGGCGCCCATCAGGTCGCTTGCATCCTGCCATGCGGCGACCATGCCGGCAGGGGGCGCCCTGTCGCCGGTGGACGGCGAGAAACCGTCAAGCGGAAAGGTGGTCAGGCCGAACCAACGCCCGCCTTCGACCCGGATCAGGCGGGTTTCGGTGTCGGTCGAGATCCGCTGAGGAAGGTTGGGAAGGAAACGGCGGGTCAACGCCGGGTTGGACGAGGCTTCCATGACCCATGGACCGGCGACGCGATCGGGACTGAACTGCGTGTCGCGAACCTGGGTCGACAAGCTTGCGATGGCACCGCGCTCCAACAAGATGGCCAAACCGCATTCCGCCGTGGGGCAGATCGGGACCAGCATGGGGTCGAACGAGGTGCCGAGTTCGACCATTCCGACCATCCGGCGGTCGTCGCCGGAATCGAAGACCGGGCTGATGGCGCTCAAGCCGGTGGACCAGCGCCCGATCTCGAATCCCGAAACCACGTGCGATTGTGCGGATACCTCGCGCAGCATGGCGGAATGCCCGGTGGCGTTGTCGCCATGGCGATAGGGCTGGTCCGAACGCAGGAACGCCGTGCCGTCGGGCAAATAGAAAGCCAATTGCCGCAAGAGGAAGCGAAATTGCAGATCATGCCAGCGCCGGCCGACGATTCCTTGCAATTGCTGGCGGATGGCCTCGGCCGCGGTGGCGTCTTGTCGCTGTCGGGCGGTCTGGCCGCTGTCGAGATGGCGTTTGACGTCCTCGACGCCGGCGATGAAGTTGGCGATGGCCGACAACTGCATTTCCGTCGTCGCCTTGGCGATCAGGAAGCCTTCGCGCAGGGTGTCGCCGCGTTCATGGACGACCTGTTCCACCCGTCTCAGGGCGGCCTGACGGTTGGCCCAGACCAGTCCGGCTTCGCTGAGCGACAGAACCGCGCTGACCAGGAGGACTATTTTCGTGCTGCGTTGCATTTGCCGCGGACACTAGCGCGGCCATTTTTTGGAACCAGTGAAGCTTTGGTGACGACGCGGGGGACTGGACGAGCGGGCCGCGCGTCGCTATATGGCAGCGATGAATTCCACGAAAGGCCGCATCGTCGTCGCCATGTCGGGGGGCGTCGATTCCTCGGCCACCGCCGCGCTCCTGATGGAACAGGGGTGGGAGGTGGTTGGCGTCACCTTGCAACTCTACGACCATGGCGCGGCCGTGTGCCGGCCCAAGACCTGTTGCGGTTCCAAGGACATCCACGATGCCCGCGCCGTGGCCGACGCCTTGGGCATCGCCCATTACGTCATGGACATGGAAAGCACCTTCCAGGCCGACGTGATCGATCCGTTCGCCGAATCCTATTTGCGTGGCGAGACGCCGATTCCGTGTGTGCTGTGCAACCAGACGGTCAAGTTCCGCGACCTGTTCCAGGTGGCGCGCGACCTTGGCGCCGATGCCCTGGCGACCGGGCATTACGTGCGGCGCGAGGACACGGCCCAAGGCCCGGTCATGTTGAAGGGAATCGATCCCACCCGCGATCAAAGCTATTTCCTGTTCTCGGTGACCCGCTCCCAGTTGGACTTCTTGCGCTTTCCCTTGGGCGGGATGCTGAGCAAGGACGAAACCCGCGCCATCGCCTTGCGCCATAATTTGCCGGTGGCAACCAAACGCGACAGCCAGGATATCTGTTTCGTTCCTGACGGTGATTATGCGGGTTTGCTGGAACGGTTGCGCCCCGGCGCCATCCTGGACGGCGAGATCGTGCATGTGGATGGCCGGGTGTTGGGTCGCCATGCCGGAATCGTCCACTACACCATCGGCCAACGGAAAGGGCTGGGGGTAGGGGGCGGCGCACCGCTTTACGTGGTGCGGATCGAGGCGGAAACCCGCCGGGTGGTGGTCGGCCCGCGTGAAATGCTGGGGCGAAGCCTTATCCGTCTGCGCGCCGTCAACTGGCTGGGCGAGGACGAAGGCGAGGATGTCGCCCTTGAGGTCCGGGTGCGTTCGACCCGGCCTCCGAAGCCGGCGCGGCTGACCCGTCATGGCGACGGCACCGCCACGGTGTTCTTGGACCAGCCCGAAGAGGGAGTGGCTCCCGGCCAGGCCTGCGTCTTTTATCGCGGCGAGCGGGTGCTGGGCGGTGGTTGGATCGTATCGGCCCAATAATTAGGCTGGAATTGCGATTGCACAAAAGTTAGCCTTACCTCCTTCCGCCAGCGATTCCCCCCGCACGCAAGGAGTTGGGCATGAAGTCGGTCGAGGAGTTTCTGGTCTACGCCGCCCGTCTGGAGCAAGAGGCGGCGTTGCGTTTCGATGAATTGGCGGACGTGGCGTCGTCCTTCGCCAACAAGGATGTGGCGGCGTTCTTTCGCCAGATGGCTCACTTTTCCCGCCTGCATCTGGAAGAGGCGCGCAAACGCGGTGGTTTCCATGACTTGCCGGAAATCGGCACCGGCCAGTTTCAATGGCCGGACGAGGAAAGCCCCGAGGCGGCGGCCATTTGGGGGGCTGACCCCAACATGGATGTCAACCAGGCCATGGAACTGGCGCTTGAGGCGGAGTTGCGTGGATTGGCTTTCTATCAGGACGTGCTGAACGCCTCGGACGATCCCGAGATCAAGGCCATGGCCCGCGAATTCGTCGAGGAAGAGGCCGAACACGTCGCCGCCATCGAACGCTGGATCGGTCGTTTGGCGGCTTGAAATCTTATGATCTCAAGCGGGCGGTCTGGGCCGTCCGCTTCATAGGAAAGACAAAAACGGTCAGGATGCGTCCCGCCGCACCTCGGCCAGGGCGCGGGCCACCAACGAAGACGGCGCCGTCAGGATGGTGAAGCCTTCACGCGCTAGCCACGCGGAAACTTTCGGCACGAACAGGGGCGGAATCGACATGTCTTCCAATCCTTGCAGCGGCAAGTTCAGGCGTTTCAACACTGCCTGAAACATTGCTGCGATGCAACATGCCGCGATGTGTCAAGATTGGTCGCGGCGGAAATCCATGATCAAGCGGCGGCCGCAATCCATGGCGGCGACGGATTGCGCCATCCGGCGGATCAGGTCCAGTCCCCGGCCGCTCTTGGCGTCCGAGGCCAAAGGCGTGTCGAGCACTTGGCGCACATCCCAGCCGCGTCCCTGGTCGTGTACTTCAAGCCTCAGCATGGTCCCCAAGGGACGGCACGTAAGGTTGATGCGTCGCGACGACAGGGTGGGGGTGCTCAACGCCTGTTCCAAGGCGGTGCGATAGGCGCGCAGATGTGCCGCGCTGCCCCTCAGGCTGCTGTCCAGTTCCAGGTTTCCGTGGATGATGGCGTTGGACAACGCCTCGTAAAGAGCCAATTCCATGGATTGTTGGCATGACGGCGCGTCGAAGCGGCGGCTGACGGCGTTCATGAACTGGCATGGAATGTCGTGTCCATAGGCGGCCGCGGTGGTCAGGGACACGGCGACCCCTCCCTGTGCGATGGTCGCCGCACAATCCTTCCACACCGCCGGAATGGTTTCAGCACGGTCGGGAGCCACCTCGATGAAACCCGAAAAATCGCCGGACAAGGCGCGGGACAGCCGCCATGGGATGGCCGGAGCCATCAAAAGACATGGTGTTGGTCCCATCGGCATGCATTCCACATAGGGAATAAGGTCCACCCCCATCCGCTGGCAGGCGTCGATCAGGGACTGGGCCGGTGTGAACCCGTCATAAAGGGCCAGGATGCGCGGGATGGTCGCTGTGCCGTCAGCGTTGTTCACGGACGTCCACCAACGTGTCGATTGCTGCCAGGTCCAGCAATTGCGATACCCGGCCGGAAGGAGAGGCGAGGACAAGGTGGGTGTTGTTGCGCGCGGCTTCCTCGCGTGCGATCAGCAACATGGACAGACCCGCGGAATCCATGAATTCCAACCCCTTGAGATTCAATGTCAGGGTGGTCTCCGCGCAGGATTCGATGGCCGACAACAAGGCTTCGAATCCTTCGTGGTCGTTGAAGGTGAAGCGTCCAGTCAACATGACGACAAAGCCGTCCTCTCCGTCGGCGACGACCGGACCGATGGTCAATCCGTTATGAATTGGCGCCAACGGCGGCAATTTGGCGCTTGGCCCCAGGGGCGGGGTGTTTTCCCCTTCGATGGTCAGCAGGGTATCAAGGTTGGACAACGCGAATATGCGTTTGACCGCCCCTTGCGGATTGCGCACGACCAGACGGTTTCCCGCTTTCTTGACTTCATCGAGAGCCACCAGGAAAAGGCCGATTCCGAAAGAATCCACGTAATCCAGCTGACCGATGTCCAGGATCAGGGTGCGTCCGGTTCCCGTTCCCATGTCGTCGAGCACCGGTCGCATGGCCTCGTTGTCGGCGAAGGACAGCTTTCCGGCCAGACGGTAAACGGGTTCCGGTCCTTCGATGTGGCTGATATCCATTTTTGTTCCGCTTCAGTGTTCAACAGCGCCGGATGTGGACGGCTGTCAGGTCGTCCTCGATCGGATGGCGGGCGCGGACGAAAAATTGGTTGAGCAGGTCCTCAAGGCAGAATCCAGCGGAATTGGCGGTGGCGGTCCGCAGCATTTGCCCCAGGTTTTCTTCCCCGAGCATTTCTCCGTTGAGGCCGGTGCTTTCCGTCACCGCGTCGGAATAGAGGAACAAGCTGGTTCCGTGGGGAAAAGCGATCCGGCGATTGTGGTAGGAGGCGTTGGCCGCGATGCCGAGCGGCGTGCCTCGGGTGTCGAGCATGACGATGGAACCGTCCGCCCCCAGCAGGGCCGGACCGGGATGACCGGCCGCCGACCAGACCAACTCGTCTTTCTCGGTGTCCAGGATGCCGAGAAAAATGGTGGCGTATTGTCCGGGGGCCAGCAACCCGTTGAGCGAATGGTTGAGGACGCCAAGGGTCGCCGCCGGGTCGTTCGGGTTCGGCAGGTGCTCTCCCATCAGCGTATGAAGCCGGAACACGTTCAGCGCGGCGCTGATGCCGTGCCCGGAAAAGTCGAAGGCGAAGAACCCGATGCGGTTGGCGCCGCAATCCAACATTCCCCAAAGGTCACCGCCGATTCCCGAGGACGGTTCGAAATAGGCTTCGACCGACAGGCCCAGTTCTTCAAGTCGTGGCGAAGCCGTCGCCGGGCGTGGCAGCAGGTTGAATTGCATGGCACGCGCGGCGTCCAGTTCCCGACGCAAGGTCTGTTGTTCGCGTTCAAGCTTGCTGATCAGCTTTTCCCGCTCGATCAGGGTGGCCATGCGCATGATGGCGTAGCGGATGGCGCGGGCGACCACCGGACCGGAATCGTCGCCCTTGACCAGATAATCCTGGGCTCCGGCCTCCAGCGCACGGCGGGCGAAGGCCGGATCGGAATTGCCGGTCATCACCACCACCGGAACCTGCGGGGCGCTGTCGCGCAAGCGGGTCACCGTGGCGACGCCGCTGGAATCGGGAAGAGACAGGTCAAGCAAGACCACATCTACCGTCGTGTTGCCCAAGATGGCCAGGGCGTCGCGCAAGGTGGCGGCGTGGGTAATGACGAAAGTCTGGTCAGGCGTTTCACGCAAGGACAGCGACACCAATTTGGCGTCGGCGGCGAAATCCTCCACCAGCAACACACGCAGGATGTCGCCGAAAGCGGTGCCGCCGTCGTTCCAGGCCGTCGGCGAAGGGGCCGGGCGGCAGTCGGCGGCCAACGCCGCCGGGGCGGTGATCACCGACAACCCGCATCGCGACCGTGCCGTTACGGTACAGGGGGACGGTGACTGCGCCCTGTGCGTCAAGCTGTTCATTCTCCGCCTCTGGTCGAGCGATCCATGAAGGCACATTACTTCTTTAGTATTAATATTCTTTTGGGGCGTCGTAAATCGCCGGTTAACAGCATGCGGGTATTTGATAACCAGTCTGCTCCTCGGGCATCCCTGACGGATCTGCCTTGGAAATGGGCAAGGCCGAGGATTTCAGGCGTTACCGACGCCTGCCGCACTTGCTCACGGCTTATCGACAGACTTATCCACCCGATCTGTGCATGACCCGAAACGAAGAAGCCCCCGTCCGCAGGGACGGGGGCTTTTCTGCCGCCGGGCTCTTGGGGCTTGCGGAACACCCGGCGGCGGCCGGAAGACGGGGGAGGAGGTCCGTCTGCCGGTTTCAGATGGCGGCCAGGGCCGGCTCGCGGAAATGGCTTTGGTATTCCTCGACGGCCTTGGATTCGTCGAATTCCTTTTCCATCTTGGCGACGACGATGGTGGCGACGCCGTTGCCGATCAGGTTGGTGATGGCGCGGGCTTCGGACATGAAGCGGTCGACACCCAGCAACAGCGCGAGCCCTTCGATGGGCAAGGTTCCGGTGGCCGAAAGCGTGGCGGCCAAGGTGATGAAGCCGCCGCCGGTCACCGCCGCCGCCCCCTTGGAGGTCAACAGGAGCACCGCCAGGATGCTGAGCTGTTGGGTCAGGGTCAGGTCGATGTCATAGGCCTGGGCGATGAAGATGGCGGCCATGGACAGATAGATCGAGGTGCCGTCGAGATTGAAGGAATAGCCCGTGGGAATGACCAGTCCGACCACCGGCTTGGCGCAGCCGAAACGCTGAAGCTTATCCATCATGCGCGGCAGGGCCGATTCCGACGATGACGTGCCCAGCACGATCAAAAGTTCGTCCTTGATGTAGCGCAGGAAACGCCACAGGCTGAAGTTGTAGATTCGCGCGATGCTTCCCAGCACCACGAAAACGAACAGCGCCATGGTGATGTAGACCGAGGCCATCAACTGCCCCAGCGAGGCCAGGGACGACACGCCGTATTTGCCGATGGTGTAGCTCATGGCGCCAAAGGCGCCCAGGGGGGCCACGCGCATGACGATGCCAATGACCCCGAACATGACGTGACCAACCTTTTCCAGGAAGCCCTCGACCATCTTGCCGCGGTCGCCCATGGCGGCCAGGGCCACGCCGAACAGGATCGAAAAGAGAAGGATCTGCAACAGGTCGCCTTTTTCAAAGGCGCTGACCACGTTCTCGGGAATGAGGTTCAGGATGAATGACACGGTGTCGTGTTCATGTGCCGCAGCGGCGTACTTGGCCACGGCCTTGGCGTCCACCTGTCCTTGAACCACATGCATTCCCCGGCCCGGGCCGATCAGGTTGACGACGATCAGGCCGATGGCCAAGGCGAAGGTGGTCACCACTTCGAAATACAACAGGGCCTTGCCGCCCACCTTGCCGACCTTCTTCATGTCGCCCATGGAGGAAATGCCGGTGACCACGGTGATGAAGACGATGGGACCAATGACCATCTTGACCAGACGGATGAAGGCCTCGCCCAGGGGTTTCATCTTCACCGCAAGGTCAGGGACGAAATGCCCCAACAGGACCCCGATGGTGATGGCGGTCAGAACCTGAAAGGTCAGGTTGGTGTAAAACTTGCCTTTCGTCTTTTTTGGTGCCGGAGCAGGATGCATCTCGGTTTCCTCTGGTGTGGTGGCATGGCCCCAAGGGCGGGTGCGCCGATTTCCTGCGCAAACCCTGTGCCAACAGCAAAGGCGTTGTAATTGCTTTGTTTTTCTATGCCGCGTGGGCGGGTTCCCGCACGGTCTCCGCAAAAATTCGTGCGGATTTCCGCACGGACTAAAACATTGTTTTCCGTTGCGCGGCTCGCCTTTCGGGTTTGCTGCGTCGCCTTCCGTCCGCCCGACAGGAAATTGCCATGACGGCCGAGCCTTTTGTCTCTTTTCCTCCCCATGACCGGTTTCCCTTGCCCCGGCTATGGTTCGGGGCGTTGCTGGTGCTGGTGCCGCTGGCGGCGTGGCTTTGCGGGGTCGGAGGGGAAGCCAGCGCCATGGCCGATATCGCCGCCCAGGTCCAGGGCCGCGCCGACCTGTTCCGAACCTTGCTGCAACGCGAACTGGAACGGCCGGCCGGGGTGCCCCTGGCGTTGTCCCGCGCACCCTTGGTGGCCGACGCCCTGGCCGGCGACGGTGCCGCCGCATGGCAATTGAATGGCTTGATGGCCGATCTGGTGCGCGACGCCGACCTCAGCGATCTTTACGTGATGAACCGGGACGGCGTGGCCATTGCCGCCAGCAATGCCACGGCCGGGGACAGTTTCGTCGGCAAGGACTTCTCTTTTCGTGCGTACTTCATCGATGCCATGCAAGGGCGTACCGGCCATGAATTCGCCTTGGGAACGACGTCGCACGTTCCCGGTTACTATGTCGGCCAGCCCGTTCTAGGCACGGGTGGGGCGGTGATCGGCGTCGTGGTCGCTAAGATCGAGTTGGCCCGCTTGGAGCGTTTATGGGCCGACAGCCCGGAAAGCCTGTTGTTGACGGACCGGGACGGGACGGTGCTTTTGACCGGCGATCCGGCCTTGCGCTTTCATCCGATGCCGCCGTTGGACGGCCATAGCTTGGCCGTGCAGCTTGATCTGGCTGGTGGCGAATGGCGGTTGAGCGTGCTCAGTTCCACTCGCATGGCGCAAAGCCGCCGGTGGAGTTGGGCGGTAGGCGGCTCCATCGCCATGACGGCGTTGTTGCTGGCGGTGTACGTGGTGGCCGAAAGACGGCGCAGTGTCCTGGCCTTCGCCGCGTTCGAGCGTCAAAGCCGCGCGGCCCTGGAGGAAGAACTGAAATTGCGTACCGCCGAACTGGTCCAGGCGGCCAAGTTGGCGACCATCGGTCAGATGGCGACCGGCATGGTGCATGAAATAAACCAGCCGCTGGCCGCCATCCGTGCCTTTGCCGGAAACGCATTGCGTTTTCTTGAGTTGCAACGTCATGACCGTGTTTCGGCCAATCTGAACGAGATCGCCGGCCAGGCGGATCGTCTGGGCGAGATCGCACGCCGGCTCAAGGGATTCGCGCGCCGGCCGGATGGCGAACTGGCGACGGTGGCCTTGGCGCCGGCGGTGGAGCGGGTGCTGGCCATGGTGGGATCGCGCCTGCGTGAACAGGGGGTGACGGTCGATGTCGATCTGGGCGCGAACACCGTGATGGTGCGGGCTGAACAGGTGCGGTTGGAGCAAGTGCTGCTCAATCTGGTTGCCAACTCCCTGGACGCCATGGCGCGGGTCGAGTTCGGCGCCTTGTCCATCCGCATTCATCCGGGATCGCGAAAAACCGCGCTGGTGGTGGCTGACACCGGTCCGGGCATCGCCCCCGAATTGCTGTCCGATTTGTTCGAGCCGTTCACCACCACAAAACCGGCGGGCGAGGGGTTGGGGCTGGGGTTGTCCATCGCGTCGGCTATCGTCCGTGATTTCGGCGGCAATCTGAGTGCCGTCAACCGTGTCGAAGGAGGCGCGGCCTTTACGCTTGAATTGCTTAACGCGGAGCTTGGCTGATGGATACCGTTCTGTTGGTCGACGACGACCGGCCTGTCCTGACGGCCGGGGAACAGACGCTGGAACTGGCCGGGTTCTCGGTGGTGGCTTGTGCCACCGGCGAACAGGCGTTGGAACTGCTGGACCGGGCCCGTCCGGCGGTGGTGGTGACGGACCTGCGCATGCCGGGAATCGACGGTATGGAGTTGTTGGCGCGCCTCCGTGCCCACGACCCGGAATTGCCGGTGGTTCTGGTGACCGGCCATGGCGACGTGGCCATGGCGGTACGGGCCATTCGGGAAGGAGCCTATGATTTTGTCGAAAAACCGGCGCCGCCCGAGATGTTGGCCGACGTGGTCCGGCGTGCCGCCGAACGGCGACGGCTGGTGTTGGAGAACCGCCGCTTGCGGGACGAACTGGCCGACGCCAACAGCCGTGCCATCATCGGTCGCACGCCGGCCATCGAACGGTTGCGTCAGACCATCGCGGCCGTGGCGGACACCGACGCCGACGTGCTGCTGTGGGGGGAAACCGGGACCGGCAAGGAATTGGTGGCCCGCGCCCTGCACGCCCAGGGCCGGCGGCGCGAGCGCCCCTTCGTGGCGCTCAATTGCGGTGCCATGCCGGAAACTATTTTCGAAAGCGAACTGTTCGGGCACGAGGCCGGCGCCTTCACCGGTGCCGCCAAGCGCCGGATAGGGCGTATCGAGCATGCCAGCGGCGGCACCTTGTTCCTGGACGAAATCGAAAGCATGCCGCTGACGCTTCAGGTCAAGATCCTGCGCACGCTTCAGGAACGCGCTGTGGAACCTTTGGGGTCCAACGAACTGGTGCCGGTGGACTTGCGCGTGGTCGCCGCCACCAAGGTGGATTTGAAGCAGGCGGCGGCCGATGGCCGTTTTCGCCAGGATCTCTTTTACCGCCTCAACGTGGTCGTGGTGCCGTTGCCGCCACTGCGTGACAGACGTGACGACATTCCGCTGCTGTTCCGGCATTTCGTGCAACTGGCCTGTGGCCGTTACAACCGCGAGCCGCCGGCTCTGGAGGGGGGACGGCTCGACCGTCTGATGGCCCATGATTGGCCGGGAAACGTGCGTGAGCTGCGCAATGTCGCGGATCGGTTTGTCTTGGGGCTGGGATTGCTGGATGGCGACGTTCCGCATCAGGATGGTGGCGCCCTGACTTTGCCTGAACGTGTGGATATGTTTGAAAAGACGGTGATCGAGGCGGAACTGAACCGTCATGCCGGCAACGTCGCCAAGACCATCGAGGCGTTGGGACTGCCCCGCAAGACCTTTTACGACAAGCTCAAGCGTCACGGCCTGGTGCGGGCCGAATACGAAGGGTGAGTGCCGTCAGGCGGCGACCGGTTGCCACCCGGAAAGCGCCAGGCTGGAATTACCGTAACGCGGGTCCCAGGTGACCTCGCGGACGGCCCAGTCGGGGCGCAGGAACATCTGCGCCGGATCGGTCAGTTCGATTTCGCCGATGATCAGCCCTTGGTGGCGGCCGCCGAACACGTCGACCGCCCACCCCAGTCCCCCGACCGCCACGGCGTAGCGGGTCTTGTGGATCAGGGTTTCCGCAGGCAGCGCCGCCAAAAGGTCAAGAGCGGCGGCATGGGGAATGGGGATTTCGGTTTCGTTGCGGCAAAAGCCGAATTTCGGCCCCTTGCAGGTGAGCAGGCCGCGGTCACCGTCCACCCGGACACGGGCATTGCCCTGGGGGCCAGCCCACAGATACCCCTGAACGATGTCGTGGCCGGGGCCAAGGTCCAGGTTCAACACCTGTGGCGAGGCGATGAAACGTCGTTCGATTTCCACGCCCACTGGCCCATCCTCCGAAAGGTGGAAACCATGTGGGCAAAGCTTGCCACGCCTGTCGCCCGGAACAAGTCCGTTGCAGGATATGCTGCCATGCGGAATCGGTATTTCGCGGTGCCGACAAAAGCGAAAAGCCCTTGAAAACGGCTGTTTCCAAGGGCTTTCGGCTCGCGTTCGTTTGGTAGCGGGAGAGGGACTTGAACCCCCGACCCCAGGATTATGATGCCTGTCCGAAAGCAGGGAAATCAATGCGGTAGCATGGAAAAACCCAGCGCCATGGCCGGATAAAATCAACGACTTACCGGCAGTTTTGGAAAAACTGGCGACGACGAAAATGGGTGAATTGTCAGTCATTTTTCACCGCCTTTGCCAGGGTCGATCATCTCGATCGCACGAGCCGCCCGGCGCCGCTTTTCGGCGTGGCGGGCGTAATGCGCCGCCATGGCCTCGGTGGCATGACCGAGGGCTGCGGCAATGTCCCTGGTGTCGCCACCGGCATCGGCGATCATCGTCGCCAGCGTGGTTCTGAGGCCGTGAAAGGTGAGACCGGGTTGCACCGCACCCGCCGCTTTCAGTACCCGCATTACCTTGAAAAACGACGCCTTGAACCCGCTCTCCGTGAAGTGCCCGCCGCGCATGGTGATCACCAGTGGCGCCTCCGGGGTCCGGGGTTGACGCTTCAGTTCGGCGTCGATGATGGCTTTCAGGGACGAGTGGCAGGGGAGCCGCACCATGTCACCAGTTTTTCCCTGTCGACCCTGGATGCTGGAACCATCATAGGCGGAGCGTTTCATGCGGCACACATCCCCCTCCCGCCATCCAGCCCAGAGAGCCAGGGCCATGGCCACCTGAAGGTGATGTGGCATCGCGGAGAAAACCGTGGAGAACTCGGCGGCTGTCCATGGGCGGTTCTTGTCGGGAAGTCCCTTCGGCCGCCTGATCTTCTGTTCCTTGTTGGTCGGATTGCCATGCGGCACTTTTCCAGCGGCGGCCCCGATGTTCCAGGCGCGGGAGATCACGGCCAGGACGTAGTTGGCGAAGCGCCGCTTATGCTGGTCATATGCCTTGTTCCTGATTTTGACCACCCGCGCCGCGTCAATGGCGCGCAGAGGAACGCCATCGATAGAGGACAGATAGTTTAGCACCTTCTGGTAATCCCTCTTGGTGCTGTCCTGGAGATGTTCGCGCCACTCTGGAGTCGACTTCCAGTACTGCACCAGCCATCCCCAGGTGCCTTCCGGCTTGGTGGTTTCCTGTTTCGCGGCTTCCGCCGCTTTGCGCAACTCCGCCACTTCGGCTACGAATTCGGCCGTGCCATACGGCGCCTTGATCCGCTTCCCGCTGATCCGGTCGTAGTAGTAGGCCTCGCCGTTGGCGCCGGTGGCCTTCTTGATGTGGCGGATGCGGACGATCACTTTCCCAACGCCTCGATCATGGCATCAACGTCAACGCCGCCATTGCTGGAGATTTCATCCAGCCAGCTGTCTATCTTCATGCGATCATACAGCACTCGGCGCCCAAACCGCAGCGGTTGCACGGTAACATGCTGGCGGAACGCCTCACCCGACAGCCCGCAATAGGCGGCTGCCTGATCGACGCTCATCAGGCGCGGCCAGTTCGGTAGGTTTTCAAGATGCTTCAGGGCGGCAGCCATCATCGCACCTCCGGCTTCCCGTTGTGCTCAACCCCATCCAGCAGCCGGCCGGCGGCCTTCTTGCCGCCACGGGCCATCCAGGCGCCGCCACGCTCTCGCCAATCGAGTTCGACATAGCCGGTGTGACCATCCCCGCCACCAAGGATTTCCCCGGAAGCGTTAATCACCTTGTCCGCCACCCGTCGGGAGCGTTCATGCGGGGCGCGATCGGTTTCGTCGTGCCACTCCCCCCACTGCTTGAACAGATACGGCACCCCATTGGCCGCGCACCAATCCCGCGCCGTCCGGTGCCAATCAGGATGCGACGGCCGCGCATGCTGGCCGCTCTCGCCGCCGCTGATCAGCCAGGACAGGAATTCCCACCCCGCCCAATCCACCGGCCCCAGCGCCGGCTCGTAGCTGACGAAGGTGCGCCAGCCGTCGGCGGCGATGCTGGCCGTGGCCGGGCGGCGCTCGTCGGCGCGGGTCTGATCCTCTGTGGTGCAACCGATTAGGACGTTGGGGAGGGGCCACCATCCATCCGTCCCGGCCGGGTTGCCGAAGCGCAGCACCTCCGTGGTGGCAAAGGGGATCGTCGCGCGGCAGACGCGGATTCCGGCCTGGAAGTCGGTCAGATACCCCGCCAGCCGCTCCGGCCGCTTCGTCAGCACATAGAACGTGTGTTGCTGGCACAGCGTCATGACGGCGAACAGGCGGTCGAGAAAACTGAACGGCACCGCCTCATGCCCGACGTCACCCATGCTGGTCAGGAACCACGCTGCCGGCTTCCGCACCTTCAGCGGCGCCAGCAGTTCCGGCTCCCACAGCGTGACCTTGCCGGTCCACTTGCCGCGGTTGCCCTGGCGCGTGGCGAGGCCGGCGTATTTCTCCTGTCCCATGGCTTCCAGCCGGGCCGCCATCAGGGCGGCGTAGCAGAAGGCACAGGCGGGGGAGATGGGGTCGCAGCCGACGACGGGCGTCCAAGTGTGGCGCGTCCATTCGATTTTCGAGTTATTGGCCATTGGGCACCTCATGGTGGGGCGGCTCGGCGCCGTAGTGCTTGTCGTGGCAGGCCTTGCAGACGCACATGCCGCCAACGATGCCGCCATCGGTGTATTCGGTGGTGACGCTGCCGATCTCGTCGTGCGTCGGCCCGCAGTACCACGCCACAGCGTGGTCAAGGCGGCGGTACTCGCCGCACATCGGGCAGTCGTGCCAATAGCGCTCTTCGTTAAGGTCGATGACGTAGATCAGCCCCTGGTACTCCTGCGGTACGAGCAGATCATGGGGCATGGGGCGCCCGCTCATTTCGATCCTCCCCGAGCGGAACGCCGCCGCTCCCGCTCATTGTTCACGGCCGCCGCCTTCGCCCGCTCCAGCAGGTATTCCCCGGCCTCGTGGGCGTCCGGGTCGAACGCGGCCAGCGCCTCGGGCGTGAGCCATGGCGAGAAGTCGCGGTGTGGCGAGGCCCATTCATCCATGGTGGGGTCAGGGGCATCGCTGCCATCCATCAGCTTGATCGTCTTCAGCATGCCGAGATGGTCACGGAAGGCCACGCGGAGACCGGTGACAGGGGCCTCGATGCTGCACGGCGTCTTGTTCGCGTCCATCACCACCCCCTGCGGCGCCGGCGGGCCGCGTCTTCTTCCAGGTCCATGCAGCATTCCGCGCAATGGCGAGCATTGGGCTGGACGGCCAGCCGTTCCGGCTCGATGTCCTCGCCGCAGGCTTTGCAGATGCCATCCGACGGCGGCGCCTGGGGCCGGTCCAGCATGGCCGCCAGGGCTTGGGCGTTGAACGCGGCGATGCGCTCGGCGGCGTTGTCGATGTCGTCCATGATCAGTCCGGCCGTTTGCAGAAGGGGCTATCGGGACCGGCACGGCCGGCCATCCGATCAATCGCACCCGCATATTCGAGATCGCCGTCTCTACCGGCCGCGACAGCGTAGGCGTGCAAACCGGCTTGGGCGTACATGTCCTTGAGCTTGATGACGAAGAACTCGCCCTCGGTGCCGGTGGTGCCGAATTCGACGGCCTCGGGATGGTCCAGGATGGCGGCGACCAACTCCTGGGGCGTGCGCGGATCGCCTTCGATCTTGCGCATGTTGATGAGGGCGTACTTGCCCTTGCCGGTCTCGTTGTTGTCGCGGTCGAGTTTCATGTTCAGGAATCCTTATTGGCGAATTCGATCAGCACGTCAGCGTGACACGCGCACCCAGCGGGGCACCAGCAGGCCAGATTCTTACCCCGCAGTTCGGAGAGCCGCCGAAGCACCGTTTGGCCGCGCTCACCCAATTCCGTCAAGACCACCGGCCAGACGACGCCAGGGACCACCTCCTCTGGGCGCGGTCCAAGGCAGGTGGCCTCCGCGTCCATGAGGAACTTGCGGAACAGACCGGCGCGGCGTGCGTTATCGCCGTACAGCGCCGGGTCATCGAACGGATTTCCCCATTGCGTCCCGCGCCCGACATAGACGGTGTTCTCGGGCATCTTCCAGCCCTTGGTGCGCTGGCGCTGAATGCGGTCAGGCATGGCCGACGTCCTCCAGCGGAATTCCATCGATGGCGATGATGTCAATCCACGGATATTGGCTGTTCGGGTCAGTGGTGAGCCGGCCGCCAATGGCATCCATGGTCTTGGCGATGGTTTCGTTCGCCGTCGCTTCGAACACGGAGAACCGCTTTGTCTTGCGCAGGATCTCGATGATGGCCCCGCCGTCGCGTTGGACCTTGCGCGGCAATTCATCCAGTCCGACCGAGAAGCAATCGACGTAGGTGCGGTACGCCATCATGCCGCCTCCCGCGCCGGCGGTTCCCAGAACCACCAGCCCTGCTTGCCCTTAGCTGGCACCGGTTTGGGCAGGCGCTGCACGTCGGTGAGGTGCCAGCACCAGCGGCCGGGGCTGTAGTCGCCGAAGGGGTCGAGGTTGAGCGTAGCGCCGATGTATGGCCCCCGATGTTCGGAGATGTGGACCACTGGGTTACGCAGGGGCGTCCCGCTGCTGAGGTGGTGCTGGGTCCAGGCGCACCGATACGCCCCGGCCAGCACGGCGGTGGCAATCACGGCGCCACGCGGCAGTGCTGACCAGCAGACACGGTGTCCGAGGCCGCCGGCTTCCAGTGCATCGGCGATGGCTTCGACCGTGGCCCGGTCCATGTCGTTCATCATGGGCGACGGATCCTTCACCGCCGCATGGATGGCGATCCTCTGCCCGATCAGTTTGGCCGGCGGCGGATAGGCGCGCGTCTCGAACGGCTTGGCGCCGATGGGGATCAGGCTGGCCCAGGGCTGCCAGATGGTGGTGGTGTGCATCAGCGGTCTCCCCAGTTTCGGCGCAGTCGTTCCGCTGCTGGATCGGAGAGGTATCTCCCAGGGCCGCCCGGCATGCTGTTTTCCATCGCCATGGATGCGCGGCGGTCGCAGCCTTCCGAGCAGACAAAGCCGCCATAGAAGTTCGACGGGCAGCGTTCGCCAGTGCGCGGGTGGTAGGCGGAGCCGCCGTACATGTAGGCGTCGCCGCGCAGAACCATGCCGCAGCCACGGCACACCGCAGGCTCTCTGGCCTCCGCCATCACGCGGCCTCCTTCTTCTCCCCACGCGGCGGGATCAGACCCGAGGCGGCGAGGCAATAGAGGGTGTGGCTGGCGCTGGCCAGGGCGGGGAGGGCGTCGGGGACGCCGGTCAGGCTGGCGCGGACGGCTTCGAGCTGGTCAGCCAGCTTGATGGCGTCGGGGTTGTAGAAGCGGAGCATGGCTCAGTACTCCCGCTCGTCGCCATCAAGGAACCCCACCTCGTCTGGAGCCGGCAGCGACTGCACGGCGGCTGGCCGGTAATAGCCGACGTTCTGGCGGGCGCTGGCCTCGGTCACGGGCGTGATGCTGAAGATGGCGCCGCCGCCGTAGAAGTGCGTGGCCGTCGGCTCGGTGGCATCGGGCGGGAACTCATCGATGCGAGCCAACTTGGCGCCGAACCGTTCGACCTCGGTCAGCAGCCCCCAATGTCGGCGGTGGCCGAACACTTCGAGGAGCACCCATTCTCCGGGCGCGGTGCTGGGTTGTTCGTTCATCGCCTCAGCCCTCCACCGCGCGCAGCGCCGACAGCTTAGCGTCGTACCGAGCCAGCCACGCTTTGTAGGCAGTCTTGTCCGCGCGGCCGGCGTCGGCGATAGCGCGGCTGTGCTTCTCCCCCACGGCATGGAAGGCGGCTTCGGTGACGGAGGATTCCATCTCTGCCATGATGCGTTCCAGCACCCGAGCAGGGGTTTCCTCGGCGTCGGTCTTTTGGCAAGTCTGCGGATGTGCGGCGAGGTGCGCCCGGTCCAGCGCCAGGCCGTAGGCCTCGTGCGCCTCGTCGGCCAGCTTGGGATTGGCGGCGCGGACGCGGTCAAGCTGGCCGCTGTTCGTCTCCCAGATGCCTTCGATGGCGTTGATGTCGCCGGCCCTCTCCAGGGAGGCCACCAGCAAGCGAACGAATTCGCTGGCGTAGGCGTATTCGTACACCTCGCCGTCGGCGTCGGTGAAGACGAACGGATCCGGCTCGGGTTCGGCCTCGACGTCAACCACGGTGGACGCGGTGGTGAAGTCGGAACGCTGGGGCCGTGCGGGCGCATCGACCACGGCGGACAGGTCGACCGGCGTCACGTCGATCACCTCGGCAGCTTCCTCGACGGTCTGCAAGCCCATCAGCAGCTCGGGGGCGTACAGCTTGCCGAAGAAGGCGGCGGCGCGGTACCGCAGCATCACCTCGGGCATGGTCTGCCACTTCGACCCATTCTTGCCCAGCCAGCCCTCGGCTTCGGCCATGGCGATGCTGACCTCGGGGCCGTCGAGGCGGTCGCCGGTAGCCTTCTCGATGGCCCAGGCGCGGCAGGTACGATCCTGCACCTTGCATTTGGCCTTGTTGATTTGGCGGTTGCCGTTGACCCACTTCACCGTCTCGTATTCGACCTCGCGCGCTTCGCCCTGGGCGGAGAGGTCGAAGCGCAGCGGCGAGAATCGGCCACACGAATTGATGGCGGCGATGACGAACTGCGCCGACCACGACGGACGGCCCTCCACCACGTAAAGGTTCTGCATCACCATCAGCGGATCAGCGCCCATGCGGTTCGCCATGTTCAGGGCGATGATGCAGTTCGGGACAGCGTTCGGGTTCTCGACCGGGTTCTTGGACCGCTTGTCCATCACCTGACGCCGGAACTGCTCCGGGACCAGGGTGGATGCTGCCAGGGCCTGGGCGGCACGCTGCGAGAATTCGAAGCTCTGGGCATTGGTGAAGCCGACGGAGATGTTCTGCTCGGCGGCCTTCGTGACGGCGTTGCTCATGGTCGTTCGTTCCTTCGATCAGGCGGCGGTGCGTTCGGGATAGAACTCGACACCGGGGATGGTGCTGATGCCCTTGTTGTGGGCGGCCTCGGCGCGGGCCTCGGCGCTCGCCAGCCGCTCGATGGTGGCGATCACGTCGGGGTGCTTGTGGAAGTGCCAGAGCGCCGCTGCATGATTGGTGACGCGGGCGCGCCAGACGGTGCGCAGCGACTTGGTCCGGGCGCCCATGCTGGATTGCAGGTTGGTCGGGGCCTTCTCGGCGCGCTGCGCAGCCTTCTGCGCCTCCTCGGCGGCGCGGGCGGCGGCTTCAGCCTCGACGGTCGCGCCAATCACGTCAGCAGCCTTCTGCGCCTCCTCGGCGGCGCGGGCGGCCTCGGCAGCCAGGCGCGCAACTTCCTCGCGGGCGGCTCGGGCGGCGGCCTCCCGCTCGCGGTCGAGCTTCTGGAGCCAAGCCGTGAGCAACGGCTTGACCAGCGTCTTGGCTTTTTCCAGCAAGTCGGTCAGCGGCTTGAACTTGGCGTCCACCGCCTTCGCGGCGTCGAGGTGGGGCTGCTTCTCGTCCTTTCGCTGCTTCTCCAGCGCCTTCAGGGCGAGATTGATCTGGTCGAGAAAGGCGCTGCATTTGTCCGCCGTCTCCTGATCGGCCAGGACGGAGCGCTCCTTGATCCAGCGGTTGGCGACGGCCACCAGATCGTTGACGCGGGCTTCCTCGGGGGGGAGGTTGTGGCCCCTCGGGGGCGGGGTGTCGGTCATGTCAGGCTCCTTCGGTATCGATATCGACTACCAGCAAGCCGACGGCCGGCTGCATGGCACCGCCACCGGGCGGCGCAAGGGTCAGGTTCAGCGTCACGCTCACCGAGCGCGCCCCGGTGTGCAGCAGGCGCTGCATCAGTTCTTTGGCGAGGCGGATCACCTCGGGATCGGACACGGCGGCCATGGCGCCCTCACCAGATCGGCGGTTGCTGTCTGAGGTCGAGCCGCTGGCCGGGGTTCGCCGCCGGCTCCTGGGGCGCGTGCGCCCGGCACCATTCGGCATCGGCGGTCATGAAGCGGTATTCGGCCTCGGTGATTTCTGACCCGATGACGCGGGGCCACAGGGCAAAGGCGCTGATCGGCTTGCCGTCCTGCTCGCCTTGCAGCGGAGGGAAGCGGTCGCAGGTGTCGCGCCAGGGGTGTTCGGTGTTGGCGTCGCCGCCGTTCACGGTGCAGTGGCAGGGGCGGTAAATGCGCGCAGGCACGTAGGGTCCGCCTTTCACCAAGCGGGTGCGGAAGAAACCGATCTGCGGGGCGTCGATGCGGGGGGCGGTCATTCCAGCCACCCCACCAACAGACCAACGGCGAGCGCCGGAAGGGAAAGTGTACCCACCAGGATCAAGGCGAGCATATCCGGGCGGCGCGCTTTACCTTCGCGCTCTAGCAGCATGCCGAACAGGCCGAGGGCATAGACGCCGTAGATCAGCATTCCGGCAGCGAAGAAGGCGGTCCAGTTCATGCTGCGATCTCCCCGCTGGGATACCGGCACGCGACATGCCACCGCTCCTGCACCCAGGCGCCCCAGGTCTTGCCGCCATCCTTGGAATGGTCGGGATCGAAGGCGCGGAACAGCAGGTGCTGGACGCCCTTGGCGATCTCCTGGCCACAAAAGGCGCAGCGGTGCGGCTTGGCGGCGGTGACGGTGCGGGCGGGCATCAGACGCATGACGGCTTGCCCTTGGCCATGCCGAAGGCCCGCAAAAGACGCTCACCGGCTTCGTGTCGCTCGGTGGCGCTTTTGCGGGTTCCAATGTGGTCGTTTTCGTAGACGTAGCGGGGCCGCATCAGCGTCTCGATGTCGTTGGCGATGCGTTCAAGCCGCAGGATGTCTTCCAGCGCCTCGCGGAAGATGTTCGGGGCGTCGTCACCGTTGGCAGCGGCGTGGCCTTCGGCAGCCTTGCGCAGGCGCTGGATGAGAGATGGATTCACGCCGCAGCCCTCCCTTCCGCCGCCACCGGCAACCACATCAGCGTGGCGCCGGTATCGGGATTGACCGGACCGGCGGAGAACCCGTACCGCAGGAACCGTGCCGGCCGCCGGGTGCTGACCATGACGATGCCGCCGTCCGTCGCCTCGGCGCGGATCGCGTCCCATCTGGCCAGCACCAGGGCATGGCCGATGCCGCGCCCCTGGTAGGCGGGCAGCGTGGCGCCGAGCAGCAGTTCCCAGGTCGAGCCGGCGGCGCGCGAGCGGGCGTAGCCGCCGATGGCGACCACCTGGCCGTTGACCTCGGCGACGAGGTAGCGAGGCGTCCAGAAGGTGGCCGGATCCTCGAAAGCGGCTGCCAGCTTCGGGATGGTGGCGCACGGGCTATAGCGTTCCGGCGCGGTGCCATCGGGACCGACGAAGGCTTCGGCGATCACGAAGGACGCATGCACAAGCTCGTGGCGGGCGAGGGGGCGGATGGTGGGCTGCATCAAAAGTCGCTCCCGTCATCGAGATAGAACACGTTCTTCCCGTCGCACGGGATTTCACCGGTCTTCTGGTAGGTGTGTTCCCCGCCGGCGCCCAGGGCATTCCCGCACGCTTCGCAGATGGCGCGCCTAGGTTCGTCCAGCTTGGTCAGCTTATTCGGGAAGACCGAGACAAACGGGCGATGGTCGGTCCCGTCGCGATAGCCCTCGTCATCATCAAACCCGGTCTTCTCCAGGCAGTCAGGATCCACCTGCACCACCCACTTGCCGGGCTTCTTGATCGACGTCCCGGTGATGGTTCCGGTGATTGCGAGCGCCACACGCCCGCCGATCACTGCCGAAACGCGGTCTCCGGGAGCGTGCAGCGCGGCATAGTCCGGACACGAAAGCCGGGCCAGCGTCACCTTAAGGGGGGATTCCGAGAAGGCGATAGCCGCAGCAGCGCGCTTTCCGCAGGTAGGGCGATGCGGGCAATGCCGGCAGGGGTGAATGACAGCCATCCCCTACACCTCCACCAGCGGCGCCCGGCACACGGCCAGCCCCATCACCAGCCCTTCGGCGGCCAGTGCCTCGGCAACCATGTCGCGGTCGCACGTCGGATAGGTCCGCGTCTCGCAGATGCCGGGGCGGTCGGCGGCGCAGGCCCGCACCACCAGTTCCGGGCCGACCTGGGCGGCGGCGGCGTGCAAAGTGGCAACCCAGAACGCCAGGGCGGCGCCGGCGGCGATCAGGGCGAGCGCGAGGCCGGCGAGGAGATCGCCGAGGATGGGGCGGCAGGGGGTGGGGTGGAGGTCACGCATCGCGGCGACTCCCCATCTGCGCGCGGATGGCGTTGGCAACTGCCAGCCGGTCGAGTTCGTCGGCGATCTCCAGCGCCGGCACCGCCGTTTCGGCCAGCAGGTGCCGGAGGGAGTCTCGCTCGGCCCGGTACCGCTCCGCCTCTTCCCAGGCTGCGCGGCGGCCGGCTCGGGCCTGAACCTCAGCGTCTTTGGCAGAGGACAACTCCGCCTCCAACTGCGCGACGCGCTCGCCGGCATCGCTGGTTTCGGACAGGAGGAGGTCGATATCGTCGAGCAGGGCCCTCGCCAGAGGTTGTGAACACCCATCTCTGGTGATGCGCCAGTCGCCACATTCCAGGGACAAAGATCCGTTTGCGATGGAGCGGATGAAACGGACGGGGTCATCCATGTTCAGCCTCCCCGGCAACCTTGTCGGCCAGCCAATAGAACGGACGTCGGCCCTCCTCGACGGCTTCGCCGACACCCTTGATGGCGATACCGACGATTTTGAGGGAGAGCGCCAGCAATACGATGGCCGCGCCGGGGATAGCGGCGACGGTCGCCATCGCGAGGCGGGCCAGAACGACAGCCTTTCGGATCACGGTCATCACAGCACCTCGCGGATCAGGAAGGCGAACGCGACGATCAGCGCAGCCAGTTCGGCCATGACGATCTGCTCGCAGACGGTGATAATGGCGGTGGAGAGGGTGGCGCTGGTCATGCTGCACCTCACGCGGCGCTGGGGCTGGGACCATCCGGCGTGCGAATGGGGGTGTTGACGACGCGGCGCGGCCGTGCGGGAAACGCGAACACGTTGGTCGGCTCGGTGTCGCGCTCCAGAACCTTGACGGTGTCGCCGCTGTCATCGACGCGCACGATCAGGTAGGCCGGGCCGCCGAAGCCGTAGGTACCCCTGCCGGTGACGGTGCCGAAGGCCTGGGCGCTGGGGATGTAGACGCGGCCGGCCATGGCTCAGGCCGCCTTTGCGGTCGCGATGATGCGGGCGACGCGGGCAACCGCTTCCGCCTGATCCTGGCTCATGGCCTGGACGTCCTGCACCAGGTTCAGGATCAACCGATGATGCTGCGCAACGGTCGCATCCTTGCCGGCGGCGCCGACACCCTCGAAGAAGTCGGAGATGGAAGCGCCGAGCACCTGGGCGATCTGGTGCAGGCGGCCGGCGCTGACGCGGTTGTGACCGCGCTCGTACTTGTGGAGCTGCTGATAGGTAATGCCGACCCGCTCGGCGAGCTGGTTCTGGTTAAGGCCCGACAGAATGCGGCGCTCACGGATCTTGGCCCCGATCTGCTTGTCGGTATCGGTGGCGCGGCCGTTGCGGTCAACGCCGGTCCGGTCACGGGTGGTCGTGGCGTTCATCGTCTCATTCCCCCTTGGTGGTCGCGGCGCCCTGGCGCTCGCGGGTGCGGATCAAACGATCCTCGGTGTCCCAGCCCTTGAGCCAGTCGTGGTCCTGTTTGGTGGCAGGCTGGTATGGGCTGCGGCGGGGCAGCCCATGGCGGCGGTCATGCTTTCCCTCGACCACCTCTTCGCGCATCAGCGACATGATCAGGCCCCCGGATAGCAGTCAGGACCGACGGAAGCCCGGCGACAGGTGCGCCGAACCGGGATCGGCAGCGGGGCGGTTAGCTTGACCACCTCCCAATCGGCAGCCTCGGTCAGAGCCTTGTCGGCCATGCGGGCGGCGTCGAAGTCGCACTTGCCGGAGGCTTTCGCCGCATCAAAGGCGACCTGCCAGAACTGGCGGGGGTGCAGGGACATGGCCATCACCCCGCCACCTGGACGTCGAGCACGGTGGCATTGCGCACCGGGCGGCCCAGACGCTGGACGTGAACCAGTACCGCCACCTCGGCCGACATGCTGGCGTCGATGTCGTCGCGGCCGGTCAGGTGCATGTCGATGCGCTGGACGTGGCCGTCGGCGTGGGTGATGGCGGCGGTGGCGAGGTAGGGCTTGAGGGTGGGCATGTCAGGCCTCAAAACACGCAGGTGGTGTCGGTGAGGCCGGCGATCTGCGCCTTCAAGGCCTCCAATTCGCGTTCAGCCATCCCACGGGCGGCCGTCTCGTCGCGGTACTGCTCGGTGAGGCGCTTGACCTCGTGTTCCAAGGACCAGACCTTGCTGCGCTGCTCGGCAGCATCGGCTTCGGCCTTGGCCTGTCCCTTGATGGCCGCTTCGAGCTGGTCGAGGATCATTTCAGCGAGCAGGTGGCCGTCGATATTGTCGTTCGCCATGTCTCAGCCCTCCGCGTCCAGGGCGTCGATCTCGGCATACACTTCGGCCAGACGGCGTTCCGCATCGGCGCGGCGGCGGTCCTTGTAGGTGGCGCACCATTCGCGGGCCTTGGCGAAGGCAGCGGAGAAACCGGAGATGATGTCGATGTGTTCCGAAGCGCCGCCGCACATGCCGTTCGGGTAGATAGCCAGGGCGCCGCCGCCCTTGCCGAGCATGACGACAGTCACCTCGGCCTTGCCGCCAGGCAGCAGGGACGCGATGCAGCGGCATTCCGACAGCAGTTCGTCCACCGTCCAGGCATCAGGGGAAGCCGACTTCCCGTCCGCGATCCCCAGGCGCTCGCCATCGGGCTGACAAGCCGGGCACCGCTCCGACGTGCTGGAAGAGCAGGTGCAGCCTTCGCCGGCCAGCAGCTCCGCCACCGTCGGCGCGATAGCCTCGCGAGCTTCGACGTACCGGCGCTTGGGCATGAAGTTGCCGGGGACCATGTGGGCGATTTCCCAGCGGTCCACGGTTTCCATCTGGCAGACGGTGACGCGGCCGCCGTCAGGCGCGACAGCATCGGCGCTGATGGCCCAGATACAGCTCGGCACCCATTTCATGCCCGTGGCCTCGGCCAACGCATCGGCAAGTTCCTGGTGGGTTTTGAAGCCGCTCGGCGGAATACGCGGGGTCTTGCTGTCCATCCCATCCCTCCCGTGTGCGGACCCCGGCGCTGTGCCTCGTGGCTGCTGCCGGGGTCCTGGGTGCCACCATGGGTGGCTGATGGGGGTAATCCTAATGCGGGGAAAAACCCGCGTCAACACAAATCACGGGGAATTCCCCGCGCCCATGCTATACTCCCTCCCGCCGCCATCGGGGCGCTTCGGAGACCACCATGAAGAAGACCATCACCCTGATCTATAACGGCACCGCGATCCGCGACCGTGGCGAGATGCTGAACCTCACGGATATGTGGAAGGCGGCCGGCGCCGATCCGTCGCGCCAGCCAGCCGAATGGCTGCGCTCGGCCGATGCCGAACGGTTCATCGAGTTTTTGGCGGAAAGCCTCAACATGGGAAATTCCCAGGATGGGGAAAATCAAGGGCTTACGAAGGTGACGCGCGGCGGGAATGATCCACGCACCGAGGCCCATTGGCAGATCGGCATGGCCTACGCCAAGTACCTCAGCCCGGAATTCCACATGTGGTGCAATAGTGTTGTCCGTGCCCACATGGAAGGCCAGACCATTGCCGGTGTCCATGCCATCAAGGCGACGCTGGCGAAGGTGCAGCAGTGGAACACCGCCTACCGCATGCTGGGGCGCATCAACCAGATCGCCGGGCAGAGAGCGGCGGCCCAAGCCATGCCGGCGATCCTGGCCGAGCTGGGCATTCACGTCGATACCAGCGACAGCCCGGTGATGCGCCAGGGAGAATTGCTGTTGAAGGATTAACCCCCAGCCGTTGGCGGGCGCAGATGCAACTCCATCCAAGCCGCGATCACTGCTTCAATGTGCATCTCCAGCACGGCGGTCGAGGTGGAACGGTGATGGCCGGGACGATAGCGATACCCGGCCGCCTGGACCTCCTCGACGATGAGGGCGGCGGCCTTCTGGGCGATGACGTCGAGACTGGTGGACACGGCGCTATTTCCCCCAAATCCTGACGCGGATAGCAACGCCGAGGGATGGCCTGTCCCGCGTTCCGCCGCGTATCTCTTCCAGCACGGCGCCCATACGCGTGCCGCTGTTGATCTGGTCGGCCAATCGGGGCGCCATGCCGGCCATGATGTAGCCGATCTGTTGGCCGTTCCGCCGGCAAACCTTGATGGCATTGCGGTCGTGCGGGTTGTTCGGTTCTCTGATCAACAGCAATTCCTCGCCCGCCTTGGCATGGCGGATTTCGGCTTGGCGGTAGGATTCCCCGGATATACCGGTGACGAAGGTGCGTCTCGGTTTATCGTTCATGGCCGTCCCCCGGAATGGTCCGTGTTCAAGCGTAAACCGGGGCGGGAATGGAGTCGAGTCCATGCCATCATTGTTTGATATGGCGGCGCCCTTCGCTACACTGTTCCGGTGGTTGTGTGGGAGGGTGGCATGGGCTGGATTGTCATCAGTTGGATCGTGTTTGCGGTGGTGGCCGGAATTGCCGCATCGGCTCGGAACCGAAGCGTCGTCGGGTGGGTGCTCCTCGCCCTGTTGCTCTCGCCGTTGGTCGCCCTGATCCTGCTGGCCTTTCTGCCAGCCGTGAAAGTCGAGGAGGACGCGCCTGGACGTTTCACCGCCTGCCCGGAATGCGGCGCACTCGGCCCAGCGAAGGCGCTGAAATGCGGGAAATGCGGGGCCGAATTCACGGCACCCCCGCCGCCTGATACGCGGGCCTGCCCATTCTGCGCGGAAGAGATCAAGGTCGCGGCGATCGTCTGCAAGCACTGCGGGCGTGAAGTTGCGCGGCCGTCGCTGCCCGGTCTCGAGGTGTCGCATTTGCCGCTGGAGACCTATGGGGCCAGCGGCCGGCCGGAGGTGCGGTGATGCGACAGGCGCACTACCTCAGCCATGCCGGCATCGCCGTAGGCGTCGGCCTGCTTCTGGCGTCCTGCGCCCCCACCACCCAGCGCCCCGGCACGGACCCCGCCAAGGTCGAGGCCGAGCGGGCGGCGCAGAAGAAGCTGGTATTCGAGAAACGGCAACAGGAATTGACGCGGCTCCAGTTCACGTTCTCGCGCCTGGTGACGGCGGCGGCGCCACTGTGTCCGGAAAAGGTGGCCAGCCTCGGGATGGCGGTGCACTCGCGGGCTGACTATGTCGGCATCGAGGCGGCAGAGGATGCCGGCATCGGCGGTCGGCCGATGGTTCTGGCGGTGATTCCAGGCGGCCCGGCGGATCGGGCCGGCATCAAGGTCGGAGATGAGCTGCTGTCCATCGGGCCCGAAGAGGTGTCGCGGTTCCGCATGGCGCAGCGGTCGGTCCGTAACGCGATGGGCAGCGATCCGGGACCGCGTGCGGTCAAGGTCAAGCGCGGCGACACCGAGATGGTGCTGACCGCTCAACCCGACATGGCCTGCGCCTATACGCTGGACTATCAGCCCCGCGACAACGTCATCAATGCCTATGCCGACGGGTCTGCGGTGCTGATCACCGGCGGCATGGCGCGCTTCGCGGAGAACGACGAACTGGCCCTGGTGATGGCGCACGAGATCGCCCACAACGCCCGCGACCATGTCGCCTCGAAACGCGCCGGGGCGATCACCGGGATGATCCTGGGCTCGATCCTGGATGGCCTGGTCGGCGCCCTGGCCGGCGGCGCCAGCACCGGCGGCGCTTTTGGCCGCATGGGCGAGCAGGCCGGCGGCGGTGTCTATTCCCAGGATTACGAGGCCGAAGCGGATTATGTCGGCCTCTACATCATGGCCCGCGCCGGCTACGCCATCGACGGCGCGCCGACCTTTTGGCGCAAGATGGCCGAGGTCAACCCGGATGCCATCTCGCGGGCCTACAGCCACCCCACGACCCCGGAACGCCTGGTGGCAATGGATGCGGCGGTCGCCGAGATCAAGGCAAAGCTGGCGGCCGGGCAACCCCTGGCGCCAAACGAAAAGGCCGCCGCCGAGGCGGTGCCGACCAGTCCAGCCCCCTGACCCCTTGCCGGGCATCCGCGAAGCGGATAGCCTTTGAGCAGTCCCGTGGCGGCCCGCCGCGGGACGACGGGCCTCAAACACCCGAACACAGACGGTCCCCCGACCCGACAGCGGTATCCCCACTGTCCGGGGTCAGTGCGCTATGTCCAAGCCGCAAGGCTAAAGGCGTGCTGGCTGGATCTGTGTCCGGTGTTTGAGCCCCGGACGCCAGGGAATGGCGTTCGGCACCGAAAGCGGGGGAGGGCAGTCCCTGAAAATCGTCGCCGTTCGCCATCTTGGTGGAGATGGCCGGGACCGGACGCAAGACTTGCGCATCCGGAATTTTGTCATGGGTGAAACGCCGCTCTCCTTGGTGGAGACTTGCGCACATACGTCAGTCATAAGCGTATGTGTGTTGCTGCATGCACAACCGGCGGATTAATATTTGACAGCGCCAGTAATTGAAGCGGGCGCTTTCGGTGGTAGCATCCCACCTCCAGAAACCGACCGTTGGGGAACGGTCAATCTGCGACGTCTCGCCACCCGCTGCCCAGACCAGGCATGGGAATGAGACCCTATACGGAGGGGGTATGCAACGCACTGAAGGGCGAAAAAATCGCGAGCTGTTGCGCGCGTTTGATACCGTTTACGCTTCGGTCGTCTTCCGTTTGCACACGAAGGCGGGTCGGATCTCTTTCGGCGCGCCCACGAAGCTATCGCGCAGACTTCTTGCGAAATGCAGATACAAGTTTATCCTTGATCTGCCCATTCACCTTAACGGGGATGCCGGCGTCCGAGAACACTTCTTCAACGACGCTCGCCGACACTTCGGCCGCCAGACTAGCGGGGATCATCTCGTCAGGTAAGGTCTCGCTGCCACTCCCATAGAGGAGCCACTCCAGCCGGCACTCAAGGGCAGCCGCCAGCCTCATAGTTCGATACACGGAGGGCATGCGCCCCTTCCGCATTTCCCGCACCACGTCGACATTGTTCGGAATAGCGCGCCTGCTGGCCTCTCGATCTGAAAGGCCGAGAGCTCCGAGACGTGCGTCTACGCGGGCCAGTATGTCTTGAAGGGCGCGGTCTTCGTCATTCATGCGGGGATTATCCCGCACACGATCACGCATGTCATGCGGGGAATACCCCTTGACCAATACGGGGAAAACCCCGCAATATAGCTCTCGACCTACCACGTTCGAGGCATCCATGGATCTGCGCTCCCATCTTCTCGCCGAGGCCGACCGCTACTGCGCGGCGACCGGCATGTCAAAGGCGCGGCTCGCCACCATCGTCGCCAAGGACGGAAAGTTCTTCGCCCGCATCGAGGCTGGCGGCGACTGCACCACCGGCATGTATGAGCGCTTCATGACGCACTTCGCGGAGCGCGCCGCCACCACCACAGAAGGAGAGGCCGCATGACCTGCCTCGCCTGCACCATCGCCGCATGGCACGTCGCCGCGCTGGAACGCACCACGCGCATCCCGCCGAAGTCCGGTCAGTCCGGGAGCGGCACGTCCAGGCGCTGCGCCAACAGTTCCGTCCTGACGCCCCACCATGTGTGCTGCCGGGCGAATTCCGGCTTGGCCTCGGCCTCCTGCGCGAAGAACGCATGCATGCGGCCGAGCATTTCGGATGCCGCCTCGGCAGGCAGGATGCCGCGCTCGATCATCACCGCCATCAGGGTTTCCAGGGCATGGTTGGCGAAGGTCGCTTCGGCGCTCGCCAGTTCTTCCGGTCGTAACAATTCCATTTCCGCTCCCCATTCCGGTTGGTCCGTGGAAAGCCACCAGGATACGGGGCGGGGCGGTTGCTGTCACGGCGACCGCCGCAATCATCTCGGGCAAGGGGACGGGCAATGACCGCACTCCACCGCTCACCCCCGCCGCCGCACGGGGAACGGCACCACGTTGCCGCCCATCTCGCGCACCGGCTCCAGCGCCGGTCGGCCGACGCCGTCGAGCGTGGTGACCAGCGCCTCCAGGCAGAACTCGCCGGCATCGATAGCCATGCGGTCACCGGCCCGGCGCGCGGCGGCCAGCATGTCCATCACCGCGTACAGCGCCCGGGTGGCGTGAAGGCTGACGACCTCGGCGGGCGTCTGGCTGGCGGTATGTCCATCAACTCGATCCATGGCGGCGGTCCCCTTTGCTGATGGGGACAGATTGCCACTGCCCGTGGCACGGGAAAATCAGTCAGAAGGGGGCTTTAAGCGATGACCGACCGAAAGTATGGGGATGAATCATACCTTAGTCTGAAGGCGCTGACGCGGCGCCTGGTCGGGCAATGCGGTGGCGCCGAAAAGGCCGCCCTGGATACCCGCGCGGCGGAATCCACCATCAACGGATTCGGCAATGTTTTCCATGCCCAGTTCGTGCCGGTGGATGTGCTGGCCGACCTGGAATGTAGCGCCGGCCAACCGACAGTGACCCGAGAGCTGGCGCGCCTGATGGGATACGACCTCGTGCCGATGGATGGTGGCGCGGCGCCGGCGCCCAGCGACCCGGCGCAGATGGTTGTCCGAGCCTCGCGTGACGTCGGCACCTTTGCCGACGCCGTTGAGCGCATGGATGCCGATGGTATCCGCGAGCCGGGTGAGATCGATGTCTGCATCGAGCGCGCCAGCGACATGATGCAGCGCCTCGGTCACACCATCGATACCCTGCGGCGCTACCGCGCCACCATGCCGGCCCGAGTGAGGGTCTGACCATGCCGACGCACGCCACCCATCGCCCCCTTGGGCTGGCCGTGCCAGGGGCCGCCGCTTGCGCCGAACTCGGCGGCGGCCCCACCCCCATGCCCGAGATCGCCACGGCAGTCGGATCATCCCGGACGGTGGCGCTGGCGGATGGGCGTACCCCCATCCCTGCGGCCATCCGCCAGACTATCCCCCGTGCGCGTTCCCACCTGAGCCTGCCCGCGCACGGCACCTCCCCCGGCCGGCTGCCGCATGGCGCCGCCGGGGAGCTTTCTTCTTCCGAGATGGTCCCGCCGCCGGTCAACGATCCCTCAAAGGAGACGATCGTCCGTTTAAGCCGCGAGGCCCGCATTGGGCATTCCGGCGGCGGGGCCTGCATCTCCACCGGCTTCTGAGGTGGCGCCATGCGCATCAGCAGTCAGGCCGACTTGAATGCCATGCGGGCCGAGAGAAAGGCCCGGCGCGAGGCGAGGCGCCAGAAAGCGGCGCCGCGCATTCCCACCATTCCCCAGCAGGAGAACACCCCCATGGCCAAAGGACGTAAATCCAAGGCGCCGCCGCCCAGTCTGTCGCACGAGCAGAAGCTCAAGATCATCGCCGACGCGGCCCGCGACATCATCCGCATCAAGGCCGAGATGAAGGCCCTGGCCGGAGACATCACCGCCGCGCGCGGCCGCGTGAAGCAGACCGGCGTGAAGGCATCCGACTTCGCCACCGTGTTCCGGCTGTTCCAGTTGGAAGCCGAGGACCGGGACAAGAGCCTGGATGGCCTGGTGCTCTGCGCCGAGGCGCTGGATATCGACCTCGGCAGCGACGGTCGCCAGGGCGAGCTGTTCGGTTCCGCCGGTGCCGACGACGCGCGCCGCACGCAGGACCCGGAGCCGGGCAGCATCGAGTTTGTCGAGGTCGGTGACGAAGACGGCGACGACGAACCGAGCCTGCTGGACGCCATGGGCGTGGAAGACGGCGAAGCCAACAGTTTCGGTGACGATGACGCCGATGATGAGCCGGTGTCCGATTGGGCCGCTGCCGCCGCGGCTGACGACGAGGCTTTCGACGCCGCTGGCGTGGCCTACAACGCCGCCGAGGCCGACGGTAAAGAGGCCGGCTTTGCTGGCGCCCCCGCCGAGGCCAACCCGCATGAGGCCGGATCGGTCCTCGCCGCCGCCTGGGAAAAGGGCCGCCTGGCCGGCTCCGAACGCTCGGCCGAGGTGGACCAGTACAACAGCGGCTGGGAAGCCCATAAGGCCGGGCAGCCGCGCGAAGCGAACCCGAACGACGCCGGCACCGAGGCGCACGACCGCTGGGCCTTGGGCTGGGACGAGCGCCAGAAGAAGGTCGAGCGGGCCGCGAAGGCTGGCAGCGTTGCCACTGCCGAGCCGGCCACCAGCGATGCTGGCGCCGAGGGGCTGCCGTTCGTGCCGGGCGATGGCGTGGGCGATGCCGCCCAGGTCGCGGCGGAGTAGGGCGCCATGGCCGGGGGGCTCTTCGCGTTGGACCTTGCCACCAACCTCGGTTGGACGTGCGCGCCGGTTCCGCCCGGCCCGCCGCCGACCGCGCTGGTGCTGGCGAGCGTCCGCATGCCCGAGCCTCCCGGCGGCATCTACCGCGTCGGCACGCCCGGATGCAGCGTCGGCGCGTTCCTGTCCGATTACGGCGACTGGTTCGACCGCAAGCTTGCGGCGCTGGAGCCGGCCGGCGTGATCTATGAGGCGCCGATCCTGCCGAAGATGGCGAACCACCACACCAGCCTGAAGCTGATGGGCCTCGCCGTGCTGACCGCCACCATCTGCTACCGCCGCAAGGTTCACCTGCTGGGCTGCGAGCAGCCGTCGACCGTCAAGAAGCACTTCACCGGCCACGGCGACGCCGACAAGCCGGCGATCATCGCCACCTGCATGAACCTCGGCTGGAATCCCATTGACGACAACCACGCCGACAGCATGGCCCTGTGGTCGTTGGGCTGCCACCGCGTTCAGGACGCCGCGCGCCAGCGGCGGGGGAGGGCGGCGTGAGGACGGCCGACGTCAAGGCGGCGTTGCGCCGCGCCTATCCCGCCCCAGAATACGCCATCCTGTTCGAAGTGGCCGACGCCACCGGTGCCCGGCATAGCCGGTTCGCTGACGCCGTCGCCATGAGCCTGTGGCCGAGCCGTGGCCTGACCGTCGACGGTTTCGAGATCAAGGTGAGCCGCAGCGACTGGCTGCGCGAAAAGGCCAAGCCCGAGAAGGCCGAAACCATCGCCCGCTTCTGCGATTACTGGTGGCTGGTGGTGCCCAAGGGGCTGGTGAAGGTCGAGGAACTGCCCGCCACCTGGGGCCTCAAGGAGGTGTCCGAGGCCGGCGAGGTTCGCACCGCCAAGTCTCCCGAGAAGTTGAATGCCCAGCCGCTTGACCGCCTGTTCGTCGCCTCAATGCTGCGCAACGCCGGCAAGGTGGATGACGAGGAGGTGCAGACGCGCGTCAATGCGCTCCTGGGCGATCGGGTTGAACGTGAGGTCGAGCGCCGCCTCCGCTTCCATGAATCCAGCAAGCCCCGCTACGAGAAGCTGGACGCCCTGATCCAGGAACTGAAGAACGACGGCGAATGGTTCGGCGATGAAGAGGTGCTGGACGCCGTTCGCATGGTGCTCAAGTCGGGCGTGCTGCGCTCCTACGGCGGCCTGATCAGCGTTCACAAGTCCCTGACCGAGATGGCCGACCACATCGGCAAGGCCATGGGTGTGCTCAACATGCCGGAGCCAGGGAAGAAGCGGGGGCGGGCATGAGCAACGCTCTCCGCCCATACCAGCGCAACGCTGCCAACGAGATCATGGCGCTGCTGATGCGTCGCCGCTCGCCCTGCTTCGTTCTGCCGACCCGTGGCGGGAAAACCCGCGTCATGACAGAGGTGACGGGCACGGTGACGGGCGCCGCCGGCTGGCGCGTCGGCTTCTTCGTGCACCGCGTCGAACTGCTGAAGCAGGCCAGCGCCGCGCTGACCAGGGCCAGCATTGCCCACGGCGTCATTGCGCCAGGATCCGGCGTCACGTCGCACCGCGTGCACGTCGCCAGCATCGACACCATCCTCACCCGGCTGCGCGCCGGCTGCGCCGAAACCGCGCGCTGGCTGGCCAGCCTCGACCTCGCCTGCCTGGACGAAGCGCATCACGCCGTGGCCGGCAAGTGGCTGGCGCTGGCCAACGCGCTCGCAAAGGCCCTGCTGCTGGGCGTCACCGCCACCCCGTATCGCAGCGACGGTCAGGGCCTGGGCGACGTGTTCAGCGACGCCGTGCGCGGCCCGACCATGCGGCGTTTGATGCAAGATGGCTGGCTGGCTGATTTCGGCGTGGTGGCGCCGCCCACCAAGTTGAACCTGTCTGATCTGAGCGTCAGGGGGCGCGGCGACTTCACCGCCGACCAATTGCGGGTTCTGCTGGACAACCCCGATTTCATCCGTGCCCCGGTGCGGGCCTATGGCCGTTTCGCCCCTGGGCAAAGCTGTGTGGTGTTCTGTGGTGGCGTCCTGCATGCCCAGCACACCGCCGAAGCCTTTCGACGGGCCGGCTGGCGGGCAATCAGCATCGACGGCGACACGCCGCCCGCCGAACGCGCCGCCGCCCTGGAAGGGTTGGCCGACGGCACGGTGCAGGTGGTGACGTCGTGCGATCTGATCAGCGAGGGCACCGACCTTCCCGAGGTCGGCGCCGCCATCCTGGCCCGCCCCACTAAATCGACACAGCTTTTCATGCAGCAAGCCGGCCGCCCGTTGACGCCGCACGGCGATAAGGGCCGCGCCCTGATCATCGATCTGGTCAGGAATACCATGGCCCACGGCATGGTGGATGCCGAGCGTCCCTGGACGTTGGAGGGTGGCGTCAAAGGGCTGGAGCGTCAGGTCGAGGGCACCATTCGTTGCCCGACATGCTGGCGGGTGGTCGGGGCCGGCGATGCCGGGCGCTGCTGCCCGGAATGCCGCAATCCCTATCCGGCCCGCACCGCGGTCATCCAGCCCGGCAGCAACGCCTTTGTCAGCGTCGGTGCGCTGGCCATCGACGATATCCGCCGCCTGCCGCTGATGCGGGTGGTCGAGCACATCGGCAGCCGCCGCGACGCCGAGATCGTTGCCAAGGTTCTGAAGATTTCCGACCGCTCCTGGGTCGACCGGGTGGTCGAGCAGAGGAGGGCCGCATGAACCTGCTCGACCCACTGCGCCGCCTCATCGGCCACGAAATCCACCATCCGGTGGCTGTAGCCGCCGGCCCCACGCAATGCCCGAGCACCGTCTCCGTGCATCGGGCCCGCAGCAACGCCTATCGCAACCAGCACGCCGACCTTCTGGAGCAGTACCGCGCCACCCGTGGCCGCGACTTGCCGGCAGTCGAGCGGATCATTATGGGGAATGCTCAGATGGACATCTTTGTTCAATTCGGCTGCAACGCGGCGGCTGCCGCGGCGGCCTATCGGATTCTCAGCCTCGCCGCCCGCCATCACAGGCCATGCCCGAGCATCGAAGCCCTGGGGCGTGAGGTCGGCCTCGCCGCTACGCCCATGCGGACATTGCTGTCGCGCATGGAAAAGGCCGACCTGATCCGCACCCATTACCCGAACCCGGCGCGGCGTGTCGTCGAGATCGTCGCCAGCGGCAGAAAAACGGAACCGACGCAGGGAAACGGGGAAGCTGCCGTTGCCGCATCACGGGCCGTTTCCATGGGGTGGCCGGCGCGATCTGTCACCACGGAGCAGCTTTCGGCACTCATCGCGGCCGCCGGACGTTTCGAGGACAGCCCAGAGGCCAAGCGCGATCTCGGCATCACCGTCCACGTCGTGCGGGCGCCGCTGGATAAGCGGTTCTTGGTCTACATCCTGGGCCGGGGCGTGCCGCCGCCGAACAACAACACGCTGCGCTGGTGCACCCGGCAGATCAAGATCGACCCGATGGGCGCGGCCGTTGCCGAGTTCCTCGACGAACTGGAGCGCCAGCACAACGGAGGCCCCGCTCTGGACGGGTCGCACCAGAAGCCGTTCCTCATGATCACCGGCGTCCGCCAGGGCGAGAGCGCCATGCGTGACCGCCGCATCGAGATGTCGTGCAGCAAGGACGGCGCCGAGTGCGGCCAGGGCTGGTATCAGAAGACGCTGCCCGAAGCCAAGGGCGTGCGGGGACGCATCGCCACCCTGGCGCCGTTGCTGCATTGGCGGGTCTGCCACGTCTGGGAATGGCTCAAGCACTGGGCACCGCAGCCGCAATTCGGCGACTGGTCCACCGCCATGATCGCCGACGCCTACGGCGGTGACGAGGCGGAAGAGATCAATGCCCGCACCGGCTGCATCTGCTGCCCGTTGGCGCAGCAGGACAAGGCCATGGATTACGTGCTGGGCACCCCCGCCTGGGCCTATCTGGCGCCGCTGAAGGGGCTGAGGCCGCTGTACCGTGAATTGCGTCTGGCGAAGAACCGCCTCCGCCAGCCCGGCGGGGAGCGCCGCAAGGACGGCACCCTGGCCAAGAACCAGCAGCGCATGGGGCCGCTGACCTTCAAGGCCCGCCTGATGGGGCTGGAGCGGGTGCTGGGCATCCAGGTCGAAGTGAATGCCGCTGCCGCGCGCATCGGCCGGCCGGCCATAGACCTGCTGGACGCGGAGGAAGAGGCCAGGATCCGGGAACTGATCGCCGCGAAGACGTGGCCTGATGGCTGGACCGGCGAGGAGCCGACCGCCGACGTGCCGCTGCCGTCGTACTTCGCCGACGGCACCATTCAGGGGTTGCTGGTATGAGCGCCACCACCCCCCCCGAACCGCTCGTCCCGGCCGACGTCGACCTGCGCGACTTCCCCTTCACCCCGATGTTCCGCTCCCGGCTGTTCGGTTCCAGCTTCCACGCCCGCGTCAGCGATGCAGGATGGCGCGCCGGCGTCACGCTCTGGCTCAAGTCCTGGGACCAGGTTCCAGCCGGCACATTGCCTGACGACGACATCGACCTCTGCCGCCTCGCCGAGCTGGGCCGCGACCTCAAGTCATGGCGCAAGGTAAGGATGGAAGCCCTCTGGGGCTGGATGAAGTGCAGCGACGGCCGCCTGCACCATCACGTCGTCGCCGAGGGCGTCATGGAAGCCTGGACAGGCAAGCTGAAGCGGGCCTGGGGCACCGACTGCGCCCGCATCAAGAAGGCCAACCAGCGGAACCAGACTGACCTCCCTGTCCCGACTTTCGAGGTGTGGCTGTCTCAGCGACAGAGCAGTGATGTCCCCAGGGACAAAACCGAAATGTCCCCAGGGACACCCCCCCTTTGTCCCGAAGAAAACGGCTCCAATAGAAAGGGAGAGAGAAAGGGACAGGGACAGGGAAAGGGAAAGGGAAAGGGAGATTCTAAGAATCTTGCTGCTGCTGAGGAGGGCGCGACCGATGGCGAACCAGGCAATGGCCCGGACCACCCTCCCGCCCGGGAACGGTGGAGATCGGTCGCCAATCAGGTACTGGCGATCCTGGGGACCAGCATCCAAGACCCGACGTGGTACGGCACCGCCGGCGTCGTCGCCCAATGGCTGGCCGATGGTGCCGACCCTGAGCGCGACATCCTCCCGACCGTCACGGCGCGCCTTGCCGCGGCACGGAAGACGCACGGTCCGAACTGGCTCCCACGGGGGCTGGGATATTTCACCGACCCCATTGCCGAGGCTCTAGCCCGCAACACCACCCCCCTGACGAAGCGAGACGACCATGGCCAAACGCAAACCCGATCCGCAAGCGACGAAGACCTTGTTGCGCGCATCCTGGAACGGCGCGGCGGACGCCTTTGACCGGGCTTGGTCCGTCATCATCGAGGAAATGCTGGTGCTGTACTTCCCGCCGGTCGAAGCCGACAGCGACGAAGCCATGCTGGAATGGTCCGGTGTCGCCTTGAAGGCGTATCTCGCCGACCTCGCCGAGTTCAGCACAGACGTGCTGCAACAGGCATGGCAGCGGGTGCGGAGGACACATCCGCGTATGTCCTGGCCCAGCATCCACGTCCTCAGGGCGGCATGCCAGGAAGAGGCAGCTCTGGCCGTCCCGTCGCGGGCATCGGCTCCGGTCGAGACGAAAGCCACATCCTCCCGCCACGATGCCGATGCGGATGCCTGCATGCGTACCGATTTCGGCCGAAGGGCAATCAGTGAAGGCTGGGGCTGGGACCTGTTCTGCCACGTCCGCGATACCGGGGAAGTCCCCAGCGACCCCCGCATCCTGTCCAGGTTGAAGCATGCCCAGGCGCGGGCATCGCAGGCGATGGCCGGGGTATCCGAGGCAAACCCGATGTACACAACCCTGCTGGGGTTGCACCACGCCATCATCCGCAAAAACGACTGGCTGGCCGCCAAGTATCTCGGCGGCGCCCCGCAGGAGCATGCCGCATGACCGCCACCGCACCGAAGCCCCGTCAGCGCACCACCATGGTCGAGCTGCTGGATTGGACTTATCGTCGCCAGAAAGCCGACATCATGACCGGCCGAAGCCTGCACGTCCCGAACGATGTCCTGGAAGCCGAGGGCATCGAGGATGGGATGCCCTACGGCGTCAGCGCCGATGGCTGCGCCATGGTGGAGCGGATATTGACCGAGGGCGCCATCATCCCCGGCACCTCTCACCTCCAGGCGCCGACGGTGGATGATGACGCCGCCGCGGTGCATGACGCCGTGGTCGCGCTATCGCAGTCCGACTGGCTGGGCGCGATGCTGATCCGCCGCTATGCCAGGAGCGGGGAGCCGCCGAAGCCGTTGGAGGTGCGGCGCTGGGATGCCAGGTCCTATGACCGACGCGGCAAGCCGGTCACCGCCGCCGAGGTCATCGGCTGGGAGCGGGCTGCGAACAACCGCCGTGTCATCCTCGAGGCAGAATACACCCCCATCGAGCCGTGGCCCGGCCTCCCGCTGATCAAGGCCAGCCGGGCGGAATACCTGAAGTGGCGCCTCGCCGTGGTCAAGCTGATGTGGCTGCTGCGCCAGGGCGAGCCGCTGCGGCGGTGGATAGTGGCGGATGTGGGGGCGGCGCGGCGGGCATGGTGATCAATCACATCCGTTCCGACTGATTACAGGATATTCACATCTGTACGCGCTAAGTCGTTGATGGACAAATGCGGGTTGACGCACAAGCCATCGGTGGTGTACTGATGGTGGCGAGTTTGAGAAGTGCGCCCGGAGGGAAACCTGCCGGGCGCTTTCCGTTTAGGCCTGCCGACATCGAGGTTCCCATGGCGACCACCGACGAACAACCCGTCGAGCGGCATCCATGGCTGTGCCCGCATGTCCGTGAACCTGAGCGCTGCCTCAAGGACGGCGGCCCCAGGGACTGCGACCGCTGCAAGCCCATTCGAAAAGCGGATGGCGGATGATGCGGTTCGCTCAGCTGAAGCCGAGGACGTCGAGCCTCAATAGCCGGACCCGTTCGGTCCAGGCACCGATGACCAGTGCGCAGCGGCATGAACAGCGCCGGGTGGAATACGACAAGGCGCGGGTCGATGACCCAATTCGGCAACTGTACAAGACGAAGCGCTGGGCTGAGCTTCGGCGCAAGCTGTACGTCGAGCGCAATGCCCGGTGCGAGTGCTGCGGCTGCCTCACGGTGCTGCACAAGCGCGAGGCCAACGAGTTCACCCCCGTCGCCGAGTTCGATCACGTCGAGGGCGCGAGGGAACGGCCCGACCTGTTCTGGTCGGAGGCGCACATCCGCCTGCTGTGCCACCCGTGCCACTCGCGGCGGACGGCGAGGGATCAGGGGTTTGCGCGGGGCGGCACGCTGTGAGCGTCAAACCCCGGCTGACGCTGGCTCCAGTATCGCTGGCCGACGCCAACGCATTCGTGGCCGCCATGCATCGCCACCATAAGCCGGTGGTCGGGCATAAGTTCAGCCTCGGCGCCACCGTCGACGGGGCCGTGGTTGGCGTCGCGATCGTCGGCAGGCCGGTGGCTCGGATGCGTGATGACGGCGAGACGTTGGAAGTCACCAGGCTCTGCACCGACGGGACGCGCAACGCCTGTTCGTTCCTTTATGGAGCGGCGGCCCGTGCTGCTTTCGCGCTCGGCTATCGCCGCATCGGGACGTACATCCTCGCCAGCGAGACAGGCGCCAGCTGCAAAGCGGCCGGATGGCGGCTGATCGGGCAACGCGGTGGCGGGTCGTGGGATTGCCCCAGCCGACCGCGACAGGACAAGGCGCCGACTGCGCCGAAGCTGCTGTTCGAGGCCCTGAGGTGAGGTGGCCCGGCGGGATGTTGCAAAAATGGCACGCCTATCCGTGAAACGTCCCCGTGAAACGCCCCAGGGGAGGGGGTAGGCGATCTTTGGCGGGGTTTGAGCCGCTGAGCCGTGCTTGTCCCCACGTAGAGATTTTTTCTCCGCGTTTGATTTTTTCAAACGTCATCAAGGAATTCAAATCATGCCCAGAGGCGGTGCCCGGCCCGGCGCTGGGCGGAAAAAGAAGGCGACTGCCGTCGATCAGGTTGCGGCCACCATCACCACGGATGGCGCACCGAAGTTCGACACGGCGAAGGACTTCGCCATGTGGCTGCTGAACAACCCGGCCGTTCCGTTGCTGGTGAAGGTCGAGGTGATGAAGTACGCCCTGCCGTTCACCGATCCGAAGCTGGTGGAGGAGGCCAAGGGAAAGAAGGGGGCTGCCAAGGATAGGGCGGCGGTGGTTGCTGGCCGTGCAAGGTTCCAGCCGCCGGCCCCGCCAAAGCTGGCGGTTGACAACACGTGACGCCGGATTGGTCAACGGCGTGCCTTGATTGGGAACGCCGGATCCTCGCCAGGGAGCCGCTTATCCCGTTCGCGCCGCTGTTTCCGGCTGAGGCTGCGGCGGCCCGTGCGATCTTCGACAGCCTCCGTATCGCTGATGTGGCGGGATGCCCGACCATCGGGGAATCCTGCCGCGAATGGGTGTTCCAGTTCTGCGACGCCATCTTCGGCGCCTATGACCACGAGACCGGCCGCCGGCTGATCCAGGAATTCTTCCTGATGATCGCCAAGAAGAATTCGAAGTCGACCATCGCGGCCGGCATCATGACCACGGCCCTGTGTCGGAACTGGCGCGAGGAAGGCGAGTTCTACGTCCTGGCGCCGACCAAGGAGGTCGCGGACAACTGCTTCAAGCCGGCCTCGTCCATGGTGGCGAAGGATGAGGAGCTATCCGACCTCATCCACGTCCAGTCCCACCTCCGCCTACTGACCCATCGGCAGACCGGCGCGACGCTCAAGGTCATCGCGGCCGACAGCGAAACGGTATCCGGCAAGAAGACCATCGGCCTGCTGGTGGATGAGGTTTGGCTGTTCGGGCAGAGGGCCAACGCGGCGGATATGCTGCGCGAGGTTGCCGGCGGCCTCGCCAGCCGCCCTGAAGGTTTCATCATCTACCTGACGACGCAGTCGGACAAACCGCCGGCCGGGGTGTTCAGGACGAAGCTGAAGTACGCCCGCGACGTCCGCGACGGCAAGATCGTGGACAAGACGTTCTTGCCGGTGCTGTACGAGTTCCCGCCGAGGATGGTCGAGGTCGGTGACCACCTGAAGCCCGAGAACTTCCATATCCCGAACCCAAATCTCGGGGCGTCGGTCGATGTGGTGTTCCTGGAGCGCAAGCTGCGCCAGGCGGAGATCGAGGGCAAAGAGGAGGTGGCCGGCACGCTCGCCAAGCACCTCAACGTCGAGGTCGGTCTCGCGCTCCGCAGCGATAGTTGGGCCGGCGCCGAGTTCTGGCCGCAGCAGTCGCTGGAGGTGCTAACGCTCGACGCCATCCTCGACCGCTGCGAGGTGGTGACGGTCGGCATCGACGGCGGCGGCCTCGACGACCTGCTGGGCCTCTGCGTCATCGGGCGGGAGCGCGGCACTGGCCGTTGGCTGTCCTGGCACGGCGCCTGGGCACACAAGATCGCCCTGACCCGGCGCAAGGACATCGCGCCGCGGCTGCTGGATTTCGAGAAGGACGGCGACCTCTGGATCGTTGAGCGCCCCGGCGACGACGTCGAGGCGGCGGCCGATATCGTGATGCGCATCGAGGAGCGCGGCCTTCTGGCCGAACATGGCATCGGCGTGGATGCTGCCGGCATCGGGGCAATCGTCACCGAGTTGTCCGGGCGCGGCATCGACCCCGAAAAGCGCATCGTCGCTATCGGCCAGGGCTACAAGCTGAACGGCGCCATCAAGGATACCGAGCGCCTGCTGGCCGGCGGCACGCTGTGGCACGGCGGCCGGCCGCTGATGGCGTGGTGCGTCGGCAATGCCAGGGTGGAGACGAAGGGCAACGCCATCCTGATCACGAAGCAGGCCAGCGGCAGCGCGAAGATCGATCCCCTGATGGCGACGTTCAACGCGGTGTCGCTGATGAGCCTGAACCCGGAGGCCCGTGGCGGCTTCCCCGACGACTACGAACCCAAGGTGTGGTGATGAGCGATAAGCAGCAACTGGCCGCCGAGGTGGTGCGCACCGCCCTGATTGTCGGTGGCACGGCCATGCTCGGTGTCGGCTCCGCCCTCCTGCACCCGGCAGCCGGTTTCATCGTCCCGGGTGGCATCATGCTGGCGCTCGGCATCATCGGCGCGTTGCGGACGAAAGGCTGACCATGCGCTTTCTGACCAACCTACTCGGCGGCCCTGTGGTCGGCGCCTCGGCGGACACCTCCGGGACGGCCAATCCCGAGGGCTGGCTGGTCGATCTGCTCGGCGGCGTGGTGACGGCGACCGGCATCCGTGTGTCGGCGCGGGACGCCATGACGGTGCCCGGCGTGGCCGCCTGCGTGCAGGTTCTTTCCGAGGACCTGGCGAAGGTCCCGCTGATCCTGTACCGGCGGAAGCGCGGCGGCGGGCGCGAGCGTGCCGACACTCACCCGCTCTACAAGCGACTGAAGGAACGCCCCGCCCCCTGGCTGACCTCTTTCGCCTGGCGCCGCGCGCTGGTCGAGGCGGCGATGGTGCACGGCAACGGCTATAGCCGGGTCCGGCGTGACAATTTCGGCGTCCAGGTCCAGCGGCTCACCCTGCTGCCCAGCGGGCGCGTCCAGCCGCGTTGGGCGCAGGATGGCGAGCCGTTCTTCGATGTGTCCGTCGCCGGGAACAACGAACGCGCGCTGTCGTTCCGCGACGTCATCCACGTCCCTTACCGGGCCACCATGGATGGCGCCGAGAACGGCGGCATCATCGGCATCTCGCCGCTGCATCAGCATCGCGAGACCATCGCCCTGGCCATCGTGACGGAGCGCTTCGCGGCCAAGTTCTTTGCCAACGGCGCCCGCCCATCGGCGGTGCTGGAATACGACAAAATCCTGCCGAATGACGGTGTCGCGACGCGGATGCGGAACGGTATCGAGCGGCTTTACAGCGGCGTCGACAATGCCTTTCGCATCGCGCTGCTGGAGCTCGGCGTGAAGTTCAGGGAGATCAGCAGCAACAACTCTGATTCCCAGCTCATCGAGGTGCGCAAGCACCAGGCCGAGCTGGTGGCCCAGATGTTCAACATGCCGCCTCACAAGATCGGCATCCTCGACCGCGCCACCAACAACAACATCGAGCATCAGGGCATAGATTACGTTAAGGGGCCGGTGTCGTCGCTGGCGAAGTGCATCGAGAGCGCCATCACCACCGCCTGCCTGTCCGACGCCGAGCAGGAAGAGTTCTACCTCGAGCACAACCTCGACGGCCTGATGCGTGGCGACCTCTTGAGCCGCTACCGCGCCTATGCCATCGGCCGCAACTGGGGCTGGCTGTCCGCCGATGACGTCCGCGACTGGGAGAACATGGACCCGCTGCCGGACGGCCAGGGCAAGATCTACCTCATCCCCGGCAACATGAACAAAGCCGACGATCCCGCCAACGACAACGGCGGCGACGCCAAGCCCGCCAACTGAGGGGTTTCCGCACATGCGAGCTTTCCAGGCGCTCACGTCCGAACCGTGGGCCATCGAACCGTCGTGGCTGCCGATCCTGGCCGCCCTTGCACAGCGCAACCATGGCGCTCCGGAACTGAAGGCGGTGGAAGGCTGGTCGAAGCGCGACTACGACCTGTTCGCCGGCCCGGCCGGGCGTCGGCTGGAAGGTGCCCGCTACACCATGGTGACCGACGGCGGCGTCGCCATCATCCCGGTGTTCGGCCCCATCTTCCCGCGCGCCAACATGATGACCGAATACAGCGGTGCCGCTTCGGCCACCCAGCTGCAAGCCGATCACGCCATCGCGCTGCGCCACCCCGACGTCGGCGCCGTCATGATGCTCTACGATACTCCCGGCGGCGCGGTCAGCGGCATCAACGCCCTGGCGGACCAGATCAATGCCGGCAAGAAATCGAAGTACACCATGTCCTACGTCTCCGGCACCGCGGCTTCGGCGGGGTACTGGCTGGCGTCGCAGGGCCATGAGATCGCCGGCGAGCGCACCGCCATGGTGGGCAGCATCGGCGTCGTCGCCGCGATGCCGAAGCAGGTCGAGGCCGATGGCGACGGCTATCTCACCGTCGAGGTGGTCAGCAGCAACGCGCCGAACAAGCGCATCGACCCGACCACCGACGACGGCCAGGCCAAGGTCCGCGAGATGCTCGACGCCATCGAGGCCGAGTTCATCGCCGATGTGGCGCGCGGCCGCGGCATCAAGGCGGCCGATGTGCCGGAACGGTACGGCCAGGGTGGCGTGCTGGTCGGCGCCGCCGCCAAGGCGGCCGGCATGATCGACAAGATCCAGAGCTACGAGGCCAGCGTCGCCGCGCTGTCCCGGATGGTTGCCAATCAGCGCAAAGTTGAGGCGCTGAAGGGCCGGTAATCCCCAGGCGAGGGCCAGGGATTTGTGGGGCGCCTGCGGGCGCCCTTTTTCATTCCGAAAGGAGAGGACCATGGAAGAGGACATCCTGAGCCTTCGCCAGGAGCGCGCGAAGGCGTTTGCCGACCTGTCGGCTATCCAGGACAAGGCGAAGACCGAGGCTCGCGCCATGACCGCCGAAGAGCAGGCCCAGTTCGATAAGCTGGCCGCCAGCATCGAGGGTCTGGACAGCCGCATCGCCGCCGCCGAGAAGGTGCAGAAGCTGAAGGCGGCCGGCGCCGTTCCGGCCCCGCAGCAGCCGTCGCAGCCCGCCGCTCCCGCGCCGGCGGCCCCCGCCGCCACCGTGCCGGCCCAGCCGGCGGCGCAGGAGGAGAAGGGCATCCGTTTCGCCCAGGCCACCCGCGCCCTGATCGTCGGCCGCGGCAATGTGGATGCCGCCCAGGCGTGGGCCGCCCAGGCCTACGGCGAAAGCCACCCGGTGGCGATGGAACTGGGCGCCGCCATGCAGACCAACGAAGCCGCTTCCGGCGGCGTGCTGGTCCCCGAGGTGTTCAGCCGCGAGATCATCGACCTGCTGTACCCGCGCACCGTCATCCGCCGGGCCTGCCAGGACAACGGCATGGTGGTCCCTCTGGTCGGCGGCACCGACAACATCCCGACCGTCGAGAACGGCACCTCCGCCTACTACATCGGCGAGGGTGACGACGTCACCGCCACCGAGCCCGAGTTCGGCAGCATCAAGTTCGTCGAGCGCGAGATGGCCGCCCTGGTGCCGATCAGCAACAAGCTGCTGCGCCATTCCGGTGCCAGCGGCCACAACGTGGACATGTATGTCCGCAACATGCTGATCAACGGCATGGCTCAGACCGAGGACGTCAACTTCCTGCGCGGTGCCGGCACCGGCGCCGGCCCCAAGGGCCTGCGCTACTTGGCCGGCACCAGCTTCGCCGCCAACGGCACGGTGAATGTCACCAACATCGACGCCGACGCCCGCAAGGCCGAGCTGGCGCTGATGGAAGCCGACATCCCCATGATCGACGTCCGCTGGATCATGCCGCCGCGGGCGTTCACCTATCTCCGCGATCTGCGCGACAGCAACGGCAACCTGGTCTATCCGGGCCTGTCGCTGCCGGTGCCGGTGTGGAAGAGCTACAAGGTCGAGGTCACCAACAACGTGCCCAAGAACCTGGGCGGCGGCGGCACCGAGGCCGAGGTCTACCTGGTGGACTTCGCGTTCTGCATGATCGCGGACAGCTACAGCATCCGCATCGACGCCTCCGACACCGCCTCCTACAAGGTGGGCGGCGCCATGGTGTCGGCGTTCAGCAAGAACCAGACCCTCATCCGCGCCCTGGCCGGCCATGACTTCGGCGTGACCCGCAAGAAGGCGGTGGTGGTCATCACCGGCGTGGCCTGGGGCGCCTAAGCGCCAAAAGCGGGGCCGCCCACCCGGGCGGCCCTTTCTCTTTCCGGAGGGTTTTCACAATGTTCAGTCTGACCCGCGATCTGGCGGCGGAGATCGCCGCCGTCTACGCCGCCGCGCACGCCTCGGCGACTGCCGGCGGTACCGGCGACAACACCGAGGTCACCGGCGTCACCATCGACCTGCAGGGCCTGGGCAACCGCTTCGGCTCGGTGGCGTTCGTCTTCGCCGCCACCGCCACCCTGGCGGCCACCAAGACCCTGACGGTCGCCGCCGAGATCGAGACCGGCGACGCCTCGGACATGTCCGACGCTGCCGATCTCGTCACCTCGTCTACCGTGTTGACCTTGACCGGCGCCACCGGCGGCAGCACCGAAACCGGTACCGCCAAGCTGGGCGTTTCGCTGGAATACGCCAAGCGCTACATCCGGATTAAGTACACGCCCAACCTGTCCGCGACCGGCACCGACACCGCCGCGGTCCAGGCGGTGGCGATCTTCGGCGGCGCCGAACGCCTGCCGGTGGCGTAATGCGGATCGTCGAGTTCGTGAAGGCCGCTCCCCCGTATAATGCGGGGGAGTTGGCCGGCTTCGAAGGCACCAAGGCGCAGAAGCTGGTGAATTCGGGGAAAGCCGTCTACCGCGACGCCGCCGCCACCGAGGCGGCGCAGCGCAACGCCGAAGCCGATGGCGCCGGCACCGACAACACCCTGCTCGGCAGCTCCACCCTGGCCGCCGTCCTGACCGTGACGGAGGGCGTCACCATCACCCTGGGCGAGCTGGTCGCCAAGGCGTTCGACGCCAGCGGCCTCAGCATCGAGGAATGGAACGGCCTGGACGAGAAGGCCCGCGACCTGCACCTCGAAGACCTGCTGGAGACGCTGCGCGCCGAGGCCGGCAAACCCGGCGAAGGCGGGCAGGGAGGTGCGCCCGAGGGCGGCGAGGGCACCACCACCACCTTCACCGCGCGCCACGTCGGCGCCGGCCGCTACAAGGTGTTCGACGCCGACGACAAGCCGGTGACCGAGGCCATGGACAAGGACAGCGCCACCGCCGAGGCGGCGCTGCGCAACGCCGAGCAGGGGGCTTGACGATGGCTGACCTCTACGCTGGGGCGCCTGATGCCCGGCAGGCTGGCGACATCAAGCCCAGCCGCTTCCGCCCGCAGTATCGCGCCCTGTCCGACGACGAGAAGGCGCTGCACGGCGCCATCAAGGCGAAGGCGGTGGAGATGGAGGCGCTGTTCGATCAGGTCAAGGACGGCCGCTACAAGTCGCTCGCCTTCACCGACCTCGAAAGCTCGATCATGTGGATCGTCAAGCAGTTGACCGCCTGAGGTGCTCGATGTCGCTCATCCTCATCACCGCGCCGGCCGTCGAGCCGATCAGTCTCGATGAAGCCAAGGCCCATCTGCGCGTCACCGGCACGGATGATGATGCGCTGATCGGCGGCTTTATCGCCGCCGCCCGCCAGAACCTCGACGGCCGCGACGGCTGGCTTGGTCGCGCCTTGATGCCGCAGACTTGGGAACTGCGCCTCGATGCCTTCCCGGCCGAGATCACCGTCCCGCTGCCGCCGCTGCGCGAGATCGTCAGCGTCAAATACATCGACCTGGACGGTGCCGAGCAGACACTGGACCCGGCGCTGTATCAGGTCGTCGCGGGCGAGCCGGCGCGCATCGTTCCCGCCCATGGCCAGGTCTGGCCGTCAACCCGCCGTCAACCTGATGCCGTGCGGGTGCAGTTCGATGCCGGCTACGACGATGCCGCCGCCGTCCCGGCGCCGATCAAGGCGGCCACTCTGCTGCATGTCGGCACGCTGTACCGGGACCGCGAGACCGTGAACATCGGCAACATCGTCAATGACTTGCCGACGTTTTCTCTCCTGTTGTCGCCGTTCCGGGTGTGGAGCTTCGCCTGATGGACGCCGGCAAGCTGGACCGCCTCATCACGATCCTTGCCCTCACCACAGGCCAGGACGAATACGGCGGCGTCACCGAGACCTGGACGCCGATTGATGACCCTGTCTGGGCGCGCTGGATGCCCGGCGCCGGGTCTGAACGCTTCGCCGCCGCCTCGACCTATGCCGAAACCCAGGGCCGCTTCCTGATCCGGTGGCGGTCGGACATCACGCCCCAACACCGTGTTGCCTGGGATGGGAGGGAATTCGACATCCTCGATGTGGTCGAGATCGGCCGCCGTGAGGGGCTGGAACTGCGCGTGAAGGCGAGGGCATAAGTCCATGACCCGCCTCACACAATCCCGCGTCGTCGGGCTACGCGATGCCCGCGCCATCCTCAAGAAGCTGCCGCAGAACGTGCAGCGTCGCGTGCTGAACAACGCCACCCGCGCCGGCGCTACGGTGATGAAGGGGGCGGTGCGGCGCAAGGCGCCGATCGGCGTCGAGCCGTCCGACCTGTCCGAGAAGTACGGCCCCCTGAAGGACAACATCCGCATCGTGCGCCTCAAGCGCGGGGTGCCGAAGGATCAGGCGGAATACCGCGTCGACACCGGCAACGCCCCCCAGGGTTTCTGGGCTGAGTTCGGAACAAGCCGCCAGCCGGCCCGGCCGTGGTTCCGCCCGGCCGCCGACAGCGCTTGGAGCAGGGCGGTGGCGCGGATCAAGGAGCGCTTGGCTGCCGGCGTAGCGCGCGAGGCGGAAAAGCTGGGGAAATCGCAGCGATGAGCGAACTGGCCATCTACACCCTGCTGAAGAACGCTCCGGCGGTGTCGGCCCTGGCCGGCGCCCGCATCTATCCGCTGACGGCGCCGACCAAGGTGCAGACGCCATACATCACCTATCAGCGCATCAGCGGCGACCGCTGGCGCTCCTGCGACGGACCAACCGGCACTGCACAGCCGCGCATCCAGGTCGATGCCTACGCCACGACCTATGCCGCCGCCAAGGCACTGGCAAAGGTGATCCGCAAGACGCTGGACGGTTTCATCGGCACGGCCACCACCACGGAAGGCCCGATGCGGATCGGCGGCATCAGCCTGGAGACCGACCAGGATCTCTACGAAGACGACGTCGATCCAAAGCTCTACCGGGTGCAGATGGATTTCATGGTCACCCACGACGAATGAACGAGGGAAGCATGGGCATCACTTACGCCAGGGTCGACGGACCGCCTGTCAATTGGCGCGGCTGTCGCGTCTTCGACTGCGATACCGGCGCCGAGGTCAAGGACGTGCTGGAGGTCAACGCCGCTGAGGGGTGGCTGATCCGCTATGTCCGGGACGCGGGCGGCCAGTTCGTCATGACGCCCGACGGGCAGGACATCCTGTCGGAACGCATCGAAGGCCGGTTCCGCATCGTTCCGCCGCCCACCTGACCGTCAACCACCCATTGACACTTCCACCCCAGCCGCCTCCGGGCGGCTTTTTTCATGGAGAAAGCAATGTCCGGAGCCATCAAAACCCAGGGCACCAAGCTCGGCATCCAGTCCGTGACCGGGGCGGTGTCCGTCGAGTTCGACGCCACCGCCGGCACCATCGAACGTGCCACTGGCGATTGGACCACCGACTATGCCGTCGGCATGATCGTCACGACCAGCGACACCGACAACCCCGGCCCGTACATCATCACCGCGCTGACCTCCACCGTCATGACCGTGGCGGGTCAGAGCAAGGGTCACGCCGGGACTAGCGACTTCGTCGGCACCGCCGATGCGGTGATGACCACCGATGCCACCCCGGCCAGTTTCACCATCACCGGCTATAAGCCGATTGGCGAGGTGGTGGATTTCGACGGCCCCGGCGGCTCCGCCAGTGTCGGCGATGCGACCAGCCTGGATAGCGTCGCCAAGGAAAAGATCATGGGCCTGCCCGACGAAGGCCAGCTCAGCTTCAACCTGATCTTCGTGCCGGGCAATCCCGGTCAGGTCGCGTATCGCACGGCGCGCCGCACCCAGGCGAAAACCAACTTCCTCCTGGTGCTGTCCGATGCCACCGACACCAAGGCCGCGACCACGGCGGCTTTCGCCGGGTTCGCCCTGGAGTTCCCGATCAGCGGCGCCGTTGACGACAAGGTGTCGGCGTCGGCCGTCATCGAGATCACCGGAGAGGTCGATTGGTCGGATGAGGCGGCCTGATGCCGGCCGTCAATCCCTACACCGGCGACACGCCGGTCAGCATCGGGGGCCGGCGGCTGACGCTGGCCTTCGATTGGCTCGCTATCTCTGCCGTTCGCACGGACCTTGGCGCCGATGGGCAGGCGGCGGCGCTGGCGGGCGACCTCTATAAGCTGGCCTCGCTCATCGCTATCGGCCTTCGCCGGCACCACCCCGACTGGACCGGCGACATGGTGGTGGCCGCTTCACCCCCCGTGGTGCCCACCATCAAGGCGGTCGAGGCGGCGCTCGCCGCCGCCTGGTTCGGTCCCGACGGCATGCCCAAGGAGCCGGCCAAGGAAAACCCTCCCGAGCCGCTGCGGACCCGGTGCGCCAGGCTCTGGCAGCGGCTCACCGGGCGAGGATAGCGCCGAGCGAGTTCTGGGCGTTGACGCCCTGGCAATTGGAGGTGCTGCTGGCCGCCGAGGGCGACGAGCGGCGCCAGCGGCACGACGAGTTAATGGCCGTCGCCTGGTGTGCCGCGGCGCTCGGTCGGGCAAAGAAGATGCCGCCGCTGAACGACATGCTGTCGACCAAGCCTGATCAAGGTTCCGTCGACGCCCGGCTGAAGGCCACGCTGAAGACGGCCTTTCCGATCAGGTCGAAAAGCCGGGGTCAACCCGTTGATTCAGAACGCCGGAATTGACCGCAAGCCGGTGGATGCGGTACGCTCATCCGTAATTTGAAGAACTGCGTCAAAGCCCCGCCCTGATCCGGCGGGGCTTTTCGTTTTCCACCCCATCCCCGATGCCACCCGCCGACTGCGCCTGACGCCGCCGGCCCCTTCGTGCTGGAGATCGCCCGCCATGGCAACGCGCGTCGCGAAAGTCGCCGTCGATCTCGCGGCGAATTCGGCAGAGTTCACCTCTGGGCTGAACCGGGCCAACGCTGCCCTGAACTCGTCGGCGCGGCAGTGGCAAAAACACCTGTCGGCGATGGATGCTCAGATGGCGGCGGCGATGGCGACGGCCAAGGCCGGTCTGGCCGGCCTCGCCGGTGGCCTCGGCGTGGCAGAGCTGTCACGGTCGCTTTACGACGTGAATTCCCGTTTTCAGGACCTGCGTTCCGGCCTGGAGACGGCCATGGGGTCGAGCAAGGCGGCTGCTGTCGCCTTCTCCGGTATCCGTGAATTCGCCAAGGACACGCCCTATGAACTGGCGGAGGTGGTGACGGCGTTCGCCCGCCTCAAGAACCTAGGCCTTGACCCTGCCAACGAGGCGTTGACCGCCTGGGGCGACATGGCGTCGTCGTTCCCCAACAAGACCTTGACAGACGTCATCGAGGCGGTGGCCGACGCCACCACCGGTGAATTCGAGCGGCTGAAGGAATTCGGCATCCAGGCCAGCAGCCAGGGCAACAAGGTCTCATTCACCTTCAAGGGGGTGACCACCACCGTCAGCAAGAGCGCCGACGCCATCGATGCCTATCTGCGTAAGCTGTCGGCCGACAATTTCGGCGGCGCCATGGCTAAGCGCATGGCCAACCTGTCTGGTCTGGCGTCGAACCTCAAAGATGCGTTCGACGATTTGCTGGTGACCATCGGAGAAATGGGAACCAACAAGGCGATGGAAGAAATGCTTAAGGGGTTGACCAGTGCCATCGGCGCCGCCGCCGACAATATGGGGGCCATCACCAGCGTTGGCGGTGCCGCCGCTGCCGCCATCGGTGGCATGGTGGTTGCCAGAACGGCAGCCGCCGCCATCGCAGCTATGCAGACAGCAAACGTTTCAGCCGCCGCCGGTCTGTCCATGTTGAATACCTTCGGCACCGCGACCACGGCCCGCATGGTGGCGATGGCCGCTGCGACGGGAACGGCGTCGGTGGCGATGCGCGGCCTGACCGCCGCTCTAGCTCTGGTCGGCGGCCCCGTCGGCGCCGGCATTGCCGCTGCGTCTGCGGCCATCTACCTGATGGCGACACACCAGACTGCGGCCGAGCAAGCGGCTGTCTCCCACTCCAGGGCCATGGCCGCATTCAATGGTGTCATTGATGTCAGCAAGGGCAGGGTTAAAGACCTGACTGCCGAGGTCAAGGCGCTGCGCAAGGCGCAATTGGAGGCGGCAGCGGACGCGGCAAAAGCTGCCATCGCTCAGCAAGAAATTTATGCCCACGCCGGGAACTTCAAGATTGATCGCGTCGCCTTTGAAAGCGGCCTGTCGAAACAGGATGCCGCCGCCCTGGTGGCGCCGGCTCGGGAGCTTCAAAAGGCCTATCTGGACGGCGCCATTTCTGCATCGGAATTGTACGCCAAGACCGCCGCTTTGGCGGATCAGGATCAGCGCCTCAAGCCGCTTGTTCAGATTATGTCGGAATGGGCGGAACCGCTGACGACGGCGCGCCAAGAGCTTCAAGAACTCGAAGCCGCCTTGGCCGTTCTCAACGGTACAGCCAGTGAGACGCAGAAGAAACTGGTGCTGCCGTCTATCGATGCTCCCGCGCGGTCGCCAAAGGTTGACACGGGGGCGGCCAAGCACGCTGACGCCGTCGCCAAGCAGGTTGCCGATCTTCAGTTTCAGCGCGAGCAATTGTCCCGTACCTCTCGGGAGCAGGAAATCTATGCAGCACTGAAGCAGAACGGTCTCAGCATTTCGTCGGAAGAGGGGCGGAAGGTCGCAGAACTGGCCGGCCGTCTCTACGATGAGAAGGCTGCGCGGGAGGCCGCAGCCGACGCCATCGAGCGGCAGAACAAACTCGAAGAAGACCGGCTGGATCAGCAATACAAGGGCGTAGAGGCCCTGGACGATTACATCTCCGGCCTGGAACGCGAGCTGACGCTGATTGGCATGGGCGCCGACGCCCGCGAGCAGAACGAGGCCATGCTTCAGGCCGAGAACATCGCCCGCGAGCACGGTATCGAGGTGACCGACGAGCAGCGCGCCCGCATCGGCGAACTGACCACGGCAAAGCAGGCTCTGATCTCCGAGGAGAACGAGCACAAGGCCGTGCTGCAAGAGTTGGAGAATGTCGGAGAACAGGCATTCGACCGCATCGGCTCCGCAGCGACAGAGATGGCCATGCAGGGGGAAGATGCCTTCGGCAATCTGCGCAACGTCGGCCTCGCCGTCGTTTCGGAGCTATATCAAGAATTCTTCAAGCTGGCGGCGTGGAATCCACTCAAGAACATGATCTTCGGCGGCAATGCGGTGACGCTGTCCAGTGTCGGCGGTCTGCTGGGAAAACTGTTTAGCAGCACCGGTTCCAGCACGGCGAGCTACACCACCGCCGTGAACTCCGGCGTCGGCATCGACGGCATGGCGACCGGCGGCAGGATTGCCGGCAATGGCAGGATCATTGGACCTGGAAGCGGCACTAGCGACGATATCCTGGCGGCTGTGAGCGGCGGTGGCATGCTTCGCGTCAGCAATGGCGAGAGCATCGTCAACGCCGAGGCGACGGCCAAATACTGGCCGCTGATCGACGCCATGAACAATGGCCGCCTGCCGGCATTCGCCGACGGCGGTGTCGTCGGCGGCGTCACCACCTCGGCGCTGTCGGCAGCCAACATCAACAGCCCTGGCCGGGCCGGTGGCGATCAGTATTACATCGACGCCCGCGGCGCCGACCGCGAAGGGCTGGCCCGGCTCGAGGCCATGATCCGCGCCACCAATGCCAGCGTGGAGCGTCGCGCCGTCGCCGCCGTGACCAGTCACAACGGCCGCACCGTCAAGAAGGGGAAGTAGGGGCCATGGCCATCACCTATCCCCTGGCGCTGCCGACGGCGACCGGGCTGCGGACGCTTGGCTGGAAGCCGCGATCCGTGGTCGGCGTCTCGCAATCGCCGTTCACCCTGTCGCAGCAGGTCTATGCCCACCAGGGCGAGGCGTGGGCCATCGAAGCCACGCTGCCGCCGCAGATCCGTTCCACCGCCATGGAATGGGTAGCATGGCGCCTTAGTCTCCGCGGCCGCTTCGGCACCTTCCTGTTGGGCGACCCCAAGGGCCGGATGCCGCGCGGCACCATCGCCGCCACCGGCATCGCCGTGCACGGCGCCCATTCGGCGCGGACCCGCGAGTTGTCGCTCCAGGGTGGGGAGGAGGGCGCCACCGTGCTGGCCGGCGACTACCTCCAACTCGGCAATGGCGAGGAGACGCGGCTGCACATGGTTCTGACTCCGGCGGCCTTCGACGTCTCGGGGGTGCTGACCACCGACGTCTGGCCGGCCCTGCGCCAGGATTATGCCGATGCCACCGAGCTGGTGACGCGGAACTGCGTCGGCGTCTTCCGCATGGCCAGCAACATCATGGCCTGGGACATCGACGATCTGCACCACTACGGCATCGACTTCGCCGCCGAGGAGGCGCTGTAGCCATGGCCGGCCGCACCGACGCTCATGCCGATCTGATCGCCGCCACCCAGGCGCCAAGGCTGTGCCCGATCCTGCTGGCCGAGATCGGTTACGGCAGCGGCGCCGAACGCGCCTGGACAGGCAACGGCACCCTAATCTGGGATGGCGTCGAGTTCTATGGCGTCGGCACCCTGGGCAAGGTCTCTGCGGTGTCGGAAACCACGGAATTCCAGGCCAATGGCATGGCCTTCACCCTGGACGGTGTCCCGGCAGCGCGACTGCAACAGGCCATCGGCGACTTCCGCTACGGCCTGCCGGCCAAGCTGTGGCTGGCGGTGCTGGACGAGCAGACCGGCACCATGATCGGCGAGCCCTATCCGCTGGCCGACAACATCACCGACAGCATCGCCATCGACGATGCCGGCGAGACCTGTTCCATCACGGTGCGGACCGAAAGCCCGGCCATCACCCTCGATGCCGCGCTGAACTGGCGCTACACCAACCAGGACCAGCAGCGCCGCCACCCCGGCGACAAGGGTTTCGAATACGTGCCCTCGCTGGTCGACAAGACCATCACCTTCGGAAAGTCCTGACGCCATGTCCCGCATCGCTGGATGGGAACGCCGCCTTTCGGCTGCGGTCGAGGCGGCGCGCGGCCGCGCGTTCGAGCGCGGCGTCTTCGATTGCTGCATCTGGCCGGCCGACGTCGTCCGCGACATCACCGGCATCGACGGCGCCGAAGCGTTTCGCGGCCGCTATCGCTCGCGGGGCGGCGCCATCCGCGCCCTGGCCCGGTTCAGTGGCGGCGGCGGCCTGCTCGAGGTGATGCGGAAGCTGGCCGCCCAGCACGGCTGGGCTGAGATCGCGCCGCTGCTGGCGCGTCGCGGCGATGTCTGTCTGACCAGCAATGATGAGGGCCTGTCGCTGGCGATCTGCGTCGGCGCCGAGGCCGCGACCCCGGTCCGCGCCGGCGGGCTGGAGTTCGTGCCGCTGGAGCGGTGCTCGGTGGCCTGGAGGATCGGCTGATGGGCGGCGGTGGCGGTGGCATCGTCAAGAGCATCATCGTCGGTGCGATTCTCGGAGCGGCTACCGGCGGTATCGGCTTCGGCCTCGGGCTAACCGCAGGCAGTACCAGCTTTCTCGGCTTCGCCGTCTCCGCAATGGAGGGGGCGATCCTGTCCGGCGCCGCCATGGGCGCCATCGGCGGCACGCTCTCCGGTGTCGCCGGCGCGCTGCTCGGCAGTTCCGCCGTCGCGGAGGCCGACAGCTTTCGCTACGAGGCCAGCGACCGCACCCATTCCATGGCAACCGCCATCGGTTACCGCCGTCTCATCTATGGCCGGATCCGTGTCGCCGGCCAGCGGACCTTCGTCCACGTCACCAATGACAACAAAACGCTGCACGTCGTCTACACCATCGCCGCCCATGAAGTGGACGGCTTCGAGGAATTCTGGCTGAACGAGGAAGTCATCCCGTTTGGCACCGACGGCAAGGTCACGGCCGGCGACTGGAAGGACAAGGTCGAGGTCACTTTCGGTCTCGGGACGACGGAGGGCGACGCCACCTTCCATGAAAAGCTGCGCGCCGCGTGCCCGGGGAAATGGACGGAAAGCCACCTCCAGGCCGGGTGCGCCAAGGTCTACGTCAAGTTCACCTATGACAGCAGCCTGTTCGCCAGCGGCATCCCGAACCCGAGCTGGGTCGTGCGCGGCAAGAAGGTCTTCGACCCCCGCACCGGCGCCACCGCATGGTCCGACAACCCGACGCTGTGCCAGCGCGATTACATGGTGGAGTGGTGGGGCTGGAAGGCGTCGCGCATCGGAACCGCAGACTGCATCGCCTCGGCCAACATCGACGACGAGGAGGTCGAGACCAGCCTCGTCCGTCAGGTGTCGCAGGTCAAGGGGACCGCGATCGGCACCATGACCGGCGGCGGCGGCCTCAATGCGGCGTTCGACGGCAGCGATGATGACGAGTGGGAAGACTGCGCCACCGGCGCGGCCGGCGCCACCATCGGCAGGGTGGAAACAACGGCCCGCGCCATCGCCGGTATCCGCTTCGTCGGCAGCATCGACAATGGCATCTGCGACAGCGCTTCAACCTTCACCTGGGCGGTCGAGGGTAGCAATGACGACGGCGCCACCTGGGCCACCATCTACACCTCTGGCACGGTCAACGACGAACCCGGATTGGTGGTCGAAGTCACGTCGGGCTTTTCTTCCACCACCTCGTACCTATCCAGGCGGCTGGTGATCAACGCCGACAGCGGCAGTGTCGGCGTCGCCGAGGTTCGCTTCTACGAGGCGCCTGGGGTCGAGAAGCGCTACACCTGCAACGGCTCCGTGCTGCTGTCGACCGACCACGGCACCATCATGAAGCAACTGCTGTCGGCCAATCGCGGCGTCGCGGTCGATAGCGGCGGCAAATGGCGCCTGATGTCGGCGGCGTGGCGCACCCCGCATGCCCGAGAGCTGACCGAGGATGATCTCGACGGCGGTATCCAGCTCGAGCCGCGCCTGACCCGCAAGGAGTTGTTCAACACCGTTGCCGGGGTCTATACCAACCCCGACAGTTTCTGGCAGGCTGAAGACTTCCCCACGGTCTGGTCGGACTTCTACCGCACCGAGGATGGCCCCCAGGCTCTGGTTACCGCCATCGACACGACCGCCGACACCATCACGGTGGACGAGACCGGCTTTACCACCGGCCAGCCGGTCCGGGTGTGGAGTGACGACGTCCAGCCCGGCGGCATCGCCGCCGACACCGTCTATTTCGTCATCCTGACCGCGACTGCCGGGACCATCAAACTGGCCGCCAGCCATGACGATGCCGTCGCCGGAACGGCCGTCAACATCACCTCGGCCGGGTCCGGGACGATCCGCGCCAATTTCGGCGTCGAGATCGACAAGGACGTCGAGCTGCCGTTCACGACCAGCCCGGCAACCTGCCAGCGTATCGTCAAGATCGACCTGCTGCGCTGTCGCCAGCAGCAGCGCATCACTTGGCCGGGAAAGCTGACCTGCTTCCCGTATCGCGCCGACGACATCATCCCGGTGACGCTGGCCCGCTATGGCTGGACGCGGAAGTATTTCGAGATCGAGGCGTGGGCTTTCGCGGTGCGCGGCGGCGACAGCGAGGATGATGCGCCGCGCCTCGGCATAGACATGGTGCTGCGAGAAACCGACGAGAGCTGCTTCGACTGGTCGACAGACGAGGAGCAACTCGTTGACCCCGCGCCGGATACCGGCTTGCCCAAGGCGCGTGTCGTGATGCGGCCGTCGGTTCCGACGCTATCCAGCGGCACCGACCGCCTGCTGGTGCTGGGCGACGGCACCATCATCTCGCGCCTGCACGTCGCCTGGACCGACCCAGACGATGCCAGCCTGTATCGCATCCAGGTGCAGTTGTCGGCGGACGGCGGTGCCACCTGGGCGGATCAGCCTGACGTGCTGCCTGGGGTGCAGGAGGCGTATTTGTCGCCGGTGGTCGACGGCACCGACTATCTGGTGCGGCTGCGCGCCGTCAATCAGGTCGGGGCGGTGTCGAAATGGCGGGCATCCGAGCCTCACGCCTTAATCGGCAAGACCGCACGCCCGGCCGATCTCCTGATGTTCACGGTAAGCGACGGCGTTGCCCGCTGGGAGGCCGAAGCCGAGAAGGACTTCGAAGGTATCGAGATCCGCTACCACGTTGGCGTCAATCGTAGCTTCGCCACCGCGCTGCCGCTGCACCAGGGCCGTCTCGCGTCCAGCCCCTACACACTACCCGGCCTGCCGGGCGGCGTCGTCACCATCCTGGCCAAGGGGTTTGACACCTCAGGTAACGAGAGCATCGCCGCATCCTCGGTGGTGTTGAACCTCGGTGACATCCTGGTCGGCAACGTGGTCGAGGAATACGACCTGATGGCCCTGGGCTGGCCTGGAATCATCATCAACGGCAGCGTCGATGACGACGGCACCCTGGTGGCCGACGATGCCGGCGGCCTGGCCTGGGACGCCAATGAGGGACGTCTGGCCTGGACCAACGACGCGGCGCCTGCCTGGACCGGATCGTGGAAAGCCATGACCTACGAGGTCGATGTCGAGTTCCCGCTGGCCGTCGGGGCCGACACCATCAAGTTGCCCCTGGCAGTCGAGGGGGGCAGCGTCATCATCGAGGTGCGGCGGCCGTCGGCAGGGCTGGCCTGGACCAACGACGCGGCGGGGGCGTGGTCGGGGGATGATGCGGCGCCGGCCTGGGGGGTGGAACCGTGGGAGCCATGGACCGGCGACATGCCGGCCCGGCCCGGCACCTGGGGGTTCCGCGTCACCACCGGGTTCGGCGCCACCAGGGGGCGCATCGCCACCATGACGCCGACGCTCGATGGCGCCGACATTTCCGAGGTGTTGCAGGGCGTCACCTTGGCGCCGGAAGGAACGCGCCTGCCGATCGCCAACACCTACCGCGCCGTCAAGGTGGTGGTCTGCAATCTCATCGGTGGCACCGCCGCCACCGTCCGCACCGTCGACAAGGACACCTCGGGGCCGCTGGTGCGGGCCGATGATGCCAGCGGAGCCGGCATCTCCGCGACCGTAGACGCCACCATTCAGGGGTACTGACCATGACCGAACTGCCCGTTGCCACACAGTTCACCGGTTCGACTGCGACCGAGGGCGATCAGAAGACGTTCATCACAAACCTGCGCGCCTTCCTTGCCGGCGTGCTCGGCACCGCCGGCACCGCTGAAGCGGCCCGCACCGCGCTCGGCACGCCGGCGGCGACCGAGGTGTTGACGAAAGCGGGGAATCTCTCTGGCTTGGCCGACGCGGCGGTAGCCAAGGGCAATCTGGGCCTTACTCTCGCCGGTCTACTCAACGTTGCTCAGTCGTGGACGAAGCCGCAGCGCCCGATCGCCACCGACACCCGCACGGCTGGCGGCACGGTGACGCTCGACTTCACTCAATACCAGAACTTCGCGATTACCCTGTCCTCGGCGCTGACGCTGGGCGCCCCCACCATCGACGCCAACTGTGCTGGTCAGAAGGGAACTATCCGCATCATCGCCGGCAGCTACACCACGCCGGGCGGCTGGTGGACCGGCCTCAAGCGCGTGTCGAGTGACGGCACCACCACCATGGCGTCGCTGGCCAGCCTGCCGTCGAGCGGCGTGGCGCGCCTTGATTACGAGGTGATCTCCACCAGCCGCATCGCCGTAGCCTATTCGGTCGAGGAGGCGTGAGCATGTTCGCCGACAGTATGATGATGAGCGGTGTTGCCGGTGAAGGTTCATACGATATCACCAATTCCCTGTTGTTCCGGGGGGCGCAGTATCTGACCCGCACGCCGTCCGTGGCGGGGAACCGGAGGACATTTACGATTGGCGGGTGGGTGCGGCGAGGTTCCTTGGGTGTAAGGCAGCGGTTATTTTATGCGACGAACGGGAGCGGAGACGACAGTACGCTGTTTAATGTCGAGATCAGCGCTGCCGATCAGATCCAGATTTCCGGCGGTGCCACGTCGTGGCGGGTGACCAGTCAGGTCTTTCGCGACCCGACCGCATGGTTCCACGTTATTGTCATTGTGGACACGGTTACGCAGACCATCAACCTCTACGTCAACGGCCAACAGGTCACCGTCTTCGCCACGTCGAATGCCATCACGGCCAATCTTCTCACGGCCGTTAATGCCTCTGGCATCCCTCATTACTTTGGCCGCGATGGTGCCGGGAATTATTGGCGGGGTTATATCGCTGAACCGATCCTGATCGACGGAGCCGCGTTGCCCCCTGATCATTTCGGCCAGATCGACCCGGTCACCGGATCGTGGCGACCGAAACAGGTACTGGGTGTCGATTTCGGCACCAACGGCTTTCACCTCGGTACTCCGTGGAACGTGGCCGATTTGGGCGGCGACGCTTCTGGACAGGGCAACGACTGGACGCCGGTTGGCTTCGCCGCATCCGACGTGGTGGGCGACAGCCCGACCAACGTGTTCGCCACGCTGAACTCCTTAACTCCGCAATCCATCGGTACGGATTATGCCTATTATGGCAACGGCAACACCACGCTGACCAACACGTCGGCAGCTGGTTATGCGGTGACGCTTGGGTCATTGGCGATTCCCAATTCCGGCAAGTGGGCGTTTAAGGTGGACAAGCCGGCGACAGGGGCACCCGGCGCAGGGTTCGCCGGCACATATTGGTTCGCCGGAATTGTTAAGCTCTCCCAGGCCGGACGGCGCGCTGGGGTTGACGGTCTCATTTGGGGCGGCGCGCAGGCCGCATATTGTGGCGTGTCGGACAATGGGTGTGTCTGTAATTTCGGCGCAGGGCTGACGAACCAGTCAATGTCATCGGCGGCGGCATCGTTTGAACTGCTGTTTGATTTTGACGGTAACACCGTCACGATCAAACGGGACGGTGCGAATTATTACAGCGGGGCGATAGCAAACCCCGGCGAATTCGTCATTCCGTTTGCGTATGCCTACGATGCGGGCACGACGACGGCGCGGTTTGGTGGGTTCATCCCGAGTGTCGCCGGCTACAAAAACATCTGCACCGCCAACCTTGCGGCCACCACGGGCGCGACCAGCGGCACTTTCATCGGTAATGTCAACGCCGATGGCCCGTGCGTCTATACCGGCGCGGTGCCCGAGACCCTGAGCGTCAACGGCAATGCGGTGATCTGGGGCACCCACGCCGACAGGCTGGCGACCGGGTTCAAGATCAGGACCGCCAGTGCGACCTACAACGCCAGCGGCACCAACGCCTGGGTCGCGACCTACGACAAGAAACCGACAGTTGGAAGCAACAATGTCCCCGCGACAGCGCAAGGAAATCCATAAATGTCAGCGATCTACTACAAGGATGGCCTCTATTTCTCGGACATCGACACCGTTGAAATCTCCGGGGTGGCACGTCGCATCGGAGCAATGACGGCGGAACAGCGCGTCAACGCCGGCTATGAGGTCGTCGACATTGACACGCGCCCAGACCTGGACGACGTGGCCATTATCACTGAGGTCAAGGACGGGGCGCGCATCAGCTATACCGTCACCCCGCGCCCCCTGGAGCAAGTAAAAGAAATGTCTAAGGCCAAGGTAGCAGAGTATCGCTATGGAATTGAGACCGGAGGTCTGACGGTTGCTGGCGTCGCCATTCCGACAGATGACAGGACGAAAGTTCTGCTGAATGGAGCCTACAGCCGCGCGATAGCCGGGGATCCGTCTGCCGTCCGCAAATTCAAGACGCCCTCCGGGTTTCTCGACGCCACCAACGAGCAGATCATCGCAATGGCAGAGGCCATCGCCGACCACGTTCAGGCATGCTTCAATGCCGAGGCGGCACACTGTGCCGCCATCGATGCCATGGAGGACGATGTCGATGACCCCATCGCAGCCAGAAAAGCGATCATCGGATACGACTACACCACAGGGTGGCCGTCCTGATCAGATCGTGCTCTGACCGATTACCGCCCGCGAGGCGGTTTTTTTATGCCTGAAAGGATAGCAGATGCCTGAGAGGTCTATCGCCAGCGAGTGGGGGGCGATCACGGCCACCGTACTCGCCCTTCTGCCGGCGCCGCTTCTGGCGCGCCTGCTGTATCACCGCCGCCTCGTCCGTCTCGGGAAGCGCCGCATGTGGTCGTGGGAACTGGCGTGGGAGCCGCCGACGGCCGCTCTCTGCGCCATCCTGGCCGGCGGCCTGGGAGAGTGGCTTTCCCTGCCGCCGCTCGCCACCCACGCCCTGGCCGGTGTTGTCGGCTGGCTGGGCCCCCGCGGCCTCGAGGTCGTAGCGACCCGGTATTTCGGCGCCGAGCCGACCGGATTGCCGCGCAACGGTGGCGAGGAGGGCTGACGCCATGACCATCATCACGACCGCGCTCCTGCGCGCCGCCATGCCGTTCGCCCGCACCTGCGACATCACCGCTTACGCGGCGCCGCTGGACGCCACCGCACGCCGCCACAGCATCACCACGCCCCTGCGATTGCAGCACTGGCTCGCCCAGATCGCCCACGAAAGCGGCAGCCTGCGCTATGTCCGCGAGAACATGAATTATTCGGCGGCCGGCCTGTTGTCCACCTTCCCGCGGCACTTCACGCCCCAGCTCGCTGATGAATATTCCCGCCAGCCCCAACGCATCGCCAGCCACGTCTATGCCGGGCGAGAGGGAAATGGCGACGAGCTCAGCGGCGACGGCTGGCGCTATCGCGCCGGAGGCCTTATCGGCATCACCTTTCGAAACAACTATGCCGCCTGCGGCGTCGCCCTGGGGCTCGACCTGATCGAGCACCCTGAGCTGCTGGAGCGCCCGGAACATGCCGCCGCCTCGGTCGGATGGTTCTGGGCCTGCCATGGCCTCAACACCTTGGCCGACGCCGACAACCTCGACGCCATCGCCGACATCATCAACCGCGGCCGGAAGACGGCCGCCTATGGCGACGCCAACGGCTTCGCCGACCGCAGGGCCTGTCTCGACCGCGCCCGCCTGGCGCTGGCCAGCGGCCCGACCATCGCCTGAGGAGGTGTGACATGGGAATTGGATCAATCCTGGGCGATGCCCTGGGCGGGGCGGCATCCGGTGCCGCCAGCCCCATCACCGCCATCGCCGGGCTTGGCGGCAAGATCATCGACCGCCTCTGGCCCGACCCGACGCAGGCGGCTCAAGCCAAGCTCGAATTGCTGAAAATGCAGCAGAGCGGCGAGCTTCAGGAGATGGCCACCATCTCCGGCCTCGACCTCGCCCAGATCGAGGTCAACAAGATCGAGGCGGCCAGTTCCAGCCTGTTCGTCGCCGGCTGGCGCCCCGCCATCGGTTGGGTCTGTGCCGCTTCCCTGGCCGTCTATTACATCCCCCGCTTCGCCATCGGCACCGGCATGTGGGTCTGGGCCTGCTTCCAGGCGACGCCGCCGGCCCTTGTTCCGCTGCCGGAAATGGGCATCGCCGATATCCTGGGCCTTGTCGGGTCGTTGCTCGGCATGTCCTTCATCCGCATGCGAGAAAAAGAGCGGGGTGTCGCGCGGTGACCCAGCCGATCAGGGTCACCTTGGACAGAAATTTCAGCTACGCCACTCCGCTTTCCATCGGGAAATGGCCCGGCCACTCCAATATATCCAGTCTGGGTGAGCGTTCCTAAATTCAGACCATTCAGTGGGCGTTAAATCGCCCTTGAGGTTATTACACCTCGCACAACACCACACGGTCTCTCGGCCGCCCCGGCACCTGGGGGTTTTATGATCTATCGTGGGATATCGTCCAGGATCGGCACCAGTCATCATCGTCGTTCCACAGTACGGGCACCGCCCGCGATGATGGCGAGGCTTCATTTTCCGTGCGCCTCGGCGGCTCCGGCCGTCGCCAGGGTCGAGCTGCGCGGAATAAGCCGCACCGGGACCGGAGATTTAGCCACCACGCGGGCGGCCATCATCCGCCACGCACTGACGCAGGGTAGACCTAGCAGCGTGGCCTCGGCGTCGTCGGCCGGATAGCCTAGATCGATGGCGGTTAATTTCCGGCCGGCGCCTAGCGCCTCTTCGTACTGTTCTGTGATCAACTCCAGGGCTTCCGCCGCCGCCAGTTCCTGGGCGGCGATCATGGCGCGCAGTTCGTCCAGTACGGCGGCGGGTGGGGTGCGGCGGCCGTTGATCCAGCCGCGCACGCTGTCGATGCTGACGCCGACGAAATTAGCGGCCTCCCGATGCGAGAGACCGACCAAGGAAAGAAGAAGGGCGAAGGCGGTCATCACCGCTCTCCCTTGCTGATGTGCCTGGGGGCAGTCAGTGCCCATCCGACATAGGCGCCGCCCTGGTCTTGCTGATAGCCAATGTTCAGGCCGATGGCTGCACCATTTGTGGACAACACCGCGCGTTCCGCCAGGGTCGCGCTGTCTGCCCGCTCCTGGGCGGAAACCGGGATATCGATCACGGTGATTTGTTGCGCGGCCAACCACGCCACCAGTTCGGCGCGCTGCCGCTGGTGCTCGGCAAAATCCTCGCCGGGATGATGCGTGGCGTACTGCACCGCATCCGCGTACAGGGTCAGCGAGACGCCGCCGACCGAGCGTCCCTGGTCCAGGTGGTGCCGGACCAGGGACTTAGCCTTGTCCAGGCCGCTCTTATTCATCGTCTTGTCCTTCCAGAGCTTCGGCCACCATTGCCTCATAGTCGGCGTCGGTCATGACATATTCGCTGTCAGACCAGTCGGCCTTGATGATGCGCGGCGCCAGTTCGGCCAGGGCTTCCGCCTCGGTCGCGGCGAAGGAATTCAGCAGGCGGCCATAGGGCTCCGGGCCATCGTAGGCAGGGCTCATGCTACCCAGGCCGTTGCTGGAAAACACGGTCCACATGCCATCCGTATCCCGGCGCAATTCATAGGTGGCACCGTCATGGGTGAGCCGGGCAATGGCCGCTTCGACAGCGGTCAGGCCGGAAACGTGGTATTCGCCCTGGGAAGTGATGTGGGTGTAGGTGGTCATTTCAGTGGTCCTTTCCACTCTTGCAGAGAGCCATCCTCCCCGCGCCCTGATGATCTAAATGTACATAACATTATGTACGGCGTCAAGGGGTTTTTACGGGTGGCCCGTCACCTTGTGCTGTCGTTTTTGTCGCCGCGGTTCCGCCGCGCCAGTTCGATTTCGCGCGACGTGGCTGAAATTCCCCTTTCGGTGAAATCTTCGGGCAGCAGCCCGCCGCGACAATGCGGGCATGCGACGGCCATTTGCCGCCCTGACCAGGCATGGTCCAGTTCCTTCGCCGCCCGCCGCCCGAGATGTGCTTTCTCGGCCGCTGCCGCCTGATCCAGCTTATGCCGAGCAGCGCGCTCCATTGCGGCAAAGTGCTTTACGAGGACGAGAAAGGCATCAAAGCCATCAATCGTTTTTTCGCAATCTCGGCACCAAACTCTGCGGTCCTCGACGTTGTAAAACATCGACCGATGGTCACACACCCGGCCACCTGGATAGCGCGGGCGTCCGAACTGAACGCGCACGTCGGCCAAATTGATAACTTCAGCCCATCTCGGAGTGACATTCGGATCAACTTCTAGCCGAACATCACCGGGTTTCTCGGGAGGCAGTTCCATTGGTCACCTCGGCATCATTGAAACCGATAGGGAACAGGCGTGCGCCACTTTTTGGAAAAACACAGGACGTGTTTTGGAAAAAGCAAAGGGGCCACAGGTCGACATAGACCCGTAGCCCCTTGATTTTCCTAACGTAGTTTTGGTAGCGGGAGAGGGACTTGAACCCCCGACCCCAGGATTATGATTCCCGTGCTCTAACCAGCTGAGCTACCCCGCCGAACCACGCGAGGAGCGTTCGTATAAAGGGGATCGTGGGGGGTGTCAAGCGGTGTCGCGAAACACTTTGAAAAAAACTTCCGAGAGCGGATAGGGTGGGGCTGGCAATCGGGTGGGGCGTCCCTTATCTGGGCAGGAAAGGGAAAAGGAAACGTCCTCATGTCCTTGTTCGGTTCCAGTAAGATGCTGATGGTCACCGCCGCCGAGGCCTTGCCCGGTCGAGACGACGTCATGCCGTTGCCAGAGACCCATGTGGTTCTGGGAACGCCGCTGGCGGCACCGTTCCCGCCCCATTGCGAAAGCGCCGTTTTCGCAATGGGGTGTTTTTGGGGAGCGGAACGCAAGTTCTGGGGGATACCTGGGGTTCACACGACCGCGGTCGGCTATGTGGGCGGTTTCACCCCCAATCCCCTGTACGAGGAGGTTTGCAGCGGCCGGACCGGCCATACCGAGGCGGTGCTGGTGGTCTTCGATCCAGAAACCGTCAGCTTCGCCACGTTGTTGCGGGTGTTTTGGGAAAACCACGACCCGACCCAAGGAATGCGCCAGGGGAACGACATCGGCACGCAATACCGTTCCGGGCTGTATCTGACGACGGCCGCGCAATCGGCCGAGGCCGAGGCTGCCCGCCAAACCTATCAGGGGCTCTTGAACGCAGCCGGATATGGCGCCATCACCACCGAAAGCATCAAGCTGGGCCCGTTCTATTACGCCGAGCCCTATCACCAGCAATACCTGGCCAAGAATCCCGGTGGCTATTGCGGTTTGGGTGGGACCGGCATACGCTGCCCGCAACGGTAGGACAGCCCTGGATTGGCACCGCCCGATGGGCCGTGATCCAGAATGGTTATGACTGGGGGTATACCTTCCGGCTATGGCCTTTCCGGTCAGGCTCACCGCCTTGAGCAGTTCTCGAAAGAACGGGTGGGCGAGGCGACCAGTTTGGCGGAACAGGCGGACAACCTGTCACGTCAGGTGGAATCTTTTCTCGGACGGGTCAAGAACGGCTGATACGCGGGGATTTCGGGGAACGGCGCGTCATATCTTGCGCCGTCCCTCGCTGCCGACCACCTGCTCGAACTGGACGCCGTTCAGTTCTTCGTCGGCGATCAGGTCATGACGCTGGTCGGCGGTCAGTTCGGCGATTTCGGCTAGATCGTCGAGAACCGTGTCCAGCCGGTCGAGAACCTTGATCATGTTTTCGGCGGTGGCAGTGTCGCCCGTGCGGCTGGCGAAACGGCGTATGTTCCAGGAAAACGACGACATCTGCCGGACATGGTCGCGTAGGCTGCGTGGTCGGCGAAGAAACAGGCGCGGTGATGTGCGGATGTTGCGGACGAACATTTCCATGACAGCGCGGATGACGCAATCGGCGGTGTCGAGTTTGTGGCGGAACACCCGCAGAGGGATCACCGCCAGTTCGCAATCTTCGGCGGCGGTGGCGGTGACGCCGTGACGGTCGCTGTCCATCAGCGTCATCTCGCCGAAAATTTCACCGGGACCAACCCGGCCGACGTCGATCTGGCGACCGTCGTAGTTCTGGCTCAGCGAAACACAGCCGCTTTGCACCATGTAGGCGGCGTCTCCATGATCGCCTTGGCTGAAGACGTGTTCGCCTGATTTCAGGTGAAGACGGCCGATCTCTTCCATGTCGCCACCACAATTGTCGCCGGTCATGTTTTTGCCCGATAATCCCCGAAAGCCGCCGAAGATTAGGGGAAAAGCGCATGCTTTTTCAAATCGAACATGCGGACGGTTCCCTTGTGTTAGGATCAAGGAATGGTCGCCGATCTCTCTTCGCTGCCCGATTGGCATGACCTCAAGCGTCGTCTCGACGCTGCCAGCGGTCCCGATTTTGCCCTTGATGCCGCCTTGGCGAGCCCCGGCGTCACCGAATCGGCCGAGGCAGCCTTGGCCTGGGCGCGTGCCGCCTTACCCGACTGGCATATGCATGTGGGGTTCGACGTTTCGGGCGTGCTGCCCTACGCCGCTTTCAGTTGTCAGGGCGCGCATGTGGAAGCGGCGGCGCCGACCGTGCCGTTGGCCGTTCTGCGGGCGGCTGTCGCGGTCTTAGCCGGCGATTTCGGTTAACAGGGCGAGCGCGGCCAGCACCGATTGCCCGCGAACCGCATCGCGGTTACCAGTGAAGACGTGGTGGCGGGTCAAGGTTGTGCCGTCCAGGCGGGCTGCGGCGAAATGTACCAGCCCCACGGGCTTGTCGGCGCTGCCGCCGCCGGGTCCGGCGACGCCGGTGACCGCCACCGATATTTGGGCACGTGAATGTGCCAAGGCCCCTTCGGCCATGGCACGGGCCACCGGCTCGGATACGGCCCCGAAACGTTCGATCAACGCCATCTCCACCCCCAGCATCTCGGCCTTGGCCTCGTTGGAATAGGTGACGAAACCACGATCGACCACCGCCGAGGAGCCGGGGACGGCCGTCAATGCCGCCGCCACCAAGCCGCCGGTGCACGATTCCGCGGTGACCGCATGCAACTCCTTGGCGCGGCACAGATCCAACAGCCGTCGCGCGGCGTGCCGTTGGGTTTCGTCGATCACGGCAACGCCCCCCACAACGCGATCAGCGCTACCAGGGCCGCGCCGTAGACGGCGGCCAACATGTCGTCAAGCATGACGCCGATTCCGCCGTGGACATGACGGTCGGCCCATCCGGCCGGCCACGGCTTGGTGATGTCGAGAAAGCGGAACAGGGCGAAGCCCGCCACGTAAAACAACGGTTCGGGCGGCGCGGCGGCCAATACCAGCCATTGCCCGGCCACTTCGTCGATCACCACCTCGGACGGGTCGTCGGCACCTGTCCGCCGCACATAAATCGCCACCGCCCACCAGCCGACGACGAAACAGGCAAGCGAGCTGGCCAGCAACAGCGGCCACCCGCCGACCAATCCCAATCCCCAGGCGAAGGGCAAGGCAGCCAACGAGCCCCAGGTGCCGGGGGCTTTGGGCAGCAGGCCGCTGCCGAACCAGGTGGCGAGCAGCGCGGCCGGATGCCACGGGGAAATGCCGGGACGGGGCGGGGTGAGGACCAAAAGGATACTCCGGCCAGGATGGGAACCGGGCCGAAGCCTAGCATATCGCCCGGCTGACCGTCGCCTAGTGCGATGACGCATTCAGATGCGTCATCGCACTAGGTTTGCCTTTGGCGGCTGTGCCTCCGGCACAAGCCAGGCTCAGGCGCCGCTCAGGCTTGGTACATTGAATCATCTGAATGCTTCAATGCACTAACGATATCTCTCCTCGCGCCATGGGTCGCCGCGGTCGTGATAGCCGCGCACCTCCCAATATCCCGGACAATCCTTGTCCATGAAGGTGATGGCGCGCAGCCATTTGGCGCTTTTCCAGAAGTAAAGCTTGGGGATGACCACCCGCACCGGCCCGCCATGGTCGCGGGTCAATGGTGCGCCTTCCCAGGAATGGGCCAGCAATACGTCGTCGTCGTCGAAATATTTCAAAGGGACGTTGGTGGTGTAGCCGTCATACGAGCGGAACATGACGAATTCCGCACTGGATCGTGGCCGGGCACAGGCCAGAAGATGGCGGGCCGACACGCCGTTCCAGGTGTTGTCGTAACGCGACCATGTGGTGACGCAATGGATGTCGCTGGTCTGCTCCACCTGCGGCTGGGCCATGAAATCGGCCCATGACCATTTCAGCGGTGTCTCGACCGCACCACCGACGCTGAGCGACCAGTCGTCGGTGGACAGGTTGGGACAGATGCCAAGGTCGAGCACCGGCCATTCTGCGGTGAGGCGCTGGCCGGGCGGCAGGCGGTCCTTGCCGGCACGACCGGTCAGGGCACGGCCTTCACGCGCCCATTTTTCCTTGGTTTCCACCAATTTTTGTCGGGGGCGCCCCATCAGGGGCTCGTCGTCCTCGGCCATGTCTTCTCCTTGTGGCGGGAGAAGCTCAGCCCTTCTCCCGCATCAGGCGCGCCTTGTCGCGTGCCCAGTCGCGTTGCTTGACCGCCTCGCGCTTGTCGTGGTGCTTGCGGCCCTTGGCGATGCCCAGCGTGACCTTGGCGATGCCGCGCGGGGTGAAATGGATATCCAGCGGCACCAGGGTCATTCCCTCCTTGGCCACCGCCGCCGCCAGCTTGCGCAACTCGCGACGGTGCAGCAACAGCTTGCGCGGCCGCCGCGTCTCGTGCGGGAACGGCATGCTGGACTGGTATTCCGGGATGTAGGCGTTGTAGAGGAAGATTTCACCCTCTTTCGACGGCCCGGCATAGGCTTCGTTGATGTTGCCCTTGCCGGCGCGCAACGCCTTGACCTCGGTGCCGACCAGGATTATGCCGGCCTCGACGGTGTCGGTGATGGAATATTCATGCCGCGCCTTACGGTTTTGCGCGGCGATATGCTCGGGAAGGGACATCTTGGACCTTGCGGGCCGCCCCGGCGGCGGCCGGGGCGGCGATAAAGAGACTTTCTCAGATCAGGCCGACGGACTTCATCGCCGTTTCGACCTTGGCCTTGGAGGCGTCGGACAGGCCGACCATCGGCAGACGGACGTCGGGCAGGCACTTGCCGAGCAGGCTGGCACCGTACTTGGCCGGCACCGGGTTGCCCTCGACGAACATGGCATCGTGCAGGACCATCAGCCGGTCACGCAGGGCGAAACAGGTGGCCAGATCGCCGGCCATCCAGGCATCGTGCATCTGGGCGCACAGCTTGGGGGCAACGTTGGAGGTCACCGAGATGCAGCCGACGCCGCCCTGAGCCAGGAAGGCGGTGGCGGTGGCGTCCTCGCCCGACAATTGGCAGAAATCGGCACCGACGGCGGTACGGATTTGCAACGGACGGGCCAGATCGGCGGTGGCATCCTTGACGCCGACGATGTTCGGCAGCTTGGCCAGACGCTGGAAGGTCTCGACCGAGATGTTGACCACCGAGCGGCCGGGGATGTTGTAGACGATGACCGGCAGGTCCACCGCCTTGACGATGGCCTCGTAATGGCGGAACAGGCCCTCCTGGTTGGGCTTGTTGTAATAGGGCGCCACGATCAGGGCCGCGTCGGCGCCGGCCTGCTTGGCGTGGCGGGTCAGTTGGATCGCTTCCTCGGTGGAATTCGAACCGGCACCGGCGATCACCGGGACTTTTCCTTTGGCCACCTCGATGCACAATTCCACCACGCGGTGGTGTTCCGCGTGGGACAGCGTCGGGGACTCGCCGGTGGTGCCGCACGGGACCACGGCATGCGTGCCCTCGGCGATCTGCCAGGCGACGAAATCCTGGAACGCCTTCTCGTCCACGCTTCCATCGCGGAAGGGGGTGATGAGGGCGGTGATCGATCCCTTGAACATGGCCGTTTTTCCAAAAGAAGAGGTGGCTTGCGGAAAGCCTGCGACATTAGCGCCAAGCAGCGTCCGGGACAAGGGGCGGGGCGAGGAAGTTGCCGATCTGCGCGCGTATGGCTTGCGTCTGCTTCGTCGCCTTCCCTAGAATGCCTGCAAAGACGCGGCGCCGGGGCGCCGCCGGCACCTGTCGCGATCGGGGATCTGCGTTGAAGCTTTCGACATCCGTCCTGCTTGTGGCTGTTTGGTTGCTGGGGGGCATGGCACCCGCGTCGGCGGCGAACGTCTCGGCTGAAGCGAAACTTTACCGCGATGTTTTCACCGCCTTGCGCAAGGATCGTTTCGACGAGGCCGAACGCACAGCCATGCGTGCGCGTGATCGGCTTCTGGCCAAGCTGGTACGTTGGAACACCTATGTTTCGCCGCGTTCCGGCGCGTCGTTCGAGGAAATCACCTCGTTTCTGGATTCGTCGCCCGACTGGCCGCTGTCCAGCCAGCTTCAACGACGGGCGGAAGAGGCCATTGGCCCGGCCACCCCTCACGACCGCATCCTGGGATGGTTTCGCCATCATGAACCGGTGACCGTCGATGGCGGCATGGCCTATGCTCGCGCCCTGTTGGCGGAGGGTATGCAGGACCAGGCCGTCCAGGTGATCCGCTCCACCTGGGTCGACGGGGGCTTCGGTACCATGCAGGAACGCCAGTTCCTGACGCTGTTCGACGAGTTCCTGCGGCCCGAGGACCATTGGCGGCGTCTGGACCGGCTGTTGTGGGACAAACAGGACGGCCCGGCCGGGCGGATGATCCTCAAGGTGGGAAGCGGCCACCGTGCCTTGGCCCGTGCCCGCATGGCGCTTCAGGACGGCAAGGCCAATCCCGAACCTTTGCTGGCCGAGGTGCCCAAGGAATTGCGCGACGATCCCGGCCTGATCTACGACCGTGTGCGCTGGCGCCGGCAAAAGGATCTGGACGAGGACGCCATCGAGCTGTTGTCCCATCCCGCCCGCAACAAGGTCCGTCCCGACCTGTGGTGGCAGGAACGGGGAATCCTGGCGCGACGCGCCTTGCAAAAGGGCTTGATCTCGCGCGCCTATCAGGTGGCCGCCGACCATGCCCTGGACGGTTCCACCAGCCAATATGCCGATGCCGAGTTCATGGCTGGCTGGGTGGCGCTTCGCTTCCTGGATGACCGCGAAACCGCCATGGCCCATTTTCAGCGACTGTGGGACAATGTCACCACGCCGCTGTCACGGTCGCGTGCCGCCTATTGGGCCGGCCGCACCGCCGAGGCGCTGGGCGACACGGCCGCCGCCCGGTCGTGGTATGGGCAAGGCGCGCAATATCTGACCGCCTATTACGGCCAGCTTTCGGCGTCGCGTCTGGACAACCATCATTGGCCGTTGCCGTCCGAGCCCCAGATCACCGCCGAGGACCGGAAAAGCTTCAACGCCAACGAACTGGTGCGCGCCATCCGTCTTATGATGGAGGCTGGAGAGAGCGAAAATCTTCGGGCTTTCTTCATCCGTCTCAACGACGTCGCCCAGACGCCGGGCGAACGTGCCTTGGTTGGGCGTCTGGCGCTGGAAGGCGGGCGTGATGATCTGGCGGTGACGGTGGCGCGCCGCGCCGACCGCGACAGCGTGTTCCTGGTCGGCGCCGGTTGGCCGGTGCCGCCGATCTCGGCCGAGGACGGGCCGGAAAAGGCACTGGTGCTGGCGCTCATCCGCCAGGAAAGCGGTTTCATGCAAGCCGTGCGCTCGCCGGTTGGGGCGCGAGGCCTGATGCAGTTGATGCCGGCCACAGCGGAAAAGGTGGCCAAGTCGCTGAAGGTCAAGTTCAACCCCAAGAATCTGGACGATCCCGACTTCAATGTTCGTTTGGGGCGTGCCTATCTGGGCGACCTGATCGACGATTTCGACGGCTCCTACATCCTGTCGCTGGTCGGCTACAACGCCGGACCGTCGCGTGCGCGGCGCTGGATCAAGGAATATGGCGACCCGCGCGACCCCAACGTGGACGTCATCGACTGGATCGAGATGATTCCTTTCACCGAGACCCGCAACTACGTGCAGCGGGTGATGGAAAGCGTCTCCATCTATCGCCGCAAGCTGGGCAAGGTGACGGGCACGTCCTTCGAACAGGACCTGAAGCGCGCCGCGCGCCGTTCCCCGGTCGAGCAATAGAACTTTTGAATTTTCTAGGCAGCGGCGGTGGCGAGGGGTATTTTCCCCTTCTTCCGTTTTTCCTTAAGTCGAAGGTTACGCCGTCATGCCGGAATACCGTTCCCGTACCTCCACCCATGGTCGCAACATGGCTGGCGCCCGCGGTCTGTGGCGCGCCACCGGTATGAAGGACGAGGATTTCGGCAAGCCGATCATCGCCATCGCCAATTCCTTTACCCAGTTCGTGCCCGGCCACGTGCACCTCAAGGATTTGGGGCAGATGGTGGCGCGCGAGATCGAGAAGGCCGGCGGTGTCGCCAAGGAATTCAACACCATCGCCATCGACGACGGCATCGCCATGGGTCATTCCGGCATGCTGTACTCGCTGCCCTCGCGCGAGATCATCGCCGATTCGGTGGAATACATGTGCAACGCCCACACCGCCGACGCGCTGATCTGCATTTCCAATTGCGACAAGATCACGCCCGGCATGCTGATGGCCAGCTTGCGCCTCAACATCCCGACCATCTTCGTCTCGGGCGGGCCGATGGAGGCCGGCAAGGTCACCTACAAGGGCGAGACCCACGCGGTCGATTTGATCGACGCCATGATCAAGGGTGCCGACAAGAACGTGACCGACGAGGAGGCCGAGGAATTCGAGCGTAATTCCTGTCCCACCTGTGGTTCCTGCTCGGGCATGTTCACCGCCAATTCCATGAACTGCCTGACCGAGGCGCTGGGGCTCAGCCTGCCCGGCAACGGCACCCAGTTGGCCACCCATGCCGACCGCAAGGAACTGTTCCTGGAAGCCGGCCGCCGTATCGTCGAGATCACCCGTCGCTATTACGAAAAGGGCGACGAGACGGTGCTGCCGCGCTCTATCGCCAGCATGAAGGCGTTCGAGAACGCCATGACGCTGGACATCGCCATGGGCGGGTCGACCAACACCGTGCTGCACCTGCTGGCCGCAGCAGGGGAAGCGGGCGTGAATTTCACCATGGCCGACATCGATCGCTTGAGCCGCCGTGTGCCGTGCCTGTGCAAGGTGGCGCCCAATATCGCCGACGTGCACATCGAGGACGTGCATCGCGCCGGCGGCATCATGGGCATCCTGGGCGAGTTGGAGCGTGGCGGTCTGGTTCACGCCGATTGTGCCACCGTGCACGCGCCCAGCCTGGGCGACGCGCTGAACAAGTGGGACGTGTGCCGCACCAACGATCCGGCGGTTCATACCTTCTTCAAGGCGGCGCCCGGCGGCGTGCGCACCACCGAGGCGTTCAGCCAGGACAAGCGCTGGGACGCCATCGACACCGACCGTACCAAGGGGATCATCCGCTCGGTCGAGCATGCCTTCTCCAAGGACGGCGGTCTGGCCGTGCTGTTCGGCAACATCGCCCTTGACGGCTGCATCGTGAAGACGGCGGGCGTGGACGCCTCGAATCTGACCTTCACCGGTCCGGCGGTGATCTGCGAAAGCCAGGAAGAGGCGGTGGCCAAGATCCTGGGCGGCGTGGTCAAGGAAGGCGACGTGGTCATCGTCCGCTACGAAGGCCCCAAGGGCGGTCCGGGCATGCAGGAGATGTTGTATCCCACCAGCTATCTCAAGAGCATGGGCCTGGGCAAGAAGTGCGCGCTGATCACCGATGGCCGCTTCTCGGGGGGCACGTCGGGCCTGTCCATCGGCCATGCCAGCCCCGAAGCGGCCGAAGGTGGCGCCATCGGTCTGGTGGAAGCCGGCGACACCATCGTCATCGACATTCCCAACCGCGTCATCCGGGTTGACGTGTCGGACGAAATCCTTGCCACCCGTCGCGCCGCGATGGAGGCCAAGGGCGGAAGCGCGTGGAAGCCGGTGGACCGTGACCGCCCGGTCAGCCAGGCATTGCGCGCCTATGCCGCCATGACCACCAGCGCGGCGCGCGGCGCGGTGCGCGACGTGTCGCAACTGGATCGCTGAACGCCGGATATCCGGCCCTGATCCGTTTCATCGAAGAAGAGGCTTCGATGGATCAGGGCCGTGACGGTTATCGATGTTCCGCTGAGCGCGGCCGAGAATGTGGTGGTGGACGATGCCGTTCTGGTGATTCCGTCCCTGCCGCACTTCAAGGCCATCGCTGCCCATGCCCCGCATCTTCTGGGGGCGCAAGCTTTGTTGCCCCTGTTGGCCGATGTGGCCTTGCAATTGGCGGCCGTGGGGATTCCCGTGGTTCCTTATTGGGAACTTCTGGGACCGGAAAACGGGAACAGGCAAACCCGCGCCAACCAGTCTTTCTGGGAAAAACTGGATCATTCCCTGTCCGGCCCTGCGGGTGACATTCCCCGAATCTGTTCTTATGGTTTCCGCCTTTTCACGCAACAGGTTGCCATCACCGCCGAGGTGATGGAACGGTTCCTGGCCGACCATCCCGAAATTCGCACGGTCATTGTTCCCACCTGGAATTTCACGCGGGCCGCACAGGCGGAACTGCCGTCCGATGTCGGCGCCGCCGTCGCGGCCCACCAAGCTGTGTTGACCGGCCGTTCCGTGATCAACGCCATCATGCCCAATAGGGATAGACCGTCGCCTTTGCATCTGGCCGGGATGGAAGGGAACATTGGTCCTCGCCTGAATGCCATAACCCATTATCAGCGCCATAATCCGCGCCTTGCCGGACGGCATCGGGTGGCTTTGGATGTGACTTGGGTGTATCGCCCCGTCCAGGTGGCGCAAGCGCTGCGTGAACAGGGAATTGAAACGGTTTTCGTGTTGCACGGCCCGTCCCAGCCCCACCACGGTTTGGGTGTTCTGGACAATTTGGGGCCGGTTTTCAAGATCACCCGTTCCGACGAAGGGACACCGGACCCACAATGGATCGCATTCGCCGAGGCATTGCCCGCAGAGGGGGAGGGTGATCTGTTCGCCAATCCCTTCCTTAAGTCCAACTACCTTTTCCATGCCGGGCGGCATTGGCCCGCTTTGGCCGCTTTGGGACAGGCCACCCGCGACGTCGCCAAGGCTTTGGATGTGGACGCCTGGTTGCTGTCCGCCATCGACACACCCTCGGGACGGATTGTGTTCAAGGCCCTGGGCGAGGCCGGTGCCCGCCGCATCCTGTTGCCGCATGGGGTTCCGTTTCACCCCGATCCCTTTTTCGCGGACGCCGAAGGGGTCGGATTCTGGTCCAGACGGGACGCGGACGCCTTTCCGGTCGTCAGACGAAACGCGGTAAAACGGGTCACCGGTCATCTTGAACCGGCGGAACAGGCATTACCCGACATCGCCACCCTGCGGGGGTGCCTGGGATTGCCGCCAGACAAGAAAGTCGTCTTGCTGCTGTCCTCGGCCGTGCGGCTGGGGGACGTGCCTCAGCTTCATTTTGGGGATCATCTGGACGCTTTGCAAACCCTGTTGGGAGGAGTGCCCGACGAGTTCCATGTGGCGGTGCGGCCTAAGCCCTATTGGGACGACCCACAATTTTACCCCACAATCTTGCGCCTGTTGGGCGATCCCCCAGCGGTGTCGGTCTTGAACGGCCGCTACGAAGGAAACGATCTGTTCGAACAGATGGCCGCCGCCGATGTGGTTGTCACCCTGAACACCTTTTCGACGGCGCTGCTTGATGCCGTACGGTTGGGGCGGCCGGCTCTGTGCCTGGGGGACGTCATGGGCGCGTCGCATTGGCCTGATGTTTTCCCGCGTGTGGATGGGTTGGGGGATTTCTGGACGGCTCTCGCTGCCGCTGTGGCCGATTCCTCTTTGGCCGAACGCCAGCGTCGGGCCATCGCCGGACTGCGCGAGGATGGAAAGGATTACGCGGCGGAACTGGGGGCGCTGGTGCGGGCTGTGGTGGCTTAGAATGCCAGGATCCTGCTCCCTTCCGGCGGCGCGATGGTCAAGGTGACCAAGCCGATTCTCTTGGCCAGCGGGGGAAACTGGAGCAGGAGCATCCCTTGCGGCTCCGCCCGATAGACCCCATCGGCGAAGAGCATGTCCAGCCCCGTGATCTTGTCGAAAGGCAGTTCGACGATGTCGTTTTCCGGGGTAGCTTCCAACGCGCCGTTCCCTTGTTGCAAGCTCAGCGAACGGATACGCCCTTCGGCAGGCAGCGTTTCCGCTGGAATGGCGATGGCGGTGAAGTTGCTGTTTTTGAGAACGGGAACGCGCAGGCGGAAGTGGCCAAATCCGTCGCGCAGGCAGGTGACCTTGAGCGGATAGGCTTGCCGGTCGCTCAGCAACGTCACTTCGGCTTCGCCGCATGGCAGCTCGCCAACCACGTCGGTGGACAGTAAACCCATGCCGTTGAACGCGTAGAGATAGCCATGCAGAGGGGAGAGCGCCGCCATGCTGGCCGCCGGCCACATCTGCGGTCCCTTGAGGGAAAAGGCCATGGGAAGGGATTGGGCGGCGACAAAGGAGTGTGCGGAGGAAACCGAAACCATGGGGGCCAGGGCTTGAGAGCCCAGGTTCATGTCATGCTTGAGTGTTCCCAATAGGGCCAGTTCCGCGTCTGTCGGCAGCAACAAGGCACGGGCCAAGATGGTTCCTGCCCAAGAGGCGCAATCCTCTTCGGTGGCCAGAGGATCGGGATAACCGCCGTCCATCAGGGGCTTCACCGCCTGGATGTAGTGGGCCGCACCTCGGCGGATATCCGCGCAAAGCGCAAGCTGTGCCTGTGGGCGGGGATCGTTTTCCCGCTGTACCGAACCGTCCCTGGCGTATTGGCTGACCGACCCCTCGGGGGCGCTGCACATCTGTTCGACGATCGAGATGTTGTTCAGCAAGGCCCGCTTGACATGGGGGGACATGACCCAATCGGCCAACAAGCCTTCTGCCGTGTCCCGTTCATCCAATTCATGAAGGGAAAAATCCTCGGTGATCAGGTACAGGCCGTGCAGACGAGGGGAAAGGCCCTCCAGGTCCAGGATGGCGCGCAATCCCTTTTGCACGCTGCCGCCATATCCCAAATCCACCAGGATCAGGTCGGTGCATCGATCGAAATCGGGGACAACGGCGCGCAAATGGGCCATGATGCCAGCCCGCAATTCGCCAGCGATGCCCGTTATGTCGCTGTCCGTCAACAACGACGGCAGGGCGTCGGCAAAATCCTTGCCGGATATGCTTTGCCCTTCCAGTTTCTCCATGAAATTGGCCACACGGATGGGCTCCGTCTTGAAAAAACTCTTGGTCACCATGCGGTTGACCAAAGGAACCTGACGGAACAGCTTAGCCAACGGCTGGGTGTCGCGTGATCCGGCGATCAGGGCGATCCGCCGGTTGATCTCGCAATAGCTGGCGCCATCGTCACGGTTCGCCTGCCAGATCTGAAACGGCAGCAAGCCGTCGCGGGCCAGGAAAATCATCGCCGTCTTGCGGTCACCCTGCTTCAGTTCCTCCACACGGCGGGCGACGAAATGGTCGAAAGCCGCCATGACCGGGCCGAGAACTTGGGTACCGTAAGTGAAGGCAGGGGTATCCTCGGGCGCCCATGCCGCCACCCGTCGGCGCAGGGTCCGCAATCCTCGATCCAGCCGCTTCGACGCGGTGTTGTGCCCGCAGACCAGAGGAAACACCGCCCCCTCGCGTTCGAAGATGCCGGCCAATTGTGCCGATGCCTGCGGATAGGCCACCGCCTGGATGCCGTGGCGTTTGGCCGAGCGGACGTCGGATCGCGGATTGTCGCCCATATGCGCCACATGCTTGGCGTCCACATGTCGGTCGGCCAACAATTGGGGGAACAATTGCTCGTTCTTGCCGCTGCGATGGTCGCACGAAGCGTACAAAAAGTCCCACTCAAGGCTGGGGGCGCAGATGTGCAGCAGGTGGGCGAGCCGCTCACTGTTCCAATAGGTGTCGGACAGGAAACCGGTACGGATGCCTTTTGCCCGTGTGTCCGCGATCAGGGCGACGATGTCCGGGTTGGCGAAACACAATTCGCATTCCGCCTGGAATTCCGCCTCGACCAGATCGGTCCAGGCATCCCGTTTCAGGCCGAAGACGGTGGTCGGGAAATGCCGGTAGATGTCGGCGATATGGATTTCGGGTGATTTCCCGCTTGCCACGGCGGCTTTGCGCGCCTTGGTTTCCGCCAGCTTGCGATTCTGGACAAAGGATTCCACGGCCGTTTGGCGACCGGCCGGAATGGGGGCCAGTTGAAAGGCACGTTCGAAAACCGCTTCGGGCGAGGTACAGCGACGCAACAAGACAGTGTCGAAGACGTCGAAGGAAAAGACTTCCAGCTTCCCCCGCGCCAGCAAGGTGCGTGCGGTGGTCAGACTTTGAACATGCATGCCAAGGAACTCCAGCCCGAGCGGGGAACATTCTTCCCCGATGGATAAAACGGGCGAGAGCTGGAAAACCGGCATAAAAAAGGCGGCGCGATGATTGCGCCGCCTGAGGAAAGGTGAGGACGGGCCTATTTCTCGGCAAAAGCCTTTTCGATGACGTAATGGCCCGGCCCGGCGTTGCTGCCTTGTTTGAAGCCTGCGCCGTCCAGCCATTCCGCCAACTCGTTCATCATGTTTGGGTTGCCGCAGATCATCACCCGATCCTCGGCGGTGTTGATGAACGGGTTGCCCAAATCCTCGAACAATTTTCCCGACTTGGCCAATTCGGTGATGCGTCCCTGGTGGACATAAGGCTCGCGCGTGACGGTCGGGTAATAGACCAGCTTGTGGCGGGCTTCCTCGCCAAAGAACTCGTTCTCGGGCAGGTGGTATTGGATGAAATCACCATAGACCAGATCGGACACCCGGCGCACGCCGTGCACCAGCACGACCTGGTCGTAGCGTTCGTACACCGCCGGGTCCTTGACGATCGACAGGAATGGCGCCAAGCCGGTGCCGGTGGCCAGCAGGTAAAGGCGCTTGCCCGGCAGCAGATTGTCGAGGATCAGGGTGCCGGTGGTCTTCTTGTTCACCAAGATGGTGTCGCCCGGTTTGACGTGCTGAAGGCGCGAGGTCAAGGGACCGTTCGGCACCTTGATGGACAGGAATTCCAGATGGTCCTCGTAGGCCGCGCTGGCCATGGAATAGGCCCGCATCAACGGCCGGCCATCCACCATCAGGCCGATCATGGCGAACTGGCCGCTTTCAAAGCGAAATCCAGGATCGCGCGTCAGCTTGAGGGTGAACAGGGAATCCGTCCAGTGGTGGACGTCGATGACCGTCTTTTCCAGGATATTCGAGGACATGCCCTTACTCGATGGCTGATAGGGGGGATGCAAGTGTGCGCCGCAACGTGACGTCATAATGTCATATCAATTCTAAAACTCAACAACAACAAAAATGTTGTATATAGAGCATGAAATAACACACAGATAGCGTTGTTAGCTCAGTTCCACCCAGATCGGCGTATGGTCGGAAGCCTTTTCACGGCTGCGCGGCTCTTTGTCGATGTCGCAGGCAACCAAACGATCGGCGGCTTGTGGCGACAACAACAGGTGGTCGATGCGCAATCCCTGACCACGTTGCCAGGCACCGCCCTGGTAATCCCAAAAGGTATAGCGGCCCGGTTCCGGGTGCAGGGCCCGGAACGCCTCCGTCAACCCAAGGTGACAGAGCTCGCGGAACAGGGCGCGGCTTTCCGGGCGGCACAAGGCGTCGTTTTGCCAGTTGACGGGGTCGTAGACGTCGGCGTCGGTGGGGCAGACATTGTAGTCGCCGCCCAGGACGAACGGCGTTTGCGTCGCCAGAAGCGTGCGGGCATGGTCAATCAACCGGCGCATCCAGCGCAACTTGTAATCGAACTTCTCGCCGGGCGCGGGGTTGCCGTTGGGCAGGTAAAGCGAGGCGACACGGATGCCGCCAATGGTGGCTTCGATGTAGCGGGCCTGTTCGTCGCCCTCGGATTCGGCACCGGGCAGACCGCGTCGCACGTCTTCGATGGCCGCGCGCGACAAGATGGCGACGCCGTTATAGCTTTTCTGGCCGTGCACGGCGACGTGATACCCGGCGGCTTCCAATTCCAATGCCGGGAACTGTTCGTCCTGGCATTTGATTTCCTGCAACAGCACCACGTCGGGAGCGGCGCTGCCCAGCCATTCCAACAGGTTGGGCAGGCGGGCGCGCACGGAATTGACGTTGAAGGTGGCGATTCTCACCGGTGCTTCCTCTCGCGGGTTGGCCGGATGGTTGCGGGTCCGGCGGAAAAACGACAAGATCGCTTTGGCTTCGTGGGTAAGGGGCGACCGTGGCGCAGCATAGCATATCCGCCGTTGTCTTGGGGGGCGCCCTGATCCTGGCGACAATGGTGCCGGCCGTTGCCGCAACCTGTCCGGGGGCCGATCCGCCCAAGGTCCGGGTGGTTTCCGACCTGCCACCTCCCAACATCCGCCACGCATTGACCCGGCCGCGAATCGGTGCCTTGGGCGGCAACGGGCACATGACCTCGGACCGCCGTCATGCCGGCCTGACCCAGGCCAAGACCCATTTCACCGTTCGCCCAACCCTGGCTTTCGCCAAATTGTCGGACGGCACCATCTGCGCCAAGGTGCGCGACGTCGAGGCCAAGTGGGAGATGACCATGCTACAGGTGGATGTGGCGGTGGAATATGGCAAGGGGTCGTGCCCCTATACCGAGATTCTACGCCACGAAAACGAGCATGTGTCGATCGCCCAACGTAACTTTCGCGAGGCGGAACAAAGCCTGAAACGTGACCTTACGGCCCTGGCGGCACGGGTCCGGCCTTTTGCGGTGTCGCGTAACGACATGCAAAGGGCGGCCAAGGAGATGGCCGAGCGGTTCATGGCGGCGGCCGAGCCGGCCTTGGAAAAATACCGGCGCGACACCCGACGCGCCAACGCCGCCATCGATACGCCGGAAAGCTATCGGGCGGTGTCGGCGCGCTGCAAGGACTGGTGACGGTCAGACCGAGAAACTGGAGCCGCAGCCGCAGGTCGAGGTGGCGTTGGGATTGCGGAACTGGAAGGACGCTCCCATCAAATCCTCGACGAAATCGACCTCGGTTCCGGCCAGAAGGTCCAGCGAGGTCTGATCGACCACTACCTTGGTGCCGTGCTGTTCGGTGACGACGTCGTCCTCGTTGATCTGGTCGTCCAGCGTGATGCCGTATTGAAAGCCCGAACAGCCGCCGCCGGAAACCGACAGCCGCAGCATCAGGTTGGGCTTGCCTTCCATCTTGATCAGGGTCTGCACCCGTTGGGAGGCGCTGGGGGTGATGACGACGCGGGTTTCGGTCGCGGCTGCCGTTTCGGCCATGGGAACTCCATCGAATGGGGGCGAGGCGGAATTGTCTTGAACCATAGCAAACTCCATCGGCCCCGGAATAGAAAAGTCAGGCTTGTTGCCCTTTAACTGGGGATCGTTCCCGTTCTTGTCCAGTGCCGGCCGGGGTGCGAGGTTGCGTTCGTGCCCGCCCGCTTGTAGTGTCCGCACATGACCGCGACGCCGCTTGCCCGTTCTGCCGTTCTTGCACCTTATGCCTGTCGGCCCGAGGAATCGCGCGGCCGTTTGTATCCCGAACCGGAAAGCCTGACCCGCACCCCGTTCCAGCGCGACCGCGACCGCATCATCCATTGCGCGGCGTTCCGCCGGCTTCAGTACAAGACCCAGGTCTTCGTCTACCACGAAGGCGACAATTTCCGTACCCGGCTGACCCATTCGCTTGAGGTGTCGCAGATCGCGCGCTCTGTCGCCCGTGTGTTGGGGCTGGACGAGGACATGGCCGAATCCCTGGCGCTGGCCCACGATCTGGGGCACACGCCGTTCGGACACGCCGGCGAAGACGCGCTTCAGGAGGTGGCCGGCGCCTATGGTGGTTTCGACCACAACGCTCAGTCGCTTCGGGTTGTGACCAAGCTGGAAAAGCGTTACGTCGCCTTCGACGGCCTCAACCTGACCTGGGAGACGCTGGAGGGGCTGGTCAAGCATAACGGCCCGCTGGTCGGGTCGCAGGCGGTGAAGAAAGACTGGCTGGTGCCTGGGGCGATCACCGAATACGTCGCCCGCCACGACCTGGAACTGGATACTTTCGCCAGCGCCGAGGCCCAGGTGGCGGCGCTGGCGGATGATGTCGCCTACAACAACCATGACATCGAGGACGGCTTGCGCGCCGGGCTGTTCACCCTGGACGACCTCAAGGACGTGCCCCTGGTCGGGCCGGTGTTGTTCGAGGTGGCGCGTGATCATCCCGGCATCGACCGCAGCGTCCAGATTCACGAAACGGTACGCCGCATGATCGGCCTGATGATCGGCGACATGATCGAGGAGACGCGGCGCCGGTTGGCCGATTTCCGCCCGAAAAGCGCCGACGACGTGCGGCGGTTGGGACAGCCCCTGGTGGCGTTCTCGGACGGCATGAAGGCCAATGACCGCGCGCTCAAGGAATTCCTGTTCCCCAACATGTACCGTCATTTCCTGGTCAACCGCATGACGTCCAAGGCGCGGCGGGTGGTCAAGGACCTGTTTACCCTGTTACACGCCGAACCCGGCTGCTTGCCGCCCGATTGGCGGCGGCAGTGCGATGGCGCCGGAACCCCCAAGACCGCCCGCGTGGTGGCCGATTACATTGCCGGGATGACCGATCGCTTTGCGTTGGACGAATACCGGCGACTTTTTGACATGCAAGAGAAACCATGAACCTTTTCAAATACTTCAAGAGTGAAATTGATGTTGCGTTGGACCGTCTGGTGGCCAATGGCACCCTGCCTCAGGGGATCGACACCAGCAAGGTGACGGCCGAGCCCCCGCGTGAGGCGGCCCATGGCGACGTCGCCACCAATGCCGCCATGGTGCTGTCCAAGGCGGCCGGCAAGAAGCCGCGTGACATCGCCGACGCCCTGGCCGGGGAACTGGCCAAGCATCCGGCGGTGACCGCAGTCGAGGTGGCCGGCCCCGGTTTCCTCAACATGCGTCTGGCCGATTCTTTCTGGTACGAGCGCTTGGCCGAGATTTTGGCGGCTGGCATCGCCTATGGCGACGGCGAGGCCAAGAACCGCCGCGTCAACGTGGAATACGTGTCGGCCAATCCCACCGGCCCCATGCATATCGGCCACGCGCGCGGCGCCGTGGTGGGCGACGCCCTGGCTTTGTTGCTGGCCAAGGCCGGGTTCGACGTGACCCGCGAATACTACATCAACGACGCCGGCGCCCAAGTGGACGTTCTGGCCCGGTCCGCCCACATTCGCTATCGCGAGGCGCTGGGGGAAGTGGTCGGCGATATCCCTGAGGGACTTTATCCCGGTGAATACCTGAAGCCGGTGGGTGAGGCGCTGGCCAAGCAATTCGGCGACCTTTACAAGACTGCGCCCGAATCCGAATGGCTGGTGCCGTTCCGTCAACATGCGGTTGACGCCATGATGGCGATGATCCGCGAAGACCTTGCGGCGCTGGGTGTCCGGCACGACGTCTTCACCTCGGAGCGCGCCCTGGTCGAGGCGGGCAAGGTGGATGCCGCCCTCAAGTTCCTGGAAGACCGCGATCAGGTGTATGTCGGCGTTCTGGAGCCGCCCAAGGGCAAGACCCCCGACGATTGGGAACCGCGTCCCCAGGTGCTGTTCCGGGCCACCCGTTTCGGTGACGACGTGGATCGCCCGCTCAAGAAGTCGGATGGCAGCTACACCTATTTCGCTTCCGACATCGCTTATCACTACGACAAGTTCCTGCGCGGCTGTCCCGAGATGATCGACGTCATGGGGGCCGACCATGGCGGCTACGTCAAGCGCATGCAGGCGGCGGTCAAGGCCATCAGCGAAGGTGGCGGCGCCCTCGACGTCAAGCTGTGCCAGATGGTCAACCTGCTCAAGGGCGGGCAGCCCTACAAGATGAGCAAACGCGCGGGAACCTTCGTCACCTTGCGCGATCTGGTGGATTCCGTCGGCAAGGACGTGGTCCGTTTCATCATGCTGACCCGCAAGAACGACGCGCAGTTGGATTTCGACCTGGACAAGGTTCTGGAACAATCGCGCGACAACCCGGTGTTTTATGTCCAGTACGCCCACGCCCGCTGCCATTCGGTGCTACGTCACGCCACCGAGATGTGGCCCGGCCTGGACGTGTCGGGCCCGGCGCTGGCGGCGGTGCCGCTGGCTCGCTTGACCGATCCGGCCGAGCTTGGTTTGATCAAGCTGCTGGCCGGCTGGCCGCGTCTGGTGGAAAGTGCCGCCGAGTCCCACGAACCCCATCGTGTCGCTTTCTACCTGTTCGACGTGGCTGCCGGTTTCCACGGCCTGTGGAACAAGGGCAAGGATGACACCAGCCTGCGCTTCCTTCAGGAGGGTGACCGCGAGGTGTCGCTGGCTCGCTTGGGCCTGTTGCGCGCGGTGGCCCAGGTAATCGCCTCGGGCCTGGGTATCTTCGGCGTCGAGCCCAAGGAGGAGATGCGCTGACATGGCAGGCAGTCCCAACGACGATTTCGACCGCGACATTCTCGACATCATCCCCGAGCGGTTCGACGCCGACGCGGATTCGCGCCAAGCCCGTGCCGGCCACCGTTTGCGGTCCTATCTGACGCTGGGTGTCGCGGTAGTGGCGGTGGGCGCCATCGTCGCCGTGGGACTGCATTTCTTGGGCGGCAAGGACGGTGCCGGTCCCGGCATTCCGGTGATCAAGGCGGACGAGCGGCCGATCAAGATTCGCCCCGACGACCGAGGCGGCATGCAGGTTCCCAACCAGGACAAGCTGGTTTACGAACGTCTGGATCAGGCCGAGGGCGACGCCAAGGTGGAACGCCTTCTGCCGCCGCCGGAACAGCCGCAGGTGCCGGTCAAGGGCGGTGCTCAGCCAGACACCGTGGCGACGTCTTCCGCGCCAGAGGTCATGCGGCCCGGACAGCCGGTGGCGCCGCCGCGCCAGCCGCCGTCCGAGGTGCCGCGTCCATTGGCGGCCACTGCCCCACAGGAACCTGTCGCGGCCGCGCCGGTGGCACCACCGGCCACCGGTGGCTATGTGCCGACCCAGGCCCGCGCCCCCGCCGCCCCGGTTGCCGCCCCGGTTGCCGCCCCGCCGTCGGCAAAGCCCGTCGCTGCGCCGGTGGTGGCACCGGCTCCGGCTCCGGCCGTCGCACCGCCCGTTCCGGCTGCCGTGCCGGCCAAGGCGCCGCCGGCCAGTGGCGATTGGCTGATCCAGTTGGGGGCGCTTCGTTCCGCGCCCGACGCGGAAAAGGAATGGAACCGTATCCAACGCACCCATCACGATTTGCTGGGGGCCCTTAAATCCGACGTGGTCCGGGTGGAGCTGGGCGAAAAGGGGACGTTCTGGCGGTTGCGCGCCGGTCCGCTGTCGGAACAGGCCGCCCGGCAGATGTGCGCCGACCTGAAATCTCGTAACCAGGGATGTATCATTGCCCGCAAATGACCTGCCGCCCGCCGCCGCGATCATGGGCTGCGGCGGCCTGACGCTCAGCGACGACGAACGCCGGTTCTTCGAGACGCTCAATCCGCTTGGCTTCATCCTGTTCGCCCGCAACGTGGACAATCCCGACCAGGTTCGTGCCCTGGTGCGGTCCTTACGCGACTGTGTCGGCCGCGCCGACGCTCCCGTACTGATCGACCAGGAAGGTGGGCGGGTTCAGCGGCTTCGGCCGCCGCATTGGCGCAAGGCGCCGCCCGGCGAGCCTTTCGCCCGTCTGGCCGCGCGCGATCTGGATGCCGCGAAACGGGCGTTGCGCCTCAATTACCGGCTGATCGGCCGTGAGCTGGCCGATCTTGGCATCGACGTGGATTGCGCCCCGGTGCTGGACGTTCCGGTCCCCGGTGCCCACGACGTCATCGGCGACCGCGCCTTCGGTCACACCCCGGACATGGTCGCCGCCTTGGGCCGCGCCGTGTGCGACGGTCTTTTGGACGAAGGGGTGTTGCCGGTGGTCAAGCACATTCCCGGTCATGGCCGTTCCATGGTGGACAGCCATCTCGACCTGCCGGTGGTCGAAGCCAGCCGTGCCGAGTTGGAAGCCCAGGACTTCCCGCCGTTCCGCGCCCTGGCCGACGCCCCTTGGGCGATGACCGCGCATGTGGTGTACAAAGCCATCGACGACCGGGCGCCGGCCACCACCTCGGTCCGGGTGATCGAGGAAGTCATCCGGGGCTGCATCGGCTTCAGCGGAGTTCTGGTTTCCGACGACCTGTCCATGAAGGCGTTGGGCGGACGGTTCGAAGACCGGACCCGCGCCGCGCTGGACGCCGGTTGCGACTTGGTGCTTCACTGCAATGGCGACATGGCCGAGATGCAGGCGGTAGCCGCCGCGTTGCGGCCGTTGAGCGATCTGGCGCGCGAGCGTCTGGTGGTGGCGGCGCGGCAAAAGCGTGCCCCTCAGCCGTTCGACCTTGCCGCCGCCGTGAACCAGGTTGACGGGATGCTGGCATGATCGATCTTGGCGGCTTGTTTCAGCAAATCTCGGTGATGGCGTTACCCCTGGTGTTCGCAATCACCCTGCACGAAGCCGCCCACGGTTATGTCGCGAACACCTTGGGGGACGACACCGCCAAACGGTTGGGACGGTTGTCGCTCAACCCCTTGCGGCACATCGACCCGTTCGGCACCCTGATCCTTCCGGCCATGCTGATGGTGATGGGCAATTTCCTGTTCGGTTGGGCCAAGCCGGTTCCGGTCAACGTCTCGCGCCTGCGTTCGCCGCGTTGGGGGATGGTGGCGGTGGCCGCCGCCGGCCCCATGGCCAACATCGTGATGGCGGCGCTTGCCATTCTGGCGATCCGTTACGTCACCCTTTTGCCCCATGCGGTGGTGGACTGGGCGCGACTGAATTTCGCCAACGCCATCTATATCAACCTGTTGCTGGCGGTGTTCAACATGCTGCCGATTCCGCCGCTGGACGGTGGCCGCGTGTTGGTGGGGGTCTTGCCGCGTCCTCTGGCCATGCAGGTGGCCCGGCTGGAAAATTACGGCGTACTGATCCTGTTGGGCGTGCTGGTGGTGTTGCCGTTGCTGGGGCAAGCGGTCGGCGTGGCGTTCGACCCCTTCGACATGGTCATCCAACCGGCGATGAACCTGCTGCTCGAAGGCTTGATCGCGGTGTTCGGGGACGTTTGATGTTCCAGGAAGACGAAGAGGGCGACGGCCGGGCCGAGGGCGAGCGGCTTTTGCTTGACCTTGATGGTTTCGAGGGGCCGCTTGACGTGCTGTTGTCGCTGGCCCGTGACCAGAAGGTTGACCTTGCCAAGATTTCCATCCTACGGCTGGCCGACCAATATCTGGTGTTCGTGCAGAGGGTGCGTCAAAAGCACCTGGATTTGGCCGCTGAATATCTGGTGATGGCGGCTTGGTTGGCCTATCTCAAGTCGCGCCTGTTGCTGCCCGAGCCGGAACCGGTGGAGGAGGGGCTGCCCTCGGCCGCCGAGATGGCGGAAATCCTGGCTTTTCGCCTGCGCCGCCTTGAGGCCATGCAGAAAGCGGGCACCCAGGTGATGACGCGCGCCCAGTTGGGGCGCGACTTCTTCGGCCGAGGTGCCCCGGATTCCGTGTCGGTGGTGACCCATTCGATCTTTGACGTGCAATTGTTCGATCTGCTCAAGGCCTATGCCGACCATGTGGTTCGCACTTCGGTTCGCACGCTGACCATCGAGGCCCCCGACCTTTATTCGGTCGAGGACGCCTTGAAACGGCTGGAGAACCTGTTGGGGCGCATGCCCGATTGGTCGGTACTGTCGTCCTATCTGCCCCAACTCGCCGGTGATGCCCTCAAGATGAAGTCGGCGGTGGCTTCGACCTTCATCGCCGCGTTGGAACTGGCCAAGCAGGGGCGGTTGCAACTGCGTCAGGACGGCGGTCCCTATAGTCCCATCTACGTCAAGGCCCAGGGAGGGGACAGGGCATGAACGTCGAGATGGAGCATTTGCGACTGATCGAGGCGATCTTGTTCGCTTCGGCCGAGCCCTTGGACGAACGCGCCTTGGCCGAACGCTTGCCCGAGGGCGTGGCGGTGGCCGACGTGTTGGCCGAGCTTCAGGCTCAATACGCGCCGCGCGGCGTCAACCTGATGCGGCGTGAGGGGAAATGGGCTTTTCGCACCGCCACCGATCTGGCCGGGCAACTGATGATCGAACAGACCCAGACCCGGCGTCTGTCGCGTGCCGCCATCGAGGTCTTGGCGATCATCGCCTACAACCAGCCCATCACCCGCGCCGAGATCGAGGAAGTGCGCGGTGTCGCGCTCAGCAAGGGGACGTTGGACCTGTTGTTCGAGGCGGGGTGGATCCGGCCCAAGGGGCGGCGGCGGACGCCGGGCCGTCCCTTGCAATGGGCGACGTCCGATGGATTTCTGGACCATTTCGGCCTGGAAAGCCTTGAGGATTTGCCCAACCTCAAGGAACTCAAGGCGGCGGGGTTGTTGGATACCCGTCCGGCGGCCGATGCCTATGGCAACCGCGCGGTGGAAGGCGACGCTCCGGTCGACACGCTGGACGACGATGAACCAGAGGTCGAACCGCTGGATGACGACATGTTGTTGGGCCTGACCGAGTAAAAATGTTCCCGCACCAGGGCGGTTGCGGTGCCTTCGCTTCTCTGCGATGATCCGCGCCCGACCCGTTTCCAGCAACGCAAAGAGCAGGAGTAACGCTCTATGGGTGGTTTCAGCATTTGGCACTGGCTGATCGTTCTGGTCATCGTGCTGTTGCTGTTCGGCGCCGGCAAGATTCCGGCGTTGATGGGCGACATGGCCAAGGGCGTCAAAGCCTTCAAGAAGGGTCTGTCCGACGAGGACGAGGCGGCAAAGCCGCAGCAGATCGACGCTCAGGACGCCGCCAAGACGGCGGACAAGGATACCGTCAAGCACTGACGCCGTTCACGGTGAACGCGACGGCGACAGGGAGTTTTCGCGCCTATGTTCGACATCGGCTGGGATGAGATGGCGTTGGTGGCCGTGGTGGCGTTGATCGTCATCGGCCCCAAGGACCTTCCCGCCGTGCTGCGTCAGGTCGGTCGCTGGACCCGCAAGGCCCGCGATCTGGCTGGCGAGTTCCAGCGCGGCGTTGACGAGATGGTGCGCGAAAGCGAGCTTGCCGACATCAAGACGCAGGTGGAGAAGGCGACCGATCCCAACCTGTTGCGGCGCGAGGTCGAAAAGACCGTCGATCCCACCGGCGACATCGCCCGCAGCCTGGAACCGCCGACGATGCCGGCCGAGTCCCCGGTCAAGGTCGAGCCTGTGTCCCAGCCCGAGTTGTCGACACCGGCGGAATTGCCCGCCGACGCGCCTTTCGAGGCGCCGCGCAAGCCGCCGGAGCCTTGAGGAATCATGGTGAGCGGTCCCAATAGCGACAAAACCATGCCCCTGCTCGAACATCTGGTCGAGTTGCGCAGCCGGCTTTTGTGGTCCATGCTGGCTTTCATCGTCGCGTTCGCGGCGTGTTTCTATTTCGCCGGCGACATCTACAGCTTTTTGCTTGAGCCTTACGCCAAGGTCGCCCTGGCCAAGGGCGGCATGCGCCGGCTGATCTACACCGCGCCGACCGAGGCGTTCTTCACCTATGTCAAGGTCGCGGCCTTCACCGCCGCCGTGGTGTGCTTTCCGGTCTGGGCCGGCCAATTGTGGGCCTTTGTCGCCCCCGGTCTCTACAAGCACGAGAAACAGGCCTTCGCGCCGTTCCTGGTGGCGACGCCGGTGCTGTTCACCGCTGGCGCGGCCCTGGTCTATTATCTCGTTCTGCCCATGGTTTACACCTACCTTCTGGGCTTCGAGCGGCTGATGCCGGCCACCGACGAACTGGCCATCCAGCTTGAAGCCAAGGTCAGCGAGTCGCTGTCGTTGGTAATGACGCTGGTGTTCGCCTTTGGTCTGGCTTTCCAGATGCCGGTATTGCTGACTCTTCTGGCCCGTGTCGGTCTGGTGACCGCCAAGGGATTGGGGGAAAAACGCCGCTATGCCATCGTCGGCGTGTTCGTGTTCGCCGCGATCGTCACGCCGCCCGATGTGGTCAGCCAGTTGTCGTTGGCGGTGCCCATGGTGCTTTTGTACGAAGTGTCGATCCTGGCGGCCCGCATGGCCGAGCGCAAGCGAGCCGCGGAAGCGCAGGATGACGAGGACGAAGAGCCGGTGGCCGACGAAACTGACTTCAATTCCTGAAGCCCACGGCCTATAAGCCATACCACCCATTGTTCCGACAGGTTTGCCATGCACGATCTCAAGTGGATTCGCGAAAACCCCGCCGCGTTCGACGCCGGATTGGCCCGCAAGGGGCTTGAACCGCGCTCCGCCGAGATTTTGGCGCTGGATGCCGAACGCCGTTCGGTCCAGACCCGTGTCCAGGAGATGCAGGCCCGCCGCAACGAGGCGTCGAAGCAGATCGGCATGCTGAAAAAGCAAGGCCAGGACGCTTCGGCGGTGATGGAGGAAGTGGCCAAGCTCAAGGACGACGTGCCGGCGCTCGAGGTCAAGGACCGCGAGTTGGGCGAACAGCTTGACGCCATCCTGGCCAGCCTGCCGAACCTGCCGGCCGCCGACGTTCCCGATGGCCCGGACGAGGACCATAACGTCGAATTGCGCAAATGGGGCACGCCTCGCATGTTCGATTTCGAACCCAAGGAGCACGATTTCTTGGGTACCGCCCTGGGGCTGATGGATTTCGACGGTGCCGCCAAGCTGTCAGGCGCGCGTTTCGTGGTGCTCAAGGGCAAGCTGGCGCGGCTGGAACGCGCTCTGGCCCAGTTCATGTTGGACACCCAGACCGAGGAACACGGCTACACCGAGGTCAACCCGCCGACCCTGGTCAAGGATTCCGCCCTGTTCGGCACCGGCCAGTTGCCCAAGTTTGGCGAGGATCTGTTCAAGACCAGCACCGGACATTGGCTGATTCCCACGGCCGAGGTACCGCTGACCAATCTGGTGGGCGATTCCATCGTTGACGAGGCGGCGCTGCCCATCCGCATGACGGCGCTGACGCCGTGCTATCGCTCGGAAGCGGGCGCGGCGGGCAAGGATACCCGCGGCATGATCCGCCAGCACCAGTTCTGGAAGGTCGAGATGGTGTCCATTACCCATCCCGACCGTTCGGAAGAAGAACACGAGCGGATGACCAAATGCGCCGAGACCATCCTGCAACGTCTGGGCCTGCCGTACCGGGTCATCGTGCTGTGCACCGGCGACATGGGCTTCTCGTCGCAGAAGACCTATGACATCGAGGTTTGGCTGCCCGGTCAGGATCGCTATCGCGAGATTTCGTCCTGTTCCAATTGCGGCGACTTCCAGGCCCGACGCATGAAGGCGCGGTTCAAGTCGGACAAGGGCAACCGTCTGGTCCATACCCTGAACGGTTCCGGGCTGGCGGTCGGCCGGACCCTGGTGGCGGTACTGGAGAACTACCAACAGGCCGATGGTTCCATCGTCGTGCCCGAAGTGCTGCGCGGTTACATGGGCGGGTTGGACGTCATCCGCTGATGTTCGCGCCCATTCCCGATCTTGCCGACGCCCGCATCCTGATCTCGAACGACGACGGCATCCAGGCGCCCGGCATCAAGGTGTTGGAAAAAGTGGCGCGCAGCCTTTGCAAGGACGTGTGGGTGGTGGCACCGGAAACCGAACAATCGGCGGCCGGCCATTCCCTGACCATCCGCCGGCCCCTGCGGGTGCGGCAGGTGTCGCGTCGGCGCTATGGGGTTGACGGCACGCCCACCGATTCCGTGTTGCTGGGTGTCAACCACGTCTTGCGCGACAACAAGCCGACCCTGGTGTTGTCGGGTGTCAACCGTGGCGGCAACCTGGGCGAGGACGTGACCTATTCCGGGACCGTGGCGGCGGCCATGGAAGCGACCATCCTGGGCCTGCCGGCCATCGCCTTTTCCCAGTATTACGGCCCTGACCATCCGGTGCGGTGGTCCACCGCCGAACATTGGGCACCCGAGATCATCCGTCGTGTCACCAGCGTCGGCTGGGGTCGTAACGTACTGATCAATGTCAACTTTCCCGACGTCGCGGCGGACAAGGTGACGGGAATCGAGGTGACGTGCCAGGGCAAGCGCAAGATCGGCGACAAGTTGGAGGAACGGCTCGACCCCCGTGGCGAGCCCTATATTTGGGTGGGTGCCCAACGGGCCGAGGACCGGTCGGTCAAGGGTACCGACATCGAGGCGGTGGCGCGCGGCGCGGTGTCGGTGACGCCGCTTTGCGTCGACCTGACCGACCACGAAACCATGACGACGCTGGCGGGCGTGTTTTCCGGCATGTAAACGGGCCGGGGGGAAAAAGGGGGAGGGCAGCATGGCGGCCGAGGCTCGGGTCATCCGCCTGTTGATGGAATTGCGCGGTCTGGGGGTCACCGACACCCGGACCCTGGCGGCTATCGAGAAGGTGCCGCGCGACCTGTTCGTGTCGCAGCCTTTCCTGGATCAGGCCTATGAGAACCGGGCGCTGCCCATCGGGCGCGGCCAGACCATCAGCCAGCCGTTGGTGGTCGGCATGATGACCCAGGCGCTGGAGGTGGGCGAGCGCATGAAGGTGTTGGAGATCGGCACCGGATCGGGCTACCAATCCGCCGTCCTGGCCCAACTGTGCCGCAGGCTCTACACCATCGAGCGCCACAAGCCGCTGCTCAAGGAAGCCGAGGAGCGCTTCAAGCGGCTGCGCATCCACAACGTCACCGCCAAGCCCGGCGACGGGTCGCGCGGTTGGCCGGAACAGGCGCCGTTCCAACGTATCATGGTCACCGCCGCCGCCCACGACATCCCGCCGGTGCTGCTGTCGCAACTGGCGGTCGGCGGCATCATGGTCCTGCCGTTGGGCGAGGCCCATGCCCTGGAACAGGATCTGGTCAAGATCACCAAACTGGCCGATGGCGACCTGCATATCGACCACCTTGGCCCTGTCCGCTTCGTGCCGCTGGTGGAAGGTCTGGCCGAGGAATGATCAACTGGCGGCCTGAGTTTCGGGCTCTGCCGTCTCTTCGACGACGATGGGCGCGAACAACCGTTCGGTGATGCCGCGCGCCACCTCTCGTTCCCCCATGATCACGATGTCGGCGCCCAATCCGCTCAGATGCTCGACCTGGGGGTCGGAATGGGCACGGGCGATGATGCGAAGCGCCGGATTGGCGGTGCGGGCCTGACGGATGGCGTGTCCCGCCTCGAAGGCGTTGGGGATGGCGACGATCATGCAGGCCGCCTCGGGCAGGTTGGTTGCCGCCAACACTTCCGGTTTGGCGGCGTTGCCGTCGATGACCTCGATCCCGCTCTTGCGCAACTGCTTGACGATAAGGTCGGTGTCCTCGATCACCAGGAACGGAAGCTTCTTTTCCAGCAAGGCGTTGCCGACCAGACTGCCGACACGACCGTATCCCACCAGGATGATGTGGTTCTGAAGCGTGGTGCTCTGGGGGACCGGGCTGGGCGGCGTGTCCAATCGGGTTTCGTCCGCCGCTTCGGCCGGTTCTTTGGAACCGTCGCGCCGGGTCTCCAGTTTTTTTAAAAGCCAATCCATGACGGTGAAGCTCAATGGGTTGAGCAGGATGGACATGATCGCTCCGGCCAGGATCAGGCCGCGTGCCCGTTCCGGCAACAGCTCCAGCCCGATACCCAATTCCGCCAGGATGAAAGAAAACTCGCCGATTTGCGCCAGACTGGCGGAAATGGTCAGCGCCGTGCGCAGGGGATGGCGGAACACCCGGACGATCACGAAGGCGGCGAACGATTTTCCCGCCAGGATGATGAACAAGGTCGCCAAAAGCGGCAGTGGTTCCTCGATCAGGATATGCGGGTCGAACAGCATGCCGACCGACACGAAGAACAGGACGGCGAAGGCGTCACGCAGCGGCAAGGATTCCTGGGCGGCCTGATGGCTGAGTTCCGATTCGCTCAGGACCATGCCGGCGAAGAAGGCGCCAAGCGCCAGTGACACCCCGAACAGTTTCGCCGCCCCGAACGCCACCCCTAACGCGATGGCCAACACCGCCAGCCGGAACAGTTCGCGCGACCCCATGTGTGCGACGCCGTGCAGTATCCAGGGGATGACCCGGCGTCCGACCAGCAGCATGAAGAGCACGAAGGCAGCCACCTTGAGAAAGGTGAGTATCAGCATGCCGCCAAGCCCGACATCCAGCCGCGAGGCAAGCCAGTCCCGCTCCAGCCCGCCTTGACCGTTGACGATTCCGGCCAGGGCCGGCAACAAGACCAGCGCCAGCACCATGGCCAGGTCTTCGACGATCAGCCAGCCGACGGCGATGCGGCCGCGTTGGGTGTCCAACTCACGGCGTTCCTGAAGCGCACGCAGCAAGACGACGGTACTGGCCACCGACAGCGCCAGACCGAACACCAACCCTGCCGTCACCGTCCATCCCATGGCCAGGGCGAGACCCAACCCCAAGACGGTGGCGACGCCGATCTGGGCGATGGCGCCGGGAATGGCGATGGCGCTGACCGAGAGAAGGTCCTTGAGAGAGAAGTGCAGCCCCACTCCGAACATCAGCAGGATCACGCCGATCTCGGCCAGTTGCGGCGCCAACATCTGATCGGCGACGAAGCCCGGCGTGAACGGGCCGGCGACGATGCCCGCCACCAGATACCCCACCAGCGGTGGAATGCGCAGGCGCGCGGCGATGGCGCCAAAGACGAACGCAAGCCCGATGCCGGCGACGATGGTGGTGATCAGGGGCGGCAAATGGGGCATCGCTTCAGGAACTCCCAAGCTGGTTCGGAACGGGGCTGTCGGATTTGACGATCAAGACGTCGCAGGGCAGGCGTTCCAGCACTTCGTGGGCGACGCTGCCGACCAGGGCGCGCCCCACGCCCGAGCGGCCCGAGGTTCCCATGACCACCAGTTCGGTGGCAGGGGGGGCGCTGACGGCACGGACGATGGATTCGACCGGAGTGCCGACCATGGTTCGGGTCGAGACCAGACGGTGTTTGACGCCGATTTCCCCCAACAGGGGGGCGAAGTCGTCGGCGAAGGCGTCAGCTTCAAGCCTGATGTCGCCAGCCGACGACGGCAGGTCGTAGACGTACAGCAATTCCATGCTGCCGACCGGCACCATGGCGGCAGCCGTTGCCGCCACCTTGCGTGCGATCGGGGAAAAATCCACGGGGACCAGTGCGTTGCCGTAAGGGCCGAAACATTTCGAGGAAACCGTCAACAACGGCAGGGAACTGGCGACGCAGATCCGCTCGACGCTGGTGACGGAAAACGGCATGTCGGGCGGTTGAGGGCGACCGGCGATCATCAGATCCGCCTTCCACAGCCTGGCATATTCGGCCATGGCGTTTTCCACTTCTCCCCGTACCGCCACCACCATGGGGGCGACGTCGCGCGCACCCGGAATGGTGTCCAGGTGGCGGCGCATCTCGGTCTCGATGTGGTGCAAGGGCAAGGTGTCGCGAAGACGACGAATGCCGCCGCTGCCGACCGCGTAAAGAACCGTCAGGCCGGCGTCGAATTGTTGCGCCAGTTGTACCGCGCGCTCCATGGCGCGATCCGAATGGGGCTCCAGATTGGTCGCCAGCAAAAGGCGTTTGAACGAAGACATGACGATCCCCATCAAGCGACGATGGTTTTAGGATCGGGCCTGGAGGGGGAGGGCGTCTATCCCGTCGATTACGGAGCGGATTTTCAAGAATCGTGATAAGTATATGTTATTAAATGATTTTACCATGGTGGTCCGTAATGGTACGGAGAGTGGTCTGGTCGCACGGATCGCAAGCCGGTGCTAGGCTGCGATGGATATGACCAAGATCGTGACGATGACCGTCCAAGGGGACCAGTGGGGCGTGCGCGTTTCTTCGCGTTGGCTTCTGGCCGTCTATCCGTTCGTGCATCTGTTCCTGGACTGGATCAGCTTCATCCACGAATTGCCGCCTCTCAACATCACGCCATGGAATCCTCCCTCGGGGCTGGCGGTGGCGGTGCTGGCCATTGTCGGACCACGCGCCGTGCCGGTGGTCTGGCTGTCGCTGACGGCGGGTGACGCCTTGGTGCGCGGTTTGCCGGTCGATTTCGGGACGACGCTGTTGTCCAACGCCGTCATCGCCGGCACCTACGGCTTCGCGGCTTGGGTTCTGTGCCGCCGTTTCGGGGTATCGGCGGGACTTGGCCGGGTCCGCGACGTCGTGTCCCTGGCGGCCGTCGCCGCCATTGCGGCGGCGGTGGTCGGATTCGGCTATATCGGCCTGTTCACTCTTCAGGGGTTGTTTCCGTGGTCCGCTTTCGGGCCGATCCTGGTTCGCCATTGGGTGGGAGAGGTCATCGGCATCACGGTGCTCTCGCCGTTCTTGCTGGTGTGGTTGAGGATGCCATCGCTTCACTGGTCGTGGCGCGGCGTGGCCGAAGTGCTGGCGCAGGGGGCGGCCATTGCCTTGGCGCTGTGGGCGGATTTCGGTCCCTTGGCATCCGACCAGTACGAATATTTCTACATTCTGTTCCTGCCGGTGGTTTGGGTGGCGTCGCGTCATGGGTTGCCGGGAGCGACGGCGGCTGTGCTGGTGACACAGGTGGGGTTGATCGTTGCCATTCAGGTCATGGAGATCGAAACGGCGCGCATGACCCATTTCCAGTTTCTGATGTTGGCGCTGACTATCACCGCATTGTTGCTGGGCGCGGTGGTCAGTGAACGGCGCCGCTCCGAAGCCTGGGTGCGCGAACGTCAGGCCGAGTTCGCCCATGCGTCGCGCCTGACCGAGGCGGGCGAAATGACGGCGGCGCTGGCCCATGAAATCAACCAGCCGCTGACCGCCGCCATGAGTTATGCCCGTGCCGCCCGCAAGATCGCCCAGCGTGACGGTGCCCCATCGCAATTGTCGGAAATCCTGGACAAGATTGTCGCCCAGACCGAACGCGCCGACCGGGTCATCCGCAGTTTGCGGGAATTCGTGCGCAAGGGGGAAAGCCGCCGGGAGAAACTGGATATGGCGGTCGTCATCGCCGACGCCATCGCGTTGGCCCGCCCCGTCGTCGAACAGACGGGGGCGAGCGTCGTCACTGAAATAGAGGCGGGATTGCCCTGGGTGCAAGGCGATCCCATTCAGCTTCAGCAAGTTCTGCTGAACCTCATGCGCAATGCAGCCGAGGCCATGGCCGATTGCCCGACAAACCGTCGTCAGCTTACCATTGTCGCCAACGCGGCTGGCCAGAACGGCGTCGAGGTAAGCGTGCGCGACACCGGTCCTGGCCTTGCCGAACTGGTGGAGCGTCATCTGTTCTCTCCCTTCGTCACCACCAAGGAAACGGGCATGGGGCTGGGGCTGTCCATCGCCCGTTCAATCATCGAAATCCACGGAGGCACCTTGTCCGCCCAACGCTTGGCCGCAGGAGGGACCTCTTTCAGCTTCACGCTGCCCATGGTGAGCCCCGATGAGAGATGATCTCCCGACGGTTTTCGTGGTCGACGACGACGAAGCGGTTCGCGACGCCTTGGCGGTCCATATGGAACTGGCTGGGTTGCCGGTCCGCACCTTCGCCTCGGCGCGCGAATTCCTGTCGGCCATCGACCCGGACCATGCCGGATGCGCGGTACTCGACATCCGCATGCCCGAGATGGACGGCCTGACCCTGCAACAGGAAATGGCGGCACGCGGCATCACCCTTCCGGTGATCGTCGTCACCGGTCATGGCGACGTGCCGGCTGCGGTCTCGGCGTTCCGGGCGGGGGCGGTGGATTTCCTGCAAAAACCCTTTGACGAAGATCACCTGATCGAACGCATCCGCGAGGCGTTGGAGCGTGACGGCAAGGCCCGCCGTCAATCGTCGGAACTGGCGCAACTGCGCCGGCTGTACGGCGGCCTGACTCCGCGGGAAAGGGAGGTTCTGGAACTGATCGCGCTTGGCTGTTCCAACAAGGTCGTCGCCTTGCGGCTGGATATCGGCGTGCGGACGGTCGAAACCCATCGGGCCAAGGTGTTGGAAAAGATGGGGGCGCATTCCGCTTCGGAACTGGCGCGCATGAAGATGAAACTGGACGGTGCCTGAGCCATGGGCCATTGCCGGTGGCGGGGATCGGCCTGTATAGTGCGCCGCATGAGCGCGTTCCTACCCCATATTGTCCGGCGGTTGACGCTGGTCGCGCTGGTGCCGCTTGTGGTGACCGCCTGTGATCCCAACATGCGCGGCGGTTCCCCGGTGGTTCGGGGGCGTCCGCCCGCCGGGTGTGCCGGCTCCGTCACCGTCTATTCCGGCGACACCGTCTATTCCATCGCCCGGCGCTGCAACGTTTCGGTCCGCGAGTTGATCGAGGCGAACCGCATCCGCGCGCCCTATGTCATCTATCCGGGGCAGGCGTTGCGCGTTCCCGGAGGCAGCGGCGAATACGTGGTGCGGCGCGGCGACACCTTGCTGGTGCTGGCCCGTCGTTTGGGGGTGGACTTCCAGACCTTGGCCCGGACCAACGGCAAAACCCCGCCTTACACCATCTATGTGGGCGAAACTCTGCGGGTTCCCGGCGCCTATAATGGCGGGGCGGTGGCCGGCCGCGATTCCAACGGCGGCACCTTGGTCATCGCCTCGCCCAATGCCAGCGGTTCGCATGCCCCGTCGCGCGGTTCCACCACGATCATGAGCCGTCTTCCCGACAGCGGTTCCTCGGGGAAAAACGCGCAAAGTGCGCCCCCGCCATCGGGCCCCTCCACGCCATCCGGGACGCAAACCCGGACGTCGCAGCAGGCCTCTCTGCCGCCACCGCCGCCGCCGCCCATGGCCGGCAAGGGTTTCGTGTGGCCGGTACGGGGCGAGATGCTGGCTGAATTCGGCCCCATGGCCAAAGGACAGCACAACGATGGGGTCAACATCGCGGCCCCACGCGGGACGCCGGTTCTGGCCGCCGAAAACGGCGTGGTCGCCTATGTGGGCAACGAGCTCAAGGGGTTCGGCAACCTGTTGCTGATCAAGCATGCCGACGGCTGGATGACCGCCTACGCCCACAACGACCATCTGCTGGTGGGTAAAGGGGACCAAGTGCGGCGCGGCCAACAGATCGCCACGGTCGGGGCGTCCGGCAATGTCACCCAGCCGCAACTGCATTTCGAACTGCGTCGCGGAACCCAGGCGGTCAACCCGTTCGACTACATCAAGGCCGACATGGTAAGCCGCTTGCTGTCGTCAACCGGACTTGACCAAGGCTAAGGACCACGTTGCCGCCGCCGGGGGATGGTGGGGCATGTTCGAAACGGCTCCCACCCTTACCCCTTTCCAGGCGCTGATGGCCGGCGGCGGCATCATTGTCGGCGGAATCGTCCTGCTGGCGCTGACGCTGTGGCTGGCGCACTGGTTGGCCCGGCGCTGAATGGTCTTGCCCAAAGGGGAGGCCATCCGCCACTCTGGTCGGCATCCAGAGGGGGCAAGGATGAACTTTGACGGTCTGCCTGCGCAACTGCCCCGGTTCCTGGCGGAACTGGCGGCAAACAACGAGCGTGCCTGGTTCCAGGCGCACCGGGACGAATACGTGGCGGCCGTGCGTGATCCATTGCGTGCGCTGGTCGCCGCCCTGGCTCCGGCGATGCTGGAGATCGATCCGGCCTTCGACGTCAACCCGCAAGGGGCGGCGGTGTCACGCATCAATCGCGACGTCCGGTTTTCGCGCGACAAGTCCCCTTATCGCATCACCCAATGGCTTTGTTTCAAACGCCATGGCGAAGGGTGGCAGGAACATCCCGCTTATTTCCTGGAGATCGGCCCCAATGGCTGGCGCCACGGCATGGGATGCTATGCCTTGCCGCCAGCCGCAAACAAGGCCATGCGTTCGGTCATCCTGGCGCGTCCCGGCCGTTACCGGGACGCTTTGGAACAGGCCCATGACGCCGGTTTCCACGTCGAAGGCGAGCTTTACGCCCGGCCCAAACTGCCGGATGGCTTGGAACCCGTTCTGGTCGAATGGCTGTCGCGCAAGTCGCCCTTCCTGGTTGCCAACCGTCCCCTGGAGCCGGTGCTGTTCAATTCCGGGCTGATCGACGAATTACGGACGCGATGGGTGGCGTTGGCGCCGTTCTATGCCTTGTTGCGTTAAACCAGGGCCTTACCCAGGCGGCCGGCCAGATCCTGGATGAATTGCCACGCCACGCGGCCGGAGCGTGACCCGCGGGTCATCGCCCATTCATTGGCCTCGGCCCGCAGGGTCTCGACGTCGATCGGCAGGCCGTAGCGGCTGACGTATCCCTCGACGATGTCGAAATAGGTGTCCTGGGCCACATGGTGGAAACCCAGCCACAGGCCGAAACGGTCGGACAGCGACACCTTTTCTTCGACGGCCTCGTGCGGGTTGATGGCGGTCGAGCGTTCGTTCTCGATCATGTCGCGCGACAGCAGGTGCCGGCGGTTGGAGGTGGCATAGAACACCACGTTGCCCGGCCGCCCCTCGATGCCGCCTTCCAGCACGGCTTTCAACGACTTGTAGGCCTCGTCCGTGCCTTCGAACGACAAATCGTCGCAGAACAGCAGACAGCGACGCCCGGAATCCTTGAGGATGCGCAGCAGCCGGGGCAGGGACGGGATGTCCTCGCGGTGGATTTCCACCAGGGCCAGGCTATGGGGGCTTTCAGCGTTCAGCACCGCGTGCACCGCCTTGACCAGCGAGCTTTTGCCGGTGCCGCGCGCTCCCCACAGCAGCGCGTTGTTGGCCGGCAAACCGTCGGCGAAGCGCCGGGTGTTGTCCAGCAATTGCGCACGCTGACGCTCGATCCCTTTAAGCAGGTCCAGGTCTACCCGGTTGACGCTGTGTACTGGCTCAAGCTCGTCTGGATCGGCGTGCCAGATGAAGGCGTCGGCGGCCGACAGGTCGGTCGCCGGCGGCGGCGGCGGCGCCAGTCGGTCGAGTGCGTCGGCGATGCGGGAGAGCAGGGCGATGGCGTCCGTGGTCATTGTGCTTCCAAACGGTGGCGGGAACAGACCGGGGAAAGGTTAGGGACACGGGCGCCGCATCGCAAGAGGACTTGATATGGAGATTTTCTGGGGAGTTAAGGTTTGCATCCCTCAAGCTTGCCGCTATATTCCGCAGACTTTCCCAAGCCTACCATGCCAAGGAGACCCTCCATGTTCGTGTCACCCGCCTTCGCTCAGGCCGCTGGTCAAACCGGTGGCATCGCCGGGGGGATCGAGGCTTTCCTGCCGCTCATTCTGATTTTCGTGGTGTTCTATTTCCTGATGATCCGTCCGCAGCAAAAGCGGATGAAGCAGCACAAGGAAATGCTGGGCCAACTGCGTCGCGGCGACCGCGTCGTGACCTCGGGCGGCATTCTCGGCACCGTCAACAAGGTGGTTGACGACAAGGAAGTGGTGGTCGAGATCGCCGAGGGCGTTCGTGTTCGCGTGCTGCGCGCCACCATTCAGGACATCGTGTCCAAGACCGAGCCGGTGGCGGCCGAGGCCGACAAGGTCGAAGGCAAGTAAGCCCCCGCGCATTGTTTATTCCGCCTCCGCCGCCGGGCGGCGGGGGCGGGAGACGGCGTTTCGGCGCCTTTTTTCCTTTTCCCTGACGACGGGACGGACATGGCCCATTTCCCAAAATGGAAGATCATCCTGGCGGTTGTGGTCAGTTTGGCCGGCTTCATTTGGTCGGCCCCCAACCTGCTGCCGCGCGAAACCACCGACCAGATGCCGTCCTGGTGGCAACCGGTCAGCCTGGGGCTGGACCTTCAAGGTGGTTCCTACCTGATGCTTGAGGTGGATACCTCTTACGTCGTCCGGGAACATTTGAATTCCTTGGTGGAAACGGTGCGCGCCACCTTGCGCAAGGAGCGGGTGAAGTACGCCGAGTTGGGCCTTTCCGGCAAGGACACGGTCAAGGTCCGCATCCTCGAAGCCGGTGACCGCGAAAAAATCCGTCCCGAGTTGCGCAAGCTGGACAGCACCGCGGCCTTCGACATGACCGAAGACGGCACCGTGACCTGGTATTATGACGAGAACGCCCTGCGTTCGCGCATCAACCAAGCGGTGGACCAGTCCATCGAGATCGTGCGCCGCCGTATCGACGAGATGGGCACCCGCGAGCCGTCGATCCAGCGTCAGGGTGCCGAACGCATCGTGGTTCAGCTTCCCGGCGTCAAGGACCCCGACCGCATCAAGGAATTGCTGGGCAAGACCGCCAAGCTGACCTTTCATATGGTGGACGACACCGCCACCCCCGACGACGCCCGCGCCGGTCGTCTGCCACCGGGATCGATGTTGCTGCCGTCCGCCGAGAACGAACGCGGCCTTCCCACTTCCTATGTGGTCAAGAAGCGCGTGGAAGTGGGCGGTGACCTGTTGACCGACGCCCAAGCCACTTTCCAGGATGGCCACCCTGTGGTGTCCTTCAAGTTCTCGGCCGCCGGCGGCAAGAAGTTCGGCGACACCACCAAGGAAAACGTGGGCAAGGCCCTGGCCATCGTGTTGGACGGCAAGGTGATTTCCGCGCCGCGCGTCAACGAACCCATTCTGGGCGGTTCGGGCGTCATTTCCGGCGGCTTCAACGTGCAGCAGGCCAAGGACCTGTCCATGCTGTTGCGTGCCGGCGCCTTGCCGGCGCCGCTCGGCGTGCTCGAGGAACGCACCGTCGGTCCCGACCTGGGTGCCGATTCCATCCGGGCCGGTGCCATCGCCAGTGTGGTTGGCCTGGTCGCCGTCGTGGTGTTCATGGCCTTGATCTACGGCATCCTGGGACTGTTGGCCGATGTGGCGCTGGTCCTCAATCTGGTGATCCTGTTGGCGTTGCTGAGCGCCTTGGGCGCGACGCTGACCCTTCCGGGTATCGCCGGTATCGTGCTGACCATGGGCATGGCGGTGGACGCCAACGTCCTGATCTACGAACGCATCCGCGAGGAAAGCCGCAACGGCCGCTCGTTGCTGAGTGCCATCCAGGCCGGGTTCGAGCGCGCCTTCGGTACCATCCTTGACGCCAACCTGACGACCCTGGCCGCCGCTGCCCTGCTGTTCAGCTTCGGCACTGGCCCGATCAAGGGTTTCGCGGTGACGCTGACGCTCGGTCTGCTGACGTCCATGTTCACGGCCATCACGGTGACGCGCCTGATGGTGGCGTTGTGGGTTTCCGTGCGTCGCCCCAAGACTTTGCCGCTCTGAGGAAGGTTCGATCCATGACGTTCTATTCCCGCCTGATCGGCAACACTCCTAAATTCGACTTTCTGCGCCTGCGCGTCTTTGGGTTGACGCTCACCGTCCTGTTGATCCTGGGCTCCTTCGCCTCGATGGGGCTCAAGGGGTTCAACTTCGGCATCGACTTCGCAGGCGGCCTGTTGATCGAGACCCAGACGGCGGAAAAGGCCGATGTCGGCCACATGCGCAATGTGCTCGACACCTTGAACCTGGGCGAGGTGTCGTTGCAGGAATTCGGCGACACCGGCCGTGACGTGATGATCCGCATCCAGCGTCAGGAAGGCGACGAGAAGGCGCAGATGGTGGCGCTGACCCGCGTCAAGGAAGCTTTGGGCGCCGGGTACGAATATCGCCGGGTGGAAATCGTCGGTCCCAAGGTCGGCGACGAACTCAAGGTGGACGGAGCCTTGGCTGTCGGCCTGGCGGTTCTGGCCATCGCCGCCTATGTGTGGTTCCGCTTCGAGTGGCAGTTCGGCGTCGGCGCCCTGGCCGCCACCTTCCACGACGTCATCCTGACCTTCGGGCTGTTTTCCGTCACCGGGCTCGAATTCAACCTGACCACCGTAGCGGCGATTCTGACCATCGCCGGCTATTCCATCAACGATACGGTGGTGGAATATGACCGCGTGCGCGAAAACTTGCGCAAATACAAGACCATGTCGGTCTATGACCTGCTCAACCTGTCGGTCAACGAGACGCTGGCACGAACCATTCTGACGGTGGCGACCGTGATGGTGACCGTGGTCGCCCTGTTGGTCCTGGGGGGCGAAGTGCTTCGCGGATTCTCCATCGCCATGCTGTGGGGTTTGGTCATCGGCACGTTCTCGTCCATCTATGTCGCCATTCCGGTGCTGCTGTATTTCGATCTGCGGTCCGGCGCTGACAAGGAGGGCGAGGAAGGGGCCGAACCGGCCGCTCCCTGACTTTTAGTTCCGATCTCTTGCCGTGGGGGGAGTTTCCCCCCATCTTGAGGCCATGATGGATATCACTCCTGTCGTCGCCGCCGACCGTCAGCTCATCCATGGCTATGGGGATGGCGGCTTCACCATCACCGCTATCCGGTACGAGGGGTCCGTCCTGGTGCTGCCATCCGCCACGCTGGCGTGGGAAGTCGGGGACATGGCTGCTCTCAGCGTCGAATCCCTTGCGCCGATCCTGGAGGCTCAGCCTCGTCCGGCGGTGTTGCTGTTGGGGTGCGGAAAAGGTATGCAGCCGGTCCCGCGCGAGGTGCGGGCCGCTCTGCGCTCGGCCGGTATCGTGGTCGAACCCATGGATACCGGCGCGGCCTGTCGGACTTACAACGTGCTGCTGACCGAAGGGCGTGACGTCGCCGCCGCGCTGATCGCGGTTTAAGAATCAGTATCCCGGTTCAAGCCGCAGCACGGCTCCGCCGATGGTGCGACGTTCCAGCGTGCGGCCAAGATTGTCGCGCCACGCCGCCATCATGTCGTCGTAATGGCGCGACAAGGCGTTGCCCGATTGCCCGGTGGCGATGACGAAGCGGCTGTTGTTCAAATCCGACAGATCGAAGACGGCCCGCAGGCCGGGACCGTGGACATGGCGGAAACTGCCGGGCAGGTAGCTGCCGCGATTGACGGTGAAGTCGTCGCCGCCAGTGGCGATGGCGAGGTTCATGCCGTCTCCCACCAGCGGCAGGCGCCCCATGACGGCATTGTCGAACCGGGCCAGGTGGTCGTCGCCCCATCGCCAGGTCATCATGTTGCCGCCGTGACGTTCGGCCAGGGTCCGCACGGCGCGTTCCAACGCGCGTCCGGCGACGGTTTCGCACGTTTCGGCCTCGGTGGTGGAAACGTCATCGCACCAATGGCGGTTGCGGTTCAGGATGTTGTTCACCACATCGGCCTTTGGGCGGCCATAGGCGGCGAAATCGTCGCCAAGTTCGTCCGCCAGCAAATCACGCCACAATTGATCCAGCCACGCCGCGAAAATCAACGGTTCGGCGCGGCTGCGATCCATCCGGCCGTCCCAATCGGCGATCAGCCGGGCCGCCTGTTGCGCCAGGGGATCGGAAAGCGGGGCCGAGACCAGTTCTTCCTTCAGCGTCAACGCCGGCAGGGATGTCTCGTCCAGTTGCAGCGCGGCCGTTTCCGCCACGGTCCAGCCGTCATGGCCGGCCAGCACCTGTTCGATGCGTTCGGCGCGATGGGCCTCGGGCCATTGGCTGGCGATCTGATAGGGGTAGCGGTTGCCGACCACGGCGTTGTTGGCGTTGACCACACGTCCGCTCTTGGGATTGAGCTGTTGCGGCATCTTGTCGGCGGGAATCCAGCCGGTCCAGTCTCCCTCGGCGGTCCAGCCGCGCACCGGCACGGCACTGTTGACCCCTTTCGGCCGGGTCGGGACGCGGCCGGCGGTGGCGAAGCCGATGGCGCCCGTCATGTCGGCATAGGCGAAATTCTGGACCGGTGCGCCGAAATCCCGCAGGGCACCGGAAAACCCGCGCCAGTCGATGGCCCGGTTGAGGCGATGATAGGCCTGGGCCGTCAGGTCGTCGGCGGCCAGCGCGGTCGCCCGCATGGCGATCACTTGCCCGGAAACCACCTGACCACCGGAAAGGTCGGAGATCACCGGTCCATGGCGGGTGGTGCGCACCCGCAACTCGACGTCGGCGGCGCCCTTGACCTTGATGGTCTCGGTCCTTTCGGCGAAACGTTCCGGCCCTTTCGGGGTGAGGTAGCTGTCTTCGCCGGCCAGCTTTTCCACGAACAGGTCGACGGTGTCGGCGTGGGTGGTGGTGGTGCCCCAGGCGATGCGGCCGTTGTGTCCGACCAGATGGAAGGGGATTCCCGGAATCGTGCCGCCACTCAGCGACAGGCCAGGAGCGTCCACGGACAACAGATACCATTGCACCGGCGCCTGGAAGCCAAGATGCGGATCGTTGGCCAGCAGCGGCTTGCCGCTGGCGGTATGCTCGCCCGAGATCGCCCAGACGTTCGAGGCAAGGCGGGGGGACGCGGTATCCGGCACCGCCGCCAGCACGCGATCCGTGTCCACCGCGCCCAAGGTGACGGGCGCATCCGTCGCCACGTCAGGCCACAATTCGCCCAAACGGCGCGCGTCGAAGCGCCCCGCCAGCTTGCCGCGCGACAATTCCGCGCGCCAGTCGTTGGTCAGTTGCAGCGCCATCAGGCGGCCGATGGACAAGCTGTCGGCCGCGCTCCACGGCTCGGGCCGGATGCCCAAGATGATGTATTCGGGAGGCAGGCGGTGCCAGTGGTCGCGCAACCAGGCATTGATGCCATCGGCATAAGCCTGAAGCACGTCGCGGGTCGGCTTGTCCAACTTGTCGAGGCCGCTTTCGGCCAGGGTGCGGATCCCCAAAGTGCGCAGGAAACGGTCGCTGTCCAGGCCGGCGGCGCCCACCGTCTCGGCCAGGCGGCCGGCGGCGACGCGGCGTTGCAGTTCCATTTGCCACAGGCGGTCCTGGGCATGGGTCCAGCCGATGGCGAAATAGGCGTCGCGGACCGAACGCGCGGTGACATGCGGGATGCCGGCTTCGTCACGGGCCACGGTCGCGGGCAAGTCCAGCCCCTTGACCGGGAACCGCCCCTCGATACGGGGCAGGGAACTCATCATCCACACGAAACACACCGCGACCAGCATCAGCACCATCAGGACGATGGCGTTGGCGAGCTTGGTCCATGGCCCCATTTCCGCCGAGAAGAACAGCGTCTCCTGCGCGGGGGCGCGATCATCGGCGTCTGACGTGGGGTCCTTCACAAGTGCGGTCTCCGCAACGGTATGCGTCGCCAGTGGTAGTCCGAAGGGCTGGGCTGCGCAAGACTCTAAAAGCATTTCGCCTGTGCATTTTCCCGAAACCGCCATCATGCTATAAGGAGTTTCTGAAACAACCCTGACGAGGACCCGATGATCGGTAAGCTTAACCACGTCGCCATTGCCGTGCCGGACCTTGAAGCCGCCACCAAGCTTTATCGCGACACCTTGGGCGCCAAGGTTTCCGCCCCTGTTCCCCAGCCCGCCCACGGCGTCACCGTGGTCTTCGTCGAGTTGCCGAACACCAAGGTCGAGTTGCTGCATCCGTTGGGGGAAAAGTCGCCCATCGCCGCTTTCCTGGAAAAGAACGCCTCGGGCGGCATCCACCACATCTGTTACGAGGTCGCGGACATCTACGCCGCCCGTGACCAGTTGAAGGCCCAGGGGGCCCGCGTTCTGGGCGATGGCGAGCCCAAGATCGGCGCCCACGACAAGCCGGTGCTGTTCCTGCATCCCAAGGATTTTTTCGGTACCCTGGTCGAGTTGGAGCAGGCTTGAGCTTTTTGACCCGCGCCCGGATGGCTTGACGGCTGTCCGGGCGTCGATGGACAAGGGGAGGGGGCATGAGTTGGTATTGCGACGTCGCGCCTGGCCATCCCTTCCATGGTCCCTACCATGACCACGAATACGGTTTTCCCGTAACGGACGACGCGGTCCTGTTCGAGCGTCTGGCGCTTGAAATCTTCCAGGCCGGGCTGTCGTGGCTGATCGTCCTCAAGAAACGGCCCGCCTTGGCCGCCGCCTTCGACGGTTTCGCAATCGACCGTGTCGTTCAGTATGGCGAGGACGATATCCTGCGGCTGATGGCCGATTCCGGCATCATCCGCAACCGCCGCAAGATCGAAGCGATCATCGAGAACGCGCGCCGTTTGCAGGAAATCAGGCACCAGCACGGTTCGTTCGCGGCCTGGATCGCCGCCCATCACCCGTTATCCAAAGAGGAATGGGTCAGACTGTTCCGCCGCAGCTTCGTCTTCATGGGTGGAGAAGTGGTGGGAGAGTTCCTGATGAGCATCGGCGTGCTGGCCGGTGCCCATCGCGACGATTGCCCGGTTCAGGAGCGAATCCGGGCCGCGTGTCCGGCGTGGTTGGACCCGGTGCGGTTGGAAACGGGGAACTGAAATGCAAAATGGCAAGATCAGTTCTCTGATCTTGCCATCCCTGCGTCTCCGCGTTGCGGACGCTGGCGACTCCTCCCTAAACTTGAGCCGCATCGGGGTGCCTATTTTTTTCGGTCTGCCCCATCCCGTGTTGGGCTTGAAAGAACATTACGCAATTTCATAACTCTCGTCACCAACTTTTTTTTAAAAAATTTCGTGAGCGGTGGATAACCTTGCTGAAACGGCGGATTTCGGCCAATGTTCCCGCATGGCTGGGTTGTCCTTAGCGCGCAAGGAGTGTGCCTATGAGACGAATTTTTGGTCTCGCCGCCGGCTTCTGCCTGCTGTCGGGAATGGCGTTCGCCCAAGCGGAGCAATCGGCGCAACCGTTGCGCATCGTCATCACCAAGACCGATTGCTCGCGTTTGATCCGCCACGTTCCGGCCCCCGACGTGGCGTACAAGCCGGGGGTGGACGTGCATGGCCGGGCGGTGGCGCCGGCCGACATGCCGGGAAGCGGCGCCGACGCTATTCCCGGCCTGTTGCCCGACGTTCTGGAATTTCCCATCACCATCAACCCCATTTCCTATGGGGCCAGGAACTTGGCCCAACGTGAAAAGGCTGCGGCGTTGGAAGGGCAATCCTCGACCTACACCAGCAAGGTGGCTGCCCAGGCGCAGATCACCAGCTTGACCGCGCAACAAACCACCCTGACCACTCAAGCCGCGACCCTGGCGACGGAAAAGGCGGCGCTTGACGCCGACTACACCACCGCGACGACCACGCTGGCGACCTTGCAAGCCGAGGTGGATGCTGGAACAAGGACGGCGTCCAGCCGCGACTATCAGGCGGCCAAACGTGCGGTGACGGCCCAGAAGTCCCTGGTCGACGCCAAACAGGCCGAGATCAGCGCCAACAGCGCCAGCCAGACGGCGACCACCAAAGCCATCGCCACCCAGCAAGCCATCGTTGACGGCAGTGCCGCCAAGACCGAGCAGTACACCGCAGCCCAGGCGGCGGCCGAGGCCAAGCTGGCGACCATCTCGGCCAAGGGGTTGGACAGCACCACCATGAAGGTCGGCACCGTGCGCTACGACGTGGCCAAGGGCACCTTCACTTTCAATGATCAGCCGTTGCTTCCCGAGGACCAGGAGGAACTGGCCCGCGCCTGTCAAAAGCGGGGCGTGCGCTGAAGCGACCGGCACCCGCTTGTCATCGCCTTGGGCTTTGCCTAAAGTCGCAGCCGCCGAACGGGGCGCACCCCACGTGACCTGCCATTCCTGTTTTTCCCTTTCCCGACCCGAGGAAATCATGCGTCTGTCCACCTATTTCCTGCCGACCCTCAAGGAGACCCCGGCCGAGGCCCAGATCGCCTCGCATCGTCTGATGCTGCGCGCCGGCATGGTCCGTCAGTCGGCCTCGGGTATCTACACTTGGTTGCCGCTGGGTCTGCGCGTGCTGAAGAACATCGAGCGCATCGTGCGCGAGGAACAGAATGCGGCCGGCGCCCAGGAATTGCTGATGCCGACCATTCAATCGGCCGATCTGTGGCGGGAAAGCGGCCGTTACGACGCCTACGGCAAGGAGATGCTGCGCATCACCGACCGCCACGAACGCGAAATGCTGTATGGCCCGACCAACGAGGAACTGATCACCCAGATCTTCCGCGACAACGTCCGCTCCTATCGCGAGATGCCGAAGATTCTCTATCAGATCCAGTGGAAGTTCCGCGACGAGGTTCGTCCGCGTTTCGGCGTCATGCGCGGCCGCGAGTTCCTGATGAAGGACTGCTATTCCTTCGCCATGGATTATGAAGGCGCGAAAAAGGCTTACGAGGTGATGTTCAACGCCTATTTGAAGACTTTCAAGCGCATGGGGCTGACCGCCATCCCCATGGCCGCCGATTCGGGGGCCATCGGCGGCAGTCTGTCGCACGAGTTCCACATCCTGGCCGAAACCGGCGAATCGGGCGTGTTCTATGACGTCGCCTATGACGAATTGGCCGCCAAGGACGAGATCGACCTTGAAACCTTGTCCAAGCTGTATGCCGTCACCGACGAGAAGCATGATTCCTCGGCCGCCAACTGTCCCCCGGCCGAGCGCCTGAAGGAAGCGCGCGGCATCGAGGTCGGCCACATCTTCTATCTTGGCACCAAGTATTCCAAGGCCATGAACGCCGTGGTTCCCGGTCCGGGCGGCGAGACGGTCCTGGCCGAGATGGGCTGTTACGGCATCGGCGTTTCCCGCCTTATGGGCGCCATTATCGAGGCGTACCACGACGACCGTGGCATCAAGTGGCCGGAAGCGGTGGCGCCGTTCAAGGTTGGTCTGATCAATCTCAAGGCCGGCGACGCCACCTGCGACAAGACCTGCGAGGATATCTACCGCAGCTTGTCGGAAAACGGTGTCGAGGTGCTGTACGACGACCGCGACGACCGGGCCGGTGTCAAGTTCGCCGACATGGACCTGATCGGTCTGCCGTGGCAACTGGTGGCGGGCCCCAAGGGACTGGCCGTCGGCGTGGTCGAATTGAAGAACCGCCTAAGCGGCGAGAAGGTGGAATTGTCGGTGGAAGCCGCGCTTGCCCGCCTGACCGCCTGAGGTCCAGACCGCGTAAGGACCAGACCGCGTAAGGAATTGTGCCCGTGTTCGATGCCTTCGAAAGAATGGTGGCGTTTCGCTACCTGCGTGCCCGCCGCAAGGAAGGGTTCATTTCCGTCATCGCCGGCTTTTCCCTGTTGGGAATTGGGCTTGGCGTCGCCACGTTGATCGTGGTCATGGCGGTGATGAACGGCTTTCGCCAGGAATTGCTGTCACGCATCTTGGGTATCAACGGCCATCTTGGGGTCTATGGCGCCGGACCGGCCTTGATCGGCTTTGATCCGCTGGCCGAGGCCATCCGCCAGTTGCCGGGCGTGACCCGCGTCATCCCCACCGTGGAAGGGCAGGTGATGGCCACGTCGCAAGGCGGCGCGGCCGGCGCCATCGTGCGTGGTGTCCGCCCTGACGATCTGTTGGGGCGCGAGATCATCAGGAAAGGGCTGAGCGGCCCGTTCGAGGAGTTCCGCGACGGCGAATCCGTGTTGATCGGTTATCGTCTGGCGGAAAAGCTGGGGCTCGGCGTCGGCGACACCATCACCTTGATCTCGCCCAAGGGCAACGCCACCGCTTTCGGCACGGTGCCACGCCTGCGCGGCTATCGCATCGCCGGCACCTTCAACATCGGCATGTTCGAATACGATTCCGGCTTCGTGTTCATGGCGCTCGATGCCGCTCAAACCTATTTCAAGCTGCCCGGCGCGGTCACCCAGATCGAGGTGTTCGCCGACAATCCCGACCGGGTGCCCGAGCTGCGGACCACCATCTACCGTGCGGCCACCGCCACGGGGGGCGTACGCATCTACGACTGGCAACAGGCCAACGCCAGCTTCTTCAACGCCATCCAGGTGGAACGCAACGTGATGTTCCTGATCCTGACGCTGATCATCCTGGTGGCGGCGTTCAACATCATCTCGTCCCTGATCATGCTGGTGAAGGACAAGGGGCGCGACATCGCCATCCTGCGCACCATGGGGGCGACGCGCGGCATGGTCATGCGCATCTTTTTCCTGGCCGGCGCCTCGGTCGGCGTGGTCGGCACGGTGTTCGGAACGGTGTTGGGGGTGCTGTTCGCCACCAACATCGAGAACATCCGCCAGTTCATCCAATCCGTCATCGGCCGTGAGTTGTTCGCCGCCGAGATTTACTTCCTGACCCAACTACCGGCCCGCGTCGATCCCGGCGAAGTCGTGGCGGTGGTGCTGATGGCCTTGGGCCTGTCCATCGCCGCCACCATCTATCCCAGCTGGCGGGCGGCCAAGCTCGATCCGGTGGAGGCGCTGCGCTATGAGTGACCGTTCCGCCGGATTGCGTCTCGAAACCATCTCGCGCTCGTTCTCGCAAGGCAAGGACACATTGCATGTGCTGAACGGGGCCGAATTGTCCATTGAACCCGGTGAGATCGTCGCCCTTGTCGGCCCATCGGGGGCGGGAAAGTCGACGTTGCTGCACATCGCCGGCCTTCTGGAACGTCCCGACCAGGGCGAGGTGTGGCTGGGCGGTGAGGCCTGCGGCAAGTTGAGCGAGGATCGCCGCACCACCTTGCGCCGCTCCCATCTCGGCTTCGTCTACCAATATCACCACCTGTTGCCGGAGTTCTCGGCCCTGGAGAACGTGGTGTTGCCACAGATGATCGCCGGAACGTCACGCAAGGCGGCTGCCGAACGGGCCCTGGAACTGCTGGAACGCATGGGACTTGCGCCGCGCGCCGAACACCGTCCCGGCCAGTTGTCGGGCGGTGAACAACAGCGCGTCGCCATTTGCCGTGCGCTGGCCAACGCGCCCAAGGTGTTGCTGGCGGACGAACCCACCGGCAACCTTGATCCCCACACCGCCGAAGGGGTGTTCCGCGAACTGATCTCCTTGGTGCGGTCGTCGGGGGTGGCTGCCCTGATCGCTACGCATAACCCCGAACTGGCCGCCCGCATGGATCGGATGGTACGGTTACAAGACGGTGTCTTGTTGCCGGTCTGATCAACAAGGGGGCGGCCGTGTTCTATGCCGAGTATCCCGTGATCTTGGAAATCGCACCCGAAGAACGGGTCAAGGCGTTACGCTGGCTGGTGTCCACCCATCCCAGGCTGGATTATCTGCTGGAAGAGGAAGACGACGACAGCGCCGAGCTGCGGGTCCGGCCCGAGGATGCGTCGGTGCTTGACGCCTTGGCCGACATGCTCGAACGGGAATGATCGGGACGGAGCTTGGTCCTTGTCCCATTTGCGGCCGGCCGATGGTGGCCGGTTCGTCCGTGGACGAACACCATTGGATTCCGAAGTCCCAGGGCGGGCGGGAAACGGCTTTCCTGCACCGTGTCTGTCACCGCACCTTGCACGCGCGCTTTTCCGAACGCGAACTGGCAGGTGACTTTTCCACGCCGCAACAGGTGCGGGCCGACCCGGCCATCGCCCGTTTCGTCGCCTGGGTGCGCAAGCGTCCGCCCGAATATGTGGATTGGCCGCGGGATGTGCGTAAACGCTGAGTTTGCGCTATACTGGTCCCAGCAAAGGAGGCCGGCCATGCCCCCCAACGCCGATGCTGCTTCCGCCGCTTTTCCCGGACTCGGGATCGTCGATCTCGACCGTGTCATTCTGGCCCTTGCCGACGCTCTGGACTTCATCGGAGTCGACGAGATCGGCCATGGACATCGCGTGGCGTTGATGGCCGCGCTGTGCGCGGACGAGATGGAATGGCCCCCTGAACGCATCCATCTGTTGTTACAGGCTGGGTTATTGCACGATTGCGGGGTGTCATCGACGCGCGAACACCGCCATCTGGTCAACGACATCTTGTGGGAAGGCGAACATGCCCATTGCGAACGGGGCTGCCTTTATCTGCAATCGGTGCCGTTGCTGTCCCATTTGGCGCCGATCGTCCTTGAGCATCACACCCCATGGGCACATTTGCGCCACCGTGGCGTCGCGCCGGGTCTGGCGCTTGACGCCAACCTGATCTTCCTGGTGGACCGCGCCGATGCGGTGCGGGCGCGCGGCGTGGCCGAGGGGCGGCCGGTGATCGACGTGTTGCGCCGTTACGAAGGAAGCCATTTCGCCCCCGAATTGATGGCGGTTTTCCACGATATCGCCCAGCGCGAGGCATTCTGGTTCTATCAGGAGGAACCGTCCTTGCGCGAGCGCTTGCGTGAGCGCTTGTGCCAAGGCCCGCCGGTGGTGCTGAACATTGCCGACATGCGGGCTTTGGCGACCATGTTCGGGCGGGTGATCGACGCCAAGAGCCCTTATACCGAGCGTCATTCGGTCGGGGTGGCGGCGGTGGCGATGCGGTTGGGGCGGGGGTTCGGCCTGTCGCGGCAAACCCTGGACATGATGGAAATATCGGCACTGTTGCATGACATCGGCAAGTTGCGCATTCCCGACGAATTGCTGGACAAGCAAGGCCCGCTCAGTGCCGACGAACGCCGCCGCATGGCGCGTCATGCCTTCGACACCTACGAGGTGTTGCGCCGCGCCTTTGGTGACGGGCCGATGGCGCAGTGGGCGGCCTTTCATCACGAATACGTCTCGGGCCAGGGCTATCCCTTCCACCTGGAGAACGGCAGCCTGCCGCTCGAGGCGCGGATCATCGCCGTGGCCGACGTATTGCAGGCTTTGGCGCAAAGGCGCCCCTATCGCCAGCCGCTGACCCCACCCGAGATCGTCGCCATCCTGGATGGCATGGTATTCGGCGGCAAGCTGGATGCCACGGTGGTCGAGGCGGCCAAGGCCGATCTTGACGGATGCTGGAAGGACGCGATTGCCGAAGAGGGTGAAGACGCGGCATCATAGGCGGATGTCTACCCACGCCGATTTCGTTCATCTTCGCGTCCACACCGCCTATTCGCTGTCCGAAGGCGCCATCAGGATCAAGGAATTGGTCAAGATGTGCGACAAGAAGGGCATGCCCGCCGTCGGTATCGCCGACAAAGGCAACCTGTTCGGCGCGTTGGAATTTTCCACCTATTGCTCTGATTTTGGTGTCCAACCGATCATCGGTGTGCAACTGGCCGTCCGGCGCGAGGGCGAGGGACCGAACAAGGATGGCCGTCGGCCAGACCCCGATTGGATCGTCCTGTTGTGCCAGTCAGAGGTCGGCTACGCCAACCTGATGAAGCTGGTGTCCAAGGCCTATCTGGAGACTCCTGGCGGTGAAACGCCGCAGGTGGCGGTGCGCGACCTGGAAACCCATGCGGATGGCCTGATCCTGTTGACCGGTGCCACCGCCGGTCCGGTCAACCGCCTGTTGCTGGAAGGGCAAAAGGAGCGGGCCGAAATCGTTCTGGTGCGCTTGGCCCAGGCCTTTCCCGGCCGCGCCTATGTCGAGCTTCAGCGCCATGGTCTGGAGGAAGAGGACAAGGTCGAACCCGCGCTGGTGGACTTGGCCTACAAGCACGACCTGCCGCTGGTCGCCACCAACCAGGCCTATTTCCCCAACCGCGAAATGTACGAGGCGCATGACGCGCTGATCTGCATCGCCGATGGCGCCTATGTGTCGCAAGACGACCGCCGCCGCCTGACGCCCGAGCATTACCTGAAGTCGCCCCAGGAAATGCGCGAATTGTTCGCCGATCTGCCCGAGGCTTGCGACAACACCCTGGTCATCGCGCGGCGCACCGCCTTCATGGTCACCAAGCGCAAGCCGTTGCTGCCGCCCTATCACATGGACGGCCTGACCGAGCCCGAGGTTTTGCGCAAGAAATGTTGGGACGGTCTGGCCATGCGGCTGGAAAAACACGTCTTCCAGCCCGGCATGACCGACGCGGAGAAAGAGCACGCGGCCAAACCGTACCGGGAGCGTATCGAATACGAAATCGGCATCATCGAACAGATGGGCTTTCCCGGCTACTTCCTGATCGTGTCCGACTTCATTCAGTGGTCGAAGTCTCACGACATCCCCGTGGGGCCGGGCCGTGGCTCGGGTGCCGGTTCGGCGGTGGCCTGGGCCTTGACCATCACCGACCTCGACCCGTTGCGTTGGGGATTGCTGTTCGAGCGTTTCCTGAATCCCGAACGCGTGTCCATGCCCGACTTCGACATCGATTTCTGTCAGGACCGGCGCGAAGAGACCATCAAATACGTCCAGGACAAGTATGGCCACGACAAGGTGGCCCAGATCATCACCTTTGGTAAGCTTCAGGCCCGTGCCGTCCTGCGCGATGTCGGCCGCGTCCTTCAGATGCCCTATGGTCAGGTGGATCGCATCTGCAAGATGGTGCCCAACAACCCGGCCAATCCGGTGACCTTGGAAAAGGCGCTTGAGATCGAGCCGTTGCTGAAGGAAGCGCGCGAAAGCGACGAAACGGTCCGCCACCTGATCGACATGGCCATGAAGCTGGAGGGGCTTTACCGCCATGCCTCGACCCATGCCGCTGGCGTGGTGATCGGTGATCGGCCGCTGGACCAGTTGGTCGCGCTTTACCGAGATCCGCGTTCCGACATGCCGGTTACCCAATTCAACATGAAATGGGTGGAAAGCACCGGTCTGATCAAGTTCGACTTCCTGGGTCTCAAGACGCTGACCGTCATGGTCACTGCCTGCAAGCACATCAAGAAAACCAAGGGTCTGGAGGTCGATTTGTCGGCCTTGCCCCTGGATGACGCGCTGACCTACGAATTGTTGACCCGTGGCGACACGGCCGGTGTGTTCCAGCTGGAATCGGCGGGCATGCGCGATGTTCTGCGCAAGATGCACCCCAACCGTCTGGAAGACCTGATCGCCGTGGTGGCGCTCTATCGTCCCGGTCCCATGGACCAGATTCCGCGTTACATCGCCTGTAAGCACGGGCGCGAGGAACCGGACTACATGCACCCGTTGCTGGAGCCGATTCTCAAGGAAACCTTCGGGATCATGGTCTACCAGGAACAGGTCATGCAGTTGGCCCAAGTACTGGCCGGTTATTCGCTTGGCGGCGCCGACCTGTTGCGCCGCGCCATGGGCAAGAAGATCCGGGAGGAGATGGAAGCCCAGCGCAAGCTGTTCGTCGACGGTTCGGTGGCGCGTGGTGTCGATGCCGACCAGGCCTCGATGATCTTCGACAAGGTGGCTAAATTCGCCGAATACGGTTTCAACAAGTCGCACGCCGCCTGTTATGCGCTGATCGCCTATCAGACGGCATGGCTCAAGGCCAACCACCCGGCCGAGTTCATGGCGGCGACCATGACTTACGAAATGAGCAACACCGACAAGCTCAATTCGTCTCGTCAGGAACTGGATCGTCTGAAAATCAAGCTGTTGCCGCCCGACATCAACAAGTCGCGGCATGATTTCAGCGTGGAAAAATTGTCCGACGGCTCGTTGGCGGTTCGTTACGCCTTGGCCGCGTTGAAGAACGTGGGCGAGGGGGCGTGCCGTCAGATCGTCGAGGAACGCGACCGCGGCGGTCCCTACAAGGATTTGTGGGATTTCGCCCGCCGTCTCGACACCAAGCAACTGAACCGCCGCCAGATGGAAAACATGGTCCGGGCCGGCGTGTTCGATTCCTTGGAAAAAAATCGCGGCAAGGTGTTCAAGAATTGCGAAGCGTTGCTTCGTTACGGTGCCGCCGAGGCGGAACAGCGCGATTCCAGCCAGATGAGCCTGTTGGGTGGCAACATCGCCCCGGCGCCAAAGCTGGAAAACGCCGCCGACTGGTCGCCGCACGAAAAGTTGAGCCAGGAATTCGACGCCATCGGCTTTTATCTTTCGGCCCACCCGCTCGACGCCTTCGCCAAGAGCCTCAAGCGCCTGGGCGTGGTCAAGATCGCCGAACTGGTCGGCCACCTTCAGGGCGGCGGCAAGGGGCGCGTCAAACTGGCCGGTTCCCTTCTTGCCAAACAGGAACGAACCTCGGCCAAGGGCAGCCGCTATGCCTTCCTGACGCTGTCCGATTCGTCGGGCATGTTCGAGGTGACGGTGTTCTCGGAAACCCTGGCCGCCTCGCGTGAGTTGTTCGAGACGGGTGGACCGCTGTTGCTTGAGGTGGATGCCAAGCTCGAGGATGAACAGGTACGCATGACCTGCCAACGCATCGCCTCGCTGGACCAGGAGGCGGCGCGGGCTGCCGCCGGGCTCAGGATTTTCGTGCGCGACGAGGCGCCGCTGCCCACCTTGGCGCAACTGGTGGCCAACGAGGGCAGGGGGCGCAACCGCATCTTGATCGTTGCGCAGACGGAAAATCGCGAGGTGGAGTTGTCGATCGACCGGACCATCCAACTGAACCCGACGTTCATGCACGCCTTGCGCTCGGTTCCCGGTGTGGCCGAGGTGGAAGAAATCTAGTATGACGGGCTGCCGTCTTTTGGGGCCCGATCCATGCGCATCGCTTCCATTCTTGTGATCTTGTTCGTTTCGGCCGTGGCCAGTGTCGCCGGCTGGGGCTGGTTCAACCGGCCGGTGCCGGTCGCGCTTTCCTTTGACGAACCGTTTCCGTCGGTGTCGTTCGCGCCGTTCCGTCGCGGCCAAAGCCCGATTTCCCAAACCTATCCGCCGCCCCAGCAAATCGAGGAAGACCTCAAGGGGCTGGTGGGCGTGGCCAAGGGCGTGCGGACCTATACCGCGCGCGAAGGCATGGAAATCGTCCCGGAACTGGCTCGCAAATACGGCATCGACGTCACCCACTCGGCCTGGCTGGGCAAGAAGCTGGACATCAACGCCGCCGAGGTGGACGCACTGATCGCGGCTGCCAACGCCAACCCCGATTCCATCAAACGGGTGATCGTCGGCAACGAGGTGTTGCTGCGCCAGGACCTGAAGCCCGACGAACTGATCGCCTATATCCGCAAGGTCAAGGCGGCGGTCAAACAGCCGGTGTCCTATGCCGACGTCTGGGCCTTTTATTTGCGCTATCCCCAGGTGGCGAACGAGGTGGACTTCATCACCATCCACATTCTGCCCTATTGGGAGGACGAGCCCATCGGGGTGGAAGGCGCCGCCGAACATATCGTCAAGATCTACCGTTTGATGCAGGAACGCTTTCCCGGCAAGCCGATCCTGATCGGCGAGGCGGGATGGCCGACCAAGGGGCGTAACCGTGGGCCGGCGGCGGTCAACATGGAAAGCGCCGCCAAGTTCGTGCGCACCCTGGCCAAGGTGTCCAAGGAAAACGGCTTCGACTACAATCTGGTCGAAGCCTTCGACCAGCCGTGGAAAGCCAAGCTGGAAGGTACGGTCGGTGCCTTCTGGGGCGTCGAGGACGTGGACCGCGCGGTAAAGTTCACCATGTCGGGGCCGGTCCAGGACAATCCCGATTGGCCGCGTCATGCCGCCTGGGCCGCTGGGCTGGGGCTGATCGCCGCCTTGGTCTTTCTGCGCCGTGCCGGAGACTATACCCCGGCCCGTGCCCTGGTGCTGGCGGTGTTCGCCCAAATCCTCGCCTCGGCCGTGGTGTGGCAGGCGACCAACGCCTGGGTGACGCGCGACAGCGATCGCACGATCTGGCTGGTGGCGACCCTGTTGCCGGGGTCCAAGGCGTGGCTGGCGGTCGAACCGCTGGTGCGTGACGCCGTCACCGTGGCGCGCATCGCGGTGCATGCGGTCTTCGCGGTATTGCTGGTGCGGGTGGCCGGGCTGTCGCTCAGGACCGGCGCCGTTTCGTGCCGCTGTGTCTGGAGCGAGCGCGTCGCCATCTTCTATGCCGTCATGGCCTGGGTGGCGACCCTGCTGCTGTTCTTCAACGGCCGTTACCGCGACATTCCGAACGTGGAATATCTGGCGCCCTGTGTCGGGTTGGCGTTGTGGGGGCTGATCAGGGTGTGGGCGTTCGGCTTGCCGTGGCGTCAGGCTTTCGCCATCGGCCAGATGTTCTCCAGCGGCGTTCCCGCCCGCCGCCTTGCCGGACGGGAAATGGCCGGGGTCTTGATGGTGGCGATGGTGTTGGCCCCGGCTTCCGAATCCCTGGCGCTGTATCTAGGCGAGGATTTCCAGGCCATGCATGCCACCCTGGCCGAACAGGCGCCGTTGCTGGCCGGCATTTTTTTCGCCAATGGCGAAATGTTGGTGTGGTCGGCGATGTTGGCGCTGATGGCGCTGCCCTATTGGGCTGAATGGCGGCTGCAAAAATAAAAGAAAGCCACGGGAAAGCGGGGCCTCAGACTGCTGACGAACCCCGTCGATTTCCGGCGGGGTTTGTTTTTTTGTGCACGTCAGACGGCCGTACATTGTCCGCACAGGATAGATGCGCCACCCGCTCGCGGATGAACGAAAAGTCGATCGCCGCGGCGATCTTGTGCCGCAGGTGATCCGACGGAACCAGCGACGCGATGGTCACCATCTCCAGTTCCGTCTGTTGGGGCGTCGGTTTCCTGAGCATGCCCTATTGAATCAAAAGCCCCCGCCAAGGGCGAGGGCTTTGTCAGCAACCTGAGCCGCGTCGGAAACGACGCGGCTTTGGGGGGGGGCGAATTCCTCAGCGGGTCTTGCGGCGCCCCGGCTTTTCGTCTGTCTCTCCGGCCTTGCGGCCCAGGCCAATCTTCTTGGCGAAGTCGGAACGCTGCGCGGCGTAGTTGGGGGCGACCATGGGATAATCCGGCGGCAGCGCCCACTTGGCCCGATATTCGTCGGGAGTCATGTTGTAGGTGGTGCGCAGATGCCGTTTCAGCATCTTGAGCTTCTTGCCGTCCTCGAGGCAGATGATGTAGTCGGGGGTCACCGACTTCTTCACCGGAACGGCAGGCTTCGGCGCTTCGGACTTGGCTTCCGGCGCGCCGGTCTCAAGCGAGGCCAAGGAAGAGTAAACCGTGTGGATGACCTCCGGGATCTGGCCGGCGGGCAGGGGATTCTTGCTCACGTAAGCGGCCACGACGTCCACGGCCATGCGCAGGATGTCGTCGCGGTTGCTTTTGTCGGCGGTGATGTCGGTCATTGGCTTGTCCACGCAGGTTCTTGCCGAAACTGTATCAATGATGCACGGCTTATCTTTGCTGTCAATTCCTATCTGAGCCATAAGAATAATCAATTCTTTCGGCGACTGGGATTTTCAATAAATGCCGGCGCACTGGAGCGGGCTATACCCCAATGGTCTGTGTCATGGCCGGCTGTTCACTTGTCGAAACGGAATGATCGCAGCGAGGGGATGAATGATTTCGTCATTCTACCGACGCATTGCGGCGATGCTGTGACGGATGCCCCACGAGATGGTGGCACGTTGGCAAAATGTGCCGAGATATGGTATTGAAGCGATCCCCGTACTTCCTGATCCCGTAGGTATTTTTCGGCATGACTAAGGAAACCATCGCACTGGCTTCGGATCACGGCGGCGTCGAGCTCAAGACGCTTCTGGCCCGGCATCTGGAAAGCTTGGGCTATGCGGTGCTCGACCTCGGCACGGATGGCGCGCAATCGGTGGATTATCCCGACTTCGCCGTCGCCATGGCCGAGGCGTTGAAAGAAGGGCGCGCGACCCGTGGCGTCCTCATGTGTGGTTCCGGCATCGGCATCTCCATCGCCGCCAACCGCTTCGCGCATGTGCGCGCCGCGCTGGTGCACGACGCCTACGGCGCCAAGATGTGCCGCCAGCATAACGACGCCAATGTCCTGGTCATGGGGGGGCGCACCGTCGGCCCCGAAATCGCCAAGGACTGCCTGGATCTGTTCCTTCAGACCGAATTCGAAGGTGGCCGCCACGCCCGGCGTGTCGCCAAGCTGGCCGAGAACGGCGAGCGCTGAGCCGATTGACTGCCCATTCCCTGTCGACCTTGCACGAAAGACATTCACCGATGACCGCCACCGACACTTTCTTCCGCACCTCCCTGGCCGAGCGTGACGTCGACGTCTTCGCCGCCATTTCCAAGGAGCTGAAGCGTCAGCAGGATCAGATCGAGCTGATCGCGTCCGAAAACATCGTTTCGCGGGCGGTTCTCGAGGCGCAGGGCTCGGTGATGACCAACAAATACGCCGAGGGTTATCCCGGTAAGCGTTATTACGGCGGCTGCGAGTTCGTGGACATCGTCGAGCAACTGGCCATCGAGCGGGCCTGCAAGCTGTTTGGCTGTCAGTTCGCCAACGTCCAGCCCAATTCCGGTTCCCAGGCCAACCAGGGCGTGTTCCAGGCGTTGATCCAGCCCGGCGACACCATCATGGGCCTGAGCCTGGCGGCTGGCGGCCACCTGACTCACGGCGCGGCCCCCAACCAGTCGGGCAAGTGGTTCAAGGCGGTGCAGTACGGTGTGCGCCTTCAGGACGCCCAGATCGATTTCGACGAGGTCGAGCAACTGGCCAAGGAACATAAGCCGAAGCTGATCATCACCGGCGGCTCGGCCTATCCGCGTACCATCGACTTCGCCCGCTTCCGCAAGATCGCCGACGAGGTGGGGGCGCTGTTCATGGTCGACATGGCCCATTTCGCCGGTCTGGTCGCGGGTGGCCAGTATCCCAGCCCGTTTCCCCATGCCCATGTGGTGACCACCACCACCCACAAGACCCTGCGCGGCCCGCGCGGCGGCATGATCCTGACCAACGACGAGGCGATCGCCAAGAAGATCAACTCGGCCATTTTTCCGGGCATCCAGGGTGGCCCGCTGATGCATGTCATCGCCGGCAAGGCGGTGGCTTTCGGCGAGGCGTTGCAGCCGGAATTCAAGCAATACGCCGCCCAGGTGGTGGCCAACGCCAAGGCACTGGCCGACACCCTGGTGCGCCGCGGTCTGGCCATCGTGTCGGGCGGCACCGATTCGCACCTGATGCTGGTTGACCTGCGCCCCAAGAAGCTGACCGGCAAGGCCGCCGAGGCCAGCCTTGAGCACGCCGGCATGACCTGCAACAAGAACGGCATCCCGTTCGACCCGGAAAAGCCGACGATCACTTCTGGCGTGCGTCTGGGCACGCCGGCCGCCACCACGCGCGGCTTCGGCGTCGAAGAGTTCAAGAAGGTGGGCGAACTGATCGGCGACGTGCTCGACGGTCTGGCCGCCAATCCCGAAGATAATTCCGCCGCCGAAAAGAAGGCGCGGGAGGACGTGGCGGAATTGTGCCGCCGGTTCCCGATCTACTCGTAAACAAGCGGGCGGGGCCGTTCCTGGGGAGGAACGGCCCCTTTCGTCTCAAGGGGAAACAGACAGATGCGTTGTCCGTTCTGTGGTCATGACGATACCCAGGTGAAGGATTCGCGACCGACCGAGGATAATTCGGCCATTCGCCGCCGCCGTTCCTGCCCGGCGTGCGGTTCGCGCTTCACCACCTTCGAACGCGTTCAGATCCGCGACCTTGTGGTCATCAAGAAGGACGGCGGCCGCATTCCGTTCGACCGCGAAAAGCTGGTCAAGTCGTTGCGTATCGCGTTGCGCAAGCGTCCGGTCGAGGAAGAACAGATCGAACGCATCGCCAACGGCATCCATCGTCGCCTGGAAAGCATGGGCGAGAACGAGGTGCCGTCCAAGTACATCGGCGAATTGGTGATGGACGTGCTGATGGACCTGGACAAGGTTGCATACGTCCGCTACGCCTCGGTTTACCGCAACTTCCGCGAAGCAAAAGACTTCGAGGATTTCCTGGGAAAGATGGTCGGTGGCAGCCACGACGACGACTGATATTGACCGCGCCCACATGCGCGCCGCCTTGGGCCTGGCCCGGCGCGGCCTGGGGAACGTGTGGCCCAATCCGGCGGTGGGATGCGTCGTTGTCAAGAACGGCCGGGTGGTCGGGCGCGGCTGGACACAGCCGGGGGGGCGTCCCCATGCCGAGACCGAAGCCTTGGCCATGGCCGGCGAGGCGGCGCGTGGCGCCACCGCTTATGTGACGTTGGAACCTTGTTCCCATCACGGTAAGACGCCTCCTTGCGCCGAAGCCTTGATTTCGGCGGGCGTTTCCCGTGTCGTCGCCGCCATCGAAGACCCGGACCCCCGCGTGTCGGGACGTGGTTTCGACCTGTTGCGCGCGGCCGGGGTCGAGGTCAAGACCGGGGTCTGTGCCGACGAGGCCCGCGACCTCAATGCCGGTTTCCTGATGCGTCAACGGGAAGGCCGGCCGTTGGTGACGCTGAAGGTGGCGACCACGCTGGACGGCCGGATCGCCACCCATTCCGGCGAAAGCAAGTGGGTGACCGGCGCACCGGCGCGTCAGGCCGCACATTTGTTGCGGGCGGAAAACGACGTCATCGTCGTCGGCAGCGGGACCGCGCTGGCCGACGATCCTGAACTGACCTGCCGCTTGCCGGGTCTTGAAGACCGTTCGCCGGTTCGCGTGGTTCTGGATGGCCGCATGCGTCTGCCTTTGACCAATCGGTTGGTGGTGGGGGCTGCCGAGATTCCCACATGGCTGCTGACCTTGGAGGGCGGGGATTCTGACCGCATCGCCGCCTATCAGGAAGCCGGTGTCGATGTGGTGGAAGTGCCGGAAGGGACGGACCATTCCCTGGATCTCAAAGCGGCCCTGGAAATCCTGGCCGAGAGCGGCGTCACCCGCGTCTTGGTGGAGGGCGGCGCTCATCTTGCCGCCGGGTTGTTGCGGGATGGTCTGGTGGACCGTTTGGTATGGTTTCGGGCGCCCCGCATGATGGGGGGCGACGGCTTGCCGGCGGCGGTCTGCTTCGGCGTTGATCATTTGGCGCAGACACCGCATTTCGAACGTGTCACGACCCAGTCGGTCGGTGGCGACGTGATGGAAATCTATAGAAAAATCTAAGGAGTACGGGCCGATGTTCACAGGCATCGTCACCGATCTTGGTGAAGTGCGCAAGGTTGCGCGGGATCAGGGCCAGGACGCCCGTTTCGAGATCGCCACCCATTACGACCTGTCCTCGGTCGAGATCGGCGCTTCCATCGCCCATAACGGCGTGTGTCTGACGGTGATCGAGACCGCCGCCGACACCTATGTCATCCAGGCCTCGGCCGAGACCTTGTCCAAGACCACTCTGGGCGACTGGCAGGTGGGAACGCGGGTCAACCTGGAACGGGCCTGCCGGGTGGGTGATGAACTGGGCGGACATATCGTGTCCGGGCATGTGGACGGCGTCGCCCGCGTGATGTCGATCCGCCCCGAGAACGAATCGCTACGCTTCACTTTCGAAGCGCCCGAGGCGCTGGCCAAGTTCGTCGCTCCCAAGGGATCGGTGGCGTTGGACGGCGTGTCGCTGACCGTCAACGAGGTTGACGGACGTCTGTTCGGCATCAATGTCATTCCCCATACCCAGGCGGTGACCACGTTCGGGATTTTGCGCGAAGGGGACAGCGTCAATATGGAAATCGACATGCTCGCACGTTATGTTGCGCGCCTTCTGGAAAAGGACTGATCCGGTGGCGTTGTCCGAGTATCACGACCAGCTTTCCTCGATCGAGGAGATCATCGCCGAGGCCCGGTCGGGCCGCATGTTCATCCTGGTCGACGACGAGGATCGCGAGAACGAGGGTGACTTGGTCATTCCCGCTCAGATGGCGACGCCCGAGGCGGTCAACTTCATGGCCCGCTATGGACGCGGCCTGATCTGCCTGTCCATGACCCGTTCCCGGTGCGAGCATCTGGGGCTCAAGCCCATGAGCCCGGACAACGGCACCCGCATGCAGACCGCTTTCACGGTGTCCATCGAGGCACGCGAAGGGGTGACCACCGGCATTTCCGCCGCCGACCGGGCGCGCACCATCCAGGTCGCCATCGACCCGGAAAAAGAAGCGTCCGACATCGTCAGCCCCGGCCACGTCTTCCCGCTGATGGCGCGCGATGGCGGCGTGCTGGTGCGCGCCGGCCATACCGAGGCGGCCGTGGACATCTCGCGCCTTGCCGGCCTCAATCCCTCGGGCGTGATCTGCGAGATCATGAACGACGACGGCACCATGGCGCGCATGCCCGATCTGGTGAAGTTCGCCCAGTTGCATGGTCTCAAGATCGCCACCATCGCCGATCTGATCGCCTATCGCCGCCGCCATGACAAGATCATCCGCCGCGAGGTCGAGGCGCCGCTCACCTCGAAATGGGGGGGTGAATGGCGAATGGTGATCTATGCCAATCAACTGGCCTATGTGGAGCACGTCGCCCTGGTGAAGGGCGATCTGAGCGGCGATCAGCCGGTCATGGTCCGCGTGCATGCCGTCAACATCCTTGACGACGTTCTGGGCGACCAGGGGTCCGGCAAGGCCGGAGAGCTTCATACCGCCATGGAAATGATCGCCGCCCACGGGCGCGGGGTGGTTGTCCTGGTGCGTGAACCGCGTCCGACCAGCCTGTCCGACCGCGTGCGTGCGCAACTGGATCAGCGTCCGGTGCCGACCGAGCTGCGCGATTACGGCGTTGGTGCGCAAATGCTGCTGGATCTTGGCGTCGATCGCATGATCTTGTTGTCGAACACCAAAAAAACCATCATCGGCCTTGACGGCTTTGGCCTGGAAGTGGTGGAACAGCGCCCCATCCCGGTGGCCTGAGGAAAAAGGATCCGACCATGAGCGAGCCCCGCGTCCTGATCATCGAGGCGCGTTTCTACGACCATCTGGCCGACATGCTGTTGGCCGGCGCGGTCCAGACGCTGGAAACGGCGGGCGTGGCCTGGGACAAGGTGACCCTTCCCGGCATCTTGGAACTGCCGGCGGCGCTTGAAATGTTCGCGGCAGCCCAGGAATTGGGCACCGCCGATATCCGCTATGACGGCTTCGTGCTTCTGGGCACGGCCATCCGAGGCGAAAGCGACCATTACCACCATGTCTCGACCGCTTGCGTGAACGGCTGTTCCGAGGTGGCGACCCGCCGCCATCTGGCCGTCGGCAGCGGCGTGCTGACCGTCCACAACGAAACCCAGGCGCTGAATCGTGCCGACCCCGCCCGTAAGAATTTGGGCGGCCAAGCGGCCCGCGCCTGTCTTCGCATGCTTGATCTCAAGCGCACCCTGAAACTGACCCGTTGAGCAAAATCCAAGTGCGCAAGCCCAATCCCAACGCCACTCGCCGTTCCGCCGCCCGTCTTGCCGCGGTTCAGGCGCTTTATTCCATGGAAATCACCGGCGTTCCCGCCGAACAGGCCATCGACGAGTTCCGTCAGCGCCAGGAGGACGAGCCCAAGGGCCGTCTGGCTCAGCCTGACGGCGATCTGGTCACGTTCCTGGTGCACGGAGCCACCACAGAAGGTCCTTTGTTGGACGAGATGATCGGTCATGCCTTGTCGCGCGACTGGACGGTGGACCGGCTCGAGGCCGTGCTGCGGGCCATCTTGCGTGCCGGGGCGTTCGAACTGAAGGCAAGGCCGCAGACGCCGGCCCGCGTCGCCATCACCGAATTCGTCGACGTCGCCCACGCGTTCTATGCCGGGCCCGAGCCCAAGATGGTCAACGCGGTGCTGGACAAAGTCGCCCGCGTGCTGCGCGCCGAGGAGTTCGAAGGCGACGCGACGCGGCCGGGCTGAGGAGGGGGCTTGAGCGGCACCCTTCCTGCTTCGTCGGTTGACGAGTTCCAGATCATCGCCGATCTGTTCGCGCCGTTGTCGCGCGGCTATCCCGGTGCCCTGAACCTGACCGACGACGTGGCGCTTTTAGCCGCAGATCCCGATCATGAAACCGCCGCCACCATGGATGCCATGGTGGCGGGCGTGCATTTCCTGCCCGACGATCCGCCCGATCTGGTGGCGCGCAAGCTGATGCGTGTCAACCTGTCCGATCTGGCCGCCAAGGGGGCACGGCCATTCGCCGTGATGCTGGCGGCGGCCTTTCCCCGTGGCACCGACCTTGACTGGATGCAACGTTTCGCCGCCGGTTTGGCCGCGGACGTCGCGGAATTCGGCGTCTCCCTGATCGGCGGCGACACCGTGTCCACGCCGGGCCCCTTGACCCTGGCTCTGACGGCGTTGGGAAAGGTGGCGAAGGGCAGGGCGATCTTACGTTCCGGTGCCCAGGCCGGGGACGTGGTGTGGGTCAGCGGCAGCATCGGCGACGGCGCCTTGGGCCTGCGGGCGGCGCGCGACGGATGGCCGGGACTGGCGGCCGGGCATGTTTCCTTTCTGGCGGGCCGTTATCGCCTGCCGTCTCCGCGGCTGTCGCTGGGGGCTGGGCTGGTCGGCCTTGCCCATGCCGGCATGGACGTCTCGGACGGGCTGGTGCAGGATCTGGGGCACATCTGTCGGGCGTCCGGGCTGGGCGCGCGGATCGAGGCAGCCAAGGTGCCGTTGTCTGCCGCCACCGCCGCTGCCCTGGCCACCGACCAGACATTGCTTGCCAGCGTTCTTGCCGGCGGTGATGATTACGAGTTGCTGTTCACCGCGCCGGCCCACGCCACAGAGGCTGTCTTGAACCTGGGGCGCCGCGTCGGAGTTGCGGTGACCGCCATCGGCAGCATGGCCGAGGGGGAGGGGGTTCGGGTGGTGGACGCCAATGGCGGTACGCTGTCCTTGCCCCATGGCGGCTGGCGGCATTTCAGCGCAACGGAAACGGGGGCCGGCGCGTGATTCGATTGATCTTCATGGTAATCGCATTCCTGATGATGGTGGGAGCCATCATCGGGGGCCTGTATTTCTGGGGCATCGATCCGTTGGATCGTTTCAACCAGTTGATCGGCAAGGCGCCGGCCCATAAAGAGGGGGAGCCCGTCGTGCCCTCGGTGACGCCCCCGTCCTTCGTGGATTTCGGGCTGTTGATCGTGCCCATCGTCCAGGATCGCGAGGTTCGCAAACAGGCGGAGATGATCATCCGGCTCGAGGTGCCGTTCGAGAAAAAGGAAATCGTCGCCCAGAATCTACCGCGTCTTCAGAACGCATTTCTCGAGGACATGATGGCGTTCTTGCCCTACCAGTTGCGGGACCGTTCCGATCTGGACCATGCGGCCATCCGTCGCCGCATGCAGGTCATCTGCGACAAGGTCTTGGCCCCCGGCTGGGTCAAGGACGTTTCGATAGAGCAGTCCAGCCTGAAATGACCCTCCGCTGAGCGTGTGATGGGGTGGATATTTCCTATGGCAACCTTTTTTGTTTTGGAATTATCCCAATTATCCATCAAAAAACGGTGGATAAATACCATAAAGGCATAGTTTGGTGAGCTATGCATTGCATCGTCCCATGTCTTCTGGCAACTTTTTCCGCGCTTGCGTTGTCCTCTCAGCCAACCAGCAGTTTTCGCCGGACGGAAATACGAGGCGCGAAAGTCAATAAAGCTGCTCAGGGGATAAATACACAATGACAACACTCTTTGTGATCGCCTGCGGCTTGGTGGCGGTGCTGTACGGCGCCTATGCCATCAAGTCGGTCCTAGCTTCGCCTGCAGGCACACCACGCATGCAGGAAATCGCGGCGGCGGTTCAGGAGGGCGCCAAGGCCTACCTTAATCGTCAATATCGAACCATTGCCATTGTCGGCGTCGTGGTCGCGGCCATCCTGGCCTGGCGTCTCGGCGTTTTCCAAGCCGCCGGCTTCGTGCTGGGTGCGGTTCTGTCCGCCATCGCCGGCTATGTCGGCATGAACGTTTCGGTGCGCGCCAACGTGCGTACGGCCGAAGCGGCCCGTTCCGGCGGCATGCAGCAGGCCCTTGATGTCGCTTTCAAGTCCGGCGCCATCACCGGCCTGCTGGTGGTCGGCCTGGGTCTTCTGGGCGTCGCCGGCTATTACGGCCTGCTGCGCAATACCGGCGTTGGCGGTCGCGACCTGTTGGAAGCGCTGGTGGCGTTGTCCTTCGGCGCGTCGCTGATCTCCATCTTCGCCCGACTGGGCGGCGGCATCTTCACCAAGGGTGCTGATGTGGGCGCCGATCTGGTGGGCAAGGTGGAAGCCGGCATTCCCGAGGATGATCCGCGTAACCCGGCGGTGATCGCCGACAACGTGGGCGACAATGTGGGCGACTGTGCCGGCATGGCCGCCGACTTGTTCGAAACCTACGCGGTGACCGTGGTCGGTACCATGCTGTTGGGCTCGATCTTCTTCACCGGTGCCGCCCAGGAAGCCATGATGATGTTGCCGCTGGTCATTTGCGGCGTGTGCATCTTCGCTTCCGTCGTCGGTACCTTCTTTGTCAAGCTGGACGCTTCCGGCAAGATCATGAAGGCGCTGTACAAGGGGTTGGTGGTTACCGGCGTGCTGTCGGCGATTTTGATCGCCGCCATCATCAGCGTCATGTTCGAAGACGGCTTCGCCACCACCTTCGAAACGGCCGGCCATACCATCACCGGCGGCGGGCTTTATGCCTGCGCGTTGATCGGTCTCGCGGTCACCGGCCTTCTGGTGTGGATCACCGAATACTACACCGGCACCGAGTACCGTCCGGTCAAGTCGGTGGCCCAGGCCTCGACCACCGGTCACGGTACCAACGTGATCCAGGGCTTGGCGGTGTCCATGGAAGCCTGCGCCTTGCCGGTGCTGGTGATCTCCATTGCCATCATCCTTGCCTACAACGTCGCCGGCCTGTTCGGCATCTCGGTGGCGGCCACCACCATGTTGGCGCTGGCCGGCATGATCGTGGCGCTGGACGCCTATGGTCCGGTCACCGACAACGCCGGCGGCATCGCCGAAATGGCGGAGTTGCCCAAGGACGTGCGCAAGATCACCGACGCGCTGGACGCCGTCGGCAACACCACCAAGGCGGTCACCAAGGGCTACGCCATCGGTTCGGCCGGCTTGGCCGCGCTGGTGCTGTTCGCCGCCTATACCGAAGACCTCAAGCATTATTTCCCCAACCTGAACGTCAAGTTCAGCCTTGAGGATCCCTATGTGGTCATCGGCCTGTTCCTTGGCGGTCTGCTGCCCTACCTGTTCGGTGCCATGGGTATGCAGGCGGTCGGCCGTGCCGCCGGTTCGGTGGTGGTCGAGGTTCGCCGTCAGTTCAAGGAAATCCCCGGCATCATGGCTGGCACTGCCAAGCCCGACTACGGTCGTGCCGTGGACATGCTGACCAAGGCGGCGATCCGCGAAATGATCATCCCCTCGATGCTGCCGGTGCTGTCGCCGGTGGTGTTGTACTTCGTCATTCTGCTCGTTGCCGACCAGAATGCGGCCTTTACCGCGTTGGGCGCCCTGTTGCTGGGCACCATCGTCACCGGCCTGTTCGTCGCCATCTCGATGACCTCGGGCGGCGGTGCGTGGGATAACGCCAAGAAGTACATCGAGGACGGCCATCATGGTGGCAAGGGTTCCGACGCCCACAAGGCGGCGGTGACCGGCGACACCGTCGGCGATCCCTACAAGGACACCGCCGGCCCGGCCGTCAACCCGATGATCAAGATCATCAACATCGTCGCCATTCTGTTGCTGGCGATGGTGGCGGGCTGATCCGAAGCTCGCGTTGAAACGGAAAACCCCGGCCGAAAGGCCGGGGTTTTTTCGTTGGCGAAATGGATTTGGCCGCCTCGCCTGAGGCGAGCGTCGCGGCCGTCAGGGACTGTTGCCCTTGCTGTCCTTGGAAAACTTTCCGATGTTGCCCACCAGCTGCTCAAGGATACTCAGCTCTTTGCCGGCAGTGGGGGTTTCGCGTTCGACGGAATTGATGGCAACGCCGTCTTCAAGGCCACGCTCGATCACGTCCTTGACCACGCCGGAACGGTCGAAGGTGATGGACACCACCTTGCGGTCCTTGACCTCGGGCTTGAAGAACGCCTTGGTCTCGGTCCGCGCCGAGATGTACTGCCAGCTTTCGTCACCGAAAGTGGAGGTGGTCGAAGGCGTTCCCAGCAATTGCTGGACCTCGTCGCGGGTGGTTTTGCCCGGCTTGATCTCGGCCAGGTTTTCCGGAGTGGGCAGGTTGCCGCGCAAATCCACCGTTGGCGTACAGGCGCCAAGGGCAAGAGCGGCGACGAGGGCGAGGGCGAAGGGCGAGGGACGGGTCAGGACATTCATCCGGTTCTAAGCCGAAGCATTGACGCGCGCCAGCGCGGAAGCCAAAGTGTGGGCCAACATTGCACTCCTGGGCGCGGCGTTGTCAATCGTCGCAGCCGAATTCCCTCACCCCAGGACACTTACTGGAACGAGATTCATGCTTTTCAACCGTTTTCGGGAACGACGCCAGCGCGAGCAGGCCGCGTCAGACCTTTATCTCAGCGCGGTGGAGCAAGCGCGCCGCCCGGTCTACTACACCGCTTTCGGGGTGCCGGATACCCTGGAGGGGCGCTACGACATGATCATCTTGCATGTGTGGATGGTCATGCGCAGGCTGACCCGCGCCGGTGCCGAACCGGTGGCCCGCGCGCTGGTCGAGCTCATGTTCACCGACATGGATCGCAATTTGCGGGAAATGGGGGTCACCGACCTGCGGGTCGGCAAAAGGGTGCTGAACATGGCTGAGGCGTTCTATGGCCGTGCCGGAGCGTATGACCGTGCGCTTGAGGCGGAGGAAGCCGGGGCCCTGACGGCGGCGCTTGAACGCAACGTGTTCCAGTCCGGCAAAAGCGGAGAGGGTGACCCGGCGGCGCTGGCTCGCCATGTCCTGGCACAGCTGGCTTTTCTGGAAACACAGGACGGCGACGCCATGACCCAGGGAAAAGTTGCGTTCCAGGACCCGGAGGGGACGCTGTGAGCGACGCTGTGGTTCCAGAATTCAGCCGAATCGTCCGTGTTGATCGCATTCCCGCTTCCGGCATGCATCTGGACATCGAGGCGAAGCCTGCCGAGCGCGCGGCTTTGGCCGATCGTTTCGCCATCCAATCCATCGGCGTTCTGCGGGCCGAACTGACGCTTCGGGTTCTGGCCGGCGGCGCGGTGGTCCGGGTGAACGGCCATGTCGAGGCCGAGGTGGTGCAAACCTGCGTCGTCACCCTTGAGCCCGTCGCCCAGACGGTATCCGAGGATTTCGTCCTGAGTTTCGGAACCGAACAATCCGACGAACAGCCCATGACTGAAATCGAATTATCCCTTGACGAGGAAGACCCGCCGGACCCCATCCTTGACGGAACGATTGACGTCGGCGAGGCGGTGGCGGAGCATGTGGCGCTGGCGCTCGACCCATTTCCACGAAAGCCGGGAATCACCTTTGAAAGCGGCGATGACCGCGAGGTGGAAGAGGAGAAGAGGCCCAATCCCTTCGCGGTATTGGCACAGTTGCACAAAAATAAGGGGTGATGGTTCACCATACCCTTGAACCATCCGGTCTTTTTGGCTAATAAAGGCCCCTTTCCCCATCAGGGCCTCCTGAGCAGAGAGTACACAAAATGGCTGTCCCGAAGAAGAAGACCTCCAAGTCCCGCCGCAACATGCGCCGCGCGCATCATGGCCTGCCGAACGTTTCCGGCATCGAGTGCCCGAACTGCGGCGAGCAGAAGCTGCCCCATCACGTTTGCGGTTCCTGTGGCCATTACGATGGTCGCGAGGTCGTCGCCCAGGGCGAAGCCAACGCCTGATCCGGCATAACGTTCGGTGGAGCGCAAGACGGTGAGCGCACCCGTAACCATCTCCATCGACGCCATGGGGGGCGACCACGCCCCTGACATGGTCGTCGAAGGGGTCCGGCTGGCGCACGTGCGGCTTCCGCACGTCCGCTATCTGCTGTTCGGTGATACCCGCCGTATCGAACCGCTTCTTGAACGTTACCCGGAACTCAAGGGTATCTGTCAGATTCGCCACACCGAGGAATCGGTGTCGATGGAGGACAAGCCCAGTCAGGTTCTGCGGACAGGGCGTCGCACCAGCATGTGGCTGGCGGTGGACGCCGTGGTCAAGGGCGAGGCGGCGGGCGTGGTTTCCGCCGGCAATACCGGCGCCCTGATGGCGGTATCCAAGTTCGTCCTGCGCATGTTGCCGGGAATCGACCGGCCGGCCATCGCCGGCCTGTTCCCGACCGAGCGCGGTGAAACCGTCATGCTCGATCTGGGCGCGAACGTCGAATGCGGCGCCAACAATCTGGTGCAGTTCGCGGTGATGGGCGAGGTATTCGCCCGTGCCGTGCTGGGGTTGGAAAAGCCGACCATCGGCATTCTCAACGTCGGTGCCGAGGAGTTGAAGGGCAACGATGCCGTGCGCGGTGCCGCCAACATCCTGCGCGAGAGCCAGTTGCCGATCCGTTTCCATGGATTCGTGGAGGGCAACGACATCTGCGCCGGGACCGTGGACGTGGTGGTTACCGATGGCTTCACCGGTAATATCGCGCTCAAGACCGCCGAAGGCACGGTGAAGTTCTTCTCGGGCTTTTTGCGTCATGCGTTCGGCAGCTCGTTGCTGGCTAAGTTGGGATACTTGTTGGCGCGCCGCGCCCTTAACAAGGTCAAGTTGCGCACCGACCCCCGTCGCTATAACGGCGCCATGTTCCTGGGCCTCAATGGCATCGCGGTCAAAAGCCACGGCGGCACGGACGCTTTCGGCTTTGCCAACGCGGTCGGCGTCGCTGTCGATCTGGTGGCTCATGGCTACAACGACCGCATCCGGCGGGAGCTGGAGCACCTGAAACCTCAGGAGGCCGCTGCCGCGCAGCGTGTCGCCGGAAACGGATAATCCCGCAAAATGATTCTGCGCTCCCACATCGTTGGCTGCGGCTCCTATCTGCCGTCCCGCATCCTGACCAACGCCGAACTGGCGGGCATGGTCGACACGTCCGACGAATGGATCATCGAGCGCACCGGCATCCGCCAGCGCCACATCGCGGCCGAGGATGAAACCACTTCCGACCTTGCCGTCGCCGCCGCGCGAAAGGCACTGGAATCGGCCGAGATCAAGGCCGAGGACCTGGATATGCTGGTGGTGGCCACCGCCACCCCCGACAACACCTTTCCCGCCACCGCCGCCCGCGTGCAACAGCGCCTGGGCATGAATTCTGGGTTCGCCTTCGACGTCCAGGCGGTGTGCTCGGGTTTCATCTATGCCCTGTCGGTGGCAGACAACTTCATCAAGTCCGGGCAGGTGCGGACCGCCATGGTGGTGGGGGCCGAGACCTTTTCGCGCATCCTCGACTGGAACGACCGCGGTACCTGTGTTCTGTTCGGCGACGGTGCTGGCGCCATGGTTCTGCGCGGTTCGTGGGAAAAGGGCAGCAACACCGATCGCGGCATCTTGTCCACCCACCTGCATTCCGATGGTCGCCACTACGACCTGCTCAAGGTGGATGGCGGGCCGTCCTCGTCCCAGACCGTCGGGCATTTGCGGATGGAGGGGCGCGAGGTTTTCCGTCATGCGGTGGTGAACCTGGCCGAAGTGGTGGGAGAGGCGCTGAAAGCCAACGACCTGACCGCTGCTGACATCGACTGGGTGGTGCCGCATCAGGCTAATCGCCGCATCCTGGAAGGTACCGCCAAGAAGCTGGGCTTTCCCATGGAGCGCATGGTGGTCACCCTTGACCGTCACGCCAACACCTCGGCGGCTTCGATCCCTCTGGCCTTTGCGGAAGCTTTCGGCGATGGCCGCGTCAAGCGTGGCGATCTGGTTCTGCTCGAAGCCATGGGTGGCGGTTTCACCTGGGGGTCGGCGCTGGCGCGCCTTTGATCCCGCGCTGCGGTATCTGGCAAGGCTTTCTTGCGCAACCGAGCTAAGGTTTTCCCACATCCCTTTGATATTGACCCTTTTCCGCGAAGCGGATAGGGTCTGTATCCCATTCCCTTTCATTTTCAGGCAAGTCGCGTCATGTCGGAAAAGACCATCACACGCGCCCAGTTGAGCGAGGCGATCTATCAAGAGGTGGGTCTTTCCCGCAATGAATCCGCGGATCTGTTGGAAGCGGTGTTGAATGAGCTGTCGGGGGCGCTGGCCCGCGGCGAATCGGTGAAGATTTCGTCTTTCGGCAGCTTCTCCGTCCGCGCCAAGGGGCAGCGGGTGGGACGCAATCCCAAGACCGGCGAGGAAGTGCCCATTCTGCCGCGCCGGGTTCTGGTGTTCCGTCCGTCGCAACTGCTCAAGAAAAAGATCAACGAAGGGCCGGTTTCCTCGGCCAAGGCTGGGCTGTGATGACCGCCGACGGCGAACTTCCTTTAGTCCGCCGTTCCGGCAAGTCGGAATCCGCCTTCCGCACCATCAGCGAGGTGGCCGACGAACTGGACGTGCCCCAGCACGTCCTGCGCTTCTGGGAAAGCAAGTTCCCTCAGGTCAAGCCGCTCAAGCGCGGTGGCGGCCGGCGCTATTACCGCCCCGAGGATGTGGTGCTTTTGCGCCGTATCCGTGACCTGCTTTACAGTGAGGGCTATACCATCAAGGGCGTGCAGAAGCTGCTGCGCGAAGGCGGCGTGCGTGATGCCGTCGCAGCGGCCGTGCGGACCGCCGAGGTGGAATTGCCGCTGGGGAACGATTCCGAGGACGATGCCGAGCCCGAACCCATGCCTGAACCGGAGAACGCGGCCGGGGACGACAGCGGCATGGACGACGGCGAGGTTGCCCCCGTCACGGTCGAGGTGGAGGACGCGGTGGTTCAATCCGCCCACACACCGGAAATTTCGCCGGAAACCCGCCGCGAATTGCAGGCCCTTCTGGGCGAGTTGGAACACCTGCGCGGTCTTTTGCAGCCCCGTTAATTTGGGGGTTGCGGGGCAGGGGGCTCCTGAGTATAGTGCGCCCCTCTTCCGGCGGTACCCGCCGAAAGCCCCCATCCGAAAGAGTTTCCTTCGGATAAAATGCCAGGGATTTCATCGTCCTTGGCCCGGTCGGAGCGTAGCGCAGCCCGGTAGCGCATCAGTCTGGGGGACTGGGGGTCGTGGGTTCGAATCCCGCCGCTCCGACCATTATAAAGCCCTGAAGCCGAGCCGGTTTCAGGGCTTTATCATTTTCATCCTCCATGCTTTTATTTCCGCCATGATCCTTTCTTCCCCGCATCTGTGGGTGGCCTTGTCACCGCATGGGTTCGGTCATGCCACCATGACCGCGCCGTTGGTGGCCGAGTTGCGGCGTCGGCGACCCGACCTGCGCCTGACCATCCAAACAGGCATGCCGCGCGATTTCCTGGCGACCCGCTATGACGATTTCGAACATGTGACGGACATTCCCGATTTCGGTTTCGTCATGACCCCGGACATCGCCGTCGACGTTGCGGCCAGCGCCGAACGTTATCTGGCGCTGCATGCCGATTTTCCGGCTCTGGTCGCGCGTGAGGCGGAGCGGCTGCGGTCCGCCGCCCCGGATCTGGTGTTGGCCAACGTGCCCTATGTCACCATTGCCGCCGCCGAGATGGCGGGCATTCCGGTGGTGGCCTTTTCCTCGTTGAATTGGGCCGACTTGGCGGACCATTTTTTCGCCGATCTGCCGCAATGTCAGCCTTTCCGGGCCGAGATGCGCGCGGCCTATGCCAAGGCCGAACTGTTTCTTCGGCCGCAACCTGCTCAGAGCATGAGCCTGCCGAACGTTCGCGACATCGGCCCCGTTGCCCGATTGGGCGCCGACCGGCGTGGTGAAATCCGCAGGAACTTGCGGGTGGAAAACGGGGTGCGGGTGGGGATGATCGCTTTTGGCGGCGTGGATCCCCGACTCGATCAGGAACGATGGCCGAAGGTTCCTGGCTGGTTCTGGCTCAGCACGCTTGCCGCGACTCCCGAGGGACGGCCGGACATGGCCCGGTGGCAGAAGGCCGGCGTGCCCTTCTCCGATCTGTTCGCCTCGGTCGACCTGATTGTTGGAAAACCTGGCTACGGGACCTTCAGTGAAGCCGGTCTGGCCGGTGTGCCGGTATTGTACGAGCCCCGGCCGGATTGGCCCGAGGCGCCGCCGCTCGAACGCTGGCTGGCCCGTCACTGCCGGTGCCTGCCGACGACCGCGCAGGAATTGACAGGGGGGCTTGAGGGGCTACTGCATAAGTTGTTTTCACTTCCAGATCAGAAGGTTGCCGTACCTTCGGGGGTCGTGGAAGGTGTGGACGTGTTGGAAGACATCCTGGATCGCCGCTCGGCAACATCCATGGCAGTTGAGGCGCGCCGCGATCATGACGCGGCAGTATCGAATGGAGGCGGGGAATGAGCGAGGAAGCCCGGCTGATCTATGTCACCGCGCCCGACCGTGACACGGCTTTGCGGCTGGCCAATCTGGCGGTGTCCGAACGTCTGGCGGCCTGCGCCAACGTGCTGGGAGCCATTCATTCGGTTTATTGGTGGGACGGTAAGCTGAACCAGGACGACGAAATTGCCGTTCTGTTCAAGACCCGCGCCGATCTGGTCCCGGCCCTGACCGAACGGTTGCGCGCCAGCCACCCCTATGATTGCCCCTGTGTGGTGTCGCTGACCATCGACGGCGGCAATCCGGCTTTCCTGGCCTGGATCGCCGCCGAAACGCGGTCTTAACCGGGAAGCCACACCGTTGCCGCCGCTTGGGCGGCAATGCCCTCGCGCCGACCGGTGAAGCCCAGGCCTTCGGTGGTGGTGGCCTTGATGCTGACCCGGTCGTAGGAAAGGCCTAATATTTCCGCCACCCTTGCCTGCATGGCGGCACGATGGGGGCCGATCTTGGGGCGTTCGCAGATCACCGTGATGTCGAGATGGACGACGCGGCCGCCCAGTCCCGCCACCAACGCCCCGGCATGGGCCAGGAACCGGTCGGACGAGGCGCCCTTCCATTTCGGGTCGCTGGGGGGGAAGTGACGCCCGATATCGGCGGCGGCGATGGTTCCCAACAGGGCGTCGGTGGCGGCGTGCAACGCCACGTCGGCGTCGGAATGGCCCTCGAGCCCGAAATCGTGGGGAATCTGGACGCCACACAGCCACACCCCTGTTCCCGGCGCGAAACGATGGACGTCATAGCCGGTGGCCATGCGGGTTTCACCGGGGCCGGACAGAGCCCGGCCGGCACGGTCAAGGTCGGCGGTGGTGGTGATCTTGAAGTTGTCTTCGCTTCCCTGGACCAGGGCGACCGACAGGCCGGCCTGTTCCGCCACGGCCGCGTCGTCGGTCAGTTCCTGGCCGGCGACCGCCAGATGGGCGGCTAGAATGTCCTGAAAGCGAAAACCTTGCGGGGTTTGCGCCCGCCACAGATGCGCCCGGTCGACCGTCCCGGCGACCAGGCCGGCATTTCCCCGTTTCAAGGTGTCCGCCACCGCCACGGCGGGGACGGCGCCGGGATGGCTGTCCAAGGCGGCGACCACGCGGGCGATCGTTCCCGTGTCGACAAAGGGGCGGGCGCCGTCATGGATCAACACCACCTCGCATCCCAGGGCAGACAGGCTTTCCAGGCCAAGACGCACCGAGTCCTGGCGGGTTTCGCCGCCGAATACCGGTTCCAGCAATCCCAGCCCGGCGGCCGCCTCGGCATAGAGATCGAGGTCGTCGGAATGGATGACGGCGCGGACCGCGTCCACCTGCGGATTGGCGGCAAGACGGGCCAGGGTGTGACGCAGCACCGGCCGGCCAGCCAGGGATTGGTATTGCTTGGGCATGTCGCCGCCAAACCGGCGGCCACGTCCGGCCGCCACCACCAACGCCACCACTTTCGCCATTCCTGTCCTCCTTTGCCCGTGGCCGAGCAGCCTATGCGCCCGCGCCGCGTCTGCCAAGAGCAGGTGCTCGCAGGCTCGGCCTTTTCCCATTCGCAAACGGTGGTATAGTCGCGCCATGTCTACACCCGTGCTCCTCAACGCTGTCGCCTTGGCGTCCCTCGTTCCCGCCGCTCTTGTGCCGCTGCGCGGCGGCGCACGGCGGGACGCTGCCTTTTGGATCGTTGTCGGGATGGCCGTCATCGCGACCTCGGTCTTTTCCCTGGCACTGGTTTCGGGGGCGTGGCAGACCGACCTCGGCACCGCCTTGTGGGTCAGCGTCGCCACCACCACCGTACTGTTCGCGGTTTTGTCGGCGGTTGTGCCGTCCGGCTGGCGTCTGGGGCCATTGCTGATGCCTTATCTCGCGGCGGTCGGCCTTGTGGCTTCGATCGCCCGTGGCGAACCCCGGCCCATGGCCGGTGGCGCGCCGGCGTTCTGGATCGACCTGCACATCCTTGTTTCGGTTCTGACCTATGCCTTGCTGACCCTGGCGGCGGTCGCCTCGCTGGCGGTGTTCCTTCAGGAACGGGCGCTTAAACGCAAGCGGCCGACCCGTCTGACCAGGATGTTGCCGTCGGTGGTGGATTCCGAGCGTCTGTCGGGGTGGCTTTTGCTGTCCAGCGAGGTGATCCTGGGCCTTGGAATCGCTTCAGGACTGGCGACCCAGTATTTCGAAACCGGGGTGGTCTGGAAATTGGACCACAAGACCCTGCTGTCGTTGATCGCCTTTGGCCTGATCAGTGCGCTTTTGCTGGGGCACCGTGTCTGCGGCGTGCGTGGACGCATCGCCGCCCGTGTGGTTCTGGTGGCGTATCTGTTGTTGGTCCTGGCTTTTCCCGGCGTGAAATTCGTTACCCAGGTGGTGCTTTAGGCATTTGCCGCGAAAATGTTCAGTGTCAAATGGCTTTTGCCGTTGCGCTGGGCATGGTCTGCATAATAAATACGCACTCATGCAGACACGAATTCGTCATTCCCTTGCCGTCGGTCAGGTTGCCCTCGACAACCCGGTGATCCTTGCCCCCATGTCGGGGGTGACCGACATGCCGTTCCGCCGTCTGGTCAAGCGTATGGGGGCCGGCTTGGTGGTGTCCGAGATGATCGCCAGTCAGGCGATGATCCGTGAAACCCGCCAGACCATGCAGATGGTTGCCCACACCGATGTCGAACAGCCCATTTCGGTCCAGCTTGCCGGCTGCGAACCGGAAGTGATGGCGGAAGCCGCGCGGATGAACGCCGGTCGCGGCGCGGCGATCATCGACATCAACATGGGCTGTCCGGTCAAGAAAGTGGCGGTCAAGGGCGAGGCTGGGTCGGCCCTGATGAAGGACGAGGTGCTGGCCGGCAAGCTGATGGAAGCCACCGTCAAGGCGGTGGATGTTCCCGTCACCCTGAAGTGCCGCATGGGCTGGGACCAAAACAGCCTGAACGCCCCGCGTCTGGCCCGGATCGCCCAGGAATGCGGGATCAAGATGGTCACCGTGCACGGCCGGACCCGCCAGCAATTCTATACCGGCACCGCCGATTGGGGATTCGTGCGTCAGGTCAAGGAAGCCGTTTCCATTCCGGTGGTGGTCAACGGCGACATCGAGACGCAGGAAGACGCGGTGCGTGCGCTTGAGCAATCGGGCGCGGACGGTGTCATGATCGGGCGCGGAACCTATGGCCGTCCGTGGTTTCCCGGTCAGGTCGCCCATTTTCTGGCCACCGGCGAACACTTGGCCGACCCTACGCTGGCCGAACAGCTGGATATCGTGCTTGAGCATTTCGAGGCCATGCTGAACCATTACGGTCGCGAAACCGGTGTTCGCATGGCAAGAAAGCATATCGCCTGGTATTCCAAGGGCTTGCGCGGTTCCACCGATTTCCGGGCTCAGGTCAACCGCATGCACGACGCCGAAGCCGTGCGCGAGGCCGTCCGGTCGTTTTATCTTCCTTTGCTGGAAAAGGTCGCCGCTTGATGGGTAAGGCCACCGCCATCTTCCGTCCGCGCCCCCCCCAAACCGCCATGGACCCGGCCGTCGTGCTGGGGGCGTTGGCCAGCGCGGTCATCGCCGTGGACGGGCGCGACGTCATCCAATACGTCAACGCCGCCGCCGAACAATTGTTCCAGTCGGGCGCCAGCTATCTGTGCGGCCGCCCGCTTACCGACCTGTTGCCGGCCGACAGCCCGGTGTTGTCCCTGGTTTTCCAGGCACGCGACAATGCCCTGGTGGTTTCGGAATATGGCATCGCGCTCGATACGCCGCGCACTGGCCATCGCACGGTCACCGTTCAGGCGGCTCCCATCGCCGAAACTCCGGGCCATGTGGTGCTTTCGCTGCACGAACAATCGATCGCGCTGAAGATCGGCGGGTCGTTGGCCAGCCGCAACGCGGCTCGCTCGGTCACCGCCATGGCCGCCATGCTGGCGCACGAGGTCAAGAACCCGTTGTCTGGTATCCGCGGTGCCGCCCAATTGCTGGAAGGCACCGCCAACGAGGACGACCGCGTGCTGACCCGGTTGATCGTGGATGAAGCCGACCGCATCGTGGCGCTTGTCGATCGTATGGAAGTATTTTCCGACAAGCCGCCGGTGGACCGGGTCGCCATCAACATCCACCAGGTGTTGGAACACGTGCGCCGGCTGGCCGAAAACGGTTTCGGCCGTAACGTCCGTATCATCGAGAATTACGATCCGTCCTTGCCGCCGGTTTTCGGCAATCGCGACCAATTGATCCAGGTGTTCCTGAATCTGGTGAAGAACGCCGCCGAGGCGGTTCCCGCCGATGGCGGTGAAATCGTCATCTCCACCGCCTATCAGCACGGGGTGCGTCTGGCGGTGGCGGGGTCCGAGACCCGGCGCCACCTGCCGCTGGTGGTGAGCATTCAGGACAATGGCCCCGGTATCCCCGAGGATTTGCGTTCGCATCTGTTCGATGCGTTCGTGACCACCAAGGCTTCCGGTTCTGGATTGGGACTTGCTTTGGTCGCCAAAATTGTCGGTGACCATGGCGGCATCGTCGAGTTCGACAGCATGCCACGCCGCACCATCTTCCGGGTCATGTTGCCCATGGTCCAAGAAGGGGACGACATCTAAGCGATGAATACCACTTCCACCATTCTGGTCGCCGATGACGACCGCGGCATTCGCACCGTTCTTGCCCAGGCGCTGGGACGCGCCGGCTACGAAGTTCGCACCACCGGCAACGCCTCGACGCTGTGGCGCTGGGTGTCCGAGGGCGAAGGGGATCTGGTCATCACCGACGTGGTGATGCCCGACGAAAGCGGTCTCGACCTGTTGCCACGCATCAAGAAGATCCGCCCCGACATGCGGATCATCGTCATGAGCGCGCAAAACACGCTGCTGACGGCGGTCAAGGCGACCCAGCGCGGCGCCTTCGAATATCTGCCAAAACCATTTGATCTCAAGGAACTGGTGGCCGTCGTTAACCGAGCATTGACGGCTCCGCGCAACAATCCGGCCGATGGTGGTGAGGGCCCGGAGGATGAGGAGAAGCTGCCGCTGATCGGCCGCTCGCCGGCCATGCAGGAGATTTACCGCACGCTGGCGCGCCTGATGGGCACCGACCTGACGGTGATGATCACCGGCGAATCGGGAACCGGCAAGGAATTGGTGGCTCGCGCGCTGCACAATTATGGCAAGCGCCGCAACGGCCCGTTCGTCGCCATCAACATGGCAGCCATTCCCCGCGAACTGATCGAAAGCGAGTTGTTCGGCCACGAAAAGGGGGCTTTCACCGGCGCCACCCAACGTGCCGCCGGTCGGTTCGAGCAGGCCGAGGGTGGTACCTTGTTCCTGGACGAAATCGGTGACATGCCGCCCGAGGCACAGACCCGGCTGTTGCGCGTGTTGCAGGAAGGCGAATACACCACCGTCGGCGGCCGCACCCCCATCCGGGCCAATGTTCGGATCGTCGCCGCCACCCACCGCGACCTGACCCAACTGATTCGCCAAGGGCTGTTCCGCGAGGATCTGTTCTATCGCCTGAACGTGGTGCCGATCCGTTTGCCGCCGCTTCGCGAACGCGCCGAAGACATCCCGGAACTGGTGCGTCATTTCCTGTCCCTGGCCGCCCAAGAGGGATTGCCGGCCAAGACCATCGACGCCCAGGCCATGGACCGGCTCAAGCGCCACCGCTGGCCGGGCAACGTGCGCGAGCTGGAAAATCTGGTACGCCGTCTGGCCGCGCTTTATTCCCAGGAAGTCATCGGCATCGAGGTGATCGAGGCCGAGTTGGCCGGTGGCATGCCCACCGTCGATGCCATGGGTGCTGTGGAAGGCGAGGGGTTGTCGAGCACGGTCGAGCGGCACTTGCGGGAATATTTCAACAGCCACGGCGACAACCTGCCTCCACCCGGCGTTTATGACCGCGTCCTGCGCGAGGTGGAGCGGCCGTTGATCACCCTGGCGCTTGAGGCGACGCGCGGCAACCAGATCAAGGCCGCGCAGATTCTGGGGCTCAACCGCAACACGCTTCGCAAGAAGATCCGCGATCTCGACATTCCAGTGGCGCGCGGCGGCCTGAAGTAACGCCATGTCCAGCGACCGTCGCCGATTGTTCCCGCGTTTGATGGTGTGGGCGCGTCAGGTGGGGCTGGCGCGCAAGGTGGCCTTGGGGTTGACGCTGGCGGTGATTCCGTCGGTGACCGCGACCTTCCTGGCCATGACGGTGTCCGGCCCGATCGGTCCCAACCCCCGTACCGTGTTGTCCCTGCTGGGGCTGGATCTGGGCTTGCTGCTGGCGTTGGGCGTGGTCGTCGGCCTTCGCATCCTGGCGGTGTGGCAGGCCGGGCGCCGAGGCAGCACCGGTTCGAAACTGCATCTGCGCTTCGTCATCTTGTTCGCGCTGGTGGCGGTGACGCCGGCCATCGTGGTGTCGGTGGGGTCCACCGTCTTTTTCCGCTACGGTGTCGAGAGCTGGTTTTCCGACCGGGTCCGCACCGCGCTTCAAGCCTCGCGTCAGGTGGCCAAGGCCTATCTTGAGGAACATCAACAGATCGTCGGCGGCGATGCGTTGGCCATGGCCAACGACATCAACCGCGAAGGCGCCGAGTTGGTGCGTTCCAGCCCGCGCTTCTCCGCCTTCATCGGCAACCAGGCGGCTATCCGCGGCCTGACCGAAGCCATTGTCTTCGAAGGCCAAGGGCGGGTGTTGGCGCGCTCTGGGCTGGCATTCTCGATCGAGTCCGGGGTCGAACAAATCCCTTATTGGGCCTATGAGAAAGCCCGTTCCGGCGAAGTCGCGGTGCTGACCAGCGACGACGACGACCGAGTCCGTGCTTTGGTCCGCCTGCAAAACTTCTATGGCGAGGTCTACCTGTTCGTTGGCCGCTTCGTCGATCCCAAGGTGATCGGCCACATGGAGCAGACGTCGGCGGCGGTGACCGAATACGAACGCCTGGAGGGGCGCCGGGCCGGGTTGGAACGGGCGTTCTCGTTGGTGTTCGCGGTGATCTCGCTGTTGCTGCTGTTGGCGGCGGTGTGGGTGGGGTTGACCATGGCCCGGTCTCTGGCGACCCCCATCGCCCGACTGATCGACGCCGCCGACAAGGTTCGCGCCGGCAATCTGAACGTCAAGGTCGCGGAAGAAGGCGCCGACGAGGTCGGCACCCTGGCCCGCGCCTTCAATCGCATGACCGAACAATTGGAAAGCCAGCGCCGCGATCTGGTGGAGGCCAACCGGGAACTGGACGAACGGTCGCGCTTCACCGAAACGGTGCTGTCCGGCGTTTCCGCCGGGGTCATTGGGTTGGATCGCGACGGGCTGGTGCATCTGCCCAACCGTTCCGCCTGCGACATGCTCGGACTGGACCCCGAACAGGCTGTGGGCAAACCGTTGCCGGTGGTGGCGCCCGAACTGGCGGAATGTGTCGACGAATGCCGCCGCCGTCCCGACCGGTTGGGGCAGCAACAGATCAAGCTGTTCCGCGACGGCCGCTCACGTATCCTTTTGGTGCGGGCGGCAGCCGAGCAATTGGCCGGCGAAACCATCGGTTATGTGGTCACTTTCGACGACATCACCGAATTGGTGTCGGCCCAGCGCACCGCCGCCTGGGCCGATGTGGCCCGGCGTATCGCCCACGAGATCAAGAACCCGCTGACTCCGATCCAACTTTCAGCGGAGCGGCTGAAGCGCAAATATCTCAAAGAGATACAAAGCGATCCTGAGACTTACTCAAAGCTTGTGGAAACCATCGTGCGTCAGGTCGGCGACATCGGCCGCATGGTGGACGAGTTCTCATCCTTCGCGCGGATGCCGGCGCCGCAGATGAAGCCCGAGGATTTGACCGAGATTTGCCGCCATGCGGTATTCCTGCAACGCACCGGCTATCCAGACGTTTCCTTCGAGGCAGAGCTTCCCGATGGTCCGGCGCCTCAGACCTGTGACGGCCGTCTGATCGGACAGGCGCTGACCAACCTGCTGAAGAACGCGGTCGAGGCCATCCACGGCCGCGAGGGACAGGATCTTGCCCCTGGGCGCATCCGTTTGCGTCTCGAACAAAATGGCGATTTCTGGCGGGTGGATGTGACCGACAACGGCAAGGGATTGCCCAAGGAAAACCGCGACCGCCTGACCGAACCCTATATGACGACGCGGGCCAAGGGCACCGGATTAGGTCTTGCCATCGTCAAGAAAATCATGGAAGACCATGGCGGTGATCTCATCTTGGAGGACGCTTCCGGTGGCGGTGCCCGCGTCAGTCTGATCTTCCGCGATACCGAGAAACCGGCCGCTTCCGCGTCCGCAGAGCACACGGCAACCCATGGCGCATGACATTCTGATCGTCGACGACGAGGCCGATATTCGCGCCCTGATCGCCGGCATCCTTGAGGACGAAGGCTATTCCACCCGCGAGGCGGCCAATTCCGACGCCGCGATCGAGGCGGTGCGTGCCCGACGACCCAGCCTGATCGTCCAAGATATCTGGTTGCAAGGGTCGAAGCTGGACGGGCTGGGCATCCTGTCCGAGGTCAAGCGCGACCATCCCGACGTGCCGGTGGTGATGATCTCGGGTCACGGCAACATCGAGACGGCGGTCGAAGCCATCAAGATCGGTGCCTACGACTTCATCGAGAAACCGTTTCAGACCGACCGCCTGTTGATCATCGTCGAGCGCGCCATCGAGGCCGCCAACCTGCGTCGTGAAAACAAGGAATTGCGCTTGCGTGCCGGCTCGGCGGCGCCGGTGACCGAACTTGTCGGCAATTCACCGTTCGTGCAGCAGGTCCGTCAGGCGTTGGACAAGGTGGCGCCGACCAATTCCCGTGTGTTGATCACCGGGCCGGCCGGTTCTGGCAAGGAAGTGGTGGCCCGGATCATCCACAACCGGTCGCGCCGGGCCGAGGGACCGTTCGTGGTGCTGAACTGCGCCGCCATGCATCCCGACCGCATGGAGATCGAGCTGTTCGGTACCGAACATGGCGAAACCCCGGACAGCCCGCGCAAGATCGGCACGTTCGAAATGGCCCATGGCGGTACGTTGCTGTTGGACGAAGTGGCCGACATGCCGCTTGAGACCCAAGGCAAGATCGTTCGCGTCCTTCAGGACCAGACGTTCGAGCGGGTGGGGGGAGGCCAGCGGGTCGAGGTGGACGTGCGGGTGATCGCCACCACCAACCGTGACGTTCAGTCCGAGATGGCGGCCGGTCGTCTGCGTGAGGATCTTTATTACCGCCTGAACGTGGTGCCGTTCCGGGTGCCGGCCTTGCGTGAGCGCAAGGAAGACATCCCGGCCCTGGCCCGCCATTTCATGCATCTTGCCGCCCAGGCCGCCGGCACCCAGCCGCGTCAGTTGGGCGAGGACGCGTTGGCGGCCCTTCAGGCCTATGACTGGCCGGGAAACGTGCGCCAGTTGCGCAACGCCATCGATTGGGTTCTGATCATGGCGCCGGGCGACGCGTCCGAGCCGGTACGCGCCGACATGCTGCCCAATGAAATCAATGCGATTACCCCGGTGGTCTTGCGTTGGGAGAAATCCAGCGAGATCATGACGCTTCCGCTGCGCGAGGCCCGCGAATTGTTCGAACGCGAGTATCTGTTGGCTCAGGTCAACCGGTTCTCCGGCAACATCTCGCGAACCGCCGCGTTTGTCGGCATGGAACGTTCGGCGCTGCACCGCAAGCTCAAGCTGCTTGGGGTCAACACCGACGAAAAGGCCCGCAGTTGACGGCCACACTTTAAGGGGACGGGCATGAAGGTCATCGTGTGCGGGGCCGGCCAGGTCGGTTTCAACATCGCCCATTACCTGGCCAGCGAGAACAACGACGTCACGGTCATCGACCAGCGGCCGGAACTGATCCGCAAGATCACCGACACGTTGGATGTCCAGGCCGTGCTGGGGCATGCCTCGCAGCCGTCTGTTCTGGAACAGGCCGGTGCCGGCGACGCCGACATGCTGATCGCCGTCACCCATGCCGACGAAGTCAACATGGTGGCGTGTCAGGTGGCGCATTCGCTGTTCGACGTGCCGACGAAGATCGCGCGTATCCGCTCGCAATCCTATCTTCAGCCCATGTGGGCGACCTTGTTCTCGCGCGAGCACATGCCCATCGACGTCATCATCAGCCCGGAAATCGAGGTGGCGCGGGCCATCACCCGGCGTCTACAGGTGCCCGGCGCCATCGACGTCATTCCGCTGGCCGGCGACAAGGTGCGGCTGATCGGCGTGCGTTGCAATCCCGATACCCCCTTGATCAACACGCCGCTGAGACAGTTGACCGTGCTGTTTCCCGACCTGACCATCGTGGTTATCGGCATTGTCCGCGACGGCAAGCCCATTGTGCCGACCGCCGAGGATCAGATGCTCGAAGGCGATGAGGTCTATTTCGTCGTCGATACCCAGCATGTGGGCCGGGCGTTGGCGGCGTTCGGCCGCGAAGACCAGGAAGCGCGGCGTATCGTGGTGTTCGGCGGCGGCAATATCGGTCTGTTCCTGGCGCAGCAGATCGAGGCCCAGCATCCCAACGTCGCCATCAAGATCATCGAGATCAACAAGGAACGTGCCGAGTTCGTCGCCAAGACCCTGACCCGCTCGGTGGTCCTGAACGGCGACGTCCTGGACATGGAGATCCTGACCGAAGCCGGGGTCTCCACCGCAGAAACCGTGGTTTCGGTCACCAACGACGACGAGACCAACATCCTGGCGGCCTTGCTGGCGAAACGCAGCGGGGCGCGCCGCGCCATGACCCTGATCAACAAGGCGTCCTACAAGGCGTTGGTCGGCCCCTTGGGGGTTGACGTGGTGATCAACCCGCGTGCCATCACCGTCTCGAACATCTTGCAGCACGTGCGCCGTGGCCGCATCCATGCCGTCCATTCCCTGCACGAAGGGTTCGGCGAACTGATCGAGGCCGATGCGCTCGAGACCTCAAGCCTGGTGGGCAAGCCGCTGCGCGACGTCAAGCTGCCGGTCGGGGTTCTGTTGGGGGCCGTGGTGCGCAATGGCACGGTCATCAGTCCGCGCGGCAACACCGTGGTCCAGGCCGGCGACCGTGTCGTTTTGTTCGCCACCGCCGAAGCGGTGAAGAAGGTCGAAAAGATGTTCTCGGTGCGGTTGGAGTATTTCTGATGGCCCGTGTGACCTATGTGAACGGTCAATATTGCCTGCACCACGAAGCGGCGGTGCATGTGGAAGACCGTGGCTTCCAATTCGCCGATTCCGTCTACGAAGTGGCCCCGGTGGTTACCGGCCGGTTGTGCCATCTAGAACAACATCTGGACCGTCTTGAGCGCTCTTTGGGGGCGCTGGCCATCGCCTGGCCGGTGCGTCGGGCGGTGCTGGCCCTGATCATGGGCCGTGTCGCCGACATGAACCGGGTGCGCGACGGCGTGGTCTATGTCCAGGTGTCGCGCGGTACGGCACCCCGCAACCATACCTTTCCCGCCGAAACGCCGCCGACCCTGGTGGTCGGCGCCTGGACCAGCAAGGGGCCGTCAACCGAGGCGGTGGAGAAGGGAATCGCCGTGGTCACCCGGTCCGACCAGCGGTGGCGGCGGCCCGACATCAAGACAGTCGGCCTGTTGCCCAACCTGCTGGCCCGGCAATCGGCCAAAGAAAGCGGCGCTGCCGAGGCGTGGCTGGTGGATTCCGGCGGATTTGTCACCGAGGCGACGGCGGCCAACGCCTTTATCGTCGCCGCGGACGGCGCGCTTCTGACCCATCCGGCCGATGGCGCCATCCTGTCCGGGGTGACACGGGCCAACGTGATCGAACTGGCGCGCAAGGCGGGTATCGAGGTGGGAGAGCGTCCCTTCACCGTGACCGAGGCCATGGCCGCCCGCGAAGCCTTCGTCACCGGCACCACCGTCACCGTGCTGCCGGTCACCCGGATCGACGGCCTCAGGGTAGGTGAGGGGCATCCCGGCCCCATCACCTTGCATCTCAGGGCCCTTTACCAGGAGCTTCGCAAAAAGTGAGCAGGCCACGCGCCATCGTCTTCGACTGGGACAACACTTTGGTCGATTCCTGGGTATGCATCCAGGAATCTTACAATATGACCTTCCGCCATTTCGGCATGTCGGAATGGGACATGGTCGAGACCCAGGCCAACGTCGCCGCCTCGATGCGCGATTCGTTTCCGCAGATGTTCGGCGAACGCTGGCCCGAGGCCCGTGACGTCTTTACCAAAAGCTTCGAATCCATCCATCTCTCGCACCTGCGGCCTCTGCCCGGCGCAGCCGAGATGTTGAGGGCCTTCAAGGATGCCGGCATCCATCTGAGCGTGGTCAGCAACAAACGCGGCACCTTTCTGCGCAAGGAAGCCGAAGTGCTGGGTTGGACCGATCTATTCGCCGCCCTGGTTGGCGCTAACGACGCCGAAGCCGACAAACCGGCCCTGGCACCCGTGTTGATGGCGCTTGACGGCTCGGGCATCGCGCCGGGGCAGTCGGTGTGGTTCGCCGGCGATTCCCATATCGACCTGCAATGTGCGGTCAATTGCGGCTGCGTTCCGGTACTGGTCAGACCAGAACCTCCCCGACCGGGTGAGTTCCCGTCCCACCCGCCGGTGTATTACCTGGAAAATTGTGCGGCAATGGTCGCTCTTGTCAGCGAACTTGCGGTTCCCATATCCCCAATTTGATGGTAACGAAGGTGACTTTGGGGAGGATCTTCCCAAGGCCTATCACACGATGTCCTTCGGGCAATAAGAACGGATTACCACCATGTCCGCCGAAAAGTCGCAAAACGTACAGGATGTGTTTCTCAACAACATCCGCAAGAACAAGACTCCGGTTACGATCTTCCTGGTCAACGGGGTGAAGCTGCAAGGCATCGTCACCTGGTTCGACAATTTCTCGGTGCTGCTGCGCCGCGACGGTCACACCCAATTGGTGTACAAGCACGCCATCTCGACCGTGATGCCGTCCACCCCCGTCCAGTTGTTCGAGCCGTCGGCCAAGGAAGGCGGCGAAGAATAAGTGTCCAGCGGACAGGCCGGGCCAACCGGTTCCCCCCGCCAGCGCGCTATCGTCGTCCACCCCGCCCTGAAGGCGGCGGAGGGTGGTGTCCGCCTGCCTGAAGCGCGGTTGGACGAAGCGGTCGGGTTGGCCAGCGCCATCGACCTTGACGTGGTCGAGGCTCAGGTGGTGCCGGTCGCCAAACGCCGGCCCGCCACGCTTTTGGGCAAGGGCGCGGTCGAACGTTTGGCGGAAATCATCAAGGACACCGAGATTTCCCTGGCCGTCGTCGACGGTCATTTGTCGCCGGTTCAGCAGCGCAATCTGGAAAAAGCCTGGGCGTGCAAGGTCATCGACCGCACCGGCCTGATTCTGGAAATTTTCGGCGAAAGGGCCCGTACCCGCGAGGGTACGCTTCAGGTGGAATTGGCTGCGCTCAGCTACCAGCGTTCGCGGCTGGTGCGATCATGGACCCACCTGGAACGCCAGCGCGGCGGTTTTGGTTTCATGGGAGGCCCCGGCGAAACCCAGATCGAGGCCGACCGCCGCATGATCGGCGAGCGCATCGTCAAGCTGAAGCGGGAATTGGACGAGGTCAAACGGACGCGCGAATTGCACCGTAGCGCGCGGCGCAAAATTCCGTATCCCATCGTCGCCTTGGTCGGGTACACCAATGCCGGCAAGTCCACGCTGTTCAACCGCCTGACGCGGGCGGAGGTGATGGCCAAGGACATGTTGTTCGCCACCCTTGACCCGACCATGCGCGGCCTCAAGCTGCCGTCGGGGCGCGAAATCATCCTGTCCGACACCGTGGGCTTCGTGTCGGACCTGCCGCACGAACTGGTCGCCGCCTTTCGCGCCACCCTGGAAGAGGTGCTGGAGGCCGATGTCGTCGTCCATGTGCGCGATGTCGCCCATCCCGACACCGTGGCCCAGGCGACCGACGTCGAACTGGTGCTGAAGGATCTCGGCCTGTCCGAAGTGGTCGATCGCGGTTTGGTCGAGGCGTTGAACAAGATCGACCTGTTGGACGACACGGCACGGGTCGAGGTATTGAACCAGGCCCGACGCCGCCCCCTGACCCTGCCGGTCTCGGCGCTGAGCGGCGAGGGGGTGGACGAGTTGCTGGCTTGCCTTGACCAAAGCCTGTCGGCGGGCCGTGAAACACTGGATGCCGAAGTGCCGTTGAGCGATGGCGCCACCCTGGCTTGGCTGTACCGCCATGGCGAGGTGACCGAGCGGCACGACGACGAATCCGTCGCGCATGTGCGCGTGCGTCTCGATCCCGTTGACGTGCAGCGCTTCCAGCAACGTCAGGCCGAAGGAAGGCGGGGATGAGCGTCGTCGACATGGATTTGGTCTGCGGAATCATTCGCGAAGCGACGGAAAGTGAAATCTTGCCGCGTTTCAAGAACCTCAGCGCTGCCCAGATCCATGAAAAGAAACCGAACCAACTGGTGACCGAAGCCGACATCGAGGCGGAAAAGGTGCTGGCGCGCCGGTTGTGCGAGGTCATGCCCGGATCGGTGGTCGGCGAGGAAGGGGTCGAGGCCGATCCGGCCTTGATGACCGCCCTGGAACGCCCCGGCGTGGTGTGGGTGATCGACCCGGTGGACGGCACCGCCAACTTCGCCCACAACAACCCGCGTTTCGCGGTGGTGGTCGCCCTGGTGATCGATGGTGTCACCCAGGCGGGATGGATTCACGATCCGGTGCCCAACCGCACCATCACCGCTCACAGGGGGCAGGGCGCTTGGCGCGCCGATACCCGTCTGCGCGTGTCGGCCGAGGTACCGTTGGCCCAAATGGCTGGTTCAGTGAAGAAACGGGGCCGGGTGGCCGAGCATGTGTTGCATGTGGCCCGACGCGGCAGCGCCGCCCACGACTACCTGGATCTGGTCACCGGCAAGTTGCATTTTGCCCATTTCAAGAAGCTGATGCCGTGGGACCACGCCGCCGGCGTGCTGATCCACGCCGAGGCTGGCGGATATGGCGCCATGATGGACGGATCGGCCTATACACCGGTCCTGCATGCCGACGGCCAGCTTTTGCTGGCCCCCGGTCAAGCCAGTTGGTGGGATCTGGCGCCGCTGATCGATTAGCCCTCGCGATGCACCGCCAGCCCTGCCGGGGCCTGGCAAGTGGGCATCATCTCGATGCGGTTGATGTTGACATGCGGCGGCAATGTTGCTGCCCAGACCACTGATTCAGCGACATCTTCTGGCGTTAGAGGTTCGGTGCCCGCATAAACCTTGGCCGCCGCGTCAGGGTCGCCCTTGAACCGCACCAACGAGAATTCCGAGCCGCCACACAAGCCCGGTTCGATGTTGGTCACCCGTACCTTGGTCTTGACCAGATCGGCCAGCATGTTCAGCGAGAACATGGTGACAGCCGCCTTGGTGGCGCCGTAGATGGTCGAGCCGGGATAGGGGTAGGAGCCGGCTGTCGAGGAAATGTTGATCACATGGCCGCGATTGCGGGCCACCATGCCGGGCAACACCGCACGGGTCACCGCCATCACCCCCTTGAGGTTGGTGTCGACCATGGTTTCCCAATCCTCGACATTGGCGGAGTCAACCGGATTGAGCCCCAGCGCCAAGCCGGCGTTGTTGACCAGGACGTCGATATCGGCGAACGGCGCGGGCAGGGCGGCGACGGCGTCGAACACCGCTTGGCGGTCGCGCACGTCCAGTACCAACGGATGTACCGGCACTCCCAACTCGGCCTTCAATTCCTCCAGACGGTCGCCACGGCGGCCACTGAGTACCAACCGGCCCCCCAGCGCGGCGAAACGGCGGGCGATGGCGGTGCCGAAACCGGCAGTGGCGCCGGTAATCAGCACCGTGCGCTGGCTCCAATCGGTCATGGAATCATTTCTCCTCAAGCGGACGTTGCGGGTCGTCCTCGCGCTGCATCACCAGGATAGGCGAGGGCGAGAAGGCGTTTTCCACCTTCCAGATGTAAACGCGGTACTGCCCGAACGGCCGCACCTCGTTGGCGTTGTGGCGCAAGACGTTGCCGTCGGTGGTGATACGGAACTCGCCGCGCATGCCGATCCCCAATTCGGTCATGCGTTGGGCGTCGCCGGGTCGCACGCCGTTTCCGGCAATGGTGATGGTGCCGTCCTCGGCCGATTTCAGCGCCAACAGACGGGCGTCTCGCCGCAACAGGGCGGAAAGCTGAACCTTGCCCAACCGCCCCATGCGTTCGTATTTGATGTTGAAACGGCCCTTGCCGATCCGCTGGATGGCCTTGATGGCAGGATCGCGCACCAAGTCCTTGTAGATATTTTGGTTTTTCTCTTCTTCGTTATCGGCCGTGATCTTGCCTTCGGCATAATCGTGCATGATCGGCGCATAGATCAGGTCGCCATCGAAGGTAACCGCCCAATCGCCGAAACGTGACAGCCGCAATTCGCTGTGGAAGTTATCCGGGATGTAGCAGGAGGCGAGTCCCAGGGTCAGGGCGACCACCGTCGCCACACGGGCCAGAAAAGACCGGGTCATTCCTTGCGCTCTCCCTTGCGCTCGATCCCTTTGGCGTCGATCCACAGCGCTTCCATCTCGTCCAGCGTGGCATCCTCGGGCCGGCGTCCGGCGGCAGACAACTCGCGTTCCACATGGCGGAAGCGACGGTCGAACTTGGCGTTGGCACGCTTCAGCGCGCCTTCCGGGTCGATTTTGAGCTTGCGGGCAAGGTTGACGCAAGCAAAGAGAACGTCGCCCATCTCGTCCTCGATACGGTCGAACTCTGCCTCGATATTGATTTCATGTTTTATTTCATCGACTTCTTCGACGATCTTGGCAATCACATCCAAAGGCCCCGCCCAGTCGAAACCGACGCGGGCGGCACGGTTCTGCAACTTCAGCGCACGTGTCATGGGAGGCAGGGAACGGGCCACGCCATCAAGCACGCTGTCATGCCCCTTGGCGGCGCGTTCGTCGGCCTTGGTGGCTTCCCACGCCACCGTTTGGGTATCGGCGTCGCGGATCTCGGCGTCGCCGAAAACGTGGGGGTGGCGACGGACCATCTTGTCGGCAATAGCCTTTGCGACGTCGTCGAACACGAAGGAACCGGCTTCGGATGCCATCTGGGAATGGAACACCACCTGGAACAGCAGGTCGCCCAACTCGTCCTTCAGCGCCGCCATGTCGCCATGGTCGATGGCGTCGGCGACCTCGTAGGCTTCCTCGATGGTGTAGGGCGCGATGGTGGCGAAGGTCTGCTCGCGATCCCAGGCACAGCCGCGCTCGGGATCGCGCAAGGTGACCATGATGTCCAGCAGACGGTCGATGGGACGCAAGGAAACCTCCTGAGGAAACGGTGCCGCATCGGCAAGGTAATGCAGTCCGTCCGCCAGGGCATGCGCTTTTGTCAGAAAGCTTCCTCCCAATGACGGGACAGCCGCACCGCGCAATTGATCAGGCCGACCATGGAATAGGTTTGGGGGAAATTGCCCCACAATTCGCCGCTGCGCGGGTCGATGTCTTCGGACAGCAACCCCAGGGCGTTACGCTGACGCAAGACGGTTTCGAACAATTCACGGGCTTCCTGGCGGCGGCCCAGGGCGGCGAGGGCGTCGATGTACCAGAAGACACAAATGACGAAAGCCGTCTTGGGCTTGCCGAAATCGTCCTCGGCGACATAGCGGTAGAGATAGTCGCCGACCTTGAGGGTGCGAGCGACGCAATCCACCGTGGCGGCGAAGCGTGGGTCGTCGGCGGACAGGAAGTCCACCTCGTGCAGCAACAGCAAGGTGGCGTCCATGTCGCGGCCACCGAAGGTCGAGACGAAGCTGCCCACATCCGGGTTCCAGGCCTGTTCGCAAATGATGGTGTGGATACGGTCGGCCTCGCGCCGCCAATAAGAGGCGCGGTCGGCCATGCCCAGGCGGTTGGCGATCTTGGACAGACGATCACAGGCCGCCCAGCACATGACCGCCGAGAAGGTGTGGACGGAGGCGATGGTGCGCAATTCCCATGGCCCGGCATCCGGCTTGTCAAACAGCGCCACCGCGCGGTTGCCCAAGCGTTCGAGCTGTTCGAACAAGGTATTGCCGCCGGGATATCCCAGACGCTGGTCGAAGAACGCATGGGTCGAGGCCAGGACCACGCTGCCATAGACGTCGTTCTGGACCTGAAGATAGGCTTGGTTTCCGACACGGACCGGCCCAAAGCCGCGATAGCCGGAAAGGTGAGGGACCACCACTTCCTCGATGGCGGTGTCGCGGGCGATGCCGTAGACCGGGCGCAATTCGCCTTCGGTCGCTTCTTCAACGATGTCGTTGATGAAACGAAGGTAGTCTTCCATGGTCCGCGTCACACCCAACCGGTTGAGCGCATGGATGACGAAATAGGCGTCGCGCAGCCAACAGAAACGGTAATCCCAGTTCCGTTCGGTTTCCGGCGCCTCGGGAACCGAGGTGGTCAGCGCCGCGACGATGGCGCCGGTTTCCTCGAAATTGCACACCTTGAGGGTGATGGCGGCCCGGATGACCGCGTCTTGCCATTCGAACGGGATGGACAGCGAACGGACCCAACTGCGCCAATGGTCCCAGGTCCGTTCGAACAGGTCGCGGGCCGTGGTCTCGATGCCGGCCTGAAGGCTTTCGTCGCTTCCCAGCAACAGGTCGACCGGCCGATCCAGTAGGAAGGGCCGTTCCTCGATCAGGTACGAGATGGGGGCGTTGGTGGTCAGACGCAGCGTCTGGGCCGGCGAGACATAGCGGATGTGGTTGCTGCCACGGGTGATTTCCGGGCGGATGCCGCCATTGTCGAAACGGGGCCGGACCCGAACCGTCAGCCGGGGGCGCCCTTTCACCGGACGGATGCGACGGACGATCATCGGCGGCCGGTAAATGCGTTCGTAAAGGGCGAAGCGCGGCGCGAAGTCGGTGATCTCGACCACGCCGCCGTGGTGGTCGTAAAGCGTTGTCCGCAGAATGGCCGAGTTGGCGAGATAACTTTGGTCGCTATGCAACTGGTCAACCAGTTCCAGCGAGAAGGTGCCTTCCCTGGGATCATGGGCCCTGGGATCATGAGCGGTGCGGGCGTCGTTCAGCAGGGCTGAAAACACCGCGTCTCCGTCCATCCGGGGAAAACACCCCCAAACCAACGTGCCGGCGCCGTCGATCAGGGCGGCGATGGAGCAATTGCCGATGGCTCCCAGTTCGAGCGAGTTCATGACGTTCATGCTCCTCTTGGCAAGTCGTTCAGGCGCGCGAGCCAGCGCCGCACTGTTTCGGGGTCGGACAGGTGGAACCGCGCAGCCGTCGGTCGGCCACCGCCCACATGAATGGAAATGCCGCCCAAACGATTGACCGAGGCAAAGCCTTCCTCGTCGGTCACGTCGTCACCGACGAAAACCGGGATGCGCCCGCGATAGGCCGGCTCCGCCATGAAACGTTCGATGGCGCGTCCCTTGCCGGCCGCGTCGGGGATCAGCTCGACCACCGCTTTTCCATGCAAAAGCCGAAGCGGGTGCGGTGAACGGCGGACGACGTCTTCGGCAAGAGCATGAATGGTGTCTGCCAGGGGCAGATTGTCACGATAATGCAACGACAGCGAACAAGCCTTGCGTTCGACCAGAACGCCGGCGATGGCTGCGGCGCGGGCCGCCACCTCGTCGGCCAAGGACCGCGGCCAGCCGTCGATGCCGTCCATGCCCCGACCATTCAGGCGCCATTGGGCGCCATGAGCCCCGGCGGCGTCACGCATTTCGGGGAAAAGCCGTTCGATGGCGGCGAGTTCACGGCCGCTGATCAGCGCCAAGGCCCCGGACAGTCGCCGCGACAAGCCGTTCAGCACCGCCGGCAGGGTGGAAGGAACCAAAACGGCGTCCGGCGTTGGCGCCAGATCAAGCAACGTGCCGTCGATGTCGAGAAACAGCGCCCAGTCCTTCCAGTCGCGTGGCGTCAGTTCAAAGGCATCGTTCATATTTTTGACCTTCACTTTGCGGCAACCTCCTTCGACACGTCGGCGATCTGGCGCTCGATATGCCGCCGTTTGCGGATACGGGCGGCATCCAGCAGCATGCGGCCCGCCCAGAAATAAATGTTGTGTTCGCCTACCATCTCGCGCATCAGCCGCATGCGGTCCCGGCGCTGATCGTCCGGCATGGACAGGCCGATGTGAAGGGCTTCCCCCATGGCATGAATGTCGTAGGGGTTGACGATCAGCGCCTCGTGCAATTCGCGCGAGGCGCCTGCGAAGGTCGACAGGATCAGCACGCCGTCGTCGTCGTCGCGTGCGGCGACGAATTCCTTGGCCACCAGATTCATTCCGTCATGCAGGCTGGACACCATGCACAAATCGGCGGAACGAAACAGGGTGAACACCGCGTCCGGTTCGTGGTGGGTGGCGGCAAGGATGATCGGTTGCCAGTCGTCCCGCCCGAATCGGGCGTTAATGCTTTGAACCAGCGTTTCCGCCTCGACCTGGGTGTCGCGATAGGCGGGCAGGCGGCTGCGCGTCGGGGCGGCGACCTGGACCAGGGTGAAATGGCCGATCCATTCGGGATGGTTTTCCAACAGGCTTTCCACCGCGCGGAAACGGTCGGCGATGCCCTTGGTATAGTCGAATCTTTCGACACCCACGGCGATGCGGACATCCGCTTTCAAGCCGTATTTCTTGCGAACCAGATCGCCGCATTCCTTTACCGGCGGCTGGCCGGCCAGGGCCGCCGGCGGCCACTCGATGGAAATGGGGTAGGGACGAACCAACGTGGTTCCCGAACTGGCGCTGACCGTGCTGTGCTCGCGGTCGATCTGGCATTCCATGAAACGGTCCACCGATTCCACGAAGTTCAGACAATGGAATTGTGTGTGGAATCCCAGGATCGAGCTGCCCAGCAGGCCAGAGAGGATTTCCTCTTTCCATGGGCAGATGCTGAAGACTTCGGCATTGGGCCAGGGGATATGCCAGAAGGTGACGATGGTCGCGTCGGGAAGACGCTCACGCACCATGCGCGGCAGCAAGGCGAAATGGTAGTCCTGGACCAAAACGATGGGGTTTGAGGTGCGGGCTTCAGCTACCACGGCGTCGGCGAACTTGCGGTTCACCGCCACATAATGCTCCCAATCGGACGTGCGGAAATTGGGGCGGACAAAGGCGATATGGCATAGCGGCCACATGCCTTCGTTGGCGAAGCCGTAATAATATCCGTCCTGTTCCGCGTCGGACAGCCAGACCCTGCGCAAGGTATAGCTGGGCTTTTCCGGCGGTACGCCCAGCCGGTCGGAGCTGTCCACCTTGAGCTGGTCGGCGCTGCCGCTGCCATGCGCGATCCAGGTGCCGCCGCAAGCCCTCATGATCGGCTCCAGCGCGGTGACCAAGCCGCTTGCCGGACGCTGCACGGTGATCTGGTCGCTTTCCATGTTGTGGATATAGGGCTCGCGGTTGGAAACCACCATCACTTCGGCGTCGGGCAATTCGTTGCGCAACAGACTGCGCAGGCTGTCCGGCCCCCATTCCACACGGATTGCCTCGGTCAGCGAACGCGGAGCGTCCAGTTGCCGCATCACTTTCCGCATTTCGCGTACCAATGGCTGGATTTCCACCGGCACCTTGCCGTCCTCGCCCTCGGCATTGGGACGATAGACCAGGCCCTTACGCATCGCCTTCAGCCAATAATGCAAGGTAAGGCGAGCCATCAGCAAAGTGACACCTGCCGCCGCCATTCCCAGCAACCCAAGAAAAACGGCCAGATAAATTTCGGCGCTGGAACTGCGTTTTTCGATGAAGCTCAGGTCGTGCAGGATGACCAGATAACCCAAATCATCCCGGTCGGACGTCAGCGAGAAGGCGGCGGCCAGAACCGTACCAGTATCCAACCGCCGTTGGCCGAATTCCTGGCCGGCGACAGGGGCAGGAGGACAGGGCAGGGCCTTGGGCCAAGCGGCGGACTTGTGCAGCAGCTTTCCTTCCGGCGAACACAGGCCGATGGCCAGCAGACGCTCGTCCTGGCTGATCCTTCTGAACAACTCGTCAATCTTGCGACCCGCCCGGCGGTCGTCTGTCGTCAGCACCAAAGACAAAAGGGAATCATGGACGGAATGAAAGATCAGTCGGGACCGCAATTCCACATCCGTACGAAACCAGCGGCCAATCAAATCGCCAACCAGTGGCGCCGCGGCCCAGGCGATACCCCCCAACAGCAACATCAGGGGAAGAACGAACCTGAAGGCCAATCTCATGCGTACACCTCCAACGGAAACGCGACCCAGCATATCAGTGGACAGGCTGGTGCGTAATCTGCATTTTCGATTAGATATATTTGATTTTACGATTGTGGCGAAAAAGTGGCAGCCGCCGTTTAAACGGGAACAGGTGATCGCCCCGCATGCGCAGTGTCGGGCCCATGTACAGTGAAAACGTTCAGGCCACGGGCGACAATCCACGAACGACCAGTGTCGGTTCGTGACGAGGGCTATCCAAGAAATATCTATTTATTTCAATTCATTATTGTGGGTCACAGCGGGTTAGGGGTGTTTTCCCCCGCATGCATTTGCACCAAATAGTGCAGTTTCGGGCATTGTTGCCCTTTAATTCGGGCGACCGAGGCGCTGCGAAGTGCAAGCCGAAGGCTCACTTCGCAGTGGATCGGGCGCAACCATTCTCTGGCTCTGCCGTTGCTGGAGCAACACCGCAAAAATGTTGCGCTTCGCGACTTTACCAAATGCAACAAACCGGGCAAAGCGAGCTTTCTGAGAACTGAGGGACAGTTTGATGTTCCCGGGCTCAAGCTGTTCCCAATACAGCCTGCCGCCACCTCACGCACTGCGGCAAATCCGCCTTGTTCGGGCAGAACGTTGAGCCAGGTCAGTTGCCTTATAAAGAACGATAATTCCACACCCTGGCAGCCCGCTGAGCACCCCATCTTTAGATGTACCCACAACGTTTTGCATATGATATGCGTGTCAATCTCACGCCGTCACGCTTGTTAAGCGCGCGGACGCATCACTGCCTATAAAGTTAAGCAAATGAGCGATCAAGAAAGAAAAGCGCCTCTAAAGCTTTCGCAGCCAGGCAAGCTTGAGCTTAAAAAAACCGTTGAAGCCGGGCAGGTTCGCCAAAGTTTTAGTCACGGACGCTCAAAGGTCGTTACGGTAGACGTGCGTAAAAAACGGACGTTTTCATCTGCAACAAACGCGGGTGATATTGGTAGTTCAGAAGGTGCGTCTGCTAACCCGCTAGAAGAAGCTCTGGACAGCGCGCGGCGCGAAAATGAGCGGCGGCGGGTTGAACAGAACCAACTGAACGCCATCCGAGCAGCCATCCTTAGCCAATTGGATGGGCGTGGCAGGTTGGCGTGCACCATTCGGTGGCGAGCAGATGAATTGCAGACCCAACTGGAAGCGGCCGCGTCCATGCTCCCTGAACAATTGATCATTTTCGGTCCGCCGGGTACTGGCAAGAGCCACATTCTCCGCAGCACTTATCTCAACAAGTTGCGTATTGAGCGCGAATGCGTCGTCCAAACCATCTTTCATCCCGAGTACACCTATGGCGATTTCGTAGGAAAGCTGTTGCCACTCAGCGTGCCGGATCTGAATAGCCCCGGAAGGTCCACTGTTACCTATAGATTCTACCCAGGCCATTTTTTGCTGGCTTTAGCGAAGGCCTATCGCGAGGCAATCCTGGTACCCGCAGGAGTGGTCCGCAACGTAGCGCTGGTGATCGATGAACTGAACCGGGGAAACTGCGCCTCGATTTTCGGTTCAATCTTTCAGTTGTTAGACCGGGATACACGGGGGCGCTCAAGCTATCGCATCCATCTGCCGGAGATGGAACTTATGGCCCTAAGGGAACAGGCTGAAATTTCCGACATAGATCAAGCTTCGACGGCGGAAGGGCGGCACCTACTGGAGTTGATGCGGTCTGGTGAAATTGTAATCCCTCGTAATCTCTCCATATTTGCCACGATGAATACATCTGATGATTCGATTTATTATATGGATAGCGCGTTCAAGCGGCGCTGGGAATGGGAATACCTGGCCGCGGGCACCCGAGGACGAGCCGGAGACTTAGTCAATGTGCAAATTTTTGACGATGTGGAGCCCGCACTGTCTGCAGCTTGGAAGTGGGTGGATTTTGTCGATGCAGTAAACTCCTTCATTCTTTCTCACTCGGAGAGCATCAGGCATATCGAGGATAAGCAAATCGGCTACCGCTTCATCCGCCCTGAGGTGGTGAATGACGCCGTTGCCATACCTGCGAGCAAAATCCGTAATAAGTTGCTGTTTTTTCTGTGGGATACCGTATTTCCTCGTCACCGGTCTTTGCTAGCAGATGCAATGGGCGTCAGCTTGCGTACCTTTGCAGATCTCAGTGACCACCTGGATCGTTTTATGATCATGCTCTGGGATTTTCGGTCGGCGGCGCTGACACCAGATGATTGATTTTTCATCACTTACTCTGGAAATGGCCGATGGAAAATCTGCCTTCGTTGGGCTGCTGTTGCGCAATGGCACGCCTACTCTTCGCATGCCTCTCGGTTTCGAGAGCATTCTGGATACGATTAATGGTTTGCCCGCCGAGGAACGGTACGAGCGCGTCAAGTCTGTATATTTTATTCTATATTCAGCCCTAAGAGCCTTTGCGCGCACCGGAAGTTCCATGAAAGGAAGTGTCCTCCAGGACTTCCTCGCTCGGCAAAATAAGCAACATGGCCGTTCGGAATTTAACGCAATTAAACAGAAAGGTGACGCCCCCAGCGTAATGTTTTCGGCGCTCGACCGCCTTTGGGGAGTTCTTAATCTGCAGGAAGAGCCATATTTACTCCAGCTGGTTGAGCGGGCGGGCAGAAAAGACGCAGTGGACTGGGGGGGCTTCCATCGCAACCTTCACAGAGCAAATTTCCTAGAGGACGGCACGGCAATCGTTGACCAGGATTTCCTCACTCGGAGAACGCTTCCTGGGGAATGCCCATCAGACTTGGTTCGGATGTGCTGCTTCATTGCATATGAAATTTCCAACCAAATGGGGTGGGAGTGCACTGAAGTTGTATCTGCACTTTCACAAGAGTATAGATCCGATCATCTTTCGTCAGACGCTAGCTTATTCAAAATAGAACAATGGCGTGAGACGCGAGAAACACTCTGTGACCACCTTGAGCGCATTGATGCACACTCTATAAGGGATGACGTGTATCTAGATTTCTATGAAGCTGCAGACCATTTTCTAAACGGTGTATCTGTAGCAGATACCAAGGAAGCGTGGGGTATTGCCGGATTTTCCTGCGTTTGGGAAGCGGCCTGCATCGAGGGGCTAATCCGGGAAGGCCGCAGAGTTGCTTTGGCGGATACTGCGAACCTTACGAGGGCTCGTGCAATGCAAATTGCCAGTCACCGTCGCCACGAAGAGTTAGAGCAGATGTTTAGTCCGATGCGACCTGACGCAGTCTGGCTTGAAGGTGACGGTGGCCTAATGGATGCGAAATACAGGCTCTACGAAGATGCAAAAACAGACCCCAAATTGTACACAAAACAATATATTTATTCATGGATTCTGCGGCGTATTGCTGTAGGTTCTGAGCCTGAAAATGAGCTTTGGTTTCCTGCGGGCGAGGACGCCACAGAGGAAGTGCAAGAAAACATTATGTTTGAGAGCATGCTCGGGTACTTAAAGGGGCTCTCAGGATCAAACGAACACAGCAAAAAACTGTATAATTTATGCAAATCGTTAATGGAGGCAGAGCTTGGCGCATCTCCGATATTGAGCGGAGTGAAATTCCGTATAAGGCAGCGGAATGCTCTTGATCTTCTCGCTGCTTATGCGGAGGGATTTTCACCCTTCAATCCGGACTGAGAAATGATGCTCTACGGAAAGGGGAACTGCCTTATTGTCCTGTTTTCCAGATTATTCTCGGTCAGAGATAGATTTTTGTCAGGTCTAAGGTAGAGGCCGTCGATGGATGACCCTGGACCGAAAGATCCTGCCGGAAGGATGTTGACCTGTTCCCCTGATTGTGTCCGGTCAGAGGTGGAGTCTCATCTTCTCTGTGATGCCTGAAAAGGGCGGTAATGGCAATGTGGGCCGGGTCATGCCCTGCCTCGTTAGTTGTGGCACTGAGGGTTTTCTGGCGCTAAATTTGCGCCGAACGCTGTCCCTGTCGACATGGTGAATAGATGTCAGCAGCCTTTGTCCATCTTTCTGATATCCATTTCGGCCAGGAACGTGACGACACCGTCCACATCCATGATGACGTCAAACAGCAATTGATCGCGGATGCGGCTGAGGTCGTTGGTAACCTTCCGGGCCGCGTGGCTCAGGGGATATTAGTTACCGGGGATATTGCTTATTCGGGCAAGCGGGCGCAGTACGATGACGCTGGCCGCTGGCTCGATGAACTGGCGCGAAGCATCGGCTGCCCGATCCATATGGTGCAAATGGTACCTGGCAACCACGACGTGGACCGGGACAAGCTTTCGGTCGGTGGCTCTCAATTGCTCGACTACATTCGCGCGGGCGGCGCTGCTGAGTATGAGAGGGTGGTGAACAACCCGGCGGACCGGGCCTCGCTCCTTGCCCGCTTCGAAGATTATGGGCGTTTCTCTTGCGGATATGATTGCGCGCTCGACGACGAAGCGCGCTTTGCCACAAACCGTCGAATCGAGTTGGCGCCCGGCCGATGGATCCGCTTCATTCGCATGAATTCGGCTCTACTCTGCCATGGGAAAGAGCGGGATGACGCCCCTGAACTCATGATCGGTGCGCGGCAATTTACCATTCCACGGAATACTGGCGAGGAGAACGTCCTCCTCGTCCACCACCCCCTAAACTGGTACAGGGATGCAGACGAGGTCCGGCAATATGTGCGTAACCGTGCGCGCGTGTTCATCTCCGGGCACGAGCATGATCCCAAGGTCACGATAGATCCGGTCGACGATAGGTGTGACGTCATGATGGTCGCCGCAGGCGCCGCCGTCCCATTTAAGTCGAACGAGGCTTACACCTACACATACAACATCATCGAGTTCGACTGGGACGAGGAAGCCGATGCCCTCGCGGTCACGATGCATCCCCGGGCCTGGAACCCTAAACAGACACGCTTTGAGGCCGACACCAAACGTCTCGGTGGAAGCCAGCCTCGCTTCGTGCTGGGTTCGCCCAACTTCAGGAAGTGCACGCAGCGGAACGAGAACGGTTTGGCCGCAGGAGAACGTGCCCCTGTGAGGGATGAAGAGTCGGATCAGCAGGTTGTGGAGTTTGTCGCCAAGGAAATTGCCGAGGAGACGCCGCCCATGCCACCGCCCATTGAAGGCTACGAGCTCACGCTGTTGCGTTTCTTCCGCGATCTACTGGAAAATGAAAGACTCCGCATACTTGTGGAACTCAACGCGATCCCGGCGGACTCCGACGAACGGATGACCCAGGGGGTTGAGCGCAAGCTATTCGATTGGCTCGCGCGCGAGGGCAGACTTCTTGAGTTAGACCGGATGATCGATAAGCTGATCGAAGAACGAGACGGGGGGCAGAACTGATGAGTAGGCTTTCGGTTCACATGCGGATCAGCGGTCTTTCGCCGAGCAACGAGGACGTGGACTCGCGGCAGAAGGCGGTTAAGCAGCTCGCAGCCGCTTGGGGTAAGATTGACAATAGCCCCCAAATCATCGCCAAGGCAGCGGAAATTGCGGATTCACTGGGCGGAGACGGTACGCCGCCTGAGAGTCTTGCGGAAGAGATTGAGGATGCGGTGCAGAAGCACGCTTCCGCATTTCTGAGCTCTGAGCGCCCCTTGGAGGTCGGGGTCTGTGCGGGCATGGCCGCGCTGTCCGTGATCGAGGAAAAGCCTGGGACCGGGGGCTGGACGAGAGCGGATATCTATTCAAATGCGCTGTGGCTTTCGCTTGCATTCCAGCCGGCACTTCCCGAGGAGAAAAGGGAGGCGCTCCGCCGTGAAGTGCTCGAGCGCGCTAGAGAACGCAGCCTCGAAAGCGCTAACAGAGCACGCGAGCGCGAACCGGTACCGGAGGTTCAAGATCTAGAGATTACCGTCGATAGCGAGAGGAAGGCTACGTCGGACTTCAAGGAAATCGTCGCTGAGATTGTCGATCCGTTGCGACGCAATGCTGCGCTCGATCGAGAAGAACTCGACGTCCTCTGGTGGGCCCAACTGGGCCGGAGTCGTGTACTCGGTCGGCCACTGTCTGATATTCCTGAAGCGACACGTTTGGTGACGATGGGTATTGAGGCTGCGAACCTGCTTCGTCGCCTGCCCGCCGACGTCCATCGTGAAATCGTCCTGCGTACCGTCGACGCAGACCCCGAGCTCGATCTTCGGGAGCTTGTCGAAGTGATCGGGCAAGATCGCGATGCACTTATCGGGTGGATTCCGGAAGCGGTCACGTCTGCGCCAACGGTTTATCCATTGCTGAACGCTCTTTTTACGGGTTTGTTCTCCGGTGAAGGGGTGAAGGAGAAGCGGAAAGCCTCGACATGGGGTTGTCGCGCGCTTGTGGAGTGCACGCTGGCTCGTCTCGTTACCAAAGGGCCGGGACGTCTATGAGCCGCGCCTGCACCTTCGATGGCTGCACCGTGGGCGAGACCGGTGTGTGTGCGCTGGAACACGACCCCGCCACCTGCAAACATCACGTTGCCGCCGGGGACAAGGCCATCGGCAGTGCTGATGAGGTCGAGAGCGAGTCGGATCGAGCTGAGCCCACGGATGATCCTGGCGCTCCGGTTCTCGAGAAGCCGGCTGGAGCGGCTTCATTTCCGTCGAGCCGAACGCTGGGCCCCGATTTCGTTTCCAGCATGATGGGCTCGCGGTATGTAACCGTTGTGGGAATTCTTGGAGATCCCGAGTCTGGCAAAACTGCGTGTTTGGCGAGCCTCTACCTCCTCGTCTCCAACGCACAGCTCGAAGGCTGGTCCTTCGCCGACAGCCGAAGCCTGATCGGGTTCGATGAGATCGCGCGTGGTGCCCGCGAATGGAACGAGGGAGAACCCCCGGAGCAGATGACGGTGCACACTGAGATGGCGGATGATCGCCGTCCAGGGTTCCTGCACTTGCGCCTGTTAAGGCAGGCCGATGGTCGCCGTGTTGATTTTGCGCTTCCAGACCTACCTGGCGAGTGGACTACGGAGCTTGTTTGCTCGGCGCGTGCCGACCGCTTTGATTTCTTAAAATCGGCCGAGGTGATATGGGTGGTTGTCGATGGGCGAGCGCTGATGGACAGGGAACGGCGGCAAGGCGTCATCAGTCGGTTGGGGCAACTTGCGGGCAGGATCAAGTCGATCTTTGATGGCGAGATCCCTCGCATGATGATCGTCGTCACCCATCGTGACCACGGCGAACTGAGTGAGTCGATCGAGACCCGGATTGCCGCAGAGCTAGCGAAACGCGATGTGGTCGCGAGGATTTGTCAAATCGCGCCCTTCTCGGAATGCGGCGATGTGAGGGCCGGCTTCGGCCTCTCGGAGCTGATGGAAGCAACCGTGGAGCAGTTGCGTTGCGAAGTTGATTTCTGGCCGAGCAGTGCCCCCGAGGAGGGCTCACGATCCTATATTGCCTTCAGGAGGGATCGATGACCCATTCGGTAATACTGCTCGGCGGTCCGGATTCGGGCAAGACTAACTATGTCGGTAGGCTCTGGACTGCACTAGATGCGGGCAGTGGGCAACTCAAGGCCGCGCAGCAGCCCGATGACATCACGTTTGTTCTTGAGGTTGCCGACCACCTCTACTCAGGCAACTTCGCTCCCCGTTCGGAGCACACCGACCAGCGCCGAGACTTTGAAGTCGTCGTCGTTGATCAGGCGGGAGGTCAGGAAACGGCAATCGTGGTCCCTGACATTTCGGGTGAACTCTGGCGCAACGCCGTGCTGGATTGCGAGATCGCACCAGATTGGATGGAGGAATTGCGGCGGGCCCATGGTGCTCTGCTGTTCATTCGGGTCGGCTCGGATCAGGATGTGCGCCCTCTCGATTGGGTTACCTCGCAGAGAATGTTGGCGAAGCTCGGCGGGACCGAAGCGCCGGGACTCGCCACGCAGGTGATGTTGTGCGAGTTGATCCGTTTTCTTGAGGTCACGCTTGCAGAACGCGCGGACGGTAGCCTTCCCCGCCTTTCCGTGGTGGTAAGCGCGTGGGATCTCGTCGACGCGCAGAAGTTCGCCCAGGGGCCGAGGGCCTATCTGGAACGGGAGTATCCCCTGTTGGCGGGGCGGCTGGCGGATATCGACCGGCTTGACGTGCGTGTGTTTGGGCTGAGCGTCGTAGGTGGGGACCTCAAGGCAGATGCTGCCTATCGCGAAGATTTCCTGGAGGTTGGACTTGACGGTCATGGCTGGGTCACCCTGGAGGATGAGCTAGGCATTTGGAGAAAGGACGGCGATCTCACACTGCCAGTGGCATGGGTAGTCGGCGTCTGAACATGATCATCGTCGAGCGCCAGGTTCACGGATACCGGCAGGGGCACCAGCTCTTGGCCGCCTCCGCTCAACTGCCAAAGCTAGACCAGTCCGTGATCGACAGACTTTCCGATGTCGCCGGTCCGCTGCGGCCGCGGGAGCGCTTCGAACCGTACTTAACAGCCTATCCGCTGCCGAGCGGCGAGCGTTACGTGTTGGCGAGAACGTGGCAGGACACCACCACCTCTCGAGCCGGTTGTGTCCGAACGCTGAGCCTGATTATTGGCACGGAGGACTGGTCGCGGGCAGAGAGCCTGCCTCCGTTTCTCGACCTCCTCAAAATCGACAACCTTCCCGAGCAGGTCGATGCGACGAGGTGTTCCGTTTCCATCTCATCAACAGAGCCGCTGCCGCCCGTGTTAGACTTCAGGGCAGGCGAATTGGTGGAGGCATTGTTCTTAGAGGAGGCGCAGCCCGTAGTCGTGTTTGACGCCCCAGCCCCTGAGCTGATTGCGTTACGACTCCTGACCGCACTGTGGCCATCGATGCGGCGGAAGTTCGCAATGTCCACTTTTGCGCTCTCTCCTCGCAAGATCGGGGGGCGCGATTTCGACTTGGTTTTCGCGCCGAAGGACGCGAGGTCGAAGTTCTCGGATTGGGACGGTCGGCGAATCGATGGGCGAGCTAACCTGGATGCTCGACACCGCTGGACAGATACCGTTGTCAGCCGGGTGTTCGAGCAGGCGCGCCCTGCTTTGCTAAGGTCATCGGAAATTCGCCTCGTTGATGACGGGGGCGGGGGCGGCGGCGATATCGACAATGCGGCCATGCTCCGCATCGCGCTCTTGTGGGATGAGCTCATTGAGAAGCTGGATCGGACGCCGATGGCCGCGCTGGGGCTTCTCGACATTGCGAACTCCGGTAAGGTGCAAAACGCGCAGGCAATCAGTTCATTGGATCCCGCTCTTGCGCGCGCCATTCTTCGTGCATCGACGGAACTTCCTGCGCCTGATGCATGGGCATTTCTGAGCGCTATCGTCGCCAAGATGCGGGCGCGCCCTCTGCCGGACGGAAAAAAGGCGACAGCTGCTGCTGCACAAACATTAGCCGCGCGGGCACCTGAGGGAGCCGTCGCGTTGCTGTCCCGTCCGGAGCTAACGGATGCTGTAAAGGGACTTCTGCCGAGGATCGCCTGCGGCCTCGGCGAAGCCGGGGAGGGACAAGGTGAGCGCGCCCTGCTTTCGGCGCCACCAGAGCTCATTTTGCGCCTTTTGGCTGCTGACGAGCGGCTTTCCGAGCGCGCTGCGGCTGATGGTGAACTCATCAAGCGGATTGGCAGGGCGCTTGAAACTGAGGAGCCGGCGTTGGCCGATGCTGTGGGCATTAGCCTTCTGCCCCATCTCGTCGAAGACTGGCAACTGCCAGCTGCGGCGCCGCTCGTGGCGAGGCTAGACGGGCAGGGGCTCGTGGCGGCAATATCCCGCCTTGCCGTCGCCAATGACTTCCAGGCTGTCCAGTTTGCCGAGATGGTCGTTGAGCGTGCCCGCGCCATCGGTACAAAAAGGGATGCGATGACCGCGATTGTCGCGTCGCCACCGTCTCAACGCCGGGATGCGCTGCTTGCCGCGACCCTCGATCCGACGGTGGCGGACGTGACGTGGTTGCTAGACACACCCGAACTATCCTCAGATACAGCGAACGCTCTCCTGACCTCGCTGCTACACAGAGCCGCCGACCGCCAACTATCAGTTATCTTGGGTGAGCCGCGCCTCGGGGACGAAGTATTGGCAAGGGTGCAGGACGGTGCGCCCGATCTGATCCAGCGTGCCGTCCTCGCATGTGAGCTACCCATCGACGCGTTCGTCCGAATGGCTCGCGTGGTCCTTCAAGAGGCCGATGCCGCGACAAGGATTCGCGTCGCGCAAGAGGCACTCCGGCGCTGTCTTCCGATGCACTTCGATGGTGACGAGATGAGCTTTATTGCTCAGCTCATCGACATAGTGGGAGAACGGCTCGACGGGGCTTGGGCTGTGCGTATTGGATTGGGGCGCGCAGTGCCAGCGTCGGCGGCCAGCCGCAACATGATTGCGTTCCATAATGCTCCAGCGCCGGTACGCCTTCGCGTCGTATGGGCGATTGCGGAACTCGCCCAAGCGATTTGCGATCGGCGCACTATAGATCTTGACGTGGAGGCGTTGGAGGCGTGCGCGCTTTTCATGTTCGAGGCGGAGAAGGCGGCCCCCGGGGCGTTGCTGAATGCGGCCGGCCGTATCCTCCCGATGCTCATGCGACATCGCCGCGAGCCAGTCTCGCCGATGATCGCGGCCACTTTCCCGATGATCTACCGTGAGTTGGCGAAACAGGATGACGTCCCGATTCTCCTGCAGTTTATCCCGTTTCTTGACTGGGACCGCTGCAAGGCTGCGCGCTCCGAGTTGGTAGACGCCTTTATGTCCTCATCCTGGTCGCCCGCTGACCTCGCGCTGACTGCCTGCCGATGTGGTGATGTCGACAAGATTCTCCGTCGTGCGGCTGCATCTTTCGGAGGTGGGGAGTACATCGACAGGGTCGAGATGGAGATTGGCCATCTACCGGACAAATGCCGCTCTGCCGTCCAGCATGCTATTTCAAACATCAGGTCTAACCGCTGAATGTATGAACGGGGGCTTTCTGTTTCCCCCGTTGGCGGGTCCCGCGTGAGTGGTGATCGGAGGCGTCAGCCTCAGGCCTGACAGTTGCCCGGCTCATATCACCGACCGCGTCCGGTGTCGAAATCTGCCGGAATTCCCCGTTCATGGCCGGAGGGGCGTTTGCTTCCACAAGTTACCCGCAGCAGTGGCGCTAGCTGGTAATTTTGACTATCCTTCGGCTCCCTTCCTGACCCGACCGGATGCCGTTATGACTGCCCCGATTGATATCCTCCGCTACTGGCGCGCGAGCCTCGCGGATGGACAATTGCCTTCGCTTCCCGACAAGGTCCCCATGCGTGAAGTCGCGTGGGATACGGTCTGCGCCGGGCGCATTGTCGCCGATGTGACCAAGGCGCTGGTCGGTGACTGGCAGGTTTCGGGTAACGGAAAGGCCAAGGGCAATCGCGCAGGAGCCAAGGGTGAACCGGCTTCAGTGCCGGTGCTGATCGCGCCGCTCGTGTTCATCGCCCGCCACCATCACGGCAACTCAGGCCGCAACAGCGATAAGCCCTATGCACCGCTCATCGTCCCGGCGCAGATGGCTACCGACGGAAAACTGTCCTTCGATCCGGCCAAGCACCAACCGTGGATGTGGCGCGGCGCGCTGGAGCCTTCGGCGGCGCCAGAGCCGCCGCTAGGCTCATTGGATGAGTTCGACGCATTCAGGTCCTCGACTCCGCGTCCCGAGGATTCCGATTGGGGCAAGCTGATCGAATACACCGAGGGCTTGTGCAAGGCGTTGACCGGAGCCGCGTTGGCCGATGTGGCCATCGATGGTTATGATCGCGGCCCGGCCATGGTTTTGGCCGCCTTTCCGCCGTCTTCGCCTTCCAAACACCTTATCGCGTTGGCTGATGCCCTTACCGCCGAGGACGCAAGCCTTCCTGCAACCCTTGTTTCGGCATGCCGTAGTGGGCCGCTGCGCCCGCAAATGGGGATTTCCGACCGCTGGGACGCCTCCGCCCGTCATTATGGCCAGATGGGCGCTGATTATCCGCTGGCGGACCGTCAGCGTGACGCGGTTCATCACCTCGGCGCCTGCGCGGAAGGCGATGTGTTGCCGGTCAACGGACCGCCCGGAACCGGCAAGACCACTCTGCTGCAGAGCATCGTCGCCACCATGGTGGTCGAGGCCGCGTTGGCCGGCGGCGAACCGCCGGTGATCGCCGTAACGTCCACCAACAATCAGGCGGTTACCAACGTCATCGACAGCTTCGCCAAGGTGGAGCCTCCAGCCCATCGCCAGGATGATCCGCTTGAAGGGCGCTGGTTGCCTGGGGTGAAGTCGTTCGCGCTCTACCTGCCGGCGGCCTCGAAGGAAGTGGACGAGGGCAAATATCACGTGGCGCGCCTGCCGGAATATGGCGAACCGTTATCCGGCATGCCGGCTGATATGCTGCAAGGTGAAGCCGTCGCCGCGGCCGAGGTCTCGTTCCTCGCTGCCGCCGGGGCGGCCTTTGGCAAGGAGTTCACTGCCGCAGCCGATGTCGCTGCCGAACTGGGCAATAGGCTGGCGGCTGGCGCCGCCCGGCTCAGGGAGCGTGTAGCACTGGTCAGTGCGCTGGTGTCCCGGCGCGCGGCCCGACCGGACCATACTGCTGTAGACTTTGCCTCCTGGGTCAAGGCCGAGGCAGCCGCCGCAGAGGAGCGCATCGCAGCGCATACTCAGGCCGTAGCTACCGCCCGTGGCGAGGCCGATGCTGCCCGCGAACAATGGAAGATGGCAGACATCGGGGTTGGACGGGGATTAGAAGAGCTGTTTCCATCTGGAGGCGGTCTGGGGGCGTTGCTGGGATGGTTGCTCGGATTCCTGCCGTCTGTGCGAGCGGGACGCTGGGAGCGGTGCCGTCGCATTGTTCGCCAGGTTGGTATCGAGGACGGGCCGTTTGCATCCTTGTTGGTGCCCACCAATCTCGATGCGCTTCGCCTGCACCTTGACGGCTGCCTGGCCTCTTTGCGTCAAAGGGCCGATGCTGAGGATCGCCGTACCGGCGAAGTCGAGCGTGAGGCGGGGAAAGCGGCTGCGGCCATTCGCGCCCGGGTGGACGCCCTCAACGTCGAGGCCGAGGCATGGCTTTCCGCCGAGCAGCAGTGGGCCTTGGCGGCGGAAGAGCTTTGCGCGGCGGCCGCCGGCATCGACTCGGTGAAAAAGATATCGCGCGCCGAACTGATTGCCCGTCCGGACTGTGTCGAGAGGCTGCTCGATGTCACCCTCCGACACGACCTGTTTCTGCTTGCGACCCATTACTGGGAGGCGCGTTGGCTTCAATCAGCTCAAGCGCTGGTGGACGACGCGGACGATCCGGTGAAGGCCATATCGCGAAAGTCTCGCCAGCGAACCGAGGAACGCTGGCGTCTGATGGCGTGTCTGACGCCCTGTTTTGTCTCGACCTTGTTCATGCTGCCGAAGCACCTGCAATTCTATGATCCGGACGGCGATAACAAGAATCCGCCCCTGACCGATTTCGTCGATCTGCTGATCGTCGACGAGGCGGGCCAGGTGCCCGCAGAGATTGGCGGCGTCGGCCTTTCTTTGGGACGTAAGGCGCTGGTGGTCGGCGACATTCACCAGATCGAGCCGGTTTGGTCGGTCGGGCAGCACATCGATGAAGGCAATATCAGCCGGTACGGCCTGCGGAACCAAGCCGACCAGTTGGATGAGGCAGGCTGCCGCGCCTCCAGCGGCAGTCTGATGAGGGTGGCCCGGCACGCAAGCGCCTTCGTCGGCGAGACCAAAAACGACCCCGGCATTTTCCTGGCTGAGCATCGGCGATGCCAGACGCCCATCGTCGCCGTCTGCAACGATTTGGTTTACGCCAACCGACTGGTCCCATGCACGCCGACGCTTTCCGAGCCCATCCTTCCGCCGCTCGGCTGGGCTAATGTTCGATCTCCGTCAGGGCGTCGGGGCGGAAGCCGTTTCAACGCGGGCGAGGCCGAGGCCATTGCCGAATGGCTGGAGCGGCACCGCGGAGAAATCGAGCAACGGTATGGCAAACCGATCCACGAATTGGTCGGGATCGTTACACCATTCAGCGCACAGAAAGGCGAGATCCGCTCGGCGCTGGGCCGCCATGGCATTGATGGCGATCTGACAGTCGGCACGGTGCATGCGCTGCAGGGTGCCGAACGTGAAATCGTGCTGTTCTCGCCGGTCCATACGGCCGAGGACGGAGGTCGACCGTTTTTTGACCGCGGCCCCAACATGGTCAACGTGGCAGTGTCGCGTGCGCGCCACACCTTCCTTGTGTTCGGCGATATGCGGGTGTTCGATCCTGAACGCGCCGTTGGAAAAGTGCCGTCGGGCGTTCTGGCCAAGCACCTCTTTGGACGGCCAGAGTATGAAATTCTCGACGCTCTCACTCGTCCTGATTTCGTCGCTGAGGGAGTCGCGGCGCATACCATTCGCCTCGACAGCCTTGAGGCCCATCGGGAAACCCTGCGCGAGGCGTTCGAGCGTGCCACCAGCAGGGTCTTGGTGGTGTCCCCCTACCTGTCGCCCGACGCGCTCTCCCGCGATGACGTCGAGGCGCTCATCGCCGCAGCGCGCGGCCGGAGGGTCGCCGTCACGATCGCCTTCGATCCCGAACTGAACCGGAAATCCGGCCACCTCAAGCCTGCCTGTATCGAAGCTGCGGGTGCGCTCGCCCGAGCCGGCGCCGAAATCGTCGAACGTTCCCGCATCCACAACAAGACGTTGGCGGTGGATGATTCATGGATAGTCGAGGGATCGTTTAATTGGCTGTCCGCAGTCCGTGATCCAAGCCTTCCCTATGCCAGAATGGAGCGCTCACTGCGCTATCAGGGGCCCGATGCGGGGGAGTTCGTCAAGGATGCATGGCGCGAAGTTTTGGGATGACGGGGAGGGACAGAGCGACCGAAGATCTCATGCGGGAGCGTTGTCTTCGACGGAGCAGGTTGACATCTGTGCACTCCGTTTACAAATGTAGGGAAGGTTGACAAAATCATAAATTTGCATATCATGGGGCTCCGCTTAAGGAGCTACCATGGAACCCTGGCTGATCCACCCTGATCTTACCGAAGAGCGCCTGGTTGACGTCGCCCGTCTGATCGCCAAGGGCCGAAATGATGCTCTTGACCGATATGAACCGGAGATCGGCGACAACGGGTGGACCCTCGGAACCCGCGCCTTCCAGTTTGGCCGACATCAAATTCTCGTGGGAGCCGAAAGCGGCGAATACCCTTGGCTTCAGATCGTGGACGGCAGTCTGCGGCTGATCTTCCAGATTGGGGAGGTACCCGTCCGCTTCTACAAGGGAATCGCGGACGAGCCTACCGACAGGACGTTGCGACAATCTTTCCCAGAATTGCGCCAGCTCTCGTTCATTTTTCCGCATGACGCGGACGCGAGCGATTTCCTGTTCCGGTTTGCCGTGGAAACGGGCCTCGACGGCGAGATCACGAGCATCAAGTTCGTGGCCCTCCGAGAGGAAGAACCTGTGCACGTTTGGGATGTTCCGCTCGCACACTCCGTTACCACTCTGTACCCGCTTGGCTCCACGTCTGCGGGCGGTGTAGAGTTGCCGCCCCCTCATGTGGGGCTGCCAGAAGATGAAGCCGCCGAAGATAGTAAGGCGGGTTAATTTTCAAGCGGAACGGGAATTTGATGACATTGAGAGGGCGCCGGCGAATGAGCCGGCTTTTCCTGCATGGAAAGAGACGTCGAAGCTTTTGTCGGAGAGCAATTGCGCCTTGCAAGGATTGCGTGGGGGCTATCCTTGGAGGAAGTGGGTCAAGCTGTCCAAGCGACAAGGCAGTACATTCAGCAACTGGAAACAGGTGCTAAGAAGCCAAACTCGGACATGGTTGCCGCATTGGCAGATGTTCTGGGTATCGAGCCTTTGTTCCTTCGGTCGCATATCCGTAGCAGTGTCAAGCCGGAGCAGTGCCACTTCCGGAAACAAATGACTACGCCCGTTTCCGTGACCAGCTTAGTACTGGCGCGGGGGAGCATCTTGGACCGTCTAGCCGGGGAGCTTGATCGCTTACTGCGGCTGCCAACTGTAAATTTTCCTGACATTCCAATTTCCGCACCGGAAGAAATCGAAAGGGCAGCTGAGGAAACTCGCCGGCACTGGGGCTTAGGGGCGGATGGACCCATCATCAGCATGATGCGCGTAGTCGAAAACGCTGGCGCGGTCGTGACCTGTTTGGGCGGTATCTCTGAGCGAGTGGACGCACTTTCGATGGACAGGCCGCGGCCGATCATTGTTAGGAGCGCCGCAAAGGAGAGCCTGTGCCGACTGCGTTTCGATCTCGCCCATGAGACTGGCCATTTGGTCATGCACCGAGGCCTCCAAACGGGTGATCGAGAGACAGAAGATCAGGCGAACCGCTTTGCGAGTGCGTTTCTTCTCCCACGTTTTGCGTTTCTTCGTGAATTTCCACGAGGAAGGACGCTTAACTGGACCGAAATTTTCAACATGAAGCTTCGCTGGAAGGTAGCTGCCAGAGCGATTGTCCGTCGCGCCTACGACCTCGGCGCGATCTCGGCCGCACAATACCGAACGGCGAACATCCACTTGGTCAAATCCGGCCAGGCCAAGTGTGAGCGCTACGACGATCAACTGCCAATGGAGCCGCCCGAACTCTTTGACGCGGCGCTCGATAAGCTCGAAAGATCAAAACCTGGGTCAACTAGGGCTCTCGCGCGGAGCATGGGGCTAGGCGAAAGGCTGTTTGAAATGGTTGCTGGGCGTAAGCTGCCAGAGGATGGGGTAATCGAGACGGGTAATATTATCCGGTTCCCGGCACGAGGGTAGGCTCCCTTCCGTGGGCGACGTAGCGCTGTTAGCGTACATCGCGGCCATGCCCTACTGGTCCCCGTTGATCTGAACGAGCACCTAATGGTGGCCAAGCGTGGACCCTTGCGCCGCGGCGGTTTGAGAGGGACCGATAAGGAGCGAGCCTCCTTGTCGGATTTGCCCTAAGGGATCGGCCTCCGCGGGAATTCGTTCTGTTCTGAGCCTCTGCCAGTCCAGATCGGACCGCCATTGATGGCTCATTCAACGCCAGTCTCCCGAGAAGGAGACATTGGCGGCTTCAAGAACTCAACCGGTTCGACATTAAGCGCCTCTGCCAAGCGCCCAAGCACCTTGAGGCTCACATAGAATTTCCCTTTTTCGATCTGGCTGAGATAGCTGCGACTCATCTCAGCCTCAAGGGCGAGCTCGTCTTGTGACCAGCCCTTAGCGTGGCGCAATCGGCGCAAATTGGTTGCGAACAGCTGCCTGAGATCCATCCCCACATGGCAACCGGCTTGCTCCGCTCGCGCACCTCGATATATTGAACAAAATGCACTCGAAACCGAAGGGGGAGATCATGAGAAGGCTTTTCTTTGCCTGCGTAGCTGTGGTGATGGTCGCCGCGTGCACCTCGACTACCGGCACGAGCATAAGTGAGGAGCGCCTTGCAGAGCTCAAGAAGGGTAGGGCTACGATCCAAGATGTGACCGCACAATTCGGGCAGCCCAGCGCCGCCCAATTGATGCCGAATGGGGAGCGCGTCCTCGTTTACACGCAGCAGAAGGTCCGTATGGATCCAAAAGCCGCCATACCTATCGTGGGCCTGTTCGCGAACGAGTCCGGCTATTCAACCGCTACCGTGTCCATCACGTTTGCGACCGATGGAACCCTGGCTTCCTATTCAAGCCAGAGCATGAATTTTGGCGGCGGAACGAGCTATAGCTCAGGAGCAAAATGAGCGCGTGAAATCCGACGGTCTGCCTGAAGGGCTACCTAAGTGGCAAGCCGTCGCACGCGCAATATGGGGCACAACGACGGGAGAACCTGGTCGTCGAAGGCACCTACAACCTTTTACAAAAGCCTCCCAATTGGGGGCGGGAAGGGGGGGCATGTCCGAACCCATACTAGATGATCAGCAGCTCAGTGAATTAATGGAAAAAGACCCCCACGCATACCAGAGGGAGCTCTTGCGTCCTTGGGCAGGCATGGAAAGCGACATGCACGATCTTGTGACTTTATTGGCCGAGGAGGGGGAGGCGCGCCTAATCGACGATGTAGAGTTATCCGATGACGGAAAAATGGTGTCGATAACGCTGCCTGACTGGATAATTGACCTTAAACGCCATTATGTTTCTAAGCACGGTAAGAAAAATGGCGTCGCGATCTACCTAAAGGCGATGGCTGTATTTGCCAACCACATCATGCCAGATAAGCATCAGGACGGGCCCCGCGTTTTTTCTATGGAGCACCTTGTTTCCAAACGGCACTAATCTACAACGGCGCATAAGCGATCAGGTGTGAAGGAGGACCTCCTGCCGCGATGCCCTCATACACATTCGTCGGCCGCCCGCAGAGGAACTACCTCCGCCATGGGGGAAGCTGCCTGTCGATTAAGGTCATCGACAACCGTCTGGTACCGATCATAAAACGCCTTCCAAGCGGACATGCCGCCCACTTGGCCAACGGCCTGAATGAGGGCTTTATGGGAGGCTGTGAGGGCCTCTACCTGGGCTTCTAGCTCGCTTATCCGCTTCTTGGCCTTCTGCAATTGGCCAAGAACATTTGCCTTTGAGGTTTTATCTGCACGCTCCATCAACGCCCGCACCTCGCGTTGTCGATGTTGATAGCTTTGCAGGATGCTGTTCCGCCATTCGTCGCGACTGATGGATGAAGGTTGTCCGATGCCGTCCAGTTGGCTGATGACCGACCGAAGGGAAATGCTCTGATTGTTTTCCAACATCTTTTCGAGAGCGCTCACCAAATCGATATCAACTTGATGTGCGGCAGAGCTGCGGCGATTTGGGTATTCAAATGACGGCATCGATCAACGGTCCTTGGTTGTGGCCCAGGCGGTCTGAAAGATCACGCCCATCCTCAAAAACGAGGTCGCCGTTTTCGGCTGCAAGCAACTTCTCGATATTGGCCAGCAAGCTTTCAGCATGCTTCAGTTGGTTATCCCGGCCAATTCCCTTACGCCGGTGCTCAATTTCCGTGATGGTTCGCAGTATCCGCTCTCGCAACTTCTCAAGGTTGGACCGCTGCCGGTCCAGCATGCAAGCGACTAGATACTTACAGCCGTCGAAGCACTGTAGATGCTTCGCACAGGGGTCGACCATGAAGTCATTGATGCAAAACCCATAAGGCGTCGCGTGGAAGCCGCTAGCTTCGCCAGCGAGGAACAAAAAGGCCTCGTCGTCGCCCCGATCCTTCTGGATGCGTTTAAACTGATCGACGAGTGGCCCGCTGGCTTTACCTATCTTAATTAACCCGGCCAGTCCCTGTGCCTTCGGATGCATGAGGCGGGCGGACTTGGGAAGGTCCATGGCGGTGAGTTGCTCAGCCAAGCTTCGGTGGTCGTACTCGTAGCTCTGCTTAACGCTGCGGCGGTTGAACCGCTTGGTGATGATTGTATCGGCGATTCCTTGGCGGAACAGTTCGGTGTTCTGAAGGTGTCGTAGGGAGTGGGTGTTCAGTCCGAGCTTCCTATCCTCTTCGGTGTCGCCATAGCGGTCGAAGATGCTTCCCTTGGCCGCAGACAGGTTGAGTATAATGTCCTCGGCCGTCACGAGCCCGACCGAGAAATATCTGGTAATGTCGCAGATGCCGCCGTTGCGCATTTCGATCAGAGCACGCTTCGGGGCCAAGAACAGCATCTCGTGCGGCGGCATCTTCCGTCCGCCATGAAGGGGCAATGGAGCGGTGTCGGGCAGCTTGGTGGGCAGGTTCTTGCGCACGTAAACTTCAACGTCGCGAACGAGGAGCTTGGCGAGTCCGTTCTCGGCTGCGCGAGCCCAGAAACGATGGACCGCCTTATTCAGGCCTGATGGCGATTGCTCCTGATATTGCCGTATGGCTTCCAGAGCTGATCGGCTGAAGCTTTCGCGGTAGTCTGCAATAAGATGGTCAGGAGTACTGCGCCTGGTTTCGGGGTTGCCTGATAGCCGGACGTACAGGTCTTCGATACGCAATCGTTCGTTCTCGGCAAACTCGGGGAAGCACCGTCCCGTCTCGAATTGCAGGCGGAGCCGCTCGCGTAGCGGCTCCGTCATGGTGGCGATCCGGTCCAAAGTTTCGGACAATATCTGCTCGAAGATGATCGGCACATGCTGGGCCGCCTCTATAAGCTCGACTGAATTGGTCTCGCGTCCCTTCATCTTCTCTGCGAAGTGCCTGATCATTAAGGATTTCGACACCCCGCCCAGTTCGCCGAGCGGCACACCATCAACCGAGACGTATTCGCGCGTCCGCCGCCAGTCGAGCGGTATGCGGCACACCTCACCGACCCTGAAGCCGCAGATGAACATAACTCGTATCTGGGCGAAGCGGATTGCGTCGATGAATGTTCGAGGCTTCTCCGTGAATACAATGCGCACCAACTCCCATAGGGCGCGGACATCGGGCAAAAGCTCGGCATGCTTACGCTCAGATAAACTGCCGAGCGTCTGCTGTCCGCGTTTCCGTCTAACGTTGGTCTCGCACGTGACAAGGTGGAAGAACGGACCTCGGGAGCACAGGTGCTTCGCGTCGATCACCGACCTGATGTTGCTGATAACCAGTTCACCGAGCTTCCCGGAGGGCTGGACGCCGGCAGCAACCTCGCATGCGAACTGCACGTCATCCCCATTCATGTCCCACGGTTCACTCCCCGACAAGCCTTGGACGCAGGTGCCCAGAACCTTCATAGGCCGCATCACCTGAAGGGCCGCGTGCGAAGGGGTGTTTTTTCGGACAAGGATCTGCTCGATGACGACGCTTTTGATCAGATCCTGCCAGCCACTGGATAGAGCCATTTTCTTGAGAGGTGCTCGCCCCTTCGCGGCCAGCCTCTGGTTCAGCACCGTCAGCGTCTTCGCATCGAACCCAAGGTCGCTAAGCCAATGGACCGGCCCCGGCGCACCAACCAATTTAGAGAGATTCCATTCGTGGCCCGGGCGGATTTTCCCGTCTGGCTTCAGGGGCAGTTTCCAGCCAATTCCCCATTGATCGGCAATGGCCTTCTGCGTGGCAACGAATGAGGTAAAAGGCTCTATCATACTGGCACCTCGCCGGTCATCTTGACGCTCTTGATCACCGATTGGATTGCTTCCAACGTCGATGCCAGTTGCCTGTACGACTGCGATTGAATTCCGCCGCGGGCTTCGTCGAAGAAGAACTGCACCACGCCCCTCAGATCGGCAAGAACCTGCCGATGGATGTCCTCGTCGCTAACTGGAACGAATTTGCGACAGCCGTAGCAGGACAAAACAGGGTTCTTCGTACACAGAGCCTGCCCCAGGCTACAGGCGCCGATGCCGGCAATAGGAACGCCATGCGGTATGCCGCCGATTTGCTGGTCGGCCGGCAAGCCAATTAGTGCTGCCTTATCGATCACACCAGTGGCGATTACTTCCGCGATTTTGCTGTAGATAGGGGAGAGCGCCATAGCCCTGTTAACCAGTTCGGCCTGGGTGGGTGACGCCTCGAAGTAGGTTAGGCAGGTGTCGAGGTCGGAATGCCCGAGGAATTCGGCAACCTCCTCAACGCTTGCCCCTCCATCCGCCATACGCTGGGCGGCAGTGTGCCTTAGGATTGTTGCTGTGCGCCGTTCCCCCGTAATCTCTTCGACGACGTCCCCTATCACATTGATGATGACCATTCTGGATAGCGAGAACAGCTTTCCACCTGCGTCGCCGCATTTTTGCCAGACTGGCCCTAGTTTCCGACGATGGAGGTACTCAGCGAACAATGGCGTCCAGTCGGCCTTGATCTTTACGACAAACGGAGACTTTTCGTTCGCATCTCGTTTTTTTGCTCTGTAAGCAATCAGATGGACCACCATCTCGCCATCGTTGTCCTCGTGGAAGCGTAGGTCCTCGACATTGATGCGACAAATCTGCACGGGCCGAAGCGCGTGCTGGTAGCTGATGCACAGTAAGCATGCCTTGGTCAGCGTCTCGTCGGCGACATCCGCAGGATTGCGGACTGCCGCCTCGGTGACGGCATCGAGGTGACGGACGATGTCGCACTCTTGGGCGACAGTTAGTATGTCCTCACCATTGGCAATACCCTTATAGGGGGCAATCCACGTGAACGGGAGTGATTTGACGACATCCTTGTACAATGAATTGAAGTGCCCAACTGCCATGTCACACATGAAGTAGAGCAGCCATTTCACAGCGATTGCTTGTTCCTGGGGCCGGTTGGCTGCAACAACGTGTCTATTCCAGTATTCCGCAAGATCATATGGCCGCAAACATAGTGCGTCATATATTTGCTCATTTTCATCCAACCAGTGGTTAAGGCCGTAATATAACTGTCGCACTGTGCTGCAGGATGCGCGTGAAAGTGCGAATGCGAAGAAGTGCTTGCTGAAGAGGATAAGTTCGTCTGTTTCAAAGCGGCGAAAATCGATCTTCAACGACGCAGTGTCGGACTTTATAGACCATTGCGCGTCAGCTGTTCGCACCGACCTGATCGTATCATCGTACTCGTCCAGGTAACGGACGATCGATGGCAGGGCAGGGAGACCGCGGATGAGATTTCTGGCTTCTTCGAAGCTGCCCGATGGGGGGCTCGGGAGGAACCTCTGCTTGTTCATATCCTCGCTCCCATTATCGGATAATCCCCATCAAGTGCATCGAGCGCACGAAGCATGGAGACGCGCCCATCGAACCGGTGTCGCCAGACCGTGAGCAAGCGGTTCTCGAAATACGCGCCGGCGTAATGCTGTGGCATTGCCGATGTGCGAGACCATCCGAAAAAGGAGCGGAGAAGCTGAAGGGCGAGGGGCATCTCCATGCCGTCATTGATGAATTCCGAGAGACGATAGACAGCACAGGTATGGCGTAGCGGGTGAGGGGAGATCGTTTCCGTGCCCGTACGCTCCATCAAGTCCTTCCTGGCAGTTGAGGACAACCTTCGCGAGGCTGCCTCGAAAACAAGGTTCACGGCCCGTTTGCTTAGCGGCATGCCGCGATTAGATGGGAACATAAACGGGTGGTTCATCTTGCCACGGAAGTTCATGGCGTAATGTTCGACCGCCGCAGCAAGATCAGTGGCTATCGGTATCTGTCGGCGTGACTGCGCGGTCTTAATTTGCGGGCGGTCGATTCTGGGATCGAGATCGTCGTCCTTTGTCTCCACGACGTTTATCCACTGGACGATTTCTCCCGTCTCGGGATCGACACCTTCTCTAATCGCATTCACCGGTAAAATCAGCGCTTCTCCGCGGCGAAGTCCCTGGTGAAGATAGAGGAGGAACAAGCAAAAATTCCTCCACCGCTCGACATCGGTTCGGTAGGGGTTCCTCTGCGAATCGGGGGAGAATACCTCATATAAATCCTCGACCACACTGGACGGCAATGCGCGGATCACCTTTCTCTTTGGCTTTCGCAGGGGCACCAGAGTGCCGTAGAGCCGGTCCAATCGATTAAGTCGCGCCTGGATCAGCGCCAGAGCATCCATGTTTCGCACGCGCCCTTGCCGGTCGAGGATGTCCTGGACAAAGGCAAACACTGCAGTCCAGTGCTTGGAGTTGTCCGTACGCACCAGCGTCGCGACGTTCCTCAGCGCAATGAAGAAGGACTCCAGCATCGCCTCGATACGTTCGAAGTCTCCCTCAGCCAGCATCGCGTCCAGACAGTCTTTGCCTGTCACTTCCTCGACATGGCGGTAGAAGCGGTCGATAGCAGCGAGTTTTCCTGCTGATGTGGACGGCGCCACGTCAGCGCCGTGTAGTGTGTCCCATACTGTTGACCAGTAGCGGGGCAATCCGCGCGAGTCAGTGCAGACATAGCCACGCAGGCTTGCTGGGAGCGACATGGAACGCAGGTTGGCGATCATATCTCTTGGTCCTGGGTATGTCCCGAATGAGGGGCCAAGAAAACGTTATCACTAGGTTCTCGCGTACAACATGTCCCCAATTGGTGATATTCGGCACCACTAGGGGCCGGCCGATGGTTCGCGCGCCGGCGATGATGCCGCTATGGGCAGTTCGGCGAAGGCAACGCGGAAAATGCCCTTTAGGCACAAACCTGTTGCTGTGGTTCAGTCACGAACGTTTTCAGTAGGGCAACATATCCCAATATGCCCGGAAGTCGCATAATGCATATTATGGGTCAGAATGAAACGTGCGAAAAGCCGATGTTGGGAAAGCGCTTATTTTTTCGGATTTGGCGTGTCGCTCGAAGCCGTGGATCAGGCGTCCAAAAGTCGCCCCGATGGCAGACGCGCCATTATTTGGGTACCAATGCCCAACGTGCTGGTTATAACCAACTCGCCGCCATGGCGTTCCATCAAGGTTTTGCTGAGCGGCAGTCCAAGGCCGGTGCCTTTGGAACGGCTCTCGGCATCTCCGACTTGGCCGAACGGAGTGAGCGCGGTGGCGATTCCGGCTTCGTCCATACCGCACCCGCTGTCTTCGACCGCCAGGAAAGGTGCCCCCTCCTCCACGCCGGCGCTGATCCGAATGCGCCCCCCTTTGGGGGTGAACTTGATCGCGTTGCCCACCAGATTGAGCAACACCTGCTTGAGCCGGCGACGGTCGGCACGGACTTTGGGCTGGCCTGGAACGAAGTTTCCTTCGATCCGTAACTCGGCGGCTTCGGTCTGGGGCGTCAGGACGTCGACCACGTCCAGGCACAATCCGCCCAGATCGACGTCGCTTTCCATCAATTCCAGGTGCCCGGCCTCGACCCGCGCCATGTCGAGCGCGTCGGAAACCAAATCCTTCAGGTGCAGGCCGCAATCGTACACGTTTTGCAGATAGCGCGTGGTGGTGGCTGGCAATGTGCCCGTGTCCGCCAGGACAAGTTCGGAAAAGCCGATGATGGCGTTCAGCGGCGCTCCCATTTCATGGTTGAGATGACCAAGGAAACGGGTTTTCTCCTCGCTGGCCTGTGCGACCGTGGCCAGGGCGGACCTTAGCTCTCCCTTCGCCTTGCGCAACGAGGCGATCTGCTCCATCAGGTCCAGGTTGTGGTAGACCCGGCAGAAGAATTCTTCCGGCACGAATGGCTTGTTCAGATAGTCGTTGGCGCCAGCTTTCATGAAGCGTGCCGACACCACGTTGTTGCCATAAGCCGAGAGACCGATGATCACCAACCGGTCGCGCCCGATCTTGGCGCGTATCTTGCGGGTCAACTCGACCCCGTCGGTACCGGGCATGTTGTAGTCGATGATCGCCAGACAGAAATCCGGGTCGGCGGCAATGGCGGCCAAGGCTTCCTCGGCGCCGCCGGCCTCGACCACGGAAAAGCGATGCAATTGCAAAAGGTCGCTGATGTGACGGCGCGACACACGGGAATCGTCCACCACCAAAATACGGTCGGCGGTGTTGCGGCTGATCCGGCGCACCAGATCGAACACCGTGTCCAAATTGCCGGGACCATCTTTGGGTACGTAATCGACCGCATGGCGCGACAGCACGAATTCGCGAATTTCGTCGCTGAAACTGGCGGTGAAGACGATCGAGGGAATCTTGTAGCGCGCGACTTCGTCCACCACCTCGCCGTGAGGAGCGTCGGGAAGATGCAGATCAAGCAAGGCCACCAGGATTTCGCTTGATTGCGCCGTCAGGATGGCGCTGGCCTCTGCCAGGGTTTGCGCGGCAACCACTTCGAACCCTAGACGCTCTTCGAGCCCCTTGCGGATCAGTTGCTGGTAAAACCGGCTATCTTCCACCACCAGTGCCTTGGGGGGCATGAACGCGCTCCGCCGCCATCCGAGCTCAATTGAGCGAAATTATACTAACGGCGTAATACTAGCGGGTCAATCGACGTTGCGGTGCTAAATGTGGATGACCATGCCGTCATAGGCCGGCTCCACCCCTTGCGGTAAGCATCCTTGCAATGTCTTGTAATCCAAAGACGGCGTCATGTGGGTCAGGAACGCCCTTTCCGGGTGGATGCGGGCGATCCATTCCAGAACGCGCTCCAGATGAGCGTGGGTGGGATGGGGGTGCATGGTCAGGCAACCAATCACCCAGACCTTGACGCTGGCCAGGATTTCGAACGATTCCGGCGGCATGTTCACCACATCGGTGGAATAGGCGAAGTCACCGAACCGGAAACCCAAGGTTCGGCAAAAACCATGATCCTGTTCGATGGGATGGATGGACAGGCCGCCCAGTTCGAAGGGGCCGTCGATGACGTGCGGCTCCAACATGGGCTTGTAGATGCTCTGCCCTTCCTCGACGCAGCCCAAAACATAGGGGAAGCGGGTTCGGATGCTGTCGATCACCTCGGGCGCGCCATGGATGGGCAATGGTCCGCCCATGGCGCGATTGACCTCGCGCAAATCGTCGATGCCGTGCAGATGGTCGGCATGTTCGTGGGTGTAAAGCACTCCGCTCAGGCGTTGGACACCAGCGTCCAGCAATTGCTCGCGGCAATCGGGCGAGGTGTCAACCAGGATGCGGCTTCCCCCCTCCTCTACCAGGATCGACGGCCGGCGACGGCGGTTCCTGGGTTCGGCTGGATCACAAGAGCCCCACCCCCGCGAGATGCTGGGAACGCCCCCGGCCGCGCCGCTGCCCAGAATGGTTACCTTCATCCCGGAACCTTCGTGAACAGACGCCGGAAATTAGCGGTGGTCGCCTGGGCCAGTTCGGCCGAAGACACGCCTTTCAATTCCGCCACCTTCGCGGCGGTGTGGGCGACATAGGCCGGCTCGTTGCGCTTGCCGCGAAACGGGATCGGCGCCAGATAGGGACAGTCGGTCTCCACCAGCAGCCGGTCCAGCGGGATGCCCTTCACCGTTTCCTGCAACGCTTCGGCCTTCTTGAAGGTGACGATGCCTGAGATGGAGATGTAGAGTCCAATTTCAAGAGCTTTTTCAGCGAGTTCCTGTCCAGAGCTGAAGCAATGAATGAGACCGGTGAAGGCGCCGTTTTTCATTTCCTCAGACAAAATATCCATGGTGTCGGCATCGGCGTCGCGGGTGTGAACGATCACCGGCAGGCCGACTTCGCGGGCGGCGGCGATATGGGCACGAAAGGATACGCGCTGCCGGTCGCGTGGGCTCTTGTCGTAGTAATAATCCAGACCGGTTTCGCCAAAGCCGACCACCTTGGGATGGGCGGCCAGTTCGACCAGCCGCTCGATCTCGGCGTGTGGTTCGCTTCCCGCCTCGTGCGGATGGATGCCGACCGTGCAATAGACGTCGGGAAAACGTTCGGCCACCGCCAACACCCGTTCGAACCGGGTCAAATGGGTGTTGATGGTCAGGAACAGTCCCACCCCGTGGTCGCGGCCGCGCTGTACGACCGCATCCAATTCCTCGGCGAAATCCGGGAAATCCAGATGGCAGTGGCTGTCCACCAGCATCAGGCGGCCCCCTCCTCGTCCACGAAGCGCGGGAACACGCCCTGAGGCACCGGCAGCGCGGTGCCGGGCTTCAGCGCATGGTGCGAGCCGCAGAAGGTGAAATTCCGGCGTTCTTCCGGCACGGCCACCAGATCCAGCAAGCGGGCCGAAGCATCGGGCATGAATGGTTGCGTCATCAAGGCAAGATTGCGGATGGTTTCGGCCAAAACCCACAGCACGGTGCCCATGCGGGCCGGGTCCGTCTTGCGCAGAGCCCACGGCGCCTGGCGGTCCACGTAGCCGTTGGCGGCGCGGATGACCACCCAGATGGTTTCCAGCGCTTCGTGGAACATCTGGCGGTCCATGGCGTCGCGGACCTTGGCCAGCAATCCGTGGGCGGCGTCCAGCATCTCGCGGTCATCTTCGCTCAGTTCGCCATGCTGGGGCACGGTGTTGCCGCAATTCTTGCCGATCATCGACAAGGCGCGCTGGGCCAGATTGCCGTAATCGTTGGCCAATTCGGAGTTCATGCGGGTGACCATGGCACGATGGCTGAAATCGCCGTCGTTGCCGAACGGCACCTCGCGCAGCAGGAAATAACGCACCTGATCCAGGCCGTACCGCTCGATCAACTGGATGGGATCAATGACGTTGCCCAGCGACTTCGAGATTTTCTGGCCTTCGTTGGTCCACCAGCCATGGGCGAACACCCGCTTGGGCGGCTGAAGATCGGCGGCCATCAGGAAAGCCGGCCAATAGACCGCATGGAAGCGCAGGATATCCTTGCCCACCATGTGCAGGTCGGCGGGCCAGTACTTGGCGTACTCGCCACCCAGATCGGGATAGCCCGCGGCGGTGATGTAGTTGGTCAGCGCGTCCAGCCAAACATACATGACGTGAGCGTCGTCGCCCGGTACCGGAACCCCCCATTTGAAACTGGTGCGCGACACAGACAAATCTTGCAGGCCGCCCTTGACGAAGCTGATCACCTCGTTGCGGCGCGACTGTGGGGCGATGCAGTCTGGGTTGGCGTCGTAAAAAGCCAAAAGCCGGTCCTGCCATGCCGACAGGCGGAAAAAGTAGCTGGGTTCCTTGACCCATTCCACCGGCGCGCCGGTCGGAGCCAGTTTGGTGCCATTGGGACCGGACTTCAGTTCGTCCTCGCCATAGAAGGCTTCGTCGCGGACCGAATACCAGCCCTCGTAATGGCCCAGATAGATGTCGCCCGCTTCCACCAGCTTGGTCCACAGCGCCTGGACGGCGGCCACGTGGCGCGGTTCAGTGGTGCGGATGAAGTCGTCGTTGGAGGTGTTCATGCGCACGGCCAGATCGCGAAAATTGGCCGAATTCATGTCGGCCAGCGCTTGCGGCGTCATACCGAAGGTTTCCGCCGACTTTTCCACCTTCTGGCCGTGTTCGTCGGTGCCGGTCAGAAACTTGACGTCGTAGCCGTCCAGCCGCTTGAAACGGGCCAGCACGTCACAGGCCAGGGTGGTATAGGCATGACCGATGTGCGGCTTGTCGTTGACGTAATAGATGGGCGTGGTGACGTAGAAGGTCTTGGCCGCGCTCATGGTCATCTCCTCGAAAACGTGTGCTCTGTGGCGGCTTTGGGCTCAGGCCCGCGCCAGCCGCGTGCCGTTTCAGCCTCGCGCCAACCGCTCGATGGCCAGAAAGGCCGTCAGCATGGCTTGCTTGCGGTCCAGATTGACCGCGTCGGTGCGGGCAAAAAGGGCGGTGACCTTTTCCCACACCTCAAGCCAGCGTTCAAGGTCGGCGGCGGACAACAGACGCCCCATCAGGGCGCTCTCGCCTGCCACCACCTCGCTCATCCCCCGGCCCTGGCGGCCGCCGGCCCTGATCAGGCGAGCCAGCCACCAGCCCAGCAACTCGGTCACCGTGCGCCATGCCGCCTCGGCGTCGGGGCGTGCGACACGATCAGCGAAGGCATGCAAGGCCGGTACGTCGAGACGGGGCAACGCCGACAACAGGCCGACCAGTTCGCGGTACAGGTCCAGCCCACCCTCGGCCGCCAGGTTCGCGGCTTTGCCGATACTGCCTTCGCCCAGGTGGGCCAGGGCAGCCACGTCTTCGGGACCGAGGTCCGGTCGGTGGCTGGCCAGCAATTGCACCACACTGGGTTCCGGCAAGGGTTTGAGCGCCAGCCGGCGACAACGCGACCGAATCGTTGGAAGCAACCGGCCAGGACTATGTGAAACAAGCAACATCAAAGCGTTACGCGGCGGTTCCTCAAGCACTTTTAGAACTGCGTTGGCCGCGTTGCGGTTCATGTCGTCGGCGGCGTCGATGATCACCACCCGCCAGCCACCTTCGGCCGGGGTCAGGGCCATGAAACCGCCGATGCCACGCACATCGTCGATGACGATCTCGGTTCGCAGCTTGGTTTTCTTGTCGTCGGACCAGCCGCGCTCCACCACCTTGAGGTCGGCGTGACCGCTCGCCGAAACCCGACGAAATACCGGATGGTCGGGCGATAGCGCCAGACTCTCCGGTCCGCCGCCGAACAGACCGCCGCCCCCCTCGCCACCGCCACTCAGCACGAAGCGGGCGATGCGATAGGCCAAGGTCGCCTTGCCGATGCCTTTCGGTCCCGACAACAGCCAGGCATGGGCCAAGCGACCGGACTTCCAGGCATCCAGGAACGCGCGCTCAGCCTCGGCATGGCCGATCAGGTCAGGATTGTCTCGCGGATCAAGGGCTTGCGTCATGGAACGCAGAAACCAAGCAAACGGCCCTTGACCGCCCGCATCACCGTCTGGTGCACCTCCTCGGGGGCAAGGCTGGCGTCAATCACCGCACAGCGGTCCGGTTCGTTGCGGGCGATTTCCAAGAAGCCCTGACGCAGGCGTTCATGGAAGGCGGTGCCCATGCGTTCGTAACGGTCCTCGGCCCCACCCCGGCCACCGGCCCGCCGAAGCCCCTCCTCCACCGTCAGGTCAAGGACGAAGGTCAGGTCGGGCTTGAAGTCCCCGACGGCCAGTCGGGTCAAACCGGTGATGAAATCCTTGGACAGGCCGTGGCCATAGCCCTGATAGGCCAAGGTCGAATCGGCGAAGCGGTCGCAAACCACCCATGCCCCGCGGTCAAGCGCCGGCCAGACAGTGCGGGCCAGATGATCGCGGCGGGCGGCGGTATGCAGCAACGCCTCGGTATGGGCGTCCCAACGGTCCACGGCACCGGTCACCAACAAGGAGCGGATCGCCTCCGCTCCTGCCGACCCGCCCGGTTCGCGGGTGCTCACCACTTCGATTCCGGCGCGTTCCAAGGCGTCGGCCAGCAACCTCACCTGGGTCGACTTGCCTGCGCCTTCGCCGCCTTCGAAGGTGATGAACTGGCCGCCCTGCGTCATGTCAGCCCTTCGCCCCCCACAAGATGGCCTTGAGGGCGGCGGTGATGCGTCCGACGAAGCCCAGCTTTTCCACGTCGGTACCCGCCAGCAGCGGCAATTCCACCGTCTGGACGTTGGGAGCGGTGATCACCAGCTTGCCGACCTGCTGTCCCTTCTTGATCGGAGCCGGAATGGGGCCGGTGTAGACGGCGGTCACCTTCATGTCGCGGCGCGCCTTGCGCGGCATGGTGACTTCCAGTGTTTCACCGGCGACCAGCGGCACGCTGGCCGCGGACCCCAGCCACACCTCGGCGTCGGAAACCATGTCGCCGCTCTTGAACAAGGTGTAATTGTCGAACTCGCGGAACGCCCATTCGATCAGCCGGGCGCTTTCCTCGGCGCGCTCCTTGATGCTTTTCAGGCCGTTGATGACCATGATCACCCGGCGTTCGCCGCGTTTGACGGTGCCGACCAAGCCGTAACCTGCCGCCTCGGTATGCCCGGTCTTAAGGCCGTCGGCGCCGGAGACCGCATAAAGCAACGGGTTGCGGTTGCCCTGGCGGATGCCGTTATAGGTGAACTCGCGCTTGGAATAGATGGGGAAATATTCGGGAAAATCGTTGATCAGATGGCGCGCCAGAATGGACAGGTCGCGGGCGGTGGTCAGATGATCCGGTTCGGGCAAGCCAGAGGCATTACGGAAGGTGGTGTTCTTCATGCCGAACTGGTGTGCGCGGCGGGTTTCCTCCTCGGCGAAGGCCTCCTCGCTGCCGGCATAAGCTTCGGCCAGCACAGAACAGGCGTCGTTACCCGATTGAATGATGACGCCGTGGATCAGTTCCTCGACGGTCGGCGTGGCGTTGACCGGCAGGAACATCAGCGATCCCCCCGATTTGACGTGCTTGCGCCAAACCGTCTCGGACACCGGAAGGCGATCCGAGAGCTTCCAACTCCCTTCCTTCAGCTTTTCGAACACCATATAGGCGGTCATCAGCTTGGTCATGGACGAGGGCACCATCAGCTCGTCCGCGCTCTTCTCCATCAGGACCGTTCCGGTCTTGTAATCCACCATGATGGCCTGACGGGCCGAAGTTTCGATGGAATCGGCCAGGGCGGGGTGCCCCGCGCCCAAAGTCAGAAGAGCGAAGGCCGCCAACAGCGGCCGGCGGAAAGAAATATGCGTCATCGCCACGGATACCTCGAAACAGGACACTCGAACGGAAGGGTACAGCCCTAAGCCGCAAATGCGTCGGAAAGAGGGCAAGCCGCCCATTCGGCCAGGATCAGTCCACCACCACCTTGGCGTCCTGTTGTCCGGCCGCGATCACCGAATCCAACAGGCGATCCGCTTCCTCGACACTTGCGATGGGGCCAAAACGGACACGGTAGACGGTTTGCCCGCGAACGGTGGCCGGCTGAATTTGCGGGTGCCCCACCGCCGACATCCGCGCTTGGAGACGAAGCGCGTTATCGTGTCGGCTGAAGGCGCCCACCTGAACGAAGATACCGGTTGATCGAACCGGTTGGTTCTCCACCTGCTGGGCAGCCAGTTCGCGTTCGACCGCTTCGGCAGCGGTGGTGGCGCGCGGAGCGGCTCCTTGTTTGGAGGCGGTTTGAACAGGCCGGGATGGCTCGGCACTGCCCAACGGCGGCAAGGTTTCGGCGGTAACCGCCTCACGCGGGGCGGCGGCAACCTGCGGTTCGTTGCTGCTGGGGCGCACCTTGCCGGCCAGAACCCGGCTTTCCTCTGTCATGATCTGCACGCGGACCTTCGCCGTCCCCTGGCCTTCCATGCCCAGCAATTCGGCGGCGCGGCGCGACAGGTCGATGATGCGGCCGTTGACGAAGGGCCCGCGGTCGTTGACCCTGACGATCAGCGAACGACCATTTTCAAGATTGGTCACCCGCACCACCGACGGCATGGGCAAGGTCTTGTGCGCGGCGCTCACCGCTTCCTGGTCGAAGGTTTCGCCGTTGGCGGTCATCTTGGCGTGAAAATTGGGACCGTACCATGAGGCGATGCCCGTTTCGTCGTAGTCGAAATCCTCACGGGGATAGTACCACACCCCTCGCACCTGATAGGGCTTGCCGACCTTGTATGTGGGCGCGGCGCCAGTGGCGGCCGGCGGCTCATCGCCTGAGGTTGCGGTCTTGGCCATGTGACCGAACAGGTTGACCTCGGCGCAGCCCGACAGCAGCGCCGTCGTCAGCAATAGCGCCGCAACGCGGCCGCCGCGCGGAAAGCTCCGCATCATGTGGTGTCCCCCTCGGTCTTCAGCCAGATATTTTGTAGATTACTTGCCGCCGATCTTCTCTGCAAGATGGCCGACGGCCAAGGCGAAAGAGGTCGAACGGTTCCATTTCATGGTGGTGCGGAAATTGTCGTAAACCAGGAACGCAGCGCCACCGCCGTTGTCGGGACGAATAATCGATCCCTCCACAGAGCTTTTCGGCAACGGCTTGCCGTTGATGGCCCTGACGCCCAGCCTACCCCATTCCGTCACCGCCTGTTTCTGGTCCAACCCAATCAGACGGGGCGAAAAATTGCCGGGAAGCTTGACCGGCCGCCCCCAGGTCTCGTTCCCCTTCCAGCCGCTTTGAGCCAAATAGTTGGCGGCCGAGGCCAGGACGTCGGCCCGTGTGCCCCAAATGTCGCGGCGGCCGTCGCCGTCCCAATCCTCGGCGAACTTGAGAAAAGAAGATGGCATGAACTGGCATTGCCCCATGGCGCCGGCCCACGATCCGCGCATGGATTGGGCGGTGATGTGCCCTCCGTCGATGACGCTGAGAGCGTTCATCAACTCACCCCGAAAATAGGACGAGCGACGACCGTCATAGGCCAAAGTCGCCAGTGCCGACACCACCGAATAACCGCCGGTAACCCGACCGTAATCGGTTTCGATCCCCCAAAGGGCCACCACGTATTTGGGCTGGACGCCGTACTTCTTGCCGATCGCGGTCAGCAGCGCCCGGTTTTCCGCCATCATCCGGCGGCCTTTCTCGACTTTCTGCTTGCTCACCACCCGTGCCAGATAATCCTGAAGGGTGAAGGTGAACTCGGGCTGCTTGCGGTCCAGTTCGATGACCCGGTCGATGTGCTCGACGCCGGTTAGCGCCTCGGCGGCGGTTTGCGGGCGAATGCCGCGCGCCACGGCGTCGGCTTCGACCCCGCGCAGGAACGTCTGGAAATCAGGTTTCGGCGTCGCGTCCTGGGCATGGGCAAGGCCTGCCGAGGCCTGCATGGCGAAGGCTGCCCCGCCCACCAAAATTCCGCGGATCGTGCGTGCCTTGAGCATGTTTTCTCCCGTCGTCCAGAACAGCCGGATGGCCGCACCCTGCCACATCCCAGGCGCCCTGGGCAACCATATGCGGGATGGCGTCAGGGGGCGGGATACCAATTCTCGCTCCAACCGCGCAAATGGTAGTAGGCCAGCCCCCCCCATTCATGCATCGCCGTCCGCAGGGCACCGGCCTTGGTGCCAAAGTCGCCGCCCCATCCATCGCCATCATGCGGCGAGGTCAGATAATCCACCGGATAAGGAACGACCCGCCAGCCGGCCGCCCGAAAAGCACCGACAGAACGGGGCATGTGCAAAGCCGACGTAACCAACAACCAGGTTTCGCCGGCATTGGGGAAAGCCACGGCGCGCGAAAAAACAGCGTTTTCCCAAGTGTTCCGCGACTGTTCCTCGTACACGATCCGGGGGCCGCCGATCCCCAGGCTTGCCATGACCGCGCGCACCACCGGCGCTTCCTTGATGTCTTGGCGGGAAATGCTGCCCGAGCCGCCGGAGAACACGATCTTGGCGTCGGGGAAGCGGCGTGCCAATTCGGCCATCGCCAAAACCCGTTCCGCCGCGCCGTTAAGGTTCGGCTGGCCTCGTTCCACCGACAACATAGGGTCGATGGCGCCCCCCAGGACAACCACACCGTCCACATGGTCAGGCAACGGGTCCGGTGCCGGAAAGCGGTTTTCCAGGGGCGCCAGGAACCAAACCGTCCATGGCGGCAACCAAATGATAAGGACCAGCGCCAACGCCGCCCCAAGTAGCCTCCGCCCCAACCGCCAGCGCCGCAACCAAAGGGCCAACAAGGCCAACAAGACCAGGAAAAGCACCATGTTAAATGGCGCCAGCGCCATCTCGGCGATTTTCATGACGGTGAACATGGATCTTGTGTTCCTCGGTGCCGGAATGGCGGGTGTCGTCCCGTGTTGCCTAGTGCGTACCGGCCCGGTTCGTGATAAAGGGGCTGCGATCTTACGTAAGACGGAGGCACGATGGATACGCTCATCGATGGGTTCAAGCGTTTTCGTTCGCGGTTCTTCGAGGAGCATCGCCGCCTGTTCGAGGCTCTGGCCTCGCGCGGACAGACACCAAAAGTATTGTTGATTGGTTGCTGCGACTCGCGTGTCGATCCGGCCATCATTTTCGACGCTCAGCCAGGCGAGATGTTCGTCCTGCGCAACGTCGCCAACCTTGTTCCCCCTTACGCCCCGGATGCCGGCCACCACGGTACCTCGGCGGCTGTGGAATTCGCCATCCGTGGCCTTGACGTCGAACATGTCGTGGTGTTGGGCCATGCCCGTTGCGGCGGCGTGCGTGCGCTGATCGAAGGCAACGGGGAAACCGACAACACGGACTTCATCCAAGGATGGATGCATATCGCCCGCTCGGCGCGCGACCGTGCCCTGGCCCTGACGCTTTCGGCCGGACAGCCCATCGACGCGGCCCGGCGCATGTGCGAACAGGAAACGGTGGCCATTTCCCTGGCCAACCTGATGACCTTCCCGTGGGTGCGTGAACGGGTCGAACAGGGGCGACTGATGTTGCACGGCTGGTTCTTCGACCTGGAATCCGGCGAATTGTTCCGCCTTGATCCCATCACCAACACATTCCAATCTGTCTGAGCGAGTTTCCCCGAGGTCCGAGGGGCCTCCCTCAGACCTCGGGCATCAGGTCGATCGAGGACGACCGGTCGGACTTTCCCCCCAGGTGGATCTTCAATCCTGGGGCGGGGATGTAGGCAATAAAGCGCTCTGTGGCCAAAAGAGCCCGTTTCCGCACTAAAATCGCTTGAAAGGCGATCAGCGACGCCGTGTCCAAACAAAAGAAAAACACCGCGAAACGCATGGCGGTGTCGCTCAGCACAGCCATCAACGGTATGGCGAACATCAGCGGCAAGAAAGCGTAAAGCCCCACGTCACGCCATCGCTTCGTCCGAACCACGGCGGCGGCGGCCGAAGCCAGCGGCGATTTCAATACCAGATCGACCCCCGCCTCACGGACCAATTGACGAGCAACGGCCGCGTAAGGGCCGGAAAAGCTGTCAAAATCCGCATTCAGCCATAAACCGTCCCCCCCCCCCTCGAACCGCGCCAACACCGCATCCACCGGCCACCGCTCACGGGGAATGTGGGGGCGGATCACCTTGAAGACGGCGCGCGAGAAGTTGGATTCCGGTTGCTGAGGAAGGCTGACCATGATGTTGGGCATTCTAGCCCAAACCACCCGTCCGTTCCATATCCCGCTTCGTTCCCTTCTATATTGGATTAAGAAGGCGATGGTTTATGAAATGCACACAACTAATTGATAGTACTCATTTTTATCACTGAACATGATGTTTTTTATTAAGTTGAAGATTGTTTTCCCTGGCATATCCGACGCGACCACCAAGCATTGGCGAGAAGTAGGCGGACGACCGCCAGAACAATTCTGTGGACATTGTCCGATCTTTCGATTTTAACTTTTCCCGTTCCTTCAATCGACAAACGCGCATCCCGTGAAGAAGCTTGTTCGCTCAGTGCTGTTTCTGGCGGGGCTCGCCACCCTGCCCGCTTGCGCGTCGTCCCAGGGGACGGTGGCGGCACACGCTGTTGCCGAACCAATCTCCGTGGAAACACAGGCCGCACCAGTTACGGCGCCGCCAGCGCTTCCATTGTCGACCACGCATTCAGTCGTGGTGTATTTCGATTCGGACAACGCCGAGATTCGGGCCTCGGCCATGCAGGTCCTCTATGGGATCGCCCAGGAAACGCGTGGAACACGATTGCGGTCCATCCGTGTGATCGGCCATGCCGATTCCAGTGGCCGGCTGTCGTACAACCAGCGCCTGTCCGAAAAGCGCGCCCACGCGGTGGCGGACCAGTTGAACAAACTGGGCCTGCACGGAGAACGGTTTGACGTCATCGGCCTTGGCGAGGCGCCGAGTACCGGCAAGCGCCGCACAGGCGTCAAATCCGCTGCCGACCGCAAGGTCGAGATCATTATCGAAAGTGTGGAAGACACAACCCTCGCGCCGCTTTCCCCTTCCCAAGGGCACGCGGCCGTATTCACCCATTCCGATCGACAAACGCCCAGCCTCGCCCTCGCCTCGCCTCCGGCCCCTTCCTTCGCCCCTGCCCCGGCGTTACTTTCGAGGTCAGATGCCGGGCAGTTGCGCCAGACGGACAAACCGGCTATCAAGCGAAACCTCGACGCTACAGGCACAACCTGGCTCCCGCCCCCAGCCTGACCCGCGTCGATGGAAGGGTGGCCGAGTGGTTTAAGGCAGCGGTCTTGAAAGCTATTGGAGGCTCGTGCCGCCCACCGTGCTGGACCGAGAAATAGGAATGTGGTTACAAGGGGTTCTGGGGGCGCCTGCGGCAAGCAGGGGCGAGAGCAAAAACCGCCCATAAGCTGGTCGTAAGCACCAGCGCCCAGATCAGCAGGGAAGCGTGGCCGAGTGGTTGATGGCACTGGTCTTGAAAACCAGCAACGGTGCAAGCCGTTCGTGGGTTCGAATCCCACCGCTTCCGCCATCCTCTCACACACCGCAAATACCCTCTCCCCAGGTGTGAACAAACAAAGTACCCTTGCTCATCAGCCTTGCTAGAGAAATCATCCGTAGATGCTCGATTCCTGCGAAATGCCCGTATCTGACTCGCCTCCGTTGACATGCTTGTCAGTCTTCTCTGGAGCGATGGGTCTGGACCTGGGCCTTGAAGCTGCGGGGTTTGAAGTTCGCATGGCCGGGGATCTAGATCCGGCTGCCGTAGAGACGATCAAGGTCAACCGACCTCACCTCCCTCTGTTTACGGGAGATGTACGGGAACTCACTGGAAAAGACGCACTTGGGCTCGCCGGTCTTGATCGCATTGACCTCTTAGCTGGCGGGCCACCATGCCAAGCGTTTAGTACGGCTGGTCGCCGATTGAGCGTTGACTGCGAGAAGAATGGCTCGCTGATCTTCGAGTTCATTCGCCTGCTAAGCGAAATACAGCCGCGAGCGTTTATTCTTGAGAATGTAAAGGGGCTGTTGTCAGCGCCTCTCAAATGGCGTGAGTTACCCTATAACAATAATGGTAAGCGCATCGACGACCAATATGGCGCACTAATGCGGGCCGTATTAGCGGAAATTACGGACATTGGTTACAGCAGCAAAGCGATGCTACTGAATGCAGCCGACTTCGGTGTACCCCAGTCCCGAGAGCGCGTTTTTATAGTTGGCTTCCGTGATGGAAGTGAGCCAGTTGGTCCCGAGCAAACGCATTCTCGCTTCCCCAATCTGCTATACAAGCCTTGGAGAACAGTTGGCGACGCCTGGAAGAATCTTCCGACGGAAGTGGAGGCATGTGCGAAGTTCAGCGAGCGCAAAATGCACTACCTCCGCATGATCCCAGAAGGCTCGAACTGGCGCAGCTTGCCCGTTGACTTGCAGATGGAGTCGATGGGGCGAGCCTTCTATGCAAAAGGGGGGCGGACTGGGTATTGGAGGAGGCTTTCCAGGTTTGAAACTGCGCCGACTGTTCTAACAGAGCCACAGAACGCTAGCACTTCGCTGTGCCACCCGACGGAAGACCGCCCTATAAGCGTGAGGGAGGCGGCACGCCTGCAGACATTCCCCGACGACTGGAAATTCGTTGGGAAAACTTCTGCTCAGTATCGGCAGATTGGCAATGCTGTTCCGGTGATGCTGGCGCAAGCAATAGCAACCTCCGTAGCGAGGAAATTGCTCAAGTGCGTCGTAGATTAGGCTGCCTGACTAGGGGTTTATCTTTCGAAATAGCTTTCGGAAATCGATATCTCCCTCGGGAGTTCCAAAAACGGCCACCCCCTCCGCTGTCAGACGATCTATAAGCTCAGGAACAACTTCCTCAGACAGTTCAGATCGAAATTCCGAACAAAGCAGGCGGCATACCTCGCCAACTTTGATATCGTATTCCTGATCACCATTGCCGACATCAGTCCAGAATTCACGACTCCGCATGGAGACATATTCTTGACTATTCGTCTTATTGGTGGCTGATCTGCCGTAACAAGGAGCGAATACGCCTACAAATTCTTTTCCCTGCTTCTGGTAGTGTTCCCTCAAGTTGCGAACAGTGTTCGAGAGGTTTTTTCTCGAACTCATAGGCATGCAATCCCAGCTCATCTTGATCTGGTAGCCAGTAACCCGGTCACCATCTTCCACCTCAAAATCGAGGTCATCCGTGATCAGCGGCTCTCGAGCCGTGGGGTGGCATACCTTGGCTATCGTTTCAAGGACGTGACCGATTGCTTCCTCTTCCGAGGCAAAGAGAGCGCTCATCACTTGGTTCTCGGCCCACTGCCGGACCGTTCGAGCGCCGCGAACCTGGAGCAAAAAGGGATTTGTCCGCTTCAGCCGGTTGTTGAACCGAAGATCCGTGAAACGGTCTTTCATCCGGTCCATATACAAGTGGCCGACGCGCTCAATGAGTTTGTCGGCATCCTCTGGCGAGATTCCCAATAGCTCCGCGACTTGCCCAGCTAGTCCCTCGGCTACTGCTTCAATCTGGCGTTCTGCGTCAACGATGCTCATGCCAAGAGGCATAGCTCGGCGGACAGTTTTTCGCCACCAAAATCGAAGGCCTTGATCAACTTTCAGGCGTGGGGACAACGTTCCCGGCTGCCCGAGGAATTGAAGGCTTCGGTGCGACGTCTGTTGTCCAGCACCAGCGGCTTAGGTGGCGCTTGCTCCCGCTCAGCGAAGCGGGCGTGAAACCAACGAGTACGGCTCACCCCAAAAAATTCAGGGTTTGCCCTTCATAGCCCCCCTGCCCAATCGCGGCTCTACTTCGGGTCCATGGCCATTCGGCATTGCTCGATGCCTTGCCGGAGGGTCGCATCAAGGGGGATCGGACGAAGTCCCTCTGAAGTCCACTGCCCTACCCGCTGCTCATGGCCGGTCGGCAAGCCGAATTGTGCGTTTGGCCTGTTGGCTCGGTAGATCAGCGTGCTGCCAGCGAGCATCTCGTCCAGCATGGCAGCAGCTTCCTCGCCGCTGGCGACGGTTGCCGCCGCCCCGGCCGTGGCCGCGAGCTTCTGAGCGTACTTGATGGTTTCGGCAATCCGCGCGCTCGTCATATCTGCGGCGGCTTCGCCAGAGGGTGGGCTGCCCTGGGTGGGGTTGTTAAACGCGCGCAATTCCCGGTAAGGCCGGTCATCCACGCGCCAGACAATATCCCCAACGGGGAAGCGGATCGGTCCGCCCGAACTGACGCCGACCAGCAGACCAAATTCCGAGTTGAACTCGACAACCGGGTAGAGGTAGCCCGTTCGCGAATAGCTTGCCCCTGCCACGCGGTCATACGCCGCCACCACGCAGCGCTTGGTGCCGGTAATGGGGTCGGTGGTGACGGTTGATGACCACGGCGGCGCTGGCGGTACAGGGGTGGCACAGCCCGACAGGAGTGCGATAGCTATTCCCGCGAGTACCGCATGTGCCGAGGTAGCTGCGTGCTTCATTATCCCCTCCCCTTCAAAGACGAATCGGCGTTTAGTTTTTCAACCAGAAGCACATTATGACGCATTGCCACCGTTGGTAAGCGAGTATCCGTGTTCATGGGCTGAGACGGTCCCAGGCCTCTCGAAACTCATCGCGGTCGTAGGCGGATGGTTCCAGCCAGTATGCGCCGCCGTTCCTGTCCTGGGACGCGAGCGCGCGGACCTCGGTGTTCCGCAGTATGAAGCATGCTGGCTGGTCTGAATTGGCGTGGATGGTGATGACCCACCATTCCGAACGCAGGTCGTCAATTCCCTTCCCCAGAGGGACCGCCTGGCGCTTACTGAGGGCCTTGGACTGGATGCCGAAGAACACGGTTTCGTCGACATCTGTGACAATCAGGTCGGACCCACGCGCATTGCGGATGGTCGGCATGACGTGCCAGCCGCGCCGGGAAAGCTGCCATGCAGCATAGTTCAGCCCGGAATTGCCTGTTACCTGATGCCGAATCGGCGCCTTGCCCTGTTCGACCATGCCCGCAGCCTCTGACCATGTGGAGAGGCTGCCCGGTCAAAGCCGGGTGTTGGAAACCCTGCACACAGTCAGGGCGCCGCCACCTTTAGGCGAACCCTGGACATGCGTGACAGCCACCCGGCCAAGAATCTCTTGACCGGCCTGTGTGTCATGGGGTTTCCACGCCCCACGGGCAGAATTGGCTGCACCGCGCTATCTCATTGCCATACTTATCGAGAATGGCGCAATCCGATTACTGGGCTATCACGCCCAAATCGACCAAACCTCATCGCGGTGCCACCGCTGGACGCAGGCGACCACATCGGCCATGTCGCGGCGGTCCAGTGTTCCGGCTTCAACACCAGCCTGGGCGGCATTCTCGAAGGCATCGAGGGAACCGAACGCCCGGACGAACGGCGAAATCACTGTCCGGGCAGTTTCGAGTCGGCGAACCCGCGCAAGCATAGACCGCACCCCCGACATGCCATTACCCCTCCCCGGCCTGTTTCAGGGCTTGCCCGAGGGCGATGGCGCGGAGCAGGTTCAAGTCGCTAGCGTTCTGCCGGTCCTGCGCCTTCTCGAAATGGCGTTGCCAAAGGGCTTCCATGTCGGCGGTCGTCACACCGTACTTGATGGGACGATTGTGGTAATCTAGGCGGTCGTTCTTCATCGCGCCCCCTCCCTTGTCGCCAGAGATTCAAGGTGACTGCGGCGCTCGTATTCCTCTGCCGTGATCGGCATGACCTCGATTGGTGAGGCCATCACGTTGGCCATACCGAGTGCCCAGCTCACCGCCTCCTGATACTGGTCGATAGGCTGCGTCAGCAGCCGGTGGCGCTTTGGCTTCCCGTCCATGTCCTCGCCCACGAGCACGATGTCGGCGTACCTGTCCTCGGGGAGCGGTTCATATGCGCAGACGAAATTTCGCTTGGTGTGAATGACCGACATCAGATTTGCCTCGCTTCCAAGATGATGATCCGCTCCTCCAACTGCTCCACGGCGCGGATGGAACTGAGGGACTGGATAGCCTCAATGATGAGCTTGCCGGTGTCGGGCGCAACCACACCTTCGCTGATCGCCTGCAACACCTGCTCGACTTGCTGGCTGACCGGAAGAGAGGCGTCGAAGTCGAACGACACCTTTTCCGACTGGCTGCGGAGAGCGGGCAGGATACGGGAGAGGACCAGCCCAGCGCTGGCGCTGTCCCCTTCCTTCGCCCTGGCGATCACGGCGTCCACGACATCGCCCGCGTCCTCAAGCATTCGCTGTATCAGCTTGGATTGCTTCGTTTGTCCTCGCGGCCTGCCGTTTGGATTGGGCGACCGCATCCCTTTGTGCCAGTTGGGGTTGCCCACCGGCTTCGGGAGAAGCGGATTCCGGCCCTGCTCCCATGTCGTCAGCCATTCCGGCTTTTCGGTCTGAGTGTCTGACACCTCACGTCACCTTCATTTGATAAATCATTGGAAGAACAAAGGTTCATGTGGCAGCAAGGACGAATGCCCTTTCGGCGACGGCCTGGGCGTCACGAAGCTCTTTCGCCTTTGCGGACGTTCCTCCCACCGCCTTCTCCATCGCGGAGAACACCAACCCCGCCCTCTCCTCAATCATTGCCTTGGCCCCCAGCATCGCCCGCAGGCGCTTCGTCGCATCGGGGCTGTTTCGTTCATGCCAGCGGCGGGTGTAAATCTGCTGGAACTGCCCATCGAGGCCAGACAGGTACGGCGGTGCGCCAAGGACGCTCGAAACGGTAACCACGTCTCCGCTGTCCAATGCCTCCTGCACAAAGGCGTGGCGCTTCTCGTTGGGCAGGTTCTTCACATGGGCGCGAATTTCCGCCGCGATTGACGCCGCCGCCTTGGCCTCAAGGGGCTGCGAAAGCTGTTGTTCCAGCGCGGCAATTCCCTTCCCCAGGTTCGAGCGAATGGCGTCGAAGGTGGAGGTGATCTTGTCGAGGTGCTTCTTCGCGAATGCGTCAACCTGGATGATACGGGCTTCGTCGGTCCAGGCAGGGTTCCGATCCGCGGCCTCGCGGGCGGCATAGACGGCACGGACGCCCTCGTAGGCCGCGCTGAACGCGGTCATGGTCGGCGCGAGGACCGGCGCGGTGTCTTCGTCATAGCCCTCGATCTGCCGCACATTGTCAGGATGGAGGGCGGGAGTGATACGGTGGTCGATATTGTCGGCCATAGCTGTCTCGACTTTCAGCAGGATTGTTATGATCTGCTTACAAGCTAAGAAAGATCAAAATAAGTCCGCAACAAAAACAAATAATTAGCTCTAACCACACTGTTTATTGCCGCAGTTTGTATATTTGTTGCTCCACCTCCCTGGTCGCGCTTAATGAAACCCCGCAGGGTGGTGGCGGTGGGGTGGTGGTGGCAGTGGTGGTGAACGCATTGAGTTTCTTCACTGCCCCCAGTTTCCCCACCCTACCGCCCTGCCCCCACCCACCACCACCCTACCGGGCTTCAAATGGGGAAGCCTTGGGGCGGCAAAACCAAAATCCCTGATCGTTACGCTTGTCCAAGAAGCTGTGGCTATGCTTCTCCCACCAGCTTTCGGACACGACCCGTTCCGCGAGCGCCGCCGACTTCACCATATCGACGCGAAGCCACTCTTCGGCGGGGTGGTGGGCGAAATATGCTTTGACCCACATGCCGAAGGGCATCTCGTACTTACTTACCGGCCCGCGCGCCTTCCCAACGGCACTTTGCGGGGTGAGCGCGGCGTCCAGTTCTTCCCACTCCGGGCGGGTGGCGTAGATCGGCTTGCCGGTTGCCGTGTCCGTGGTCACCTCGACCTTCACGGTGCTGAACTTCCACGCCCCGCCGGGGTGCTCAGGAAGGTTTACCTTCACCTGAATCATTGCCTTCGCATGGGGTTCCGGTTCAGCGCCCTCCGCCGTGGGGCGCTCGACCACCGCGAGCAGGCTCCGGCATGTCTGCGCGAACGCGGCGGAACCAAGAACCCTGTGGAGCATGGCGCGAGAGGTGTCCTTGGCGAAGTGCGTCACGCAGACAATGGCAATACGATGCTCCTGGGCCAGGACAAGCCACGGTTCCAGAACGGTCCGTAGCTGCCCGGCATCGTTCAGATCGACCTTCCGCAACTTCTGCCCCGGCAGGTAGCTCGTAACCGGGTCGATGACCAGCATTGCAAAGGGTCGTGCGTCCGAATCTCGCGCATAGGCGAGCCACCCGCTGACTGCCTCAAGGTCGTCCTGCATCGAGAACGTGTTCCGCTGGCCCTGCTGAATGACGCCTTGGATCTCCACGACATTTTCGAGGTTGGCTCCCGAAGCCATGAGCCTCGGGACCAGCATTTCTTCAACGCTGTCTTCGCTACCCAGCCACAGCACCCGTTCCGGCTGGCGGCGCAGATCGGTTGGTTCGCCCGGCCACGCCGCACCCGTGGTCATTCTCGCCATGATGTCGGCCAGCACAGTTGACTTGCCCGCGCCGGTCTCGCCCGCCAAAAGGGTGATGTACCCCTTCGGAATCCAGCCGGTCCAAAGCCAGTCGATGCTGCGCGGCTGGACGTTGCCAAGCGGCCGACCAACGAGCTGACGAGGCCCGGTAGGAGCGTTCGACACGACTCCCCGTTTCAGCTTCTCGCGCTCGGTTCGCACCTCCTCCTGCTTCAGCCTCAATTCCTCCTGTTTTGTCCCTTCAAGCTGAATGTCGCGGACGGCGACGGCGCGCCTGTATTCCAGGTCCAGCTTGGCAAGCTCGGAGGGTTGGTTTTCGGCCTGCTGCTGCCGCACCGTGATCCAGTCGGGGGAGTTCGCGTAGTCTGTGTCAGACACTGTCCACCCCCGTTACTTTCTCGGCTGCGGGCTTATGCTGGGCTTGCCGATCAACGCGGGCGCGCGAATAGGTCCGCGTATTCATTCGGATGCGCCCGACGACGAGCGGTTATCGTGTTTGCTGGAGGCTTGCCCGTGCGGGCTGTAGGCGCTGGTGCTGGAGAAGGCGCATTCCTCCAGCCATGCAACAATGTCGGCCTCGGCGTACCGGATGGGTGCTTGCTTGCCCGGTCCCAGCTTGAGGAAGCGCGGCCCCTTCCCGTAGTGCCGCCAAATTTCGAGGGTGTTGGGTTTGATGTTGAGCCGCGCGGCGGTTTCGGCATTGGTGTAAAGCTTCAGCATTGGTCCGTCCTGACGGACCCACCGCGCGCAAACGAAAATGGACGCTACGGTGGGCAATCAGCACCCGTTTCCAGATGCCTGATGCCCGCCGCACCACCCATGCGATGCTTCTCGTTACCAGTTCAACCGCTTCTGCGAGCGGGATGCCTCATGCTTGAACTGGGAGGCGAGGACCTGGGGCAACTTTATAGAGACCGCCCCTGCTCCACAAGCCATTAATTTGCTTACATTTTCCGGGCTAGCCCGATTTTTCGGGGATAGTGGCCGTCGCCTATCGAAGGGTGCTGCGCGGCGTTGGGGGCGGCTACAGCCGCGACCAGCCTCCGCCGCCGGGGTAGTGGCGGCGACGGGGGAAACACGGCTGTACGCGGCGGCTACGCCGCCTCTGCCCGCAACCGCGTCACGTTCTCGCTCGCGGCGATGGTCGCCTGTTGGTCCAGCCAGTCGGCAATCTTCTGTGCCTCGGGAGCCAGCCATTGCAGGTTCGTCGTGTCGAAGTAATGCTCGGCGGTAACATCTCGGGTAAGATGGTTGGTGAGCAAGTCTGTCCTGAATTTCTCAATTCTGCATGAGCGCAGAGCAATATTTGTGAATGTACGCCTCAAATCATGCGGTGAAATTGGCGTTCCTGCCACCCCACTGACTTTCTTCATCAGGTCGCGCGGGTCTTTTATGTGGCCTGCCTTGCCCCAGGAAGGGAACACATACGGGTTGCCTTCCACCCTAGGCCGCACTTTGAGCATTTCGATCGCCTGCGTGGCCAGGGGCATGGAAACGGGGTTTGAGTTTTTGGGGTTCGGCAGATGGAAATAACCGTCCTCCAAGTTCACTTGATCCCACGTCAACGAGGAAGCCTCGCTGATCCGCAGGCCAGTGAGCAGGAGAAAGCGCACAAGGTCGATGCTCGACATGGTGTCGCGGTTGTACGCCTCGGCCCGCCACTGCCCCAGCGCCAGCCATACCGCGCCGACCTTGTGGTCAAGAATCCGGCTGGTGCGCGGCTTCAACCGCACTCGGTCATCCTTGAGGGCATCAACCGGCCCCCGAGTGCAAAGGGGTGAACCGTCAGCGCGGCGATACTGGCGACCCGCATACGCCAGAAGCGCACCCAGGACCGAAAACGCCTGATTGGCTTGCCCTGGGGAGCCTTGCTTGCGATCACCACGCAGGCCCTTCGTCAGCATCTCCCGGTAGCGTTTCTTGCACATTTCCTCGGTGATGGAGGCAACGGGCTTGTCCTTCCAGGCATCGAATGTGGTCCGAACATGGCGCTCAATGGCTTCCCGGCTGCTGGCCTTCAGCTTCCCCGGACGGGAGACGTAGGCATCGCAAACCTGCTGGAGCGACACCCGGGCGACCTCCTCCGCCTTCTTCACCTGCCGGGGATCAACGCCCAGGCGCATGGACCGCAGATGCTCGCGGGCAACGTCCCGCGCCTGATCGACGGTGAAGACACCATAGGCGCCGATGGTGATGCGGGCGGCCGGAGCGCTGACCGCCTCGACGCGCCCCTGAACGATGAAGGTGAGCTTGCCGGTCGGCGTTATGCGGACCCCAAACCCTTTCACCTCGGTATCCCAATGAAATTCGTCCTTCGGTCCCGGCTTGATCCTGTCCACATACCCCTTGGTCAATTTCGCCCGGTTCGGCTGGTTGGTCATCTTGGTCTCCATAAGCAGCTCATAAGCGGCAGCGGTAAAGCTGCGGCAATTTGCTTACGGCTTATCGCGAGAGCCAAGCAACTGATTTCATTACATAATATGGCTACGCCAAGGAGAAACAAGCTGCGTAAAGCTCGGTCCCGACAAACTTGAAAACCGCCGTAGGTGCAAGCCTACCGTGGGTTCGAATCCCACCCCTTCCGCCAGTTTCCCCGCTCGTTGAATTACGAATTCGAGCGCAAGAACCGAGGCGACGTGACACCAGCGTCCGGGCATCATCCTTCCATCATGGTCTCCGTGGAGATGAAAATGACGGCGGTGCCCCTGAACGAGAACGAATGCTGGGCCCAGGTCGTACAGCGCGACCGAGGCGCGGACGGGCGTTTCGTCTATGCGGTGAGGACGACCGGAATCTATTGCCGGCCATCCTGCCCGTCACGGCGGCCGCTGCGCGCCAACGTTGCGTTCTTCAGCGAAGCCACCCTTGCGGAGCGGGCCGGCTTCCGCCCTTGCCGCCGTTGCCGACCGAACGAACATGGTGACACGGATCGACGCACCGCACTGATTACGGAAGCCTGCCGGCACATCGAGGACGCGCAAGAACCGCCAAGTCTTGATGACCTGGCGGCGGCGGCGGGGCTCAGCCGTTTTCATTTCCATCGTCTTTTCAAAGCGGTGGCCGGCGTCACGCCCAAGGCCTATGCCGCCGCCGCCCGCGCAAGGCGCATTCGTGAAAGACTGGCCGGCACCGGTACGATCACCGAAGCCATCTATGATGCCGGCTTCAATTCCTCGGGACGCTTTTATGCGGAAGCGCCGGGCCGCCTGGGAATGACACCGACGGCGTTTCGTCGGGGCGGCGCTCACGAAGAAATCCGTTTTGCCGTCGGACAATGCTGGCTGGGGGCTGTGTTGGTGGCGGCGACAGTGCGCGGCATCTGCGCGATCTTGCTGGGCGACGATCCGGCCAAGCTGGTCATGGACCTTGAAGACCGCTTTCCCCATGCCGGCTTGGTTGGCGGTGACGCCGCTTTCGAACAATGGGTGGCAAGCGTTGTCGGATTGGTCGAAGACCCCGGCCAAGGGCTTGATCTGCCGCTCGACGTGCGGGGAACTGCGTTTCAGCAAAAGGTCTGGCAGGCCTTGCGCGCCATTCCCCCAGGGGAAACCGCAACCTATGCCGAAATCGCCAGGCGGATCGGCATGCCCCGTGCGGTACGCGCCGTGGCCGGAGCCTGTGCGGCCAACCCGGCGGCTGTCGCCATTCCTTGCCACAGGGTGGTCAGGACTGACGGGGGGCTGTCGGGATACCGTTGGGGCGTGGAACGCAAACGGGCATTGCAGAAGCGCGAGAAAAAGAACGTTTGAGACGCCCCTCCTGTATTCCCTGTTCGCTGCGACAAGACAAGACAAGGTCGCGTGGCCGTATTATCCTGCGGTTTCAGAAGACAGCCTTGGGAACGGACCCCTTCAATGATTCGCCTCGCCAACGTCCTGATTGTCGACGGAAACGCCCAACGCGCCCAGGGGCTGCGACAGCGGCTGGCCGATGGCGGCTACCACGCCACCGTTCAGGCCCAAGCGGAGGCCGGGCTGGTCCAGGCGCGGTCCGAGCATCCCGACCTGATCTTGGTCGGCGAACCCGACAGCGGCGAAGCTGTCGCCTTCGGGACGACGGTCAAGGCCGATACCGCGACAGGCGACATTCCGGTCCTGTTGTTCGCCGAAACCGTCACTGCCGGCCTGTGCCGCCGTGCCTTGGATGCCGGCCTTGACGACGTGATGGCCGTGGGCTGCGACGATGGCGAACTCCAGGCCCGCCTGCGGCCGCTGGTCCGTCTTGAAATCATGCATGCTGAACTGCGGCAGCGCGCACAGATCGCCCGCGGCTTCGGCATCGAGGCCCGCGAACGGGTCGGCGGTCCGTTCGACGCCCCTCCTGCCCTGTTGTTGATTGGCGACGTGGCCGCCGATTTCCGGGCTTTGCTCAAGGATATCGGCTCGATCGAGCAGGTCCCGTCCTTGTTCGAGGCCGAGGAAGTTCTGGGGCGTCGTAATTTCGACGCGGCACTTGTCGCCTTCGCCGAGGACCCCGAGGGGGTTCTGGGCTTCTGTTCCCAGGTGCGCAACAATCCGCGCCTGTTCAACCTACCCATGGTGTTGTTGAGCGATGTTTCGGCGGGCGACGCCTATCGCCGTGGCGCCAGCCGCGTTCTTGGCCGCTCCGTCGATCCGCATGTTCTGCATTCGGTGGTCCTGTCCCTGGTTCGGCGCCAGCAATTGCGTTGGAGCATCCGTGCCGCCTTGGCTGACAGCCTGACGCCAGCCACCCGTGATCCCGTCACCGGGGCCTATGGCCGCGCTTTCTTCGACGCCTATGTGGCGGCGCGTCTGGAACGGGCCAAACTTCAGGATCGCCACATGGCGGTGGTCTTCTTCGCCGCCCCCAACATCGACGGTGTCCGGCACCAGTTCGGCGACGACGCGGCCTTGCACCTGACCCAACAGGTCGGGCAATGGATCACCGGGTTGTTGCGTGCCGAAGATTTGACGACGGCCTATGCGCCCAATGAATTTTGCGTGGTGCTGCCCGACACGCCGTTGAGCGAGGCCGAAGTGGTGATGCATCGCATCGCCGGCGTGCTGGCCTACACGGATTTCGCCGTCCGCGAGGTCTACCAGCCGGTCAAGGTCTGGGTACAGGTCGGCTGTACCGACGTGCGCGATGGCGACACGGTGACCTCGCTGCTGGCGCGTGCGCGTGGCAACATCGACTGACACGTCGGGGGACACCGGGAATCGCAGGGGCGCGACGTGAAAATCGAATACATCTTCGACACCGTATGTCCCTGGTGCTACGTGGGGAAACGCCGATTGGAAAGGGCGCTGGCCCAACGGCCGGATACCCGTGCCGCCATCCAATGGCGCCCGTTTCTGCTCAATCCCGACATCCCGCCCGAAGGCATCGACCGGCGCGCCTATCTTGACCGCAAGTTCGGCGGTCCCGCCCGTGTGCAGCGGGTCCACAGCGCCGTGGCGGCCGCTGGCGAGGCCGAGGGAATCGCTTTCGACTTCGAGCGCATTCAACGCGCGCCCAACACCATGAACTCCCATCGTATGATCCGTTTCGCCGGCGGTCAGGGGCGCGAGGCCGACACGGTCGAGGCCCTGTATCGAGCCTATTTCTGCGAAGGCCGGGATATCGGTTCGGTCACCGAGTTGCTGGCGATCGGAGAAAGCGTGGGATTGCCGGTCGCGGCGTTGCAAAGCTATCTGCGATCCGACAGCGACATCGCGGCCGTGTTGAACGACAACGCCCGAGCCCATCGCCTGGGCGTCAACGGCGTGCCATGCTTGGTGTTGGATGGTGTTTACGCGGTGGCCGGGGCCCAGGAACCGGACGTGCTGTTGCGTTTGATCGACATCGCCCGCGAAGCCGAGGCCGAAGCGGCGCTGTCCTGACCCCTGCCCCACCCCTTTATCAGGCGTCCTTGACCGCCACCAGACGGACCACGGCACCGGGGCCTTGGTGAAACGGGCCTTCGTCAAGCGTGCCCAGGGTCTCTTCGAGCACGACAACGTTCAGCATGGCGAAATCGGCCCGTAGATCGTCGGCCCGGTACAGCAAATCCGGGTCCTTGGGGCCGCCGCTGGCAAAGTCCAACTGCTCGGGACGGAAGGCTTCAAGGATCAGCACGCCGCCGGGACGAAGCGCCGCCGCCATGGCCGCATGAGCGATCCTTCTTTCCTTCGACGGAAAATGCAGAAAGATCGACACCACCGCGTCGAAGGCCGCGACCGGCCAGTCCCAAGTCAGCAAATTCGCCTGTTGGGTGGCGATGGCGACGCCGCGTTGTGCTGCCAGTTTGCGGGCCTTGTCCAGGCCGACGACGGAAGCGTCCACCGACAGCACCTTGAAACCCTGTTCGGCCAGCCAGACGCCATTGCGTCCTTCGCCGTCTCCGGGGACCAGCACCCGCGCGCCCAGGGGGATGCGGGTGGCCTGCGCCACCAGATGGGCGTTGGGCTCATGGCCGTAGACGTATTCCTCGGCCGCGAATTTTCCGTCCCAGAATTGCGACATGCTTCACCCGTTCAGCCTTTGGCGATTTCCACCAGACGGGTCATCAGCTTCTGCAATGCCTTGACCCGTGCTTTCGGTTCCTCCCAGGTGCGGATGAACACCAATTTGTGGTCGGGCCGCAATTTGGCGGTGCCCAATTGCTGGCTGATCAATTGGACAAGACCCGCCGGGTTCGGGAAGGAATTATTGCGGAAGGTGATAACCGCCCCCTTGGGGCCGGCGTCCACTTTCTCGACATTGGCTTGCTTACAGGCGGCCTTGATCGCCACCACCTGCAACAAATTGTCCACCTCGGGCGGCAACTTGCCGAAGCGGTCGACCAATTCGGCGGCCAAGGCGTCGATCTCGGCGGTGTCGGCCAAGGTGGCGATGCGACGATAAAGCGACAACCGCACCGACAGGTCGTGAACATAGGAATCCGGGATCAGGACCGGAGTGCCGATGGTGATCTGCGGCGACCAATCCTCGATCGCGACGCTCCCCTCGCCACCCTTGGCGGCGGCGACCGCCTCCTCGATCAGTTGCTGGTAAAGCTCGATACCGACTTCACGGATATGGCCCGATTGTTCCTCGCCCAACAGATTGCCGGCACCGCGGATGTCCAGGTCATGGCTGGCCAATTGGAAGCCGGCCCCCAGAGTGTCCAAAGCCTGCATGACCTGAAGGCGCTTTTCCGCGGTCTTTGACAGCACCTTGTCGGTGGGCAAGGTGAAATAGGCGTAACCACGGGTCTTGCCGCGTCCGACACGGCCGCGCAGTTGGTAAAGCTGGCCCAGGCCGAACATGTCGGCACGGTGAATGATCAAGGTGTTGACGCTGGGCATATCGATGCCGGATTCGATGATGTTGGTGGACAACAGCACGTCATATTGCTTGTCGCCGAACGCGGTCATCACCTCTTCCAACTCGGTCGGCGTCAACCGGCCATGGGCCACCGCGCATTTGACTTCGGGCACCAGCTTGTTGATGCGGTCGGCGACGCGGTCGATATCGGCCAGACGCGGACAGACATAAAACACCTGACCGCCGCGATAGCGTTCGCGCAAGATGGCCTCGCGCACCACCACCGGATCGAATGGCAGGACGAAAGTGCGCACCGCCAGACGGTCCACCGGCGGTGTGGCGATGACGCTCATTTCCTTCACGCCGGTCAACGCCAGTTGCAAGGTGCGCGGAATGGGCGTCGCGGTCAGCGTCAGCACATGCACGTCGGTCTTGAGCTGTTTCAGGCGTTCCTTGTGGGCCACGCCGAAATGCTGTTCCTCGTCGACGATCAACAGGCCTAGACGCTTGAAGGTGATGTTCTTCGCCAACAGAGCGTGGGTTCCGACGACGATGTCGATGGAGCCATCGGCGATCCCCTTCTTGACCTCGGACGCATGCTTGGCGGTCACCAGACGCGACAATTGCTCGACGTTGATCGGCAGCCCTTTGAAACGCTCGGCGAAATTGCGGTAGTGCTGGCGGGCCAGCAAGGTGGTCGGCACCACGATGGCAACCTGCATGCCGGCCATGGCGGCGACGAAGGCGGCACGCATGGCCACCTCGGTCTTGCCGAACCCGACGTCGCCGCATACCAGCCGGTCCATGGGCCGCCCGGATTGCAAGTCGGCGATGGCGTCTTCGATGGCGCGGCTTTGGTCCTCGGTCTCGGCATAGGGGAAACGGGCGCAGAACTCGTCCCACAATCCCTCGGGCGGACTAAGGGCGTCTGCCTTGCGCATCTGGCGTTGGGCGGCGATGGCGATCAACTGGTCGGCCATGTCGCGGATACGCTTTTTCAGCTTGGCCTTGCGGGCCTGCCACGCCGCTCCCCCCAGCTTGTCGAGCTGGGTGGCGGCGTCTTCCGAGCCATAGCGGGTCAGGACGTCGATGTTCTCGACCGGGACGAACAGCTTGTCGCCGCCGTCGTAAAGAACCCTCAGGCAATCGTGGGGAGCCCCCCCCACCTGAAGCGTTTCGAGCCCGTCATAGCGACCGATACCGTGCTCGACATGGACCACCAGATCGCCTTCGGCCAGAGCCGAGGCTTCGGCGATGAACTGCGAGCCTTTTTTCTTCTTGCGGGCCGGCCGCGCCAGACGGTCGCCCAGAATGTCCTGTTCCGTGATCAGGGCAAGGTCAGGCAACAGAAAGCCGTGATCCAGCCCCAGCACCACCAGCGGCACCCGCCCCTTGTCCAAGGCCTGGGCTTCGGTCCAGTTGTCAACCGCGTCAACCTTGATGCCGTGGTCAGCCAGAAGGTGGCCCAGGCGATCCCGCGAGCCAGCGGTCCAGGCGGCGATCACGGCCCGGCGGCCGGAGTTCATTTCGCCTTCAACATAATCCCGCACAGCCTCGTAGACGTTGGCGCCGGGCCGCGCCCGCACGTCGGCGAAGTCGTGGCCGGAACGGCCGTCAATGTCAACTGCATGGTTGACGTTTTCTGGCATGGCAAAGGGAGACAGGGTGAAGCCGGGCCGGGCCGCCAACAAGCGGTCCCATTCGTCTTTTTCCAGGTAAAGCCTGGGGGGTGGCAAGGGGTGGTAAACCATGCCCGATTCCGCCAGACCGGCACCACTGATGGTCCGCCGGGCCTCGTAATATTCCAAGATCAGGGACTGGCGGGCGTCGCGTGCTTCTTCGACCTGATGGTCAAGGGACACCACGGCATCCGGCACATAAGCGAACAAGGTGTCCAGGCCGTCATGGAACAGCGGCAACCAATGCTCCATTCCGGTGAATTTGATGCCGCCGGAAATGGCCTCGTACAGCGGGTCCGCCCCCGAGGGATTGCCGAACAACTCGCGATAACCCGAGCGGAACCGGGCAATCGACGCTTCGTCCAGAATGACCTCGCTGACCGGGGCCAGCGAAAAGCTGTCCATCTTGCCGGTGGTGCGCTGACTCATGGGGTCGAAGGCGCGGATGCTTTCCAACTCGTCGCCGAAGAAGTCCAAACGAACCGGCTCGGGCGTTCCCGGAGGAAACAGGTCAACGATGCCGCCCCGCACCGCGTATTCGCCCGGTTCCATCACCGTATCGGCACGGGTATACCCGTTGCGATTCAGAAACGAAACCACCCCATCCACGTCCATGCGGTTGCCGACGCGGGCGGAAAAGCTGGCTCCGGCCAGAATCTGGCGCGGCGGAACCCGCTGCAACAGGGCCGACACCGTGGTCAGCACCACCCGCGCCCCCTTTACGGTGCCGGCGGCCAGCCGAACCAGGCAATCGACACGCCGGGCGACGATGTCAACATTGGGTGACACCCGGTCATAGGGCACGCAATCCCAGCCGGGAAATTCCAGGACCTCCACATCGGGAGCGAAAAAAGCCAGGCATTCCGCCATGCGGGCCATGCGCCCCTCGTCGCGGGCGACATGCAGAACCTCGCGACCACCCTGCGCTTGGGCCATCCGGGCGACAGCCAAGGCGTCAACCCCTTCGGGGGCGCCGCCCACGGCGACGCGCGCCACCCCCTCCAGGAATTCCTCGAGCCGTTTCAAATGGGAGCCGCTTCGTTCTGGACATAAGCCACGAGCATGCGCATCACATCGTGATCCAGCCGCTCTGGCGCCGGTTCCTTGGCGGTGACCCAGTTGAACAGGTCGGTGTCGGTTTCAGCCAGCAACGCCTCGAACCGGTCCACCTGTTCGGCGTTCAGCCCCGCCAGATATTTGTCGGCGAACCCACCAAACAGGATGTCGTTTTCATTGGACCCCATGTGGTGGGCCCGGAACATCAGTCGTTTCAGTCGTGCGTCCATCGCGTTGGCATGCTTCAATAACAAGGGAGCCTAGGATATAGAGCGTTCCCGCCCGCCTGTCAGCCACCAAGCACACCTTTTCATGCGCCCATCCCTGTTGAACCCCTTGTTCGCGTCAATCACCACCTTGCCCGGAATCGGGGCCAAGATGGCGCCTCTTTACGCCAAATTATGTGGCGAACGGGTGGTGGATCTGTTGTGGCATCTGCCGTCGGGAGTGGTCGACCGCCGTTTCAATCCAAAAATCGCCGAGGCGCCGTCGGGCAAGGTGGCGACGATGTTGGTGCATGTGGACACCCATTTCCCCTCGTCCAGTGCCAAACGACCTTATCGGGTGCGCTGTTCAGACGACACCGGCTTCCTGCACCTGGTGTTTTTCCACGGCCGCGAGGACTGGCTGCGCCGGCAATTGCCCGAGGGCGAGTGGCGGGTCGTCAGCGGCGTGGTCGAGCACTTCAATAACGAAATCCAGATCACCCATCCCGACCACATGGTTCCGCCATCGGAACAAGATGCCGTCATGACGGTTGAGCCGGTTTATCCGCTGACTGCCGGGCTTTCGGCGCGCATGGTGGCGAAGACCGTGCGCGCGGCACTGGACCGCGCCCCGGATTTGCCGGAATGGCAGGACGAGTCCTGGCTGGCCCGACAAAAAAGCCCTGGTTGGCGGGCCGCGCTTGAAAACCTGCATCGTCCCGACAGCGAACGTGCGGTGATCGAGGATTCCCCGTCTCGCCGACGGCTGGCCTATGACGAATTGTTGGCCAACCAACTGGCCTTGGCCATGGTGCGTGCCAGCATGCGGAAACTGAAGGGACGCCCGGTCAAGGGGGACGGCCGTCTGCGCACCCAGGTTCTGGCAGCTCTGCCGTGGTCGTTGACGAGGGCCCAGACCCGTGCCTTGGCCGAAATCGACGCCGACATGGCAGAACCGATCCGCATGCTGAGGCTGCTTCAGGGTGATGTCGGCAGCGGCAAGACGATCGTGGCGCTGTTGGCGGCGCTCAGTGCCGTGGAAACCGGCGCACAGGCGGCGATCATGGCGCCGACGGAAATCCTGGCTCGCCAGCACCTTGCCACCATCGAGCCCTTGGCCGCCAGCGCCGGGGTTCGGATCGGGCTATTGACCGGGCGCGACAAGGGAAAAGCGCGCGACCGCATTCTTGCGGCCTTGGCGGATGGTGAAATCGATATTCTTGTCGGCACCCATGCCCTGTTCCAGGAAGACGTCGTCTTTCGTGACCTCGCCCTGGCGGTCATCGACGAACAGCATCGCTTTGGCGTTCACCAGCGCCTGGAACTGGCGGCCAAGGGAAGCGCGGTGGACGTGCTGGTGATGACCGCCACCCCTATTCCCCGCACCTTGCTGTTGACCGCCTATGGCGACATGGATGGTTCGCGCCTGGATGAAAAGCCTCCGGGACGTCAACCTGTTGACACGCGTGTCTTGCCATTGGCGCGCATGGAAGACGTCATCGGCGGTGTCGCCCGCGCCATTCGGGCGGGGGCTCGGGTCTATTGGGTTTGCCCTTTGGTCGAGGAATCGGAAAACTCCGATCTGGCGGCGGCCGAGGACCGCCACCGCCACCTGAGCCAGTTGTTCGGTGACCGGGTGGGATTGGTGCATGGTAAGATGAAGGGCCCGGCCAAGGACAAGGTGATGGCCGAGTTCGCCGAAGGCGCGCTTGAAATCCTGGTCGCCACCACGGTCATCGAAGTGGGGGTCAACGTACCCGAGGCGACCATCATGGTCATCGAGCACGCCGAACGCTTCGGTCTGGCCCAATTGCACCAGTTGCGTGGCCGTGTCGGGCGAGGCACCGGGGCTTCCACCTGCCTGTTGCTCTATGATTCGCCGTTGTCGGAAAACGCCAAGGCGCGGCTTGAGATCATGCGCGCCACCGAAGACGGTTTTCTGATCGCCGAGGAAGATTTGCGGCTGCGTGGCGGCGGCGAAGTTTTGGGAACCAAGCAGAGCGGCCTGCCGGAATTCGCCCTGGCCGACCTTTCCGTCCATGGTGACCTGTTGGCGGCGGCGCGGGACGATGCCGGGTTGATCCTCGGACGGGATCCCGACCTGTCCAGCCCCAGAGGTCAGGCGTTGCGGGTATTGCTTTACCTGTTCGACCGCGACGCGGCGGTCAGGACCTTGCGTTCGGGCTGACCTGCGGCTTTTCCGACGGCGTGATGATGCCGGTGGAAACCACCATCTTGATGCCGTCCTCGACACTCATGTCCAGAATGCGGACATCACGTTTCGGCAGAAACAACAGAAATCCAGACGTGGGATTGGGCGTGGTCGGCACGAAGACGTTGACCATTTCATCATCGAAACAGGACCGCAATTGTCCCTTTGGCGTTCCCGTAATGAAAGCCAGCGTCCAGATTCCCTTGCGCGGATATTCGATCAACGCCACTTCGCGAAAGGCGTTGGCCTTTTGCGCCAGCATGGTTTCGAAAATCTGCTTCACCGCGGAATAGATGCCGCGCAACACCGGCATGCGTTCCAGCACCGTATCGTACAGCCGCACCAGAACGCGGCCGAAGAATCCGGCGGTCAACGCTCCGACAAGGGTCAGCGACACCACCACCGCCACCAGACCGAAACCGGGAATGCCCCAGTTCTTGGGATTGAAAGCCGGGGGAATCAGTGGCGACACTTGGTCGTCCATGAACAAGATGAACTTCCAAGCCAGATAGAAGGTGATGGAAACCGGAGCGGTAACCAAGATGCCGGCGAAAAAATAGGCCCTGAGGCGCCCCAGCAAAGTGAGGTGCCAGGGTAGCTTTTCGGGTTCCGGGGGCGGCGGGGAAATTTCTGGAGTCTGGCTGGTCATGTCCGGGAGGGGGCAGGGAATGGGTCACGACAGGATGGCCGAGGCGGAGCCCCGGCGCAACCTAGCGTTTTCCCTCATGCGGGAATGTGGTCCCGCCCCTGTCACCGCTCGTGGAAGCTTTGCTCCATCTGGGTGAAGATGGGTTTCAGCATGTATTGCAACAACGTCTTGTTGCCGGTGATGATTTCCGTCTGAACCGTCATGCCGGGGGTCACCACATGCATTCCCGGATCACGGCCAACAAAGTTCCGGTCCAACTTGACCTGGGCCTTGAAATAGGGCTCGTTCTTTTCATTCAGGAAGCTGGTGGCCGACACCGCCTGCAATTCTCCGAAGATCGCGCCATAACGCGCGAAGTCGTAGGTGGTGACCTTGACCTTGACCTTTTGCCCGACCTTGAGATGGCCGACATCGCGCGGCTGCACCTTGGCCTCGACCTTCATTTCGCGGTCGACGGGCACCACGTCGCACACCACGCCGCCCGGCTGGATCACCGCGCCGGAATTGCGCACCGTCAACCCTTTGACATAGCCCCGCACCGGTGACGGAATGATCAGGCGCTTCACCTTGTCCTCAAGACGGCCGATGCTTTCCTGAACCTGGGCCAGTTCGGCGATGGTGACGCCCAACTCGTCCATGCTTTGCTTGACCAGGGTGGATTGCTGATCGTCAAGGCGCTGTTCCATTTCCCGCAAGGCGTCGCGGGCGGTGATGGCCTGGCCAACAGTGCGGGTCAATTCGCCCTGGACACGGGCCAGTTCGCGTTTGGCGTCGAAATAATTGACGCGGCTGATAAGGCCCTTGTTGACCAGTTCCTCTTTCATGGACATGACCTGTTGCAGCGAGGAAATCTGGTCGTGCAACGACGATTGCTGATTTTCCAGGACATGCAGGTCGGAGCGTTTCTGGTCGATCTGCGACATGATCACTAATCGCGAGTTGTCACGAGCCTGAATCTGGCCTTGCCAGATGGCCAGATTGTCGGCGATCAGCCGTTCGTATCCCTTGCCGAATGAAAAATCGGGCTGACGGCCATCGACGAACGCCCGGATACGTTCCGACTTCAGCAACAGCGTCATTTCGCGGGCACGAGTCTGTTCCAGATCGGCCAGGGCGGCGGCCGGCGACAACTTAAGCAAGGGCTGGTCGGCATCAACCAACTCGCCTTCCTTGACCAGGATCTCTTCGACCTGTCCCCCTTCCAGGTGCTGCACCGTCTTGACCGACCCGACCGGGATCACTTCGCCCTCGGCCATGGCCACTTCGTCGATATGGGTGAAAGCCGCCCAGGTGACGAAGGCTATGCACGCCACCGACGCCAACAACATGGTGAAACGGATCAGTGGCGCGGTGCCGCTTTCCTCCAACTGCACCGCCTGGGCCAGATGACGGGTAACGCGGCTCGATTGCTTGACCACCGGCCGGGGGGCCTGCTCGTGGGGGGCCGGCAAATCGGGGGGGCGAGGGACGAGGCTCTGGCTGCTCATGGCGACATCAAATCCCGGGGCTAGATCAAATCGGGAGGAATACGGGCGCGAACTTCTTCGGCGGGACCGGCAAGACGCAGATAACCGGCGTCAAACACCAAGATGCGGTCGGCGAACCGCAGATGGCTGGGACGATGGGTGACCATGAAGATGGTGGACTGACCACGGAAGAAGTCCACCGCCTGCATGAACTGGCGGTCGCCTTCGAAATCCAGGCCGTTGACCGGCTCGTCGAACAACATCAACGGACTGCGCTTGAGATAGGCCCGCGTCAGCGACAATTTCTGGACGAAACTGGTCGGCAGGTGGTCGGACGAACCGTCACCGACACGGGTGTCGAGGCCACGCGGCAATGCCTGGATTTCATCCCAGACGTCCGCCATCTCGCAAGCCCAGCGGATGTCTGCGTCGGTGGCTGTCGGTGCCGCCAGACGCAAATTTTGGGCGATGGTGCCGAAATACAGGTTGCATACCTGCGGCACATAAGCGACAGCGTGACGCAACTCGACCGGGTCGATCTGACGGATATCGGAACTGTCGATACGGATCGATCCCGCTTGCGGCGTATAAAGCCCCAGGATCATCTTGATGATGGTCGACTTGCCTGAACCGTTGCGTCCGGTGACGGCCACCACCTCGCCGGGCTCGACGTCGAACGACACGCCCACCAAAGCCGGATCGGCGTCGTTGGAATAACGCAACGAAACGCGCGAGAACGACACCCGTCCCTTGAGGTTCTTGATGGGGGCCACCATGGCGCGCGGATCGCGTTCCGGCTTAAGATTCATCAGGCTGTCGATCTGGGTGATCGACCCCCTCACCTGCTCGATACGCTGGATCAGGGTGAACGCGGTTTGCAACGGCGAGAGCACCCGCCATACCAGCATCATGGCCGCGATCAGGCCGCCGGTGGTCATGGTCCCCTCGATGACGCCCATGACGCCGATGGCGATGGTCGCCATGCCGGCGGTGACGATCAACGCGTTGGAACCACCCGTCACGATGCTGGCGAACACGCCGTTCTTGAACCCGCCATAGGCGGCACGCGCCGACATGTCGCGATAGCGTTTAAGCCAGTTCTGTTCGCCGGCCGAAAGCTTGACCGCGCGCATCTTGCCCAGGGTCTCGACCAGGAATTCCTGGCGGCGCGACGCGGCCCGGCCGGCGATAGCCACGTTCTTGCGAACGATCGGCATGACCAGGATGCCGCCAAGGATGAAAAGGGCCGTTCCGATCACCGGAACCAGCGCCAGGACACCGCCCAACCAGAAAATGACCGCGAAATAGAAGATGGCGAACGGAAGCTCCATGAACACCGTCGCCAACGGTCCGGTGAAGAACTCGCGCACCGACTCGAAATCCTTGATGCGCGCCACCTGGGCGCCGATGGTTGCGCGTTCGGTGAAACCGGGCGGCAGCGACAGGATGTGCTGGAAGATGTTGTTGCCCATGATGTGGTCAAGCCGCGCGCCGATGAAGGCCAGGATACGCGCGCGGACACCACGCAGAATGGTGTCGAACACCAACGCGATGCCGACACCGATACAAAACGCCAGAAGCGTCGGGATCGACCCGGTCCCGATCACCTTGTCGTACACGTTCATGACGAAAATGGGCGCCCCCAGGCTCATGATGTTCAGGAACAGGGTCACGAAGAACGCCTGCCAGAACAATGGCCGGAAACGGTCGAGAACATGGCGGAACCAGCCCCCACGCAATGGCCCGGTGTCGGCCGCCATGGGAGTGAAGAAATAGGCTGTGCCGCGGACATGAGGGTTTTCCAACTCGCGGCTTTCGCCTTGCGCGCTGTCGAACACCTCGATGACGCCGTCGCGGTTGGACTTGACGACCAGCGCATGCTCGCGGTCAGGCAGGAACAGACACGGCAACAGGCGTGGATCGACCTCGTCCACCGTCACCCGTTCGGGCCGGCTGGAATAATTCAGGGTCGCCATGACGTTGCGCAGGCCGGTCAAATCCAGATCGTTGGCGAAATGAGGCAACGCTTCGGCCACGTTGCGCGGATCGCCCTTCCATCCCAAGGATTTGAGCAACGGCAACAGACAGGCGGCGAGGTCGGAGGCGGCACTGAACCCACCCAACGCGTTTTGCGCCAGATGTTGTTGATAATGCTCGATAGCCTGGGCGCTGGCCTTGGGCTGCGCGGCGATCATCGGGGCAGAAGTCACGGTTGCCCTCCCGTGGCCAGGGCGGGACGCTGTTCCTGATGGGGACGCGGGGTCAAACGCCCCCGGTCCAGGTCGAAAACCCGGTCGGCCAGTTTCACCAAAGACGGGCGATGGGTCACCAGAACCAAGGTGCGTTTACCCTTGGCCCGTTCCAGCCACACCCTGAGGAAGTTGTCGCCCGCGCCATCGACGGCGGTGTTGGCTTCGTCGAACAAGACGATGCGCGGATTGTTGACCAGGGCACGGGCGATAGCGATACGCTGTTTGATGCCGCGCGGCAGCGAATCGTAGGCGCCATCGCCGACACTGCTGTCGAAGCCCATGGGCATGGTGGCGACCACCTCGTCCAATCCCAGAAGAGCCGCGGTTTCCACCGCCACATCCTCGAGTTCGGGACGGAACATGGTGATGTTCTGCAAGATGGTTCCCTGGAACAACACGCCCATCTGCGGCAAGTAGGCGATCTTGTCGCGTACCGATTGTGGATCGTATTGGGTGACATCCAATCCGTCGATCAGAACGCGCCCGGTCTTGGGCCGGATCGCCCCCTGCATCAGGGTCAGAAGCGTCGTCTTGCCCGATCCGTTGCCCCCCAGGATGGCGATGCATTCGCCTTCTTGGATGGATATGGAAGCGTCAGAAATAATGTCGGGAGCTTTGTCCCCGAACCGAAAACTGACCCCTTCCAGTTCAAGACGGCCGCGAATGCTTTCCATCTTAGGAAGGTTACCGGCAGCTTCCGCCGGAAGCTTGAAAATCTCTTCCAGCCGTTCACGCGCCAGAAGGAACGTCTGGAACCGCGTCCACACCCCCAGCGCCTTCTGGAGCGGGGCCATGGCGCGGCCGGCCAGCAAGGAACAGGCGGCAAGACCACCAGTGGTCATGTTGCCATCCATCACCACCAGACTGCCGAACGCGGCGACCGTAATGGTGGTCATCTGGGAAAAGAACGACGACACGCCAAGTGCGTTGGCGCTTTTCAACGCCACGCCGTGATAGCTTTCGGCGCAGCTTTCCTGAAGGCGTTCATAGCGGCGCACCATCTGCGCCTCCATGGACATGGCCTTGACGCTGTGAATGCCGCCCAGAACCTCGATGATGAAGTTGAACCGCCGATCGTCGGCCGAAATGCGCTTCTGGATCGCCCCACGCAGGGAATGCCCCACCTTCATGGCGGCGAAGCCAAAGGCCGCCAGCAGAAACACCGGGACCAGCACCAGATAGCCGCCCATCAGCGCCACCAGTCCCAGATACAGCAGGGCGAAAGGCAGGTCGAGGATGGTCAGAAGCGCTTGGCCGGCATAAAACTCGCGTACTGTCGCCAACGAGTTCATGCGTTCCAGATGGACGCCCGCCCCTTCCGTTTCAAAATTGTCGATGCCGGTCATGGTCAGGCGGCGCAACGCCTCGCAACTGGCCTTGTGCTCGAAACGGGCACCAACCCAACCGGTCACCCAGGAACGTCCGAAATTAAGAAGGCTCTCAAGCGCCAAAGCCCCCAAGACGCTGAGCAATAACAAAATCATGGTGCCGGTCGACTTGTTGGGCAGGATGCGGTCGTAGACCTGCAACAACGACATGGGCATGGCAAGCCCGAGAATGTTCAGGAACAACGACGCCACCGCCAAGTCGAACGCATTCGACTTCAGCGTCGAAAGCGAACTGAGCCGAAAGGCCGGCCTTGTCTTTCCGCCTGTTGTCGCCGTATCGGAATCCGCCACACCCATTTCCCCGTTCCTGTCCCCTGCCCTTCACTTAAGCCGAGATACGGCCACTGGCAACTTTCCCGTCACAGGCTCTATGATGGAGCGTCGCCTTTCCGCAGATTGCCAGCGAGACGCACGTTGACCGAGACTTCTGTCAAGCCATCCCAACAAGCCCTTGCCATGATCGAACGCCTGATTGGCTTCGATACCACAAGCTACAAGTCCAATCTGCACTTTATCGGCTTCGCGGCCGACCTTTTGGGGTCGCTCGGCGCCAAGATCCGGCTTACATACGACGACAGCCAGGGCAAGGCCAACCTGTTCGCCACCATCGGCCCCGACGACCGGCCGGGCATAGTGCTGTCGGGCCACAGCGACGTGGTGCCGGTCGAAGGCCAGGATTGGAGTTCCGATCCCTTTCACGCGCGGCTGGGCGAAAACAGGCTGTACGGCCGCGGCACGGCGGACATGAAAAGCTTCATCGCCCTGTGCCTGGCCTTGGCCCCCGATTTCGCTTCCCGACGTCTTGAGATTCCGGTTCATTTCGCCTTTTCCTATGACGAGGAGGTCGGCTGTATCGGTGCCCGCCGCCTGATCCACGATCTGGGCGCCCTTGCCGTGCGCCCCCGCCTGTGCATTGTCGGTGAACCGACGGAAATGAAGGTGATCATCGGCCATAAGGGTAAAAAAAGCGTTCGCTGCGAGGTGCATGGAAAGGAATGCCACTCGGCCTTGAACCATCGAGGGGTCAACGCTGTTGAAATCGCCGCCGAGATGGTGGCGTTCCTGCGCCGGATGCAACGCCGCATCCGTGACGACGGTCCCTTCGATTTCGGCTACGACCCGCCCTATACCACCGTGCACACCGGCGTCATTACTGGCGGGACGGCGCTCAACATCGTGCCGGCCCGCTGCGGTTTCGAATTCGAATTCCGCAACCTGCCCAACCATGATGTCGAGGACCTGATGGCCGAACTCAGGGCGTTCGCCCAGGCTTTGGTACCCGAAATGCTGGAGATCGACGAAGCCAGCGGCATCATGTTCGATGAACACAACACGACCGCCGGTCTGGACACCGCTCCTGACGACGAGGCGGCGATGTTGGCGCGCCAACTCTCGGGCAACAACGACACCGAGAAAGTCAGCTTCACCACCGAAGCCGGCCTGTTCCACGATGCCGGCATTCCGACGGTGGTGTGCGGTCCGGGCAGCATCTTGCAGGCACATAAGCCCGACGAATTCATCACCTTCGATCAGATCGCGCAGGGCGAGGCTTTCCTGCGCCGCCTGCTCGACCGCATGAGTGCGCGCTGATCAATCCTTTCGCCGATGCCGGCCCGCCTGCATCAGATCGACCAGAGCCAGAAAAGCAACGATGACACCGCCTGCCGCTAGGTAACGAAACGGCAGGACCGGTGCGAACGCCGCCAAGACGACAGCACAGGCCATATAGACCGCCAGACGGCGAGCCAACCGCATCAGGGGCGCACATCCACGTAGGAAACCACCTTCTTGACGCCCTTACCGTCGCGCGCACGGGCCAGGGCCTTCTTCGCTTCTTCCTGCGAACGGGCGCGTCCCAGCAGATAGACCGAGGCAAAGGCGTCCGAGGTGACGCGGAAATTGACGTCGGCCACGCCGGCGGTGCCGACCAGCCGCCCTTGCGCCTTGGCAGCCATCACGGTAGCGTCAGCCCAATCCAGCATGGTCTTGCGTCGCGAATCGTCCTTGGCCACGTAAGCGACGTGCCAATACAGCTTGCGCACCCCCTTGACCATACGAACCTTGCTTTCGAAGCGGTCGTAAAGTGCCTTGTCGTCGAACACTCCGGTGATCAGAAGACGCTGTTCATAAATCTCGGTCGAGGCCTTGACTGTGCCAAGTTCGCCCATGATGGCGTTGACCTTGACCACGATCTCGTTGTCCTTGGCGATATCGCTGGCGGAACGGGCCTCGATCGCCCGGTCGATCAGGGTCTTGGGAGCCGTCAGGACGTCCATGAGTTGGGCCGAGGCGGGAACGCTGAAGAGAACCAAAGCAAGCGTGGCGATCAATCGGCGCATGGAATGTCGCTCCCAGGGAAAACCGCGTCAACCATAGCGCCAACCCGGTCGTCAGCCAACAGCCCGACAGAGTTCAGGCCGCCTGGTCGCCATCCAACCGGCCATGGCGGACCAAGTGCCGTTCCAGATTTTCCTGGAGTATCGGGTTGCGCTGTTCTGCACGCAGACGATGGTAGACACGGGCGAACAAGGCAAGATCATCGTGTGCACGGCAATCCTGGTGATGATGCGGCAAAGGATGCCCACACAGATGACACCGGCTCATGGTTTTCTTCCTTACCCCAATGAAACCCATGAACCGACTGTAACGGCCGTTATCGCTTCGCTCTATGGCGCAAACGGCTCGCCTCCATTGACCAGAGGCATAAGGGCTACGCCGAAAGAATCGGTTGCAGATACAAGAAATCTCAAGGCGTCACAATTTGAGGTGCTTGTGCACCGCCTGACGTGAGATTCCCAATTCCTTGCCGATACGCGCCAAGGACCAGTCAGGGTGTTCGGCACGCAATCGGCGGGCTTTTTCCTTGGTCCGTTCGCCGCTTGACGGCAGCGCCATCCCCCCCAGACGTCGCCAATCCAGCAATAAGACGCCATAGCCCGTGCCGTCATCCCCCCCTCGCGACGCCCAATAATCCAGACGCGCCTCGAACTCGGCCGCGTCACGCACTGGCAGGTCACGTCGCCAAGCGTCCTCGACCATGCGGTGACGGGCGGCGCAAGCGGTCGGCAACACGGCTTTTCCCGGACCGTCGGCCAGAATTTCACGCTCGCGCTTGCGTTCTTCCCAGCTCAGTGCCTCGGCTCGCGCATCGGCGACACTGGTCGGCAGCGGACAGACATCGGTGACCACCAGCGCCAACGCGGCTGGGATTTCGTGCCACGGCACCGACCACCCGGCCAAGGTCGCCCAGGGACCGTCGGCCTCGGCAATGCCCTCCCCGTCCACCGCCAAAGGATCGGAATCGGCCAGATGGCACGCAGCCGAAACGAACATGGTCTCCACCGGAGTAAGAGAGACGGCGGCTTCAAACGAGCCGTAACGGGCGACGATCATGGCGCGCTCCGTGTTTTCCTGCCCACCCAGTTGGCGTCTCGCACGGGCCATGCGAATCAGGGCACCGGGATCCTCGGCCTCCTCGCGCAGCCGTAAAACCTCCATCTCGATGGCAAGCGGGTCGTCGGTAGAGCTGGAATGCGCCTCCCGGCGACGAACCAACTCCTCCAGCCCCGCCTTGTAGCTGCCCCATTCCTTGCCACATAGGGAAATGGCACGGGCCAGGGCCTCGTCCTGCACGTCGTCGTCGGAGGAGGAATATTGCGCGACAATGCTTTCAAGGCGATCCAAGGCCTTGTCGCGCAAATCCTCGCCGGCTTGCATCAAGTCCAGCAGGTTCATCCCAGCCCCCGTCAATAGGAAGGTTGACAGTGTTCGCAACCGTGCTGAGTGTCAAGACGCACCTGACCAAACGGGCTTTCGTGCTAGGATCCCCCTCATGGTGAGATTGACCAATCTATGGCGGCGCTGGGCGCTGACGGCACTGGGCTGTGTCTGCGTGGCCTTGGGAATTTTGGGCGTGGTCCTTCCGGTTTTGCCGACGACGCCGTTCCTGCTGGTGGCCGTCTGGGCCTTTGCCCGCAGTTCCGAACGCCTTCACACCTGGCTGGTCCACCACCCATGGCTGGGGCGCCCTGTGCGCGATTGGGAACATCACCGTGTCATCCCGATAAGGGCCAAGGTCATCGCCCTGTCAGCCATGACGGTCTCTATGACGTGGGTGCTGTTTTTCTCCTCTGCGCCTTGGTACGCGCTGGCAACCATGGCGGCGGTGATGAGCTATGGTGCCTGGTTCATCTTGTCCAAGCCCAGCCGGCCACCTTCGGCGTCATGACCGCGGATCATCGCGATTCTTCATGGCGCCGGGCACGGTGTCACGCGCTGTGGCGACACCAGGGCGGATTGTGTTTTCACTGCGGCTGCGCCATGCCCGATCCGCTCACTCAACGCGCACGTCATCGCAAGCGCCTTGACTCGGCAACCATCGACCATGTCTTTCCCCGTGCTTTGGGCGGACTGCCGGAATGGATCAACGAAGTGGCTGCATGCCGTTCCTGCAACGCGGCCAAGGCCGATCGTATGCCCGGTTTCGTGGAATTGTGGCGTCTGTTGTGGTTGAAGCGCGAAACCCTGTTGCCGTACATCGACACAGCGCCAGATTGCGTCGCCGTGCTGCGCGAACAAAAAAAAGCCCCTGCCGAAGCAGGGGCTCAAGTTTAGGGAGGAAACGTCCAAGAAGCCTAGTGCCTAAGCACTAGGCGAGGAGGAACTTACGGCACTGACCTGCCCGACGAAAAGGCATAAGCATGCATGACACATTGCTGTAAATGCATAGCCACGGCAAACCTACCCAAAGGGGTTGCGAAACACCGCTCATCCCGCTATGGTGAAGACCTCGATTCGAGGACGTCCAAGAACAAAGCGAAAGCCGTCGGGTTACCCCGACGGCTTATCGTTTTTCATGGCGGGGTGCCGGATTGTCGCCACAATGCCGGAGCATCATATCTTATCCGTCGGATGCAATCGCGACAGTTGCGAAGCGAGGATCAAGATGAAGAAAAGCATCGTCATTCTGGTGGTCGGGCTCGCCCTGGCCGGCTGTGCCGGCAACGGTCCGTTTGACGGTAACCGTTGCGGCAACACCGCCAACACCATTGGCGGCGCCGTCATCGGCGGCCTCGGCGGCGCCCTCGCCGGCGCCCAATTCGGTGCCGGCAGCGGCAACCTGGCCATGACCGCCCTTGGCACCGCCGCCGGCGCCTATGCCGGCGCGGCAGCCGGTTCCAGCCTGGACCGCGGCAATTGCGCGGCGGCGGAACGCGGACAATAATTTTTCAGCCACGCCGCAGAATAAAAAAACCTGCCATGCAGTGCGCGTGGCAGGTTTTTTCCTTGGTGAGCCCGGTGGGACTCGAACCCACGGCCCCATGATTAAAAGTCACGTGCTCTACCGACTGAGCTACGGGCTCTCACCGTTGAAACGGGCGCACACCATAGGGAGATGAGACCCGCCGGTCAACGCCTATTGACGCCTATTCACGAACATCGGCGGCAACCCGCATGCGCACGATCTTGTCGGGACGCGACACCACGCCATTGTCGGCTTCCGAGCCCTTGGTGATCTTGTCGACATGTTCCATGCCTTCGACCACACGCCCCCAGATGGTGTATTTGTAATCAAGGCTGGGCGTGGTGCCGAGCATGATGAAGAACTGCGAATCGGCACTGTTGGGCGAACTGGAACGGGCCATGCCGACCACGCCGCGGGTGAAATGCTCACCCGAGAACTCGGCCGGCAACTTGATGCCGGATCCCCCGCTGCCGGTGCCGGTCGGGTCACCGCCCTGGGCCATGAAGCCGGCGATCACCCGGTGGAAGGAAAGCCCGTCATAGAACCCCTTGCGGACCAGTTCCTTGATGCGGGCCACGTGCTGCGGCGCCAGATCGGGACGCATCTCGATCACCACCCGCCCCCAGGGCAGGTCCAAAAACAAGGTGTTTTCGGGATCGGCTGCGCGGGCGGGCTGCCCCGCCAGCACCAGGCCGACGGTCAACATCGCCAGGACTTTCAGGAATTTCGAGAGCATGCTCCTTCCCCTTTCTATTCTTCGACGTCAGCGGCGACCTGAAGGCGGACGATCACGTCCGGGTCCTTGACCGCGCCGTTGGCCAAGCTGCTGCCCTTCTTGATGTTGTCCACGAAATCCATGCCATCGACCACCTGTCCCCAGACGGAATACTTTCCGTCCAGGTGTGGCGACGGGGCGAACATGATGAAGAATTGGGAATCCGCCGAATCCGGGCTGGCGGCGCGGGCCATTGAACACGTTCCGCGCACGTGGCGCTCGCGGCTGAACTCGGCCTTCAGCTTCTGCCCTGATCCACCGGTGCCAGTGCCTTGCGGACAGCCGGTCTGGGCCATGAAGCCATCGATCACGCGATGGAACTTAAGGCCGTCATAATAGCCCTCGCGCACCAGTTCCTTGATGCGGGCCACATGGTTTGGGGCAAGGTCGGGACGCAGTTCGATCACCACGCGGCCGTCCTTGAGGTCGAGAAAAAGGGTGTTTTCGCGGTCCACCGTCGGTCTCCTTAGGGGGACGGTCCCCCCTGCTCTTGATTATTGCAGCCCGAACTTCTTGTTCAGCTCGACACGAACGCGCGGACTGACGAAAGAGGTGATGTCGCCACCCAAACGGCCGATTTCCTTGACGAAGCGCGAGGAAATGAACTGGCAGCGTTCGGACGCCATGAGGAACATGGTCTCGATGTCGGGACTAAGCCGGGCGTTCATGCCGGCCATCTGGAATTCGTATTCGAAATCCGAAACCGCGCGCAGGCCGCGGATGATGACGTGAGCACCGCACTGGCGGGCGAAATCGATCAACAAATTGTCGAACGACCGTACCTCGATGTTGACCCCCAGTTTCTGCGCCCGCTCGGCCAGATCCTCACGGACCAGTGCGACCCGCTCGTCAAGGGTGAACAACGGCCCCTTGCCGGCATTGGCCGCCACCGCGACGATCAATCGGTCAAGCACGCGGGCGGCGCGCATGACGATGTCGAGATGGCCGTTGGTGATCGGGTCGAAGGTCCCCGGATAAAGGCCGACGCGCTCAGTCGTTGCCGTCATTGCCCTCTCCCATGCTTTCCCCCTCGTCGCCTTCGCTCTCGATCTCGGTGTCGTCGAGGTCATCGGCCTCGTCACCGTTGCCGCCGATGTCGCCAAGACGCGCCACCGAGACCACCCGCTCGTCGTCGGCGGTCCTGAACAGCATCACGCCCTGGGTCTTGCGGCCACAGATGCGGATGTCGTCCACTGGCATGCGGATCAGCTTGCCGCCATCGGACACCAGCATGATCTCGTCCTCGTGGTTGACCGGGAACGACGCCACGACCGGACCGTTCTTTTCGGTCAGGTCGATGTTGGCGATGCCTTGGCCGCCACGGCCGGTGATGCGATATTCGTAAGCCGAAGTGCGCTTGCCGTAGCCGTTCTCGGTGACGGTGAGGATGATTTCCTCGTCGGCGCTCATGCGCTCCGCCTCGGGGCCGGTCAGGTCGCCGCGCATATAGGCGTCGCGGGTTTCCATGTCGAAATCCACATGGTGCAGGATCGACATGGAGATGACCTCGTCACCGTCCAGGCGGATACCGCGCACGCCCGTCGAATCGCGTCCCTTGAACACGCGGACGTCACCCACCTGGAAACGGATGGCCTTGCCCATGCGGGTCGCCAGCAACACGTCGTCGTTTTCCGAACAGGTGCGCACGGCGATCAGGCGCTCGGCCTCGCCCAGCTTCATGGCGATCTTGCCGTTGGCCCGGATGTCGACGAAGTCGGACAGCAGGTTGCGGCGCACGCCGCCCACCGAAGTGGCGAACATGACGTGCAGATCGCTCCAGGTGCTCTCGTCCTCGGGCATGGGCATGACGGTCGAGATGGTCTCGTTCTCGTCCAGCGGCAGGATGTTGACCATGGCCTTGCCCTTGGCCTGGGGGGTCCCCAGCGGCAAGCGGTAGACCTTGAGCTTGTAGGCCTGGCCGGTCGAGGAAAAGAACAGCATGGGCGTATGGGTATTGGCCACGAACACCTGGCTGATGAAGTCCTCTTCCTTCATGGCCATGCCCGACCGGCCCTTGCCGCCACGCTTTTGCGCGCGATAGGTCGAGAGCGGCACGCGCTTGATGTAGCCGGTGTTGGTCACCGTCACCACCATGTCTTCGCGAGCGATCAGGTCCTCGATGTCGGCTTCGAACTCGGAGTCCTCGATGGTGGTCCGGCGCGGCGTGGCGAACTGGTTGCGGATCTCCAGCAACTCGCCGCGCAGAACCTCGAGCAGCCTGGGCCGCGACGACAGGATTTCCAGGAATTCCTTGATCTGGGCACCGATCTCGGTCAGCTCGTCGCCGATCTTGTCCCGTTCCAGACCGGTCAGGCGATGCAGGCGCAGGTCCAGGATCGCCTTGGCCTGAGCCTCGGAAAGCTGATACTTGCCATCGACGATGGCACGGCCGGGCTCGTCGATCAGCCGGATCAACGGCTCGACATCCATCGCCGGCCAAGCGCGGGTCATCAATTCCTCACGCGCGGTCTGCGGATCGGGAGCGCGGCGGATCAGCGCGATGACCTCGTCGATATTGGCGACCGCGATGGCCAGACCGGCCAACACATGGGCACGGTCGCGCGCCTTGCCCAATTCGTAGATGGTACGCCGGGTGATCACCTCTTCGCGGAAGGCGACGAAGGCGGTGATGATCTCCTTGAGCGGCATCATCTGCGGCCGGCCACCATTCAACGCCAGGGCGTTGACACCGAACGACGTCTGAAGCGGCGTGAACTTGTAAAGCTGGGCCAGAACCACGTCGGCGATGGCGTCTCGCTTGATCTCGACCACCACGCGCACGCCTTCGCGATCCGATTCGTCGCGCAGATCGGACACGCCCTCGATCTTCTTGTCGCGCACCAACTCGGCGATCTGTTCGAGCATGCGGGCCTTGTTCACCTGGTAGGGAACCTCGGTGATGATGATGGCCTCGCGGTCCTTGCGGATCTCCTCCACATGGCAACGGCCGCGCATGATCACCGAACCACGCCCGGTGGTGTAGGCGGAACGGATGCCGGCCCGGCCCAGAATCAGGCCGCCGGTCGGGAAATCGGGGCCCGGCACCAGTTCCATCAACTGTTCCGGGGTAATGTCCGGGTGGTCGATATAGGCGCAGCAGGCGTCGATCACCTCGCCCAGATTATGGGGCGGGATGTTGGTGGCCATGCCGACCGCGATGCCGCCGGCGCCGTTGACCAGCAGGTTCGGGTAACGCGCCGGCAAAACGCACGGCTCGACCGTGGAATCGTCGTAATTGGGCTGGAAGTCGACGGTTTCCTTGTCGATGTCCTCGATCAGGAAATGCGCCGAACGCGCCATGCGCGCCTCGGTATAACGCATGGCCGCCGCCGGGTCGCCGTCCATGGACCCGAAATTGCCCTGGCCGTCGATGAGCGGCAGGCGCATGGAGAAGTACTGCGCCATGCGCACCATGGCGTCATAGATGGCGGCGTCGCCATGCGGGTGATACTTACCCATGACGTCGCCGACGATGCGCGCCGACTTTCGGAAGGGCTTGTTGTAGTCGTAGCCGCTTTCCTTCATCGCGTAAAGGATGCGCCGGTGCACCGGCTTAAGTCCGTCGCGCACATCGGGAAGGGCGCGGCTCACGATTACGCTCATGGCGTAGTCGAGATAGGAGCGCCGCATCTCCTCTTCGATGGTGACCGGAGAGATGTCGAACTGAGGCGTCGCAGAAGATGTGGTCAACGAAATCTTCCCATTGGTCTTTGGAAAACCAGAATTAGGGGATGGCAGGGCTGCCACGGTGGCGCACGCTACCAGATATCGGGGATAGCGACAACCTCGAGGGCATGCGCCCGCTCCAGCGCGGTCCATTGATCAAGCCCATGCCCTTGGGCTATTGTCCCGGCTCGATATCTCATGCAAGGAGCGCCGGGACAATGGCTGGGTCGGTAAACAAGGTAATCCTGGTCGGCAATCTGGGGCGCGACCCCGAGGTGCGCACCTCGCAGGACGGCTCGAAGATCGTCAACCTCAACATCGCCACCTCGGAAACCTGGAAGGACCGCTCCAGCGGCGAACGCAAGGAAAAGACCGAGTGGCATCGCGTGGTCATCTTCAACCCCAACCTTGCCGACGTGGCCGAGCGCTTTTTGCGCAAGGGCAGCAGCGTCTATGTGGAAGGCGCGTTGCAAACCCGCAAATGGACCGATCAGCAAGGTGTCGAGAAGTACTCGACCGAAGTGGTGATCGGCCGCTTCAAGGGTGAGCTGACGCTGTTGGGCGGCCGTGGCGAAGGCGGTGGCGGCAGCGGTGGCGGCGACGATTTCGGCGGCGGCTATGGCGGCGGTGGCAACTATGGCGGCGGCAGCGGCGGCAGTTACGGTGGCGGCCAGCGCTCGGCCGGCGCCCCGCAGCAAGGCGGCGGCGGCGGCAATCGCGGCGGTGGCTCCGGCTGGGAACCGCCGCCGGACCTGGACGACGAGATCCCGTTCTAGGATTTTAGAATTATCTTAAAAAGATGGCCGAGAGAGTTTCTCCCGGCCATTTTTTTTGCCACAGTGCCGACACCGCCATCATCCATGTGCCTGTTGGAGAGAAGCATGAAGACGACCGAGAACCTTGCCGCGGCATTTGCCGGCGAAAGCCAGGCGAACCGCAAATATCTGGCCTATGGCGAGGCGGCGGCCAAGGAAGGTCTGGGCCAGGTGGCCAAGTTGTTCCGGGCCGTGGCGGCGGCCGAGACCATTCACGCCCACGCCCATTTGCGGGCGCTCGACGGGATCAAGTCCACCGCCGAGAATCTGGCCGACGCCATCGCCGGCGAAGCGCACGAATTCGAGGAGATGTATCCCGAATTCATCGCCACCGCCGAGGAAGAGGGACACCGCCGGGCCGTGCTGTCCATGAAGCACGCCAACGCGGTGGAGAAAATCCACCACGGTCTGTTCGTCGAAGCGCTGGACGCGGTCAAGGCCGGGCAGGATCTGGGCGACGCCTCCATCTACGTCTGCGCCATCTGCGGCCACACCGTCATCGGCGAGCATCCCGATCAGTGCCCGGTGTGCAAGGCCAAGGGCGAGAAATACGCCGAAATATCCTGATTGCGGTGGCGGGGGCACCCTCCCCCCGCCTATTCCGCCACATGCACCGCCACCTGGGACTCGCGCAAGACGTCGAGATAAGGTTGCGGCGGCAATTGGTCGACGAACAGTCCGTCCAGCATGGACACATGCCCCAGCTTGACCATGGCGCGGCGACCGAACTTGCTGTGGTCGGTGGCAAGGAACACCGTACGCGCGTTCTCGACGATGGCTTGAGCCACCCGGACTTCGCGATAGTCGAAATCGAGAAGCGTGCCGTCAGGATCGATCCCTGAGATACCGATCACCCCGAAATCCACCTTGAACTGGTTGATGAAATCGATGGTGGCCTCGCCCACCACCGCAAGATCATGGGGACGCAAGCGTCCACCGGCGACGGTGATCTCGAAATCCTGACCATTGCGCAGCAAGACAGCCACGTTGAGGTTGTTGGTGATGACCCGTAAACCGCGATGGTTCACCAGGGCGCGGGCCACCGCCTCGGTGGTGGTGCCGACATTGAGGAACAGCGAGGCGCCATCGGGAATGTGCCGCGCCACCAACTGGCCGATATGCTCCTTTTCGCTGCGCATCGCCCCCTGCCGCTCGTCATAATCGGCGTTGCGGGTGTTGGTGACCATGCTGGCGCCACCGTGATAGCGCCGCAAGATGCCCAGATCGCACAACATGTTGATATCGCGACGAATGGTTTGCGGTGTCACGCCAAAGGCTGCGACCAGATCGTCAATGGTGACGAAACCGTCGGTGTTGGCTTTTTCGACGATCTGCGCCTGCCGTGGGTTCAACTCGACTGATTGGCTGTAATCGCGCATGCCTTTCCTCGGTCGCCGTTCGCAATGTTCCAATTCGCGCATATTGTAGCGCATTTGGGAGCACCATTGAACGCCAGAATATCTTGTGTGCGGCGCATTTCGCCACTATGCACCTTAGGCAGAGCGAGCGCACAGAATGTTCGCTTATTTTCGTTTAACGCAAAATCGAAAAATGTTACAACCATATTGCGCTCGATATCGAGCATCACCCCTTTCAGGTAACGCCGAAAGCCTTCGGCACAGGATCAAAAGTATGCGCCAAACGGTTCTCGACTCATTGCGAAGCGGCAAGATCTTTGACCTGTTGGTCGTCGGCGGCGGCGCCACCGGGTGCGGGATCGCCCTGGATGCGGCCACACGGGGATTGTCCGTCGCCCTGGTGGAACGCTTCGACTTTGCCGAAGGCACCAGCAGCCGCAGCACCAAGCTGGTCCATGGCGGCGTGCGTTACCTTGAGGCGGCGGTCAAACGCCTGGATCGCGACCAATATTCCCTGGTCCGCCACGCCCTGCATGAACGCGGCGCCTTTTTGCGCAACGCCCCGCATCTGACCAATCGTCTGCCGCTGGTAACCCCGGTCTATTCCTGGTGGCAACTGCCCTATGTCTATGCCGGGCTCAAGCTGTACGACCTGTTGTCCGGCAACATGAATATCGGCCATTCGTCCGTGGTCGGCCGCAAGGAGGCCTTGCGCCGCTTCCCCATGCTCAAGGCCAAAGGATTGAAGGCCGGCGTGATCTATTACGATGGACAATTCGTGGACAGCCGCATGAACGCCACCCTGGCCATGACCGCCCGGCGCGAAGGGGCCTGCCTCGCCAACCACGTCGAGGTTACCGGCCTTTTGCATGACGATTCGGGACAGGTGGCCGGTGCCCATGTCCGCGACGGGATCGACGGTCAGGAATGGGACATCCGGGCACGGGCGGTGATCAATGCCACCGGTCCGTTCGCCGATACCTTGCGCCGCATGGATGATCCCCAGGCGCAGCCCATCCTCAAGGTCAGCTCGGGCATCCACATCATGTTGGATCGCCGTTTTGTCCCCCCCGAGACCGGCCTGCTGATCCCCCAGACCGATGATGGACGCGTGTTGTTCATCCTGCCATGGCAAGGCCACGCCATTGTCGGCACCACCGACGAAAAAGCTGAAATATCAGCCCACCCCACCCCCTCTCCCACCGACGTCGCCTACCTGCTGTCGCATGTCCGGCGCTATTTCAACGTCGATGTCAGCGAAAGCGACATCAAATCGGTGTGGTCTGGTATCCGTCCGCTGGTCTTTGACCCCAAGGCCAAGGACACCGCCCAACTGGCCCGCGACCACGTCATCATTGATGATCCGTCTGGACTGATCACCATCTCGGGCGGCAAGTGGACCACCTACCGGTTCATGGCCGAACAGACGGTGGACCACGCCATCGCCCGTGCCCGGTTGTCCTTCGCCTCCGCCTGCCGCACCCACGACATGGTTTTGTTGGGCGGCGAAGCCTATGTCGCCGAGGATTACACTAGGCTGTCGCGCGTCTACGGCCTTCCTGAAGACGTCGCCCGCCATCTGAACCGCTCGTATGGCGACCGCGCCTCACAGGTCGCGCTGATCGCTGCCGATGGCTTCGGCAACCGGCTTCACCCGAACCTCCCCTACATCGAGGCGGAAGTGCTTTACGTCATGCGCCACGAGGCAGCCGAACGCGCCACCGACGTGCTGTGCCGCCGCCTGACCATGGCCCTGGTGGACGTCGAGGCGACGAAAGCCGCGGCACCTCGTGTGATCGACCTGATGGCCGCCGAAGCCGGATGGCCCGACGCCCGACGCCAACAAGAAATGGATTTTTTGCGCACCCGCCTGACCGAGGCGCTTTGACCCCGTTTTCCGAAGCCCACTATGTTGGCGGCGGATTGTTCGGTTACCTGGGAAGCACGATCACGAGCCCCCCAAGGCGGCCTGATCCTTGAGGTTCTTTTTTGGGCTCCGGGGCGGTCTTCCGCCCCGGATGCCGTTTTTGCTCTCGTTCTGTTCTCTTTTGCTTCCATCCACATTGAAATCCCTCTACCATCGCCGCCTCTCGTCGGAACAAGGGTAAACGGGCGATGTCGGGCTTTATCCGTGTGCGTGGCGCGCGTGAGCACAATCTCAAGAACGTCGACGTGGACATTCCCCGCGACAAGCTGGTGGTGGTCACCGGGTTGTCGGGATCGGGCAAGTCGTCGCTTGCCTTCGACACCATCTACGCCGAGGGGCAGCGCCGCTATGTGGAAAGCCTTTCGGCCTATGCCCGCCAGTTCCTGGAACTGATGAGCAAGCCCGACGTGGAAAGCATCGAAGGCCTGTCGCCGGCCATCTCGATCGAACAGAAGACCACCTCCAAGAATCCGCGTTCCACCGTCGGTACGGTGACCGAAATCTACGACTACATGCGGCTATTGTGGGCGCGGGTCGGCATTCCCCATTCCCCCGCTACCGGCCTGCCCATCGAAAGCCAGACCGTCAGCCAGATGGTCGACCGGGTCGAGGAAATGACCGAAGGCACCCGCCTCTATCTGCTGGCGCCGTTCGTGCGCGGGCGCAAGGGCGAATACCGCAAGGAATTGGCCGAACTCCAGAAAAAGGGCTTCCAGCGCGTCAAGGTGGATGGCGAGCTGTACGAGATCGATTCCGTTCCCGCGCTCGACAAGAAAAAGAAACACGACATCGAGGTGGTGGTCGACCGTCTGGTGGTCCGCCCCGGCCTGGGAAACCGTCTGGCCGATTCCATCGAGACGGCGCTCACCCTGGCCGATGGTCTGTGCATCGCCGAAAACGCCGAGACCGGCGAACGCACCACCTTTTCCGCAAAATTCGCCTGTCCGGTGTCGGGCTTTACCATCGAAGAGATCGAACCCCGGCTGTTTTCCTTCAACAACCCGTTCGGCGCCTGCCCGGAATGCGACGGCCTGGGGGTCAAACTGCATTTCGATCCGGCCCTGGTGGTTCCCGACGAAGACCTGTCGTTACGCGACGGCGCCGTAGCGCCGTGGGCCAATTCCTCGTCGCAATATTATCTCCAGACGCTGGAGGGGCTGGGGCGGCATTACGGCTTCGACCTGCACACGCCGTGGCGGCGCCTGCCGGTCAAGGCGCGCGAGGTGATCCTGTACGGCTCCGGTTCGGAAGAGGTGGAACTGAAATACGAAGACGGCTTCCGCAGCTATACCACCACCAAGCCGTTCGAAGGCGTGGTCAACAACATGGCGCGGCGCTATCGCGAGACCGATTCGGCCTGGGTCCGCGAGGAATTGTCACGGTTTCAAACCACCACCTGCTGTGAAGCCTGTAACGGCGCCCGTCTTAAACCCGAGGCGCTGGCGGTCAAGGTGCGCGGTCTACATGTTTCCCAGGTGGCGGAATTCTCCATCGCCCAGGCGCATCGCTGGTACGGCGAGTTGGAGGAGCATCTGCGTCCCAAGGACAAGGAGATCGCCCGGCGCATCCTGCGCGAGATCAACGACCGTCTGGGCTTTCTCATGGATGTGGGATTGGATTACCTGACCCTTAGTCGCAATTCCGGCACCCTTTCGGGTGGCGAAAGCCAGCGCATCCGCTTGGCCAGTCAGATCGGCTCGGGCCTTACCGGGGTGCTGTACGTTCTGGACGAGCCCAGCATCGGCCTGCACCAGCGCGATAACGACCGCCTGCTGGCCACGTTGAAGCGGTTGCGCGACATCGGCAACTCGGTGGTGGTGGTCGAGCATGACGAAGACGCCATCCGTACCGCCGACTACCTGATCGACATGGGACCGGGGGCCGGCATCCATGGCGGCCAGATCGTCGCCGAGGGTACGCCGGACCAGGTCATGGCCCATCCCGACAGCCTGACCGGGCAATACCTGACCGGAAAGCGCGCGATCCCGCTTCCGGCCGTCCGCCGACAAGGCAACGGCAACCGGCTGCGATTGGTCGGGGCAAACGGCAACAATCTCAAGGACGTAACGGCCGACATTCCATTGGGAACCTTCGCCTGCGTCACCGGCGTATCGGGTGGCGGCAAGTCCACCTTGGTTATCGAGACCCTCTACAAGGCGCTGTCGCGGCGCCTGATGGGATCGCGCGAGCACCCCGCCCCCTTCGACCGCATCGAGGGGATCGAGTTTCTCGACAAGATCATCGACATCGACCAGTCGCCCATCGGCCGCACCCCACGGTCCAACCCGGCCACCTACACCGGGGCGTTCACCCCCATTCGCGACTGGTTCACCGAATTACCCGAGGCCAAGGCCCGCGGCTACAAGGCGGGACGCTTCAGCTTCAACGTCAAGGGTGGCCGCTGCGAAGCATGCCAGGGCGACGGCGTCATCAAGATCGAAATGCATTTCCTGCCCGACGTCTATGTCCAATGCGACGTCTGCAAAGGCAAACGTTACAATCGAGAAACCCTTGAAATAACATTTAAAGGCAAAAGCATAGCGGACGTTCTTGATATGACGATCGAGGAAGCCGCCGACTTTTTCAAGGCGGTTCCCGCCATCCGCGACAAGATGGTGACGCTGCAACGGGTGGGCCTTGACTACATCCACCTCGGCCAACAGGCCACCACCTTGTCAGGTGGCGAGGCGCAGCGAGTAAAATTGGCCAAGGAACTGTCGCGCCGAGCCACCGGCCGCACCCTCTACATCCTGGATGAACCGACGACCGGCCTGCACTTCGAGGACGTGCGCAAGCTTTTGGAGGTTCTGCATACCCTGGTCGAGGGCGGCAACACCGTGCTGGTGATCGAACATAACCTTGAGGTCATCAAAACCGCCGACTGGATCATCGATATGGGCCCCGAAGGCGGCGACGGCGGTGGCCGCGTGGTGGCCGCCGGAACCCCGGAACAGGTGGCCACCTGTGGCGAGAGCTACACCGGGCGCTATCTCGCGCCCTATCTCGATACCATGGACAAAGGTCGGAGATAGCTCCGACCACCCCTGCCCGTTTGGATAGGTTCCAATTGCAAACCGGCCTGAAACATGTTGCATTGCAATGACAGATCGGGTAATTAGGTTTCCACGGACACGTTGGAAATATAATAAAATTACCGTCCAGCCATTCACTCTGGGGTTGAAAGGGACATTGCCATGTTGGGGCCGGCTGAACTCCGCGAAATCGACGAAGCGATGAACGACGAGCGCGCCGAAGGTGCGCGTCCGACCAAGAACGGCCCTTACCTGACCCCCCATTTCGCCATGGGCGTGGCTGTCACCCGCGCCGCCACCGCCAGCCTGAAGGTTCCGGCGTTCCCCTTCGGAGGCAAGCGTTAACCTTTCAACGCAAAGGACTTCTCGGGCGCTCCCGTCACCGATGGGGGCGCCCGTTTCCTTTTGGGGGCTGCGTCGAAGGCATGGGAATTTCCCGCCATTGGCCGGGGGCCAGCCCCGCAAGCGTCCACTCCCCCACCGACCACCGGATCAGCCTGAGCGTGGGGAAACCGACAGCCGCCGTCATGCGCCGCACCTGACGGTTGCGCCCCTCGCGCAACGTCAGCGCAAGCCATGACGTCGGAATGTTGGCCCGCCAGCGGATCGGCGGATCGCGCGGCCACAGATCCATGGGTTCGTCCATCAGCCGCGCCCCGGCCGGCAAGGTCGGACCGTCGTTGAGCAAGATCCCGCGCCGCAGTTTTTCCAACGCCTCGTCGGTCGGAATGCCTTCCACCTGTGCCCAATAGGTCTTGGGCAGCTTGTGGCGCGGGTCGGCGATGCGGGCGATCAGCCGGCCGTCGTCGGTCAACACCAGCAATCCCTCGGAATCGCGATCCAGCCGGCCCGCCGGGTAAACCCCCGGCACCGGAACATAGTCCTTGAGCGTCTTGCGTCCGCCTTCGCGGTCGCTGAATTGGGTCAGCACGTCATAGGGCTTGTTGAACACGATCAGGCGGGGCAAAACACGGGGGCTCCTTCCTCGACAGGCTTTCCATCCATGGCACGACCGCCCCGACCGCACAAGCCACAGCAGCGCCCGACCTTGACCTTGGGTGGACTGGAGCCGCCCAAACGGGACCGCCCCCAACGTCCCCCGCGCGAGGAAACGGAAAAGATCGCGGGGTTACCAGCAGTCCAGGCGTTGTTCGCCCGCGATCCCGAGCGGGTGCTGCGCCTGTTCTTCGACGACCGTTTCAAGACCGAGGCCGAACCCTTCTGCCAAGTGCTGGCGGCGGCCCGCAAGCCCTATCGTCACGTGCCAACCGAAGAATTGACCAAGGTGGCGGGCACACCGCTGCATGGCGGCATCCTGGCGGTAACGCGGGCCAAACCGGTAGAAGAGTTCGATCCCGCACGGATTCCGGGCTGGGCCAAGGCCAACAAGCCGTTGCTGATCCTGGACGGTGTCGGCAACCCTCACAATCTGGGGGCCATAATCCGCACCATGGCATTCTTCGGCCTCGACACCTTGCTGGTATCCGACCACCCCGGTCAGGCGCTGCCGTCAGAAGCGGCGTTCCGCGTCGCCGAAGGTGGTCTGGAATGGGTCGAGGTGATCCGAGTCAGGAAGCTGGCCCGGCAACTGACCAATCTGCGCCCCCATTACCGGGTGGTCGCCACGGCCCTTGGCGCCCATCGCCCGTTGACCGAGGTTCTGACCCGTGGCGGCCGGCCGCTGGCGGTGGTACTGGGCAACGAAGAACACGGCCTGCCGTCCGACACCGTGGCCGCGTGTGAAGACATCGCCACCATTGTCGGATCCGGGCGGGTGCAATCGCTCAACGTCGCCGCCACCGCCGCCATCCTGGTGCATTTGCTGGCTGGCTAAACCGCTTGTCGCTTTGCTATGGTCGCGGCCCTGACCTATCCCTTCTTCGGAGATTTCCATGGCGTCGCAAATCCGCGCCTCGCATATCCTGCTCATGTACAAGGGCTCCATGCGTTCCACCGCCAGCCGTTCCAAGCAGGAAGCGCTGGACAGCATCAACGCCATGAAGGCGGAAATCGCCAATGGCGCCGACTTCGCCGAACTGGCCCGCCAGAATTCCGACTGCCCCTCGGGTGAGGAAGGCGGCGACCTGGGCAAGTTCCCGCGTGGCGCCATGGTCCCGGAATTCGATCAGGCGGCCTTTGCCCTGGAACCCGGACAGGTGTCGGACGTGATCGAGACCGCTTTCGGGTATCACCTGATCCAGCGCACGGAATAGTCGGGGCGGTTTGACGGGGAAACCTGCCACAGAAGAGCGGCTCTCCTGGGCCGCTCTTTTCCGTTCATTGACAATTGTTCACTGGCGTCGCCGCCATCCGCGTGCAATTTCCCCCTGGAGCCCATGCACGCCGCCGTTATGATGGCGGCAGTCCGCAACACAGGAGAATGGATCGTGCCTGCGTTCCTGCCCCATGCCGATTTTCCCTACACCCGCATGCGCCGCAACCGCCGACATGAATGGTCGCGCCGGCTGGTGTCGGAAAACCGGTTGTCGGTGGACGACCTGATTTGGCCGCTGTTCGTGATCGAAGGGACCAATCTGCGCCAGCCCATCACCTCGATGCCCGGCGTCGAGCGCCTGAGCATCGACCTGTTGGTCGAAGCGGTGCGCGGGGCTCACGATCTGGGAATTCCCGCCATCGCCCTCTTTCCATCGGTCGAGGCTTCGCTCAAAACTCCCGACGCCCGCGAAGCGACCAACCCCGACAATCTGGTGTGCCGCGCGGTTCGCGCGGTGAAGAAAGCGGTGCCCGACATCGGCATCGTTTGTGACGTGGCGCTTGACCCGTTCAACTCCGATGGTCACGACGGTTTGGTCGCGGACGGCTATGTGCTTAACGACGAGACGGTCGAAATCCTGGTCCGCATGGCCGTGGTCCAAGCCGAGGCCGGATGCGACGTGGTGGCGCCATCCGACATGATGGACGGCCGCATCCGGGCATTGCGCGCCGGACTGGATCAGGCGGACCTGGACCATGTCCAGATATTGTCCTATGCCGCAAAGTACGCTTCGGCCTTCTACGGCCCGTTCCGCGACGCGGTCGGTTCGAACGGGGCGCTCAAGGGCGATAAGAAGAACTATCAGATGGACGCCGCCAACACCGAGGAAGCCCTGCGCGAGGTCGCTCTTGATCTTCAGGAAGGCGCCGACATGGTGATGGTCAAGCCCGGCCTGCCCTATCTCGACGTCATTCGCCGGGTCAAGGACGCTTTCGGCGTGCCGACCTTCGCCTATCAGGTGTCGGGCGAATACGCCATGCTCAAGGCCGCAGCCCAGAACGGTTGGCTGGATTGGGAAAAAGTGATCGTTGAAAGCCTGATCGGCTTCAAGCGTGCCGGGGCCGACGCCATTTTGACCTATACAGCCCCGGAAGTCGCCCGCCTGCTGGGAAAGCGCTGAATCAAACCAAGGCCGCGCCATGTCGCGGCCTTTTTACCTGCGATAAATAACAACGTATTTGTGTTATTAGCCAAAGTCAAATAGAGTTCTGCTAGCAAAGTGTAAATTTAATGCGAACAACACATTAATATGCGCATATTATTTTATGCGCCGATACGGATAGAGGGGAATTCGCATGCGATCCTTGCTTCTTGCCGGCCTGTTGCTGGCTATCGCCGCTCCGGCTCAGGCCAACGACCAAGACAACGTCAATCCAAATTGCAAGCTGGAACCGGAAACAAATTGCGGATGGGCGGAATTCCGCAAGGCCAAAGCCTCTGGCTTGGACATGCGCGACAGCCAGTTCATGGCCACCCGTTTCGACGAAGCTGACCTGTCTGGCGCCAATTTGTCGGGATCGCACATGCAATTGGCCAATCTGAACAAGGCCAACCTCAAAGGTGCCGACCTGTCCTACGCCCACATGCATGCCGTCAATCTGGCGGGAGCCAACCTGGAAGGTGCCGATCTGAGCGGCGTCAACTTTCTTGATGCCAATTTGAGCGGCGCCAACCTCAAGGGAGCCAAGGTTACCCGCGCCTTGTGGACCGCCGCCAATTTGTCGGGGGCGACCTGGGTGGACGGACACGTTTGCGCCGACGGCTCCAAAGGCGAATGCCGTTAGCCCCAAAACAGACGCCTCCTCCGGCCTTGCCGCAGGGGGCCATTCCGTATGAATCAAAAGCCCCCGCCAAAGGCGGGGGCTTCGTCAAAAATCAGAATTTCGCTGCGCTCAGCCCTTGAGCGTCTTCAATTCCTCGGCCGAACACAGATCGTAGCGCACCATGGCGTTGTCCACCGTCTTGCCGGTTAGCGCACGCCAAGTGTTCAGCGCTTCCTGACGGGGGAACGGACCATAGGTCTCAAGCTGTTTGCCCGCAGCGATGACCTCAAACGAAGTGTCGGCGTATTCGCCCCCCACCACGTACCATTCCTCGCCGACGCTCTCTGCGCCCTCCGAACGGATGAAATAACGGCACATGGCGTTATCGACGGTCTTGCCGGTCAGCGCGCGCCAGCACACATGCGCTTCGTGCTCGTCGAAGGGGCCGAAACGTTCTTCCTTGTGTCCAGCGGCGATCTGGGTAAAGGCGGTGTCGGCGTATTCGCCGCCGACGACATAATATTGCTTTGCCATGGGTGTGCTGTTCCCACTCGATAGGGTGGTTGGCGGTGCTTGCTTATACCCCAAGCGACGCCCGGAAGGAATGCCTTTGCGTCGATTTTTCCCATACCGTTCGGGCAGGGTGTTCACCCCACCCATTTCCCTTGCAGGGACTACCCGTCAACCGGCGCAAGCTGACGGCGGCGCTTTCGGACCGCGCAACAAAGTTGACGCGGCGAAGACGCTGGACAGCGGGGCGACCACGGCTTATGTCGTGACCATGATCCGCACCGTCCACGTCATCGGCGGCGGTCTGGCTGGCTGTGAAGCCGCCTGGCAGCTCGCCCGCGCCGGCGTTCCCGTGCTTTTGCACGAGATGCGCCCCCATCGCTCCACCCCCGCCCACCAAAGCGCCGGATTGGCCGAACTGGTGTGCTCCAATTCCTTGCGTTCCGACGACGCCGACTACAACGCCGTCGGTTTGCTGCACGAGGAATTGCGGCGGGCCGACTCGCTGATCCTGCGCTGTGCCGACACCTGCAAGGTTCCGGCTGGCGGCGCGCTCGCGGTGGACCGGGACGGTTTTTCCGTCATGGTGGAACGGGAAATGGCGGCACACCCCAACATCACCATCCTGCGCGAGGAAATCGCCTCCCTGCCGCCCGAGGATTGGGATTCCGTCGTGATCGCCACCGGTCCCTTGACCTCGCCGCCGCTGGCCGACGCCATCCGGGCGGTGACCGGCGAGCAATCGCTGTCGTTCTTCGACGCCATCGCCCCCATCATCCACAAGGACAGCATCGATTTTTCCAAGGCGTGGTTCCAGTCGCGCTACGACAAGGGCGAAGGATCGGACTACATCAATTGTCCGCTCTCCCGCGACGAGTATTACGCCTTCATCGACGCCCTGCTGGCCGGCGAGAAGGTCCCTTTCCACGAATGGGAAAAGGACGTGCCCTATTTCGAGGGGTGCTTGCCGATCGAGGTCATGGCGGAACGCGGCCGCGACACCCTGGCTTATGGCCCCGGCAAACCGGTTGGGTTGACCAACCCCAACGGCCCCAAGCCGTTCGCCGTGATCCAACTGCGCCAGGACAACGCGCTGGGCACGCTTTACAACATGGTCGGTTTCCAGACCAAGTTGCGCCACGGCGAGCAGGCCCGCATCTTCCGCATGATTCCCGGCCTGGAGAACGCCGAGTTCGCCCGCCTGGGCGGCGTTCACCGCAACACCTTCGTCAACGGCCCGCGTGTGCTCAACCGTGACCTTTCCCTCAAGGCGCAGCCGCGCCTGAGGCTGGCCGGACAGATCACCGGCTGCGAAGGCTATGTTGAAAGCACCGCCATCGGCCTGTTGGCCGGCCGTTTCGCCGCGGCCGAACGGTTGGGCAACGCCCTGCCGACACCACCCGCCGTCACGGCGCTGGGCGCCATGCTCGACCACGTCACCGGCGGCGGCATGGTCGAGACCTATCAACCGATGAACATCAATTTCGGCCTGTTCCCACCCGCTCCCGAACGGGACGAACGCGGCAAAAGGGTCAAGGGCCGCGACCGCAAGAAGCTTTATTCCGACCGGGCCCGCGCCGCCTTGCCGCAATGGCTGGAAGACGCGGCCAAGGCGCTGTCAGCGGAAACGGCGATCCAACCAGCACCGTAACTCGGTGGCGGCCTGTTCCCAGGTGCTGTCCAGCATCATCACATGGGGCAGGCCGTCCACCACCTTCATCTCGGCCGCCCAATAGGTGGCGGCCATGGCCAAGTCGCCATAGGGAATGAAGGCGTCGCGGCTGCCGCCCAGCACCAAGGCCGGGATTGCGGGGCGCGGCATCAGATGGAACCATTGCGGCAGCAACAATTCGTTGGCCGCCGCCTGGCTTTCGCGCTGGAAACGCTCGGCATAGGCATAGGCGTCCTGAGCGGGAAACTCGGCGGAAAACAGGCCGCGCCGCACCACCTCGTAATCGACGCCATCGGGTCCCACGGTCTGAAGCCGGCCCAATTGCCACAACAGGTCGGGATAACGCAGCGACATGTGGGTGAAAGCCGATCCCAGTCCCCCCGGCCCGACAGAAGCCAACATTGCCAGACCGGAACAGGCCATGCGGCACGCCGCGCGCTGCGCCACCATTCCGCCTAGGGAATGACCGATCAGAACCGGCGGACGCTCCAAACCGGCGGCCACCCCGGCGACGTCGGTCACGTAATCGGCCAGGCCGTAACCGTCCAAGGCCCCGCGATCCGGGCTTTCCCCATGTCCACGCAATGACACCGCCGCACAATGCCAGCCAGCGGCGGCGAAATAGGGCAGGAAGTGCTCGGCCCACACCCAGGCACCACAGAACGAGCCATGGATAAACAACAACGGCGGCCGTTCCGACGGCGCACCGGCCCGCAGCACTTCCAGCGCCATGACCTAGCCCTTGTGTTCGATCAGTTCGATTTTGTAACCGTCAGGATCCTCGATAAAAGCGATCACCGTGGATCCATGCTTCATCGGTCCCGGCGGGCGGGTGATCTTGGCACCGTTGGCAGCCAACACCTCGCAAGCTGCGTAGATGTCGGGCACACCCAATGCGACATGGCCAAATCCGTTCCCCAGGTCATAGGCTTCGGTGTCCCAATTGTGGGTCAGTTCGATCACCGTGTTGGACGCTTCTTCGCCATAGCCGACAAAGGCCAAGGTGAAACGCCCCTCGGGATAATCGGTGCGGCGCAACAGCGTCATGCCCAACAACCGGGTGTAAAAGTCAATGGAACGGTCGAGATTGCCGACCCGGATCATGGTGTGCAACATGCGCCAGCTCATGGCGTTCTCCTTTCGGCGATGAAGTCCAAGACGGTAGCGGCGGCACGGTCGCTAGGGCTGGGGCCACCATAACCCAAAAGCCGCATGGCTTCGGCCATGTCGGCACGCCGGGCGGCGCGATCGCCGAAATCATCCAAAAACGCGGCAATCGCCGGCGCAACCTGGTCGGCTCGGCATTCCTCTTGAAGGAATTCCGGCATGACAGCGCGATCCAAGACCATGTTGACCAATGTCGCCCACTTGATCTTGAACCCCATGAAACGCCGGGCGACAAAGGCGGTCAAAGCCGAAACGCGGTAAACCACCACACTGGGCAGCCCGGCCAGCGCCAGTTCCAGCGCCACCGTGCCCGACGCGGCCAAGCCGGCCGTTCCGGCGGCGAAGGCGTCGTATTTTTCCGTCCGGTTGTCCACGATGATCGCCCGCAGCGGCCAGTGCGCAGCGGCCGCGCGGACGGTAACCGCCACGGTTTCGACGGTCGGCACCACCACCACCAGATCTGGAAAGCGTTCGGCCAAACGCGCCAACGTTTCGACGAACAACGGCAACAGACGGCCGGTTTCCGACATCCGGCTTCCCGGCAGGGCGACCAGAACCGGCGCATCGGCGGCGATTCCGTGACGAAGACGGAAGGCCGCACCGTCCCCCCGCTCCGCTCCGCTTTCGACCACCGGATGGCCGACATGAACAGAGCGCAGGCCATCCTTCTCGAACCATTCCGGCTCGAACGGCAACAGCGTCATCAACAGGTCAAGAACCGCCGCCAGTTTCTTGGTGCGCTTGGGCTTCCACGCCCACACCATGGGCGCCACGTAATGAATCCGTGGAATATGGGGGAAACGGCTCTGACAGCCCTTTTGTACCCGACCGGTAAAACCCCACGAATCGATGGTGACGATGGCATCGGGCTGTTTCGCCGCGATATCGTCCAAGGTTTCACGCACACGGCGCAGGATACGCGGAACGCGGGGCAGAACCTCGACCAACCCCATGACGGTCAATTCCGCCATGGGAAACAGGCTTTCAAGCCCTTCGGCCCGCATGCTCTCGCCGCCGATCCCGGCGAAAGCCACCTCGCCAGCGGTTCGCGCCTTCAGCCCGGCCATCAGCCGGCCACCCAACAAATCGCCCGACGGTTCGCCGGCGATGACGTAGATGGTCAACGGCCTAGTCACCCTCGACCCCGATCACGAACAACCCTAGACGGTCCGCCTCGGCCCGCACCGCGTCGCGTCCCAGGACCAATGCCCCCCCCGCCTCGACCGCGATGCCGCGCAGACCGGCAGTAGCGGCCTCGCGCACGGTGGCGGTGCCGATGGTGGGGAGATCAAGGCGCCGGTCCTGGCCCGGCTTCTTGACCTTGACCAGGACACCACCCGGTCCCTCGCGTTTCAGGCCGGCGGCGCGACGGATCATGGCATCGGTTCCCTCGACCGCTTCGACGGCCAGCACGATTCCTTGCTGCACCACCACCGCCTGGCCGACGTCAAGCGCCCCGATCCCCTTGGCCACCTCGCGGCCACGCTGGATGTCGGCCTTGGCCTGATCGTCAGGCAGATAAGTGCCGTAAATTCCGGGTACCGCCAGACAATCGGATAAAACGTCATCGACGCCGACGATGCGGAACCCTTCTTCCTCGATCTCACGCGCCACCGCACGCAACAGACCGTCGTCCCCCAACGCCTTGAGGCCGACCTTGGCAAAAAAACGGGTTGTCCGAAAATCTGGAGCCAGCTCGCGCAAGGTTGGGCGGCGCACCGGGCCGATCATCATCACGTCTTCGACACCGGCTTGCTTGAGCAACTTGAAGCCGGTCCCCGCCTCGCCCAATCTGATCCAGTCGGCGGGAGCGTCACCGATCACCGCCTTGTCGGCATGACCGGACAGAGCCAGAACATGGAAAGGGCGGTTCTGGGCGCGGCAGGCGGCGATGACAAGTCCAGGGAACTCGCCGCCGCCCGCCACGATGCCCAGTTTACTTGCCATCCTGGAAGCCGGGCGTGCAAAGCTGGCGGGACGAACCGGCACGGATGAACTCGATCACCTCCATGACGGCAACGTTGTCCTGATATTGCTCGGCCACGTCGTCGACCCGCTCCTGAAGCGTCCCTTCGGGTGCGAACAACAGACGATAGGCGTTGCGCAAGGTATGGATATCCTCGCGCGAGAAACCGCGGCGCTTGAGCCCGACGATGTTGAGGCCGTTCAGGTGGGCACGGTTTCCGATCACTATGCCGAACGGAATGACGTCGGCTTCAACACCAGACATGCCACCGATCATGGCGTGCTTGCCGATGCGCACGAATTGGTGCACCGCCGAAAGGCCACCCAGGAAGGCGTAGTCGCCGACCACCACATGACCGGCCAGCGTGGCGTTGTTGGCCATGATGACGTTGTTGCCCAGAATACAATCATGGGCGACATGCGCGCTGGCCATGAACAGGCAATTGTCGCCGACACGGGTTTCCATGCCGCCACCTTCTGTGCCGGGATTCATGGTGACGTGCTCGCGAATCTGGCAATTGCGGCCGATGGACAGCGTCGAAGGCTCGCCCTTGTATTTCAGATCCTGCGGCTGATGGCCGATCGAGGCGAAGGGGAAAATGCGCGTCCCCTCGCCCACGCTGGTGATGCCTGTCACCACCACATGGGACAGCAACTCGACACTGTCGCCAAGGACAACGTCGGGACCGACCACGCATAGCGGGCCGATGACGGCGGAATCGGCGACACGAGCCTTGGGATCGACGATCGCGGTGGGATGAATGTTGGGCATCAGTCGTCCAGAATCATGGCGGCGTAGGTGGCTTCGGCCATCAGGGTCTCGCCGACCTTGGCCTCGGCACGGAACTTCCACACGTTGCCGCGCGAACGTTCCTTGAAAACGTGAATGGCAAGCGTGTCGCCAGGGCCCACGGGCTTACGGAAACGCGCCGAATCCACGCTCATGAAATAGACCAGCTTGCCTTCCGCGGACGGCCCCAGGGTCTCGACCACCAGCACGGCGGCGGTCTGGGCCATGGCCTCGATGATCAGGACACCGGGCATCACCGGGCGGCTGGGGAAATGGCCCTGGAAAAAAGGTTCGTTGATGGTGACGTTCTTCATCCCAACGGCGCTTTCGTTGGGAATCACATCGACAACCTTGTCCACCATCAGGAACGGGTAGCGGTGCGGAATCATTTCCATGATCCGGTTGATGTCGATCGTCTTTCCCGCTTCGTTCACCACTGTCATCTCGTCCTTGTCCTCTCAGCCTCGCGAAACCGCTCGAAGCGAATTTCGGTTGTCAGCCTAACCTTTGCGTTTGACCAGCTTGTTCAGGGCCGCCGATTGACGCAGCCACTCCATTTGCGGAACGGCGGGCGTGCCTCCGACCGTCTGACCGGCCGGAATATCCTTGATCACACCAGCCTGAGCGGCAACGCGCGCGCCCATACCGACATTCAGGTGCCCGGCGAATCCCGCCTGGCCACCAGCCGCGACGAAATCCCCCAATCTGGTGGAACCGGAAATCCCCACCTGGGAGACGATCACGCACCCACGCCCAAGCTGCACGTTGTGGCCGATCTGCACCAGATTGTCGATCATCGACCCGGCACCGATCACCGTATCCGGTCCGGCACCGCGGTCGATGGTGGTGTTGGCACCGATTTCGACGTTGTCGCCAATGATGACCCGCCCCAATTGCGGCACCTTCAGATGTCCTTGCGGCCCCATGGCGAAGCCGAAACCATCCTGGCCGATACGGGCACCGGGATAGATGTAGACGTTACGGCCGATCACCGCGAACTGCACCGTGGCGTTGGCGCTGACGATGCAATCATCGCCAAGGACGACGCCATCGCCGATCACCGCATTCGGCCCGATATGGCAGCGAGCACCGATTTCGGCCCGCGCCCCGATCACCGCGCCATATTCCAGACGGCACCCGTCGCCAATCTTGGCGGCAGGATCGACATAAGCGGTCGGAGCCACCCACGGTTCAGCCTTGGGACGGGGATAGAACGCCTGCGCCACCTTGGCATAAGCGCGATACGGGTCCTTGGACAGCAACAGTGCCATGCCGGTCGGCGCCCGGTCGGCCAAATCCGGGTGGACGATCGCCGCACCCGCCTGGCTGGCTTGAAATGCCGCCAGATATTTGCGGTTATCGAGGAAGGTGATGTCGTCGTCACCGGCCTGGTCCAGCGCAGCGACATCCTTGACGACCCGCGCCGGATCGGCACCGGTGGACAATTCCGCCCCTGCAAGCTCAGCCAATTGGGCCAGCGTGAAAGGCCCCGCATTGACGAAGAAACGTTGATCAGCCATGGCTCAGTTCCTCTTGGCCGGAGGACCAGGAGGGACACGCGGTATCGCCTCCCCTTCGATAGTTGGCGTCGGGAACTTGACCGAGGGATATTTCTTGTTGAGCCGCTCGATCACCTGTTGCGTGACCTCCATGCGGGGATCGTGCAGGAAAATCTGCGACTTGGGCAACACCAGATTGGCGCCCAGTTCACCCGCCAGTTCCTCGGACACCTGAGCCAGGGCGTCAGAAAGCTGCCCCATGCCGATGCGAAACGACTTGTCCACCGCCTGACTGCTGCGCTGGAAGCGTTGATTGAACTCGAACACCTGTTTCTCGAAGGCGCGCGCCTTTTGTTGCCAAACTTCCGGCGACATGGCGGCCTTTTGCTTGACCAGATCGTTCTCGGTTTCCTTCAACGCCGCGCGGTTCTTCTCCAGTTCTCCTTGAAAGGTCTGGAGATAATGGTCGCGTTGGCTGCGCAGTTCCTTAGCCGCCAGCGATTGCTGCAAAGCAGCCTGGACATCGACCACCATCACCACTGCCGTCGGCAGCTTACCCTGGTCCGGCTCAGCGGCTACCGCGCCGGTCATGACCAAGTGAAGCGCAAGGACGGCCAGCCCAAGGCCGGCCCGCATCCCAGCGACCATGCTAGAACCTCGTGCCGAAATTGAAGCGGAACAGTTCGCGGTCGTCGAAGCTTTCCTTCTTGATCGGAATACCGAAATCGACGGCGACCGGTCCCATGGGCGACTTCCAGGTCACACCGGCACCAACCGATACACGGATCGAGCTGGATTGCTGGATATCGGTGGTGGACGAATAATCCTCGGTATCGCCGATGGCACCAAAATCGCTGAAGATCTGGCCACCAAAGCCCAACTCGTCGGGCAGCCCCAGCGGGAATTTCAACTGAGCGCTACCGTAGTACTGCCACAAACCGCCCAGCGCGTCGCCAGAGCTCTTGTCGCGAGGACTGACGCCGGCATTGGCAAAGCCGCGCAGAGTGTCGCCACCAAGGTAATAGCGCTCGGTGATGCGGATTTTTTCGTCACCGAAGCCCGTCATATAACCGACGTTACCGCTAAGCGACAGCACCACGCCTTCGTCAATGGGGAAATACTGGCCGGCGCCGAGATTGTTCCGCAGGAACTTCTGGGTTCCGCCCAATCCGGCCAATTCGTTATTGATCCGGAAGAAGTAGCCTTCGGTCGGCTCAAGTTTGGAATCGCGATAATCCCAGAGCAGAGTCTGCTGAACCGACGACAGCGTCGCCGTGCCTTCCTGTTCCTTGACGTAGATCGACGCGCCGCTGTCGATGTTCTCGACCTTGTCACGCTTGAGCGTGTATTTGAGATCCTGGCGCAAATTGTCGTGGATGTAATAACCACCACGCAAGGCGCCACCGACGCTATTGGCGTCGTAACCGCTTTCGGTTTGCAGCTTGCGAGTGGTGGCGAACAGGTCGAAACCAGCGGCCACCCGACGATCCATGAAGTAGGGCTCGGTAAAGCTGAACGAAAGCTGGTTCTGCTTGGTGCCGACCGAGAACGAGGCCCGGACATCCTGACCACGCCCCAACAGATTGCGTTCACGCATGGACACTTCGGCCAAGGGGCCGGCGATGGTCGACCAGCCGACGCCGAACGACAGCTCGCCAGTGGACTTTTCCTGAACGTCCACCTTGATGACCGTACGGTCAGGAGCCGTTTCGGACGGAACGTTGGTGACCTCGGCTTTCTCGAAGAAGTTAAGGTCCTTAACCCGCTGACGCGACCGGCGCAGCTTGGCCGAATTGAAGGCGTCGCCTTCCACCAAGGTGAACTCGCGGCGGATCACCTTGTCGAGCGTGCGCAGGTTGCCGGTGATGTCGATACGCTCGACATAGACACGCGGGCCTTCCTGGATGTCGTAGGTGACGCTGATCTTCTTGTTTTCACGGTCGCGGTTGACCTGCGGCTTGACGTCCACGAAGGCATAGCCACGGGTTCCCAACGCATCGGTCAGCTTTTGGACGATATCCTCGACCTGATCGGCGTTGTACCACTCGCCTTCCTCGGACACCAAAAGCGGCCGAAGCTCATCGACGTTCAAATCCTTGAGGTTGGCCGTGATGTCGGCCGGACCGAACTGATAACGGTCGCCTTCGTCCACCGTCATGGTGATGAAGAAACCCTGACGGTCGGGCGTCAGTTCCGCCACCGCCGAGGAAACTCGGAAGTCGGCATAACCATGCTTGAGGTAATAACGGCGCAGCAATTCGCGGTCGTAGGTCAGACGGTCGGGATCATAGGTATCGTCGGTCGAGAAGAAGCGATACCACCGCTCCTCCTTGGTCATCAGCACCTCGCGCAAACGCGAATCGCTGTATTTATGGTTCCCGACAAAATTGATGCGCTTGACGTAGGTGGACTCGCCTTCGTTGATCTCGAAGACCAGATCGACGCGGTTTTGCTCAAGCTGAATGATCTTGGGTTCGACGGTCGCACCGAAACGGCCGTTGCGGCGATACAGGTCGAGGATGCGCTTGACGTCACTTTGCACCTTGGTGCGCGTGTAGACGACGCGCGGACGCAGTTGGCTTTCCTGCGTCAGTTCCTCTTCCTTGATGCGCTTGTTTCCCTCGAACGCGATGCGATTGATGATGGGGTTTTCCACCACGCGCACCACCACCACGTCACCTTCGCGCCGGATGGCGATATCGGCGAACAGACCGGTGTTGTACAGCGTCTTGAGCGAACGGTCGATGCGATCGGAATCGTAGGGATCGCCCTCGGACACCGCCATATAGGATTTGACGGTCTCGACCTCGATACGTTGGGTGCCCTGCACCACGATCTGGCGGATACGCCCCGAATCCTGAGCAAGCGCAGGCGCCGCCGCGGCCAGGAAACCGGCGATCAACGCAGTCTTCCGCACGAAACTCATCAAGGCCCCCCTGCGACGTCCCGCCATCGGCGATGGCTTTAGTCCTAGTTCACGAAAGCAAACGCTTCACCATGTCCCACACCGGAAGGCTGACAATGTCGTTCCGGGTAGCGAAGACCATCAAGGCCAATACCAGAAACAGCCCGATTCGGAAACCATATTCTTGTGCCTTTTCGCCCAGCGGCCTACCAAGGATGGCTTCGACGGCATAAAAAGCCAAATGACCGCCATCCAGTACAGGGATGGGAAACAAATTGATTAACCCGAGGTTAAGAGAAAGCAAAATGGTGTAGAAAACGACACTGGCAAAGCCGACTTGCGCCGCCTCTCCCGCGCCTTTGGCAATACGGATGGGACCGCCCAATTCGTCGCTGTCTCGCGTCCCGGAAACCATCTGGCCGATGCCGACGAAAGTCGAAGTGACCATGGTTTCGGTCTCACCCAACGCCAGAACCAGGGCGCTGACCGGTCCGTGCCGGACGATGCGGGTGTGGGAACCGTCAACCGATATCCCCAGCACCGGAACCTTCTCCATGTCGCCGAAAATCCCCTTGCGCTCGATGATGCGCGGGCGGGCGACCACGACCAGATGTTCGCCGTTGCGGTCGACCTCGATGCTCAGGGGGCGTTCCAGCTCCAGACGAACGATGCGTTGGATATCCTGAAAACGGTCCACTTCGGTACCGTTGATGGCAACCACCCGGTCACCCGCCTTGAGGCCTGCGCTTTCCGCAGGCATACCCTCGTGCACATAGCCGACCACCGGCTCGGTGACCTGTTGGCCCAGGACCATGAACATGCCCGCCAACATGACGATTCCGAACAGGAAATTGGCTGCCGGTCCGGCAAAAACGATAGCGGCACGCTGCCCCACCCGCTTGTGGCGGAAGCTGACCGCTTTTTCTTCTTCACTCATCGGGCGTTCGTCACCGGTGGCCGATGCGGCGTCGCCGTCGCCAAACATCCGGACATACCCGCCTAACGGCAGCGCACTGATACGCCAGCGTGTCCCGGATTTGGCTGTCCAGCCCCAGATTTCAGGTCCGAAGCCGATGGAGAACACCTCGACCCGGACTCCATTCCACCGCGCCACCAGATAGTGGCCGGCTTCGTGGACAAAAACCACGACGGTAAGAATCAACAGGAAGACGACACCGTAATTCCAGATGCCAGCAAGAAAATCCATAGGGGCCTGTCACTCCAGACGGCGTCAGCGCTTGCCACGCCGCGCGATGATCGCATCGGCACAACGACGTGCCCGCAGGTCTTGCTCGAGAACGTCGTCGATGGAAGACGGCGTCACCGGTTCGACGGTTTCCAACGTTTCCTCGACCACGCGGGCGATATCAAGGAACCCGATGCGCCGCGCCAGGAACGCCTGTACCGCGACCTCGTTGGCGGCATTCAAGACAGTAGGTGCGGACCCGCCGGTTTGCAAGGCGGTCCGCGCCAGACGCAATGCCGGGAATCGTTCGGAATCTGGTGCCTGGAACGTCAACTGGCCGATAGCGGCAAGGTCGAGGCGTGGCGCGGGAGCAAAGATGCGCTTGGGCCACCCCAGGGCGTAGGCGATGGGGGTGCGCATGTCCGGGCTCCCCAACTGCGCCAGGACCGAACCGTCCACATAGGACACCATGGAATGGATGACCGATTGCGGATGGACGACAATGTCGATCCGCTCTTCCGGCATGGCGAACAGGTGGTGGGCCTCGATCAGTTCCAACCCTTTGTTCATCATGGACGCAGAATCCACGGAAATCTTGGCGCCCATGGACCAATTGGGATGGGCAACCGCCTGTTCCGGGGTCATGCCCTCCATTTCCGCCAGGGTTCGATCGCGGAACGGCCCGCCCGAGGCGGTCAGGACGATCTTTTCCACCGCTTGCGGCTGGGTGGCGTCCAGAACTTGGAAGATGGCGGAATGTTCCGAATCCACCGGCAGAAGGGTGGCACCATGGGCGGCGACTTCGGCGGTCATCAGGGCGCCGGCGCACACCAGGCATTCCTTGTTGGCCAGACCGACCACCGCGCCGCGCCGCACCGCGGCAAGCGTCGGAGCCAGGCCAGCGGCACCGACAATGGACGCCATCACCCAATCGGCCGGCAATTGCGCGGCCTCGACAACCGCCGCCGGTCCGGCAGCCACGGCAATGCCGGTTCCGGCCAAGGCGTCCTTGAGGGCGCCATAAGCGGATTCGTCCGCCACCACCGCCAAGCGCGGCTTCAGACGTCGAGCCTGACCGGCCAGGATTTCCACCCGGCTGTGGGCGGTCAACGCCTCAATGCGATAAAGATCGGGCCGCGCCTCGACCAATTCGACCGTGTTGCAACCGATGGAACCGGTGGAACCAAGAATGGTCACGCCACGGCGGCCATCCTCTTTCAAGGCGCCGCTCATGCTGCCTCCGTCACTGCCACTGCAACACCACCGCCACCGCGAGCGCCGCGGCCAACAGGCCATCGACGCGGTCTAAGACGCCGCCATGACCGGGAATGATGTTGCTGGAATCCTTGACGTTCCATCGCCGTTTGACCCAGCTCTCGCTCAAGTCGCCGGCTTGGGCGACCACCGCCAGCGCCGCGCCGCCCAGACACAGCCCCCACCACGGCATGGCATCGGGAGCCAGCGGCATCAGGATGGCGGAGGGAATCCCCACCAGGGCGGCACAGACCATGCCGCCGATCAAACCGGCCCAGGTCTTCTTGGGGCTGACCCTCGGCAGCAGCAGCGGACCGCCGATGGTACGGCCGGCGGCATAGGCACCGATGTCGGTGGCCCACACCAACAGCATCAGCCACAACACCAGGAACAAGCCGCCGGCCGATTCGTCGCGCAACCACACCAACGCCACTGCCGGCAATCCGGCATACAGCGCCCCGGTTCCCGCCCACAGGCGAGGCCGGCCATCACCGGAAGGCGCCAGGGCGGCGGCGGCGGCGGCGGCGGCCAGCACGATCAGAACCGCGATGTCGGGCTGAAACAGGGCGACGAAAACGGCAAGGACGCAGCCGATGGCGGAAACCCGCCCCGGCCAACCGAAACGTTTGCTGACGATGCCATCCCATTCCCAGCACATGACAGCTACAGCCACCGCCACCAGAACGGCGAAGGCCACACCACCCCACCAGACGGCAAGCAGGGCCGGCGGCGCCATGACCAGGGCTGACAGGATGCGGGTTCGCAGCACGTCAACCGCCCGTGGCGCCGAAACGGCGCTCGCGGCCGTGGAAATCACGAATGGCCGCAATCAGGTGGTCGCGGCTGAAATCCGGCCACAATACGTCCAGGAACACCAACTCGGCATAGGCGCATTGCCACAGCAGAAAGTTCGAGATGCGCTGTTCCCCCGATGTACGGATGATCATGTCCGGATCTGGAATGTCGGCGGTGAACAGGCGTGCAGACAACGCCTCCTCATCGACCTGGGCGACATCCAAACGGCCGGCGGCGACATCGGCGGCAAGCGCACGAGCCGCAGCGACGATTTCCTGGCGCCCCCCATAGGACAGGGCCAACACCAGGGTCATCGCCGAATTGGCGGCGGTCTTGGCCTCGGATTCCTCGATCAGCGACACGATATCAGGACCAAGACGCGAACGGTCGCCGATGATCCTGAGACGGATGCCGTTCTTGTGCAGGGTTTTGACCTCGTTGCGCAGATAAAGGCGCAACAGGCCCATCAGGTCGGAAACCTCTCCCTCGGGCCGTTTCCAGTTTTCCGAGGAAAAGGCGTAAAGGGTGAGATAGGAAATGCCCATCTCGCGGGCGCATTCCACCGTGCGCCGTACCGCCTCGGCACCGCGTTTGTGGCCGGCGGTACGCGGCAAACCGCGCGCTTTCGCCCAGCGCCCGTTGCCATCCATGATGATGGCGACGTGCACCGGCTGAACCGGCAGATCGACGCGGGCGGAAGCGGCGGTTTCCATCATGGTCAGACCTGAAGGATTTCCTTTTCCTTGTTGCCCAGGGTCTCGTCGATCCGCTTCACGGTCTCGTCGGTCAACACCTGGACTTCCTTCTCGTGCTTCTTGATCTCGTCTTCCGAGATATGGCCGTCCTTTTCCAGCTTCTTCAGGCTGTCCATGCCGTCGCGGCGCACGTTGCGCACGGCCACGCGGGCCTGTTCGGCATACTTGCCGGCCACCTTCTGAAGTTCCTTGCGGCGTTCCTCGTTAAGCGGCGGAATCGGCACGCGGATCACCTGGCCCTCGGTCTGCGGGTTGAGCCCCAGACCGCATTCGCGAATGGCCTTCTCCACCGCCTTGACCTGCCCCTTGTCCCACACCTGGACAGTGATCAGGCGCGGCTCGGGCACACCCACGGTGGCGCACTGGTTCAACGGCATGTGCTGGCCATAGGCGTCGACCGTCACCGGGTCAAGCAGGCTGGCATGGGCACGGCCGGTCCGCAGACCGGTGAACTCCTTTTTCAGGACTTCCACCGTGTTTTCCATGCGGTGGGCAATGTCTTTCTTCAGATCGCTCCAACTGGTCACGGCCACGGGTCAACCCCCTTCCTTGATGATCGTGAAGCGCCCACGGCCGCGGACGACCTCGGCGAAGGCGCCGTTCTGGTGCATGTCGAAAACCACGATGGGAACGTTGTTCTCGCGGCACAACGAAATGGCGGAAGCATCCATGACCGCCAGATCGCGCGCCAGCACATCGTGGAACGTCAGCGAATCGTAACGCACCGCGTCTGGCACCTTCTTGGGATCGGCGGAATAGACGCCGTCCACCTGGCTGGCCTTCAGCAGCGCATCACAGCCCATCTCGACGGCGCGCAGCGCGGCCGCCGTGTCGGTGGTGAAAAACGGATTGCCGGTACCGGCGGCGAAAATCACCACCCGGCCCTTTTCCTGATGACGGATGGCGCGGCGGCGAATGAAACTCTCGCACACCGACGGCATGGGAATGGCCGATTGCACGCGGGTTTCGACGCCGGCGGCCTCAAGCGCGTTTTGCAACGCCAGCGCGTTCATGACGGTGGCCAGCATGCCCATGTTGTCGGCGGCCGCCCGTTCCATGCCCTTGGCGGCGCCCGATATACCACGGAAGATGTTGCCACCGCCAACCACGCAGCAAACGTCGACCCCAAGCTCGCGCACCGACCTTACCTCGCGGGCGATACGGTCGACGGTGTCGGGGTCCAAACCATAATCACGGGAGCCCATCAGCCCCTCGCCGGAGATCTTGAGCAGAACGCGGCGGAATTTGGCGTCGCTGGCCATGGGTGCCCTCAAAGCCTGGATGAACCGGTGGACGGCGCCTGGACAGCGGCCGGCTGGCGATCATACACCATTCCAACCCGCTGTCGCGCCCTAACTCACGCCCCGATAAAGAGGCGAAAGCCGCCGCCCCAGGCACGAAACCCAGGACGGCGGCTTGACGCAGACGGCGATCAGCCCTTGGCGGCGGCAGCCACTTCGGCAGCGAAATCGCTCTCTTCCTTTTCGATGCCTTCGCCCAGGGCGAAGCGGGCGAAGCCGGTCAATTTGACGGGCGCGCCGATCTCCTTGGCGGCGTTGTCGACGACCTTGGAAATCTTGTTCTCCTGGTCGATGACGAACACCTGCTCAAGCAAGCAGACTTCTTCGTAGTACTTGCGGATACGGCCTTCGACCATCTTTTCGACCACGGCGGCAGGCTTACCCGAAGCCAGGGCCTGCTCGGTCAGCACGGCCTTCTCGCGATCAAGCGCGCCCTGGTCAACCGAAGTGGTGTCGAGGAACAGCGGATTGGCGGCGGCCACATGCATGGCGATCTGCTTGCCCAGGGCTTCCAGCTTGGCGACGTCGCCGGTGGATTCCAGGGCGACCAGCACGCCGATCTTGCCCAGGCCGGGAGCGATGGCCGAGTGGACGTAGGAGGCGACCACGCCGGCCGAAACCTCCAGACGCTTGGCGCGACGGATGTTCATGTTCTCGCCGATGGTGGCGATCAGGGCCGTCAACTGCTCCTGCACCGACTTGCCGGCGCCGGGGAATTCGGCAGCCTTCAGCGCCTCGACGTCGTCACCGTTCGCCAGGGCGACCTGGGCGAAGGTGGAAACAAAGCCCTGGAACTGGTCGTTGCGGGCAACGAAATCGGTTTCGGCGTTCACTTCGACGGCGACACCCTTGGTGCCGCCAGCGGCAACCGCCACCAGACCTTCGGCGGCGACGCGGCCGGCCTTCTTGGCGGCGGCGGCCAGGCCCTTCGTACGCAGCCAGTCGATGGCCGCTTCGATGTCGCCGGCGGTCTCGCCCAGCGCCTTCTTGCAGTCCATCATGCCGGCGCCAGTCTTCTCGCGCAGCTCCTTGACAAGCGCAGCGGTAATCTCGGCCATGGGATCTTCCCCTTCGTGCAAATCGTTGGAAGCGTAAAGAACTTAAGAAAATGGCGGCAACGTCCGTCGCCGCCATTCACCCCTTGCGGGCAGCTTACTCGGCCGGAGCCGGAGCCTCACCCTCGACGGCCAGCACCTCGACCGGAGCCTCGGCCTGGGCACCGATGTCGCCGCCCGAGCGGCCGATCTCGGCCTGGATGCCGTCAAGCACCGCACCGATCATCAGATCGCAATAGGTCTGGATGGCGCGAATGGCGTCGTCGTTGCCGGGAACCGGGAACTGGATGCCGGCCGGATCCGAGTTGGAGTCGAGGATGGCGACCACCGGAATGCCCAGCTTGTTGGCTTCCTGAACAGCCAGCGACTCCTTGTTGGTGTCGATGATGAACAGGATGTCCGGCAGGCCGCCCATATCCTTGATACCGCCCAGCGCGCGATCCAGCTTTTCCTTTTCGCGCGACAGCACCAGCTGCTCCTTCTTGGTCAGCGCCGACAAGGCACCGGAAGCCAGCTGATCGTCCAACTCGCGCAGACGCTTGATCGAGTTGGAAATGGTCTTCCAGTTGGTGAGCATGCCGCCCAGCCAACGATGGTTGACGTAGTACTGACCGCACTTCTTGGCGGCTTCGGCGACGATGTCGGAAGCGGCACGCTTGGTGCCGACGAACAGGACGCGGCCACCGCCGGCGGTGACATTGCGCACGGCCGTCATGGCGGCGTGCAGCATGGGCACCGACTGCTGAAGGTCGATGATGTGGATGCCATTGCGGACACCGAAGAGGAACGGAGCCATCTTCGGGTTCCAACGGCGAGTGTTGTGACCGAAGTGCACACCGGCTTCGACGAGCTGGCGCATGGTAAAGGTCGGCAGAGCCATGGAGAGAATTCCTTCTTTTCTCCGGTTGAGCCTCCGCGGGCAATGGTCGCCCCATCGGGGCGACACCGGAAGCGGAAGACGTGCAAGCACGCCGCCGCGAACCCGCGTGCGGTTTGGTGGCGGGTATGTAGCGTTTCAGACGGCATTTGGCAAGGGCCGTTTGCCCAAAGCTTCAGGCAATTCGGGAAAATCAGCGTCGCGCGGCTTCCAGAACCGCCGGTTTCCGCAAGATGGCGGCGCAAGCCGCCGGCAGGACCGGATTGCGGCGGTTCGGACGATCCTTGGCCGAAGTCGGCAACACCACCGGCTTGGCGTTCCACGACGTCAGTTCGCCACCGCAGCCGTCACCGGGGGGAACCGGCGCCTGCGACACGCAACCGTCATCACCCGGCGTGCACGATAGACGCACATGGAAATGTTCGTCATGCCCCCACCACGGCCGCAGCTTGGCCAGCCATGCCCGGTCCTCGCCGGCACGGCGGCACGCTTCGGCCTTGATCGGCGGGTTGACAAAAATGCGCTCGACCTCGGGCGAGGACGCAGCCTGATGAAGAAGCCGATATTGGGCGTCGCCCCAGGTGTCGGGATTGACCCGCGTGCCGTGGACCATGGACACCGGCTCAGGCTGCTCCAACTCCTCTCCGCTTAAGGTACGACCGGGAAGACGGAACCAGATATCGACGTCCAGGCCATTCTGGTGGCTGCCGTGACCAAAGGCCATGGGACCGCCACGGGGTTGCGACATGTCCCCCACCAACAGCGGAGCGATACCCTGGGCGGCGGCGAACCGCCCCAGTTCCTCGATCATGGCGATGGTGCGCGGATGCCCCCAAAAGCGGTTCCGGTGCGGACGCAGCACTTGATAGCCGTCACCCGACAGCGGCAAGCCCTCGGCCCCGACGATGCACCCGGCGGCCGGCGAGCCCAGGGATTGCGTCCCTCCCGAGGCGGGAAAACGGATGGCCGCCCACGGATCGGCCGCCGAGCCGGCATGCGCGCCGGACGCCACCGAGGTCGCCAGGACCACCAAGGCCACTATCGCCGCCCCACGCCGCATCGCCACGTTCTCCGTTGTCGCCGCACCATAACGCCACAGCGATCGGGCCAAGGTCAATCACAGCGACTTTCAGTCAAGAGGGGTTTCGGCGAACTGGCGCTGAATGTCGACGATGGCGGCCTCGTTATCCTTCAGGATGGCAACGGCGGCGGGATCGAACTTCTTGCCGCTCTGCTCGGTCAGGAAGGCGAAAGCGTCGGCGGTCGTCCAGGCCGCCTTGTAAGGGCGCACCGAGGTCAGAGCGTCGAACACGTCGGCCACCGCGGTGATGCGCCCCTCCAGTGAAATGGCGTCACCGGACAGGCCGCACGGATAACCGCTGCCGTCGATAGCCTCATGATGATGGGCGACGACGTTGCGCAGCACCCGTACATAAGGGGCGCCGCCAATGCGGAAGGTGTCGGCCATGGTATCGACGATCTCGCTGCCCTTGGCCACATGGGTCTTCATGACCTCGAATTCCTCGGGTGTCAGACGCCCCGGCTTGAACAAGATCTGGTCGGGAACGGCGATCTTGCCGACGTCATGCAACGGCGCGAACTGGAACAACAGCTCCACCCATTCGTCGGACAGCCCCAGCCGGGGCGCCAGCCTCAAGGCGATCAGCCGGGCATAGCGCGCCATGCGTTCAAGATGCGCCCCCGTCTCCTCGTCACGTACCCGACTGATCTGGCGGACGGTCTTGACCGCCGCCTGGATCATGCGCACCGCGTCCAATTCCATGATGGTGTTGAGCGACACCACCTCGGCCACCGCCCGCAAGCGCTGGACCACGCCTGGGGTGAAATAGCCGCATTGAAAGGAATTGAAGAAGACGAAACCGTGAAACGTTCCCTTGTGGAACAAAGGCACGGTGTAGCTGGAAAGATAGCCGGCCTCGATCAGCTTCCTGGCATGGGCCGGCGTGCTGGCGGGGTGGTTCACCATGTCGTTGATCACCCGCCGTCCGCCGGTTCGGGCCAGGGTGGCAAGAGGAGTAAGCTCGCTCAGCCGCGCCACGCAATGTTCGAAAGGATTGTCGCCTTCGCTGGAATCGACGAAGGACTTGAGCAGATCGGTCTCGGGATCGTAGATGGCGATGGCAAGGCGGTTGATGCCGTCGAAATCACGCTTGATCTCGTCATGGAAACACGCCAGCCGCTCGGCCAGCCCCTGGTGCACAGGACGAAAATTTTGCACCACCTTAGGCGCCGTGCCCCTCCCCGACCACATATGGGCGAACTCCCTGTTCACGAGCCTTGGGCGGCTCTTCTTGGCATTGCGCACATCCTATCCCCATCGGGAGGACGGCGTCAAAGTCGTGCAGTGGGAATAAGGCCGATCAATCGAAGATGGTTTCGGCGAACCGGGCCTGGATGTCGGCGATCAGATCGGGATTCTCGACCATGACGGCAACACAATCGGGATCGAATTTGGTGCCGGCCTCGCGCTGCAACAATTCCAATGCGTCCTGGTTGCTCCATGCCGTCTTGTAGGGGCGCACGCTGGTCAATGCGTCGAACACATCGGCGACGGCGGCGATGCGGGCTTCGACAGGGATGTCGCTCCCCGCAAGCCCATAGGGATAGCCCGATCCGTCCAGCGCCTCGTGGTGATAGGCGACGATGTTACGCAGCAAATCAAAATGCGGCAGGGATTTCAGCCCGAAATCCTGCACCATCAGGTCGATGATCTGAACCCCCTTCTCCACATGGGTTTTCATCACCTCGAATTCCTCGGGCATCAACCGGCCGGGCTTCAGCAAGATGGCGTCGGGGACGGAAACCTTACCGACATCGTGCAATGGCGCGAATTGGAAGACGAACTCCACGAATTCGTCGGAAAATCCCTGCCGATCAGCCAGTTTCGAAGCGATCATACGGGCATAGCGGGCCATGCGCGCCAGATGCGCGCCCGTTTCCTCGTCACGGGCCGAACTGACCGAGCGGATAACCTTGACCGCCGCCTGCATCATGCGGACGGTGTCCAATTCGCGCATCACCGCCAGCGCGATCAGATCGGCATAGGGGCGCAGCCGGGCCAACACCGGCGCCACGAAGAAATTGGGCATGAACGAGTTGAAGAACAGGAAACCGTAGAAGGTTCCCTTGCTGGTGATCGGCACGGTGTAGCTGGAGCGGTAGCCCGACGCCACCAGCCGGACGGCGTGCTCCTGTCCGGCCTGCGCCGCCGCGTCAAGGTCGTTGATGGTGCGGCGCGCCCCGGTCCAGGCCAGTTGTTGCAGGGTCGGCATGTCCGACAGCCGCGCGATCACGTGCTCAAGCGGCGATTCGCCGTCCGAGGAATGGATGAAGGTCTTGAGCTGGTCGGAACTGCCGTCGTAAAGAGCCACGGCGATGCGGCTGAGAGACGCCAGGGAGGCGTCGCCCTTGATCTCGTCATGCAGACAGATCAGGCGTTCCGCCAACCCTCGCTGCATGGACGGCAGCGCTCCCAAGGCCGATTCCACTCGACACCCCCATTGAATGAACGGGGCAAGGTAGCAAGATGGGATGACCCAGGTCAAACGCCTAAATTAACGCCATATAAAGGCAAACGCCCGAACAATATGCGTCCGGGCGTCGCCAATGAACGTTAGAGGCGATCAGGTTCAGGACTTTTTCGCCATCTCACGCAGGATGAATTTCTGGATCTTGCCGGTCGAGGTTTTCGGCAGCGGTCCAAAGATCACGGTACGCGGGCACTTGAAGTGCGCCAGCCGTTCGCGGCAGAAGGCGATGATTTCCTTGTCGGTGATGGCCGAACCCTCTTTCAGGTTGATGAAGGCACACGGCGTCTCACCCCACTTTTCGTCGGGACGGGCAACCACGGCGGCTTCGACCACATCTGGATGCTGGAACAAAACGCCCTCGACCTCGATGGTCGAAATATTCTCGCCACCCGAAATGATGATGTCCTTGGAACGATCCTTGAGCTCGATGTAGCCGTCGGCGTGCCACACCCCCAGATCGCCGGTGTGGAACCAACCACCCGAGAACGCCTCGTCGCTGGCCTTGGGGTTCTTGAGGTAACCCTTCATCACCACGTTGCCGCGGAAGAACACCTCACCCATGGTGGCGCCGTCCTTGGTCACCGGCTCCAGGGTGTTGGGATCGGCGACCATCAGGCCTTCCTGCATCACGTAGCGCACGCCCTGGCGGGACTTGAGGCGCGCCCGCTCGTCCAGCGGCCGCTCGTCCCATTCCTCGTGCCAGGCGCAGACGGTGACCGGGCCATAGACCTCGGTCAGACCGTAGACGTGGGTGATGTTGAAGCCCTGGGCCTCGAGACGGCCGATCACCGCGGCCGGCGGCGGCGCGGCGGCGGTCATGAACTGGACCGTGTGCGGCAACGGCTTGCGGTCGGCATCGGAAGCGTTGATCAGCATGCCCATGACGATGGGAGCGCCGCACAGATGGGTGACCTTGTGCTCGGCGATGGCGTTGAACATGTTGGCGGCGTCGATCCGGCGCAGGCAGACATGGGTGCCGACCATGGCGGTGATGGTCCAGGGGAAGCACCAGCCGTTGCAGTGGAACATGGGCAGGGTCCACAGATAGACCGGATGGCCGCTCATGCCCCAGGTGACCACGTTGCCGATGGCGTTGATGTAGGAACCGCGATGGCTGTAGACCACGCCCTTGGGATTGCCGGTGGTGCCCGAGGTGTAGTTCAGCGAGATGGCTTCCCATTCGTCGGCCGGCCAGCGCCAAGCGTAGTCGGCATCGCCGGTGGCGATGAAACTTTCGTAATCGGTCTCGCCGACCAGTTCGCCGGTCTTGCACTGCGGGTCGTCGATATCGATGACCAGAAGCTTGCGGCCGATCATCCCCAGCGCCTTGCGGATCACGCCCGAAAACTCGCGGTCGGTGATCAGCACCTTGGCCTCGGCGTGTTCCAGGATGAAAGCCAGCGCCTCGGCGTCCAGACGGATATTGAGCGCGTTCAGCACGGCGCCGATCATCGGCACGCCGAAATGGGCCTCGAAAATTTCGGGAATGTTGGGGGCCATCACCGCGACGGTGTCGCCAACGCCGATGCCGCGCTTGGCCAGCGCCGAGGCCAACTGGCGGCAACGCTTGTAGGTTTCGCCCCAGGTACGGCTCAGCTCGCCGTGGATGATCGCGGTGCGGTTGGGATAGACGGACGCGGCCCGCTCGAGGAACTGCAAGGGGGTCAGCGGCACGAAATTGGCCGGATTCTTGTCCAGGTTCAGCTCGTAAGGATTATACATTTGGCGCTTTCCTCCCTTGGGCGTTGTCAGCCGTGTCCCCGCCCCCCTTCCGGACGGGTGACGGCGAGAGCATGCTTGCGACCGAGAACTTTTTCAAGTCGGCCTCGCAAGCGCACAACAGTTGACAGAGCGGTCCGACCCCGGATGAGATTGGGCATGCGCCTCGCCATCGTCTTCAACACCTCTGCCGGAACCTTCCTGCGACAGCCCCCCGGCCCGCTGGCCGAAGGCATCGCCGGCACCTTCAAAGCCGCCGGCCATACGGTCGAAACCATTATCTGCGGCCGTCGCGACCTGGCCGGGACGTTATCCACCCAGGCCCAGCGCGACGACCTGGACGCGGTGGTCTGCGGCGGTGGCGACGGCACCGTGCTCACCGCCATCCTGGCTGGATTGGGGCGTGAGCGCCCCTTGGGTATCCTGCCCCTGGGCACGCTCAACCTTCTGGCCCGTGACCTCGGCCTGCCCCTGGACCCGATCGAGGCCGCGGCCACCCTCGCCTCGGGCCGTGCCGCCGCCATCGATCTGGCCGAAGTCAATGGGCTTCCCTTCGCCATCTGGGCGTCCCTGGGGATGCATCCGTGGATCGTACGCCGACGCGACAAGCTGCAACGCGAGGGCTTGCGCAAATGGCCGGCCTTCGCCCTGGCCGCGCTTCGGGCCTTTCGTCGCTATCCGTTGGTGCGGGCGACTCTTTCGGTGGGGGACCACCAGAAAACCGTCACCACGCCTTTGCTGGTGATCTCCAACAACGCCTGGAAAGAGCGCAGGCTGCCCTTGACCCGCGAGGCGCTGGACCGGGGCGAGCTGGTGGTGCACGTGGCCAAGGTGCAATCGCGTCTGGGCCTGTTGTGGCTGGCGTTGCGCGCCCTGGTCGGCGTATGGAACACGTCCGGCCTGCTCGACACCTTCAAGGCCCACGAAGTGCGGGTCATCAGCCGCAAGCGGCGGGCCATGGTCTCGCTGGACGGCGAGGTCACGGTTTTACGTTCCCCCCTGGTGTTCAGGTCGCGGGCCCGCGGCCTTTTCGTCCTCATGCCCGCCGACAGGAAATAAACCGCCCATGCGTGTTCTCGCCCACCTTTCCGACCTGCATTTCGGCCGTACCGACCCGGTGGTGGTCGAGGCGCTGTTGGCCGACCTCGCCGCGCAAAAGCCCGATCTGGTCATCGTTTCCGGCGATTTGACCCAACGCGCCCGAACCCACCAATTCGCCGAGGCCCGCGCTTTCCTCGACCGCCTGCCGGCACCGGCCATGGTGGTTCCCGGCAACCACGACCTGGCCCCCCTGTACCGGCCGCTGAACCGCCTGTTCCGCCCCCGAGCCCGCTTCGAACACCACCTCGCGGGGCACGCCGACAGCACCATGTGGAACGACGAGCGCCTGTTGGTGGTGGGATTGGACAGCACGCGCCACCTGCGTTGGAAAAGCGGCAAGCTGCGGACCCGGCATCTGGACCAGTTGGACAATGCCTTGGCGGCGGCGCCACAGGTAGTGTGCCGGGTCGCGTTCCTGCATCACCCGCCGGCGACCGCGCTTTCCGGCCATTCCTTCGACGCCCTGGCCGACAGGGGCGTCGATCTGGTCTTGACCGGACACGCGCATAAAGCCCATCTGGAGCTGATCACCGGCCAACACCACGGCACCGCCATCCTGGTCCAGGCTTCGACCGCCTGTTCCACCCGCCTGCGCGAGGACGCCAACGGCTACGGAATCATCCGGGTCGCCATGCCGGAAACCATGGTCGAGGTCCGCGGTTGGTCGGGGGAACGGTTCCATGCGGTGCGTCAGCAGCATTACCGCAAGCATGGCGGCCACTGGAAGGAATGCCCCTAAGGCGATCTCAGCGACGCCCCAGGGCTTCCTGACGGCGACGGATTTCGTCTGGCCAGGTGGACTTGATGAAGGCGATCACCGCACGGATATCGCCATCCGACAGCTTGCCCACATAGGCCGGCATGGCCGATTTGTAGTCGGGCGGAGCATAGCGGGCCATGCCGTGCTTGGTGACCCCGAACAGATATTCGTCGGCATGGTGCCAGGTGTGGCCGCTGGCGTCGTGTGGCGGTGCCGGCAACTCGCCATTCGGTTTGCGGATGTGCCACTCGGCCTCGCCTTCCAGCCGGGCGCCGTGGCACTGCGCGCATTGAGCCACGTAAATTTCCGCACCGCGCGCCACTTGAACCCGGCTGTCTGGGTCGATGACCTGTCCGCGCAGCCATATCCATCCCCCCGTCACCACGGCGGCGGCGGCCAGGAAAACGGACAAGGCAACAAAACGACGGCGCGACATGACGGCGATTATAGCGGTAGCGCGCAGGAACGACAGTCCTCTGACGCGCGAAAAAGCAAGCCGGGTTTGCAAACGGCGACGATGGAGGCATCATGGTCGCCCGCCAAGCAAGAGGTTCCCCCATGAGCACCGTCCTGATCTCGATTTTCTGTCCCGACCGCACAGGATTGGTCGCCGCCATCACCGGCCGGCTGTTCGAAGTGGGCGCCAATCTGGGCGACACCAGCTTCGCCATGCTGGGCACGGGCGCCGAGTTCACCTCGGTTTGCGACCTTCCGTCCGACATTTCGGCCGCCGACCTGGAAAGCGATCTGGCGTCCCTGCCGGAACTGGCCGGGGCACGGGTGGACGTGCGGGCGTTCGAGATGGAATCGGCCGCCGGCCCCATGGGCAAGATCAGCCACCGCATCGTGTTGTCCGGCGGCGACCGCCCCGGCCTGATTGCCCGGTTATCCGAAGCGTTCGGCACGTTCCAGGCCAATATCGTGCGGCTTGACGCACAACGTGTTCCCGAACAGGGGCTCTATGTCACCCGCCTGTCGGTGGCCATTCCCGAACGAACCGAAGCCTGTCTGAACACGGTGGCCAACACCGCCGGCGAATTGCACCTTTCCTGTCATATCGAAGAGGCGTGAGAAGGTTCACGCGAAACTTTTAATCCAACAAGACATCCCATTGAAATAGTTAATCAATGACGATGGATATCAGCAGCGTCTTTTGAAGCGGATTGAAGTTGTCGTCAGCCACAAGGTAGACGACGACGCGCCCATCGGAACGGACACGTACCGCCATCGCCTCGTAATTGTCCACCAGCAAGGGCGGGGCCAGAATGAACAACTCACGTCCCTGAATCGCACCCCCTGGGCGCAGGTCGTCCAAGGCGATACGGGACAACCGGATGGCCACGCCGGATAAAACGTCGAAGCGCCGTTCAAGAAGCAACACGTCGCCCCCCGGCATCTGAGCCACCGCCGTCGGCTGGAAATCCGCATTCCGGGCAAAGGCCAAGCGGCGCCACTTTCCGGGTTGGCCGATCCAGGCCAAGCCATGTCCGCCCCCGTCCACCCCATCCTCGGACAACAGCAACAACCGGCCATCCGAAAGGACCGTCATGGCTTCCACACCGCCATTGGCCGGTTGCCGGGCAAAGCCTTCGGGGACTGACTGGCCATGCGGCGCGGCGGACAGGTCGTCGCCATAAAGCATCAGACGATGCTCACGCTCGAAGCTGACCAGCCAACCGCCGGGCACCCGGACCAGTTCCTCCGCGTCGCCATGGTCCTTACCGCCATCGGCGCCGCCCAGCCCGCCTTGCTGCAAAAGGCCGAAAGCCACGGGCCGGCCGATGGCATCGACAGCCATGGGAAAACGCAGCCAGCGCCCGGAATCGTTGACAGCGGTAACCATCGTTCCGTCGTAGGCCATCCCTGAAATACCGCCAAAGCCGCCGGGACCACGCAACTCGTGAACCGAAAGCACTTCGACCGCGCCCTGGCGATTCCGCGCCGGATCGTCCTGATCCAGCAACCGCGCCACCCCTTCGACCCTGCCGAGCGGAGAAGCGCCGCAAGACCACAACAGGCCACAGACGGCCAGAAACAGGAACCATCGCCCCATCAGCGTCCCACCTTCTTCTCTTGCATCTGGCTTAAGTGATCCCGGTTGGGCAATATGCCGGGCATGAACCTGGAAATCTCCACCTGTTTTCCCCAATTCAGCCACCTGGACGCGGACTCTGCCCGCCTTCTGGAAAACAACGCCCGGCTGATGGATATCCCCAGCGGTACCGTGCTGTTTCGCGACGGCGCCGAATGCTCCAGCTATGTCCTGGTGCTGGAAGGGTCGATCCGGGTCCAGAAGGTGTCGGAAAACGGTCGCGAGATCGTGCTCTATCGTGTCGAACGGGGACAATCCTGCGTTCTCACCACCAATTGCCTGATCGCACGCGAAGATTACGCGGCCCAAGGCGTGACGGAAACCGACGTCCGCGCCCTGGTGCTGCCGGCCACCACCTTCCGCGCCCTGTTGAGCAAATCCGAGGCGTTCCGCGACTTCGTCTTTTCCGCCTACGCAACCCGTATCGCCGACTTGTTGCTGCTGATCCAGGAAGTGGCGTTCGGCCGCATCGACGTGCGCTTGGCCGGGTGGTTGCGCTCGCGGACAGCCTCCGGCGACGCCATCGTCGCCACCCATCAGGACATCGCCACCGAACTGGGCTCGGCGCGTGAGGTGATCAGCCGCCAACTCAAGGAATTCGAAAGGCGCGGCTGGGTCGCCCTGCATCGGGGCCGGGTCGAGATCAAGAGCCGCGACGGACTGGCCAGCCTGGCCTGACCTTCTGTGACCTAGTCACGGACCATCCCGTGAAAAGGGATTACACCGGCGCCAGTTTCATTCATCGGAGGTCCGACCCATGACCAAGAACGTTGGCGGTATCGACCGCATCCTGCGCATCCTCGTCGGTTTGGTGCTGATCGCGCTGGCGGTCACCGGCACCGTCGGCGTGTGGGGGTACATCGGCGTCGTGCCGCTGTTCACCGCGCTTCTGGGCTGGTGCCCGGCCTACTCGATCCTCAAGGTCAACACCTGCGGCTGCAAGAAGGACGCGTAAACCTCACGGTTTACAGCCTTCGCCCCTCTTGCCGCCACATCATTCCGGTGGCGACATGGGTAGAGGAATGCGGGGACCGCTGGCCTTTGGCCCGGTCCCCGTTTTTTTGCCTCTCGCCCGGTTTTCTCCGGCAAAGTCGTTTCGCTAACGGACGGAAATGCCGTTCAGACGCCCTGTCGACAGTCGTCAACCAAACGTCAACCACCCCCGCCATTGCCCACGGAGAGAGCTCCCCTGCCCGCGCTTTAAGCAGATCCCTCACGCCGCCCACGGCAAAGTCTTCGCTCGACAACAGGCACGCAAGTTGCAACGATTCGAGGGAGGGGTTTGATCGACAGAGGGAGGGCCATGGCTTTCGACGAAATGAAGGCACCGGACGGCGGAGTGAGTTCCCCCTACCGGGCTTACGAAAAGTGGCTGTTGTCGGCAGCGCCCGACCTGCTGCCCCGCAAACACGAACAAGCCGACGAACTGTTTCGACGAATCGGCATCACCTTCAACGTTTACGGTGACCAGGACGGCACCGAGCGACTGATTCCCTTCGACCCGATTCCGCGCATCCTGACCAGCAAGGAATGGCGCCGGGTACACGACGGCTGCATCCAGCGGGTCAAGGCGCTGAACGCCTTCATCCACGACATCTACCACGGCCAGGAAATCCTGAAGGCCGGGATCGTGCCGGCCGAGCATGTGCTGGGCAACGACAGCTACCGCCCCGAGATGCAAGGCATCGACATCGCCCGCGACGTCTATGTCCAGATCGCCGGCGTCGATGTGGTGCGCACCGGCGCCGATGAATTTTATGTGCTCGAGGACAACCTGCGTACGCCGTCGGGAGTGTCCTACATGCTTGAGGATCGGGCCATGATGATGCGCCTGTTCCCCGACCTGTTCGCCCTGCACCGCGTCCGCCCGGTCGACCATTACCCCGACCTGCTGCTCAAGGCATTGCGTAGCGTGGCGCCGCCCGCCTGTGACGGCGAGCCGTGCGTGGTGGTGTTGACGCCCGGATATTACAACAGCGCCTATTTCGAACACGCCTTCCTGGCTGAACAGATGGGCGTCGAACTGGTCGAAGGACGCGATCTGTTCGTCGATGACGGCTTGGTGTGGATGCGGACCACGCGCGGCCCCAAACGGGTTGACGTGATCTATCGCCGCATCGACGACGATTTCCTGGACCCGCGTGCCTTCCGTTCCGATTCGACGCTGGGCGTGGCCGGGCTGTTGTCGGCCTATGCCAAGGGTGGCGTGACGTTGGCCAATGCCATCGGCACCGGCGTCGCCGACGACAAGTCCACCTACATCCACGTTCCCGAGATGATCAAGTTCTACCTGGGCGAGGAACCGATCCTGCCCAACGTGCCCACCTGGCGCCTGGAACGCGAGGACGAACGCAAGTACGTGCTTGAGCATCTGAGCGCACTGGTGGTCAAGGAGGTTCACGGATCGGGCGGTTACGGCATGCTGGTCGGCCCGACCTCGACCAAGGAACAGATCGAGACGTTCCGCGCCAAGATCCTGGCCAATCCCGGCAACTACATCGCTCAGCCGACGCTGGCGTTGTCAACCTGCCCGACCTTAGTTGACAAAGGGATCGCGCCACGCCACGTGGACCTTCGTCCCTTCGTTTTGTCGGGCGAGACCACAACGCTGGTGCCGGGCGGCCTGACCCGCGTCGCGTTGAAGGAAGGCTCCCTGGTGGTGAATTCCAGCCAGGGCGGCGGAACCAAGGACACCTGGGTGTTGGAGGACGACGAATGCTGAGCCGCACCGCCGACCACCTGTATTGGATGAGCCGCAACATCGAGCGCGCCGAGAACATCGCCCGCTTCCTCGATGTCGCCAACCGGCTGTCGCTGTCGGGCGGCAACGCCCGCGATTGCTGGCAACCGGCCTTGACCATCACCGGCGGCACCGAGGCGTACCAGGAACGTCACGGCCAAGTCGTCGCCGTCAGCGTCATTTCGTGGGCGGTGCTGGACCCGGCCAACCCCTCCTCCATCTATTCCTGCCTGCGTATCGCCCGCGAGAATGCCCATGCGGTCCGCAGCGTCATCCCGACCGAGTTGTGGGAAATCATCAATTCCACGTGGCTCGAGCTCAAGAATATCGACGGCCACCGTCTGCGCGAACAGGGGCTGACCGGGTTTTGTGAATGGATCAAGGAACGTTCGCACACCGTGCGGGGCGCCACCCATTCCACCATGCTGCGTGACGAGGCGTTCTGGTTCGTCCGTCTGGGCACCTTCCTGGAACGCTCGGACAACACCGCCCGTCTGTTGGGAGTACGTTCCGAAGGCGTCACCGCCGACACCCGCGTCGTGTCGGCGTCGGCCCAATTGCATTGGGCGGCGGTGTTGAAGTCGGTATCGGCCTACAAATCCTATCGCGCACTGACCCGCGACGATGTGTCGCCGGCCGGCGTGGCCGACATGCTGATCATGAATCCCGCCATGCCGCGCTCGTTGCACACCTGCATGGACACGGTCTCGACCATATTGGAACGCATCTCGCCGACAGCGGAATGCACCAGGATGGCCGGTGCCGCCTATGCCCGGCTGCATTACGGCAAGCTGTCGGAATTGCTGGCGAACGGCTTGGACAAGTTCGTAAGCCAGTTCATCTTGGACAACAACGCGCTGGGAACCGAAATCCACGAGGATTTCCTGATGTCGTCCTGACACCAGGACGCGGCGGGCAAATCTCGTCGCGCCTTGGACGGCCACGAATGGGCCGCGCACGCCACAGCGCATGCGCGGCCAATCCTGTCATCGCGCAAAAAAGGGGGAGGGAAGAAACGATGACCTATTGTGTGGCCATGGCCCTGGACCAGGGATTGGTCCTGGCGTCCGATTCCCGGACCAATGCCGGCGTAGACCACATTTCCACCTATCGCAAGATGCGCATCTGGCACCGGGACGATGAGCGGGTGCTGGTGTTGATGAGCGCCGGCAATCTGGCCATTACTCAGGCGGTGGTGGCGGTGCTTGAACAAAACGTCAAGGCGGAAAGCGAGGGCCATTCCCTGATGATGGCGCCGTCGCTTTACGACTGCGCGGTGCTGGTCGGTCAGGCGGTGCGTCAGGTTCACGCCCGCGACGCCAAGGCACTCAAGGAAAACGGCGTGGACTTCAACGTGTCCCTGATCCTGGGCGGCCAGATCAAGGGCGAGGCGCCGCGCCTGTTCCTGGTCTACGCCGCCGGCAATTTCATCGAAGCGACGCCCGAGACCCCCTATTTCCAGATCGGCGAAAGCAAGTACGGCAAGCCGGTGATCGACCGTGTCATCAAGCCGGGAACCGACCTGACCCAGGCGGCCAAATGCGCGCTGCTGTCGTTGGATTCGACCATCCGTTCCAACGTCACCGTGGGCTTGCCCATCGATCTTCTGTTGTATCGTCGGGACAGCTTCAGCATCGACAACCATCAACTGATCCAGGAACACGACCCTTATTTCGAGGACATCCGTGCGCGCTGGGGGCAAGGGTTGAACAGCCTGTTCCAGGTGATCCCCGATCCGCCATGGGCCATTAAATAATCAAAACCATCCGAAAAGCGCGTTGATCGTGAGACGCAACGGCATGGGGCGCTGGCGCAGGACCGAGGCGTCGAAAGCGTCCCACCCCGCCCGCTCCAGGCGGCGCAAATGGCCGGCGGCCAAAGTGGCGGACAGAACCGCCGGCAACACCCGGCGCGAAACCCGACGCTTGCGGATCGCACGCAAATCTTCCGCTGCCTGCCGCCCCAGGACCGCCACCGCCTTGGCCATGGCTTCCCGCGAAGCCTTGCCCGCCAACACCTCGTCCGTCGAACAGCCCGACGGGGTCAGAATCTCGGCCGGCAGGGTGAGCCAGCCCTGCGCCAGATGAACAGGCAAGGCGCGCAACAGGCCCGTCGTCGCCCAGATCCGGCCGACCTGACGCGCGATGTCGCGGCTGTCTCCATCCGTCTCCCCCAGCGCCAACACCCCCAGTTCGGCCAATGTTCCCGCCGTCTGCTGGGCGTAGATGGCCAATTCTGATCGGGTGGCGAAGGGGGATTGCGCCAAATCCTGTTCGCGGGCCGTCAGCATCAGGTCGAACAGCGCCGCCGGCAATTGCCGCTCACGCACCAGCGCCAGCAACGGTCCCGCCACCGGGTGACGGGCGGCCTCGTCGTCGCGTTCGCCGTTCAGAACGTCGCGCCACCATTGCAGCCGAATCAATCCCGCCACGTCCTCGCGCACATTTTCCCGCACACGGGCTATCTCCAGATTGAAGGCGTAAAGAGTCAACAACGCCTCGCGCTCTGGCTCGGGCGCGAACAAGGCGGTGACGAAACGCTCGCGGTCGTGCCGGTGAACGTCACGGGCGGCCTCGGACATGGACGGCGATGGGGGCATGAAACGCAAATCTCCTCTACCAGCGCGGTGCTGGCTGGGCATATACTAGATTTTTCTCAGCACTGCACCAATGGGAGGTCCCCTTTGCCCCGGGCCGCCGTTGTCGCCTTGCCAGCCTCAACCTCGAAAACCGCCACCCAGGAGAATTTTCCGGTGGCGTCCTTGTTGTTGCCCGCCGCCACCCGCGCGCGGGTCATGGCCTTCTACCACTTCGCCCGTATCGCCGACGACATCGCCGACAACCCGGCCTTGACTGCCGACAGCAAGATTCTGCGCCTCGACGCGCTTGAGGAAACGTTGTGCGGACGGCACGAAGCCAACGAATACACCGAAAGCGCCCAAGGCCTGCGCGATGCCGTTGGCGGCGACGAGGTGCTTTTGGGCCACGCCGCCCAATTGCTACAGGCCTTTCGGCGCGACGCGGTCAGCGACCATTGCCGCGATTGGGGCGACCTGATGCTGTATTGCCAGTTCTCGGCCGCGCCGGTGGGCCGTTTCCTGCTGGCACTGCACGGGGAGAATCCGACAGCCACGACCGCCACCGATTCCTTGTGCGCGGCGCTTCAGGTCCTGAACCACATCCAGGATTGCGGCGAGGACTATCGTGTGTTGGGACGGGTCTACGTCCCCCGCGTCTGGCTGGCCGGACACGGCATCGACAACGATGCTTTCCTGGACGAGGCTACTTCTCCTGCCCTGCGTCAGGTGTTCGACCTGACCCTTGACCACGTCGATGCCCTGCTCGACATGGCCCGGCCATTGCCAAGCCGTATCCGCGACCACCGCCTGCGCCTCGAAGCCGCCGTCACCTTGACGGTGGCGGAACGGCTGTCGGAACGGTTACGCCGCCGCGACCCGCTGGCGTCCAAGGTGCGCCTGACCGCTATGGGGTATGCTGGCGCGGTGTTGACCGGCTTGTGGCGTGGATTGCGGGCATGAGCGGTAGAAGTTCGTCCTTTTACTGGGCCATGCGGTTGTTGCCGCCCGCCCGGCGCAAGGCCATGTTCGCCCTTTATGGCTATTGCCGCATGCTCGATGACGTCGCGGACAGCAACGAACCGATCGACACGCGCCGTGCTCGTCTGGCGGTGGTGCGAGGCACCCTTGCCGCCTTGCATGAAACAGGCGTCTGCCTTGACCCGACCCTGGCCGCCCTGAGCCCCGCCATCCGTCAATACGACCTGCCGCGCGCCGAATTGGAAGCGCTGATCGATGGCATGGAAAGCGATGTCAATGGGCCATTGACAGCCCCCACCTGGGAGCAGTTGCAGCTTTATTGCCGGCGCGTCGCCGGATCGGTCGGCATGCTGGCGATTCGCATTTTCGGCCGGCCCGACGCCGGGACCTTCGCGGTTACCTTGGGCGAAGCGTTGCAACTGACCAACATCCTCCGCGACGTGGCCGAGGATGCCCGGCTGGGGCGCCTTTACCTGCCGGTCCAGGCACTGGACGCCGCCGGCATCCTGGTTCACTCGCCGCGCGCGGTGCTGACCCACCCCGCCTTGCCCGCCGCCTGCTCCATCGTGGCCCAGCGGGCGAAAACGGCTTTCGAGGAAGCCAATGCGGAACTGACACGTATCGGGCGCAAGCGGTTGCTGCCGGCGATCATGATGATGGCGACATACCGCCGTCAGTTGGCGCGCCTGGAGGAACGGGGCTGGCGCGATCCCGAGCGGCCGCCCCGGTTGTCGCGGCTGTCGCGGTTGTGGATCGCGCTCAGGGTGGCGGCGGCGGGATCGTGAGCCCCACGCTGCACGTCATCGGCGCTGGCCTTGCCGGCCTGTCGGCGGCGGTGGCGGCGGCCCGTGACGGCTGGCGGGTGGCGTTGCACGAAGCAGCCCCCATGGCCGGGGGGCGATGCCGGTCGTTTCGCTGTCATCTGCTCGACCGCGCCCTCGATAACGGCAGCCACCTGTTGCTGGGCGCGAACCGGAACGCCCTGGCGTTCGCCGCGGCCGTCGGCGGCGGCGAGACCTTGGCCGTTCTTCCCCCCCGCTTCCCCTTTCTCGACGTGAAAACCCATCGCCTGTGGGAGGTGCGCCCAGGCCGCTTGCCCGCCGGAGTGTGGCAGACCATACGTGCCCTGGGACTGACCGGAATTCCCCACGGCCAGAGCGTCGCCAACCGCCTTGGCAAAACCTCTGCTTTCGCCCATTTGTGGAAACCGTTATGCGAGGCGATCCTCAACACGCCGCCGGAACAGGCGTCGGCACAATTGCTGGCGCGGGTCCTGCGCACGGTTTTCCTGGGCGGGCACGCCGCCGCCCGCCCTCATGTGGCCGCCGCCGGCCTGTCGGCGCTGTTTTCCGCCCCCGCCGAGGCGACGCTGGCCGCCCATGGCGCCAGTTTACGCTATGGCCGGCGCCTGACGGCCATCGGACCGCATGTGCTGGAATTCGACAACGGACCCGTTCCCATCCGCGATGGCGACCGCGCCGTGCTGGCGGTGCCACCATGGGTGGCCAGCCAGTTGCTCCCGGCACTGCCGCCCCTTGCCACCTCGTCCATCGTCAACCTTCATTTCCGCCTGGACCACACGGCCATCCTGCCCGGCGGCATGCCTTTCCTGGCCTTGGTCGAAAGTCTGGCGCAATGGCTGTTCGTCCGCGAAGACGTGGTTTCGGTGACCATTTCCGCCGCCGGGTCCCTGGTCGATCGCCCGGCCGCCGCCATCGCGCAACAGGTTTGGCAGGAAATCGCCCCGCTGCTCCAAGGGGCTCCACAGCATTTGCCACCCTTTCGGGTGATCAAGGAACGGCGCGCCACCTTGGCCCACACCCCGGCCATCTTGCGCCGCCGCCCCGGTCCGGCCACGCATCTGGAATGGCTGTTTCTGGCCGGAGACTGGCTTTCCGCTCCCTGGCCCTGCACCATGGAAGCAGCGGTCGCCTCGGGCCTTTCCGCAGCCCGTCTGGCCTTGGGACGCGACGACATGTCGTTCGCATGATAAGATTTTAGCCTCTTCACAACACCGCATGGACTACCTATGTTGTGCGGCAGGTTTAGACCTTTTCCAAACTAGACATTCTGCAAAAGAGGCATCGACATGGCTTTCGAGCTTCCCGCTCTCCCCTACGACAAGTCGGCGCTGGAGCCCCACATCTCGGCCCAGACCCTGGACTTCCACCATGGCAAGCACCACAACGCCTATGTGGTCAACCTGAACAACCTGACCAAGGACACCGACCTGGCGACCAAGCCGCTGGAAGAGGTGATCCTGGCTGCCGCCAAGGATCTGCCGGCCAAGCAGGGTGTGTTCAACAACGCCGCCCAGGTGTGGAACCACACCTTCTTCTGGAATTGCATGAAGAAGGGTGGCGGCGGCAAGCCGTCGGGCAAGGTTCTGGCCGCCATCGAAGCCGCTTTCGGCTCGTACGAGAAGTTCGCCGAGGAATTCAAGAGCGCCGCCGTGACCCAGTTCGGTTCGGGCTGGGCGTGGCTGGTTGTGGACAACGGCGCGCTCAAGATCGCCAAGACCGGCAACGCCGACCTGCCGATGGCGCATGGCCAAAAGGCCCTGTTGACCGTGGACGTGTGGGAACACGCCTATTACCTGGACTACCAGAACCGTCGCCCCGATTTCGTCCAGGCCTTCCTGGACCATCTGGTCAACTGGGATTTCGTCGAGAAGAACCTGGGCTGAGCCCAGATTTCGTGGTAAAGCAACGGCCTCTCCCCAAAAGAGAGGCCGTTTCCACATTTTTGCCACCTTCGTCGGCCATCGTGCCGAAGTTTCGGCACTTGTGGCCGGCAAAACTCCATCACCAGGGAACACACAACCATGCGTCGCATCGTCGTTTCGTTCACCGCCCTGGCCGCTCTGATGACCATTTCCGCTTGCTCGGACGAGTCCCAGCAAAACGGTGGTGTCACCGGTTCCGGCTCCAACGCGGGTTACCAGCAGCCTCGCGGCCCCGTGGGCCAAGGCGTGTTGACCGAGGCCGAGCGCCTTGCCCAGGCTCAACGCGAATTCCAGACCAGCGTGGGTGACCGCGTCTGGTTCGCCACCGACAGCGTCGCGCTGAGCGGTGAAGCCAAGCAGACCTTGGACCGCCAAGCCGCCTTCCTGCGCCGTTACCCGACCATCTCGCTGCGGATCGAAGGCCATGCCGACGAACGCGGTACCCGCGAATACAACCTGGCGCTCGGCGACCGCCGTGCCCAGTCGGTGCGCGAGTACCTGTTGGCCCAGGGCATTTCGTCCAACCGCCTGAGCACCACCACCTACGGCAAGGAACGCCCCGAAGCCATCGGTTCGAACGAGGCCGCCTGGGCCCAGAACCGCCGCTCGGTCAGCGTCATCGCCGAGTAAAAGGCACGTCCGTCAGGGCGTCCCGTTTAAACGCAAAGCCCCCGGCCAGCAATGGCCGGGGGCTTTCGTTTCGCCAACGGCCCACGTCCCCTATTTGGCGGGCTGTTGCCGCTGTCGCGCCTCGGTCTCGCTGCCATTGTCGAAGATGTTGAACAGGTTGCGCAGGAAACCGGGAGTCAACGCCGACAGTGGATTCACGGTGACCGAAGGATCCTCGCTCGGCCCCTTCATGGAATAGTTGAAGGCGACAAGGCCGCCGCCCTTTTCTCCACCGGTAATCAGCCAGCCGAGAACAGGAATCTTGCCAAGAACCGAATTCAGCGCATAGGCCGGCACCACCGTCCCCTCAAGCGCCATGCGTCCACGCTCCAGGTCGATTTCACCCTTGGAGGTGATGCCGAGCGCCGGACCATAGGCACGGGAATCGCGGATGGTCAGCAAGCCGTCGGCCAGCGTGAACGGCGCGTCGAGATTGGAGAACGTGATGCCGTCACCATTCAGCACGTCGGCGATTCCGGTCAGCGCCGCCACCGTCAGCAACCGCGCCAACACCGGGGCATTGACGATCTGATAGTCGCCGATGCGGATGACACCGGACAACGGCTGGCTTTCCTGGTTGTCGTCATAAGCGGCGTCCACCTCAAGACGCCCGCCGACCATATGTCCGTAACTGTCGAAAGCGCGCAGCACCGCCCCGGCATCGTCGGACGACACCTTGAGCGCCCGTTTGTTGCCAACCACCGGCTGCAACGTCATGTTGAAGGTCTTGCCCTTTCCGACCGTCCCCTTGATGGACATGGTCCGCCAATCCTTGTCGTCGCGCGACAAATCGGCGCTGGCGTTGACCATCGATCCCTCTTTCGACAGCCACATGGTCTTGACCCTGGCGCTGATGTCCATGGGCGGCAGGTCGTCTTTCTGACGTGGCCCCGAGCGGCGGGCCGCTTCGGCGTCCGCCTCGGCCGGCGTCTGGGTATCGTCCTTGCCGACCAGGGGCTCGGCATTGAAGCTGGGACCGCGCAGATCGATATCCAGCGTGCCCCCCTTGAAGGCGATGCTGCCTTCGACGTCGGTTCGGCCGCCATAGAGGACACGAGCGAAATCAACCCGCCTGATCTTGCCGTCGGCGCCGAAAGAGACGGAACCGTTGGTCTGAAGATCGCCGGCGTTGACCACGAAATAAGGCACGGCCGCCAATTTGTTCTTGTCCAGCTTGACCTGAACCTGGGCACCGCCGGTCGTGCGGCTTTCCTTGCGCCAGCCCAGACCGGGCAAGCTCATATGGGCGGGAGAAAGATCGACCTTGGCGTCGATGTCGCCCCGGCCACCGCCATACAACGTGGCCACCACCTGGGCGCCGACCGGGCCGGAAACGAACGGCGCAACAAAGGGTGGACCGTCAAGCCCCAGCGCCTTGCGCTGCTCCTCGTCAACACTGGCGGCCGACACCTGATAGCGCGACCGGAACGGCACGCCCTTGGTCGAGAAATTCTCACGCCATTTCAGTTCGGCCGGAATGGTTCCCAACACGATGTGGCCTTGAGCGTCCAGCCCCTTGGCATCCACGTCGATCTCAAGGTCGGCCTTGGACAGGTTTTGCCCCAGCACCACGTCGGGAATGGATACGCCCTTGGTCGAGGAATGAACCTTCACCGCCAGATCGTCCAGGCGAAGATTAGCCAGAAGCGGGAACTTGAGTCGCAGCCGGGTCACCGCGTCGCCGGTGACGGTGGCCGGGTCGATCCCCAATGCGGTGGCATAGCGCAACGGCTTGTTGTCGATCAGCTTGAGGGCGTCGGGAACCGGTCCGGCGATGGTCAGATCAATGTCGGCGAACTGATCCTCCTGATCCAGGCCGGACAGAACGATGGTCCCGTCCTGGACCTTCAGCCCGTAAACCTCGCCGCCCTTGACGCTGATGCGGAAGTCGGAAGCGTCGAAAGTGGCCACGGCGGCGGCGTTCTTCACCACCGGCATGGGATGCAGGTAGTTGACGGTGATGCCGTCACCACGCAACTCGCCCTGGACACGCTCGACCACCAGATCGGAGAACGTTCCCGATGCGGAACGACCGGAGATGGTGGCGCGGGCTTCGTGCGCCATACCCTTGGACAAGTTCTGAACTACCCATTCGCGGGCGTTATGGGCGACGGCGGACGGCCACAATGCGTGCAGTTCGTCGAACGGAACGTTTTGAAGCTGGGCGTCCAGATTGACGACGGTTTCGCCGCCAACGCCGTCGAGTGCCGCCGCCACGTTCAGACGCGGCCCGCCGAAATCGATGGACAATTCGTCCAGGCGCGCCCGCTTGAGTCCGTTCTCGGCGGAACCGCGCAACGCCACCGCCTCGACCTTGCGCACCATGTCCACCGGAGCGGGAAGAACCAGGGTTCCGGCCCCACCCGACAGATCGAAACTGAGGGTTTCCAAGGCACCGGCGACTGTTCCCTTGGCCCGGATCACCCCAGCCAACGGCAGGTCGAGTGCCTTGAGCTCGGTCAGCGGCCCGCCCAAAGCGGCGAAGGTGGCGGGGCGCAGACCCGACAGCCACACTTCGGCCTCGACGGTCTGGTCGTCCTTGTCATAGATCCCGGTGGCGACCACGGAACCCGGCTCTCCCGCCAGATCCAACACCATGCGCGCGGAAACAGACAACCCAGTCTCCACCCGGCGCAGTTCCAGGTCGCTGTCCGGGGCGTGCCACGACACCCCCAGCGCCAGATCGTCCACGATCATGTCGGCGTCGATGACGGCGGCGCGTTGCAGATGCCTTCCCGGCTGGGCGGGATCGAAATCGCCGACCAGGGCGTCCAGCAACTGACGCACCACGTCGTCGGAACGCCCGTCGGACGATTGCGCGCTGGCGTCGGAACGTTCGCCGATACCCCATTGGAAATGTCCGCTGGCGTCACGCACCAGATGCAGGCGTGGCTTGTACAGGCGGACGGAGTTGGGGGCCAGCACGCCGGCCAAAAGCGCCCGCCCGTTCAAGGTCAGCGCCACCTCGGGCACGGTGGCGATCGGCTGGTCCGAATTCCCGGCATAGGCGCGGACGTTGACCGCGCGGATTTCCACCATGCGCCGGTCCTGGGCCAAGGCCAGGACGGTAGTGTCCAGACGCACGGAAACACCGCCATCCCTGGCGGTCAGAGCCTCTTCGATGTACGGCGTCAGGAAATCGAGCGCGATCGGCCCGCTGGACAAACGCCAGACGAACAAAGGCAACACGATCAACAAGCCGACGACGAAGGCTCCCAGAGTCTGGAACAGACTTCTGACGGCGCCGTGAACCACTAGCCCTGGGCCTCCATGTCCGACTTGACCCCTTCCCGCGATTTGACCAGTCTGAAGCAATCACAACATGTGGGATCGCACAAGGTGAACTTTCCCCTAGATGAACGGCTTTTGCCTCTTATCGCCGATCCTGCCGCCGAACAGCGCGGCTTTGACCGCTGGTTGGAAATCGCCGACGAACTAACTAACGCAGATTTGGCCGAAAGCATGCGGTCGCTTCTGGGCGATTTGAAGGCAAAGACGCTGTTGTCGCGGATCTTCGGCAATTCGCCGTTCCTCAGCCATTGTTCCTCGGCGGAACCGGCCTTCCTGTTGCGTCTTCTCGATGTGGGCCCCGACGCCGCCTTTGCCGAATTGTGTGACGAATTGGCTGGCCAATGCGACGCAGAAACGGACATGGCGCGCCTGATGGCTGCGCTGCGTATCGCCAAACGCCGAACCGCGCTGCTGGTGGCCCTGGCCGACATCGCCGGCACATGGCCGTTGGAACGCGTCACCGAAACCCTGGCCGACTTCGCCGAAGCCGCCTGTCGCCATGCCGTGCGTTTCCTGTTGCGGCGCGAGGCGCGCAAGGGCGAGTTCACCCTGCCTCATCCCGAAGATCCCGAACGCGACAGCGGTCTGGTGGTGCTGGGCATGGGCAAGTTCGGCGCGCGTGAGTTGAATTATTCCAGCGACATCGACCTGATCGTCTTTTACGACCATGAAAGGCTGAACTACACCGGCCGGCGCAGCCTGCCCGAATGCATGATCGCCCTGACCAAGGATCTGGTGAAGATCCTGGACGAGCGCACGGTCAATGGCTATGTCTTCCGAACCGATTTGCGCTTGCGCCCCGATCCTGGTTCGACCCCGGTGGCGATCTCGCTGTTGGCGGCGGAATCCTATTACGAGGGGTTCGGGCAGAACTGGGAACGCGCCGCCATGATCAAGGCGCGACAGGTGGCCGGCGATTGCGAGGTCGGCGGCGCCTTCCTCAAATTCCTGCGTCCGTTCATCTGGCGCAAGTCACTGGATTTCGCCGCCATCCAGGACATCCATTCCATCAAACGCCAGATCAACGCCCACAAGGGCGGCCATTCCATCGCAGTGGCCGGACACAACATCAAACTGGGCCGCGGCGGCATCCGCGAGATCGAGTTCTTCGCCCAGACCCAACAACTGATCTGGGGCGGACGCCAGCCCGAGATGCGCTGTTGCCGCACGCTGGACGCCCTGCACGCCTTGGCCGAACTGGGACACACCGACCCGCAGGTGGTGGCGGAACTGGAGGAGGCCTATCGCTTCCTGCGCCAGTTGGAACACCGCCTTCAGATGGTGGACGACAAACAGACCCAGACCCTTCCCGACAGCCCGCCCCGCTTGGCCGAATTGTCGGCGTTCATGGGCTTCGCCGAGGTCGAGGCGTTCTCGGCGGCGTTGACCCGGCGCCTTCAGACCGTCGAGGCCCATTACGCCAAATTGTTCGAGGACAGCCCCGAACTGGTGACACATGGCAATCTGGTGTTCACCGGCGGCGAGAACGATCCAGACACCGTGCGGACCCTGAAAGAAATGGGATTTTCCACCGCCGAAGCGGTGTGCGCCACCATTCGCGGCTGGCATCACGGCCGAATCCGCGCCACCCGCTCGACACGGGCGCGCGAATTGCTGACCGAACTGACGCCGGCCCTTTTGGGCGCCATGTCCAACACCGTGGCCCCCGACGACGCCTTCATGCGGTTCAATGACTTCCTGTCGCGCCTGCCGGCCGGCGTGCCGCTGTTCTCGCTGTTTTACTCCAACCCGTCGCTGTTGGAACTGGTGGCCGAGATCATGGGCAACGCGCCCAGGCTGGCCGAGCATCTGGCGCGCCATACCACCGTGCTTGACGCCGTGGTCACCTCGGCGTTCTTCGAACCACCGCCCGGCCGCGCGGAATTGCAGGCGGATCTGGAACGCGCCCTGGCCGAGGCCGACGACTTCCAGGAAGTGCTGGACGTCACCCGGCGCTGGGCCAACGACCACAAGTTTCAGGTGGGGGTGCAGACCCTGCGCAACCTGCTGGGCCCGGACCAGGCGGCACGCGCTTTTTCCGACATCGGCGATTCCATCCTGGCCGCGTTGATCCCCAAGGTCGAAGAGGAGTTCGCCCGCGCCCACGGCACCGTTCCGGGAGGCGGTTGGTGTATCCTGGCCATGGGCAAGATGGGCGGACACGAGATGACCGCCACCTCGGACATGGACCTGATCTTGGTTTATGACGCGCCCGAAGATGCCGAGGAATCCGACGGCCCTCGCCCCCTGGCGGTCAGCACGTGGTTCGCGCGCCTGACCCAGCGCATCGTCAATGCCCTTACCGCCAAGACCGCCGAAGGCACGCTTTACGACGTGGACATGCGGCTCAGGCCGTCGGGCAATTCCGGCCCCATCGCCTCGAGCTTCACATCGTTCGAGCGCTACCAGCGCGAATCGGCCTGGACCTGGGAGCACATGGCGCTGACCCGTGCCCGCGTGGTCACCGGCGACGCGGAACTCGGCGCCAAGGTGGAAAGCGTCATCCGCGACACCCTGACGCGCGAGCGAAATGCCGACCGGCTGGTGATGGACGTGGCCGAGATGCGGGAACGCATGGCGCGCGAGCACAGGGCCGACAGCCATTGGGAGGTCAAGCACCTGCGCGGCGGCCTGGTCGACATCGAGTTCACCGCCCAATACCTGCAACTGCGCCATGGCCGCGAGCACCCGTCCATGCTGTGCCACAACACCCGCGACGCGCTCGAGGCCGCCAACGCCGCCGGCATCCTGTCGGGTGGCGACCTCGACACCCTGGTGGCGGCGTGGCGGCTGTGGTCGGCGGTGCAGGTGGTCCTGCGCCAGACCATCGCCGGCAAGTTCGACGAAAAGACGGCGCCGCGCGGATTAAGGGACGTATTGGTCCAGGCGGCGGGGTTGACCGACTTCAAGACCTTGGTGGACCGCATGGACGATTGCGCCGCCCAATCGCTTGAAGTATTCGAGCGCATCGTCGGCCAACCCGGCCGCGACGTGCGCGAACGGATCGGCCCTGATGCGTAAAACCGTCACTTGAATGCAGTGCACAAGGTTTTACAACTCTGATGGGCACCCCAAATGGCCCCAACCATGAGAGGGATAACGCGATGACCGTGACCGTCGGCCAGCCGGCCCCCGCCTTCAACGTCGAAACCGACGAAGGCCCGCGATCGCTTGGCGATTACCAAGGCAAGCGGCTGGTTTTGTATTTCTATCCCAAGGACGACACCTCGGGCTGCACGTCCGAAGCGCACCAATTCCGCGACGAATTCTTGCGCTTCACCATCAACAAGGCGGAAATCCTGGGTGTGTCCAAGGATTCCATCGCCAGCCACGAGAAATTCCGAGCCAAGCATTCCCTTCCCTTCCCGCTGGCCAGCGACAGCGACGGTGCGTTGTGCGAGGCGTTCGGGGTGTGGAAGGAAAAGAACAATTACGGCAAGAAGTACATGGGCATCGAGCGCTCGACCTTCCTGATCGACGAAAACGGCGTGGTGGTCAAGGAATGGCGTAAGGTCAAGGTTTCCGGCCACGTCCAGGCCATCCTGGACGCCCTGCACGAGTTGTGACGCCCTGCGTCAGCTTTCCGCCGTTTCGCCCCGACACGCCAGGGGGGCCCGGTATGTCTGTGGCGACTGACCGGTCCAGCGGCGGAAAGCCCGGCTGAAGGCGCTGACTTCGGAATAGCCCAGCATGAAACCGATCTCGGCCACCGACACATGGGGCTGGCGCAGATGCAGGAAGGCCAGATCGCGGCGCACCGCCTCGACCACGTCGGAATAGCTGAGCCCCACATCCGCCAGCCGGCGTTGCAGGGTCCAGCGCGCCAGCCCCAGCCCCTCGGCCACCTCTTCCACCCCGGCGGTACCGTCGGGCAGGCGCGAACGCACCTCGCCCTTGACCCGATCCAGGAACCCCGGCGATCCGGTGCCGCCCGCCACCCGGATCAATTCGTCACGCAACCGGGTCAACCGTGCCAGGTCGCCACCCGGCATGGGGCGGTCGAGGTGGCGGTCGCGGAACACCACGGCGTTGGTGTGCTGGCCGAAATGCACCGGAGCGTCAAAGGCGCGTTCATGTTCGCGCCAGCTTTCGGGGCGGGGGTGTTCGCAATGGACTTCCTCGGGAGTCCAATCGGCACCAAGACAATAGCGGAAAACGTTGGCGAACATACCCATGGTCAGTTCCGCATCCTGACGCCGTGCCAGAATGGCACCGTCCAGGATGCGGTATTCCAGCCGCAACAGGTCGCCGTCGCGGACCAGACGGGTTTCGGTGGCTTGCTGGTGATAGGGAAACAGCTCGGCCAGATTGGCGACCGCCGCCCCCAGCGTCGGCGACGCCAGGGCTACCTCGCCGATCAGCCCCAGCATGGCGGGCCTGAACTGCTGACCGTACCACAATCCGAAGTTGTCGTTGCCGGTCTGGATCGCCGCCTCCTCCATCATGCCCACATAGGCACCAAGATCGAGGGCCAGCTTGGGATCACCCAGACGACGTTCGTCCACACCGACGCGGGTGAACACCATGTCCGCGTCACCGCCCTGGCCGGCGATGAAGCTGCGGACACCATTGGCGGCGGCGGCCAGGATGTTGCGTTGCCCCGAAATCGGGCAACTGGTCCGACCATTTTGCTCAATTCTTGATCGGGCGCTTACCATGAAGGCCTCCTGACACCGTCCTGGCATGTTTTGTTGCAAATCCCATACCGCAAAGGCCGCCACCTTGCGGTGACGGCCTTGTTGGTCACATCAGGCCATTCAGTCGGCCATGGAACGGGCTTCCATCTGCGCCAGTTCCAGCAGATCGTCATCCTCGGCCGCTTCCCGCAGATCGGCGGTGAAGCGGTAGAACAGCCAAGCCACGGCGAACAGCCCGACGAACAAGGCGAACACCAGCTGGTTGTAATAGATCATGGCCGCAAGGCAGATAACCGCCGTGCCCAGGGCCACCGCCGGCACCACCGGGAAGCCCGGCGCCTTGAACGGACGCTCCAGCGCCGGCTCGGTCCGACGCAGGCGGAACAGACTCAGCATGCTCATGATGTACATGACGATGGCGCCAAACACCGACATGGTGACGATGTTGGCGGTCAACGGCAGGCCGCCGATCTGGATCAGTTCATCCGAGAAGATGGCGGCGATGCCGACCACGCCACCGGCCAGGATGGCCCATACCGGGGTCTTGGTCTTGGGGTGGACGCTGGCCAAAGCGGGCGGCAGGAAGCCGGCGCGGGCCAGGGCGAAAATCTGGCGGGAATAGCCCATGATGATGCCGTGGAACGAAGCGATCAGGCCGAACAGGCCGATCCACACCAGCATGTGCAGCCAGCCGCTGCTTTCGCCGACCACCGCCTTCATCGCCTGGGGCAGCGGGTCGTTGATATTGCTGAGCGCGTTCCAGTCGCCGACGCCGCCGGCGAAGATCATGGTGCCGAAGGCCAGCACCACCAGGGTCAGGATGCCGGCAACATAGGCCCGCGGGATGGTGCGCTTGGGTTCCTTGGCTTCCTCGGCCGCCATGGCGGCGCCCTCGATGGCCAGGAAGAACCAGATGGCGAAGGGAATGGCGGCGAAGATGCCACCCAACGCGACCAGCGAGAACCCTTCCTCGCCGGACCAGCCCTTGGCGACGAAATTGTCCCACGAGAAGCCGGGCGAAACCACGCCCATGAACACCAGAAGCTCGATGATCGCCAGAACGGTGACGAACAATTCGAAAGTGGCGGCGATGGTGACGCCGGCGATGTTCAATCCCATGAACAACACATAGGCGCCAACCGCCGCCAGCTTGGGATCGAGCGCCGGGAACTGGACGTTCAGATAGGCGCCGATGGCCAGAGAGATGGCCGGCGGCGCGAACACGAACTCGACCAGCGTGGCGAACCCGGCGATGAAGCCGCCCAGCGGCCCGAAGGCGCGATAGGAATAAGCGAACGGGCCGCCGGCATGGGGAATGGCCGTCGTCAGCTCGGTGAAGCTGAAGATGAAGGTGGTGTACATGACGGCCACCAGGATGGTGGTCGCCAGGAAACCCAGGGTCCCGGCCTGGGCCCAGCCGTAACTCCAGCCGAAATATTCGCCGGAAATGACCAGACCGACGGCGATGCCCCACAGGTGCAGGCCGCTCAAGCCTTTCTTCAAGGTGCTCTTGCTAGTATCGGACATGCGTTATGCCTCCTGTCCTCGCTGATCCGCGACGAGTGCGTCGGAAGGCCCCCCAGGCCCCTCCAGCCGCACCGCGTCCTCTTTCAGGGTGATGCCAGTTGCGCGAATCCGCCGGGCCTCGGCCATCAAACCGGTCAGCCGCTTCGCGGCACCGTCGATGTCCAACCCGTCGGCGTGAATATTGGAAATGCAGTTGCGTTCGGAATCGCGCCGGCCAGGGCGCGGGTCCCAAGTGAGGTAGACGCCCAGGGAATTGGCGACACTGAGACCGGGACGTTCGCCGATCAGCACCGCCACCATGCGTGCGCCCAGGGCAGCGCCGATGTCGTCGCCCAACGCCACCCGTCCCTGGCGAGCCAGCACGACAGGCGCCACCCGCCACCCCGAAAGCCGGTCCAGGCAGGCGTTGAGCAATGCCGCCGCATGGTCGGCGACCGCCGCCGCCGACAAACCGTCGGCGACCACGAAGGCGATGTCGTAATCGCCCTTTTCCAATGACGCCCGGCAGCCATCCTCCAACCGGCGGCCCAGATCGGGGCGACGCAGATAGGTGACGCGGTCGGCGGCGGCGCTTTGCACGTTCACCACCTCGCGGCCGGGAAAAGCGGCGGCCAGGGCGTCGAAATCGACCGCACCGTGCACGGCGTCGCGCGCCTTGGCGTGGGCCGCCTGGAAATCCAGCAAGGCCGGCGTGGGCAGCGCGTCGCCGGCCCGACCCAGGCCGATGCGGGCGCGGGTGGCGGCGCGGAAACGGGCCCAGGGATCAAGGGGAGTGACGGTGTTCATCGTCCGGCCTCCGACGTCAGAAGCCGGCGCACCAGCGGCTCGGGCGGAGCCAGACGGCCCGCCGAATCCACCATGCCCATGCGATCCAGCCAGGATTCGAATTCCGGCGCCGGCCGCAGGCCCAGTTGATGCCGCAGCCCCAGGATGTCGTGGTACGACAGGCTTTGGTAATTAAGCATGACGTCGTCGGCGCCAGGCACGCCGATCAGGAAATTGACCCCGGCCACCGCCAGCAAGGTCGCCAGTGCGTCCATGTCGTCCTGGTCGGCCTCGGCGTGGTTGGTGTAACAGACGTCCACGCCCATGGGCACGCCCAGCAACTTGCCGCAGAAATGGTCTTCCAGGCCGGCACGGATGATCTGTTTGGAATCGTAGAGGTATTCCGGCCCGATGAAGCCGACCACGGTGTTGACCAGCAGCGGAGAAAAGGCGCGGGCCACGCCATAGGCGCGGGCTTCGACGGTCTGTTGATCCAGACCATGGTGGGCGTCGGCCGACAGCGCCGCCCCCTGCCCGGTCTCGAAATACATGACGTTGTCGCCAACCGTGCCGCGCTTCAGCGACAAGGCCGCGTCGCGGGCCTCGGCCAGAATCGACAGCGACACACCGAAACCGGCGTTCGCCGCCTCGGTTCCGGCGATGGACTGGAACACCAGATCCACCGGCGCGCCTTGTTCGATGGCCTGGATGGAATTGGTGACGTGTGTCAGCACGCACGATTGCGTCGGAATGGCGAAACGCTCGCGCACCTCGTCCAACAGATGCAACAAAGTAGTGCTGGCGGCGACACTGTCGGTGGCGGGATTGATACCGATCACCGCGTCCCCCATGCCGAACAACAAACCGTCCAGCGTCGAGGCGGCGATGCCGGTCGGGTCGTCGGTGGGGTGGTTGGGCTGCAACCGGCTGGCCAACCGTCCCTGAAGGCCGATGGTGGTGCGAAAGGCGGTGACCACGCGGGCCTTTGAGGCCACGGCGATAAGGTCCTGGTTGCGCATCAGCTTGCTGACCGCAGCGACCATTTCCGGCGTCAGGCCGGGCGCCAACCGCGCCAGGGCGGCACTGTCTGCGGCATAGGACAGCAGCCAGTCGCGGAATTCGCCGATGGTGAAGGATGCGACTGGCGCGAAGGCGCCTGCGTCATGGCTGTCGCAGATCAGCCGGGTGACTTCGTCGCTTTCATAAGGTACCAGCGGTTCGTCCAGGAACACAGCCAACGGCAAGTCAGCCAGGACCCGGCGGGCGGCGACACGCTGTTCGTCGTTTTGCGCAGCCAGACCCGCCAGTTCGTCCCCCGACCGGCGCGGCGAGGCGCAGGCCATGACCTGGGAAAGGCTGTCGAAAGAATGGCGGGTCTGCCCCAAGGTGGCGAAGAAACGGGACACGGGCGATCCATGACGCAGTGGCAGGATGGCCCGATTATGCCCCGCTTCATCGGCGGGCAGTTGACATTACAGCACAAACTTTAATCACAAATCGTTTATGCCTATTTTTAACGCAATCGACGCAACCCCACTTTCATCGACAACCCGGAAGATAGCGCCAGACACCTTGCCTATAAGGCGTTGACCTGTTGCAGGAAGCCCTCAACTTCAGACCGCAATCCTTTGATTTCACGCCCCAAATCATTGGCGACACCCTGCATTCTGTCCGCCATCTCACCAGTCTGCGACGCCAGTTGCGACACGCCGGAAATGCTGACGGTGACCAAGGCGTTGCCGCTTGCCGCCTCTTGAACGTTGCGGGCGATTTCACCGGTGGCGGCGGTTTGTTCCTCGATGGCGGCCGCGATGCTGGCGACCACCTGGTCGACCGACCCGACCACGCCGTGCACGGAACCGATGGTTCCCACCACCTGATGGGTGCTTGTCTGAACGTTGGCGATCAGGCTGGAAATCTCTTCCGTGGCCTTGCCGGTTTGGGTCGCGAGATTCTTGACCTCGCCAGCCACCACGGCGAAGCCTTTGCCGGCGTCACCGGCGCGGGCCGCCTCGATGGTGGCGTTAAGGGCCAAAAGATTGGTCTGGGCGGCGATGTCACTGATCAACTTGACCACCTGACCGATTTGCGACGCCGTCTGATTGAGCGCACCGACCATGGCTGACGCTTCGCCGATCCCGGCCACCGCCTCTTGCGAAATGCCGCGCGTTTCGTGAACTCGGCGGCTGATTTCATGGGTCGAAGCCCCCAATTCCTCGGTAGCACCGGCCACGGCCTGAACGTTGGACGACGATTCCTCGGCGGCCGTGGACACCGCCACGCTTTGCTCGGCGGTTTGTGCCGCCGAACGATGCAACGTCAGCGCCGTTTCAGTCAGAATGTGAACGGCGTTGCCAACCTCACCCAGAACCCGGCCAACCGCCTGTTCGAAAGCGGCGGTCAAATGGGCGCGCCGTTCCGCCCGCTCCAGGTCGCCGCGCTGACGTTCCGCCGCTTCGGCCGCCAGCGTTTCAGCCTGAACCAACCCCTGGTGAAACACTTCGACCGAGCGGGCCATGCCGCCTATTTCGTTGCTCCGGTCGCTGTAAGGAATGGCCATGCCACGTTCGCCGCGGGCCATGCGCTCCATGATCGACGTCATGGCACCAAGGGGGCCAACCACGGAACGGCTGACCACCACCGCGATCCCCACCATGACCGCCGACACCAGGAACGCCAGAACCGCCGACAGCGTCTCGGCGCGCGACCGGATAACCGCAAGTTCCTCTTGCGCCTCACGTTCATGCGTGGCGGCATGGTCTTCAAGCGAGGTGAACGTCGGGACCAGGGCAGAAAAACTCTCGCTCAAGGTCTTCTGCGCCTTACTGGTCGCCACATCGGCAGCCAGATAATCCTCGAGCGCCGCCAGATAGGCGTTCACTTGCCCTTCCGCCTCGGCCATCTCCGCCGCACCCAAGGGTAGACGGCGGATTTCCGCCTGCAACGCCGCATGGGTGGCACGCGCCTTGTCGATGTAGGCGGGGTCGCCACGCAGCATGTAATCCTTTTCGTGGCGGCGCATGGTCAGCATCAACACCATGGCCGGCGCATTGCCCAAACGGGCGATCGACGCCTCGACCTTATGGATGACCTTGCGCAACGCGCCGGAACTTCCGTCCTCGTGGGTCAGCCCCTTGGCGACCTCGTCCGCGGCCATCTGGTCCAGGGCGGCTCCATAACGGGCCAGACCCTGGCGCAAGATGTCCAGATCACCGCTCAGCCCTCCTTCGCGGTCCAGGCTGGAAAGCACCCGCAACTGTTCGCCGGCCCGCGCCAAAGCCTGACGCGTCTGATCGACGTGAGACAACTGGCGACGCAACAGGAAATCCTTTTCCCCACGCCGCATTTCCAGCGCGGCAATGCGCAGATCCCGACCGGCTTCGGCGATGGCCTTGAACCGGTCGGCATTGTCCTGAGCATGGGAAAGGAACAGGTTGGCCGTAACGAAGATGGCCAGAACCGCCACCAAGGCGACGACCGACAAAGCCGTCAGGCCACCGATCCGCGCCTTGATCGACAAGTTCGAGAAATAGGACGCCATGCCCGGTGCTCCACGAATGCCACAATGTAGAAATAACATCATCAGTCAAAATAAACACATCCACTTAAGGGTACTTCACCTCATACCTCTGGATGATATATTAAACGACAAAAGACATCCATTGACGATAACAATAAAAAAAGACAACAACTTATGACAAGCCACACACCAACACGCCATCATCGGGGCTTGCCATTCCGCACGAAGACTCTCAAGGTGCGGCCATGACGACCGCAAACAACCCCGCCACCCTGACCCAATCCGCAGCCGCCATCCTGGCAAATGCGGATTGCGTGGAAAAATGCCGCCTCACCCGCGTCCTGGCCGCCGACTGGTTCGCCGACCGCGTGACCGAGACTGGCGGCACCTTGCCGCCCGACCGCCCGGCCCGCCCCTCTCGTCCGCAATTGCTGCCGCCGAAAGAGATGCCCAAGCGTGCTTACGGTGGCGAGCGTGGGCGCATCGGCCTGTTGCATGCCCTTGCCCACATCGAGCTGAACGCCATCGATCTGGCTTGGGACATCGTTTGTCGCTTCCCGCACGAACAGATGCCGAAGGCGTTCCTGGACGATTGGGTTCAGGTGGCGCTGGACGAGGCGGTTCATTTCGAGATGTTGCAGGAATTGCTGGCCAGCCTGGGAGCGACCTATGGCGATCTGCCGGCCCATGACGGCTTGTGGCAAGCGGCGGAAAAGACCGCCGACGACCTGATGGCGCGCCTGGCGGTGGTGCCGATGACCCTGGAAGCGCGTGGGTTGGACACGACCCCAGTAACCATGGAACGGCTGACCCGCAACGGCGACACCGTCACGCCGCCGGCCCTGGACGTCATCTACCACGATGAGATCCGCCATGTGGCCGCCGGCTACCGCTGGTTTGTCCATCTGGCGGCCAAGCGCGGCCTTGACGGCCGTTCAGAATATCATCGGCTGATCGGCGAGCGCTTCCCCGGTGGCCTCAAGGCGCCGTTCAATCACCCCGCCCGCGCCGAAGCTGCTTTCCCACGTGACTGGTACGAACCGCTGGCGCGTTGATCTATTTTTTCCCAGGTGTCCAGGACTTGACCGCCACCGCCTTGCCGTTTTGCGAGCGCATCAGGCGCGGCTTCACCACTTGATCGACGGCTGGCGCCGGCCCGCCGCCACGGCGGCTGGCCACCTCGCTGCCGTAATATTTGACCATGGCGGCCAGCGGAATTTCCTCGCCCAGCCCCTTGGCGACGGCAGCGGCCACCGGAGCGTGCTCGGCCAGCTTCTTGTTGAGCTGATCCGCGCTGTACTGGCCGAAACGGCGCCATATCCCGTCCAGGAAATGGGCCACCGGATCGGCGATGGGATTCGCCTCGACCATGTGCGGACGGCCATAGGCGAAGACGTGGAAGACGGTGGGCTCGATCGGCCCCAAAGTGTCGGTGACAAAGGTCGCCGGCATCAGTTTCCGCCCCGGATAGGCCACGGAATAATAAGCCTGGGCCAGGAACATCAGCCGATGCAGCTTTTGCGGCTGGATGTATTCCCGGTCGTTCAACGCCCGGTCGGAAAACCAAAAGACCACGTCCAGACAGGATTGAACCGCGAACGGCATGCGTGCACTCCCTCGCCCGGCCGCTGTCGCTTTGGGCCGGCGCCCCCATGATAGCGTCCCGCCCCCGCCGCCGCCAAGTGTGTGCCCACCATCGCGCGTTGCAGTGCAATATGGCAAATCCGCTCAACCATGTTGGGTTCTCCCGACATCGATTCGTAGGCGGCGGAAACGCTAGGCTTCGCTCAACCCTATAAGCAAGGTTGAGGGAAGGTCCATGCCCGACGGCAACGATAACAAGGTCAGCGTCAAGCCCACCAACAAGATCCGCTTCGTTACCGCCACCAGCCTGTTCGACGGACACGACGCGTCCATCAACATCATGCGCCGGTTGCTGCAACAAGGCGGCGTCGAGGTCATCCACCTCGGCCACAACCGCTCGGTCGAGGAAATCGTCACCGCCGCCGTGCAGGAAGACGTCCAGGGTATCGCCATCAGCTCGTATCAGGGCGGCCATATCGAGTTCTTCAAGTACATGATCGACCTGTTGCGCCAGCGTGGCGCCGGCCATGTGCGGGTGTTCGGCGGCGGCGGCGGCGTGATCGTCGTGCCCGAGATCCGCGAACTCGAAGCCTATGGCGTCGAACGCATCTATTCGCCCGAGGACGGCCAGCGTCTGGGCCTGCAAGGCATGATCGCCGACGTCATCGAACGCACCGATTTCGACGTCACCGAAAGCCTGCCGCCCAGCCTGGAAGGCATCGACGCCCCCGACCGCCAAAAGCTGTCGCGCCTGATCTCGGCGCTTGAAAACGACAAGCTTGGCGCCGAGCTGCGCCAGGCCATCGTTCAGGCCGCCGCCGTCCGGTCGGTGCCCGTGCTGGGCATCACCGGCACCGGTGGTGCCGGCAAGTCGTCGCTGACCGACGAACTGATCCGCCGTTTCCGCATCGACAAGCCCGATTTCAAGATCGCGGTCATCGCCGTCGATCCTTCCAAGCGCAAGACCGGGGGCGCGCTGCTGGGCGACCGCATCCGCATGAACGCCGTCAACGGTCCGGTTTACATGCGCTCGCTGGCCACCCGTTCGGCCGGATCCGAGGTGCCGCCGCATGTGCCGGCCATCGTCGACCTGTGCAAGGCCGCCGGTTTCGATCTGGTGATCGTTGAGACCCCCGGCATCGGCCAGGCCGATTCCGCCGTCGCCGAACTGGGCGACCTGTCGCTCTATGTCATGACCCCGGAATTCGGCGCGGCCAGCCAGTTGGAAAAGATCGACATGCTCGATCACGCCGACGTGGTGGCCATCAACAAGTTCGACCGCAAGGGCGGCCAGGACGCGCTGCGCGACGTGCGCAAGCAGGTTCAGCGCAACCGCAACGCCTTTGCCCAGTCGCCCGACACCATGCCGGTCTACGGCACCATCGCCTCGCGCTTCAACGACGACGGGGTGACCGCGCTGTATCTCGGCCTGCTCGACGCGCTGGTCGCCAAGGGTTTCGCCATGGGTGAGTCCACCCTGGCCCGGCCGGCTTCCAACGCCTCGACCGCCGGCACGGCCATCGTGCCGCCGGCCCGCGTGCGTTATCTGGCGGAAATCGCCGATTCCGTGCGCGGCTACCACACCCATTCCGCCAAGCAGGCCCAGACCGCCCGCGAGCTTCAGCAGCTTTCCGCCACCAAGGACATGCTGGACAAGACCTGTGGCTGTCAGGTGGGCGAGATCGACACGCTGATCGAACAACGCCAGGGCAAGTTGGACCACGGCGCCAAAAAGCTGTTGGAGATCTGGCCCAAGGTCAAGGAAAGCTACGCCGGTGACGAATATGTGGTGAAGATCCGCGACAAGGAAATTCGATCCACCATCGTTTCCGAATCGCTGTCGGGCACCAAGATCAAGAAGGTGGTGCTGCCGCCGTTCCAGGATCATGGCGAGTTGCTGCGCTGGCTGCTCAAGGAGAACCTGCCCGGTTCCTTCCCGTTCACCGCCGGCGTTTTCGCCTTCAAGCGCGAGAACGAGGACCCGACCCGCATGTTCGCGGGCGAAGGCGACGCCTTCCGCACCAACGCCCGCTTCAAGCTGTTGAGCAAGGACAGCGCCGCGACCCGCCTGTCCACCGCCTTCGACTCGGTCACGCTGTACGGCTGTGACCCGGACGAACGCCCGGACATCTATGGCAAGATCGGCAATTCCGGCGTTTCCATCGCCACCTTGGACGACATGAAGGTGCTGTATTCGGGTTTCGACCTGTGTGCGCCGTCAACCTCGGTGTCGATGACCATCAACGGCCCGGCGCCGGTGATCCTGGCGCTGTTCTTCAACACCGCCATCGACCAGCAGATCGAGAAGTTCGAGCGTGACAACGGCCGCCAGCCGACCGACGACGAAGTGGCGAAGATCAAGGAATGGACCCTGGAAAGCGTGCGCGGCACCGTCCAGGCCGACATCCTCAAGGAAGACCAGGGCCAGAACACCTGTATCTTCTCGACCGATTTCGCGCTCAAGCTGATGGGCGACATCCAGGAATACTTCGTCCACAACCGGGTGCGGAACTTCTATTCCGTCTCGATTTCCGGCTACCACATCGCCGAAGCCGGCGCCAACCCCATCTCGCAGCTCGCCTTCACGCTGGCCAACGGTTTCACCTACGTGGAATCGTACCTGGCGCGCGGCATGCACATCGACGATTTCGCGCCCAACCTGTCGTTCTTCTTCTCGAACGGCATGGACCCGGAATATTCGGTGATCGGCCGCGTCGCCCGCCGCATCTGGGCGGTGGCCATGCGCGACAAGTACGGCGCCAACGAGCGGTCGCAGAAGCTGAAATACCACGTCCAGACCTCGGGCCGTTCGCTGCACGCCCAGGAAGTGGACTTCAACGACATCCGCACCACGTTGCAGGCGTTGATCGCCATCTACGACAATTGCAACAGCCTGCATACCAACGCCCATGACGAGGCGTACACCACGCCGACCGCCGAATCGGTGCGCCGCGCCGTCGCCATTCAAATGATCATCAACCGTGAATGGGGCGTCGCCAAGAACGAGAACCCCAACCAGGGTTCGTTCTTCCTGGAAGAATTGACCGATCTGGTGGAAGAAGCCGTGCTCCAGGAATTCGAGCGCATCGCCGAACGCGGCGGCGTGCTGGGGGCCATGGAGACCGGTTACCAGCGCGGCAAGATCCAAGACGAATCGCTTTATTACGAACACAAGAAGCACGACGGCAGCTATCCGATCATCGGCGTCAACACCTTCCTCAATCCCAATCCGCCCGAGGAAGCCGAGATCGAGTTGCAGCGTTCCACCGACGAGGAAAAGCAAAGCCAGTTGAAGCGGCTGCGCGACTTCCACGCCCGCAACGCCGAGGTGGCGCCAGACATGCTGCACCGGCTGCAACAGGCCGCCATCAACAATGAAAACATGTTCGCCGTCCTGATGGACGCCGTGCGCTGCTGCTCGCTCGGCCAGATCACCGGCGCGCTGTACGAGGTCGGCGGTCAATACCGCCGCAACATGTAACCATTTATCCCGGTCTTGCCCCGCCGACCGTCCTGGCCGGCGGGGTGAAACCCGCCGAGCAAGAGAGCGTCAAGCTCCCGTTCCGCCACACCACCCGCCTCAGGGGGAGAAAACATGTCCGCTGATCTTCAGTCTTTTCTCAAGGCTCGCGACTTCCTGCTCGCCCATCGCACCGACTATGCCACCGCCTACCGCGACTTCCGCTGGCCGCAATTGTCCAACTTCAACTGGGCGCTCGATTATTTCGACGTCATGGCCAAGGACAACCACAAGCCGGCGCTGTGGCTGGTTGACGACAACAGCGAGATCAAGCTGAGCTTCGCCGAATTGTCGGCGCGCTCCAACCAGGTCGCCAATTTCCTGCGCGCCCAGGGGGTGAAGCGCGGCGACGTGGTACTGATGATGCTGAACAACGTGGTGCCACTGTGGGAAACCATGCTGGCCTGCATCAAGTTGGGGGCGGTGATCATTCCCGCCACCACCCTGTTGGTCACCGAAGACCTCAAGGACCGCTTCGAACGCGGTGGCGCCGCCCATGTCGTCGCCGGGGCCGACCAGACCGTCAAGTTCGACGCGCTGGACAACCAGTTCACCAAGATCGTGGTGGGTGGCACCCATGACGGCTGGACCAGTTTCGACGAGGCCTACAAAGCCAGCGCCGAGTTCACCCCCGAGGGCGAGACCAAGGTCGACGACACCTTGCTGCTCTACTTCACCTCGGGCACCACGGCCAAGCCCAAGCTGGTGGCCCATTCCTATCAGTCCTATCCGGTCGGCCACCTGTCCACCATGTACTGGATCGGCCTGCAACCGGGTGACATCCACCTGAACATCAGCTCGCCGGGCTGGGCCAAGCATGCGTGGTCCAACTTCTTCGCGCCGTGGAACGCCGGCGCCACCGTGTTCGTCTACAATTACGGCCGCTTCTCGGCCAAGTCCATGCTGGACGTCATCGTCCGCTGCTCCATCACCTCGCTGTGCGCGCCGCCGACCGTGTGGCGCATGCTGATCCAAGAGGATCTGGCGTCCTATCCGGTCAAGATCCGCGAGTTGGTCGGCGCCGGGGAACCCCTGAACCCCGAGGTCATCGACCGCGTCAAGTCGGCTTGGGGCATCACCATCCGCGACGGCTACGGCCAGACCGAGACCACCTGCCAGATCGGCAACCCGCCGGGCCAGTTGGTCAAGGAAGGCTCCATGGGTCGCCCCATGCCGGGTTACACGGTGGCGTTGCTCGATTCCGACGACAACAAGACCGAGGAAGGCGAGATCTCGCTAGCGCTCGATCCGCGTCCGCTGGGCCTGATGCAGGGCTACAAGGACGACCCGGAAAAGACCAAGAGCCTGATGCGGGCCGGACACTATCATTGCGGCGACGTGGCCTGCATCGATGCAGACGGCTACATCACCTATGTCGGCCGCGCCGACGACGTGTTCAAGGCGTCCGACTACCGTATCAGCCCGTTCGAACTGGAAAGCGCGCTGATCGAGCACCCGGCCATCGCCGAAGCCGCCGTGGTGCCCAGCCCCGATCCGGTGCGTCTGGCGGTGCCGAAGGCGTTCCTGGTGCTGCGTGCCGGCTTCGAACCCTCGCGCGAGTTGGCCATGGATATCTTCAAGCACATCCGCGCGACGCTGGCGCCCTACAAGCGCGTCCGCCGTATCGAGATTTCGGACCTGCCCAAGACCATCTCGGGCAAGATCCGTCGTGTCGAGCTCAAGCGCATCGAGGAACAGCGCCGCAACCAGGGTATCCGGGTCGAAGGCGAATATTTCGAGGAAGACTTCGCCGAAGTCACCGCCTGACCTCGCGTCCCGTCACCCCAAGGCCCGCCACCGCAAGGTCGGCGGGCCTTTTCTTTCGTATGCCCCCCCATTGCAACCAGCCCTGTTTATCCCAACATAATTACCGTTCAATCAAGGGGGCGGCATGACTCACGGCTTTCCGGTTTTCACCACCGCCGAGAAATGGGCCGACGGAATCGTCCATATCCTTGGATTGCTGTTTGCACTGGGGGCCGTCGGTTTTCTGGTGGCCCAGGGCTTGTCCATGGACCGCGGCTTCGCCCTGATCACCTATGGCGCCGGATTGGCGGCCATGCTGGGGGCCTCGGCCGCCTATAATCTATGGAGCGGGCCGGCCAAGGAATGGTGGCGCCGCGTCGACCACGCCATGATCTTCGTGATGATCGCCGGCAGCTACACCCCCTTCGTGGTGCTGCGCCTGCACGGCAGCACCGCCGCCCTGTTGGGCGGCGTGGTGTGGACCGGCGCCCTGGCCGGAGTGGTGCTGAAACTGATTTTCCCTCGCCGCTTCGAAAAGCTGTCGCTGGCCCTTTATCTGGCATTGGGCTGGGCGCTGGTGCTGGGATTCGGCCCCTTGGTGGATTCCCTTGCCGCACGCACCCTGATCTTGCTGTTGGTGGGCGGTGGCCTTTACACCTTGGGCGTCCCGCTGCACCTTGCCCATCGGATGCGTTTCCATAACGCGGCTTGGCATGCCTGCGTACTGGCCGCCGCGATCTGCCATTTCGCCGCCATCGCCGGTGAATTCGTCTGAACGCCAGCTAAAGATGCAACCCAGAGGGAATTTACCCCTCGCCTTGCACCGACCACTTTCTGCGTCCTTGACCCAGCCCCGGCGTCAACGATAAAACCAAACCGTTCAGTATAGTTCTGACCGTCAGACGGTCAGACGTCCCGACATGGCCCCGGCCGCCGGGGCGTTTTGCTTTCTGCACATCCTCAGCCCCATCCACCCGGACGACCGTCATGGCCCAAGACACGCGCAAATTCCCTGTTTCCCTGTTGGTGTTGGCGGCGGTCGTGGCCCTTGGCATCGGTGCCGGCATCTATTCGTTCAAGAGTGGCGGCAAGAGCGCGCCAACGGCGCAGGGCGGCCCCCAGGGTGGCCCGCCGGTGACCGTGGCCCAGCCGCTCAAGCGCCAGGTCACCGAATGGAGCGAATTCACCGGCCAGTTCACCCCGATCGACTATGTGGAATTGCGGGCGCGCGTCGGCGGCTACCTGACGGAAATCCATTTCACCGACGGCCAGATGGTCAACAAGGGTGACCTGCTGTTCGTCATCGACCCCCGCCCCTATGAAATCGCCCTGGTGTCGGCGCGCTCCAAGGTGACCCAGGCGGTAGCCAGCAAAGACTACGCCAGCCGTCAGTTGAACCGGGCCGGCGAATTGCAAAAGCGCGACTTCCTGGCGCAAAGCCTGCTGGATCAGCGCGAGGCGGAATCGCGCACCGCCGGCGCCGGCCAAACCGCCGCCCAGGCCGCCGTGCGCGAGGCCGAGTTGAACCTGGAATTCACCCGGATCACCTCGCCCATCACCGGCCGCATCAGTGCGCGCAACATCAGCATTGGCAACCTGGTGAGTGCCGGCAGCGCTTCGGGTTCGGGTACCTTGTTGACGACCATCGTGTCCCAGGACCCGCTTTATTTCAGCTTCGACCTCAGCGAGGCCGATTTCCTGGCGTTCCAGAACACCCATGGCCGCGTCAGCGGCGCCGATCTGGCCGTTCCGGTCAGCCTGCGGCTGATGGACGAAAGCGGCTGGCCGCACCAGGGAAACCTGACCTTCATCGACAATCAGGTCGACGCCAATTCCGGCACCATCCGCGCCCGCGTCACCCTGAACAATCCCGATGGGCGCGTCGTGCCGGGCAGCTTCGGCCGCGTGCGCCTGCCTGCCTCGGCACCGTACGAGGCGCTGATGCTGCCCGATTCGGCGATCATGACCGATCAAAGCCGCAAGATCGTCATGACCGTCACCGCCGACGGCACCGTGGCGCCGCGACCGGTGGTGTTGGGGACGCTGTCGGATGGTCTGCGGGCCATCCGTTCGGGCCTGACCGGCGACGAGCAGATCATCATCAACGGTCTGATGCGGGCCCGCCCCGGCGCCAAGGTGACGCCGGTCCCCGGCCAGATCGAGGCACCAGCCGCCCCGGCTGGCAAATAAGGACCGGCCACCATGAAGCTGTCGCATTTCTTCATCGACCGGCCGATCTTCGCGACCGTGGTGTCGCTGTTGATCACCATCATCGGCGGCATCGCCTATTTCGCGCTGCCGGTGGCCCAATATCCCGAGATCACGCCGCCGACCATCGTGGTCAGCGCCAGCTATCCCGGCGCCTCGGCCCAGGTGGTGGCCGACACCGTGGCGACACCGCTTGAGCAGCAGATCAACGGCGTCGAGAACATGCTGTACATGAACAGCCAGGCGACGGCGGACGGCAACCTCAAGATCACGGTGACCTTCAGCCTGGGCACCAATCTGGACACCGCCCAGGTGCTGGTGCAGAACCGCGTCGCCATCGCCACCGCGCGTCTTCCCGACGACGTCAAGCGCATCGGCGTGACGGTGACCAAGAATTCGCCCGACATGCTGATGGTGGTGCACCTGTACTCCCCAGACGGGTCGCGCGATCAGATCTACCTTTCCAACTACGCCACCCTTCAGGTGGTGGACCACCTCTTGCGTCTGGATGGCGTCGGCGACGTCCGCGTTTTCGGTGCCCGCGACTATTCCATGCGCGTGTGGCTGGACCCGACCAAGGTCGCGGCCCGCAACCTGACTGCCGGCGAGGTGATCAAGGCGCTTCAGGCCCAGAACGTCCAGGTGGCCGCAGGCACCTTGGGGGCGCCCCCCATGCCGGAACAGGGCGCGTTCCAGTTCAACGTCCAGACCCAGGGACGATTGGTGGACCCGGCCCAGTTCGCCAACGTCATCGTCAAGACAGACGGTGAAGGCCGCGTCACCCGTGTCAAGGATATCGCCCGTGTCGAATTGGGGGCGCTGGATTACAGCGTCAACGGTTACCTTGACACCAAGGGCGCCGCCCCCATCGGCGTGTTCCAACGTCCCGGTTCCAACGCGCTCGACACTTCGGAACTGGTGCTCGCCAAGATGCGCGAGTTGTCCAAGTCGTTCCCCGAAGGCGTCAAGTACGACGTCATCTACAACCCCACGGAATTCATCGCCGCCTCGGTCGATGCGGTGAACGAGACCATCTTCGAGGCCGTTCTGCTGGTGATCGTGGTGGTGGTGCTGTTCCTTCAGACCTGGCGGGCTTCGGTCGTGCCGGTGGTGGCGATTCCGGTGTCGCTGGTCGGCACCTTCGCCGTGCTGTCGGCCATGGGCTATTCGCTCAACAACCTGTCGCTGTTCGGGCTGGTCCTGGCGGTCGGTATCGTGGTCGACGACGCCATCGTCGTGGTGGAAAACGTCGAGCGCAACATCCGCGAAGGCATGACGCCACGAAACGCCGCCCACGTCACCATGGACGAGACCGGCTCGGCACTGATTTCCATCGCCCTGGTGCTGTGCGCGGTGTTCATTCCCGCCGCCTTCATTCCCGGCATCTCGGGCGCTTTCTTCCGCCAGTTCGCGGTGACCATCGCCGCCTCGACGGTGATCTCGCTGATCGTGTCGTTGACCCTGTCGCCGGCCTTGTGCGCGCTGCTGTTCAAGCCGCACACCGTGCACGACCACGAGACCGCCTCGCCGCTTGCCCGGCCGGTCATCTTGTTCTTCCAGGGTTTCAACCGGCTGTTCGACCGCCTGTCGGGCGGCTATGGCGGCCTGACCCGGCGGGTGGTGCGGCTGGCGGTGATGATGCTGGTGGTCTATGGCGGCCTGATCGGTCTGGCCGGTTACCAGTTCGCCACCACGCCCAAGGGCTTCATCCCCACCCAGGACCAGGGATACCTGATCAACGTCATCCAGTTGCCGGCTGGTTCGTCCCTGATGCGGACCGACAAGGTCATGCGCCGGGTGGTGGAAACCGCGCTGGCGACGCCGGGCGTGGTGCACGCCGTGCCCATCGCCGGCCTTGACGCCGCCACCTTCACCAACGCCCCCAATGCGGGCGCCATCTTCGTCATCCTGGCCCCGCACGAGGAACGCGCCAAGCAAGGGCTGACCGCCGCCCGCATCAAGGCCGAGCTGACCAAACGTTACGGCGCCATCCAGGACGGCCTGATCATGGCCATCGAACCGCCGCCGGTGCGCGGCATCGGCAACGCCGGCGGCTTCAAGATGATGATCCAGGACAAGGTCGGCGCCGGTTCCCGCGCGCTCGAGGAAGCCACCGTGGACATGATGATGGCCGCCAACAAGGTGCCCGGACTGGTCGGCGTCTTCACCTTGTTCAACACCCGCACCCCCAACGTCTACGCCGACATCGACCGGGTCCGCGCCCAGATGCTGGGCGTGCCGGCCGAACGGGTGAACGAGGCGTTGCAGATCTTCCTGGGGTCGTCCTTTGTCAACGAGTTCAACTTCCTGGGCCGCACCTACCGTGTCACCGCCCAGGCCGATGCACAGTTCCGCGACGACATCGCCGACATCTCTCAGTTCAAGGTGCGCAACGACAAGGGCCTGATGGTGCCGATCGGGTCGGTGGCGTCGTTCCGTTACGACACCGGCCCCCATCGCGTGCCGCGCTACAACCTGTATCCGGCGGCCGAGCTTCAGGGATCGACCATCCCCAGCGTGTCGTCGGGCTATGCGCTGGAACAGATGAAGAAGCTGGCCGACGAACGCCTGCCGGTGGGCTTCGGTTTCGAATGGACCGAACTCGCGCTTCAGGAAATCCTGGCCGGCAACCACGGCATGCTGGTGTTCGTGGCGTCCGTGGTGTTCGTCTTCCTGGTGCTGGCGGCACAGTACGAAAGCTGGTCGCTGCCCTTGGCCGTGGTGCTGATCGTTCCCATGTGCCTGTTGGCCGCCGTCTCGGGGTTGATGGTGCGGGGCATGCCCATCGACATCCTGGGCCAGATCGGCTTCATCGTGCTGATCGGATTGGCGGCGAAAAACGCCATCCTGATCGTTGAATTCGCCCGTCAGGCCGAAGTCGAAGGCATGAACCGGGTGGACGCCGCCGTTCACGCCGCCCGTACCCGCCTGCGCCCCATCCTGATGACGTCTTTGGCCTTCATCCTGGGTGTGCTGCCCTTGGTGATCGGCATCGGCCCCGGCGCCGAAATGCGCCAGTCCTTGGGAACAGCGGTGTTCTTCGGCATGCTGGGCGTGACCTTGTTCGGCCTGCTGTTCACCCCGGTCTTCTATGTGGTGGTCCGTGCCGCCGTGGCCCGGTGGTTCGAAAAGCACCCGAAGAAACCACGCTTCCCCCACCCCGAGACCGCCGAGGCCGGGGAATAGGCCTTTACCCATGACGCGTAAGGGAAAGCAGGCTATCAAGAGGACATGCTTCTTGGCCGCCTGCTGATCCTTGTGGCGTTGTGCCTGCTGCCCGTACTCGCGCGGGCGGAACCGTCCGAGCTGCGCATCGGAATCCTGGCCTTTCGCGGCGCCGAACGGGCGGAAGCCGAATGGGAGCCCACGTTGCGCCATTTGGGCGCCAATTTGCCCGAATATGCCCTGCGGGCCGTGCCGTTGGACCTTGACGGGCTGGCCGGGGCCGTCCGTGACGAAACGGTGGATTTCGTCATTACCAATCCCGGCCATTACGTCGAACTCGAAGCCGCCGAGGGCATCATTCGCATCGCCAGTCTGGCCGCCTCGGCCGAAACGGTGACGGCACGCAATGTCGCCTCGGCGGTGGTCGTGCGGGCCTCGCGAACCGACCTGCGCCGTCTGGCCGATTTGCGCGGCACCCGTTTGGCGGCGGTGGCGCCCGAGGCGTTCGGCGGCTTTCGCGTCGCCTGGCGGGAAATGGCCGAGATCGGCATCGATCCGTTCGACGACACCAGCGGCGTCGATTTCCTGGGCTTTCCCATCGAACGTGTGGTCGAGGCAGTAGCGTCGGGCGCCGCCGACGCCGGCATCGTGCGCGCCTGCCTGTTGGAGCAGATGGCCGCCGAAGGCAAGCTCAGGGCCGAGGATTTCCGCGTGCTCGACGGCCGCATTCCGCCGGGTGGCGGTTGCTTGACCTCGACCCGCTCCTATCCCGACTGGCCCTTCGCCAAACTGGCCCACACACCGGACGCCCTGGCGAAACGGGTGGCGGTGGCGTTGCTGACCATGCCGGTTCGCGACGGCCATGCCTGGACGGTGCCGGTGGATTACCAACCAGTGCACGAACTGTTCCGCGCGCTCAAGATCGGCCCCTACGAATATCTGCGTCATCGCAGCCTGGGACAGATGGCCCGCGACTACTGGCCGTTCCTGGCGTTCGCCGCGTTGGCCGCGCTGTGGTGGCTGATCCACGTCGCCCGTGTCGAGGTTCTGGTGCGCCGCCGCACCGAGGAACTGAAAGCCGCGCACGAAGAGGCCCGGCGGCGGCGCGACGAAATGGAACACGGAGCCCGGCTGGCGTTGCTGGGGGAAATGGCGTCCAGCCTGGCCCATGAAATCAACCAGCCGCTGGCCGCTATCGCCAATTATGCCAACGGCTGCCAGCGCCGCCTGACCGCCCACACCGATCCCGAGGGCGTTGCCGAAGGAATCGGCCAGATCGCCACCCAGGCCGAACGCGCCGCCGGCATCGTGCGGCGCATGCGGGCCTTTGTCCGCAAGCGCGTCCCCGAACCGCACATTCTTGACCTCAACGATCCCGTGCGCGAGGCGCTGGGCCTGTTCCAGGCCATTGCGGCGCGGCGCGGCGTCACCGTCTCCGCCTTTTTGGCCGATGGCTTGGGCATGGTCCGTGCCGACCGGGTGCAGATGGAACAGGTGGTGCTGAACCTGTTGCAGAACGCCGCCGACGCCATGGCCGGGCGCGACGACCGCCGCATCACCGTCAGCACCTGGGGCGACGCCGAGCGCGTCAGGCTCAGCGTCGCCGACAGCGGCCCCGGTCTCAGCGCCGAGGCGCTGGCCCATCTGTTCGAGCCGTTCTTCACCACCAAACCCGAGGGGTTGGGCCTGGGGCTTTCCCTGTCGCGCGGCTTCGTCGAAGCCCATGGCGGCCGTCTGTGGGCGGAAAGCGGCCCGGACGGCGCTTGCTTCCATTTCACCCTGCCCCGTCTCAGGGAGGACGCTTCATGAATTGCGGCAACTGCGGTTCCCCCGATCCGTGCGTTCCCACCATTCATGTGGTGGACGACGACGAAGCCATCCGCCATTCCCTGGCCTTTCTGCTGAAATCGCTGGGCGTCCCGGTGGAATGCCATCCCTCGGCCGAAGCTTTCCTGGCCGCCCGCAAGCCCGGAAAGCCCGGCTGTGTCGTGCTGGACGTCCGCATGCCGGGGATGAGCGGGCTGGAGTTGCAAGCCCTGCTCAACCGAGCCGGCGAGACCTTGGGCATCGTCTTCCTGTCGGGACATGGCGACATCCCCATGGCGGTCCAGGCCATGAGCGACGGCGCGGTGCATTTCCTGGAAAAGCCGTGCAATGACGAGGTGCTGTTGGAGCAGGTGGAACGCGCCCTTAACCGCAGCCGCGACATCTGTGGCCGCGCCGCCGCCGCCCAGGCGGTTCAACGCCGCGTCGATACCCTGACCCAGAGGGAAAAAGACGTCATGGCGTTGGTGGTTCAGGGCAAGCCCAACAAGGTCATCGCCTTCGAACTGGATATTTCCATCAAGACGGTCGAGGTCCACCGTGCCCATGTGATGGAAAAGATGCAGGCCGATTCCGTCGCCGACCTGACCCGCATGCTGATGGCGACGGCATAGGGTAAACCCTACCCCCCTTTTCGGGGTAACCCCAATACCGACGGACAGGGCATGAGCCTAGCCTTGCGGCATAGGACTGCAAGGAGCGCGCCCACCATGAAACGTATCGTGCTGAGCACGGCCGTCGCCCTGTTGATGGCGACATCCGCCCGTGCCGAAACCTCGGCGGTGGACACCGGCCGCGCGATTGCCGTCGCCGGCGACTGCATCGCCTGCCACACCGCCCCCGACGGAAAACCGTTCGCCGGCGGATTGCCCATGGAAACCCCCATCGGCACCATCTATTCCACCAACATCACCCCCGACGGCAAGACCGGAATCGGCGCCTACAGCTACGACGATTTCGTCCGCGCGGTGCGCGACGGCGTCGCCAAGGACGGGCACCAGCTCTATCCGGCCATGCCCTATCCGTCCTACGCCAAGGTGTCGGACGCCGACATGCGGGCCATGTACACCTATTTCATGAGCGGCGTGGACGCGGTGGAACAGAACAACCGCGCCTCGGACATTCCCTGGCCGCTGTCCATCCGCTGGCCGTTGGCCGTATGGAACGCCGTGTTCGTGGACACCGCCGTATTCCAGCCGGTGGCCGGACGTGACGAAACCTGGAACCGCGGCGCCTATCTGGTCGAAGGACTGGGCCATTGCGGTTCGTGCCATACGCCGCGCGGAATCGGCTTTCAGGAAAAGGCCATGGGCTTCGCCGAGGGCAGTCAATTCCTGGCCGGCGGCATGATCGACGGATGGTTCGCCAAGTCGCTGCGCAACGACAAGGGCATCGGCCTGGGCGACTGGAGCGAAGCCGACATCGTCCGCTTCCTGAAGACCGGCCGCACCGACCACACCGCGGCCTTCGGCGGCATGACCGAGGTGATCAGCCATTCCACCCAGCACATGTCCGAATCCGACCTGAACGCCATGGCCGTCTATCTCAAGAGCCTGTCGCCACAGTCGGGCAAGGGCTACCAGCCAAAAGCCGGATCAACCACCTTCGCCGATCTGCGTGCCGGCAACTATGCCCAACGCGGCGCCGTGGCCTATGCCGAATATTGCCAGAACTGCCACCGCGCCGACGGCATGGGGGCGCCGGCCATCTTCCCGGCCCTGGCCGGCAACAGCGCGGTGCTGCCCGACAATCCAGCCTCGGTCATCCGCATCGTTCTGGCCGGCGGACGCATGCCGGTCACCGCCGACGGCCCCTTCCGCGCCTTCGCCATGCCGGGCTTCGCCAGGATGACCGACGACGAAGTGGCCGACGTCGCCACCTTCATCCGCACGTCCTGGGGCAACAACGCCCCGGCGGTCAGCGCCCAAGACGTGGCGAAAGCCCGCAAGGCCTACGCCCTGATCCCCGCCCGCCCGTAAGGAGCCGACCATGACCACGCTTTCGAAGAACATCCGGTCCGCCCTTGGCGCAGCCATGGCCGGAGCCATGGTCCTGGGCACCCTGCCCGCCCTGGCCGCCGACAAGGCCCCTTCCGTCGCCTTCGCCGTGCCGCGCGATGTCGACATGCCCAAGGGTGAACAGGGCGAGTTGATCATGTACGGCAAGCGGCTGATGTCCGAAACCAAGCGCTTGCTGCCCGACAACGTCGGCGCCAGCATGAACTGCACCTCGTGCCATATGGCCGGCGGCAAGGCGCCCAACGGTTCGCCCCTCGTCGGCGTCTCTTTCGCCTATCCCAGCTACAATCCCCGCGCCGCCCGCGACGTCACCTTGGCCGAGCGTTTCAACGGCTGTTTCATGCGGTCCATGAACGGCAAGCCGCTGGACAAGAACTCACGCGAAATGAAGGCGATGATCGCCTACTCCGACTGGTTGTCTTCGCTGATCCCGCAAGGGGCGGCCAACGTCCAGGGACGCGGCATCGGCAAGATCAATACCAAGCTGCAACCCGATCCGGTCAACGGCAAGCGGGTTTACGAACAGCAATGCGCCATGTGCCACGGCAACGACGGCGAAGGCATGAAGGACGCCCAAGGCGAAATGCTGTTCCCACCGCTCTGGGGGCCGGAATCGTTCAACATCGGCGCCGGCATGGCGCGAACCTACAAGGCGGCTGCCTTCGTCTTCAACAACATGCCGGTGGGCCATGGCCTGAATGACCGGCTGGGCCAGGGTGGTTCGCTGACCGAACAGGAAGCGGTGGACGTATCCGAGTATTTCACACACCAACCCCGCCCCGATTTCGCGGGCAAGGCCAACGACTGGCCCAAGGGCGACAAACCCAAGGACGCCCGTTATTGACAATCGCAGGAACCCGCCGAAAGGCGGGTTCCAACCTTCCTAAGAATTAGGCCCAACATCATAAACTTATGATATGGTGAGCCCATGCATCACCGGCGACAAAAGGCGCCGAAATGGGCAAGAACCAGAGCCACGGCGGACACCGACCCAGCATCATTCGTGCGGACGGCCTTGCCATGATGGGACCTCTGGGGTTCATCTTGCTGTTGCTGGCCTTCCTGTTGGTCAACAGCTACCAGTCGACGCTCCGCGCGGCCCAGGCCAACGTGGACAATCTGGCCGACGTGCTGACGCTTACCGTCAGCTCCAGTCTGGACCGCCTTCTCGGGAATCTGAACGGCCTCGCCGCCGACGTCACTCCGGCCGATTTGCGTGCCCCCATCTCACCCGCTCGCCGTCAGTTGCTGGAAAGTCGCATGGCCGCAGCCCTTAGTGGTTTCGAGGTGGTGCTGAACCACCGGGCCTTCGATGCCGAAGGCCGAACCGTCCTGGGTGTCGGACGGGCCAACCCTCAGGCCCATTTTTCGATAGCCGACCGCGACTGGTTCCGTACCCTTAAAAGCCAGCCCGAGCGGAACTTCATCATTTCCGACGTGCAGATCAGTCGCGCCACCGGGCATTACGGCCTGTTCTTCGCCACCCCAGTCCGCGATGAAGACGGCACCTTCGCCGGAGCCTTGACCGGTCATATCGACCTGGAATGGCTACAGGCCACCATCGATGGGCTGAACATCGGCAAGCAAGGGCTGGTCACCTTGCGCCATCGTGAGAACGCCCACCTGATCGTGCGGCGCCCAAAGGTCGAGGAACAGTTGAATCTAGGCCGCTCCGGCCTGCTGGAGCTGCACCTGTCAGACGTCATGCGGGCCAGCGGCACGTTTCACTCGGCCATTGACGGACTTGACCGCATCTACGCCTTTCGCGGTCTCGAGAAATACCCGCTCACCTTGGTTGTCGCGGTCAGCCCGGACGATTATCTGCACGCCTGGAAGATACAAAGCTGGCTGACGGCCGCCGTCGCCCTGTTGCTGGGGGCTATCCAACTGACGGCCTATCGACGGCTGGAACAGGCCTACCACACCAGTGTCGGCATGGCGTCCGAACTTGAACAAAGCAACACCAACCTGAAACGCTCCAACGCCGAGTTGGAGGAATTCGCTTATATCGCTTCGCACGACCTCCAGACGCCGCTACGCAACATCTCGTGCTTTTCTCAATTACTGGAACGGCGCTGTGACGGCCAGTTGGACAAGGATTGCCACGAATACCTGACCTTCATCTCCAACAACGCCCAACGCATGTCGGGATTGATCCACGATCTGCTGGCCTATGCCCGCATTGGCCGTCAACACCTGGGGGCGGAATCGGTGGCGACAACTGACGCCGTCGCCCTGGCGTTACAGGACTTTGGAAACGACATTGATTCCTGCGGGGCCCAGGTCTGTGTCGCCGAACTTCCCGCCCTGGCGGTCAACCTCAACCATCTCACCAGCCTGTTCGGCAATTTGCTGAGCAATTCCCTGAAATACCGCAGTCCCGACCGTCCGCTGAGAATAACCATCTCCGCCGAACCGGTTGAAAACGGCCTGTGGCGTTTCGCCGTCACCGACAACGGTATCGGCATTTCCTCGGAATATTGGGAAAAGATTTTTGCCATTTTCCAGCGCTTGCACACCGTGGAGCAGTACGAGGGCAGCGGCATCGGGTTGGCCCTTTGCCGCCGCATCGTCCATTTTTGGGGGGGAACCATCTGGGTGACGTCCCAGCCCGGCGAGGGATCGACGTTCCATTTCACCCTGCCGGAAAGCTGACGTTTCTCCCGAAGCGTCAGGAGAAATCCAATTCCACCAACAGATCCTTCATCTCGACCGCCTGACGCGGTTGCACGAAGATTCTTTTGATGGAGGCCGCACGTTCGGCACGGACGGCGGTTTCCATCTTCATGGCCTCAAGCGACAGCAAGATGTCGCCCTTTTCCACCTTTTGCCCTTCCTGAACGGCAATGCCGACCACCAAGCCGGGCATGGGAGCCGCGACATGCGCCGGATTGCCGTCTTCCGCCTTGGGCTGGGCCGGGCGGGCCGGCGCCACCGCCTTGTCCGAAACCTGAACCGTGCGCGGCTGACCGTTCAGTTCGAAGAACACCTTGCGCAGACCTTGATCGTCCGCCTCGCCGACCGCCAGGAAGCGGATGATCAGGGCCTTGCCGCGCTCCAACTCGACCGACACCTCTTCGCCCGGCTGCATGCCGTAAAAGAACACGAGGCTCGGCAAGGCCGAGACGTCGCCGAAATGGCGGCCAAAGGCGGCGAAATCGGCAAACACCTTGGGGTACATCAGATACGACGCCAATTCATCGTCATCGATGGCCCGCCCCAGCTTGCCTTCGACCTCGGCGCGGATGGCGCCAAGGTCGGCCGGCGGCATGACCGCGCCGGGACGATCGGTGAACGGCGCTTCGCCTTTCAGCACCTTGGCCTGCAACTCGGCCGGCCATCCCCCCGGCGGCTGGCCCAGTTCGCCACGGAACAACTGCACCACCGATTCGGGAAAGGCGATTTCCTTGTCCGGGGCTGCGATGTCCGACGGGCTCAGCCCGCCGGTCACCATCATCAACGCCATGTCGCCCACCACCTTGCTGGTCGGCGTCACCTTGACGATGTCGCCGAACAAGGTGTTGACGTCGGCATAGGCGTGTGCCACCTGGTCCCACTTTTCCTCGATCCCCAACGAACGCGCCTGTTGCCGCAGGTTGGTGACCTGTCCGCCCGGCATTTCATGCAGGTAGACCTGAGCGGTTCCCGCCTTCATGTCGGCTTCGAACGCGGCGTAATGGTCGCGGACCTGTTCCCAATAGACCGAAAGTCGGTTCAACGTCTCGGGATCGAAGCCGGGATCGCGCTCGTGCCCGCGAAGGGCCGCACACAACGACCCCAGGGGCGGTTGCGAGGTGGTGCCGCTCATGGCGTCCATGGCCGCGTCAACCACGTCAACCCCCGCCTCTACCGCCGCCAGCACGCTGGCCGCCGACAGGCCCGAGGTGTCGTGGGTGTGGAAGTGGACTGGAATGCCCACTTCCTGCTTCAACGCCGAAAACAACGCGGTGGCGGCACGCGGGCGCAACAGGCCGGCCATGTCCTTGACCCCCAGCATGTGGGCGCCGGCCTTTTCCAGTTGCCTGGCCAGGTCGACGTAATATTTCAGGTCGTACTTGCTGCGCGCCGGATCATGGATGTCGCCGGTGTAGCAGATGGCCGCCTCGCAAAGCGCCCCGGTCTCGCGCACGGCATCGATGGCGAAGCGCATGTTCTCCACCCAATTCAGGCAGTCGAACACCCGGAACAGATCGATGCCGCCCTTGGCCGCGCGGTCGATGAAATGGCGCACCACGTTGTCGGGATAGTTGGTGTAGCCGACCGCGTTGGCCGAGCGCAGCAACATCTGAAGCAACAGATTGGGCATGGCCCGGCGCAGTCCGGCCAAGCGTTGCCACGGGTCCTCGTGCAGGAAGCGCATGGCGACGTCGAAGGTCGCGCCCCCCCAGCATTCCACCGAGAACAATTCCGGCAGCATGTGGGCATAGGCCGGCGCCGCCGCCAACAGGTCGTGGCTGCGCATGCGGGTCGCCAACAGCGACTGGTGGGCGTCGCGCATGGTGGTGTCGGTGACCAGAACCCGTTTCTGCTCCAGCACCCAGGCGGCGAAACCGTCGGCCCCCAGCGCGTCGAGCTTTTGCTTGCTTCCCGCCTTGGGCTCGCCGGTGAAATGAGGCAAGGGTTGTGCCGGGTGGTGATACTTGGGACGGGATCGGCCCGCTGTTTCCGGGTTGCCGTTGACCATGACCTCGGCCACGAACTTCAGCAACTTCGTCGCCCGGTCCTTGCGTTCGGGCTGTTGGAACAAGGCCGGCGTCTCGTCGATGAACCGGGTGGTGTAGTCACAGGCGACAAAGGCCGGATGGCCGATCACCGCTTCAAGGAACGCCAGATTGGTGGCGACGCCGCGAATACGGAACTCACGCAAGGCACGGTCCATCCGGCGGATGGCCTCTTGCGGTGTCGGAGCCCAGGCGGTGACCTTCTCCAGCAACGAATCGTAATGCCGGGTGATCAGCGCCCCGGAAAAGGCGGTGCCGCCATCCAGGCGGATACCGAAGCCGTTGGCACCGCGATAGGCGGTGATGCGGCCGTAATCGGGAATGAAGTTGTTGCCCGGATCCTCGGTGGTGATCCGGCATTGAATGGCGTGACCGTTCAGACCGATGTCGTCCTGGCGCGGCACCCCACAGGCGGGCGAACCGATGGCGGCACCGGCGGCAATCTGGATTTGTGCCTTGACGATGTCGATGCCGGTGACCACCTCGGTCACCGTGTGCTCGACCTGAACACGCGGGTTGACCTCGATGAAATAGAAAGCGCCGGTGTCGGCATCCATCAGGAACTCGACCGTGCCGGCGTTCTCGTAACCCACGGCACGGGCCAAACGCAAGGCGGCGGCACACAAATGGTCCCGCTGTCCGTCATCCAGATAGGGTGCCGGCGCGCGTTCCACCACTTTCTGGTTCCGACGCTGAACGGAACAGTCGCGTTCGAACAGATGCACCACGTTGCCAAAGGAATCGCCGACGACCTGCACTTCCACATGGCGTGCCCGGCGGACCAGTTTTTCCAGATAGACCTCGTCGTTGCCGAACGCCGCCTTGGCCTCGCGCCGGGCGGTGGCGACCAGATCGGGCAGATCGTTCGGACCTTCCACCACCCGCATGCCACGTCCGCCGCCGCCCCAACTGGCCTTGAGCATCAGCGGATAGCCGATGCCGGCGGCCAGTTTCAGGCATTCATCCATGTCATGTGGCAACGGCCCGGTGGCCGGCATCACCGGCACCCCGGCCTCGACGGCGGCGATCCGGGCAGAGACCTTGTTGCCCAGCACCCGCATCACCTCGGCGCTGGGGCCGACGAAGACCAGACCCGCCTCGCGCACCGCATCGGCGAAATCGGGATTTTCCGACAGCAGGCCATAGCCGGGATGCACCGCGTCGGCACCGCATTCACGGGCGATATCCACGATTTCGTCGATGGACAGATAGGCCTCGACCGGCCCCTTGCCCTTGCCGACCGGATAGGATTCGTCCGCCTTGAACCGATGCAAGGCGAAGCGGTCTTCCTGGGAATAAAGCGCCACCGTGCTCATGCCCAACTCGGTGGCGGCGCGACAGACGCGAATGGCGATCTCGCCACGGTTGGCGACAAGCAGTTTCTTGACGGAATGGGACATGGAAGCGGCAACCTTCAGCCGTTGACCGGATTTTCAGAAATTGGATAACTTTTTTTACCAAATATGTAAACGACGTCATTTCTGTTTACCGAAATTCCCTGGGCTGGACAAAAGACGCTTTCCGACCTAATCAGGGATTGCTCATCAACAGAATGTGCCGTCATGACCGAACCGATCCGCCCGGCCAAACTGGCCGACACCATCGCCGACCATCTGGAACAATTGATCCTGGAGGGATCACTCCGGCCTGGAGAACGCCTGTTGGCCGAACGTGAGCTGGCTGTCCGGTTCGACGTCTCCCGCCCCTCGCTGCGCGAGGCCTTGGACAAGCTGGAAAAAAGAGGCTTGGTCTATTCCGGCAAAGGCGGCGCCACCTTCGTCGCACCGCTGTTGGGCGAGGGTTTCACCGCGCCGTTGTCCTCCGTCTTGCAACAGCGCCCTGAAACCACCTTCGACTATCTGGAGTTCCGCGCCATCGTCGAGGGCTCGGCCGCCTATCTGGCGGCGCTGCGCGGCACCGACGTCGATCGGGAACTTGTTCGCGACTGTTTCGAGAAAATGGAACGGGCCCACGCGTTGGACGACCCCAGCGAAGAAGCCGACGCCGACGCCGACTTCCACCTGTCCATTTACGAAGCGTCACACAACGTGGTCATGCTGCACATCATGCGGTCGCTGTCGGACATGCTGCGCAACGACGTCTTCTACAACCGCGCCAAGCTTTACATGCGCAAAGGCGTGCGCGACCTGTTGCTGTCACAGCACCGTGCCGTGTTCGACGCAGTGATGGCCGGTGACCCGATCACGGCCCGCAGCGCGGCCGAATCCCACATCAACTTCACCCGTGACGCACTGGCTGAAATCGCCAAGGCCGATGCCCGCCTGGAAGTCAGTTTGCGCCGCATTGCAAAAAGCGACCTGATAGCTCCCCCTAAATGAGTACTTCTTATAAAAATTTCGCCCTCAAAGTGCAATGGAATGCGAATAAATATAAAATAAATATAACCGTTCTACTTTTGCCTTGACATCCACCATACATCAACCACATACCATTGGTATATCTCAGGGAGATGAGGTGGATGATGGTGTTCTTTCGCAAACCCGACGAAGCTGGACATAAGCTCGCCGCCATTGAAAAATCCCAGGCCACCATCGAATTCACGCCCGACGGTACAATTCTCACGGCCAACGACAATTTTCTGAACGTCTTGGGATATCGACTGGACGAAGTTCAAGGCAAGAACCACAGCCTGTTCGTCGAACCCAGCTACCGCGACAGCCCCGACTACGCCGAATTCTGGAAGAAGCTGCGCCAAGGCGAAGCCCAGATCGCGCAATTCAAGCGCATCGGCAAAGGCGGGCACGAAGTCTGGATCGAAGCCAGCTACAATCCCCTGCGCAATGCGAACGGCAAGGTTTACAAGGTTGTCAAATTCGCCATCGACGTGACCAAGCAGAAAAAGGAATACGCGGAACTGCGCGGGCAAGTCGACGCCATCCGCAAGTCCCAGGCGGTGATCGAGTTCGCGATGGACGGCACCATCCTTGACGCCAACGAGAATTTCCTGCGGACCCTTGGGTATCGCCTGGACGAAATCAAGGGCAAGCACCACTCCATGTTCGTGGAGGCCGGCTACCGGAACAATGCCGAATACGCCGAATTCTGGCGCAAGCTGCGCGCGGGCGAGTTCCAGGCGGCGCAGTACAAGCGCATCGGCAAGGGTGGCCGCGAAGTGTGGATCGAGGCCAGCTACAACCCCATCCTCGATCCCGAGGGCAAGCCCTATAAAGTGGTCAAGTTCGCCACCGACATCACCAAGCAGATCGAGCTTCTGCAAAGCCTCAAGCAACTGATCGACCGCAATTTCGCGGAACTGGACCACGCCATCGGCCAAACCAGCCAACAGGCCGACACCGCCAAACACGCCGCCGTCGAAACCTTGGGCAACGTGCAGATGGTGGCCTCGGCCGCCGAGGAACTGGCGGCGTCCGTGGCCGAGATATCGCAAAGTATGAGCAACTCCCGCAAGGCCAGCGACGGCGCTTTCGAGCGCGTGACGATGGCCGGCGACTCGACCCAGCGTCTGGCCGAAGCGGTCCTGTCCATGGGCGGCATCGTCGGCCTGATCCAGAACATCGCCGGACAGATCAACCTTTTGGCGTTGAACGCCACCATCGAATCGGCCCGCGCCGGCGAAGCCGGCAAGGGATTCGCCGTGGTTGCCAACGAAGTCAAGAACCTGGCCACCCAGGCGGCCCGCGCCACCGACCAGATCACCGCCGAAATCCAGGCGGTGCAGAATGTGTCGAACACCGTGGTCGACGCCCTGGGGGAAATCCGCTCAAGCATCGAGAACGTGCGAGAATACGTTTCGGCCACCGCGTCGGCGGTCGAAGAGCAAAGCGCGGTCACCCGCGACATGTCGGCCAACATGCAAAACGCCTCGGCCTCGGTGTCGGCGATCTCGCAAAGCATCGGCGAAATCTCGGCCGCCGCCCAGCAATCGGAAAGCGCCGTCGCCAAAACCAGAGAGGCGGCACAAATCCTGGCGCGTTGAACCCAGGCGCACAAAAAAGGGCCCGGATGGCGAACCATCCGGGCCTTCAGTTTTTCCGGCTCAGGGAAATCGGAAAACCAAGCCGGAGGGGCAAATGCCTTACGGCACCATCCACGGCGTCACATAGGCCTGGAACAGGGTGATCAGGCCGATCAGCACCACGAAACCGATGGAATGCTTGACGGTAAAGCGGAACAGATTCGCTTCCTTGCCCACCAGACCGACGGCCGCGCAGGCCACGGCGATGGATTGCGGGCTGATCATCTTGCCGGTCACGCCACCGGTTGTGTTGGCCGCCACCATCAACACCTCGGGGGCTCCGATCTGTTGGGCGGTGGTTGCCTGAAGCGAACAGAACAGCGCGTTGGACGAGGTGTCGGACCCAGTCAGGAACACCCCCAACCAGCCCAGGATGGGCGAGAAGAACGGGAACGCCGCACCAGTACCGGCCAACAGCAGCGCCAAGGTCGAGGACAGGCCCGAATAATTGGCGACAAAGGCGAAGGCCAGCACCGTACCGATGGTGTAGATGGGGCGCTTGAGTTCGTTCAGGGTCTCGACGAAAATCTTCAGACCCTGGGCCGGACTGAGACGCAGCACCGCCATGGAAATCAGCGCCGACAGCAAGATGGCCGTGCCGGTGGCGGAAACCAGATTGAGGTCGTAGACCGCCGACAGCGCGGTGGCCTTGGCGACAATGGGTTCACCCTTGGTCACCATCTTGTCCAGGCCCGGAATGGGGAAGGACAGAACCGTACCGGACAGGGCGCCGCCCTTGGCGAACAAAGCCTTGAACCCCTTCAGCGACCACACGGTGACCACCGCGGTCAGAATCAGGAACGGCGACCACGCCTTGACCACCTGACCGATGGAATAGTCGTGGGAATGTTTTTCCTCTTCCGATACGTCCTTGAAGCGGAAAATGCGCTTGGGCTTCCACACCTTGAGGAACAAGGTCAGGCTGACCAAGCTGATCAGCGCCGAGGTGATGTCGGGCAGTTCGGGACCGATGAAGTTCGAGGTGAAGAACACGCCGATGGCGAACGACCCGCCGGCCACCAGAATCGCCGGCCAGCACTCCTTGATGCCGCGCCATCCATCCATGATGGCGACGATCCAGAACGGCACGATCATCGCCAGCAGCGGCAACTGGCGGCCAGCCATCTGGCCGATCTTGAAGGCGTCGAGGCCGGTCACCTTGCCCGCGACGATCATCGGGATACCCATGGCGCCGAACGCCACCGGCGCGGTGTTGGCGATCAGGCACAGACCGGCGGCATAGAGCGGGTTGAAACCCAACCCCACCAGCAACGCGGCGGTGATGGCCACCGGGGCGCCGAAGCCGGCCGCACCTTCCAGGAAGGCGCCGAAGGAAAAGCCGACCATCAGCATCTGAAGCCGCTGATCCTCGGTGATGGCGACCACCGAAGCGCGGATGACGTCGAATTGCCCGGTCTTGACCGTGATCTTATAGAGGAACACCGCGGCCACGATGATCCAGGCGATGGGCCACAACCCATAAAGAAAACCATACCCGGCCGATGCCAGCGCCATGGGCGCCGGCATGCCGTAAAAGAACACGGCCACGGCCAAGGCGATCAACACGGTCGCGGTGCCCGCCCAATGGCCCTTCATGCGAAAGACCGCCAGGGCGGCAAAAAAGAAAATGATCGGCAAGGCGGCAACCAGCGACGAAAGCCACAAATTGCCGACGGGGTCATAAATCTGCATCCAGGGCTGCATGTTTCCTCCCGGTGGAACGACGGCCGCTCGGCCTCCGGTCGGGAAGCCCTGGCTCGGCCTTTTTGGAAAGGTTCTTACCCATGCGGCCATTTTGGTAAATTAATATGACCGCGCGTGACGGATGGATAACGTTATTGCCTTGCCCTTGTAAACTGGAAAATACACCTTATTCAGAACTCCCCCTCTGGATAGCCGCATTGGCAGTCGCTATGTTTGAACCATGAGGACACGAACACCGAAACCATGCAGCCCCCAGGAACAGGCCGACCCGCTGTCGTGCCTGCTGCACTCCCATCCCGAAACCGCTTTCGACTACCTGGAATTCCGCCGCCTGCTGGCCGGTCAGGCCGCCGCTTTCGCCGCGGAACGGGCCAGCGACGAAGACGTGGCCCGCCTGCGCCAATCCCTGACGGAGATGGAAAAGGCACACGCGCTGGACGACCCGGAACAGGAAGCCCAAGCCGACGCCCAGTTCCACCTGATCTGTTACGAGATGTCGGGAAACCAGGTGATGATCCACATCATGCGCCGGCTGTTTGAAATGCTGAAAAGCGGCGTGTTCTATGATCGGGCGGACCTCTACCTCAGGCGCGGCGTCCGCGAAGGCTTTTTGCGTCAGCATCAGGCCATTTACGCCGCCATCGCCGCCCGCAACCCCGACGCCGCCCGCGCCGCCGCCGACGCCCACCTGGCCACCACCGCCGAAACACTGCGTGAGGCACAGCGCGCCGATTCCCGGCGCGAGGTCGCCTTGCGGCGCCGCGACGGAGTTGACCTGATGGCCCCGGCGCGGTCACGCGGATAGTCAGAACCACAGAATCATATCTGGATAAAATATTTTACCACTTGTATAAATCGGTCATATTGGCTAGCCATTCAACGCGGCCCGCAAGAAGGCTCGTAACCCCGAAGGAAGCGCCATGTCCGATCCCGCACGCCTGCGACGGCCCGAAACCGTCTATTTCTTCGGCACCTGCGTCATCGACCTGTTCTATCCCGGAGCAGGTCTGGCCGGCATGGAATTGCTGAAACGCCAGGGACTGCGCGTGGTGTTTCCCCCGGATCAAAGCTGCTGCGGCCAGCCGGCACGCAATTCCGGCTATCTGGACGAAGCCCGTGCCGTGGCGTTGCGTCAGATCGCCGCTTTCCCCAACGACTGGCCGGTCGTCGTGCCATCGGGATCGTGCGCCGGCATGATGAAGACCCACTATCCCGACCTGTTCGAGGGGCGGCCCGAATATTCCAAGGCCAAAGCCTTTTCCGCCCGTGTGTTCGAATTGACGGACTTCCTGGTCAACGTTCTCGACATCAAGCTCGAGGATAAGGGCGAGCCGGTGCGCGTCACCTGGCACGGGTCGTGTCATTCCATGCGCGAGATGGGGGTGGTGGACCAGCCCAAATCCCTGCTGCGGCAATTGTCCAACGTCACCTTGGTGGAAAACCCGCGCGAGAAGGAGTGCTGCGGCTTCGGCGGCACCTTCGCGGTGCGTCAGCCGGAAATCTCGGCGGCCATGGTCACCGACAAGGTGGCGGCCATCGAGGAAACCGGCACATCGCAAGTGTTGTCGGGCGATTGCGGCTGCCTGATGAACATCAACGGCGCCCTGGAAAAAGCCGGCAAGGCCATTCATGGCCGTCACATCGCCGAATTCCTGTTGGAACGCACCAGCGGACAAGGTGGGAAATGAGCGACTTCACGCAACGCGCGCCCATCGCGCTCAACGACCCCACCCTTCGGCGCAATTTCCGCCGCGCCATGGATGGGCTGATGTCCAAGCGTGCCGCCCAATTCGCCGATCCCGCCGCCTGGGCGGCGTTGCGCGAACGCGGCGCCATGGCCAAGGCCCGCGCCGTGGCCCGGCTGCCTGAATTGCTGGAGCAGTTGGAAGCCAAGTGCACCGCCAACGGCATCCATGTTCATTGGGCGGAAACCACCGCCCAGGCCAACGCCATCGTTCTCGGCATCTTGCAAAAGGCCGGCGCGAAAAAGGTCATCAAGGGCAAGTCCATGGTGTCCGAGGAAATGGAGCTCAACCATTTCCTGGAAGGCCACGGCATCAAGGCGGTGGAATCCGACCTGGGCGAGTACATCATCCAGTTGGCCCACGAAGCCCCCAGCCACATCGTCATGCCCTGCATCCACAAGAACAAGGGCGAGATCGCCCAATTGTTCGCCGACAACATCGACGGCCTGGGTTACACCGAGGACGTGGACGCCTTGACGGCGGCGGCGCGACGGGTGCTGCGCGACGAATTCGCCACCGCCGACGCGGGCATTTCCGGCGTCAACGTGGCGGTGGCCGAGACCGGAACCCTGGTCCTGGTGGAAAACGAAGGCAACGGCCGGCTGTCCACCACCTTGCCGCCGCTGCACATCGCGCTGATGGGCATCGAGAAATTGGCGGAAACCCTGGACGACGTGGCGCCGTTGTTGTCGTTGCTGCCGCGCTCGGCCACCGGCCAGCCCATCACCACCTATGTCAACATGATCACCAGCCCGCGCAAGCCGGGCGAGAAGGACGGCCCCCAGGCGGTGCATCTGGTGTTGTTGGACAGCGGACGATCGCGCGTCTACGCCGACGAGCAATTGCGCGACACCCTGCGCTGCATCCGTTGCGGCGCCTGTATGAACCATTGCCCGGTCTACACCCGTGTCGGCGGCCATACCTACAAATTCGTCTATCCCGGTCCCATCGGCAAAATTCTGACGCCGCAATTGGAGGGACTGGATTGCGCCGGCGACCAGCCGCACGCCTCGACCCTGTGCAACGCCTGTGTCGAGGTCTGCCCGGTCAAGATCCCCCTGGCCGACCTACTGGTGCGGTTGCGAACCGAATCGGTGCATTCCGGCCACAGCCAAGCGGTCAAGGGGGCCGGATCGCGCCGGAGCTTGCACGAAACCCTGTCATGGCGGGGATGGCAATTCATGTATGCCCATCCCTGGGCCTATGGCCTTGCCACCCGGCTGATGGCGCGCTTGGGCAACCTGATTCCGGCAAAGGCGCCGTTGATGCGGCAATGGACCAGCGTGCGGACCAAACCGAAATTCGCCGGCAAGACCTTGCATGAGCTGGCTCGCGACAAGGGGTTCGACCATGAGTGAGACCGCCCGCGCCAACATCCTGGGCCGCTTGCGCGCCGCGCGGCGCACCTCCATCCCCGCCCTGCCCGCCTGGGATGCCCCGGCTTACGCCGTGGACGAACGGATCGGACGATTCTGCCAGTTGCTGGAGACCCTGCACGCCGAAGTGCACCGCGTCACCGAGGCCGGTTGGCCACAGCAGTTGCGGACGGTCCTGGCCGGCCGAGCCGCTTCATTGATGGTCGCCCCCGAAACGGAGAGCGGGCGTCGGCTTGCCGCCGATTGGAGCCAGGACGCGCCCCGGCTGGTTCCCTATGACCGTCCGGTCGAAGAGATGAAGACGACATTGGTGCACGGCGTCGATGCCGGCCTGACCACAGCCGTCGCCGGCATCGCCGAAACCGGCACCCTGGTCCTATGGCCAGACGCCGCCGAACCGCGCCTGTTGTCGTTGCTGCCCCCGATCCACGTCGCCTTGGTGCGTGCCTCGACGGTGGTGGACAATCTGCCGGAGCTGATGCGTGACCAGGGCTGGAGCAGCCGCATGCCCACCAACGTGGTTCTGGTGTCAGGCCCCAGCAAGACCGCCGACATCGAACAAACCCTGGCCTATGGCGTCCACGGCCCCAAGGAACTGGTCGTCCTGGTGATCGAGGACTGAAGACATCATGAACGCCCTTTCCTCTCCCGCCACCTCTCGCGATTACGACGCCCTCGCCGTCCGCCTGGGCGCTATCGTGCCGCCCGAGCGGCTGATCCGCGATCCCTTGCGCACCTTGGCCTATGGCACCGACGCCAGCTTCTACCGTCTGGTGCCGCAAATCGTCATCAAGGCTGATTCCGAGGCCGAGGTCATCGCCATCCTGGCGGAATGCCGCGCCGCCCAGGCCCCCGTCACCTTCCGCGCCGCCGGGACCTCGCTGTCCGGGCAATCGGTCACCGATTCGGTGCTTCTGGTCCTGGGCGACAGCTGGAACGGCGTCAAGATCGAGGACGACGGCAAGGCCATCCGCCTGCAACCGGGCGTCATCGGCGCCGAAGCCAACCGCCGTCTGGCCGCCTTCGCCCGCAAGATCGGCCCCGACCCGGCCTCGATCGATTCCGCCAAGATCGGCGGCATGGCCGCCAACAATTCGTCGGGCATGTGCTGCGGCACCGCCGACAATTCCTATCAGACCATGTTGTCCATGCGACTGATCCTGGCCGACGGTACCTTGGTCGACACCGGCGACGCCGCCTCGGTCGCCGCCTTTCGCGCCAGCCATGGTGCATTGTTGGCCGAACTGGCCGAATTGGGTGGCGCCACCCGCGACAACCCGGCCCTGGCCGAACGCATCCGCTCCAAGTTCGCCATCAAGAACACCACCGGCTATTCCCTGAACGCCCTGGTGGATTTCGAAGACCCCATCGACATCCTGACCCATCTGCTGATCGGGTCCGAGGGCACGCTGGGCTTCATCGCCGAAATCACGTACCGCACGGTGCCGGAACACGCCCACAAGGCCAGCGCCCTGTTGCTGTTCCCGGACATCGCCGAAGCCTGCCGCGCCGTGGCCGAGCTCAAGCACTCGCCGGTGTCGGCGGTGGAGTTGATGGACCGCCCGGCGCTCCGCTCGGTCGAGGACAAGCCGGGCATGCCGGCCGAGATCGTCGGCGTCGCCGATGGTGTCACCGCGCTGTTGGTGGAAACCCGCGCGGAAAGCGCCGAAGGTCTTGCCGCCAACATCGATGCCGTCAAACACGTTCTTGCCGCCTTCACCACCTTGTACCCGCCGGCCTTCACCGACGCCCCCGAGGAATTCGGCAAGCTGTGGAAGATCCGCAAGGGCCTGTTCCCGGCGGTGGGTGCGGTGCGCAAGACCGGCACCACCGTCATCATCGAAGACGTGGCGGTGAAGATTCCCGACCTTGCCCAGGCCATGCTCGACCTGCAAGCGCTGTTCGCCAAGCACGGCTATGACGAAGCGATCATTTTCGGCCATGCGCTCGACGGCAACGTCCACTTCGTCTTCACCCAGGATTTCGGCATCCGCGCCGAGGTCGATCGCTACGCCGCCTTCATGGACGACGTCTGCCATCTGGTGGTGGACAAATACGACGGTTCGCTCAAGGCCGAGCACGGCACCGGCCGCAACATGGCGCCCTTCGTCGAAATGGAATGGGGCCAGGAAGCCACCGCCCTGATGTGGCGCCTCAAGCGGCTGCTCGACCCTTCGGGTCTGCTCAATCCCGGCGTGGTGTTGGACGACGATCCTTATGCCCATCTGTGGAACCTCAAGGCGCTGCCCGCCGCCGATCCGCTGGTCGACACCTGCATCGAATGCGGTTTCTGCGAGCGCATGTGCCCCAGCCATGGACTGACCCTGTCGCCCCGCCAGCGCATCACCGGCTGGCGCGAAATCTCGCGGCGCCAGGCCCAGGGCGATGACGCCCCGGAATTGCGCAAACTTTACGATTACCAGGGCCTGGACACCTGCGCCGCCTGCGGCCTGTGCTCCACCGCCTGTCCGGTCGGCATCGAGACCGGCCTTTTGACCAAGGCATTGCGCGGGCGCAAGCTGACGCCGCTGCAAAAAATGGCCGGAAAGCTGGCCGCCAACAATTTCGGCCTCGCCATGAAGGGGGCCCGCGCCGCCCTGGTGGCCGGCCGCGTCGCCCAGGCGATGACCGGCGGCTCGTTCCCCAAGGTGCACGCGTCGTTGCCACGCCCGGCCAAGCCACCCGTGGCGAACAGGGCGACGGGCGAAGAAGTCGTCTATATCCCCTCTTGCGCCAACCGCTCGCTGGGGGCGTCGTCGGGCGCGCCGGAAAGCGATGCGGTCCCCGAACGCATGACCGCATTGTTGGAAAAAGCCGGCTTTCGCGTCGTCTTCCCGGAAAACATGGCCGAGCTGTGCTGTGGGCAGGCCTTCGAGAGCAAGGGTATGAACGATCTTGCCGATGCCAAGTCGTCCGAGATGGAACGCGCCCTGCTGGCCGCGTCGGACAATGGCCGTATCCCGGTGCTGATGGACGCCTCGGCCTGCACGCTGCGGCTCAAGCGGGTATTGGACAAGCGTTTGTCCGTGTTCGACAGCGTCGAGTTCCTGCACGACCGGGTCCTGCCGCGCCTTGAAATCGAGCGCAAGGAAAGCCGGCCAGTGCTGGTGCATTTCAACTGTTCGGCCCGGCGTATGGAGCTCGAGGGCAAGATGCTGGCCCTGGCCCAGGCCTGTGCCGAAACGGTGGTGGTGCCTGAAGGTGTCGGCTGTTGCGGCTTCGCCGGCGACAAGGGCTTCACCACCCCGGAACTCAACGATCACGCGCTACGCAGATTGCCGGCCGCGGTGCCGGTCGATGCCGAGGGCGGCTATTCCTCGAACCGGACCTGTGAGATCGGCTTGTCCGACCACTCGGGCAAGCCGTATCGCTCGATCGCCTATCTGTTGGACCGGGTGGGAAAACGCAAGGACTGAGCTCTTACGCCAATCCCTCCAGGAAAGTGGCCGAGGGCGTGAAGAACGACGCCCCGGTCACCGGCTTGGTGAAATCCAACAGCCGGTCGTGATGTCCCTCATGATCGGTCATCACCATGTTCTCCAGCATACGCCGGAAAACGGCCGGATCGGCGCAGTAGGCCACGAAATAAAGGCCGCGTTCGCCGACGCCGCCATAAGGCAGGCTGTGGCGCACCACCTCCAGTTCCTCGCCATCCTCTTCGATCACCACGCGGGCGATATGGGCCGTCGGCGGCTTGACGTCGTCGTCCAACTCTTCGTCGTCCGCCTTGGTGCGACCGATGCAGCCTTCCTGCTCGGGCAACGGCAGCGCCTCCCAGCGCGCCAGATCGTGGACATAGCGTTGCAGGCTGACGAAAGACCCACCAGCATGGGGACCGTCGGCCACCAGCGCCACCTCGGCCCGTTCCTCGCCTTCAGGGTTCTCGGTACCATCGACGAAACCGGTCAGGTCGCGCCCGCCCAGATGCTTGTAGGACATCACCTCTTCGACCAGCGTGGCGCCGTCCCCCAAAAGCCGCATGAGCTCGCGCGCCAAAACCAGATTGGCGTCCTGGCGGGGGGAATGGATGTGCACGAAAAGGTCGGCCGGCGTGGACGGCGCCACCCGCGGCCCGTCGGCCAAGGCCTTGAACGGCTCCAGTCCCTCGGGCTTGGCGCATCCGGTCACACTTTCCCAAACGTCGGCACCGATGCCGAAAGCGCTGACCAGTTCCGGCTCCCCCACCTGATCGGCGATCGTCCTGGTCAAGGACGGCAGAGCCGCCGCCGCCCGACGTATCACCGCCTCGCCCCCGGCCTTGACCAGAAGCGTCAGGAAGACGGCGTAATTCCCGGTCTCGGCACAGACCGCCGTTTGCGCGACCACCATCGACGTCCTCTCAATTCGTTGCCCACATCCAGGATGGGAGGATAGCGCAAAGGGGCGTTGCGACAAACGCCCTGCTGCCTTGGTCGGAAAATACCAGGTCATCGATTATACTTGTGGACAAGGAGATAGACACTCTTGGTAGATTGAATTCCGAAAATAACGCCTCCCGCGAAAATCGTCGCGATCGGGGAAGTGGGTTGGGGACGTCTGGGTGCTTTCCACACAAAGGCAAAACGGCAGAGCCGGCCATGTGACGGTCGGCCGGCTCGTCTTCGGATTGGTGGCGCTGTTGGTCGCCGTCATCTGGGGGTGCGTACTGCGTGACGTTCACGGCCAGTACATGGCCTTGCGTGCCGTCGAAATGCAACAAGGCACCAACGACACCGCCGACCTGTTGCTTGCGGCCGCGCACCACATGGTCGCGGAACGCGGCGAAACCGCTCAGGCCCTGACCACTTCCGTCGAAGCCGCCGCCGTCGAACACATCAAGATGCATCGACGCGACGGCGGCCAGGGGCTGCATGCGGCACTGACGTTGCTGGACAACGGCGAAGACTTGGCCGCAGCGGCCCGAGACGTCGCCAAACTGCGCCTGTCGGTAGACCAGGACATGCTTCGCCCCGTTGCCGAACGCTCTCCTCAATTGCGGCAAGACTGGCTCGATACCACCGACCTTTTCCTAGGCCGACTGACCACGTCGGTTCGCCGTCTCACCCTTCCTTCCGATCGGACCGTGGTCTTCATCCGCCGCATGAACCGGATCAAGCTGTGGACATTGGACTTGTACCGGTCGGTCCAGGATCAAACCACCCAGGTCGCCCTGGCCAGATCCCACGACCGTCCACTGTCTTCCGCCGAATTGTTGGCCCTTGCCCGCATGCGCGGCGAGGCGGACACGGTATGGAGCCACATTGTCGAAGAAACGCAATCACTGAACAACCGTGCCCTTGTTGAAACAGTGGAACGAACCCAACAGGCGCTGAACGCAAATTATTGGCCCATGTGGGAGCGCATGTTGAATGGGCGCCCCCCCGGCACCGAACGGGCCGTCGCCAACCCGGTCGAAGAGCAGATGGCCGCCTTGATGGAACGGACGCGCCAAGGGGCGGTCGCCGCCGCCCAAACCGCCCATGCCGCCGCCACCCGGTCCATGGTCGTGCATGGCGGCGTGGCATTGGCCGCCCTGGGGCTGGGTGCGGCGGCCCTGGCCCTGCTGCGCCGACGGTTGCTGACCCCTTTGCGCCGCTTGCGCCGCGATCTGCGCAGCCTAGCGCGGCGAGACCTCGACCTGCCCATGGATGTCCGTTTCCACCACGACGAATTGGGAGAGATGCGGACGGCCATCCTGGAATTCCGTGACGCCCTCGAGGAACGGCGGTCGCTGTGGAACGCCCTTCCCGACTTCATCTGTTTCAAGGACGACCTGGGCCGCTGGCAATGGATCAACGCCACGGCCGCCACCTTGTTCGGACTGGAAGACGGCGACTACCGCGACCGCACCGATTCCGAGGTCGCCGCCGCCGCCCCTCACCTTTCGGCTTGGTTGCTGTCGGCCGCCGGAGCGGAAGAAAGCGTGCGCAGCAAGGGAGCCACCATCAGCCGCGAGGAAGTGATCGCCACCATCGGTGGTGATGTCCATTTCTTCCACGTCCTGCGCGTCCCGCTGTTCCGGCCCGACCATGTTTGCCGTGGCACCATTGTCCTCGGACGCGAGGTCACCGACCGGCGCCGTACTGAAGTGGCGATGGCCCGATTGGCACAACAGAACCAATTGCTGCTCGATTGTGCCGGAGAGGGCATCATCGGACTCGACAGTTCCGGCCATGTCACCTTCGTCAACCCGGCAGTCGAACGCCTGACCGGCTGGGACGCCCTGGACCTGGTGGGACATCCCCAGCACCACCTGATGCACCACCGTCACGCGGACGGCCGCGACTACCCGGAACACGAATGCCCCATCCACCACACCTTGAGGGACGGACAGACGCGGTATTGCGAGCGCGAGGTGTTCTGGAACAAGTCCGGCGACGCCCTGCCGGTGGAGTTCACGGTAACCGCTATCCAGGAACAAGACGAAGTCCGCGGGGCGGTCATCATCTTCCGCGACATCCAGGCCCGGTTGGCGGCCGAGCAGGAGATCGAGTCCCTGTTGGCCGACCTGCGCCGTTCCAACGCCGAGCTTGAACGCTTCGCCTATGTGGCGTCCCACGACCTGCGCCAGCCGTTGCGCATGATCACCAGTTTCCTGTCCCTGGTCGTGCGCCGCATGAACGACCGCATGGGTGACGAGGAAAGGGAATTCATCGGTTTCGCGGTGGACGGCGCCCAGCGCATGGACCGCATGATCCAGGACCTTCTGAGCTATTCCCGCATTGGCCGAACCGACACGCGCGAAGAGGTGGACCTGGAACAGGTTGCCGAAAGCGTGACGGCGACGCTACGGACCGCCTGCGCCGAAGCCGGAGCCGAAATCACCATCCTGACACCCTTGCCGACCATCTGGGGGGTGCGTTCGGAACTGGAACGGCTGTTCCAGAACCTGTTGGCCAACGCCATCAAGTTCCGGGCCGAGGAACGCCCGCCGCGCATCACCGTCATGTGCGAGGACAAAGGGGACAATTGGTCGTTCTCGATCGCCGACAACGGCATCGGAATCGAAGCCAAGGATCATGACCGCCTGTTCAACATCTTCCAGCGTCTGGTCCCGCAGAGCCAGTACGAAGGCACCGGCATCGGACTGGCCTCCTGCCGCAAGATCGTCGAACATCATCAGGGGCGCATCTGGGTGACCTCCGTCCCTGGCGAAGGCTCCACCTTCTCCTTCACCCTGCCCAAGAAGACAGGCGTCGCCGAATGACGCTTTTGCCTCTTGGCGCACCTGTGCGTCAGAGGTAGATTCGTTCGGCCATGCCGCTATCCGGGAGCCCCATGTCCAGCCAGCCGCCGATCGCTCCCGCCCAAAAGCCAAGGCGATCCCCGTGGTCGGCTTATCGGGTGGCGTTGACCGTCATCGCCGGCTTGGTGGCCTGTGTCTCGCTTCACCTGAAGTTCACTTACGACAAGGCGATCCGCGACGCCGAGACCTTGATCCAGGCTCTGGCGGTAGCCTCCGAACAGCACATCGGCAGCAGCCTCGAGGCGCTTGACGCCCTGTTGGACGAACTGGCCCTCACCGTCCGCGACGGCCGCCACAACGACCGCCGCTTCATCGACAGCATCGGCGCCCGGCTTTCGTCCTATCCAGAGGTGCGCTATCTCGGGATCGCCGACGCCAACGGCACGTTGTCTTCGCAGACTTGGCCCGGCAATTCCTTACCCACGAGTGCGGTGGACATCTCGGGCCGCCGTTATTTCATCGAACAACGAGACGCCACCGGCCCCGCCCGCATGGTCGTCGGCGATCCGATCCGGGAATTGTCCACCGGCGAACGCACCTTGCACCTGTCCCGGCCGATCCGTGACCGCAATGGCGCCTTTGCCGGAATCGTGGTGGCCGCCGTCAACCCCGACACCTATGCCGGCTTCCTCTCTTCCATCCTTTACGACGAAGACGGATCGTGCGGCCTGATCAGCGTCACCGGCCGGATCATCGCCCGTGCGCCGAACCAGGCGGACTCGTTCGCTCGGGACATTTCCGACAGCGACCTGATCCGGTTGTGGGCGCCGAACCTGCCGATCGGCGTCGCCCATCTGGTCGCCAAGACCGACGCGAATGACAAATTGCTGGCCTATCGGGTCCTGCCCGAATATTCGGTCATGGTCACCGCCGGCATCTCCCGCGCCAAGGGGCTGGGCGCCTGGCGACGCATGGCGGTAGTCGAACTGACCTTGTTGGTGGCGTTCTCGGCTCTGCTGCTCTATTGGACCCGCCACATCCGCCGCCAGCACCTTCTTCTCGCCACGGAACAGCATACGCTGGAAGAGGCCGTCGCCCAACGCACGATCGAGTTGGAGGCCGCCCGCACCCTGGCCGAACGACGAACAAGCCAACTCGCCCGGATCAACGAGGAACTCAAGCGCCTGACCCTGGTGGCGTCGCACCACCTTCAAGAACCGTTGCGGTCGATCGTCAGTTGCAGTCAGATGCTGGCCCGCTCCGTGCCGCCATCCTTACCCGACCTGGAGACCCGGACCCAGGCGACCTGCCAGCAAGGTCTGGCTCTCAAGGCACGCCTGAGCGCCTTCGAGGCCCGTATCGCCGAGTTGACACGTCTTGTGGTGTCCTCTCCATCCCCGGCGCCACCATCCACCCATCGGGACGACCCTCCGCCGCCATACATGCCGACCTACAGCGGACGGATGGTCGCGGCGGCCATCGCCGGCGCACTGTTGGTCGGCAACGCCTTGCAAGCCCGCAGCGACTATCAAAGCGCCATCGCCGCCGCCGAGAACCTGACAGCCGCCGTGGTGAAGTCCATCGCCCACCACCTGCAAGGGTCGTTCCGGCGGATCGACACCATGCTCGATGACGTGGCATTGGCGGCCGAAGACGGCCGCATCCAGACAGAAGCCTTCAGCGAGCGCCTGACGGCGCGCTTGGCGACCATGCCCGAGGTCATGCTGGTGACGCGGACCAACTCGTCCGGCCTGGTCTGGCCGCGCACTTGGCCCGAAACCACGACACCCACCACCGGCATGGACGTTTCCAGCTACGAATATTTCCGCGAACAGACAACCAGCCACAGCCAAAGCCAACTGGTGCTGGGGCGGCCACGACTTGGCCCGATCACCAAGCATCGTTCCATCCAGTTCAGCCATCCCATCCTCGACGCTCAGGGGCGCTTCGACGGCATCGTGTTCGCCTCCGTCAACCCGGACCTTTACGCCCGGTTCCTGGAAACGGTTCTGCTGGATCCCAATGGCGGAACCGCGGTCATCACGCTCAGCGGGCACATGGTCGCCCGCGCTCCCAAGCACGAAGAAAAATTCGGCATCGACATTTCCAATTCCGACCTGTTCGTGCGTTACCTGCCACGCGCGACGGAAGGCACGGCCCACCTGATTTCCAAGGCCGACGGGAACGACAAGTTGCTGGGATATCGGGTCTTGCCCGGCTTTCCCCTGGTGGTGACCTCCGGCTATTCCCGTGACAAGACACTGCACGAATGGCGAATCGTCACCGTGCTGTCGACAGCGCTGGCGATAATCGCCTCGCTCATCTTGTACTTTTGGGCTCATCGCGCGGACCAGCACGCCGGCCGCCTGGCCCATTACCGCTGGCGACTGGCGACGGAGGTGGCCAACCGCACCTCTGGATTGGCCGCGGCCCGCGAAGCGACCGAAGAACGTTCCGAGCGGTTGGCCGAAGCCAACAACCGTCTGCACGAACTGATCCAACTGATCGCGGCCGACCTGCAACAGCCTTTGGCCGAGCTGACCCACCATATCGGGGAACTGCGGGAACTGGCGAGCGGCCAAAGCGACGAAGGTGACCATTGGCTGGGCTTCATCACCGCCGCCAACATTCACCTCAACGCCCTGCTGCGCGATTATCCCCGCTATGTCGCCGCGCTGTGCGACGAACCGCGACTTTGCCCGACGAATTGCGCCGCCGTGGCGGAAGACGCCATCTCCAAGACCAGGAAACGCTGGCCCGCCGAGAAAATACGGTTCGACGTTCAGCCGCTTCCCGCCGTCCAGGCGGACGCTTCCATGGTGCTGGAAGTGTTCGTCCAGCTTTTCACCAACGCCGCCAGCCATTGCCAGGGGCACCAGCCGATCACCGTGACCGTCTGTTCCGCACCACATCAGGATGGTTGGCGCATCACCGTGGCCGACGACGGGCCTGGCTTGCCGCCGATCAACAGCGAACATCTGTTCCGCGCCTTCGAGACCGCCCACGACCGCAATCCGGATTCCACCGGCCTTGGCCTCCCCTTGTGCCGCGTCCTGGTGCAAAGCCATGGCGGCCACATCTGGGCGACGTCGATGCCGGGCAAGGGATGCTCCATCCACTTCACCTTGCCGGTTGCCGAGGACATCCACAGTGCCAGCGCCTGACCCTGCATCCTCGGGGAAACCCGCTCAAAGCCGCTCCTTCGCCTACCGTCTGACCGCCCTGGTGGTGATGGCGAACATGTTCGCCGTGGTTCTGGCCACCCTTGCCCTGGTCAACAGTTGGAAACACCAGCACCACACCGCCGATACCGTTTCCCAGAACCTGACCCACTTGCTGGAAAGCAGCCTTGCCGCCACCTTCGACCGCATCGACGACGGTTTGCTGACGGTGGCTGAAGAAATCAAAAGCCAGGAACGACGGGGATACCGTGACGACGGCGCCGTTCTGGAACTGATGGACCGCCAATCCCGCCGAACCGACGAGGTCATCGGATTGCGTGTCACCGACGCCAAGGGGACGGTCGTCCACGCAGTCGGTGAAGGGGCCGAACACGACCTCCATGTCGGCGACCGCGATTATTTCCGCCGCCTGAGCCAAAGCGACGACGACGTTCTGGTCATTTCGTCCCCGGTCTTGGGGCGGGCCACGGAACAATGGGTCATCGTGGCCGCCCGCCGTATCAGCCACCACGACGGCAGCTTCGCCGGCGTGGCCTATGCCCCGATCAGCCTGGACAAGCTGTCGCGCAATTTCGAACAACTCGACCTCGGCAGCCGTGGCGCCGTGGCCTTGCGCGACGCTTCGCTGGCGGTGGTCGTCCGTTATCCCGAAACCCTGGACAACGGCACAGCCACCATCCGTTCCGCCAGCCGTTCGAACGAACTGGCGGAACTGGTCAAACGCCAGCCCCAAGCCGGCACCTATTTCGCCACGACCCCCATCGACAGCGTCACTCGCACCGTTTCCTATCGCAAAATCGGAGATCACCCGCTCTATATCCTTGTCGGCCTGGCCACCCAGGACTATCTGCGGGAATGGTGGAGCGAACTGGTCCGCACCGTTGCCCTGATCATGTTGTTCTGCGCGCTCAGCACCTGGGGCGCCCGCCATATTCTGCGGTCGTGGCACGACGAGGAAAAGGCTCTGGAACAGGCTTCGGACGCCTCGGCCCGACTGGAAGCCGTTTTCGCCAATACCCCCATCGGGCTGGCGCTGGTGGACCACAAGCGCCACATCATCGACGCCAACGAATCCTTGGCCGCGATTTTCCGGGTTCCTCCCGCCTCCCTCAAAGGACAGAGCACCCGCGTGCTTTATGGCGACGATTCGGTCTACACCGCGCTGGGAAACCACGCCTATCCCGAGATCACGGCTGGCGGCACCTTCGAAGACACCGTTTTCACACATCGTGCCGACGGCACCCCCCTGTGGCTCAAATTGACGGGACGGCTTATCCATCCCGGCAAAACCGGTCGGGGCTATATCTGGATTTTCGAAGACATCACCCAACAGGTGACCACCACCGAGGCCTTGCGCGCCTCGGAGGAACGCTTCCGTGTGCTGGTCGACGGCATCCGCGACTACGCCGTCATGCTGTTGGACCCCGAGGGACGGGTACAGACCTGGAACCAGGGCGCGAAGCTCATCAAGGGTTATGAAGCAGAAGACGTGATCGGCCAATCCACCGAGTTGTTCCACCCCCCCGAGGATGTGACCAACGGCGTGGTTCGGACAATGTTGGAAACCGCCCGCAGCCATGGCCACGCCGAAATCGAGGGCTGGCACGTCCGCAAGAACGGCTCCCGCTTTTGGGCTCATCAGGTGTTGACCGCCCTGCATGACGAATCGGGCGGCGTTCGCGGCTTCGCCAAGATCGTCCACGACATCACCGTCCAGCGCCAGGCCGCCGAACAAATTCATCGGCTGGCCAGCTACCAACAGGCCATCTTGGCCAATACGCCCGTTGGCATCGCCATCCTGGGTCTGGACCGTATCATCGTCCAGGCCAACGAGGCGTTTTGCCGTATTTATGGTCGTGATGGCGAGAATTTGGCGGGACTTTCGGCATCCATCCTGTACGGCGACCCGGCGCAAAGCGAGGACGTCAGACAGCGAGCCTATCCCATGGTTGTGAACGGCGGCACCTTCACCGACGACGTGTTGATGTGCCGCCGCGACGGCACCCAGGTTTGGGTGCATCTGGTCGCGCATCTGGTGGACGAAACCACCCCCGAACTGGGCGTGGTGTGGGCGGCCCAGGACGTTTCCACCATGAAGGAACTCAACGAGAATCTCTTGCGCTCCAATGCCGAGTTGGAACGCTTCGCCTATGTGGCGTCCCACGACCTGCGCCAGCCGCTACGCATGATCAGCAGCTATATGGGACTGATCGAACGGCGCTTGAGAAAAACCGGGCTGGACGAGGAAATGGCCGAGTTCCTGGGCTATGCCATTGACGGCGCCCAGCGCATGGATCGCATGATCATCGACATGCTGGAATATTCCCGCATCGGCCGCCAATCGTCCCCGCGCGAGGATGTCGCCCTGGAAGAACCGCTGCGCCGCGCCCTGTCCAACCTGGGCGAAGCCATCACCGAAGCACAAGCCCGGATCACCGTCGAGGAACCGCTTCCCACGATCAACGCCAGCGCCTCGGAACTGGAACGCCTGTTCCAGAACCTGATCGGCAACGCCGTCAAATTTTGTGCTCCCGACCGCGCCCCATGCGTCAACATCAGTTGCCGCGAAACACCGATGGAATGGATCATCTCGGTCGCCGACAACGGCATCGGCGTCGATCCCTCGCAATATGATCGCCTTTTCGCCCTGTTCTCTCGATTGGTTACCCCTAAGCAATACCAAGGCACGGGCATCGGCTTGGCCGCCTGCCGCAAAATCGCCGAACATCACGGCGGCCGTATCTGGGTCGAACCGGCACCGCAGCAAGGCACCGTTTTCCATGTCAGCCTCGCCCGGCCCCGTAACTGAGCATTTTTGTCCTGGCGGCCCGCGTTTTGCTGGCGTAATAGCTATCCAGGGTTGATGGACGGAAACGCACCTCATGCGCCCCTTGACCTGTGACTTGCTGTTGCGCGCCTATGCCATGGGCATCTTTCCCATGGCCCGGTCGCGTCACGACCGCCACCTGTACTGGATCGACCCGGAACAGCGCGGAATCTTGCCGCTCGACGCCTTCCATGTGCCACGCTCGTTGAAAAAGACGTTAAAGCGCGGAACGTTCGATATTCGCGTCGACACGGCTTTCGAAACGGTCATGGAAACATGTGCGGAAAACACGGCGGACCGCACGGAAACCTGGATCAACGACGAAATCGTCAGCCTGTTCGTTGAACTGCACCGTTTGGGACTGGCCCATTCAGTGGAGAGTTGGCGGGACGGACGCTTGGTCGGCGGTCTTTACGGGCTAGCGCTGGGATCGGCGTTTTTCGGCGAAAGCATGTTCAGCCGCGAGACCGACGCCTCGAAAGTCGCGCTGGTGGATTTGGTGGCGCGGCTCAGGACGGCGGGATATGCGTTGCTCGACACTCAGTTCATCACCGACCATCTGACCCGTTTCGGGGCGGTGGAGATCCCGCGCGAACGCTACCGCGACCTGTTGGCCGCAGCGGTGGCGGTTCCGACAGTGTTTCCCCGAGAAACCGTGGACTGGCGCCACGCCATCCCGGACAGCATCGCCGCCGGCTGATCACTGTTCGCAGTCAAGGACGCGGATGTCGTAGACCGGGTGTTCCATGGCCGACAGCGCCGGGCTGGAGGCGAACATCCAGCCCCGGAACAGGCTTTGCGCCGGTTGGTTGGGACGCAACTCCCAGATGTCGAGGAAAGCCGCGCTTTCCGGGTTTTCCTCGGGCCGGCGCTTCTTGCACGAACGGGCGATGATCTCAAGCGTGCCGAACCGCACCGGCTGGCCGACCGGGGCCTCGATGGTGACCACATGGGCGGTCACCTTGTCCAATCCCTGCAAGACCGCCACATCCATCGACAGGTCCGGCGCCCCCTGCGCGGCGGCGACAAACGGCACGCCCACGCCAAGGGTCAAGGCAAGAAACGGAAAACGCAAACGGGTCAACGGCATCGAAAGAATCCAGAATTGGTGTAGACCGTTTTCCCGCCGTCATCGCGGGTATTGGTCCGAACGAAATCGTACCCGGCCGGGCAGGTGGATTCCAGCGCGGAACGGCAGCTTTGCAGACGAATCGGGTTGTCGCAATCCGCGTAATAGAGATCGCCCCCGGCATCCTTGAACCGGGATACCTCGACACAGCCGGCCAAAGCCAGACAACACAGCACAACGATGGCTTTCACGCGCGTCCTCCGTTTCGCTCTGGCGCGACTCTTGCAGAAATTACCCGCAAGTACCACCAGGAGCTAGACCTGCGATGATCGATCCCCTCTCGAACCAAACGGCGACCACCGGTTCGGCAGCGGTTGCCGTCGGCGCCACGACCACCGCCAGCGGCTTCGACGCGGCACTTGAGGCCGCGCAGAAAAAAGAGGCCGCAGAACAAGCCCGCGCCAGCGAAATGGACGCCATCAAGGAGAAAGGCTTCAGTGCCTGGGTTCGCGACACCCAATTGGAAAAGCTCAAGGAAAAGTTGCGTGAGCAGATCATGGCGGAAATGGGCGTGGACGACGATTCCATGGCCAAACTGTCCCCGGTCATGCAACAGATCCTGGAGCAGAAGATCCAAGAGGAAGTGGACAAGCGCGTCCAGGAGGAACAGGCCAAGCAGCAACAGCAACAGGACGGACAAAGCCAATCCGTTCTGGCCGCCACCCAACAGACCGGCAAAAACAACCAGGGCGGCAAGGATTGCCCGGTCATTCCTGCCTTGGCATGGCCGGGCGGCGCGTCCTTGTTCTAAAAGTTGCTTACTGTTCCTCGGCCGGAACCGTGGGAGCCGCCGGCTTGGCGGTTCCCGCCGCCGGTGGTGCGTCCGAGGTCGCCAGGAAGATCAACTCGCCCACCATTTCCTCGATGGACTTGAAATCCCGGGTCTTGGTGATGGTGCCGCCGTCCTCGATCCGCCCGGTCGCCCGGCCTGGTTCCAGTTTCAGGAACTTGCCGCCCAACAGACCGTCGCTGGCGATGGTCGCCACCGTGTCGGTGGGAAGACGGATTTCCGGCATGATGGTCAGATGCAGAACGGCGTTGAAGGTCACCGGGTCAAGCTGATGACTGGCGACGGTCCCCACTTTGATTCCATTGATGCGGACGTCCGAACCATCCTCCAACCCGCCGATGCTGGCGAACTGGGCGCTGAGGCCGTAACCCGCAACCTGCTTGAGATCGGCATGGTTATAGGCGAAGGCCAGGAAGAAGCCGGCAACCGCCAACACCACCGCGCCCATGATCGTCTCGATGAGATTACGTCCCATGTTTTCTAGACCTCTTCTCGCGCTCGCCTATTCGGTAAGCGACGGCACCGGCTTGCCGGCATAGCCGCGCTTGGCCTTGGCCTGCTCGATGATCATGCCCACCAATTCCTCAAGGACCATGGCGTCCTGGGTGAAGGCGATCTCCTGTCCCGGCTCCAGCATGCGTTCGTCGCCGCCGGGCTTGAGCTCGATGTATTTCGCGCCCAAAAGCCCGTCGGTCTGGATGACGGCGGCCGTGTCGGCGGTCACCTCGACCCCTTGCTCCATATGCAAGGTCAGACGGGCGCGATAATCGGGGGCAAGTTTCTGGTCCACCACCTTGCCGACGTTGACCCCGGACAGGCGGACCAGGGAACCGACACTGATCCCGTCGGCGCGCTTGAACAGCGCCGTCAGGATGTAGCCATCGGTTTCCCCTTGTTCGGGCCGGTCGTCCTTGGCGTAGACCAAGCCCAACAGGACGGCTGCCGTCAGGACGACGGTGGCGCCCAGAACAGTGTCGCGGTATCCGCCCTTGGTGACCATGGACATTGTCTCCCGCCCCTTGGAACTCAGGGCTGCCAAGCCTCGTAATCGCCGGCGGCACGCTCGCGCTGGCCACCACGCAGGTCGTGACCCGGCGGCAAATAGGCGCCGGCGGAACCGGTGGCGTTGGCCTCGTGCGGCTTTTGCCAGGGCTGGCGCGGCATGTCGGTCAACGGCTTGTCCGCGGTGTAATGCAGCCAGGCGTGCCATTCCGACGGAATGGTCGAGGCCTCGGCCGGACCGTTGAAGATCACCCAACGCTTGGTGCGGCGGTTCTTGGCGGCGGAACGCTCGGTGTAATAACGGTTGCCCTTGGTGTCGGTGCCCACCAGGCGGCCCTTGGCCCAGGTATACATCAGGGTGCCGAAGCTGGTCATCTTTTCCCCGCTCTTTCAGAGGGTGGCGATTGGCGATTGCAGGGCGGGACTATGGCAAATGCGGGGCCACGCGTCCAGAGGTGCCTTCGCATCCGTCGGCATACGTTTAAAACACCGTATTTTTTGTAACTATATAATGTGTTCCGTTTACAAAATCGGGACAAAATCTTGTTGATCCTGTAACGCCCCTGGCATAACCTGCGCGTCGTCTGGAGGCGAGCCACCACATCTTGTGTGGCTAGGCTGAACCTGGAGGGAATGGGGATTCCTCGGTTCCGGCTGTCGCCACCGGCATCGCCACAGGCCGACCGTTTCGAAGAGGGGAACCAATGCGCGTCCAGCGTCACTTCACCAAGGCCGGGGAAACCGCTTACAGCGGCCTCGAATTCCGCACCACGTCGAGCGAGATTCGCAATCCCGACGGCTCGGTGGTGTTTTCCGCCAACGACATCGAAGTCCCCGCCGATTGGTCGCAGGTGGCCTGTGACGTGCTGGCACAGAAATATTTCCGCAAGGCCGGTGTGCCGGCGCGCCTGAAGCGCGTCGCGGAAAAGGGCGTCCCCGAATGGCTGCAACGGCACGAGCCCGACGCCGCCGCCCTGTCCGAACTGCCCGAGAGCGAGCGTTTGGTCGGCGAAAACAGCGCCCGTCAGGTGTTCGACCGTCTGGCCGGAACCTGGACCTATTGGGGTTGGAAGGGCGGCTATTTCGCGTCCGACGACGACGCCCGCGCCTTCCGTGACGAGATGGCCCATATGCTGGCCGCCCAGATGGGCGCCCCCAACTCTCCGCAATGGTTCAACACCGGCCTGCATTGGGCCTATGGCATCGACGGTCCCGGCCAGGGCCATTCCTACGTGGATTTCAAGACCGGCAAGCTGGTCCGTTCCAAATCGGCCTATGAGCATCCGCAGCCGCACGCCTGCTTCATCCAGTCCATCGAGGACGATCTGGTGAACGAAGGCGGCATCATGGACCTGTGGGTGCGCGAGGCGCGCCTGTTCAAGTACGGGTCGGGCACCGGCACCAACTTCTCGAAGCTGCGCGGCGTCGGTGAACGGCTGTCGGGCGGCGGCAAGTCCTCGGGCCTGATGAGCTTCCTCAAGATCGGAGACCGCGCGGCCGGCGCCATCAAGTCGGGCGGCACCACGCGCCGCGCCGCCAAGATGGTGGTGGTGGACGTGGACCACCCCGACATCGAGGAATTCATCAACTGGAAGGTCAAGGAAGAGCAGAAGGTGGCCGCCCTGGTCACCGGCTCCAAGCTGGCGAGCAAGCATCTGGCCGAGGTCATGGCCGCCTGCAACCAGTGGGACGGCGACGCCGACAGCGAATCCCGCTTCGACCCCAAGCAGAATAAAAAGCTGCGCAAGGCCATCCTGGCCGCCCGCGCGGTGATGATCCCGGAAAACTATATCCAGCGCGTGATCCAATTCGCCCGCCAGGGATATGACGAGATCGAGTTCCCGGTGCTCAACACCGACTGGGATTCCGAGGCCTACCTGACCGTATCGGGCCAGAATTCCAACAACACCGTGCGTGTCACCGACGACTTCCTGAACGCGGTGATCGAGGACCAGGAATGGGTGCTCAAGCACCGTACCAGCGGCGTGGTCAAGAAGACCCTGCCGGCGCGTGCCCTGTGGGAACACATCGGCGAAGCCGCCTGGGCCTGCGCCGATCCGGGTATCCAGTTCGACACCACCATCAACGACTGGCACACCTGCCCGGAATCGGGACGCATCAATGCGTCCAATCCGTGCTCGGAATACATGTTCCTGGACGACACCGCCTGCAATCTGGCATCCCTGAACCTGTTGACCTTCCGCGACCGCAACGGCGACTTCGACATCGAGGGTTTCCGCCACGCCTGCCGGCTGTGGACCATGGTGCTGGAAATCTCGGTGCTGATGGCCCAGTTCCCGTCCGAGAAGATCGCCCAGCTGTCCTATGACTTCCGCACGCTGGGCCTGGGCTACGCCAATGTCGGCGGCCTGTTGATGGCTTCGGGCATTCCCTACGATTCCGACAAGGGCCGTGCCCTGATCGGCGCTATCACCGCGCTGATGACCGGCGAATCCTATGTCACCTCGGCCGAGATGGCATCCGAGTTGGGCGCCTTCCCCGGCTTCTCTTCCAACCGCGATTCCATGCTGCGGGTGATCCGCAACCATCGCCGCGCCGCCTATGGCCTGACCTCCAGCTATGAAGGGCTGGCCACCAACCCGGTGCCGCTGGACGCCGACAACTGCCCCGACGCTACCTTGGTGGCGGCCGCCCGTCTGGCCTGGGACAACGCCCTGGAACTGGGTGAAAAGCATGGTTTCCGCAACGCCCAGGCCACCGTGGTCGCCCCGACCGGCACCATCGGTCTGGTGATGGATTGCGACACCACCGGCATCGAGCCCGACTTCGCCCTGGTGAAGTTCAAGAAGCTGGCCGGCGGCGGCTATTTCAAGATCATCAACCGCATGGTGCCCGAGGCGTTGCGCACGCTCGGCTATTCCGAAAGCGACGTGGCCGAGATCATCCGCTACGCGGTCGGCCATGCCACGCTGCGCAACGCTCCCGGCGTCAACCATGACCGCCTGCGGGCCAAGGGCTTCGACGACGCCACGCTCGAACGGTTGGAACAGAGCCTGGAATCGGCCTTCGACATCAAGTTCGTGTTCAACAAGTACACCCTGGGCGCCGATTTCTGCGTCGGCACGCTGGGCATCCCGGCGGCCCGACTGGACGACCTGTCTTTCGACATGCTGGCCCATCTCGGGTTTTCGCGTGCCGAGATCGACGCCGCCAACACCTATTGCTGCGGCGCCATGACCCTTGAAGGTGCTCCCTTCCTCAAGGCCCAACATCTTCCGGTGTTCGACTGCGCCAACGCCTGTGGCAAGATCGGCACCCGCTTCCTGTCGGTGGAAAGCCACATCCGCATGATGGCCGCCGCCCAGCCGTTCATCTCGGGCGCCATTTCCAAGACCATCAACATGCCGAACTCGGCCAGCATCGACGATTGCAAGAACGCCTACATGCTGTCGTGGCGCCTGGGCCTCAAAGCCAATGCGCTTTATCGCGACGGTTCAAAGCTCAGCCAGCCGCTTCAGGCCGCCGTGCTCGACGACGCCGGCGAATTGGAAGAAGCCATCGCCGAGGCGCCGCTGGCGGCACGGGCCGAGATCGTGGCCGAACATGTGGTCGAGCGCATCATCGCCGCGGCGCGGCGCAAGCTGCCCGATCGTCGCAAGGGCTATACCCAAAAGGCCATCGTCGGCGGCCACAAGGTCTACCTGCGCACCGGTGAATACGAAGACGGCAAGCTGGGCGAGATCTTCATCGACATGCACAAGGAAGGTGCCGCCTTCCGCGCCATGATGAACAACTTCGCCATCGCCGTGTCCATCGGCCTGCAATACGGCGTGCCGCTCGAGGAATTCGTCGAGGCCTTCACCTTCACCCGCTTCGAGCCGTCGGGCATGGTGGAGGGCAACGACACCATCAAAATGTCCACCTCGATCCTGGACTACATTTTCCGCGAATTGGCCATTTCCTACCTGTCGCGCAACGATCTGGCCCATGTGGAGCCGGCCGACCTGACTCCCGACACCGTGGGCAAGGGCGCGGCGCAAAGCGGCCAGGGCGTGGCGGCGCTCAACACCGTGGTCGAGCGGGTCGCGTCCAAGGGTTACGTGCGGTCCAAGTTCTTGGTGGTGAAGGGCGGCGCGCCGACTAATGCCGGCCTGTCGGCCGACCTGACCGGCACCACCACCACCCCGATCAGCCAGCCGGTGATGGCGCTCGAGGTGGACACCGAAACCGCCATCCTGGAGTTCGACGCCCGCGCCGAACAGATCCGCCACGCCCGCATGAAGGGCTACGAGGGCGACGCCTGCCCGGAATGCGGCAACTTCACCTTGGTCCGCAACGGCACCTGCCTGAAATGCGACACCTGCGGCGGCACCACCGGCTGCTCGTGAGCCGGTGAAGGCGGCGAACCGACAGGTCCGCCGCATGCAAGGGACTCGGGGGACCGTTCTCTCCTCTCTTAGGTCCCTCGAACAAGCGGGCCGGTTCCTTCCCCAGGAACCGGCCCTTCGCTTGCGCGATGCTTGCGAAATGACGGAAGAGGGCGGACTTGGACACGTCTGTTCGGGTACTGAGCCGACTCGCGATGAAAGCGATTTGATGTTTCAGGTCCGTTTTGCGCCCAGGGTGGTCGTTCCGATGAAGATCGGCAGCGCGCCAGCTTCGTCCTTGAGGGTGACATCCTCTCCATATGAAGAACTTGCGAATGGTCGCTTCGGCCGGGCTGGTGGATGAGTGTCTACCAGCAACTTGAGCGGAGGTAGCTTTCCCGCGCAATTCGTCCCGAAGCAGTCAGACCGCTTTGTACGGCCCAAAGAAGCCGGCGGCGGGTTCGCCGGCTCCAGGTTTCGCGTGAAGAAATAGCCCGCATCCAGCGTCAGAACAGCGCCTGTTGCGGCCGTAGCCGCTCGGCACCGGTCAGCATGTAGCGGGCCGCCTCGGTTCGGGTGCGAACCCCCAGTTTGCGAAAGATCGCCTTGACGTGTGATTTCACCGTCACTTCCTCGACCAGCAACGCACGGGCGATGTGCTTGTTCGAGGCGCCGGTCGCGACCAGGCTGAGGATTTCGCTTTGTCGCGGCGACAACGCCGACAGGCTCCTCGTCCGTTCGCCGAACATGCGTGGCGAACCGTCGATGGTGATGGAGGGCACGAACCGTTCCCCCCGCATCATTAACTGTATGGCGCAGACGATGGCCGACGCCGGCATGGTGCGCGGCAAATAGCCGTCATACCCGAGATTAAGGCAACGCATGGCTTCGTCCGGGTTTCCCGGCGCACTGTATAGTGCCACCCAGAGGCGCCCGTTCAAACGGCTGCGCAGTTCATACAACGTCTCTATTGCCGCCCCCATTTCGTAATCAAGGAGCACCAGCGTGTCCGCGTCCATGCTGTCGGCGGCGGCGACAACATCCTCAAGGTTGTCCAATGACATCGCATTTATCTCGGAATTCTCTAAAATGCTTGAGATAAGGTTGTCTTTGGCCAGACGGTTTTCTCCTGCCACAACGATAGTCATAGCGCCACCCTTCTTTGCCCAACTTTTGAAAGTTCAACCAAAGACTAACATCCGTTTTACCGTTGTCTACTATCCGCATGGACAACATGCTTTCGGTGAAAAATCCTCTGCGCCATAAAATGTTGTGGCAGACAGCCTCAACACACCACAGCCGGTGGTATTTTATCGTATGGATAGCGTCTACTCCCCCTCTCCGCCCCTCTTCTGAGGGAGGGGAGGAGGATGGTGCTCAGCCTTGTCCACCGCTTGCGGTCGCAGAGATAATCCGAGGACACAACGGCGCCAGGCGGAGAAGACGGCCATGACAAACGCCTTTGTTACGGGATTCGACCGGCAGACCGCACACGCTTTCGCCGAACTAAGCGGCGTCGCCGATGGTCTGGAGGCGGTGTTCCTGGATGCCGGCAGCGGTCTGGGTGAGGCGGTGACGTGCTGGGACACCATCGCCCAGACCTTCACCGCCCTGACCGCCCAATTCGAACGCACCGATATGCGTGCCTGCATTGACGACTTGACGGCGGCGTTGGCGGTGGCGGCCGAATTGGGCGCCACCGGCCAGGGCGACACGGTGACAAGACTGAGCGGGTTGGAAGGCGCATTGACCGCGATGGCCAGCCGGCTGGTGCGGCTTAGCCGCACCGTCGCCGAAGTCAAGCTGGTGGCTCTGAACGCCAAGGTCGAGGCCGCCCATCTTGACGACCGCAGCACCGACTTTTCCGTCTTCACCCGAGAGATCGACCGGCTGGCCGCCGACGCGGCCCGTGAATTGGCGGTACTGTCCACGGAACTGCACGCCCTTACCGCCGACACGTCGGAAGCGCGACAGGCTCAGGCTGGCTTTGCCGAACGCCACGGCGGCGCGTTGCTGTCCCTGACCCACCGGTTGGACGACAGCCTGCATACATTGAACGAACAGCGGCGCCAGGTGGCGGAGGCAGCCGCCTCGATCGGCCGACGTTCGCGTCTGGCCGGCGACAAGGTCGGACAAGCGGTCATGGCCTTGCAGATCGGCGACATCACCCGCCAGCGCACAGAACACGTCGCCGAGGCGATGACCGTGCTGGGCGGGTTGTGCGTCCCGCCCCCCGACGTGCCTGCCGCCGACACCGCCCAGGCGGTCTCTCTGGTGGCCTCGTTGCAGGCCCACCAGTTGGAGCAGACCGCCGCCGATCTTTTGGAACAAGTCGGCCAAGTGTCGATCAGTCTGGCCGACCTTGCCGGCGAGACCGAGGCCATCACCTCCCTGGGCCGCGACAGTTTCGGCGGCGGCGACGGCTCGTTCCTGACCGACCTTGGTCGCGAGATCGGTCAGGTCGAACGACTGCTCGAGGAATACGCCACGGCACTGACGCGCACCGGGGGAACCATGAACTCGGTATGCACCGCCGTCGCCACCATGGTCGCCCATGTGGAGGCGATCCATTCCATCGAGGCCGACCTCAAGATCATGGCGCTCAACGCTTCGTTCAAATGCTCCCGGCTGGGCGACCGTGGCCGGACCCTCAGCGTGGTGGCACAAAGTTTACGCCAGTTGGCCACCCGCACGGAGGAAGACGCTGAAACCCTGATGTCCGGCCTTCAAACCGCCCAAGCCCTGGCCGAAATCCTGGCCGACAACCACAACGGCCACGACGGCGAGGCCATCGGCTTGGCGGTTGCCCGCCTGCGCGAAGCGACAGAACGACTATCGGCAATCGGTGCCGAACAGGCGGCGGCCCTGAACGTGCTGGAAACGGACAGCCATCGGGCACAGATGTTGTTGCGCGGCGGCTGCGAGCACATCGCCGTATCCGACGGCTTCGCCCGGCGCCTGCGCAACGTGGCTCAAGGTCTGAACGACATCGCCGCCAGCACGCCGATCGACACCTCCCGAATCGAGGAACTCAAGAATCTGGTGTTGTCGCGGCTATCGGGAAATTACACCATGGCCAGCGAACGCGCCCTGCACGACCTGTTCGGCGCCGCCGCGGCGACCGCCGACGCCCCCCCGCGGACGGAACCCACCGAGACCGAGATCGACGACCTTTTGTTCTGATCAGCCCTTGTCGGCTCTCAGGATTTCGGCCGCCAACAGATCAAGCGGCACCACCTTTTCGACGCCACCACGGGCGATCGCCTCTTTCGGCATGCCGAACACCACGCAACTGGCCTCGTCCTGGGCGATGGTGGTGGCACCGGCGGCCCGCATCTCGGCCATGCCGCTGGCCCCGTCGTCCCCCATGCCGGTCATCAGGATGCCCAGGGCGTTGGCGCCGGCATGGTGGGCCGCCGAACGGAACAGCACGTCCACCGACGGCCGATGGCGCGACACCTGCGGCCCGTCCTTGATGCTGACGTAATAGCGCGCTCCGCTCCGTTGCAACAGCATGTGGCGGTTGCCCGGCGCGATCAGCACCCGGCCGCGCAACACGGTGTCGCCGTCCTCGGCTTCCTTGACCTCGACCTCGCACAGGCCATCAAGGCGGCGGGCGAAGGCGGCGGTGAACTTTTCCGGCATATGCTGGACGATGACGATACCGGGACTGTCCACCGGCAACCCTTCGAGCACCACCCGCAACGATTCGGTGCCGCCGGTCGAAGCGCCGATGCACACCACCTTTTCCGTGGTTCGCGCCATGGCATGGGCACCCGGCGCCGGCGGCGGCATGATCACGTCGGCCGACAGTTTGCGTTCGACCGGACGACGGCAATCGCGCACCGCGCGCATTTGCGACAAACGGGCATGAGCTGCGGCACGCACGGTGTCGCAGATGGTGGCGGCGGTTTCCAACAGCGACTGGCGGACGTCCATCTTGGGCTTGAGGACGACGTCGACGGCGCCGGCCTCCAGCGCCTGCATCAGGGTTTCCGATCCCTGTTCGGTCAACGACGAACACATGACCACCGGAATCGGCCTCTGCGCCATGATCTTGCGCAGAAACGTGATGCCGTCCATGCGCGGCATCTCCACATCCAGGGTGATGACATCGGGCAGCACATCGCGCATCCGCTGGGCGGCAACAAACGGGTCCGCCGCGGTCCCCACCACCTCGATGCCTGGATCACTGGACAAGATGTCGGCCAACGTCTGACGCACCGACGCCGAATCGTCCACCACCAGGACCTTGACCTTGTCCTTCATTCTTCCCCCCATCACCTTTTGCGTCAGATCCGCACGAACACCGTCGGCGCCACTTGAACGATGGTCGGATGGTGGTTGCCCACCGTTTCGGAATGACCGAGAAACAGGTATCCGCCTGGCCGCAACGCGCCACACAGCCGTTCCAGCACCCGTTGCTGTGTCAGCTTGTCGAAATATATCAAGACATTGCGGCAAAACACCACATCCGCCGGCTGGTCCAACGGATAGGAATCCTCAAGCAGGTTCATGCGCGTGAACTGCACCTTGGCCCGCAATTCCGGCACCACCCGCATCTCATGGCGCTGGTGGTCGCGGGCCCGCATGAAGAAGGCCCGGCGATATTCCGGCGGCACCGGCGCCACCATGTCCTCGGGATAAATACCCTGCGCAGCCTTGTCGAGCACTCTGGTCGAGATGTCTGTGGCCAACACGGTGAAGTCGAAGCCGGCCCCTTGGGCGGCTCCCTGCGCCGACAGATCGGCCAAGACCATGGCCAGGGTATAGGGCTCGGCACCGACCGAACAGGCCGAACTCCACACCACCAGCCTCGACGTCCGCCCCCCGCCCCGGCTATTCAGCAGATCGGGCAGCGCGGTACTGGCCAAATAGCGGAAATGCTCGGGTTCGCGAAAGAAATCCGTCTTGTTGGTGGTCACGGCGTCAATCAGATGCACCGCCTCTTCCGCCAACCCGTCTTCGTCGAAGAGATAGCGGCAATACTGGTGGTAGTCGTCCAGCCGCAACGCCGTCAGCCGCCGCCGCAACCGCCCCTCCAACATGGTCCGCTTGCTGTCGGGCATGCGGATTCCGCAATAGCCTTCGATGAAACGGGCCAGACGCTTGAAGTCTCCCTGGCTCAGCATGCGGCGCCAGCTTGCAACAGGGCGGTTTCGTCGGCGAACAGCCGCATCAGGTCGAGGACGATGACGAAGTCGCCACCATGACGGCCGATGCGTTCGATATAGTCGGAATGCCACAGCCGCTCCATATCGGGGGGCGGTGCCGTGGCCTCACTGTCCAGCGCGGTGACTTCGTAGACTCGGTCGGCCATCAGCCCCACGTCCAGCGGCCGCCCGGCCACGTCGCATTGCAACACCAGTATCCTGGTGTTCAGGGTGTGGTCGACTGCCGCCATGCCCAATTTGACCCTCAGGTCGATGACCGGAACGCCGCGACCGCGTACATCGATCAGGCCCAACAGATAAGCAGGCGCATGCGGCAGGTGGGTGATGGGAACCAAGTCGAGGATTTCCCGAACCCGGTCCACCGCCACCGCGAATATCTCGCTGCCCAGGCCCAGCGTGACGACCTGCTCGTTTTGATTGTTGGAGTTACGGCCGCCGTCCATGGTGGTTCTCCTCTTTCGCTCAGCAGCGTTCGAATTCGGCATCCTGACCGTCGGGACCGCCGGCGCTCAGGTCGAAAGCGTAACCGGCGCCGTTACCCTTGCCGTTCGGTTTGACGCCGTTGACCTTGCGCGGTGCGACGCGGACCGCCGTCACCGGATGGGTAAGCATATGCGCCACCTTTTCCGTGCGACGGACCGGCGCCGGCTTGGTCCTGGGCTTGGCGGCACCGTTGCCATCGACACGGAAGAAGGCGATGGTGTGCTGCAACGACTCGGCCTGGGTGGCCAGTTCCTCCGAGGTGGCCGAGGCCTGTTCCGAGGCGCTGGCATTTTGTTGCGTCACCTTGTCCAATTGCTGGATCGCCTGGTTGATCTGATCGGCGCCGATGTCCTGTTCCCGGCAGGCGGCGGTGATCTCTTCGACCAATTCGGCGGTCTTCTTGATGTCGGGCACCAGCTTGCCCAGCATTTCGCCCGCTTCCTGCGCCACCTTGACCGTCTCGCCCGACAGGCCGCTGATCTCGGCCGCCGCCGCCTGACTGCGTTCCGCCAGCTTGCGCACCTCGCTCGCCACCACGGCGAAGCCCTTGCCGTGCTCGCCGGCCCGCGCCGCCTCGACCGCCGCGTTCAGCGCCAACAAATCGGTCTGGCGGGCGATCTCCTGGACGATGCCGATCTTCTCGGCGATGGTCCGCATCGCCTCGACCGCGCGGCTCACCGCCTCGCCTGAAACCTGCGCGTCCTTGGCCGACTGGCGCGCGATCCTTTCCGTCTGGCTGGCGTTCTCGGCGTTCTGGCGGATGTTGGCCGCCATTTCCTCCATGGACGCCGACGCCTCCTCGGTGGACGACGCCTGTTCCGTGGCGCCCTGGCTCAGTTGTTCCGAACTGGCCGACAGTTCCTGGCTGCCGGCGGCCACGTTCTCCGCCGCCGAACCCGCGTCCGCCACCACCTCGCGCAGCTTCTCCACCATGGTTTCCAGCGCCATGCCCAGCGTGTCCTTGTCCGACAGTCGCTTGGGCTGGACCGTCAGGTCGCCCTGGGCGATGCGGTCGGCGACACCGGCGGTGGCGCGCAGGTTGACGGCCATGGTCCGCAACGCCTCGGCCATGTCGTTGATTTCATCGTTGGTGCGGATGTCGATGGGCGTTTCCACGTCGCCAGTGGACAACACGCGGAGGGAATGGGCCAACTGACGAACCGGCGCCAGGATCTGCCGGCTGATATAGACGCCAAGCGCGGCCAGGGCCACCACCACCGCCAGCGAAATGGCGACGATGGTGTTGTGCAGCCGGTCCCCGGCCTGCATCGTCGCCTCGCGCAGCTTTGTCAGCGCCTGTTCCTGCACCGTGTCGGTGGCATGGACAGCACTGCGCATGGCGCCGATCAGGCCGCTTTTGTGGTCCAGCCCGATGGCCCGCTTGGCCTCGACCAGGGCCATGAACGCACTGCGATAGGCATCGCCCCGTTCGGCCATCCCGCCGACGGGGCGACGTCCCAGATTCTGAGTGAACGAAGCGTAGGCCGCCTCGAACCGGTCGATGGTCTGTTGTTCGCCGCGCAGAAGGAAGTCCTTCTCATGACGCCGCATCATCAGGATGTCGCGGACCAGCACCACGTTGTTGGCCGCATTGGCTGTTCTTTCCATCTCCTGCACCGCCCGCCTCAGCTCTCCCTCGAGCCCCTGGTCGGGGGTCAGGCCCGCCTTGGTCTGCATCTCGACCAGACGGGAAAAGGTGTCGCGATAGGTGGCCAGGGCATTGGCCAACGCCGTCAACTCGCTTCCCACCTCGAGCCCGTGGCCGCGAGCGGCGGCGGCGATGGTCTGAAGTCGTCCCCCCAGTTCGCCATAGACCTTGTCGTGCTCCCCCTTGGCAGCGACGGCGTTGGTCAGCAGGAAGTCCTTTTCGTAGCGCCGCAGATTGAGAATATCCACGGCGACCTGCTGGGCCATGCCCTCGACCGCGTAGAGTTGCTCAAGGACATTGTCCTTGGCGATCCCACCGCCGATGATCCCGAGCAGACCGGCGATCGCCAGACCGACGAGCCCGCCGAGTTTCGCCTTGATCGATATGCGCATGGCCGTATCCCCCTGAACAGATGTGTCAGCAGCGTTCGAATTCGGCGTCCTGGCCATCCGGGCCGCCGGTGCTGAGGTCGAAGGCGTAACCGGCGCCGTTGCTCTTGCCGTTGCCCTTGCCGTTGGGCTTGGCCCCGGCGACCTTGCGCGGCGCGGCGCGGACGCCGGACGCGGCGGCGGTCAGGTGGGCCACCGCATGGACCGCCGCCGACTTGGCCACCGGCCGCGCCGGGGCCGGCTTGGTCCTGGGCTTGGCGGCACCGTTGCCATCGACGCGGAAGAAGGCGATGGTGTGCTGCAACGCTTCCGCCTGGGTGGCCAGTTCCTCGGAGGTGGCCGACGCCTGTTCCGACGCCGAGGCGTTCTGTTGCGTCACCTTGTCCAATTGCTGGATCGCCTGGTTGATCTGGTCGGCGCCGATGTCCTGCTCCCGGCAGGCGGCGGTGATTTCTTCCACCAGTTCCGCCGTCTTCTTGATGTCGGGCACCAGCTTGCCCAGCATGTCGCCCGCTTCCTGCGCCACCTTGACCGTCTCGCCCGACAGGCCGCTGATCTCGGCCGCCGCCGCCTGACTGCGTTCCGCCAGCTTGCGCACCTCGCTCGCCACCACGGCAAACCCCTTGCCGTGCTCGCCGGCCCGCGCCGCCTCGACCGCCGCGTTCAGCGCCAACAAATCGGTCTGGCGGGCGATCTCCTGGACGATGCCGATCTTCTCGGCGATAGTCCGCATCGCCTCGACCGCGCGGCTCACCGCCTCGCCCGAGGCTTGGGCGTCCTTGGCCGACTGGCGGGCGATCTTCTCCGTCTGGCTGGCGTTCTCGGCGTTCTGGCGGATGTTGGCCGCCATTTCCTCCATGGACGCCGACGCCTCCTCGGTGGACGACGCCTGTTCCGTGGCCCCCTGGCTCAGTTGTTCCGAACTGGCCGACAGTTCCTGGCTGCCGGCGGCCACGTTCTCCGCCGCCGAACCCGCGTCCGCCACCACCTCGCGCAGCTTCTCCACCATGGTTTCCAGCGCGATCCCCAGCACATCCTTGTCCGACAGTCGCTTGGCCTGAACCGTCAGGTCGCCCTGGGCGATGCGCTCGGCAACCCCCGCCGTGGCACGCAAATTGGCGGTCATGGCGTTGAGGGAATCGACCAGATCCTTGATTTCGTCGTTGCTGCTAACCTCGACCGTCTGGGTGAGGTCGCCCAACGCCACCGCGTTGGCCAACGCCACCGAGCGGCCGAGGCCCCGGCTGATGCTTATCGCCATCCAGGTGGCGGCGGCGATACCGAGCACCAGCGACACCACGACCACGGTGATCAACAGGTTGCGCACGCTGGCCGCGGTTTCGCTGGCGTTCTGCGTAGCCTCCTTCATCAGCACTTGGTTGAGCCCGACGATGTCGTCAAGAACGCGCTGCGCCTTGTCCAGGGACTGCCGCCCCTGGCTGGCGGACAATTCCGCCGCCCGCGTGTTCGAATTCTCGTGATTGAGCGCCAGGGCATCGGTGTTGGTCTTGGCCCAACGCTCGAACTGTGCCGAAAGCTGGTCGAGTTGGCGCCCCTCCTCCTCGCCCAACAACGGGCGGGCCTGGTCGCGCAGATGGCGCACGTCGGCCACCGCCTCGTTGGAGGCCCGCTCATAGGGTTCCATGGCGGCGACGTCATTGAGCAACAGGGCGTTCTTCTGGTCCTTGACCGCCTCGATGGTGCGGCCGACCATGCGGTCGATCAGAACCCGCGCCCTGGCCCGGTCACCGGTAGCCGTCTCAAGACGCTGCGACAACGCCCGCAGCCCGTCGATCATCGGCTGGAGGATGGGCGCGCCGATCTTCATGCTCATCTCACGTGCCTTGACGTTGCTGTTTTGGTGTGTCAGTTCGCGCACCTTGTCCTGCACCGCCACGTAACGCTCCCATTCGACGGTGAAGGCGTCGATGCGCTTGCGTCCGTCCTCGCTGGCCACCCCGCGATATTCGTCGCGCAGGTTGCGGACCTCGTCACGCAGGGCCAGGACTTCCTTGTCGTAGCGTTCGATGTCCTCCTCGGTGGCGGCCAACATCATGTTTTTTTCCGCCTTCACCACGGCGACGAAGGTCGTGTTCAAATCCTGCACGATGGACTGGCGTTTGGCCGGACCGTTCACCAAGCCTTGGGCCGTCTGGTCCAGTTGGTTCAGGCTGTTGACGCCAATGAATGCGGCCACCGCCGACAACACCAGGATCAGGCCAAAGGACAGAGCAAGCTTCAGTTTCACCGACATGCGCATAATAGCCCCCTGGGGTGTCGTGCGTTCGTTGTATTCAGCAGCGTTCGAATTCGGCGTCTTGACCGTCGGGGCCACCCGCGCTCAGGTCGAAGGCGTAACCGCTGCCATTGGATTTGCCGTTAGGCTTGGCACCGTTTGTCTTGCGGCCGGACGGACGCATGGCCGAGGCCGTGGGACGAGACACCGGCCGGACGGCAGGCTCGGCGCGACGGACCGGCGCCGGCTTGGTCCTGGGCTTGGCGGCACCGTTGCCATCGACGCGGAAGAAGGCGATGGTGTGCTGCAACGCCTCGGCCTGGGTGGCCAGCTCCTCGGAGGTGGCCGACGCCTGCTCCGAGGCGCTGGCATTTT